>NZ_CP080419.1:0-1456245 GCF_019457595.1 Shewanella psychrotolerans | reverse complement strand
TAACGCCGCGAGTTGACGCATCCTTTATCTGAGCTTTAAGGTATTCAGCCACCCCTTTCGATGTTTGTTGAACCACTAAACGGTTCATTCTCATTGGGCCAGCTCCCACCACACCACGAATACCTGCGGTGCCAAACATAAGACGCCCGCTAAATCGCTTGGCTAATTCGTCACTATCACCGTTATCAAGCAAAGTGTGGATCTGTTTACGACTCTTTTCATCAGCATCGAGACTGAGCCAATGTTTAATCTTTGCTTGTAAATGTACTTCCATAACTCAACCCCTTCTCGCACTAGAAAACCACATAATGCAACCACTATAATGAGAACAATTACTATTAACAGTATGCTCGTCAACGCTCAAGGACAAGTGAATTTGCATTAAAGCATGGGGAAAGTGTCAGAAAATGAACCTAAAACACGATAACCATGCTGGTGATCGCTTTTATCGCAACAAGACTAATTCAATAAGGGCTTTAACAACTTGAGTTTGAGGATCGAGTTTAATATTACGGCGATATCGTTTTAGGCAGTAGCAACTGGCAACGAAAATACGACAGCCTAAAGTTAACTCTGTGCTATAGCCACCCGATTTTTCCCCGCATGCTTAGCTTGATAAAGGGCGATATCCGCTCGTTTCAGGGTATCTTCATAGGAGTCGTCTTGCGGCTCAATCGTCGCGACACCAATGCTTACTGTAGCAAACAATCCATCTCGAGCCAGTTTTTGTAACTCGTCATTAAAAGCAAGCCTGAGGTGTTCTGCAAATGCCATAGATTGATCTTGGTTTGTTCCTGGTAGCGAGATCACAAACTCATCACCACCATAACGATAAGCGCTATCGGTTTTTCTAAAATGAATTCTACAAGTTTTGGCAACGGCAACAATCGTCTCATCACCGACCTGATGACCCAATTTATCGTTGATCAATTTTAAGTGATCTAAATCTAACATTAAAATAGCGGTCGGAATGCCGTAGCGTTGTAAACTGTCATATTGAAAGGTTAAATCTCGCTCTAAACGACGCCGATTAAACAGTCCCGTTAATTGATCGGTATCACTAAGTTCTCGCAGTTGGATTTCAAACTCATGCCGTTGGGAAATATTACTAGCAACCCAAAGTACAACCTCTTCGTCATCAACTAAAAAATCCAGCGCTTGAATACGTCCCTCGAACCAAATTGGCTGTGCAGGTCCTTCATCAGGCAAGCCTTTTACATCCTTGTTGCTTAGTTCATACTCTTCGACCTGTAATTTTTTACTGCTAAGTGCGCGCTCAATGATGCTTAAAAACC
Source organism: Shewanella psychrotolerans (assembly GCF_019457595.1). Taxonomy (NCBI): domain Bacteria; kingdom Pseudomonadati; phylum Pseudomonadota; class Gammaproteobacteria; order Alteromonadales; family Shewanellaceae; genus Shewanella; species Shewanella psychrotolerans. The sequence goes on along the minus strand of NZ_CP080419.1, from coordinate 1,454,950 downwards.
AATTTGCCTTATTCGGAGTCAACACCTCGTCAAGGGTCAATCCGACTAAGTTGCTACCATCATGATAATAACGGCTATCTTTACCACCAAACACGGCAATATATTTACCGCTTTTCGATAAAATGAACGCAGGATCGGGTAATGCCTCTAACACTAACGTCATTTGTTCATTATGGATCATAAAGACAACCTTAATTTCAAGACGCGTTAATCGAGTAATCCTTATCGAATTTTAATTCCACTATACCGACACGCCTAGGTGAACTGTTTAAAAAACATACTCTACTGCTATGAATTTAGTCTTATTTATAGATCACAGCAAGATTAAATCACCACTTTAATACCAAGAATGAATTTAACTTTTAATAGCCTGAGCTTATTAATTCGATATGCTTCATTATGACGAAGGTAAATACTAGAGAACCTGAAATCGGATTAAATTATAGTCAATCGGCTTAACGAGTTCGTTACTCGGCAAGGCATCGATTTTACCTAATATGAGGTCAACGCAAATACATTAGCGAAAACAATTATTCATTAAACCATAACTGCCTTTCACTCAATAAGTTCTTAGAGCTATCGGACAAAAACGGATTATCAATTCTAAACTCTCGACGTGTAAGAAGGTTAACACGCTCTAGTACGCCGCGAGTGATTGCGTGATCATAAAATAGGCTGTCAAAACTGCCATCGGCCAAAGCGGCCCTAAGACCATATTCAATTCTTTCGGCTAATAAATCATTATCTTGTCTAACAAAAAAATAGATTGGGGCAGGATAAATGATGACGAAAGTTGTCTCGACCATCAAATTGGATCGACCGACGAGTTCGCTCCAAGGCTCATGTATTCCTCGAAGATAGTAATCAAAACGTTTTTTATTGAGCATTGTTAGGAGATTATGGTCGGCGCCTCGGACTAAGGTAAAGCCTTGTTTTTGAAGAATATCACTATCGGGCCAATCAAGCCCTTGGCCTACGGGGATCCTTTGCAGTTCTTCTAGGTCATTAATATCAATAAATTTATCTTCATCTTCTTTGCGGATAACGGCAATGCGATAGCCCAAAAGCCCTTTCAACAAAGGGAAATAGACAGGCTTTAATTGTTGTTCTCTTTCGATAGAGCTCATGGTCCAAACAACATCCAGTTCGGACTCTTGCACAGACTTGATAGCTCTACGCTGAGGCATATCGATTGCTACGGCTTGCAACTCGAAATCGCCATACTGCTGCTGGCTCTTCTCCATCGCTAACCTTAACAGGTCGATAAAGTAAGTTTGCTTGAGATCAATATATTCATCAGACAGGTTATAACGTACTTGACTTGGAGTTTGAGTAGGATCGGCCCATATCAATTGACTAAACAAAACCAACAACAGAATACCGACTCTAACGATAACATGCAGCATACTTCTCTCCCTGAGTTGACAGGCTCTGTCCCTATGCTTATTTCCACTTTTTATCGATCTTATACCAATCAGTATAAGAAAGTGGTCTACTCAGCGTGTTTTTTGGCAACTCATTCACAAGGCGAATCGATGAAGGAATGCTTGTTCCCTTGTCAGACCATTCAACGCAGAAGTCGTAAGCCAAAAACACACCTAACCGGCGAGTTTTAGCACTTTTGATGCTGTGTTAACGAGTTTGGCCCTAGTTCAACTAGGCTTTTCACTCGTTGCAAACACATCGTTATACTAAGTTGGTATTAGCTATCACGACGGTATAGAGAAATCAAAATGAGTATAGCACTAATCAGCCGCACTGTGAGTATACCGATTGGGATTGAAACTGAGCATGAATTGGGTTCACTAAATAGCGTTAAAATGGTGTAAACTGGCGCTGTCCAACAGCCAAAGTAGATCATCTCCACCATGAGTCAAAGTAAGTGCGAATGCCATATAACCGTTACCGATCCAAGTAGCGATGCCTGTAGTTTATTAGCTAAGCAAAGTCAGCACTCGAAACAGACTATCAAGCAGGCAATGGCAAAAGGCGCTGTATGGCTGACTCGTGGTAAGTATACCCAGCGCTTAAGGCGAGCAAAAAAATCGTTAAAAGTCGACGATCAGCTGCACCTATACTACAACGCAGATGTGCTGGCTCAAACCGTCGATGACGCCCAATTATTACTCGATAAGGGCGACTATAGCATTTGGTATAAGCCGTACGGCATGTTATGTCAGGGATCAAAATGGAGCGACCACACCACCATCAATCGCTTTGTCGAAACTCACCTTACCCCGCAGCGTCCGGCGTTTATCATTCACCGACTCGATAGAGCTGCAACGGGTTTAGTCATTATTGGTCACAGCAAAACCACCACCGCAGCGCTGGCCGCACAATTTGAACATCGTCAACTCGATAAACAATACCGCGTAATTGTTGCGGGTGAATTTCCCCAACAACAGCAAACGATAACAACAGATGTCGATGGCAAAAGTGCGTGTTCTCATGCTCACTTGGTGGAGTACGATGGCGACAATAATCGCTCGTTGGTCCAAGTCAAAATAGAAACGGGTCGTAAGCACCAAATTCGAATCCACATGGCTAGCATGGGTTATCCTGTCATTGGTGACAGGCAACATGGCGCTGCAGTGGAAGGCGATCCAAACCTGCAATTAACCGCATGCTTCCTAAATTTCACCTGCCCCGTGAGTCATGAGCCAATGCAGCTGGCACTGCCCGAGGCGTTACAACCCAGTCTCTTGGCCCTTAAGGCTTGATCTGATCCTCAGCAGGCGTTAATGGCAGCGGCTCCTCACCCTCGAGTATCTCATCATAGCCTTTCGGTGGTGGCGTCCAACCACGCTCACTGGTGGCATGTTTATCACTTCGGTCGGCAAGCATTTCTTTCTTAATCGTTTCTTCAAGCTCGATAAATAATTTACGGTAATTGTTATCGAAGCGTTCACCAGAGCTGTCATCACACCAAGCCTGATAAAGAATATCTGAGCTGCGCTTCTCTACCCGTCTAAATATATTTTTCTGCTGCTCAACATGAAATGGATGAAAGCCTAAACATCTCATTGCATCGGCACCCAATTCTAACGCTGATAACAATGTCTCTTTTTGAATATAATCCGCCCCTGCACTACGAAGCATATAAGCGTGGCCGCGGTCGAATGCCCGCGCTAACACTTTGACCTGTGGATAGGTTTTCTTCACATACTTGACCACCTCGGTGGCACTGTCAGGGTTATCCATAGAGACCACCAACAAAGATGCCTCTTCGATACCAGCGGTATGCAGTAGATCGGCGCGACTGGCATCACCAAAATAACTCTTGATGTTTATCTTACGTAATACATCGATCTGGCTAATATCATGGTCCAGCACTACGGTTTTGACACCATTAGCGGTCAAAAGACGATTGACCACCTGACCGAAACGTCCCATACCAGCAATGATAACCGTGCCTAGCTCGTCGATATCATCGGCCTTTCGTTCACTTTTAGCGACCCGATAACGCGGTTGAATTAACTTTTCAAAGGCGATAAATAACCCTGGAGTTAAGAACATACTGATTGCCACGACCAGGGATAAAGTCTGCGCCATGTCTGTCGGCAAAACATGATTTTGCACCGAGAAACTCAAGAGGACAAAACCAAACTCCCCCGCTTGCGCTAGACTAAGGGCAAATAACCAGCGGTCGCTTTTACGGATCTTAAACAATACACTGAGTATCAATAACACAAAGGCTTTTAGCAGCATCAGCCCTAGGGTCAACAGGATAATAATCCCTAATTGTTGCCACAATATCGCAAAATCAATCCCCGCTCCTACAGTGATAAAAAACAGTCCTAGCAATAAGCCTTTAAAGGGATCGATGTTGGATTCAAGCTCATGACGAAATTCACTGTTAGCTAAAATCACTCCCGCTAAAAAAGTGCCTAATGCCGGAGATAAATCTACTAAACTCATTAATGTGGCAATTCCTATCACCAACATCAACGCAGTAGCGGTAAAAATCTCCCTCAACCCAGAACTAGCAACAAATCGAAATAGTGGACGACTAAGGTAATGGCCAGCCACCACTAATCCTGCTATGGCCGTGGTTATCACCATGGCATAGGCCCATGAAGGCAGTCCAGCCACTAAACTTATGTCATCATGCTGTTGTGCTGCGCTCGTCGTCACTAATTGTGCCTTATCGACTAAATCAGGTAAGGCGAGTAACGGAATAAAGGCAAGCATTGGGATCACGGCCATATCTTGAAATAGCAACACAGAGAACGCATTACGGCCACCTTCCGTTTTACCGAGCCCTTTCTCATTGAAGGTTTGCAACACTATCGCTGTCGACGACAGCGCAAAAACCAGCCCTATCGTGAGTGCGATACTCCATTGAAACTCAAGCCAGATAGCGATGCCCATGACTGCGAATGCCGTTAGTACAACTTGCAGTCCGCCGAGTCCCATTAATCGATGCCGCATCCCCCATAACATCTTAGGTTCTAGTTCTAACCCCACCACAAACAGCATCATCACCACACCAAATTCGGCAAAGTGTTGAATAACACTGGTCTCTTCGCCGACCAACCCAATAACTGGCCCAATGACGACACCTGCAATCAGATATCCTAGCACCGAACCTAACCCAAAACGTTTAGCTAGAGGAACCGCTATAACCGCAGCAACCAAATAGATGAAGGCTTGGAGAAAGTATCCTGTCATCGCTATTCTCCCCTGATGATGCTATCTAGCTGGTCGTTTAATTTATCGAGTTTGGCGGCTTTACGTAGATCGAGACGATCTTCGATTAATGCTTTAAGTAATCGTTGCCAATGATTGATATAGAGTGACATTCGGTTATCTTCTATTGCCGTTCTGGCACCAAATAAGGCTAACGGCGGTAGATAACGCATTCCTGTAAGGCTGGCAGTCTGTTCTAACGGCGCGAGTAACTGTCTAATTGTAAAATGATTATATCCTTGGCTCTTATACGCATCCTCTTTGCCACCCGCGGTAAGAGCACACAAAAACAGTTTACTTTTGAGCGCGATACCATCGGTACCATAAGCAAAGCCATATTCAAGCACTAAATCTTGCCACTCTTTTAAAATCGCTGGAGTGGAATACCAATAGAGAGGAAATTGAAAAATGATAATGTCGTGGTCGATTAGCCGTTGTTGTTCACGCTCAATATTGATATCAAACCGAGGGTATTCACCATAAAGATCGACAGCGGTGACCCCTTCAATCGATTTTGCGGCCTCAAACAGCGGCATATTAACTTCTGAGCGATGCTGAGAGGGGTGAGCGAGTAACAAAAGTATGCGTTTACGGATAGTTGACATGAGCGTCCAATCTCGACGAGAAGGCTGACGAAAGGATAATACCAAAATCGCGCTAGTGTATTGACAAAATAACGGTGAAACCAGAGTAATTCAAGCTAAAGCCAGGGAAATATTGATGTTTCTAACTTAATATTTTTCCACATTAACGTTTTAAATTTCCGTCCAATGACACGATTAAATTGAGGAGCCCTAAGGATAACAAGCGTCACCCTAAGGCAGCGCTTGTTATCACCTGAAAAATACAACAAAACGCGAAACTGCCCCTAACGCTTTAAACTATTTTCCCAAGGCGTCATGGCGCTCATATCTTCGAGGTTATAAGGGGTTAACTGATAAACATAGTAGTTCAACCAATTACTGACCAATAGACTACCATGGCTATGCCAGCGCGCGACCGGCTCTTGATTAGGATCATCATTACGGAAATAATTAAGTGGCACATCTGGGTTAAGCCCTTCGCCTAAATCCCGTAGATATTCGTCCTTTAACGTCGCTTTTTGATATTCCGGGTGGCCCATAACAAACAAGTTTCGGTTACTGCGACTGAGCACCATGTATGCACCGGCCTCTTCAGATTCGGTCAATACTTGCAACTCTGGATGCGCTTTTAATTCGTTGATATCCATTTCGGCAAAACGGGAATGAGGTGCAAAGAATTCCTCATCGAAGCCACGCAACAAGGGGAAATAATGTTTACTACGGTGATGATTAAACACACCTGAACGTTTTTTTTGCAGCAACTTTCGCTGTAAACCATAAAGATGATACAAGGCAGCGTGCGCCGCCCAGCATAAAAACAGTACCGATGTCACATGCTCTTGAGACCAATCGATGATCTCACGAATATGGTCCCAGTAGGTCACATCTTCAAACTCCACTTGCCCAAGTGGTGCGCCTGTAATAATTAAACCATCATAATTTTTATGGCGTACATCATCGAAATCACGATAAAAATTATTCATGTGATCGATTGAAGTGTGTTTTGACTCTTTGTCATGAATACGCAGCAGGTCGACATCGACTTGAAGTGGTGTATTCCCAAGCAATCGAAGTAATTGCGTCTCGGTCTCGATCTTATTGGGCATCAGATTGAGGATCAACACCTTCATAGGTCTGATATCTTGATTCGCCGCCCGAGTTTCAGACATGACGAAAATATTCTCGGATTCTAGGATCTCTGCAGCAGGCAGATTATCAGGAATTTTTACCGGCATACCGCGCCTCTTACAATCTCGTTAAACATACGTCTGACGCATGCTATGACCATAAAGTCGACGCGATAATGGAAGGTATTGAGCGAACCACTACCTGCCGACTCTCTGTACTAATACCGACATAGGAGCTTGCGAACTAATGTCGATGGGATATGACTGAGTACTAATAAACATCAGTTTGTCACCTAAACTAATCTTAGCTCCAACAGCATAGGTGTGTCCTTGCTCAAATTGATCTGCTGGTATTATGAATTGGAACGGTGCAGGTGTTGTCACATTGCTTCGCTCAAGCTCAGCGATAACGACGGCTGGCGCATCCATCAAGGACACATCTTTAACTTGAACCGTTAATATCGCATCACTTGGCAAGGCAATCCGCTCTTTAAACCAAATTTCACCTTGGATCTCAACACTGGCATTTGGGGTTGCACATCCACTTAACACAGTAACAATCGCCCCAACAGATAAAGCAGACGTTAACCAATTGTTCATACTCTGACTCCTTATCATACATAAAGACTTCTAGATGTCCATATGTCTATGTTATAAATCTTGTTCTTAACACGTTATATTCTTATCATAGGACAACCATTTGTTGTCGAATATCCTCATGACTCAAGCAACAGCCATAATTGTGGGCGCAAGTTCACTGCTCAGCCGCGAAATAGCCAAACAACTCTCTGCTCAAGGTGTAGAACTTAGCCTTCTTGTACAAGATCCTGATTCACTCAGCGAATTTGCTCAATCACTACCAAACAAAGCTAAAGTGTACCCGTTACAAATTGACCAACCTCAGGCCATTATTACCACGATAGAATCACTCTGGCAGGAGCTAGATGGCGCTCACTTAGTCATAGTTAACACCGGGCTTAATAGCTATGATCCCAGCCTACCATGGCAGCCTGAAGAAGATATTATTACCGTTAATGTGCAAGGCTTTAGCGCCATATGCAATACGGTATTTAGGCTATTTACCCAGCAAGGCTACGGCCAACTGGCGGCAATTAATTCAATAGCAGGACTTCGTGGTGGCCCCAGTGTGGCATATCATGCATCGAAAGCTTACGCGGCGAACTATTTAGAAGGACTTAGCATGCATGCTCAGCGCCTTAAGCTTCCAATAACCATTACCGATCTGCAGATGGGTTTACTGGATAAAGCCGCAATGCAACAGAGTCGTCTCTGGCTATCACCGCCCCAAGAAGTTGCCCGTCAAGCTATCAAGGCAATGCAGAAGGCAAAGCGCAGAGCCTATATCACCAAGCGCTGGCGGCTCGTCGCCTGGCTAACTAAACTGCTACCGGAATTTATCTACAACACCCGTCACTGGCGCACCAAAGAAGAACGTAAAGCGGCAAAAGCAGCGAAAAAAGCGCAGTAACCTGATACGTTAGAAGTCGATAATAAAAAAGGAGCCATTTGGCTCCTTTTTTATTATCGAAAACTCAGATTTAGAAAGTGTAACCAAAGCTCACCATGTAAACCCATGGGTCGATGTCGGTTTCAATTTTCACTGGAGCATCGCCTAAATTGAATTTAACATCAGTGCTAATTTGTGCGTACCAAACAGAAGCGTTAAACAGCCAATTCTTATTGAATTGATAGTCAAAACCTACTTGCGCAGCCCATCCCCAAGAGTTACTTAGGCTAAGGTCAGTCAATGCTCCATTCAGATCATTAGTGAATTCGTTATCGAAGAAGTTAGTGAAGTTCACACCCGCACCTATATAAGGACGTAACTTAGATTCAGCAGAACCGAAGTAATACTGAGCCACTATAGTTGGTGGAAGATGTTTAGTTTCGGCAATTTTCGTATATCCATTTCCATCATCTAAATTCAACGAAACATCATGGCTAAATGGCGTTGCCGCTAATAGTTCAATACCCCAGTTATCAGTCAGCATGTAACCAAAGTTAAGACCTAGCTGAGTGTTATCATCAACTTTGAACTCACCAAATCCAGCCACATCTTGACTAGATTCATTAGGTGCAACCATCACAGCACCAGCGCGAATAATAAAGTCGCCAGCTTGATGTGCAGAAACTGAAGCGGCAAAACCAGTAGAGAGAAGAGTTGCAGCGATTAGACCTGATACGATATTTTTTTTCATCATTCCACTCCATTAATACAACAGCATATGTCGTTTTTATTATCAAATTCCTTAACATTTGCGCGCATCCTGCCAGAAACAAATCTGCTACATCTTGATCCAAATCAACAATCGCTCACCCTACCTAATTAGTTGTAGCCATAATTGATGCCGATCACAAAAAACAAACAAACATTGACAATACACCTTTTAATTTAGTGACAAACCTCACCTTTTTATCTTGTGTCGGAGCAACAATAATCCGTATTAACAAAAGAATTCGATATTTGCCGCTAGCGTTAAAATTGATACAAAACAACTGACGAAACCACACAATCGATAGGAGAAATAATGAAAGACTTTATGAAAGATAAAAAGGAGCGGTCCTGATGTCGTTAACCTAAATCCCGCATAAGAGAGAAGAAACGTCTATGATCAGGTGCTAAGGTCAACAACGATAAAGCCAAAAACCAATATTACATAACTAAAACAGTGAGTTTTGAGGTGATAACACCTCTTCTACTTATTGTTATACCAATCAGCATAAGAAAGTGATCTACTCTGGGTGTTTTAGCACTTTTGATGCTGTGTTAACGAGTTTGAGCCGAGTTCAACCATGCTCTTCACTCCTTGCAAACAACAAGGTCTTGTATCTTCCCGACATACTTAAGACATTCCCTCCTCTCTAGAGATCAGGTGTTGTGAATGGCTTTAGTGCACGACGATATGGATATAGGAGGTAGACTAACCCATGGAGCGATTACCGAAGATGCTAGAACCGAGGAGCAATGAAGGATTTTGCCTCATCAGCGCTAAACCTTTAGTGCTAAATTGTCACTGAGCGATCATATCTTTATACTCTTTGGTGTTATTACTGCCTAGGGCTAGCTCAGATTATTGACACAAAAAAGGAGCCTAAGCTCCTATTTTTCAATGAAAAACTAATGAGGCCCTACTCAGCTACACTTTTATTCAGCGAGAATAATGAATCAGTATGGAGCTTTAAGTGTCAAGCAAGAATCATTGTCTCAAGCATTGATTAGCTAGCGCGACGTTGCTCTTTTCATCACTACCTCGGTAGTGTACTTGCCATTATTAATAACCGGGAACTTATCGTAGGTCTGGAAAATGACTTTCCCTTGATACTCAATCATGGCAACCACGCCATAATTAACTGACTTATCAATGGCTTCTGCGCCAAAGGTAAATTTAAATGGCACAGGTGCCCGTGCAATATTAAACGATTTTTGGGCAATAATCACACCAGGGGTATCCAGATCGATAACCGCAATAGTAATAGCACTCCCTTGAGGTAGTGCTATCTTCTCTAAATAGCCAGCCGCTCCATTAACGATCACTGGCGGTTCAGGCTCAACGGTGACACAAGCACTAAGAATAAAGAAACAAAACAATGTGATAATGCTATTAACTTTGATACTCATAAATTCAACCTACAACATAGTTATCATCGCTTAGTAAAACGAATTAATCCTTCTTGAGTAGTCGATGCCACCAACTCCCCACTTTGAGTGAAAAACTCTCCTCGTACATACCCTCTTCCCCCACCAGCATTAGGACTATCGATGCTGTATAGCAGCCATTGACTCAAATCCAGCGGACGATGAAACCACATAGCATGATCTATGGTCGCCAAATGCATACCCGGTGTTAAAAACGACACGCCATGAGGCTGAACCGCCGTGACCAAAAAGTTAAAATCAGAAGCATAGGCCAGCAGATACTCATGAACAGAAAGATCATTTGGCACCTCGCCGTTAGCACGGATCCATACATAGCGCTTGGGATCACTATGTAGGGGCGCAACAGGAGTCGATGGATTCACCAAACGCATCTCCAGCGGCGAGTCTGCCATATACCTCTCAAGCACTTTCGCAGGCACTTTATCACGCAAGGTCACAGCCAACTCTTGCTGATTTAACAATCCTTCAGGCCCCGGGACATCAGGCATAACGCTCTGGTGATTAAATCCCTCTTCCTCTGACTGAAACGAGCAGGTCATATAGAATATTGGCCTGCCCTTTTGAATTGCTTTAACTCGTCTGGCACTAAAACTTCCACCGTCACGCATGATCTCAACATCATAGACGATAGGTTGCTTTTCATCTCCCGCACGTAAAAAATAGGAGTGAAAAGAGTGAACCAATCTATCGCTTGGCACCGTTTGAGCGGCAGCGCTTAATGCTTGCCCCATGACTTGGCCACCAAACACATGACCAAAACCTAAGTCCTGACTCTGCCCACGGTATAGCCCGACTTCTATCTGCTCAAGCGAAAGTAGTGATAACAGATTATCTAAAACGTGGCTCATTTCACCCCCCATCAACAACATCGATTTATTGATCGCTAAGCTTACCCTAGAATAGCCACATGTTACTAGGACATGTTGCGCTTTAAAGGCATGTTTATCAGTGAGCTTTTTGAGTAAATATCAATATTACGTTCAGGTAACACACGATCACGATTAAACTTATTCGATAATGATATGGCGCTCTAATGCACTCCTTTTTGCCCAAGCTGTCACTTGGTCTTCTGCACTAGGGTGTTGGCAACAAGGTGCTGCGCGTTCGATCTCTAACCATCGATGCAACAATACCTCTGGCTTACAGTGTTCTTCATCTAGACGAATATGTTGATATTCGGTAAAGCCACCTCGACTGACACTACCAGCCGCAACTAACAGATGTTGCCCTGTAGGGGCATGTTCAGAGCTGAGAAATAACATAGCCGCAGTTACCGAAGAGGTCGTAAACAATGGCTTAACCGAAGGCGCTAGATGATGTTCAGTCATCTGAGTCAACGCATGAGGAGTGATGGTATTGACGCAAATGTTATACTCTTTACCTTCCATAGCAAGGCTATTGGCTAAACCGACTAATGCCATCTTACTGGTACTAAAGCTTGTCTCGTACATATTGCCATATAGTCCACTGGCGGCGCTGCTAATTAATATACGGCCATAGCTCTGCAGTTTCATCAAAGGCCAAATCAACTTAGTTAAATAGAAACAACCATTCACATCAACATCTAACTGATGTTGCCAACGGTCTTTGGTTAACAGATCAAATGGACAAGGATGATGGATACTCGCATTGTGGATCAGAATATCTATCTGTCCCCATTTTTCATGGATGTTATGAACCGCATCAATTAATGCCGTTTCATCACGAACATCGATAGCAAAACTTAACGTGTCTGCCCCCAGTTGATTTAGTGTCTTTACGGTATTGTCTAATTCAGAATAACGGCGATTAGGTTCTTTCGCATCACTGTAACCTGAATCGATAAGCGCAATACGCGCTCCTCGCGCAGCCAAGGCGATGGCGTAGGCTCTTCCTAAGCCGGCTCCTGCTCCTGTGACGACAGCAACCTGTTCATCAAAACGCATCACCTAGATCCCTTTTAAATTCGGCGGTTGACTCGCGTTTACTTTAAGCAAGGCTAATTTAACAAAATCATTAAAAATTAATTAGATAAATTACAGTAAAATGCGAATCCAACCCGACTCACGAAGTACTATAACAGCACATTTGTCACCGATAATCTTTGAAGTTGACAGCAGATTTAGCTATGTTTCAGTGAATAATCGTGCTCGACATCAAACTTTTCACATTTTATTAACAGCCAATAATTGCAATCCCGGCTCAATCACAAAAGAACGCAACCGAAACCCAAAAATAAAACGAAGCAGTTCACAGAATGCTAATACAAGCGCTTCATCGACATTGTGTTTTTTGTTATGCTAACGCACACAATGTAGGCCTATATTGCCTTCCTCCTCTATTTGTTAACAACTACGAACATAGATAATGAATCCTTGGATCTTAGCTTCACGACCACGCACTCTTCCAGCGGCTATTGGCCCACTATTGGTCGGTAATACACTGGCACTTCATCTTGAACAGTTCAGCTGGCTTATTGCATGCACATCAATGCTTTGTGCAATTCTACTGCAAATTGCAGTAAACCTAGCCAATGATTACTTCGACTTTAAGAGTGGCATCGATACCCAAGAGCGTATCGGTCCAGTGCGAGTGACCCAGAGTGGGCTATTGGCACCAGAAAAAGTCCGTAATGCGATGATTATCTGCCTCATACTAGCGCTAAGTGTGGGTTCATTACTGATTTATCATGGTGGATGGCCTATCGCTATTTTAGCTGCAGCGTCAATATTGGGCGCGCTCGGTTATAGCGGTGGCCCGTATCCACTCGCCTCCCATGGCTTAGGCGAAGTAGCAGCCTTTATCTTCTTTGGCTTAGTTGCCGTAGTCGGTAGTTATTACTTACAGGCCAACGACACCAGTACAGCGGCTTGGCTATTAGGAAGTGCTATAGGCCTATTTAATGCTGCGGTTATGTTAGTCAATAACACTCGTGATATTCCGACTGACATTAAAGCAGGAAAATTTACCCTCGCGGTACGAATTGGCGAAGGCCAATCTCGTGTGCTTTATCAAGCGTTAGTGTATCTGCCTTTTGCCTTGATCATTGGTGGTTTTTTAATGGGGCTATTGCCAGGACTGCCAGTCTTACTGGGTGGACTATCGTTGATTTTAGCCAGAAAATTAAATAGCGAATTTAGCCAGAATTCAGGTGAAGCGTTAAATCCGTTACTCGGTCAAACGGCTAAACTGACGATTATTTTTAGCACTCTCTTTAGCATAGGCTTAGCCTTTAGCTATTAATGGCAAAGTACAAACCCGATAAATGAATTAGGCCTGTGTAATCACAGGCCTTTTACTACGCTTGTTTTACAGCAAAAATTAAGCAATCTTTAATTTCAGCAGTTAGCAATATGCCATCACAAGTCGTATTCGTTACCATCTTTAGAGGTAAATTGCTTATTACCTTTACCCGCTTGACCGCTGATGAGACTGGTCCAACTACACTGAGATGCTGCTTGATTGCTACTAACAATTGTCATCAGAGCAGCTTCAACTTGCACATCGTCAACCCCAGCAAGATCGTGACACCCGTTTTCACCACTTCGATCCAATGAGACCTCAACATGAAAACCGTTGTTTTTTAATACGATTGAACTTGGTTCACACTTATGACCCGTTAAGGCTACAAACTGTCTTGGTTGTGCAAGACCACTCTGGGTGCCATCGGCGAAAAATGCAAGAAGCTGTTTATAATAAATCACATAGCTGCAGACATCTTGATGACTACCATTACTGAGAGGGAAATATTGATCAAGAATTTGCTTGGCGTAAGCCATAGTGTCACAGCGGTGATTATCTTGATTTAATGCGTTGTTTCCATTCGTCAGTGTCATAGGCATTACCTGCTTGATGAAGTTGTAAATACTTTGGTCTAACTGATTAGTTTGTTCTGCTTGAATATTCATAGCTTCATCCTTCCAATAGTGATTTATCGCTAAAACTGGTGTTGACTGACTTGAGTGAAGAACACAGTTAACGGTTTCTCTCTTCACATCGACAATCAGTCCCGATTGCTTAATTTGTAGTCTAGCGCTTTTTTCTTTACAATTTCACAATAGAAATTTCACAATGTGAATTTTACAAAATGAAAACAAATACAAGCTTAATGAGAAAGTCACATTTTCTAGGCACTAAGATTAGAAACCTGAGAAAGCGTAATAACCTAACCATGGAAGATCTGTCTGCTCGCTGTGTGCGGGTAGATGCTGACTCTGCACCATCAGTTTCTTATCTATCTATGATAGAGCGAGGAAAACGAGTCCCCAGTGCAGGTATGCTCGCGGTGATTGCAGCCGTGTTTCAAAAAGAGGTTGATTGGTTTCTCGATGACGCACCAGAAGACCAAGCTATTACGCCAGTCAAAGGCTCTAGAGGCGGTATTAGCGGTATGGCATTAGAGCCAAGCTTTTTGTTTTCAAACGAAATATTACAAATTGCAATTCCTGAAATGTTGTCACAAACAGGCATTAGTGGTCGCCAATTTGCGCACCTTCTCATTCGTGCCCATCAGGAACATCATCAAAATCATTTCCCCGATCTTGAGAGAGCCGCTGAAGAGGTTGGGCTAAAACGGATGCCATTAAACCTTGATGATCTGCTAAGTATCGTCGATAGATTAGGGCTAAAAGTAAAATGGTTTAGCCGCGCCCCTAAAGAGATCCTCATCGAGGCTGGAGCAAGCGAACAGCACATCATCACCTCCTATTTCGAATTACCAAACAAAATTTGCCTTAATAAGCTATTAAAAAGTCACAATAATCGGCTTAAATATGATTTAGCAGTGCATATCGGTCATTGTGTTTTACACAACAAAGATGGATTAAAGAGCATCATGGTCGCGGGTCGTAGCCATGGCACCAGTTTAAGCGAAGACACATTCAATTCGCCGCCATCATCAACCGTTGATGCGCAAGACATTTTGCATGCTTGGCGTGATTTTGAATCAAGCTTTTTCGCTGGCGCATTACTTTGCCCCAAAGTTCCCTTTAGGCAGCTACTCGATCGCCATGGTTATGAAATCGATGTGGCTAAACTTGTCGGTGTGTCCCCTTCTGTCGCTATGCGCCGAATGACCGCAGTGTCCCCCTACAGCCATTGGCATTACTTCGATGCATACTCTCCAGGTAAACTTAAGGCAGTTTATCGTGGTAATGGTATCCCCTTACCTTGGGGCAATATGAGGCAAGTTGAAGATCCCTGTCAGCACTGGGCGGTGTTTAGGATGATCAATGCAGAATCGACAGGTTCATCGGCACAAATCTCAATTTTAGATGTCGCTACCGAGCCCAAAATCTACTGCTGTGAATCTATTCGCGTTAATGATCTCGCTGGGAATCCTCATGTATTGTGTGCCGGTATCGACCTCAACCCCGCCATCGAAGCCCAAGGCGGTGACGCTCAATCCATTGCCCATGAACTGAAAAAAGTCTGCGTTGATAATGGTGGCTCAGCAAACTTACCACTCAGCATTAAAACTGACATCAAGCGAGTAGCAAAAATCCTTAATATTAACTGGGTGGAGCGCGGTATCGACAACGAAGCTAGACTCATTTGCTCGCGCGGCTCTACCTGTCCGCGTAAACCTAGCTGTTACGAAAGCAGCACTTGCGGGGGCTAGCTTTAACAAAAAGACCGTCATCTAATTCAAGATGACGGCCTTTTTCTATTTTTTAACGTTGAAAAACTTAAAGCTTCTCTATCGTGCGCACGCTATGGCTCCAGTTAAGATGATACTTTTCACCCGCGGGGGCATCAACACGCTCAAAAGTATGCGCACCAAAGAAATCTCGCTGACCTTGCAACAGGTTAGCGGGCAAGGTTTCACTGCGATAACTGTCATAATACGCCAGCGCCGAACCGATACAGGGAACGGGGACGCCACTTAGAATGGCTTTAGCGACCGCTTGACGCCAATCTAACTGTTTAGACGACAAAGCGGAACTGAAACTTTCTGCCATGAGTAGATTAACCAGCTCATCCCCATTAGCTCGAGCCTCTTGATAAGCTTTGGTAATAGACTGCAAAAAAGTGGCGCGAATAATACAGCCCGCTCGCCAAATTTTAGCTATCTCAGCAAAATCGAGTTGCCATTTATTTTCAACGGCCGTCATCGCCATAAGTTGGAAACCTTGGGCATAACAAGCCACTTTAGCGCAGTAAAGGGCACTTTCTAGCTGATCGATAAACTCGCAACGCTCCGCATCCGTTAAGGCTGCAACACTTGGGCCTGCGAGTAATTGACTTAGCTGCTTACGCTGGCTCTTTTGGGTACTTACCGCGCGAGCATAAACCGCCTCGGCGATAGTTGGCGCAGGACAGCCAATTTGCAAACTGCTGACAGCAGTCCAAAGACCTGTTCCTTTTTGCCCAGCCTTATCGAGGATCATCTCAACTAATGGCTTGCCCGTAATGGGATCGGCTTGTGACAATACATCAGCACTGATCTCCATTAGATAGCTATTGAGGCTACCTCTATTCCAGCGCTCAAATACCTCGCTAATTTCAGCCGCTGTCATACCGCAGCCATCACTTAACAATTGATACGCTTCGCAAATTAGCTGCATATCGGCATATTCGATACCGTTGTGCACCATTTTGACATAGTGGCCAGCACCAGCAGGACCAATATAAGTGGTACAGGGCTCGCCCTCTTTTACCGAGTGACCAGGCGCTTGACGTTCAATGGGTAAGCCTGTCGTCGGGTCGACTTTAGCCGCGATAGCTTCCCATATCGGCTTAATTCTATCCCAAGCTTTTCGGTCACCGCTTGGCATTAACGATGGACCAAAACGCGCCCCCATCTCTCCGCCCGATACAGCGCAACTAAAAAAGACAAACTGCCCCGCATATTGAGCTTCTCGCGCTACTGTGTCAGTCCAAAGGCTATTACCAGTATCAATAACGATATCGTCAGATTCGATTCCTGCAGCTAACAGCGCACCACACACACCGTCGACAGGTGCGCCAGCTGGCACAGATAACACCAAAATACGCGGTTTAGAGAGACGAGATAACATTTCAGAAAGATTGCTACATCCTTCAATTCGTTGAGATTTACCTGTAAGACGTTCACTTTCCTCCTGCTTTAATAATCCATCTATCTTATGATTATCCAGGTCGAACGCAGCTACTTTATACTCATTATCAGCGATGTTAAGGGCGAGATTTTTCCCCATAACACCTAGGCCTATCACGCCAATATCGAGTAGGTTTGAATGATTTTGCATTAGATTTTCCCCACGGGAGTCTGTACCCATCATTTATTATTTTCACCCTTATTTATCGGCTTGAAAGCGATACAATCGCTTATGCCCAACGGGTATATTTGACAGGGTCGAATAGAGCGCGATTATACAAAACTTGATAAGTTAATGACTAGGAAATATCCCCACAGAACGGGCGCTCAAGCAAAAAGTGTGTTCTGTCATGGCTCGTAAGCGAAACATCTATCGATTAAGATCTATCGTCAGCGTTAAACACAGCTCTCGCAGCTTGTCTAGCTCTTGCTCGGAAACCGTGACCTTTTCAAGTAATTGCTGCCTTAATGCTAGCGCCTGTTGCTTTAAATCCATGCCCGCTTGAGTGACGTTAATAACCTTTTTACGCTCATCGTGTTTGTCGATATTACGCACGACTAATCCTTTAACTTCAAGACGCTTCACTATAGGCGTTAACGTGCCGAGATCTAAACGAGTTAGGCCAGATAAATCTGTCAAACTGGCCCCCTCTTGTAACCAGAGTGCTTGCATCACCAAATATTGTGGATAGGTTAAACCGCACTGCTCTAACAAAGGGCGATAAGCGCGAACCAAAGCGTTCGCCGCGGTATACAAGGCAAAACAGACATTGTCAGACAAACATTGAGTTAATGGCCTCTCAGGCAACTGCGTTATAGAATCCGACTGCTCAGAAGTAAAATCAACGCCATCACGGTTACCACTGCCAGAATACTCAACATCAGCTTTAGTTTCATATTGCTTATCAATCAAAATATTACCCATAAATCAGTCGATTAAGATTTTATACCTAGTTAATCTTCACAAAAACACATTTGCTTTGCGCACAAAGCATTTGCATTACTCAATATTAATAAGTAGAGTCTATCACAATTAGTTAGCGCGCAAAGTAAAAAGAGGTTTTTATGCAAACACAACAAATTACACTTAACTCTCGTCCAGAGGGTATGCCAACAACAGATAACTTTAGCTTAGATAACGCCCTACTCCCACCGCTCAAACAGGGCGAATTCTTGGTAAAAAATCTCTGGATGTCAGTCGACCCATATATGCGTGGCCGCATGATCGATAGAAAAAGCTATGTTAAACCTTTTGTACTAGGTGAAGTACTTGAAGGCGGTGCCATTGGTGAAATCATTGAATCTAACCATAATGATTTTCCTGTGGGCGCTAAAGTCAGCAGCATGAACGGTTGGCGAACTCACTATATCACTGACGGAAGCAATCATACTGTATTACCAGAAACCCCGCTGTGTGAATCACATTTCCTCGGTGTACTCGGCATGCCAGGTATGACGGCTTGGACAGGACTTAATCGTATTGCCGAACTCAAAGCCGGTGAAACCCTTTTTGTATCAGCAGCCTCTGGCGCGGTAGGCAGCGTTGTTTGTCAGCTTGGGCTATTAATGGGAGCAAAAGTAGTCGCCTCTGTAGGGTCAGATGAAAAAGCAGACGCACTAAGAGCGATGGGAATTGAGCAGGTCATCAACTATAAAACCACTGATAGCTTAAGCGCAGCATTATTAGCTGCAGCGCCAGATGGGATCGATGTTTACTTTGAAAATGTCGGCGGCGAACATCTGTTTGCAGCACTAAACAACATGAACGACCATGGCCGCATTGCCGTGTGTGGCATGATCTCTCAATATAATGACACTGCGCCCACACCAGGACCAAGCAACCTTGCTAACATTGTGATGAAAAAACTGAAAATTGAAGGTTTCATCGTAAGTGAGCATTGGCAACACTATGGCGAATTTTCTCAGCAGATGGGAAATTGGTTGGCAAACGGCCAGATAAAAGCTGAACAAACAGTTTATGAAGGTATTGAGCAAGCTCCCGATGCGTTTATCGGTCTATTTGAAGGTAAAAACCGCGGTAAAATGGTGGTAAAACTAGCCTAATCCCATTGATAAAAAAGTTAAATATAGAAAGCCGACTCATTGTCGGTTTTCTTACTTAACAAGATGTAAACGTTATTTTAATTTAAAGATCCCCAGCAGTATACATACACCACCACCGACCATCCCTGCCCATGCTTCAAATGGCGTATCACCGCTGAATGCTCGGCTGATCTGAGAGGTTGCCGCATCATAAATGTTATAACCCCACAAAGCCAAAGCGACTCCCACAACTAAAAACAAGATACCAATATATTTACTCGCCATAATCAATCTTCCACCTTTAATACTAGATAACTAAGTCGACTATACTGATAATCAAGTGCTTGAGCCAATCTATAATTCTGCGAGCATCTTCAGTTTTTCAACTAGTAAAAAATCGGGGGGATTCGATAGCCAATATCATTACTATTAGACAAGGTGACCAGCTACTTCCACTTTAATGGCATCTATAATATCTTTACCTCGTGACGAGTCGATATCTAACTCGCACCAACCATCGGTACTCATAAACTCAACCCTATGATATATGATTACAAAATCAGACTTAGCCGGAGAAAATTGACCGAGCAACCGAAAGATCCCCATCTTCGTATTAATCCGACTAATTGAAAATTTTTTCATAGCTCAGCCTAAATACAATAAACACAGAAACAACATAACACATAGGTTATTAATAAGTTTCTATAAAGCATAAATCGCCACTCGCTTAAACCTAAAAGACTCACGATAAATAGAAAGGCTGTTTTTATTCCCAGCCTCCCAGTTCTGTCGACCTTAATAACGCATCTAAGTAAGAGAGTAACAGGCATACTCCCCTTAGATGCCTACACAAAACTACTCGTAATCAACGCTAAGTTGAAAAAAATGATAAATTATCTACAAAAAGAGCATAAGGGTTATCAAGATACGCGCTATAGTTAATAAGTGTGGTCCTTTAGCAAGCTTTTTATGGAGAAGCGTATGAAGATTAAAGACTTAAGCGTCGTGAAAAAAATATGGCTAAGCTACTTGGTTGTATTCGTAGTATTTGCGGCGGTTGCCCTATTATTAGTATTGAGCCTATCGGCATTAAACCAGAATATCAGAATGCTTACGGAAAAAAGCCTGCCTTCTGTCGCAATATTAAAGGGAATACAAGTCGACATAACCAAGGTACGTAAAGATGAGTTCTCCTTACTCCCTAACAGCGATAACCCTAAAATAGGTGAATGGCTAAAAGACCTAGATAAGTGGCGCCAAGATGTCAAAGACGGTATAACCGCCTATGAATCATTGGATCTCAACCAGCAAGAGATACGCTCATTTAAGGTATTTAAGGATACTTGGAATCAATATATTCAAGAAACCAGCACCTATAACAGCCTGCTCGGTCAAGGTGACGCTGAAAAAGCCAATCAAGTCGTATTGTCGAGTTTTGGTACCTATTCCAAAGCCCTAAGTAGTCTAGATGATACCCTTGGACTCAATGATGAGCTCGTAAAACAAATAGGTATAGACGTTCACGATGAGGCACTATCGACACAATACAGTGCAGGCATTGGCGCTGTGGTGATTATTTTGGTCATCATGCTATCCTCGACACTGCTGTCTCGAGCAATATGTCGTCCCATAGACAGAGCATTGGATTTCGCTGCAAAGATAGCTAAAGGCCACCTAAACAATGCCATCGAAGATGAAGCTCTTACCCAAGATGAGCTTGGTACTCTGCTACGTGAACTCCTTACCATGCAGACTAACCTTCACTCATTGGTATCAGAAATTAATGAGTCGACTTTCCAGCTAACGGCAGCGGTCGAAGAGGTTAGTGCTATCTCAGCACAAAATGCCTCAAGCATGCAAAACCAGCAACTAGAGCTTAGTTCGGTCGCCTCCGCAATGACAGAGATGCAAGCAGCCGTTGGTGAAGTGGCGCAAAATACCGAAGCAGGAGCCACCTCTGCCTATTCGGCTACTGAGGTCGCCAAACAAGGTACGCTTACCCTACAACAGACAATAGCCGTCATTGAGCGGGTCTCGAAAACAATCCTAGAATCAGATGAATTGGCCCAAGAACTCGAAGCAAGTTCAAACAACATCAATATGGTCGTAGATGTGATCCGTGGCATCGCCGAACAAACAAATTTATTGGCACTGAATGCCGCTATTGAAGCAGCACGAGCAGGAGAACAGGGACGAGGCTTTGCCGTGGTCGCTGACGAAGTAAGGTCTTTAGCACAGCGCACCCAAGATTCGACCTCACAGATTGTCGATATCGTTAATCAACTACAGGAAAACAGTAGCAAAATTGGTATCTCTAGCCAAGAATGCCAAAAAGGCATTGCCCAATGTGTTGATCAGGTTAACGAAGCAGGTAGTCAAATCAGTGAAATTGAGCATTCGGTAGAGAATATCGCCCAGATGAGCACCCAAATCGCCACTGCCTGTAGCGAACAAAATGCGGTGTCTGAAGATCTCAATCGCAGCGTTGATCATATCAATAATGTATCGACCGAGATGGCCGAAGGCGCCTCACAAACGGCAATCGCCTGTCACGAGATAAGTAACTTAGCCCATAACCTTAAAGCAAGGATAGAAACCTTTAGATTATAACGCCTCACCAATGCTAAATGGTCTGAATCCCGTGTTTAGTAACAGATAAGATTTTAGAGATGAACTGTTGGAGATAAAGTAAGCCGAGATGAACTCTTCAATTCCTTGTTGTGTTCATCTCAAACCTCTCATTTAGTACATGACGAGTCATATTTACGTGTCAATAACCAGTTTAATGACACGTAAATACAATTAAGTCAGAAACATAATACTTATCAGTATAACAATGTGACCGCTCAGCGAGAGTATGACACATCAGAGACAAGGTGATTGATTACTTATCCTCGCTAACTGCGTCATGCATTACCTTGACTAAAGCAGTGCTTCTGTCGTGCACAAGTCACATGGAGCATATCCACCTTGTTCTATTTATCGGTACCAATCAACGATTACCACGCACCCATGGGCTGACCTCATTGTGGTAAAAGCTCGCTAATTGTTTATGCAGTTCGCTACTTAACGCTTGTTGGTTTGCATAAAGCACGTTTTGCGCAATCTGCTGAGGTTTACTCGCTCCTGTAATAATGGAGGTGATCTGTGGATAGTCGAGCAACCAACGAATTGCCCCTTGGGCAAGAGACATAGATTCAGGCAGTAAGCATTGTAATTGCTCTACCAACATTAGTGCCTTCTCGAGTGGAAGTCCCGCAAACGTTTCACCCACATGAAAAGCCGCGCCGTCACGGTTATAGTAGCGATGATCTTGAGTATCAAATTGACGCTGAGCCGTGACTGCACCGCTAAGTAAGCCACTTGCATAAGGAAGTCGCGCAATAATACCCACATTGTTTTTCGCCGCTAAGTCGAGTACTTCTGTCATTGCTTCTTGGCGAAATATATTAATGATCAGTTGTAAACTGGTGAGGTCTGCATCATCCAAACACAGTTTAGCCTCCAGCATTGACTCGACACTTGCCCCATAATGCTTAATTAAGCCTTGCTGCTTAAACTCTTTTAACCATTGAAAAACTTCCCCCTCTTTTAACACCTCGGTGGGAATACAATGCAGCTGTATTAGGTCGATACTGTCGACATTAAGACGCTGTAGACTGGCCTCAATGCTCTTTCTTACTCCCTGTTTTGTATATTGTGCAGGAAACAGCGATGCATCTCTGCCAACCTTAGTCGCAATGTAAATATCATCATGTTGAGCCGCAAACTTACCAATAAACTTTTCACTAATACCATCGCCATAGACATCGGCAGTATCAAAAAAGCGCACTCCACTTTCATAAGCCTGTTCCAAGATGTTTGTCGCTTGTTGTGCTTCGACAGGACCAAAGTCACCACCAAGTTGCCAACATCCCAGCCCAACTTCAGTTAAGCGCATATCACTTTTTCCAAGCCTTCTACTTTGCATAGCAAATTTCTCATAATGCGGATTGTTCGCTTGAGTTTACTCCCATTGTGTTGTTTGATAATCCACGAGTATTTGAAAACATTGTTCAGGAATTTTAACTAATATGCATTCAGGAATTATGGACTTTGTCGCAGTAGTCGAAGCGGGGAGTTTTACCGCTGCTGCAGAGCAGTTAAAGAGCTCTAAAGCCAGTGTAAGCCAGCGCATAAGCGACCTTGAGTCACACTTAGGAGTGCAACTATTATTTCGTTCGACCCGAAAACTAAGATTAACCGAAGCAGGTGAACACTATTATCAAAGTTGCAAAAGAGGAATTGAACAGTTTGAGCTCGGTGCATTAGCGGCTCAGCAGTTACAACACCATTTAAAAGGTAAGATAACGATTAACTCTGTTGGTGGTATCTTTGCTGAAAACTGGCTCGCTCCTGCAGTACTCGAGTTTCAGCAACAATATCCCAATATTGAGATTAATTTAGATCTATCCTCACAACGAGAAGATCTGTTGGTCAGTCCGTTCGATATTGTGATCCGCATGGGTGAACTACCAGATTCGAGTCTACAAGCCCGAGTACTGACTCATTTAGACAGCCATATCGTCGCCAGCCCCGACTACTTGAGTGCACACAAACCCATTAATCATCCAGAACAACTAAAGGCACATCAATGTTTAGTAGGCAGTGTCGTAAATTGGCAATTTGTCAAAAATAACCGTCGACTTACAGTGCCAGTATCTGGGGCCTTTCGCTGTGCAAATGGCCATATACTCAGACAGGCAGCACTTCGGGGGCTAGGATTAATTCGCAGCCATGATATGTATTTACGCGCAGACATCGCCCAAGGACGATTAACTCCAGTGTTAGCCGACTGGCAAGTACAAGGTCAACCTCTGTGGATGGTATTTCCTCCAGCGCGATTTAGATCCGAGCGAGTCAAAGCCATGGCCGATTGGCTAATTGACTATGCTAAGCGCCACGTTATCTAAATGTTTTTATTCAACGATTTAGAGAATCTATCTAGTCTAATTTTCAACCTTATATTGAAAGGATCGAACAAAAAAGGCCAGCAGGCCCTTTTAAAATAGAGATACATCAAGCCTTATACATGTGCATCGGCGTATCCCATGCGAGTCAAGGCGTTACGCACAAGTTCCAAGGTATATGGATCTTCAATCGTCGCAGGCATATTAAAACTCTGATTGTCGGCAATCTTGCGCATGGTGCCGCGTAAAATCTTACCTGAACGAGTCTTAGGCAACTTAGGAATCGCACTCACCAGCCTAAATGCCGCCACAGGACCTATCTGATCACGCACCAGGGCAATAAGCTCTTTATAAAGCTGCTCGTCAGTTAAGGTACACCCTTTTTTGAGCACCACAAGACCGAGTGGTACCTGTCCCTTGAGCTTGTCATCGACGCCAATCACCGCAGCTTCGGCCACCTCCTCGTGTTGACACAATACCTCTTCAAACCGTCCCGTCGATAGGCGGTGACCCGCAACATTAATGATGTCATCGATACGGCTCATGATGTAAAGATAGCCTTCATCATCCATATAACCTGCATCACCAGTAAGATAGAAACCAGGATACATAGAAAGATAGCTATCTTTATAACGCCCCTCATTTTGCCAAAGGGTCGCTAAGGTGCCCGGTGGCAATGGCAGTTTGATCACCACATTGCCCGTTTGATCGGCTGGCACTTGATCGCCCATCTCATCAACAACTTGCACGTCGTAGCCTGGTACCGCTAACGCTGGAGAGCCCGCCTTAACAGGCACTGGTGCAGTACCCATCATATTGGCCGCGACAGGCCAACCAGTTTCAGTCTGCCACCAATGGTCGATTATCGGTTTGTTTAGCTTCTGTTCGGCCCAATGTAAGGTATCTGGGTCGCATCGTTCACCCGCCAAGAACACGGTTTTTAAACAACTCAGGTCAACGTCTTGCAAGAAGTCGCCATCGGGATCATCACGCTTAATGGCTCGAATCGCTGTCGGTGCAGTAAAGAAACTCTTCACCTGATATTTAGCAATCGTACGCCAGAAAATACCGGGATCGGGCGTCCCCACAGGCTTACCCTCAAATAATAAGGTCGTCGCCCCCACCAGCAAGGGCCCATAAACGATGTAGGAGTGGCCCACCACCCAACCGACATCCGATGCGGCCCAAAAAACATCCCCAGTATTGATGTCGTAGATATTTTTCATCGACCAAGCGAGTGCTACGGCATGGCCGCCATTATCACGCACCACCCCTTTGGGTTGGCCTGTAGTGCCAGAGGTATAAAGCACATACAGGGGATCGGTTGCTTCCACTGTTTGGCAGTCGATATTGGGTGCATCAACCATGGCCGATTGCCAATCTACATCGCGACCTTCCATTAAATCTGCATGCAGTTGATGACGATTAAGGATAAGGCATTGGTCCACTTTGTGGGTCGCTTGGCTCAGTGCATCATCGAGCAAGGGTTTATAGGCCACCACGCCCGAAGGTTCGATACCACAAGATGCAGATAAGATCATTTTAGGCTTGGCATCATTGATACGAGTAGCCAACTCATTGGCAGCAAAACCACCAAATACCACAGAATGAATGGCGCCAATACGAGCACAAGCAAGCATGGCATAGGCCGTTTCAGGCACCATTGGCATATAGATGATCACTCTATCGCCTTTGCTCACCCCTTGACTTGCCATGTAGCCAGCAAGTCGACTCACCTGAGCTTGTAGCTCATGGTAACTAATACCATATTCGGTGTCGGTGATCGGACTGACATACTGAATCGCCACCTGATCACCGCGCCCAGCCTCTACATGCCGATCAACGGCGTTATAGCAAGTATTAAGCTGCGCGCCACTAAACCAGCGATACATGGGCGCATCCGCATCATCGAGCACAGTGTTAAATGGCTTCACCCAATTTATCGCTTGCGCGGCATCCGCCCAAAACTCATTTGGGTTCTCAATAGATTGTTGATGTAACTGCTTATGCACTGCCTTCATATGACCATCTCCAAATAATATATAACCGCGCTAAGTGCAACGGGTCGATACCCAAGGGCGCTTAGCCAGCCACATATCGGCTTCGTTTTCAACTTGTTTGCCAATTGCGCCATACCTTCCATTATGAGGAGCCGAAGATCTTTTCCCATTAGACCTTTGCCTAATCGTCACAAATGACGACTCTCTCGTACTCGTTTCCCTTTTTAATTGGCTGAGAGTCCTGCAATCAAACGCGGTTTTGCACTCAATGATGAGATTTGACCACCTAAAATCTTTACCTTAACGTAAACTTCATATATCGTTCTATCAATGCTAATTGTTAAGGTATTTTTTGATGAGCGACAAACACAGCCCAAAGACAACATATTCAATCAGTGATTTATCAAAAGAGTTTGATATCACCACCCGAAGTATTCGCTTCTATGAAGATCAGGGCCTGCTGAAACCCAAGCGTCGTGGGCAAACTCGCATCTACGGCCTTAAAGACAGGGTTCGTCTAAAACTGATATTACGTGGTAAACGATTAGGTTTCTCTCTCGCCGAAACTCGCCGTTTATTTGAACTGTACGATGCAGACAAAAACAGCAGCACTCAGTTGCATACCATGTTGGAGCTGGTCGATGAAAAGAAAGCGGCCCTACAACAGCAGATGGACGACATCAAGGTGGTATTGATGGAGCTTAACTCTGCCGAGCAGCAATGCCGTGCGGCGTTGGACCTGCAAAGCCAATAAGCACCAACTATGGTAAGCCATACAAAGTTGACATAAGTAAAAAACATTAAAAAAAACAACACCTAAACAATTTACATAAAATAATTATAAAAATCAGACCTGTAGGACATAACAATGACTCAACTCTACTCATCTCTTAATTTTGGTCTCGGTGAAGATGTCGATATGCTGCGTGATGCAGTGCAGAGTTTCGCCGCCAATGAAATTGCTCCTATCGCCGCTAAAGTCGACCAGGAAAATGCCTTCCCTAACGAGCTCTGGCCCGTGCTGGGTGACATGGGTCTATTAGGGGTTACCGTGCCAGAAGAGTACGGTGGCGCCAACATGGGTTACCTCGCACACGTAGTGGCGATGGAAGAGATTTCACGTGCATCTGCCTCTATTGGTCTTAGCTATGGCGCGCACTCTAACCTGTGTGTTAACCAAATTAATCGCAACGGCAACGCCGAGCAGAAGGCTAAATATCTGCCTAAACTGGTGAGCGGCGAGCATATTGGCGCCTTGGCCATGAGTGAGCCTAATGCGGGTTCTGATGTGGTTTCAATGAAACTACACGCACGCAAAGAGGGTGACCGTTATATTCTCAATGGTAACAAGATGTGGATCACTAATGGCCCAGATGCTAACACCTATGTGATCTACGCTAAAACTGACCTAGATAAGGGTCCCCACGGGATCACAGCGTTTATTGTCGAGCGCGGTAGCAAAGGCTTCAGTCAGGCACAGAAACTGGACAAACTCGGCATGCGCGGTTCAAACACCTGTGAATTGGTATTTGAAGATTGTGAAGTCCCAGAAGAAAACATCTTAGGCGGACTCAACAACGGCGTTAAAGTCCTCATGAGCGGCCTAGACTACGAGCGCGTAGTCTTGTCTGGCGGCCCACTTGGGATCATGACGGCCTGTATGGATATCGTGGTGCCCTACATCCACGAGCGTGAGCAGTTTGGTAAATCAATCGGCCAGTTTCAGCTAGTTCAGGGCAAGTTAGCTGACATGTATACCGGCATGAATGCGGCAAAATCTTATATCTATAACGTCGCTAAATCTTGCGACCGTGGTGAGACGACTCGCAAAGACGCCGCTGGCGCGATTCTCTACTCTGCCGAACTCGCTACCAAAATGGCACTCGATGCGATTCAGTTGCTCGGTGGTAACGGCTATGTCAACGAATATGCCACGGGTCGCCTTCTACGTGATGCCAAATTATATGAGATTGGCGCGGGCACTTCAGAAATTCGCCGTATGCTAATTGGCCGCGAGCTATTTAACGAATCTAAATAGTTAATCGCTTATTGATGGCCGAGCGTCGCTCGGCCTTTGATGAGTGTAAATGCCTCATCAGACACCATCAGAGTTTACAAAAGGAACATTGACGTGACGCAACTGAGTAGTCGAATCAATCCCCGAAGCGATGAGTTCAAAACCAAACATCAACAGATGGCCAGTGTAGTGGCCGATCTCAAGCTCAAACTCGCTGAAATTGAACAAGGTGGCGGCGCCGTCGCGATGGAACGTCACCTTGCTCGCGGCAAATTGTCGCCTCGCCAGCGCGTCGAGAAGCTACTCGACTCTGGATCACCGTTTTTAGAGATATCCCAATTTGCCGCCTACGAGGTGTATGACGATGTAGTGCCCGCAGCGGGGATCATCGCGGGTATTGGCCGGGTCAGTGGTGTCGAGTGTATGGTGATCGCCAACGATGCCACGGTTAAAGGCGGCACTTACTATCCTCTTACCGTCAAAAAGCATCTGCGCGCACAAGATATTGCAAAGCGTTGCCACCTGCCCTGTATCTACTTAGTCGATTCGGGTGGCGCCAATCTGCCGCGCCAAGATGAAGTATTCCCCGATCGCGACCATTTCGGGCGGATCTTCTATAACCAAGCACAGATGTCAGCATTAGGCATTCCTCAAATTGCGGTGGTCATGGGATTATGCACCGCAGGTGGCGCTTATGTGCCAGCGATGGCCGATGAGTCAATTATCGTCAAAGAGCAAGGCACCATCTTTTTAGCGGGTCCACCATTAGTTAAGGCAGCAACAGGTGAGGAAGTGTCTGCAGAAGAGCTTGGCGGCGCCGAAGTACACACCAAAATCTCTGGCGTTGCCGATCACTTGGCCCAAAACGATGAGCATGCCCTCGAGCTTGCCCGTAAAGCCGTGACACGCCTCAATCACAACAAGCAAATAGAAAGCCTATTAAGCCCAGCCAAACCACCTAAGTTTGATATTAATGAGCTTTACGGCATTGTCGGCACTGATCTGAAGAAGCCATTCGATGTCAAAGAGGTGATCGCCCGTATCGTCGATGACTCAGATTTCGATGAATTCAAAGCCAACTATGGCGCGACGCTGGTGTGCGGTTTTGCCCGTATTCATGGCTATCCCGTAGGGATCGTGGCCAACAACGGCATCTTATTCTCTGAGTCGGCGCAAAAAGGCGCCCACTTTATTGAACTCTGTTGTCAGCGCAAGATCCCGCTACTGTTCCTGCAAAATATCACTGGCTTTATGGTGGGTAAAAAATACGAGCATGAAGGCATAGCCAAACACGGCGCCAAGATGGTCACTGCGGTCTCTTGTGCCAACGTGCCTAAATTTACCGTGATTATTGGCGGCAGCTACGGCGCAGGTAACTATGGTATGTGCGGTCGAGCCTTTGAACCCACCATGATGTGGATGTGGCCAAATGCGCGCATCTCTGTGATGGGTGGTGAACAAGCCGCCGGCGTATTAGCTACGGTTCGACGCGATGGACTCACTCGTAAAGGCGTTGAGTGGTCAAGCGAGGATGAAGCGGCGTTTCGCGCGCCAATCGTCGAGCAATATGACAAAGAGGGTCACCCTTACCATGCCAGCGCTCGCCTTTGGGATGATGGCATTATCGATCCAGCCCAAACACGCGATGTTGTCGGCTTAGCTTTGTCTGCCGCCCTCAATGCCCCAGTTCAAGAAACCAAGTTTGGTGTGTTCCGCATGTAAGCGGCCATTAACTTCGATTTCTTAACTTAGGCAGAGGATGCAAACATGACCGACAAGACAACACTAGAAACTGATTTAAACAATAAGTTAGATAAAGATTTTCAATACCTCAGCTGCGCCTTAAATAATGGCGTAGGCGAGATGGTGCTTAACCGCGCCGACAAACATAACGCCTTCGATGAGGTGATGATTAGCGAGATTATAGCAGCATTAGACAGCTTTGCTCGCAATGACGATTGCCAAGTCTTAGTGCTCAAGGCCAATGGCAAAAACTTTAGCGCTGGCGCCGATCTTAACTGGATGCGCAAACAAGCCAAGATGGATTTTGAACAAAACTTGGCTGATGCCAATGAGCTCGCCACCTTGATGCATGCATTGGATAGGTTCCCTAAACCGACTATTGCGCTGGTACAAGGAGCGGCCTTTGGTGGCGCACTAGGCCTTATCTGTGCAAGCGATATAGCGATTGCCAACGAGCGCGCCAGTTTCTGTTTAAGCGAAGTCAAACTGGGGTTAATTCCCGCGGTGATCAGCCCTTACGTGGTACGTGCCATGGGGCAACGCGCCTCTCGCCGCTACATGCTCACCGCCGAACGCTTTAATGCAGAAACAGCGCTAAAGCTCAATGTTATCCATGAGATAGCTGACGATCTCGACGCTGCAGCTGCGCCCATTATCACCGCTCTGCTAAGCAATAGCCCACAAGGGATGGCATGGGTGAAAACCTTGTTGTCACACTTAGAAGATGGCGTTATCGATGACAACACATTGAGCTACACCAGTGAGCGCATCGCCCGTATTCGTGTATCAGATGAAGGTCAAGAGGGACTAAATGCCTTTTTCGATAAACGTAGCCCAGATTGGAAAGCGATATGAAAACCATGATGAATAATGACCCTATTGCCAAGCCAAGCGCGGGAGTACGCTAACCATGTTTACTAAACTACTGATTGCCAACCGCGGCGAAATTGCTTGTCGCATTATCAAGACAGCCAATGCTATGGGGGTTAAAACTGTCGCCCTCTATTCCGATGCAGATAAAGATGCGCGTCATGTGGCCATGGCCGATGAATCTTTCTACTTAGGCGACAGCGCGCCGAGTGAGTCCTATCTAAAAGGCGATCTTATCCTCGATATCGCCAAGCGTAGCGGCGCTCAGGCCGTTCATCCAGGTTACGGATTTTTGTCTGAAAATGCCGACTTTGCGCGTCAGTGTGAACAAGCAGGCATCGCCTTCGTTGGCCCTGGCGCCGACGCCATTGATGCTATGGGCAGCAAAAGCGCGGCCAAGATCATCATGGAAAAAGCCAATGTGCCATTAGTGCCAGGTTACCATGGTGACGATCAAAGCGATGCAACCTTACTTCAAGCCTCGAAAGAGATAGGCTTTCCGCAACTTATCAAGGCAGCCTATGGTGGCGGTGGTAAAGGGATGCGTATCGTTGAGTCAGAAAAGGAAGCGCTGGACGCGATAAACTCAGCCCGCCGAGAAGCAGCATCTTCTTTTGGTAACGATAAATTATTAATTGAGCGCTACTTAATACAGCCCCGTCATGTTGAAGTGCAAGTGTTTGCCGACACTCAAGGCAACTGTATCTACCTCTCCGACCGTGACTGCTCTATTCAACGTCGTCACCAAAAGGTGGTTGAGGAAGCCCCAGCACCCGGTCTCACCGACAGCCTTCGCCGCGCCATGGGTGAAGCTGCCGTTGCCGCCGCTAAAGCGATTGATTATGTTGGCGCCGGTACCGTCGAGTTTCTGCTCGATACCCACGCTACCGATGAGGCGAGCAGCTTCTATTTTATGGAGATGAATACTCGTCTTCAGGTTGAGCATCCCGTCACTGAGATGGTTACAGGCCAAGACTTAGTCAAATGGCAACTGATGGTCGCCAGCGGCAGTGAGTTACCGCTGAAACAAGATGAAGTGCGTATTCACGGTCACTCGTTTGAAGCACGGATCTACGCCGAAGATCCGCAAAATGCGTTTTTACCCGCTAGCGGAAAGCTGAACTTCCTGCGAGAGCCCGAGCAAAGCCGCTATGTGCGTATCGACTCAGGCATTCGTGAAAACGATGTGATCAGTAACTTTTACGACCCCATGATCGCAAAATTAATTGTATGGGACGAGTCTCGCCCAAGGGCGCTGCAACGCTTAGTGCACGCGCTTGAGTCTTATCAAATTAGCGGTCTGAAGCATAACATCGAGTTTTTAGCCAATATCGCAGAGCATCAAGCCTTCAGCGACGCCAACTTTAGCACAGATTTTATTGAGCGTTACGGCGACACCTTAATTGGTACTAACTTAGATGCAGAGAGTAGCAAAGAGCAAAATAGCGCCCTCGCCTTTGCCGCCCTATACCATCTTTGCGCGCAAAAAGAGCTGGCGAAACTCACTGCCACCAATAGTAATGATCCCTACTCACCTTGGGGCCAAGTCAGTGGTTTTAGGCTCAACCGCAGCGGCCTTCACCAGCTCACTTTGCTGGACGACCAACATCAAATACAGCACTTAATCCTAAGTCAGATCGGCGATAGCTACTATTTAAATCTTAACGATCAAACGCTGACACTAAGCGGTGAGCTAAAACAAGATCTGCTACACGCTGAAATTAACGGCCATAAGAGCAAGATCCCCGTGAGCCGAAAAGTTGATGATTTTACGCTGTTTTTACCTTCAGGCAGCTATCACTACCGCGCGATTCAAACTGAAATTTTTGAAGAGCAAGGCAGCAGCGAAGATAAGCTTAAAGCACCGATGAACGGTACTATCGTGACTCACCTTGTCGAGGTCGGCGATAAGGTTGAACAAGGACAAGGCTTAATGGTGATGGAAGCGATGAAGATGGAATACACCATCGAAGCCCCCTTTAATGGCACGGTTGCCGCCTTCTTCTTTGAACCAGGCGAGCTCGTCAGCGATGGCACATTGCTTGCCGATGTCACACCAGACGAGGAGGATTAATCATGTCCACTAGCCTTGGCAGATACCCAAGTCAGGTAAGCCTTTTCGAGGTTGGTGCTCGCGATGGTCTGCAAAATGAACAAGCAGTCACCACGGCTGACAAGCTTACCCTTATCGACCAATTAGGCATGGCCGGTCTAAAGCGCATCGAGGTGGGCAGCTTTGTGTCACCCAAGTGGGTGCCTCAGATGGCCGATTCGGCGGATATTTTTAAGCAGTTCAATAAACGCAGTGACGTAGTCTACAGCGCGCTTACGCCCAATTTAAAAGGGCTGGAACTTGCGCTTGACGCTGGCGCAGATGAAGTGGCTATCTTTGGCGCCGCATCTCAGAGCTTCAGCCAGCGTAATATCAACTGTTCAATAGAGGACTCTATCGAGCGCTTTATCCCAGTGATGCAGGCAGCTAAAGCCAAAAACATCGCTGTACGCGGGTATGTCTCTTGTGTTCTAGGCTGTCCCTATGAAGGTGATATTGCCGTAAGTGAAGTCGCTCGCGTGGCAGAACTTCTTTACAAAATGGGCTGCTATGAGATCTCTCTCGGTGACACTATCGGTGTTGGCACGCCGGTTAACGCCCGTAAAATGGTGGAGGCCGTCGCCCAGAAAGTCCCCGTAGATAAACTGGCACTGCATTTTCATGACACCTATGGCCAAGCACTGGCTAATATTCTTGCCTGTTTAGAAACAGGCGTGAGCGTTATCGACAGCTCGGTCGCAGGTCTGGGGGGCTGCCCTTATGCCAAAGGCGCATCGGGTAACTTAGCGACAGAAGATCTGGTTTACATGCTGCACGGTTTAGGCATAGAAACAGGCGTTGATTTACCGCGTTTAATAGAGGCGGGCAACACGATTAGCCGAGCACTTGGCCGAAAAAACGGCTCTAAAGTTGCTCTGGCGCTGACCGAGTAACCCATAAGCGCGACTAGAATAAATAGATGCTCGGCGCCGAGCCTAGCATCTCTCACAGGAGATAATAATGGCAGGACTCAATAAGCTGGTTGCCAGCTACGAAGAAGCATTACACGGCCTTGAAGACAATATGACCGTGATGGTCGGTGGATTTGGCTTGTGTGGTATTCCTGAAGGACTCATTGCCCAAATGGTTAAAATGGGCACGACTGGACTCACTGCGATTTCAAACAACGCCGGCGTCGACGACTTTGGTTTAGGCCTGCTACTCAAGAGCCGTCAGATCAGCACAATGATCGCCTCTTATGTCGGCGAAAATGCGACTTTTGAGCAGCAGATGCTCTCTGGCGAACTCAATGTTATCTTGACACCTCAAGGCACATTAGCGGAAAAAATTCGCGCGGGCGGTGCAGGTATCCCAGCATTCTTTACCGCCACAGGTTATGGCACGCCCGTCGCTGAAGGTAAAGAGACGCGCGAAATAGACGGCCGTCACTATGTATTAGAGCCAGCACTGAAAGCGGATTTTGCCTTAGTCCGCGCCTGGAAAGCAGATACTATGGGTAACTTGGTGTTCCGTAAAACGGCCGCTAACTTCAATCCTATGATGGCCACCGCGGGTAAAATTACCGTGGTAGAAGCCGAGCATATCGTAGAGCCAGGAGAACTCGACCCAGATCATATCCACACCCCAGGCATCTATGTCGATCGCGTGATCCAAGGCACGTTCGAGAAGCGTATCGAGCAACGTACCGTCAAAGCAGCCACGAAATAGGAGGAAACACCATGGCGTTATCAAGAGAACAACTGGCACAACGTGTTTCCCAAGAGTTACAAGATGGCTTTTACGTTAATTTAGGTATAGGCATTCCAACCCTTGTGGCTAACTATATTCCTGATGGGATGGAAGTGATGCTGCAATCGGAAAATGGATTGTTAGGCATGGGCGAATTCCCAACGGAAGAGACTATAGATGCCGATCTAATTAATGCGGGTAAACAAACGGTAACAGCGGTACCAGGCGCATCTTTTTTCTCATCGGCAGAGAGCTTTGCGATGATCCGTGGCGGTCATGTGGATCTAACCGTACTTGGCGCTTTTGAAGTCGATGTTAATGGCTCAATCGCCTCCTGGATGATCCCCGGTAAACTCGTTAAAGGCATGGGCGGCGCCATGGATTTAGTGGCTGGCGCCGACAATATCATCGTTACCATGATGCACGCCGACAAATATGGAAACTCAAAGTTACTGCCTAAATGCGAATTACCACTCACAGGTTATGGCTGTATCAAACGGGTATTAACCGATTTGGCTTTTGTCGAAATAAAAGATGGCGCGTTTCATCTGCTTGAGCGAGCGCCAGGGGTTAGCGTCGACGAGATCATTGCGAAAACCGCAGGTAAGCTAGTGGTGCCAGAGCATGTCCCAGAGATGGTGTTTTAAGATTTATCCAGTCTAAAATCCCTAAGCCGACTTCTGTTTAAGTAGGCTAAACTCGGAATAAGCAGCAAAACCACCCAATGACATATAATGTTTAGGGTGGTTTTTTTGCGTTAAAATTGGGTTAACGATTCGCTCTTTGTACCGCTTGCGTCCAAAACTGTCTGGCTAACTGCTTAGATTCAAGCGACTTAAACGAAGTGTTTTCGCCCAACTTCTTATCCGCTTCAGATTGCCCATAACCTTCACTGGCAAGTTCACTGATCATCTGCAGTGAATCACTCACCTCATTTGCGGCAGTCGTCTGCTCATTCATTGCATTTGCACTATGCTCAGTCATCGCGTTAATTCTATCGATAGTACAGACTAACCCAGCAAACACGGCTTCGGCTTCTTTAACTAACGCTACCGCTTGGGTCGCCTGACGTTGCCCTGCTGTTAATGTTCGTGCTGCATTCGCAGTGCTTTGCTGGAATTTATTTACGATTTCATCAATCTGACGGGTTGAATCACCCGTTCGAGCAGATAACTTTCTAACCTCATCGGCAACAACAGCAAATCCGCGCCCCGACTCTCCAGCCCTTGCTGCTTCAATAGCCGCATTTAAGGCTAAAAGATTAGTTTGCTCAGCAATATTGCTGATCACTTCAAGCACCTCATTAATCGCCACGCTATCTTGCTCGATCTCTTCAACAACGCTAGCAAAATTACCCACTTCTTGGTTAAGCGCATCGATAGCCTTAACGACGGAATCGAGTTGCTGATAACCTAGCGCTACCGCCTCCTGACTGCCCTCCACATCTTCAGCCACTCGCTTTATCTGTTGTCCAAGTTCATGAAAACTCGCAGTCATCTCTTCGACAGCCGCCGCTGCTTGGGCCGTTTGCTGACTCTGACGGTCAGCCCTTTGCGCCGCTGCGATGATAGAGTCTAGCAGCACCTCGCTGTCTTTTTCGATACTGTCAGACGAGTCCGTCATTCTGCCGACTACCCCAGCGATTTCAGCAGTAACATAATCCATCGCCACTAAAATATTGCCTATCTCATCATTTCGACCAGTATAGATGTGTCTTGCCACACCATCGTTACATATCGCAAGCGCCCTCTGATTTAGCTGAGACAAAGGACTCAT
Organism: Shewanella psychrotolerans; assembly: GCF_019457595.1. NCBI lineage: Bacteria > Pseudomonadati > Pseudomonadota > Gammaproteobacteria > Alteromonadales > Shewanellaceae > Shewanella > Shewanella psychrotolerans. The sequence continues at coordinate 1,418,635 of NZ_CP080419.1, read as the reverse complement.
CACTCTGTGCAAACCAAACCAAAGTGGGATAGCCACGGCTAATGCAAGCCATGGCGAATACAAAGAACAGGCCAAACTAACTAACATTGCCATTAATGAGAACAGCTTAATTCGGGTAATAAAACTGAAAGTCGCACCATCGATTTCGTGGCGTGATGTCCCTTGTTTCAAACTATTGTAGATATCAGTTGCTCGCTCAACTTGTACTTTATTGGCTCTGCGTCTTACTGATTGATACTCTTTTATTCGGCCGTTCTCCATCACTGGCGCAACATACGCATTAACCCAATAAAATCCGCCATCCTTACAGCGATTTTTGACAATCCCCATCCATGATTGTCCCTCTTTTAGGGTTTTCCAAAGCATGCCATAAGCTTCCTTAGGCATATCTGGGTGCCGAACAATATTATGGGGTTGAGCGATCAGTTCTTGTTGTTCAAAACCACAAATCCGACAAAAATCATCATTAGCATGGAGGATATTGCCCTTTAGATCGGTTGTCGACAATAGGATATCTTCGTCAGTAAGAAGCACCTCTTTGCTAGTAACAGGCTGATTATTACGCATTGATTTCAATAATTTATTAACACTAGGGTGACTGAATATTGACGCTTTCAAACCATCTTACCTTTGATCTAGCGCAACATTATTGTATCAACAACTGTTACAGCTGTTGATTTTTTGAGCCAGATCTCATAGGGAAGTAGCTAAGAAAACGCTAAATAAGCAAGCCAATATATTATTTTTCCCTAGAAATAGATTAGTTTTTTGTAGATTTATACTGCAATAAGCATTGTAATCGTACAGACTTTGATCATCGATTAAGTTAACATCTATCGAATATTCTGCTGGCATTCAACGTTATTGCAGTGCTTATCATCTTTTAAAGGAAAATGATGTGTTGCGCTTTACTACCTAAAAGTGCGACTTATGTTTTAAATAAAAATAATAAAACAGGGCAAATAGTGGCCTGCAGTACCAACTCACTGTAACTCACCACTGAATATATACATCCAACATCACGATAATCCGTCAAAAATGTTAAAGTAAATTTTGATAAATCACATGCATAAGAAAAAAATAAATTACGCGAAAGCGACTAAGTCCTACATAACTCTCTTTATATTATTTTTTATATATTCAAGTGCCGTGCGAGCAAAGACGGTCGTTAGCGAAAAATGGCAACCACAACACCTCACGAATGGGATTGCAACTGGGTTCCCGCCCTATCAATTTTCACAAAATAGTCAAGCAAGCGGATTTGATGCCGATGTCGCTCGCTTACTCATAGGCCGATTAAGCACCTCGTTTGATTTTAAGCAAGACCAATGGGACAACATAGTTAATGAGTTAAGGTTTAACAAAATAGATCTGATTGTTGGCATGGAAGTCAACGAAATAAGATCGCGTATATTCGATTTTTCGATACCATACTATTACCGTCATGATGAGATATTTGTGCTTGAGAAAAACCAGAATATCAATCAAATAGATGACTTAGAAAATCAAGTTATTGCAGGAGATCGACATTCATACATAGAGAGTTTATGGAAACAGCAAGGCACTCTTTATCATTATCGAATCATCTCAACTCAAAGCAAAGAAGATTCGATGCAACAGCTAAGTTCAGGTAAGGTTATGGCTGCAATAATGCCAAACGCGGTAGGTCTATATTTAGCAAAGCAGCTTAATATCAAGGTCAAAACCCTAGAGAACCTAGACTCAGGCACGCCAATTGCGATTGCTGTAAAGAAAGGCAATCAATCACTGCTAAATAGAACTAACAGCACTCTTAAACAGTTAATAATAGAAGGTGAAATAGACAAACTTTACCAGAAATGGTTTTCTGAATCCTTACCTGTAATCCACAAAGATACAGTGATACCCACCAGTATAAGAAAGTGATCGACTCAGCGTGTTTTTGGGCAACTCATTCAAGGCGAATGGATGATGGAATGCTTATTCCCTTGTGAGGCCATTCAACGCAGAAGCAGGATGCTAGAGCCGAGGAGCAATTAAAGACCTTGCCTCATCAGCGCTAACCTTTAGTGCTAAATCGTCGCTAAGCGATCATATCTTTATACTAGTGGGTATTAACACTTAGCCAAACCTAATCAAAGCTGAGCAACAAGCTCCAAATGAGGCAATGAAGGGAAAGCACCTTTTTGTGAACAAGTCAGCGCCCCACACCGAGCAGCGAAATCTATAGCGCTGCGCAAACAATCACTGCTTTCCAGTCGTTGCCTGATCGACAGATGCGCTAGATCAAACTTAATATCTTTTGCTATTGCATACAAAAAACCAGCAACAAAGCTATCGCCTGCGGCAGTAGTGTCAGTCACTTCGATAGTTGGTACCGCAACGGTAAATTGAGTGTGAGAGGTGACACATTGAACCTCTTTATCACCATTGGTCACTAAGATACACTCGACACCTAATTCAATACAGTAATGCCAATACTCCTCTAACGAAACGCCTCGATTGTCAGCCAAGTAGAGTGCCTCATCACGGCTCAATTTAAGCAAATGGGTATAGCGATAACAACGCTCGACCCTCATCGCCATTAGTTTAGTATCACTCCATAAGGATGGCCGTAAATTGACATCAAAACTGACCAGCTTAGATTTGCAGTAAGCTAACTGAATGCCATAAAACGTAGCAGCAACACTTTCATCATCGGTCATAGAGTTAGAGCAAAAATGGAAAATATCGATTTGATCCCAATCGACCATATCAAAATGCTCACTACGAAATAGCATATCTGCCGTACCATTTCGGTTAAAGCTAAAAGAACGCTCTCCTGCAGAATCTAAAGATACCAGTACTGTTGCTGTTGGCGCACCGTCAAAAGGTATCAAATAGTCGGTCGCGACACAGTACTGCGCTAAAGCCTCTTGCAACATAACACCGTATTCGTCGGTACTAATGCCACCAGCAAATAAGCTTCTACCGCCCAATTTAGCAAAACCTACCGCGACATTGGCTGGTGCACCGCCCGCAATAGGTTGATGCTGGCTTCCACGGGCATCAATAGGTAATAGATCAACCAAGACCTCTCCGAAACTGAGTAATGCTGTCATCTTGTATATCCAAAAAAAGAGCCCATTTTCATGGGCTAATAGCTGAAGGAAACTAACGAATGGTGTTAAAATTCATACTTAAGTGTGGCGGTGGTAGTTCGCCCATTAATGGTTCTAGCACGAATAATATTATTATCAGGAATCGACCCCTCTTCGGCTTCTGTTATCCCAACGGTATCAAAGAGATTATTGACATTAAGCGACACAGATAACCCATCGGTTAACTGATATAGCGCGAACGCATTAACCTGTGCATAACCATCAAAAGTCAGATCATTGTTATCTTGCGCGTACGCATCGGTCGTGCCAATAACATTGACGCCAACTGAGCCACTATCAAAGTTATAACGTCCCATTAAGGAGTAAATGAAGTCGGCTTGACGTCTTGGGGTGTTACCGACCACGTCAGGATTGAGTGCATCAGCAGCAATTTCTGCGTCGGTCCAGGTTACGTTGCCCTTAAAATCAAAATCACCCACATAGTAAGCAGATTCAAGCTCAATCCCTTTCGCTTCATACTTTCGGTCAAAAAACTTTTGACTGGTTGCTTCAAAGTTTTGCTCTTCAGTTTCAGAGTAAAACGCAGTAGCAAATAGCGATAAATTGTCATAACGATACTTAACACCCAGTTCATACTGATCGACTAAATCAACCGCATCTTCATCGGCAACGGAACCATCTGGCTGCACCTTACCAAACAGCAAGCGATCGGCATTAGCCCTACCACCACGGCTTAAGCGGGCAAATGTCGCTAAGTCATCAGAGATCTGATAGTTTGCACCAAGCGAGTAAGATAAGTATCCCCAGTCATAGTTAACCGGCTGTGGATTAGCATTATCAATTGAAGAGACGCTCTTTTCGGGCTCTGAAATAACCCCATCAAGATTCATATCCACTTCTGTTTGGGTATTGCCAGCATAGTAACCACTCGCGTCACCACTATCGTAACGCACGCTGGCATCAAGGGTGAAATCTCCCAATTTAGATGAACCAGCAATATAAGGTGCTTGGATTGTGTATTCAGTATCATAGTTTCGTTGACAACAATTCCCCCAATACGGCACACCATAACCATATAAACCGTTATCAGAGTAGGAAGTGCCATCGGCACCGACAACGTTTAGCAGCGCAGCATTATTGCCTTTCACTTCCATCATGTAAGAGTTCCACATCCAACTCATACTGATGTTTTGCAATGCGGTGTAATATCCCAAAGTGATACTTGAGTCATCAAAACTTTTAGTCAATTTGATGTCATTCACAATTGAGCCAAAATCATTCATGCTCACATCGAAGGTATGAATACGCATCGCGAGATCACCCTCAAACGCTTGTCCCGCTTTGGCTCCATTAGCATAAATTAACTGTGAACCAGCCCCACCAATACTCGATGCAATTGCACTATTATTGCCTACCTCTGCTGGAAACGGCGAGATAAAGTTGCCACTCACATCAGAGAAACGAAAACGGTTTTCTACCTCCCAATCGCTACCAAGATCAAATGATGCTTCTACCCCAAAAGAGTCCACGACAGGATTCATACCATCACGTATATCGCCGCGACGTCGTTCACCATCGGGACCTAGGCTAAGTGTAGAGAGAAAATATGCTGAATGAATCGTATCTGAACTGCTATTAAACCCGGCAATAGAACTGCCATCGGAATACATTGGCATAGGCAGATACCCAATGCTTCGATCATCTAAATGTTTGAAATATAAGCGCACATAACCAGAATCAAACTCTTTCGTTAAATTGGCTTTAATCTGGCCACCTTGGTTAGCGGTATATCCAGCCTGACGCGGACCTTCACCTGTACGAACGAAACCACCAATATGGAAACGCATGGTGTCGTTAATATCGGTACCAAATTCGAAATCGGTACGATACGTATCATAATCTAAACCGACAGTAGCAGAGACACTTCCCGAGTCTGAGTCACCTGTTTTACTGATAATATTGATAATTCCACCAGGTGCATTACTGGTAGCAGTGGATGCTGAGCCGCCTCGAATTGACTCTATCGTTTGCACTGTTGAATCGATGCGTAGAAAGATATCGGCATTACCAAATGCGATGTCACCAAACTGCAGAATCGGAAGCCCATCTTCCTGAATTTGCAAAAACTTAGCACCACCAGAGGCAACAGGTAAACCACGAACGGCAATGTTAGCATTGCCCTCACCACCGGATGATTCGATCTTCATCCCCGGAATGATACGAAACGCCTCGGCAGACGAACGCGGTGAGCTCACAGCAAGTTCATCAGGTGACAAACTACTAACCGAGACACTTGAATCCATGATTCGAGTTCCACGAGCAACCCCAGTCACGACGATCCGCTCTAGGCTATCTTGTTTAACCTCAGCTTGTTGCACATCAGCTTCAGCGGCCCACAGGTTTGCGCTAACTAATGCAGCGACTGTACTCATAACAAATTGACGTGATCTATTGTTTTTCATTGTTCTATCCCCAATCATCATTCGGTGTAGCCTCATTCCTTAAGACTGCCCCCCAATTATTTTTGCTTCAGGTGGTGTTGCTCACAATTGAACTTAATCAATTAAGTAACAAGTTAGCAACTTAATTGTAAATTGCAAGCGCATTTTTTAACCTGTATGCAACCTGCATTTACGAATTACAAACCAAGCGATTGTTTTTTTTAATAGAAAAATAAATATAGTCGAACAGCATTTTAATGCTCTCCTACCGCCAATAGATGCCCAGATGGATCTCTTAGCAAATTAAATGCCGCTAAAGCGCATAATAGAAAAGCAAAGCCCGTAGCAAGATAGAAACCATATTTTACATGGCCAAAGATATCACCAACGATCCCCATCAATAGCGGTCCAAGCGCCGCGGAAAGCGCTGTAAAAAACAGGATGACACCCGCAACTGAACCATGCTGAGAGATAGGAAAGCAACTGATTCCCTTAGAGTTTAATGTTGGATAAATCATCGACATAAATAACCCCGATAACGGCAATAACACGACAGCGGCATCGATACCAAAAGACATTGCACCTAAGTAACAAAGAGCAATAACTAAGCTAAACCAGAACATCACTTGCTGCCACGCGTATCGATTTAAAATCCATCCACCTAAAAATCGACCTAAGGCTCGTAACGTAAAAAAGATTGTCAACGCATAAGTGGCGACTAACGCGAAACTTCCCTCGTAATTGAGCAACAATGTAGGCATCCACACATAGATAGCGACTTCGGTGGCCACATATAGGCCGATCGCTAATGAATAGCCTAGCGCATAAGGGTTTTTCATCATTAAGAAGGTCCCAGCTAAACTGATCTCTTGCGAAGAAGTACACTGTAATTGGGGGTACTTTACCCGATACGCCAAGGCACATAAGATCAAGCAAAATATCCCTGCGCCAAAATAAAGGTATTTCCAAGAAACGCCGCTGATCAACAGATAACTGACAATAGCAGGCCCGACCATAGCGCCCACACCGAAGAAGCCTTCAACCGTGTTCATGGTGCTTGAATGCTGCTTCGCGTCGGCAGATATGTCGCCAATCAAGCCTAACGCTCCCGTTTTAAATATGCCGATCGAAGCGCCAACCAACGCCAGTAACAATAGGAAATAGTAAAATGACTCACCCAAAGCAAACATAAAGCAAGCCAGAGCAAATAACGATAACCCCAATAAAATGGTGACTTTCCGACCAAGTTTATCGGCAAGATAGCCAAGAAATAGCCCACTCATTGCGATAAAAATCATCGGCATATAATGAAACGCGCTAGCTTGAGACATAGTTAAATCAAATTGACTAATCAACTCTGGAATGATCACCCCAACCGCATCAGAGGTCATTGCGAACATAAAAAACATCAGATAAGTCAGTAACCTTATCTTCATGTGCCTATCATGATTTAGGTTATCTAATTCAATCGCCATACTGTTCACCTTTATTTTTATCGTATTTTCAGGGTAACTAACACTAGGGTGACTCCGCCATACAGGGCCAATCACACTCGAAAGCTTTGCCATTTTTAGGGTTAACTATTAATACAGACGTCAAATGTTGCATTAAAAACAAACTATAAAAGCCTATACCTCATAGTGATAACTCCTGATCACTGAACCATATTGCGGGTATCGCAACTCAAAAATTCAACAAACACCTTGAATAATGTTTCATTTTGGTTAAATATACAACTTAATCGATTAAGTTTTTTTTCAACACTCAGATTCAATGTGGGCCATAAAATGAAGAATAAAGTGCAATTGATCACCTATGTAGATCGAATCGCTAACTCTGGATTGGTAGGACTCAAACAGGTGCTAGATAACCAGTTATCAGAACGATTTAGTGGCGTTCACCTGTTACCATTCTACTTCCCCATTGACGGCAGTGACGCGGGATTTGATCCGATTGACCACGTAAAAGTCGATGAACGTCTAGGTAATTGGGACGATGTAAAACAGATAGGTGAAGCTTACGACATCATGGCAGACCTTATCGTGAACCACATGTCAGCGGAATCAAAAGAGTTTAAAGATGTGCTGGCAAAGGGAAAGAAGTCCGCCTATTGGGACCTGTTCTTGACCAAAGACAGTGTCTTTCCAAACGGCTTAAGTGATGAAGACCAAGCAAAAATATACCGACCACGTCCTGGAAGTTGCTTTAGTACTTATCGACTAGCAGACGGCAGTGAGGTAGAGTTTTGGACTACATTTACCGCCAATCAAATTGATATCAATGTCCACTCAAAGGCTGGACAAGACTACTTAAACAGAGTGCTGGCTCGCTTTCATGAGAGTAAAGTTAATCTGATCCGTTTAGACGCGGCAGGTTACGCCATTAAGAAACCTGGCACCAGTTGTTTTATGATAGAGGAGTCATTTGAGTTTGTTGATCAATTAGCCAAGCAAGCTAACCAGCTAGGCATGACAACCTTAGCGGAAATCCACTCCCATCACATGACACAAATCGATATAGCCAAACGAGTAGACATGGTTTATGACTTTGCCTTGCCGCCGTTGATATTGCACACCTTATTTAGTCAAGACGCAACCGCTCTTAGCTATTGGCTGTCGATTGCGCCACGTAATTGCATTACCGTTCTCGATACTCACGATGGCATAGGAATTATTGATGTCGGCCCGATTAATGGAAAACCTGGCCTGTTAAACACCGCTGAAATTGATAACTTAGTCAATACCATTCACGCCAATAGCAAGGGTGAAAGCCTGCAAGCGACTGGGGCAGCAGCAAGTAACGTCGATCTGTATCAGATAAACTGCACCTATTACGACGCCCTTGGCCAAAACGATATTGATTATCTCATTGCCAGAGCAATACAGTTTTTTGCACCAGGGATCCCCCAAGTTTATTACGCTGGTTTACTCGCCATTCCTAATGATATGGCGTTACTTAAAAGGACCCAAGTCGGCCGCGATATAAACCGTCCTTACCTCAATATCGACGATATCGATAGTGCGTTGCAAAAGCCTGTGGTTAAAGCACTTTGCAAGCTAATTTCACTACGAAATAACCAAAGTGCATTTAATGGCGAATTTTCGATGAGTGGTGATCAAAACAGTTTGCAACTTATTTGGACAGAAGGACTTAATAGTGCAAAATTGGCGGTAGATTTTACAACAAAAGATGCCGAAATAGAGATGAAACAAGACGGACAAGTAGACAGGCTATCACTGGCATCCCTCTTATAAAAATCCTTATAGCAACTGCGATAAAGAGGATATCGACAGCGGATGTGTTAGCGCATCCACTGTCGGATTAACATTAATAACTAATATTAACTCGTTGCCGCCCCTTGCCTACAGCAAATTGCGGGCGATTATTTTAACAGCTAGCACCACGCACAAGCTCATAATCAAGTATTTCAGCATGATGAGCATCATCAATAAACATCTGCGCCGCTTGGCGTCCCTTCTGCTCAGAATGCTGATAAACGGTAGTCAATGCAGGAACCATACGTTGAGCCTCTTCAATGCCATCGAAGCCGACCACTCGAATGTCTTCAGGTATTCTTAACCCCCTTTGTAAGGCTTCTCGCATCACCGCCAGTGCAATTAAATCACTCATACAGAGAAAAACATTAGGCCTCGGGTTGCTGCTCAGCGCCTCTTTGGCTCCAATAGTGGCAAAGTCAGATTTGCTCTCGGGAATATTCCATACTCGATCAGGGCTCAGAGAGATCTGCTTATCACTAATCGCATCGATATATCCTTGCAACCTTTGATGGGCTATTGAAGTATCAAGCTCCATCGCATCAGAATCAAAATCATAGACTCGGCAGGTAAGATGGGTATCAAGCAAACGTAAACCTAAAATCGCAACCCTATCTTCCGTCGATTGTATTGCGAGTGAAGCAACATCATATGCACCGCGGCGATTATCTATGCTTACCGATGCACTTCGATGAATATTAAAGTCCACAGTGACCACTTTCTTTTTTATCTGCTTAAGCTGATCAACCAACACGCCATTGCGTGGGCGGCCATAACAGATAAAACCGTCCACAAAATCACTTACACCATTAACACTTTCAGCACTTCCCGAAAACAGCAAAAGATTAATTTTATGCTGTTCAAGCACTTCAGCGACCCCTTTCATAAACTTACTTGCAACCGGATCTGACACCATGTAAGACACACTATCAGACAGTACCAGCGCAACAGTATCAAACTTACCACGGCGCAGTGATCTTGCGGCCTTATTGGGGCCCAAATACCCCAGTTCGGTACAGGCAGCTAAAATCTCGTTGCGACGCTTTTCAGACAACTGATCGGGACGATTAAAAGCATTAGAAACCGTCGCATTTGACACTCCCAGCTCTTGGGCGATACTTTTTAATGTCCAATGCTTAGATTCGGTCATAGGTTATTCCGTAATTAACACGCTTACATGAGATAAACTTTAATTTTAATGAGTAAGCTGGTCTCAATCGCTAATCCCACAGGAATTCGCGAAAGTGTTTACGACACACTGACTCATAACTTTCGTTACCGCCAATGGCGACCTGTTCACCCTCTTTCATCGGCTTACCTTCACCATCTAGGCGCACCACCATGTTCGCCTTACGACCACAGTGACAAATGGTTTTTAGTTCGACTAACTTATCTGCCCATGCAAGCAGATATTGGCTACCACTAAAGAGTTCGCCTTGGAAATCGGTTTTTAAGCCGTAACACAGCACAGGGATATCTAAAATATCCACCACATAGGTCAACTGCTTTACCTGCTCTTTACTGAGAAACTGCGATTCGTCGATTAAGATGCAATGCAGCGTTTGTTGTTTGCAAACATCAGCGATCATTTCGACAAGATTATCATCACTACTAAAGACCTGAGCTTCAGTCTCTATGCCGATACGTGACGCTACTTTTCCTACGCCATAACGATCATCGATGGATGCCGTCATCACTAGCGTGTTCATACCGCGTTCACGGTAGTTATATGAAGATTGTAACAGCGAGGTCGATTTGCCTGCATTCATCGCCGAATAATAAAAATAGAGCTGCGCCAAGGTCAATATTCCTTTGATTATTTTTCTCAATAAATTCTAACATTATCTTTGTCCATTTAGCAGCGTCAAAAATGCCATGAATCCCCAGTGAGACCGAATTTAGTCAATTTTGAGTAACCGATCAAAAAGACCCGTCGAATTTGAAGTTTAGACAGGCTTAAAACTCCCTATGTCTATTGATAGAGAAAGGATGTAAGGCACAAAAAATTGAGATAGTAAACTAAAGCTAATTAACTTGTTAGCGGTTATCTTTAGGCATTTAGAGCAAGATGCTCAAGCAGAATCAATCTATCTTTATGGCCTATCGGTAAAGCCCAATAATCTAAACTTACTTTTTAACTATCAGGTGTTATTGACTAGAAATGACCGATACATAGGAGCCGATCTGCTGCACAACCGCATCGATAATGCAAAAGATCCCAGTCCATTTCGCTGGGTCACATTAGGAAATGAGCATTACGAAAACAAAGGTTATCGCCGAGCCTTAAAATATTACAATAAAGCGATCGAGCTTGCCCATACATACCTCAAGGTTATGCAGGTAAAGCAAAAACACTGTACTTACTCGGTGACCAACATCAAACTAAAGAAGCCCTTACGCTAGCATTGGAAAAGGTACATCAACCTGAACTTGAAAGACTCTACCAAGCTAAGTTAGCCGTGTTGTCACAACATTAAGCCTACCAGTGTAGGAAGTTTGACCCTAATTCAACAGTGCTCTTCACTCGTTGCCTCATAAGCGCTAAATTCTCGCTGAGCGATCACGAATTGGTATACCCGACTTAGCCTTTTACTTTCAAGCTTAACCTACCATTAAAATCGCTAATAAAATTGATTTAAGATAACCTTAAAAGTTAGAGTACAACTGTTCTTTCCTCAGAATATTAACTAATTTCAGCCTGATTTAAGTCACAAAAGATAAAGTGACACCTAACGTGTCTGCTAACCTATCTGCTAACTTGTTTACGATAAAAAATAACAAACATCAAAAGAAGGAAGTTGTTGTAACATGAAATTAAACCTTATCGCACTGGCCGTTGCTGGTACACTATCCACAACCCTACTGTTAACAGGGTGCCAATCGACGACACCCAAAGGCGAAAACACACAACAAATGTCAGTAGATCCAATTGCTGCAAATCCGCTGTTTATCGCAAGCTCACTGCAATATCAAGCGCCTAATTTTAACATCATCAAAGATGAACATTTTCAGCCCGCATTAGAACAAGGCATCAAAGAGCACTACCAACAGGTTCTCGCGATCGCCAACAACCAGGATGCTCCAACGTTTGCTAACACCATAGTGGCAATGGAAACCAGCGGCGAAATGCTCACACGCGCCTCTCAGGTGTTCTACAACCTAACAGGCTCTAACAGCAATGCAGCCCTGCGCAAGATCCAAGGCGAAATGGCGCCAAAAATGGCGGCGCACTCAGACAACATCCACCTCAATGGCAAGCTGTTCTCACGTATCGACAGTCTGTACCAGCAGAGGGACAGCCTAGGACTGACTAACGAAGAGGTTCGCCTCATTGAGGTCTATCATCAACGTTTCGTCATGGCGGGCGCCAAGCTAACCGAAGATCAAAAAGCGCAAATCCGCGTATTAAACGAAGAGCAATCTAAACTCACTAACGAGTTTAGCCAGCGCCTATTGAGACTCACCAAAGAGATCGCCGTTGTGGTCGACAATGTCGATGAGCTAAAAGGATTGTCAGACAGTGATATTCGCGCAGCCAAGGCCGATGCCAAGGCTGCAGGCCATGAAGGCAAGTACCTGCTCAACATCACCAACACCACACGTCAGCCTGTACTGGCCAAACTGGAAAATCGCGAACTGCGTCAAAAGGTATGGCAAGCTTCTGCCACCCGTGGCATGAGTGGTGAAAACGAAACGGCTTCATTGGTTTCTCGTCTGGCACAACTGCGCGCAGAACGAGCTAAACTACTGGGCTATGACAGCTGGGCCGACTACCGCCTAACGCCGCAGATGGCAAAGACGCCTGAAGCCGTTTATCAGATGTTTGGTTCTATGGTGCCAGCGGTTGTGGCTAACACCCAAAAAGAAGCCGATGATATTCAGGCGATGATCAACAAAACCGGTGGTGACTTCACACTAGCGCCATGGGACTGGGCTTTTTATGCCGAGAAAGTGCGTAAAGAAAAGTTCGATCTAGACGCCGCCGCCATCAAGCCTTACTTCGAATTTGAGCGCGTACTTAAAGATGGCGTCTTCTTTACCCTAGAACGTCTCTATGGCGTCACGCTTAAGCCACGTCCAGATCTGCCTGTCTACCATGAAGATGTGAAGGCCTACGAGATGTTTGACGCCGACGGCACTTCAATGGCGATTTTCTACGCCGACTACTTTGCCCGTGAAGGCAAGCGCGGCGGTGCCTGGATGAGTTCTTTCGTCACTCAATCTAAATTGCTGAACCAAAAGCCAGTAGTGGTCAACGTGATGAACATCAAGAAGGCCCCTGAGGGTGAGCCCACCTTCGTCAGCTACGATGAAGTCACCACCATGTTCCATGAGATGGGTCACGGTACCCATGGCATGTTCTCTAAGGTGACCTACCCTAGCCTGGCAGGTACCGCTGTATCTCGTGACTTTGTTGAGTTCCCGTCGACCTTCGAAGAGGACTGGGCTGCGCACCCTGACGTACTGGCCAACTATGCTAAGCATTATCAAACCGGTGAAGTGATCCCTGAAGCACTGCTGCAGAAGCTGCTCAAATCACGTAGCTTCAACCAGGGCTTCGATACCTTGGAATATATGGCCGCAGCGCTGGTTGACCTTGAATGGCACTCACTGAGCGCCGATACACCGCTACAGGATGTGGCAGATTTCGAAGCTAAGGCGCTGGAAAAGCACGGCATTAATATCGCCGCCGTACCACCACGCTATAAGTCGACCTACTTTGCCCACGCCTTCCCAGGCGGCTATTCGGCCAGTTACTACGCTTATATGTGGAGTGAGATCCTGGCGGCAGACGCCTTTGCCTATGTGCAAACACAGGGTGGTCTAAACCGCGAGATCGGTATGAAGTATCGCAAGACAATACGTGAAGTGGGTAACAGCGTCCCGCCGATGGAAGCTTACAAGGCTTTTCGTGGCCAAGAACCAACCACTGATGCGCTGCTTAAACGTCGCGGATTAAACTAAACGAAGCTTGTGCTTGTGAAGCAACAAAAAATGCCGCTAACTTAGCGGCATTTTTATTATCTAATACCAATTAGTATAAAGATATTAGCTAACCGGTTGGTTTGCCTTGTGGCGCAATATAAAAATACTAATCACAAACAGTACGCTACAAGTCGCTAAGCCAGCGGCAAGTGATTCGGTAAACCCAAGCACGGTATAACCACCTAAACTTATACCTGCAACAATCAGTGCATAAGGTAACTGAGTCAATACATGGTCAATGTGGTGACAGTTAGCCCCTGTTGAAGACAAAATGGTGGTATCCGATATGGGTGAACAATGATCACCAAATACCGCACCGGCTAATACAGCCGCGAGCATAGGTAGCATCATATTGGTATGAGTGCCCATTGCCATGTCTGCCGCGATCGGTAACATAATACCAAAGGTGCCCCAACTGGTGCCTGTAGAAAACGCGGTTAATCCCGCTAACACGAATAACACCGCAGGTAATAATGCAAATGGAATATTACCCGTTGCTAGGCTCGCCATATATTTACCCGTTTCCATCTGACCAATTACGCCAGCAATGGTCCAGGCAAACAATAAAATATAAATAGCAGGTAACATTGAACGCGCACCCGCAACAATACCTTTTAAGACCAGAGCCTTATCTAAGCCTTGGCTTATCACCAAAACTAACGTCGATGCTAGCCCGATAACCGCACCAAAGAAAAGTGACGATGCGACATCGGTTTTCTCAAACGCCCCAATCACACTAAAGGGCAGACTGTCGGCGGCCAGCGCATCGGCACCACTGCTAATCATGAAATAGATGGTGGCAAACACCAACACAGTAATAGGCAAAAATAGGCCTATTATTCTACCCGAATCGGCTTCAGGCAGATCGCTATTCGCCCCAGGAGGTAAGCCTTTTGACTCATCATACAGATTACCTTTTTGTGCATTAAGTTCATGCTGACGCATAGGGCCCACATCCAGTCCCATAAACGCAACACAAAGCAGTAAGAGTAAGGCAAAAATGGCGTAGAAGTTCATGGGGATCATCTGAATAAACACACTCAAATGACCCGTATCTGTAAAGCCGTGAGTCGTTAAGATACCGCCGATCAGGGCAATAATATATGCGCCCCAACTCGAAACCGGTGAGATAACACAGATAGGCGCGGCGGTTGAATCCAGTAAATAAGCTAACTTACTACGAGAGATATAATACCTATCGGTCAGAGGGCGCGCGACACTCCCCACCACTAGGCTATTAAAATAGTCATCGATAAACACCACACAGCCTAAAAACATCGTCAGCAGTTTTGCATCTCGCTTATTGCGAATATGCTGACGCGCCCAATCGGCAAAGGCTTTGGCTGCACCGCTAACGGTAATAAGCGCAGTGATCATTCCAAGTAAAATAAGGAAGCCTAACAGATAGACGTTCCAACTATTTAAAGCGCCATCATCCCAGAACAATCCAACCACCTTCTGACCCAGATACTGGCCAGTCCCCGTGATTGAATAATCGGTAATAAAGATTGCGCCTAATAGGATCCCGACCCCTAAAGACAGTAATACTCGGCGAGTAAAAATCGCCAGCAGAATTGCCACCACAGGAGGTAGCAAAGAAAGCGCCGAATCGGCGTAACTCAAAGTTGTCATTATTTTATATCGTCTTCGTTAAAATACGAATGGAGGGCAACTGAACTGGTGGGATATAGTCATAGATATTACACCTGTCCTATCAGTAGCGCTCCATAGTGATACCATGCGTCAGTATACATTCTTTTTATCTTCCAGATAAAAAGCACTATGGCAGTGCTGCCTCTATTCGATAACAGCCCCAGCAGCAAGTCTTGATGAACTTTACCACTTCGGCATCAAATCCTTTCATGTTCACTTATCGGCATCACCCTAATGAACACTACTTATATGTAATGCACCTCTACGTCTCAGGACGTCAACCAATTTCACTATCGGTTAACGTGACGCACATAAAAACACAAGCGGCTTAAAGGATGCTACCTCAAAGCCGCTCGATGTGACCCACGTCACACTAAGTTTCAAGCAAACACCAAAGTGCTCACCAACTGTTTACATTTTACTAAAGAAGTTCAAGTAACTTAGGTACGGCTTCAAACAGATCAGCCTCTAAGCCATAATCCGCAACTTGAAAGATCGGGGCTTCTGGATCTTTGTTAATTGCCACGATAACTTTAGAGTCTTTCATACCCGCCAAGTGTTGAATTGCACCCGAAATACCAACGGCAATATACAGATCTGGGGCAACAATCTTACCAGTTTGACCCACCTGCAAATCATTTGGCACGTAGCCCGCGTCAACTGCTGCGCGAGATGCACCCAAAGCACCGCCCAATTTGTCGGCTAGCTGCTCAAGGATCGCAAAATTGTCAGCACTGCCTAACGCACGGCCACCAGAAACAACAACAGAAGCGGCACCTAAGTCTGGGCGCTCAGATTCAGTCAAGGTTTGCGATACAAACTCAACATTACTGGTAAACACGCCATCGATGTTTTGCACACCTGCCGCACCATCATTGGCGACAGAGTCAAATGCACTGCAACGCACTGTCATCACTTTTATAGGATCTAAACTCTGTACCGTTGCCATTGCGCTACCAGCATAAATTGGGCGAACGAAGGTATCTTCGCTAACGACTTCAACCACTTCTGATAACTGAGCAACATCAAGCAGCGCTGCAACGCGAGGCATCACATCTTTACCCAAGCTAGAAGCTGGCGCCAAGATATGTTGGTAATCACTGGCGATAGACACCACTAAGGCTCCCAGGTTTTCCGCAATGCCATTAGCGTAAGCCGCATTGTCGGCAACCAATACAGTTCGTACACCACTAAGTTGTTTAGCCGCTTCGACTGCCGCCGCGCAGTTTTCGCCAGCAACTAATAGATCAACATCACCACCAATCGCTTGACCGCAAGCGACCACTTTTGCGGTATCTAGCTTTAGACTCGCATTATCATGTTCTGCAATTACTAGAATAGCCATTAGATCACCTTCGCTTCATTTTTTAGCTTTTCAACCAGCTCCTCAACAGAAGCCACCATCACGCCAGCCTCACGCTGAGCTGGCGGAGTAACTTTAAGCACATTTTGGTGCTGCTTAAGTGTCACGCCTAGGCTATCGATAGTCACGGTATCAAGTGGCTTACGTTTCGCTTTCATGATGTTAGGTAATTTTGCATATCGAGGTTCGTTCAAACGCAGATCGGTCGTAATAATCGCAGGTAGTGGTACCTTTAAGGTTTGCAAACCGCCATCAATTTCACGAGTCACTAATACGGTATCGCCTTCGACCTTCACTTCAGAAGCAAACGTTGCTTGAGGCATACCGGCAATCGCTGCCAACATTTGACCCGTCTGATTGTTATCACCATCGATAGATTGCTTACCCAGCATGATTAGCTGAGCCTGCTCGTTGGCTTGAATCGCATTAAGGATCTTTGCAATAGAAAGCGGCGCGAGCTCTTCATCGGTTTCCACATGAATACCACGGTCAGCACCTAATGCCATTGCTGTACGCAATTGTTCTTGGGAGGCTTTTGGGCCGATAGTTGCCACTACTATCTCAGTAACAATACCTGCTTCTTTCAAACGTACCGCTTCTTCTACAGCAATCTCACAAAATGGATTTATCGCCATCTTAAGATTTGCGGTATCGACGCTAGTATTGTCAGCATTTACCCTGACCTTCACATTTGCATCGACGACGCGTTTAACTGGCACCAATACTTTCATAAGGCTTCCTTCTTACGTCTTTATTCTGGATAAAAATAGTGCATAGCAAAACTATCACAAACTAGTGCCACTTTACGTTCTGTTTACGTTAACGTCAACAACAAGTGAGCGGAAGTTATCTTAGAATCTAAAAGTAACAAAATTAGGCTTTATCTAGTGACGAGAATGCAACCTATTTGTTATTTGAAAATATAAAATTACATCATATATCGAAATAATTATTTAATTCATTTGATAAAGAAGTTATTAGTTTCTATTATTAATCGCGTATTCATATTTACTATATATTCTCACTAGGAAATTATTAAAATGAGCGAATTTCTAGATATTCTGACCCATGGTCGTCGTTTTAAAGCTGCGGTTAAAGAGTTATCAGTTGATGACTTAAAAGAGTTAGCAGTCAAACTTGAAAAAATTATCACTGAAAAAGTTAAGCAAGCCGAAGAAGAAAATGCGGCAATGGCAGAACGTAACGCAAAAATTGAAGAGATCCGCCAACAAATGGAAGCCGTTGGTTTATCAGTTGATGATTTAGGTGTTGTTGCAACTAAATCTGTACCAAAGAAAAAGCGCGCACCTCGCCCACCTAAATATAAAATTGAAGTTGATGGAGAAACCATCACTTGGACAGGTCAAGGTCGCACTCCAACAGTATTTAAAAATGAATTAGATAAAGGCCGTAGCCTAGAAGAATTTCTCATCTAAAATGCTTTAGATAAAATGAGTGCAAGCTAAATAGCTTTCCTAACGAATATTGATGAAGCCAACTTTTTTAGTTGGCTTTTTTTAGGATTAACACAGCAAGTTAACCGCAACAATAAGACCTGCAACACATTACCACCAATACCAGTTACATCGCTTGGCAATTGTTCACAAATTAGGATAATCTTGAGCAATCCCAATAGTTCAGCTCAAAATCAACAAACCTATGTGTATTCATTCTAAATCGGCAACCGCTTGTATTGCTATGGCAACACTGGTCATCTTCAGCGCCGAAGCAAACTCACAACTTACTGATAATACCCCCAAAATTACAGCCTTAACCAATGCGACATTAATGGTTGAACCAGGGGACATCCTTAAGCAAGCTACGCTGTTAATTGAAAATAGCAAAATAAAATCAATTATTACTAATGAGCAAATACCTGACGATGCCTATGTTATTGATATGACAGGCAAGGTGATTTACCCAGGCTTTATTGATCCCTACACAGACTATGCAATTGAATTTAAATATGATCAACCAAAGGTCGCTCCGCCAATATATGAAATTAAGCGCATGGGCGGTAACGCTGAAAATGGCGCAATTCATGCTGAAAAAGAGTGGTTTAACTATGTTTACCCCAATGAAGACTCGGCAAAAACATGGTTAACCAATGGTTTTACTAGTGTGCAGACAGGAATGTTAGATGGAATATTTAGAGGACGAGCCGCCACGGTTTCTCTAGCACCATTAAAGGCCAACGATATCATTTATCGCGCGAAATCAAATCATCTATTAGCGTTCGATAAAGGCAGTTCTATTCAAGATTATCCCAGCTCCCTTATGGGAAGTATGGCGCTAATACGTCAAACACTCGCCGATGCCAAATGGTATAACGCCAACATTGATAAATCCTTGGATAAGACATCGGTCGATAATATTGAGTTTAATATCGCCCTTGAACGTTTGGAGAATATTGAACAAGAATCAACGCTTTTTGAAACCAAAGATTTAAATAGCCTTTTAAGGGCTGCAAGCTTGCTGAAAGAAAATCAGCTATCAGGAAGTCTATTAGGTAACGGAAGAGAATATGCTCGAATCGATGAAGTTAGAGCGTCAGGTTTTAGTATTATTTTACCACTTAACTTTCCTGCTGCGCCCAATGTCAAAGATGATGGCGAAGAACGTAATATCACTTTAGCGGAACTTCGTCACTGGGAACGTGCGCCAACCAATCCTTATGCATTAGAAATCGCCAAAATCCCCTTTGCTTTAACAATGCATGGAATAAAATCTGACGCTTTTTGGCCTAGGTTAAAACAGGCTATTAATGCCGGACTCAGCAAACAAACCGCGCTAGCAGCATTAACAACCGAAGCCGCTGAAATAGCTGGGATCAGTGATATTAGTGGTCGTCTCAAAGCTGGCTATATGGCTGATCTCGTCATCGCAGATGGTGATCTATTTGAGTCAGGTAAAATTGAAAGTATCTGGTTACAGGGACAAGAAAACCAGTTGATCCCCAGAGATACGCATTGGCTAACAAGTAATTACCAACTCACGCTGGGCGAGTTAACTTTAGATTTAACGGTGACACAAGGCGATAAACTGTCGGGTATATTAAGTAGCGGCGAACAAGAGATCACATTAAATGCGTTAACATATGCCAATCAGCGATTGACCTTTACCGCTGATCTCAGTGAGGCCGGTTATCCTGGCATCAATCGTTTTACCTTATGGTTCGATGATCAAGGTATTCATGGGCGTATGTTAGACAAAGACAATAGCCAACATCTGCTAGCCGGTGTCGCGATTGAAAGTGAGCAAGAGGTAAAGATTAAACCTGATCGTCCAATAAAACAGCTTGTCTCTAAACTGACTCAACCAAACGTTGCCTACGGTGTGATCAGTCAACCCGACACAGAGAAAATCCACCTTAAAAACGCCACTATCTGGACCTCGGCGGAACAAGGGATCATAGAAAATAGTGACTTACTCATCAGCCGCGGAAAAATTGAAAAGATAGGCAAGAATATCAATACTCCCTCTGGCTACCAAGTCATAGATGCAACAGGCAAACATATCACCGCTGGCATTATAGATGAACATTCCCATATCGCCCTCAATGGCGGTACGAATGAAGGCTCCGACGCCGTCACCTCTGAAGTTCGTATCGGTGATGTGCTTAATCCAGAGGATATTGCTATTTATCGGGCCCTTGCTGGCGGCGTAACCACTGCGCAGTTACTCCACGGCAGCGCTAACCCAATCGGCGGCCAAGCGCAGGTGATAAAAATGCGTTGGGGGGAAAATGCTGAAGGGATTAAATTCCAACAAGCCCCCGCAAGCATAAAGTTTGCTTTAGGCGAAAACGTCAAGCAGAGCAATTGGGGAGATAATTTCACTCGTCGCTTCCCCCAAAGCCGGATGGGCGTTAAATCACTATTTGAAGAGGCTTTCAACGAGGCTATCGCCTATGAAAAAGCGTTAACAGCCTACGATAATTTACGTTTCAGTGAGAGACGACGTCAGCTTGCACCGAAACCTAACTACCGCTTACAAGCCATAAGTGAAGTCATCAACGGACAACGTGATATCCATATTCACTCTTATGTGCAATCGGAGATCTTGATGTTTATCCGTCTAGCGGAAGCTTATGATTTTAAAGTCAGTACCTTCACCCATGTGTTAGAAGGCTATAAAGTTGCAGACGAAATAGCCAAACATGGCGCTTATGCATCTACATTCTCAGATTGGTGGGCTTATAAATTCGAGGTGTATGATGCCATTCCACAAAATACTTGCCTGATGCACAATAAAGGGGTACTCACCAGCATCAACTCGGATGACTATGAGATGCAGCGCCGCCTGAATCAAGAAGCCGCTAAATCAGTAATGTACTGCGATATGAACCAAGTAGATGCGTGGAACATGGTGACCATTAATCCAGCGAAGCAGCTTGGGATCGACGACTATGTTGGTTCAATTGAGCCGGGCAAACAAGCCGATATCGTGCTCTGGGATCACTCGCCTCTTTCTGTATATGCAAAAGTCGACAGCACCTGGATTGAGGGAAGACGCTATTTCGACAGGGCAAAAGATAAAGCAATGCAGTCTGATATCACAGCCGAACGAGCCGCACTGATCCAAGCTATCTTGACCAGCGACAAGCCCGCTGTTCCAGGCGAAACACCAATAATAGACAATGAACCGCAGTGGCACTGTGATACCCAATATGATGTTTGGCGACAGCGTTCCCACGCTCAAAAATCCAACAAAAACAATAGCCACGCACAATACCGCAGTTTACTTGGGGAGGCTAACTAATGAGATATTTCGTTCAAACTTTAGCCATCGGCCTAAGCCTAATTAGCACCTCACTATTGGCTCATGACATGGTGCCGGCAGCGCCACAAAACCAAGCCATTGTGATCAGTAATGCAACCGTACACACGGTCACTAATGGAGTCCTCGCCAGCACAGATGTTCGAATTGAAGCGGGGAACATTGTCGAAATAGGTAGCCAACTCGCAACCGAAGATGCCCAAGTCATCGATGCAACGGGCAAACATCTTTATCCAGGATTAATTGCATTAAACACCAGTATCGGCCTCGTCGAGGTTGAGATGATGCGCCCAAGTAATGACAGCTATGAAGTGGGTCAAAGTAACCCACAACTACTGGCTGTTAGTGCATTTAATCCCGATTCAGAGATCATTCCAACGGTGCGCGTCAACGGTATCACCCATGCTCAAGTGGTGCCTCAAGGAAACGCACTCGCGGGTCAATCCTCATTAGTCTCATTAGATAGTTGGACGATAGAAGATGCATTAGTTGTCACTCCAAAGCAGTTCCATCTCTACTGGCCCACTCAGGGGCGTTTAGCCATTGATGATGAAAAACGTCAGCAGCAACTTAAGCAATACCATCAACAACTAGAGTCAATTAAATCAGCACTGCAAGATGGTTATCGCTACTATCTCGCCGCTAATGCCAACAAAATCGACAAAATTGATAATCGCTGGCAGGCGATGCTGCCGCTCTATCAAGGGCAAGGGCAACTCTTTATCCATGCCGATAGCAGTGAGCAGATTGAACAAGCGATTGCGATCACCACGCCGTATCGCTTTAAGCTGGTAATCGTAGGCGGTTATGACGCTTGGCGCGTTGCAGAGCAGCTTAATGAAATTGGCGCATCGGTGATCTACCCCCATACCTTAAGCTTGCCGATGCGAAAAGATGAGCCAATAGAGATGAGCTTTAAAGTGCCTAATTTACTCAAACAAGCAGGACTACCATTCGCCCTTGGCTTTAGCTCCGACTGGAACGCGCGTAATCTTCCCTTTGCAGCAGGTCAAGCGGCGGCCTATGGGTTAAGCCAAGATGAGGCGCTTAAAAGTATCACCTTAGATGCGGCGAAAATCCTTGGCATCGATGATATGGGCGCGATAGCGGTCGGTTATAAAGCTAACATCTTACTTTCATCCGGTGACATCCTAGATCCACTATCGAGTAAAATCGAAGCCGTGTTTATTGATGGCCGCCAAATAGATCTCAATAATCGTCAACAACAACTTTATCAAAAGTACCTAAAGCGTTAGAATTTCTATTCTAAACAGTCCAATATTGGTCATCACCTGATGACCAATATTACTGCCCAACTCAAAACAGGCCCATACCATGAAAAAGACAACCCTTGCCATCACAGTGCTACTGCTAAGTGGTTGTGCCGGCGACTACGCTTTTAATAGCAACTTAAGCGGACAAGCCATAGATGACTACTTTAAAGTGGGTGACGTTGTTTTATATCAACAGGGTATGCAGCCATCGACAACCTATGAAGTAAAAGGCTTAGTCGAAGGTGAATCTTGCCAAGAACGTGCCAATGACGTGCCCGCCTCGATTGCAGATGCACGCACTATTGCTCGCCGAGCCGCCGCTCAAAAAGGCGCAAACGGTCTCATCGTTAAACAGTGCGTTATGCTTGAAGAAGCCACTAAAGCCTGCGTAACACGAGCATTATGCGTTGGCCAAGCCATACTGACGCCAACTTTAGATGCGAAGTAAATACGCTACCCTACGTTAATTGAGCCCTTTGCATGACCTTTACCAGCGAAATTCAAGCGGTGGCTATTTGCCGCACCCCATATAAACAAAAATTTGGTATTCCTCGCCAACCCGGACTAGTGACCGCTGCCCGTGGCTTTGTTGAGTTACAAGCGCCCTTTAATCATATCGATACCGTACGAGGTTTAGAGCAATACTCTCATATCTGGCTGTTATTTAGTTTTCATGAAAATCTAGCTCAGGGCTGGAAAACCACTGTCAGACCACCTCGCCTAGGCGGTAATGAAAAACTCGGCGTATTTGCCACCCGCTCCACCTTTCGCCCGAATGGCATTGGTCAATCGGTAGTCAAGCTCCATGGGATCCACCAGCAAAAAGGCAAAGTCGTATTAGAAATATCAGCGATGGATCTGCTCGATGGCACCCCAATTATCGATATCAAACCTTACATTCCTTTCTCCGATGCCATTCGTCATGCTGAAGGCGGTATCGCTCATGACGCGCCCGTGCTCGCTAACGTCATTTTTTTTGATGATGTAAAGCAGCAACTGACAAATTATGAGCAGAACCACTATCCCAATTTGCAGCAGATCATTGAAGGGGTGCTGGCTCAAGACCCAAGACCTGCTTATAAGAAAGCGAAAGTCGATCCCAAACAGTATCAGGTCGCGCTCTATGATTTAGATATCCTTTGGCGAGTAATTGAAGGGGAAATTGTGGTTGAAGCTATTCGTCCTTCGACGCTGACAACAACTGCCGATACTGAATCTGATTCGAATGCGGGTGCGAATAGTTAATTATGACCGAGCACATCGATTACCAAGCGCAGCATAAACAGCGCCTCGCCTATATGCCTTGGCTCTACTTCTCCTTAAAGCCAAAGCATTTAAGCTGGGCCAAACCTTGGCAAGATGAAATTCAGCGCCAGTTGATGGCACTAGAAACCGTGTCCATCGGAAACAATTGTTTTATCGCCGAGCAGGCGCATCTATTTGCCGAGCCAGGGCGCGACATCATTATTGGTGATCAATGTATGCTCGCCGCTGACAGTTTTTTGCATGGTCCTATCGTGCTAGGTAATGAAGTGGCGATTAATCACGGCTGCTCATTAGATGGTGGCAGTGGAAAAATTGTTATTGGCGATCAGACCCGTATCGCCAACAATGTCACCATCTACGCCTTTAATCATGGCATGTCGCCTAACAGCCCCATCTATCAACAAAAGTCGAATTCACAAGGTATCACTATCGGTAAGGATGTGTGGATTGGTGCCCAGGCAGGGATTGTCGATGGCGTCACTATTGGCGACTACGCCGTAATTGGCATGGGAGCCATAGTCACCAAAGATGTGCCCGACTATGGCATTGTTGCTGGTAATCCTGCAACCTTAATTGGCGACAGAAGAGACAAGTAATAATCAGAAAACATTATCAAAAACATGTTAGTCACGCTCGATAGCGGCGGAACCTTGAATCACCATATTGATTAGCCCCGCGTTCACATCATCGCGATTAACTTGGTTATCGTGATTGCTCGCCCGAGATCCACTATTTCGCACCATACCGTTATAAAATGCTTGATCAAAACTGTTGTCATTGGCGCAGCCTGTCAATATAAAACTGACCACGAAAAATATAGCCGCAATTGTCCCTAAACGCTGCATTGCTATCCCCCTTATCGTCATTGCTTCCATTGACGGTTAATCTTGTTCTGTGAGGTTTTGGTTCGACACATGCACTGACACCTATCGATAATAGAAACAATACCAGCATTGTGCCAAAGGCTATTGCCAGTAAGCTTGCTCAACACATATTCACCATTACTATCAAAGCGAATAGCAGTTACAATGCATTAAAAAATCACACATAAAGCAATTAAACAATAATAATCATTGAAGGAAGTCGCCTGTGAATACCTCTCGCTTATTAGGGCTACTCGGCGTGTTACTCTTGCCCGCCGCCCATGCCGCCCCATTTAATTTTGACCAGCAAAGCTATCGCCAAGATGTTCAAACCCTTGCCAGCGATGAATTTGAAGGGCGTGGCCCTCTATCTCATGGTGAAAAGTTGACCGTGGATTACCTTGAGAAAGCCTATAAATCGATGGGACTCGCACCCGGCTTTGGTGACAGTTACCGCCAGAGCGTGCCAATAGCCAAGATCAGCGCCGATCAATCCATGGAGCTGAAAATTGGCGATATGGTGTTTCACAATGGTGATGAATTTACCGCTCGCACAGAACAGGTCCAGCCTAAGGTTTCCTTGAAAGATAACGATGTCGTGTTTGTCGGTTATGGCATCAATGCGCCCGAGTATCACTGGAACGATTACGCCAATATCGACGTAAAAGGCAAGACGGTAATACTACTGGTGAACGACCCGGGGTTTGCTACTCAAGATCCTCAAGTGTTTAAAGGTAACGCCATGACCTACTACGGCCGCTGGACCTATAAATATGAGGAAGCCGCTCGTCAAGGTGCTAAGGCGGTGTTTATTGTCCATGAAACCGCCCCTGCGGCCTATGGTTGGAATGTGGTGCAAAACAGTAATACTAACGCCAAATACACCCTGGTCGATGACAACAAAAACAGCTCACATATCGGTGTCATGGGTTGGGTACAGCATAAAGTGGCGCAAAAAATATTTAACGCTGCCGGACTGGATTATGATCAGCTCAAACTGACTGCGGCAAAGCCGGGCTTTAAATCCATGGCACTTAATCTCAAAGCCAATCTTAAAATAGATAACACTATTGAACTGGCGACCTCCTACAACGTTGCAGGCCTGCTACCTGGCACCACTCAAGCTGATGAATGGTTAGTGATGCATGCTCACTGGGATCATTTAGGTAAAACGAGTCATAATGGTGAAACTCGGATCTACAACGGCGCAGTCGACAATGCCTCTGGTGTCGCAGGCGTATTGCAACTTGCGCGTCACTTCAAAGGGCTAAAAGGTGATGATGCGCCAAAACGTTCTATGCTATTTTCCGCCTTTACTGCCGAAGAAACGGGACTGATTGGGGCGCAATATTTTGCTGAGCACCCTCCCGTTCCAACGAAACAATTGGTGTCATTTTTAAATATCGATGGCATGAATGTCGGCAAAGGGGTCGATTATATTTTACGCTATGGGGAAGGCGTCTCTGAGCTTGAAAGCTACTTAGACAAAGCAGCAAAAGCACAAGGTCGCAGGGTTAAGGCCGATCCGCGTCCACAAAATGGCTTAATGTTCCGCTCAGATCATTTTGCGCTCGCCAAGCAAGGCGTACCTGGCTTAATGTTCATGAGCCTAGGTGATACCGACCCCGACTATATCGCCCATAAATATCATCAAGGTGCCGATGACTACGATCCCAACTGGGATCTTGGCGGCGTATCACAAGATTTAGCCCTTATAAGTGATATTTTGACTCAGCTGGCGAACAACGATGACTGGCCAAAATGGCTCGAAGCGTCAGATTTTAAGAAACGCCGAGCCCAAGACGGCTTATAGGATAGACTAAATAAAAGGAGACTAAGGTCTCCTTTTTTACTTTTATAACAACAGCTTTTCGCAATAATACTCATCAACACGGCAATATTCCGACCTTAGTTCTTTAGTCTATAAATGCCAATCTTCACTTGTGAGACCTCATTGGCTTTGGGTAGTGTGGTATCCATCACGGTAAAACATCTAACGCATGGAGGCTTTATGTCTGCTGTAACGACATATCCAACTGAAAACCATTTCCCCCTATCGCTAAGTCAATATAACGGGCAAACCAGTGAACCTTTAATTGAGCAAAGCATTGGTGCTTATCTCGATGAGATGGCCAATAATAATCCCGATAAGCTTGCTGTTGTCATGCATCACCAAGGTATTCGCTGGAGCTATCAAGAGTATCAAAGCCAAATCGATCAACTGGCGTCAGGATTATTGGCGATTGGCATCAAGTCAGGTGATCGCGTCGGGATCTGGTCTCCCAATAATATTGAATGGTGCCTAACCCAGTTCGCCACCGCTAAAATTGGCGCCATCATGGTGTGCATCAACCCAGCCTATCGACCCGAAGAGTTAGAGTATGCGCTAAACAATGTTGGTTGCCGCGCGATTATCTGTGCTGAAAAGTTTAAATCCAGCAACTACTTACAAATGCTGTATGAGTTAGTCCCCGAACTACACAGCGCTCTTCCTGGGCAATTGTCATCTGCCGCATTGCCCTCACTAGAATTTGTTATTCGTATGGGTGATGAGGTGTCTCCTGGGATGCTCAATTTTAATGATCTAAAGCGACCCTTGAGCGATGCCGACAAACTTGCGCTAAACGCGATTGCCGATGGTCTATCTCCCTTCGATGCCATCAATATTCAATTGACCTCTGGTACTACGGGCAACCCAAAAGGTGCGACGCTGAGCCACCATAACATCCTTAATAACGGCCTGTTGGTCGCTAACGCCATGCAACTCAGCGCTGACGACAGACTGTGTATTCCAGTACCCTTGTATCACTGTTTTGGCATGGTGTTAGGCAACCTGTCATGCATCAGTAAAGGCGCCGCGGCGATATACCCAAGCGACGCTTTCGACCCGCTAACCACCTTACAAGTCGTCGAGGCCGAAAAATGCACCGCGTTACATGGGGTACCGACCATGTTTATTGCGCAGTTAGAACATCCACGCTTTAGTGAATTTGACCTAAGTACCCTGCGCACCGGCGTCATGGCCGGCGCAACCTGTCCAGAAGAGGTGATGCGCCGCGTACAAACCCAGATGTACATGGAGCAAGTGCTCATTGGTTACGGGCAAACCGAATGTAGCCCTATTAACAACATGACCGAAATTGATTCATCGGTTGAAAAGCGGGTGACAACCGTTGGCAGAGCGCTAGCCCATACACAAGTCAAAATCGTCGATGAATTTGGTGACATACTGCCAGTGGGTCAACCTGGCGAAGTGTGCAGCCGTGGTTACTGTGTGATGCAGTGCTACTGGAATGATGCTGAAAAAACATCAGCCACTATCGACAGCGAAGGCTGGTTACATTCAGGCGATATTGGCGAGATGGACAGCGAAGGCTATGTCAAAATCGTCGGCCGTATCAAAGATATGATCATTCGTGGTGGCGAGAATATCTATCCACGCGAGATCGAAGAGAAGCTTTACACCCACCCAGATGTGCAAGATGCGGCAGTGTTTGGGGTACAGAGTGAAAAATATGGTGAAGAGGTTTGTGTGTGGATTAAAGTCCAACCACTAGCGGAGATAGATGAACAGGAAATTCGCCATTTCCTCACTGAGAAAATAGCCTATTTCAAAGTGCCAAGGTATATCAAATTTGTCGAACAATACCCGATGACTGTCACGGGAAAGATTCAAAAATTTAAGATGCGCGAACTGATGTATCAAGAGCTATATGAAGATATTAACAGTGCTTGAGCCATTAATCATCTGATGTGGTAACGTAAAAAATAGCCAGTACGCTAACATATTGGCTATTTTTCTAGGCGCTATTCGTTTTTCAACATGATGTTAGCGCAACCACTGCTCACCCACTTTTTCAATACGCTTCTCATTACGGCTTATAGAATACCCCGCTGCAAGGTAAGCATCGACACATTCATCATACTCGGCATTTGACATCTTGTTGCTAAACCCTAAGTCGCGCCAATGGGTCTCACAAAATACGGCATCATCCTGAGCATTGGTCAAGGTGGTTTTTAAGTGCGTCGATTGATACCGAGGAAACAACACCAACAGGGCAATAGTAATCGCTAACACAACTAAAACTTTTACTTTCATTTCTCTCCTTTTTATACTTAATACTCTATGTTTGATAGAAGGATAACAGTAACGTATCCCTCTCGAACAGCCCCATGATAGCTGTCAGTATTTATGTTCATCAGACTCCCTGCTTGCGAAGCAAGCGTCATAAATTAACCGAGTAATAACCGTGTCAACAAACTAGGTGACATCAACATTCAGGGTGCTAAAATGTCGGCCTATTTCATAACATAACTGGATATTGGGAATGCGAGTTAGCAAGTACCTGCTGTCAACACAAAAAGAGACCCCAGCAAACGCTGAGGTGGTTAGTCATCAATTAATGCTACGCGCGGGTATGATCCGTCGTAACGCATCAGGTCTTTACAGCTGGTTGCCGACAGGCTTACGTGTTCTGCGTAAGGTCGAAGCCATCGTTCGTGAAGAGATGAACAATGCAGGTGCTGTTGAGATCTTAATGCCCATGGTTCAACCGGCAGATTTATGGGTTGAAACTGGCCGTTGGGAAAAATTTGGCCCTGAGCTGCTACGTTTCCAAGACAGACATAACCGCGACTTCGTACTGGGCCCGACCCATGAAGAAGTGATCACAGATATCATTCGTAAAGAGGTTAACTCATACAAACAGTTGCCGCTGAACCTATATCAGATCCAGACAAAATTCCGCGACGAAGTCCGTCCACGTTTCGGCGTAATGCGCTCACGTGAGTTCTTGATGAAAGATGCCTACTCTTTCCATTTAGATCAAGAAACCATGGATGAAACCTACGAGGCGATGTACACCGCCTATAGCAACATCCTAGGTCGCATGGGTCTGGCTTTCCGCCCTGTTCTTGCAGATACAGGTTCTATCGGTGGCAGCATGTCACATGAGTTCCACGTATTAGCCAACAGCGGTGAAGACTTAATTGCTTACTCAACTGAAAGTGATTACGCCGCTAACATCGAAAAAGCAGAAGCACCAATTCCAACTGAGCCTCGCGGCGCTGCAACAGTTGAAATGAGCATTATCGATACGCCGAATGCTAAGACCATTGAAGAGCTCGTTTCACAGCACGGCATCGCTATCGAAAAAACCGTTAAGACCATTATCGTTAAAGGTGCAACCGAAGAAGCACCTTTAGTTGCGGTGATTATTCGTGGCGACCATGAGCTTAACGAAGTTAAAGTTGAAAAGCTTGACGCTGTATTAGCCCCATTTGAAATGGCAGACGAAGCGGATATCCGCAAAGCACTAGGCGCAGGCCCAGGCTCATTAGGTCCTGTCGGTCTAACGATCCCTGTCTATGTTGACCATAGCGTTAACATCATGAGTGACTTTGCCGCAGGTGCTAACCAAGATGGTAAACACTATGTGGGTATCAACTGGGTACGCGATCTACCAGAAGCACAAGTTGCCGACCTACGTAACGTTATCGAAGGTGAAGCTAGCCCATGTGGTAAAGGGACTATTGGACTGCTGCGCGGTATCGAAGTGGGTCATATCTTCCAGCTAGGAACCAACTACTCAGAATCGATGGGCGCTAACGTACTTGACGAAAACGGCAAGTCAAAAACCCTACTAATGGGTTGTTACGGTGTGGGCGTGAGCCGTATCGTGGCAGCGGCTATTGAGCAAAATAACGATGATCGCGGTATCATCTGGCCAGATGCGATTGCGCCGTTCAAGGTCGGTATCTTGCCGATGAACATGCACAAATCTCACCGCGTTAAGGATATGGCTGAGCAGCTATATAAAGACCTTAACGATGCGGGTATCGAAGTGCTGTTTGACGACCGTAAAGAGCGTCCAGGCGTGATGTTTGCCGATATGGAGCTTATCGGTCTGCCACACGTTATCGTCATTGGCGATCGCAACATCGACGGCGGCGTATTCGAATATAAGAATCGCCGTACGGGTGAAAAGCAAGATATTCCATTCGATCAGATCATCGACTTTATCAAGTCAGCCAAATAAGACTTAATCGAGACTAAAGACGCCCAGCTCATGCTGGGCGTTTTTTTATAAATGAACCGTTTAACGAGCGACAAATTGCTACTGCAACCTCTTATCATTATCTTAATCAACTCGCCACAGATTCGCTAACAGTTAACTCTGTCATTGTTTAGCCATTGCTTTGCTAAAACTCGCCTTTAGGCGTGTTTTTTACCGGCCTACTTCTGCGTTGAATGGCCTAACAAGCATTCCATTATCCATTCGTCTGAATAAGTTGCCAAAAAGACGCTGAGTAGATCGCTTTCTTATACAAATAGGTATTAACCCAAGGCGTTAGTCGCGAAATACCAAAGATTCCCTATATCTTAATTGGCATGCAACCTAGGTTAATCGTGATCTCTTTGGTCATCGTATTTAGTGCAGGGGCACATCCATTACAAGAGAGCTTAGAGAATAGTTTACGTCATCAACAATGACTGGCCTGATTTACGCTTATTTATAGTCCACGTTGACGGTTCAACTGTTCTTTACGCGCCTTAAAGTAGCTTTTACTCGGCTGAATCCATTGTGCTTGCGGTAAAGGCGCAGACCATTGTAGAACGTCTTCAGACCAGGGTCTTAATGCCGCTAAGCGTAAGAACAAACTGGAAAAAAGATATGGAACCTGCCACCAAAACAATAGATGAAACAAGTAATAACACCCCATGGTCAACCAGGATTGACTGTAATCGCGCAGATTAATGTGTAGCCAGCGTTTATGTTGATTGTTTTTAAAACGTTGCCACAAGGCGCTGCGCTGGCTTCGGAAGCTTTGCATATCAGGCACGGGCTGATCGGGCATCAACCAGCTGGCTTGAGGTTCATCCATAAACCGACGAATAGCTTCCCAATGTTCCAAAGCGAAGCCGACTATCAAGAAACCTTCGCCCTGATAAAAACAGTGTAGCGTTTTGTCCTGTTCATTATATTCGGCTAGGCGCAGGCCATAGTCACCCACTTTAATCGGTATTCCAGACGCACTAGCACCATGTAAAACACCGCTATGAACATAAGCCACCAGCGATTCCCACGCGACATAGCGAACGCTTTTACAGCCCGAAGGACGATAACATAACGCTCGTCGTTGACGGTTAAAACGAATGCAAGGGCGTTGTCGACGGCGAATAATCCGCCAAAGAAATATTAGCCCTGAAACCAGAATAACCCCTGATAATGGAAGCAGAATGAATAACAGATCCAGCCGATCGATATCGCCATCCTGCAATCCAACACCAGTAAATATAACCAAGAAAATATACAAGATAGCAATAGCCGAGCGAGCCTGAAAGGGGACATCTCTATCGACATGACCAAAGCCAATATCCATAGTCACATCATCCTGACGCAGAATCAGATTCGCTGGTAATAAAGGCTCACTGGGTATTGAGATCACAGGTTGTGGTGCTAAAAAGAATCCCGAATGCCCATCCAGAATAACCTTGTTACCTGCACATGGGGCAGATGTTAAATGAAAAATCATACAACCACTAGTGGTTAATAAAAAGACCCCATTTTGACCTTCTTACGTCAGTTTTTCCAGTATTAACCGAGGTTTATAAGCAGATATCAATCGATCTTATGAGTCGGTTTTCAGTAAAAATGAGCTAAAATAGTGGGTGTTATACTCGTCTTTGCCCTACCCCCGCTAATGTTCTTTCCTTAGCGCCTGCAATTTGCAGGCGCTTTTTATACCTAAACCGTTAAGCATGACAAACGACCAAACTAATAGAGATAGCAAGCAGCGGTACAGAAGAGTGATAGACACGTTAACGGCTTGTGACTTTCGCTAAGCAAAAATTTACCTTACTAGCTTGAACATCAATCTGCGGTCACATATTCTAAATTTATAACGCTGGTTAACCATTAATAGCAATCAGCATAAGGGGCCACAGGTCCTAACATGAGTAAACAACAGCGTATTAACACCAAAGTAGAAGCATAAGGGGCAAACTTGCCAGATAAAAAAGCGTTAGTTTTAGGCGGTGGTGGCGCGCGCGCGGCCTATCAAGTTGGCGTGCTGAAAGCGATAGTGCAATTCTATCCTCGAAATCATGGCATACCTTTCAAAATTATCTGCGGCACCTCCGCTGGCGCCATCAATGGTACTTCAATCGCTACCCACGCCTCCTGCTTTCATCTTGGGGTACGTAAACTCGAGTGGGTTTGGCGTCACTTTAATACCCATAAAATCTATCGAGCATCTTTCTCGGGGGTTTTATCACACCTAGCTAAAATGGCGTTAATGGGTTTACAAGATGAGAAGATAAACCCTGACGCCGGCAGTTTATTCGATAATGAGCCATTGCGTGAACTGCTAAATCAACTAATTAACTTTGCTCGTATTGACAGAAATATTGGTAACGGTGCGCTTCATGCACTCAGTATCGATACATCATGCTATAACTCATCACGCTCGGTATCTTTTTTTCAGGCCAATCGAGATATTGATGAGTGGGTTCGCTCAAGACGAGGGGGACAACGAACTCACCTTAACACCGAACATCTGCTCGCTAGCGCTGCCATACCATTAGTGTTCCCTTCGATAAAACTCAATCGAGGTTATTACGGTGATGGTTCAGTGCATCAGTTAGCGCCCCTGAGCTGCCCTATTCACTTAGGAGCAGAAAAAATCATGGTGATTAACTTAGAGAGCCCACATAAGCAGATACATCAAGAGTTGGAGCATCATCCTAAAACCGCAACCATTGCGGGCCATCTACTCGATACCATATTTTCAGACACGCTAAATAGCGACTTAGAACGCCTACAGCGTATCAATAGCACCTTGAAATTGATTCCAGAAGAGGCTCGCCAGCATGCGACTCTCAAGACCATCGACACTTTGGTCATAAAACCCAGTGAAGACTTGAGCCTGATAGCCGCTCAGCACTATCATGATATGCCGATGGCGGTACGAGCACTGCTACGACTTATCGGGATCAATCAACAATCGGATTCGAGTATCGTCTCCTATCTGTTATTCGAACAATCTTACTGCAGCGCATTAATTAATCTTGGCTATCAGGATGCGATGTGCCAAATAGATGAGATTAAAGCTTTTTTCGATATTGATACCAATTAATATAACATCCAGCTTAAACTGACTAACCTTGCAATAAAAAATGCTCCGCTTTCTCTATGCGTCGCGGCTTGCCCAAAATAATTAAAATATCGCCAGGTCTAATTAGCCAATCGAGATCAGGGCTCTCAACCTCTGCACCTGCACGCCTTACCGCGCGAAGCTCCACCCTAAGTCTTTCCCACGGAATATCGGCCAATGTTAAGCCAACCACTTGCGCGCCTTTAGGCAAGGCCACCGCATGAAGTAACTCTAAGGTAAAGTCGGTCTCTTCACCTGAAAAAAAACCATGCAGATACTGATAATGGTTACGCCTTTCATACTCTAAACGCTTTAAAATACGGTTCAGCGGCACACCACATTGATACAACACTTGAGACACAAGCATTAAACTGCCCTCTAAAGATTCGGGGATCACTTGACTCGCGCCAGCCACCTCAAGCTCCTCAATGCCTTCGTCATCACGGGTTCTAACCAGAATCTTTGCCTCTGGCGCTAATTGACGACAAAGCGGCAACACTTCCTCCAATACCCGAGCACCGTCAAATGTTAAGACGATTAACTTCGCGTCCTTTATTTGCGCCTGTTTTAATATGGCTCGCTTAGACACATCGCCAAAATAGACAGGTTCACCAGCACGACGCGCCTCAGAAACCCGGGTCGGGTCAAGATCTAACACTAAATATGGAATTGCCTCTGTTTTCATAAAGCGAGCGATAGTTTGGCCGACGCGACCATAACCTAAAATCAGCACGAGATCGTTGGCATGCTCAATAGTTGGGATCTGCTCAGATTCAGCTTGCTGGGACGATTTAACCCCGTGTAGGCGGCGCGCAATATCGACACTGTGCTTGACTAGCCAAGGCGCAACGGCCATAGATAACACCGCTACCACCACCAGCTTCGTGCTCAAGGTAATATCGAGCAGCTGATAATTAACAGCTAAGGCTAATACCACAAAACTAAACTCACCCACCTGTGCCAGACTAATCGCACTGGATACTGAGGTCCTAAAAGACTCTTTCGCTGTTCGAAGCAACCCAAAAACAATCAATGCTTTAGCAAGGATAACCGCGACAACTAACAGTAACACCTGCCACCAGAATGTAATGACCAAACTGAAGTCGAGTAACATGCCAATGGAGATAAAAAACAGCCCCATTAACAGATCTCGAAACGGACGAATATCCGCTTCAAGCTGTCGCTTATATTGGCTCTCGCCTAATAGCATCCCGGCCATAAACGCACCGAGAGCCATCGATAACCCAATCCATTGAGTAAAAGCCCCTGTCACCAGCGCAACAACTAATGTCGATAACACAAACAGTTCATTTGAACGCGAGCGAGCAACTTCATCGAACAGCTTAGGCAGTGCCCATTTACCAAAAGCCATCAATACAATAAATGCTAGTAAGCCCTCACCGATCGCCCAAAGGATTTGATGCCAACTAAGCACCTCGCCATCTGATGCTAATAACGGCATTAAAATGAGCAGCGGCACGACGGCTAGATCTTGGAATAAGAGCACACTGACTGACAACTCGCCATGTCGTCTTCGAAGCCATCCACGTTCATTAAGTAACTTGAGGACAATCGCTGTAGATGAAAGTGCCACTGCCGCCCCAACCACAATCGCCTCATTCAGATTAAGCCCTAAGAGCATGCAGATACACATGGTCAGTACCACGGTGACAAAAACCTGAGCACTGCCTAAACCAAATACAGTACGACGCATCGCCCATAAACGCGGTAAAGAGAATTCTAATCCGAGGGAGAACATCAACAGCACCACGCCTAACTCAGCAACTGAGTGGATCTGTTGTTGACTAAACCAATTGAAAACAGAGGGACCGCTTATTACGCCCGTTACCAGATAAGCTAAAATCGCAGGCAACCCTGCCCGCTTAAATAAGGCTATCGATACTATGGCAATGACTAACATCAACAATATTTTAATCAGAAAGCTATGTTCCATTAGGGCTCCATTTTCGGTGTTGATCGTTATAGCCTTGGCCGTTCCTATTTTCAGCGATTCCTGTACCAGCGATTTTAATTGCAGCAATGCTAAAACTTAACATTTGAGTATGTCCTACCTTATGCGCAAAGCCTCTGCATGGAATAACGAAAATGCTTTGCACACCTAACTCTGCATAACTTACTCAACACGACCTTCCCAACATAATCATCAAAAACAGACCACTTCCGTCATGTTTAAGTCCATCGTCAAAAAGCTGACAGGTTAGAAGACCAATGTAACAAAGTGATTAACTAAATGACAAATATAGATAAATCCCCCATTAAATATTAGGCATGATATTTGCTTTATACAAGCTATCACTAGTCCGATTTATTGTGGAGTAAACACTATGGACTTTGCTTTAGCGACAGAATTTTCGCCTAGCGAATTTCGATATCAACCAGAATACCGTCACTCCGGTAACGGCTCGCCAAACTTGATAACCATAATTCAGCAGCTACATGAAAGCTTAGATCCACGGACGGTATTTGCCTGCTTCGGCAAGATAATGGGACAGCATTTGCCTGTCCTAGGCATAAAACTGCACTTTAAAGAGTATCAGCTAAGCTGGGGCTCTGAGCAAGGTTTGGTTGTGAAGCAAAATGTCTCACTTGACGGCAACAAGGCATGTTTACATTATCGATTAAGTTCGCCAATGTTAACTTCACAAGCCGAACTACTTTACCAATTACAAGGGCTGCTACTACGTCCGCTCATCAATGCGATAGAGTATGAATTGATGGCACAGCAGGCGATGTATGACGCATTAACGCAATTAGGTAACCGTCATTATTATATTGAGAATCTTAAGCAATCACTGGCGCGAGTACAACGTCATGGAGAGGCATTATCCTTAGTTGTCTTAGATCTTGATAATTTTAAGCTGCTAAATGATAAACATGGACACCTTGTTGGCGACGATGTATTAAGCGTTTTTGCGCAAACTCTTAATCGAGCCATTAGAGAAAGCGATCAGGCATTCAGAATTGGTGGCGATGAATTCACCGTGATTATCCAAGGGGATGCAAAGGCTGCCAGCATCATGTGTGAACGAGTACTGAACATGATCGACAGTAATTCACTGTTAAATAAGTTTAAGGTACAAACGAGTCTAGGCGTTGCCCAGTGGCAAAAGGGAGATAGCGCATCCGATCTCTATCTACGGGCAGATAAGGCGCTCTATTCAGCTAAAGCTGCGGGACGTCGCTGCTATAGAATCAATGAGCAAAACTAACTAACTTAAACTCAGAGAATCTAAGCTCAGAAAACCTAAACTCAGAGTAACTTATCTAAGGTGATGAGAGAACTTATCCTAGATGATGAAAAAAAGCATAGCTACATCTTGAGCGGCGGGCTTTAGATTCGCTAATTAAAATCTGACATAAAAGTTTTTCAATTGCTAATAGATAGGACGCCAGAATAGGTAAAAAAGCATGGGTACGTGCATGCGCTTATCTTTACTAGCCACACGCGATTGACCACCGCCAGATCTACAACAGCCAAACCCACACAGGCAACTCACTCAACGCTCTTGATCATTTCAAATCGAAGGCCGACATCGGTGCCTAGTGCGATAAAACGTTTCTCAACCCAGTAACCAACCGCTGCAACTAACTTATCATTGAAATAGATCAGCGGAACTTGATCCCTTAGCCAAGGCGGCACCGCAAGCTCCTGCCAGAGTTTTTTTAATTCGCGGCCCTTATCACGAAAATGGGGATGACAACGTATAGCACCTGACGCGCCAAAACGAATACTCACCAGCTCGTTTGATTGTGGCAATCGCAGCCGAACCCCTTCATCACAAATGCTCGCATTAAGCTTGATGTTGTTTGCGATTTCCCAACCTTGTGACCCGTTATCGCTAATAGCGATCTCTTTAGGCATCAACTTAGGAGACGGTTGATATTTATCAATATAAAGATGATGTCGAAAACGGCGCAACACCATAGATTTAAGCCTTATTTCGACTTTAGCATCCTCTTTCGCCAGCAATAACTGAGACAAAATCTGTTTTAACTGTACCGATGATGGCATCGCAAACCCTAAAGAGTCAATAAACCCCCGTAGTAACTGCGCACGCCATAACTCACTGTGCTGCGCCAACAAGCGTAAATCTAATACTGGCTTAGCCAAATTCGGTATTTTTACTATCATGCCAGGTAAGCGAGCGCCCACCTCGTCATCAATCAGCGCTTGCTGCTCGGCGCAAAGTTGTGCGCTGCGAGAAACTGTTGCCGCAATGGCGGGCCAGCGCGCTTTTAACGCAGGTATGACATCGAGGCGTAAAAAGTTTCTATCGAAACGATTATCTTGATTACTCTCATCTTCAATATGCGCAATATGATGAAGCTTAGCGTATTCTTCTATCTCTTGGCGCTGCACGTCCAATAACGGCCTCACTAAATAAGCATGCTCAGCAAACACCTGCAATTGGCCCATCGCCGCTAATCCCTTAGGACCGAGACCACGCTTAAGTGCCAATAACAAGGTTTCCAGTTGATCATCTTGATGATGCGCGGTCAGTAGCAGATCGCCTGCCGATAACTCTTGGGTTAACGCGGCATATCGCGCATCTCGAGCCGCTGCCTCTATACTGACTCTAGGCCCTGATTCAACCTTTACCTGTTTTACCTTAATCGGTAAACCATATTGATCCGCCATCAACTCACAATGCTTCGCCCACTGAGCCGCATTAGCACTTAAACCATGATGTACATGGACGAGCAGATAATTAAGCTCTGGATGTGATTGAGCAAACTCAGCCAATCCCGCTGCCAACACTTGTGAATCAACGCCGCCACTGTAGGCAAGCACTAACTTAGTCTCAGGCGCTGGCCCAAGTTGCTCTATCAAGGCGGCGATTTTAGTTGCGGGAGAAAATGATGGAGTTTCCATTTAGAACACTATCCTAACCTTATCAGAACCCGTTAACGTCTCCAGAGCCAACATTAGCTCATCGGTGGGGTTAACCCGCCACTCATCACCAAGCTTAAATTGTGCCTTAGCCTGAGGCTGTGCATAGTTAATAATCACTGGTACTGAGCCCTGCTTCCACGGCAATAGGGCTTGTTCAAAATGGGCTAACCACTGAGTGTCAATGGCGTTAGATTCAACATCGATCTCTACCGCTTGAGCAAAGTGACTCCTTGCCTCACCCATATCGATAATATTACGCGCCGTCATACGATTACCGCCAGAGAAGTCATCGAAACTGACCTCTCCTTCAATAATCAAAATGCGGTCCTTTTCTAACAGGTGGCCAAACTTTTCAAACGCTTCGGTAAACAGCATCACCTCTAAACGGGCACTCTTATCATCTAACGTCACCAGCCCCATTTTTGAGCCACGCTTGGTCATCATCACTCGCGTAGCGACAACAAGTCCTGCGGCTTTCATGGTTTTACCCCGCTCGGTAGGATGCACGTCTTTCAAACGACCCGAAGTGTAGTGCTTCAACTCTTTAAGATATTGATTTATCGGATGACCCGTGAGGTATAAACCTAAGGTTTCACGCTCGCCTTCTAGCCAAATTTTATCAGGCCAAGGCGTACATTCGACAAACTGCTGCTTGCTATCTTCAGGTTCACTGTTGAGCAAGCCAAACATATCATGTTGACCAATAGCCTCGGCTTTTGCATGCTGATCTGCGGCGCGAATAGCCTCTGGCAGGGTGGCCATCATCGAGGCGCGATGTGGACCTAATGTATCTAAAGCGCCTGCGCAGATAAGCTTTTCAATTACCCGCTTATTCAGCTTTTTCAAATCGATACGAGCACAGAAATCAAATAGGTCTTTAAAAGGTCCATCTTGACGCGCTTTTAAAATTGAATCGACTGGCCCTTCCCCTACGCCCTTAATCGCACCGATGCCATACACAATCCTTTGGTCATCATCGACGGTAAACCTAAATAAGCCCTTATTCACATCGGGTGGTAACAGAGGTAGGCCCATGCGGTCGCACTCATCAACGAGTGTCACAATTTTATCTGTGTTATCCATATCGGCAGACATTACCGCTGCCATAAATTGCGATGGATAGTGGGTTTTAAGCCACAAAGTTTGGTAAGAAACCAACGCGTAAGCAGCGGAGTGAGACTTGTTAAAACCGTAGCCGGCGAACTTTTCCACCAAATCGAAGATCTTCATCGACAGCTCGCCATCGACACCATTATTGATGGCACCCTCTTTGAAAATACTACGCTGCTTCGCCATCTCCTCAGGCTTTTTCTTACCCATAGCACGACGCAGCATATCCGCGCCGCCGAGGGTATAGCCAGAAAGTACCTGAGCAATCTGCATCACCTGTTCTTGGTACAAGATAATGCCGTAAGTTGGTTCAAGGAGCGTTTTTAACGACTCATGTTGATATTGAGAGTCAGGGTATGACACCTCTTCACGCCCATGCTTACGCTCGATAAAGTTATCTACCATGCCAGACTGCAATGGGCCGGGTCTAAACAGCGCAACCAGTGCGATCATATCTTCGAAGCAATCGGGCTGAAGACGTTTAATCAGATCTTTCATACCGCGGGATTCGAGCTGGAATACCGCGGTGGTTTCGTAACGTTGCAACAGTCTAAATGAGGCGGGGTCGTCGAGCGGAATCGCTTCAATTCTAACTGGCTCTTTACCCTCTTTCTCTAGGCGCGGATTAATCATCTGCAACGCCCAGTCAATAATGGTTAATGTTCTCAGTCCTAAGAAGTCGAACTTAACCAGACCCGCGGTTTCCACATCATTTTTATCAAACTGGGTGACCGGATTATGACCTTCGGAGTCACAATAAAGTGGCGCGAAATCAGTGATCACCGTGGGCGCGATCACCACACCACCCGCATGTTTACCCGCGTTACGCGTCACACCTTCTAAGATGCGGCACATATCGATGAGATCTTTGACTTCTTCATCGGCATGATAAGCCTCAGGAAGCGCTGGCTCTGCCTCAAAGGCTTTAGCTAGCGTCATCCCCGGCTCTGCGGGGATCATTTTCGAAATTCGGTCAACAAAACCATAGGGATGACCGAGCACACGGCCAACATCTCGTACCACCGCTTTCGCTGCCATGGTACCGAAAGTTATGATCTGTGATACCGCATCGCGGCCATAAAGCTCGGCCACGTGATCGATCACCTCGTCACGGCGGTCCATACAAAAATCGACGTCGAAATCGGGCATGGATACCCGTTCAGGGTTCAAGAAACGTTCGAATAGTAGGTCAAACTCTAGCGGATCAAGATCGGTAATTTTAAGCGCGTAAGCCACTAACGAGCCAGCCCCCGAACCACGACCTGGACCAATAGGGATACCGTTATCTTTACCCCATTGAATAAACTCCATTACGATAAGGAAGTAACCGGGAAAACCCATGTTATTAATCACGGTCAATTCGACATCTAGCCGCTCATCATACTCGCTGCGGCGCGCAATACGCTCTTGCTCATCGGGGAACAAAAACTCAAGACGCTCTTCAAGCCCCTTCTTAGAGGCTTCTACAAGAAAGTCTTCGATTGAAAGCTCACCCGTGGGGAAGTTAGGCAGGAAATACTCTCCGAGCCTAACCGTGACGTTACAACGTTTAGCGATCTCAACCGTGTTGATAATCGCTTCAGGAA
Organism: Shewanella psychrotolerans; assembly: GCF_019457595.1. NCBI lineage: Bacteria > Pseudomonadati > Pseudomonadota > Gammaproteobacteria > Alteromonadales > Shewanellaceae > Shewanella > Shewanella psychrotolerans. The sequence goes on along the minus strand of NZ_CP080419.1, from coordinate 1,376,888 downwards.
TATCCTCAAACAGTTCACACATCTCATCTTGCGAGCGAAAATACTGCTGCTCACTATAGGTTTTCGGGCGACGAGGATCGGCCAGAGTATAACCATCGGAAATCGCTACGCGGATCTCATGTGCTTCAAACTGCTCGGGTTGAATAAACACCACTTGGTTAGTGGCAACGACAGGGAGTCCTTTTTGAGTCGCCAACTCTACCGCCATATGCAGGTAACGCTCTTCATCGGCACGGCCAGTACGAATTAACTCAAGATAATATCGCTCGGGGAAATGGGTTTGATAAAACTCAATCAAAGAGTCAACCTGCCCAGTATTCCCTTTTAACAGCGCCTTGCCTACATCACCATCTTTGGCGCCAGAGAGCAAAATGAGCCCTTCACTATACTTAATCAACCACTCTTGATCTATGACCGCGCGGTCTCGAATATGACCACGTAAATAGGCATCACTGATCAGCAAAGTCAGATTTTTATAACCTTCGTTATTCATGGCGAGCACTGTGATTGAACAGAACTCATCTTCAAATCCTGGCACCAGCATCGAAAAATCAGTGCCAATAATTGGCTTTATCCCCGCTCCATGGCATCCGCTATAAAACTTAACCAAACCACACAGGTTGGTCTTGTCGGTCAAGGCAAGCGCTGCCATTTCAAGTTCGCTGGCTTTAGCAAGAATAGGCTTCACTTTCGCGAGGCCATCAGACATAGAAAAATCACTGTGAACGCGCAGATGCACGAAACGAGGTTCAGACATAGTTGATAGTATCTTTTATTATTTGGGCGGGCGGATATCGCCCTTTGAGAATAACAGATTGAGATTAACAGACTCACGCTTACCAAGCTAGCCCAGCCGGTGCGGGGCTAGCAATAAGCAATTATTGCGCTTCTAAACGCTCTTTTACTGGCCGAAAACTCTTACGATGTTCGTTCAATACGCCGTGTTGCTCTAGGGCTTCGAAATGCGCTTTTGTCGGGTAACCTTTGTGCTTAGCAAAGCCAAACTGCGGGTAACGCGCATCCAGCTCATCCATCTCTTTATCACGTATCACTTTAGCGATGATCGATGCGGCACTTATACCCGCGATCAAGCCATCCCCCTTGATAACCGCATGGCTTTCAACACCGCCTTCAATACAACCCGGTACGCCAAAATCTGGCACCCGATTGCCATCGACTAATATGCGTTCAGGTCGCGCGCGAAGACCCGCCACCGCACGCTGCATTGCCAACATTGTCGCATGCAAGATATTAAGCTCATCAATCTCGTTAGGCGTTGCGCGGCCTACCGACACATCAAGTGCCTTCTCGTAGATCTCATCAAATAGCGCTAAGCGCTTCTTCTCTGACAGCTTTTTAGAATCATTTAAACCTAATATCGGGTTTTGAGGATCGAGCACCACCGCCGCTGTGACCACATCGCCGACTAACGGGCCGCGGCCCACTTCATCTACACCGGCATAATAACCGCTGCACAATACTGTCACTTGCTCTGGAGTAATATGTTTAAACGTCGCCATCTTTATCTCTTCTCCACCAAGGTCATCACAGCTTCTGCCGCTCGCTGACTTGCATTACACCGCAATTGCTCATGCATAGCGGTGAACGTTGTCATCAGTGGACGATGATCGCTGTCTAACTGGGCAGAAACCGCCTCAGCGATCTTATCTGGTGTGCAATCAACTTGAATGAGTTCAGGAATAATATCTTCCCCGGCTAATAGATTAGGTAGAGAGTATCTTTCTATCTGCATCATCCGCTTAGCAATCTTATAAGTGATCGGACTCACTCTGTAAGCGACAACCATTGGCCTTTTTACCAACATCGCCTCGAGGGTCGCAGTGCCAGATGCCAGCAAAATAGCATCGGCTGCCGCCATCACAACTCGAGATTGCCCTTCGACGAGGTGGATCTCTAGGTCGGGGGCAAACGCTTTTAACGCCTCCTCAAATTGAACTCGGCGCTGAGCATTGACTAAGGGGGTAACAAATTTAAGATCGGGATAATCTTGATGCAGTATTTTTACCGCTTTAACGAAAGGCTCTGCTAGTTGCTTTAGCTCTCCGCCACGAGAGCCAGGCAACACGGCCAAGTATTCAGCCTCAGGTTCTAGACCTAATACGGCGCGCGCCGCGCCTTTATCGCTCACCATAGGAATATCATCGGCGAGGGTATGACCAACAAACGTGCATGGTACATTATATTTATCGTAAAACGCCTTCTCAAAGGGTAATAACGACAATACCATATTGGTTGCTTTCGCTATTTTGAAGATACGCTTAGGACGCCATGCCCATACAGAGGGGCTAACATAATGTACGGTTTTAATGCCGCGCAGCTTTAGTTTTAACTCTAAACCAATATTAAAATCGGGAGCGTCGATACCAATAAAGCAATCAGGATTTAGCGCCGAGATCTCATCAATCAGGGTCTTACGCACTTTGAGTAATCTAGGCAAACGCGACAACACCTCAACAATCCCCATTACCGCCAACTCCTCAAAGGAAAATAGCGACTCAAACCCCAAGGCATCCATCTGTGGGCCGCCGATCCCAATAAATCTGGCATCAGGATATTGCTGCTTCAGGGCGCGGATCAATCCAGCGCCAAGGATATCGCCGGAAAGCTCACCAGCGACCATGGCAAATATTTTTTGTTGTTCACTCATATCTAGATTCTTTGTGCATTATTAGGTTTTCATCTTCATAAAAAAAAAGCCCGTATAAACGAGCTTTTCTTTTAAAGGCATATAGTTAGCGAATGATGCCTCGGCCAGAGTTGACCACAAAATCCATTAGCAGTTTGACCTGCTCATCTTGTACGTCTTCACCTAATTCCGCAACAGCTTCATCGATGGTTAATCCTTTACGATAGAGCGTCTTATAAGCTCGGCGTACCGCGATCTGGCTCTCTTTAGAGAAACCACGACGCTTAAGCCCTTCACTGTTAAGTCCGCGAGGTATCGCAGGTTGACCAGAAGCCATCACAAATGGTGGTACATCTTGCAGTATCAAGGAGTAACCCGCTGTAAATGCATGGGCACCAATATGAACAAACTGATGTACTCCAGTCATACCACCTAAAATCGCCCAGTCACCCACATGTACGTGGCCAGCGATAGAGGCGTTATTGGCCATGATGACGTTATTACCCACCACACAATCATGAGCGATATGGACATAGGCCATAAACAGATTGTTAGAACCAATGATGGTCTCACCCTTATCTTGGGTGGTGCCACGATGAATCGTTACCGACTCTCGGATCACATTGTTATCACCTATGATAAGACGTGTTGCCTCGCCAGCATACTTCTTATCTTGGCAATCTTCACCCACAGAGGCGAACTGGAAAATGCGATTCCCTTTGCCAATAACCGTAGGTCCTTTGACCACAACATGGGAGCTAAGGTGACAGTCGTCACCAATCTCGACATCAGCACCAATATAAGTCCACGGACCTATGGTGACATTATTGCCTATCTTGGCATCTGGATGTACAAACGCTAACTTATCGATCACTTGCTAATCTCTCTACGGGCACACATGATTTCAGCTGAACAAACTAGTTCACCATCCACCTTGGCTTCACCGGTAAACACCCCAATCCCGCGGCGTTCTTTAATCATTTTTACTTCAAAATGAAGTTGATCACCAGGTTCGACAACACGTTTGAAACGCGCCTTATCAATACCGGCAAAATAATATAGAGCATCATTTGAAGGCGCATCGCTCATCGTCTTAAATGCTAACAAGCCAGTCGCCTGAGCCATCGCCTCAAGGATCAATACACCAGGCATCACAGGCTGTACAGGGAAATGACCTTGAAAAAACGGCTCATTAATGGTCACATTTTTGATCGCATGCAGTGTTTCGCCTGGCGTAAAGTCTAGAACTCTATCGATCAATAAAAACGGATATCTGTGAGGTAGAAACTTCAGGATCTCTTTGATATCCATTGTGTTTAATTGATTTGACACTCAATAACTTCCTTAGCTGCCAAAGGCAGTTAATCATCTGATTTAACGTTTTTTTCAAGCTTTTTAACGCGCTGGAATAACTCGTCTAGCTGTCTAAATCTAACCGTATTTCGGCGCCAGACTTTGTTTTCCATCGCGACGGTAGCCGAAGAGTATACACCAGGCTCCCTGATAACACTCGTGACGTTTGTTCCACCCGAGACATGGGTACCATCTGCAATAGATAAATGCCCAGCAACAGCGCTATTACCGCCTACAATGCAATACTTACCAATTGTGACACTACCAGCAATGATTGAACCACCAGCCAATGCACTATTAGCCCCAATCACCACGTTATGGGCAATCTGTACTTGATTGTCAATAATCACACCATCATGGATTTCGGTATGGTCTATAGCGCCTCTATCTATGCTAGTACAAGCACCGACTTCGACATTATTACCAATACGTACGCCACCCGTTTGGGGGATTTTGATCCATTGACCACGCTCATTAGCATAACCAAAACCGTCGGAACCTATCACGCTACCCGAATGGATGATACAGCTCTGACCTAGGTGAACGTCATGATAGAGGGTGACATTGGCCCATAAAATTGTACCTGAACCGATAATAGAATCTTGCCCTATTACACAACCAGGACCAATCTGGACATTTTCCCCAATAATAACATTTGGACCAACTACCACATTAGCACCTATTGCTATGCCTTCTCCCAACATAGCCGAAGGATCAATTACCGCACTAGGATGGACTGATTCAGCCGCTTTTGGGGTTGAGTCCAGTAACTGGGCAACCCTAGCAAAACCAACATAAGGATCCTTAAGTACGATGGCGTTACCCTCAAAGCCTTCGGCACTCTTAGGCGACAACAACACTGCAGAAGCGAAAGTGCCTTCGAGTTGGCTTTGGTATTTAGGATTGGCTAAAAAAGAGATCTCACCGACCTGTGCATTTTCTAGCGTGGCAACACGGTTAATTTTAACCGTGTCATCACCTTGTACTTCGGCATTTAAGTGAGTGGCAATCTCTCTCAATGTGTAGCTTGTCATCGATCGTTAGCCTTTACTCAACGCTTCAACAACTTTGCTGCTGATATCTGAAGCAGGTTTAACGTAAATAACAGCACCGCGCTGAAGCACTACGTCATATTGCTCTTTCTCAGCAATTGCGCTAATCGCTTTTTGAACTTTAACTAGCAACTTGTTTTGCTCTTCACCGTTACGACGACGCATATCTTCATCAAGAGCCTTACCTTTAAGCTGTAATTCGGCTTTGATTGATTCCATCTTACGTAACATTTCAGTCTTTTGAGTTTCGCTCATCAACGCTGCATCACGTTGCTGAGTTTCAAGCATAGTGCGCAACTCGTCTTGCATCTTTTGCACACTGGCAACACGGTCACCAAATTCCGTTTTAAGGGTTTTGCTCACTTCTTCACGCTGAGGTAATTGTTCAAATACCGCTTGCATATCAACAACCGCAATTTTCTCAGCTTGCGCAGCAATTGGTGCACCTAAAAGAACCAAAACCATCATTGCGCGATTAAACATCTTATTCAAAATAAACTCCTTATTGTCAGCAAAACCTGCCGAATATTTTTATTTAAATTAGCTCTACTTTAGAAAGTTTTACCAATGTTGAACGAGAAGATTTCGGTATCGTCATCTTCATATTCTTTGATTGGCCATGCAAGACTAAATACCATAGGTCCCATAGGCGACAACCATTGTACACTCATACCCGCAGACGCACGGATACGACCTGGATCTGAGTAATCTTCTAGCTTAGCAAACTGCTCTGCTGGCAAGAATTTATATGAGTCATAGTCAAACTCGGTATCCCAAACGTTACCAGCATCAACAAAGAAACTGGTCCGTACTGAGTTGCTATAAGCCTCATCCAAAAACGGGGTCGGTACAATCACTTCTATCGTCGCTGTCGCAATAGCATTACCACCAATAGAGCGTCCATCGCTTACCGTTACACGATTAGGATCGCCTGGAAGCAAACAGCCATCACCCGACGGATCTGGTGAACAAGGTTCACTACCACGATATAAGTAGAATGAACGCGGACCGACTGAATTAGATTTAAAGCCACGTAGTGAGCTGCTACCACCAGAGTAATAGTTTTCCCAGAAGGGCAGAATTTGGTCATTTCTATCAAATTGGCCATAACCATTACCATAACCTAAACGGGCTTTAGTCAAGAATACAAAGCTGTGACTTCGGGTAATTGGCCAGTAAAAACTGGTATCGAAATCAGTCTTAAAATATTGTAGATCAGACCCAGGTACAGTCATCTTACCGCTTAAACGTTGTGATGAACCATTTGTTGGGAAAGTGCCTCGGTTTAGGGTACTGCGATACCAACCAAGATTTAGCTCGAAGTTATCGAATGCGAGATCGGCTTCTGGATCATTTATATCACGGTAAATGTTATAGAAACGCAAGGCCTGTTCATAACCTGAAATCTCAGAGATTTCGTTATGACGATAGCCTAAACCGCCGTTAATACGATTGTATTCATTGATCGGGAAACCCGAATTCAATGTAACACCATAAGAGCTATTCTTATAACGTTCTAAGTTAGCCTCATTTGCATCAAACTCACTCCAGAAAAGGCTTCCACCCAAGCTGACACCATCTTTAGTAAAATAAGGATCGGTATAAGAAATATTAACGTTTTTAGAGTATTTATTGGTATTGAGGTTTATTCCAGCCTGATTGCCTGTACCTAGGAAGTTACTTTGTTGAACACCAAACTGCAGGCTAAGACCCGATTCAGTACCATAACCAACACCCGCGTTAAATGAGCCAGAAGGCTGCTCTTTCACGTTAAAAGCAACATCGACAAGATCGTCAGTGCCTGGCACTTGAACTGTTTGAGTATCAACCGTTTCAAAATACCCTAAACGATTAAGACGTGCTTTTGATTGCTCAACTTGCGCTGAATTTAACCAGGCACCTTCCATCTGGCGGAGCTCTCGGCGCAGCACTTCATCTTTGGTGACTTGGTTACCAGTGAAGTTAATACTGCGAACATAAACCCGCTTACCCGGTTTAATATTAACGTTGAGTGTGACCTCTTTGGTCTCATCGTCAATTTCAGGAAAAGTCTTCACTTCTGGGTAGGCATAACCGAAACGACCAAGATATTTACCATACATCTCTTCGGTAAAAGTGACATCTCCGCCGTTGTAAGTATCGCCGACCTTAATAGGTAAAATCGCCTGCATCACCTCTTCGCGCCCCATCAGATCACCAGTAAGGTTAACGTCTTTCACCTTATACTGCTCACCTTCATTGACGTTAATTGTGATATAGAGTCCTTTGCGATCTGGCGTCATCGCCACCTGAGTCGAAGTGACATCGAATCGAATATAACCACGATTATGATAAAAGGTTTTGATTGTCTCAAGATCTGCTTGCAGCTTTTGCTTCTGGTAACGACGCTCACCAAAGAGATCCCACCAAGCGACATAATCTTTAAGTTCAAGCATTCCGATCAACTCGGCATCGGTAAATACGGTATTACCGACCACATTGATTTGATGGATCTCTGCCGCTAAACCTTCAGTGAACTTAAATTTAAGTTCGACACGATTACGGGGTAGATTTATCACCTGCGCTTCAACTTTGGCGCCGTATTTACCAACACCATAATAGAAATCTTGTAGGCTTTTTTCGATGCCGCTAAGCATGGTGCGATCCAAAGACTCACCGACTTTAACGCCACTACCATCAAGACTTTCTTGTAACTGCTCATCCTTAATATCTTTGTTACCCTCGAAAGAGACCACGCTGATAGTTGGACGTTCTTTTACGGTCACCACAAGCACACTTCCGTCTCGGGCGACTTCAATATGTTCAAAGTTAGTCGACGAATATAAGCTCTTGATCGCTTGTTGCAAACGCGTTTCGTCGACGGTATCTCCCACTTTAATAGGAATATTCAACAAGGCGGCACCAAGCGCAACACGTTGCAAGCCTTGCACTTGTATGTCGGTAACTTCAAATGGCTGGAATGTCTCTGCCCAACCGTTCCCTGATAAAGACGCACCGACTAATAACATCGAGGCAAAAATTTTATTCAATCTCATAGAGCACTTCTAATTATGTGTGTGTCCTTGCTCAGAGTCGGGAAAAATCATTGAAAAGGGCGATACTCATCAACATTAGCAGCATAGCTGCCCCAAATCTGAATCCAATTTCCTGTACCTTTTCTGGTACAGGCCTGCCTGTGATCACTTCGATGAAGTAATATAACAGATGCCCACCATCTAGCACGGGTAAAGGCAATAAATTAATAATGCCTAAATTCACGCTAATTAATGCTAGGAATCCTAAAAAATAAACTAACCCATAGTTAGCACTACTTCCCGCACCTTGTGCAATGGAAATAGGACCACTGAGATTCTTCACCGACACATCGCCAGTAAACAATTTGCCAATCATCTTAATGCTGACTGACACAAGTTGCCACGTTTTATCTGCAGCAACCACAAAAGATTCACCAAAGCCATACTCTAACTGAAGACGCATCTCTTCAGGCCAAGGAGCTTGATTTGGCGCCACACCAATAACGCCTTCGACACTGCCATCATCTAACGTACGCGCTTTGGGTGTAACGCTTAGCTTAAGCTGTTCACCGTTTCGCTTTACAGTGATGCTAACGGTTTTATTGGCCGAGGCTTTTATCTGCTCAACAAAGCTATCCCAATCGCGATAGGAACTGCCGTTGATAGCGATTATGGTATCGCCAACTTTTACGCCAGCCGCATGCGCTGCACCGTCATCACTAACTAAACCTAACGTCGGTGAGATCTCGGGGCGATAAATATCTAAACCTAATGAGGTGATTGGTGATTGCTTTTCCGGGTCAAACTGCCATTGGCGAGTATCGAGCAGGTAAGTACGCTCTTCACCCATCACGCCTGATAATGGTGCCAAAGTCATCGAGATTTGCTCGTCACCAATATGACCAACTAAGGCATAAGTGACCTCCTCCCAATTGCGTACACTTTGGTCGCCGATAGCAATAACCTGCATCGGCTTATTAACTTTGATGATCTCTGCGGGGGTATCGACTTGGGTCGATTCAATTACCGGTTTTAACGACGGCACGCCGATGAGATACATGATATAAAGCGCAAAAATAGCAAAGATGAAGTTTGCCATGGGGCCAGCGCCGACAATGGCGATACGTTGCCATACCGACTTTCGATTAAAGGCTTGCGACTTCAACGCTTCAGGCACATCATCAACACGCTCATCGAGCATCTTAACATAGCCACCGAGCGGGATAACAGCTAAGACATACTCGGTCCCATCGGCACCCACCTTGCGCCAGATAGCTTTGCCAAAACCGATCGAGAAGCGCTCGACCTTAACGCCGCAACGTCTAGCAACCCAAAAGTGTCCATATTCGTGCGCAGTGATCAACACACCTAAGGCAATGACAAAGGAACCTAGGTTCCATAAAAAATCCAGCATTACACTCCTCTATAACGATTGCGTGCGCTTAACATATTCAGCAGCAACAATTCGTGTTTGGCGATCAAGCGCCAAAATATCTTCAATCGTATTTAAACTCTGTTTAACCACCCTAAATAAACAGAACTCGTTAATTTTTGCTATATCAGTAAAACGAATTTTACCCTCAAGAAACGCCTCAACGGAAATTTCATTGGCAGCATTAAGCACAGTCGTCGCTTCTTGCCCTTGTTCACAGGCTTCAATTGCTAATGCAAGACAGGGAAAACGTTCAAAGTCAGGTTCAAGAAAGCTTAACTGTCCGACTTTGAAAAAATCTAAAGGTTCAACACCAGCCAAAATTCTTTGTGGATAGGCCATGCAATGAGCAATAGGGGTGCGCATATCCGGGTTCCCCATCTGGGCCAGCACACTACCATCTTTATATTGCACCATAGAGTGAATCACGCTTTGCGGATGCACCACAACCTTTAATTGTGCTTTAGTCGCATTAAACAACCAGCGCGCCTCGATATACTCAAGTCCCTTATTCATCATGCTGGCGGAATCGACCGAAATCTTACGACCCATAGACCAGTTGGGATGCTTGCATGCCTGATCGGGTGTCATCTGACTCAGGGTATCGAGATCCGAGGTGAGAAAAGGTCCACCTGACCCCGTAAGTAAAATATGGGAAATACCGGCCGAAGTGAGATCGCACACACCAACAGATTGCTGTACAGTTTCTGGCAGACACTGGAAAATGGCGTTGTGCTCGCTATCGACTGGCAACACGGTTGCCCCAGAAGCTTGCATGGCGTCGATAAACAATCGCCCTGACATCACCAGTGATTCTTTGTTAGCGAGCAGTACCCTTTTCCCCGCCTTGACCGCCGCTAGCGTAGAAGGTAAACCTGCTGCACCGACAATTGCTGCCATCACGGTATCGACCTCTGGCAAAGCCACTATGCTTGCCAGTTCATCCTCACCCGATGAAACAGTTATTGCCATATGCGCTGGTAAACGACGCTGCAATTCGGCGGCCGCTTGAGGGTCGACCATATGGGCTATCGATGGATTGTGTTTAAGACACAAATCAAGCATTTTATCAACACTGCGGTGCGCTACCAAGGTATGCACCGAATAGTCTTGAGGATTTTGCTCGATAACACTCAGGGTACTAGCACCAATGGAACCTGTGGCTCCTAGAATCACCATTCTTTGCATGGTTACATCCAAAATGCGATATAAAGTAGCGTAAACACCGGTAGCGCAGCGGTTAGACTATCGATACGGTCTAATACACCACCATGACCAGGTAAAATAGTCCCAGAATCTTTAATCTCTGCAACACGTTTGAACATACTTTCAGACAGGTCGCCCACCGCAGAAACAAAGGCAACAAATAGCGTAACAGCGATTATTAAGCCCACTTCTTGCTCTGGCGAAACATACATAATGCCAGCGACAACAATCATAGTGGTTAATAGGCCGCCCACTAGACCCTCAATGGTTTTCGCAGGACTGACATTAGGCATTAGCTTGTGTTTACCTAACGCTTTACCTGCAAAATAAGCGCCTGAATCGGTGGCCCATACTGTTAACATCACCAAGAAAACTAACGTGCCACCATAATAAGGACTCGCTTCACTGCTTAAGGCTTTTAGTGCAATAAGTGCCGTAAAACAAGGGATTAATGTCAACTGCCCAAACATGGACTTAAACATGTGACTTTTGCCCCACAAGGCGGAGCTTTTCGGGAAAGAGAGCACGAGTAATAATGAAATGGCCCACCAAATGGCGCCAATCAGCATTATGGCCATAAATATGGGATGTAAGCTACCATTCAACCAAACTTGCTCCGTCGGCACTAACATATTCAGTGCAACAAGCAGTATCCCAATCGTTAAGGTAAAACTCCACTGAGTAATATTACAGCGCTTATCAATAATGCGCCCCCACTCTTTGCCTGCGATTAAAAAGACCGCAACCAACGCCCATGAAAAATACTCCACAGGGAAAAAGAATATGGCTCCCATAACCAAGGGGATTAACCATACTGCTGTTATTATTCTATGTTTTAGCAAAACCTTCCCTCTTATTATTTAGCATTCAGCCTGTAATGTCTCAATTTGAGATCCCGTTAACCCAAAACGGCGCTGGCGTGTAGCAAATACGGCTACCGCATCTTTAAAGGTTTGCTCATCGAAATCGGGCCAAAGTACATCAGTAAATACTAACTCTGCATAGGCTGCCTGCCAGAGGACAAAGTTACTGATGCGGTAATCTCCACCCGTTCGGATCATTAAATCAACTTCCGGCTGATTTTGCATGCATAAATGCTGACTTAACGCCTCCTCAGTGAACTGACTGCTGTTCATTTCACCAGATTCAACCTTTTTGGCTAAGGTTTGTGCCGCTTGGATAATGTCCCAACGACCACCATAGTTGGCTGCAACGTTCAAAATCAAACCATCATTATCGGCGGTTTTCGCCATTGCGGAGGCAATTTGCTTTTGCAAACGCACTGAAAAACGGCTGATATCACCAATGATGTTAAGACGAACGCCGTTTTTGTGCAGCAGTTTGAGTTCTCTTTGCAACACAGTAAAAAATAGCTCCATCAACAAACTGACTTCTTTGTCGGGTCTACGCCAATTCTCACTTGAAAATGCAAACAATGTCAGTGAGCCTATCCCCATCTCTCGAGCCGTGCTTACGGCACGTCTAACAGCCTTAACCCCAGCTTTGTGTCCAATGACACGAGGCTTACCTTGAGTCTGAGCCCAGCGCCCATTCCCATCCATGATGATCGCAACGTGCTTAGGGGTAGACTGCTTTACTAGCTCTGAGAGTGTTTCATTTGAAAACTCAGTGCCAGTTTGAGGTTCGATCGACATCTATTACAACCCTTTAAAATAGCAAACGCCGTGTAGTATACCCCTACACGGCGTGTTAACTCTAGTGACTAAGCTGGGAGATTAGACTTCCATCAACTCAGCTTCTTTTGCAGCCAAAATCTCGTCAATCATTTTAACGTGAGCATCAGTAAACTTTTGAATCTCGTCTTCACTGCGACGTACATCATCTTCTGTACACTCTTTGTCTTTCTCTAATGCTTTTACATCTGAGTTCGCATCACGACGTACGTTACGTACTGCGATACGACCATTTTCAGCCTCAGCGCGAACAACTTTGATTAAGTCTTTACGGCGTTCTTCAGTTAAGGCTGGTAGCGGAATACGGATAGTTGTACCTGCTGACATTGGATTAAGACCAAGATCTGAACTCATAATCGCTTTTTCTACCACAGGAATTAGCGTCGAATCAAATACCGTTACAGCCAGTGTTCTTGAATCTTCAATTGACACATTACCCACTTGCTTAAGCGGCGTCATTGAGCCGTAATAAGACACCTTGATTGAATCAAGTAGACTTGGGTGAGCACGGCCTGTACGCACTTTAGCCATTTGAGTCTTAGTCGCTTCTACACATTTACCCATGCGAAGTTTCGCATCTGCTTTGATCTCATTAATCACGTTTAATATCCTTTTGGGTTACTAAGTTTTCGTTAGTACAAACAAATTTATTCGGCTGATTTTGCGCGGCTACTCTTGATCATCGTGCCTTCATGGTCGCCCATAATAACACGGCGCAGCGCACCAGGCTTATTCATATTAAATACTAAAATTGGCATATCGTGGTCTCTTGCAAGTGTAAATGCAGCAAGATCCATTACTTTTAATTCTTTATCGAGTACTTCGTCATAACCCATTTCGTCATATTTGACAGCCTCAGGGTTCTTCACAGGGTCGTCTGAATAGACGCCATCGACTTTGGTACCTTTAAGTACAACTTCGGCTTCGATTTCAATCCCACGTAAACACGCTGCTGAATCTGTGGTGCAAAATGGATTACCTGTACCCGCAGCAAAAATTACCACACGACCTGATTTAAGCAAACTAATCGCTTCAGCCCAATTGTAATCGTCACAGACGCCTTTTAAGGGAATTGCTGACATCAGACGAGCATTGACATAAGCACGGTGCAATGCATCTCGCATCGCCAACCCATTCATAACTGTTGCTAACATGCCCATATGGTCGCCAACAACGCGGTTCATACCTGCTTTAGCTAATCCTTCACCGCGGAAAAGGTTACCACCACCAATCACAACACCTACTTGGATACCAAGTTCAACCAACTCTTTAACCTCTTGTGCCATACGATCAAGCACTTTGGGGTCGATGCCAAAGCCTTCTTCGCCCATTAAGGCTTCGCCACTCAATTTGAGAAGAATACGTCGAAAAGCAGGTTTTGGATTTGTGCTCATAGTTATTTATCCTGATAAATGCCGATGGGTAACTTGCCAATTATATCGGAAAAAATGCGTGTTGCGGCAATCTAATTGACATAACAAAACCGCAGCGATTGCTGCGGTTTTGGGTGTATCTAAAAAGCGGCGATTACGCCTTAGAAGCAGCGATTTGCGCTGCAACTTCAGCAGCGAAATCTTCTTCTTTCTTCTGGATACCTTCACCAACTTCTAAACGAATGAAGTTAGAAACCGAAGCGCCTTTCTCTTTAAGAACTTCGCCAACAGTTTTCTTAGGTTCCATGATGAATGCTTGACCAGTAAGAGAAACCTCACCAGTAAACTTCTTCATACGACCAGCAACCATCTTCTCAGCGATCTCTTGAGGCTTGCCTTCGTTCATTGCGATTTCGATTTGAACGGCTTTCTCTTTCTCAACAACATCAGCTGGAACGTCTTCTGGGTTAACGTATTCAGGCTTAGAAGCAGCAACGTGCATTGCAATGTGCTTAAGGGTTTCTTCGTCAGCTTCACCAGTTACAACAACACCGATACGTTCACCGTGACGGTAAACAGCAAGCTTATCGCCATCGATATATTCAACGCGACGAACATTGATGTTTTCACCGATTTTAGCAACTAGTGCAACACGAGTTTCTTCAAACTGTGCTTTCAAATCTTCGATAGTGACTTTAGATGCAGCAGCAACATCTAGAACAGCGTTAGCAAATCCTAAGAAGTTTCCGTCTTTAGCAACGAAGTCAGTTTGACAGTTAACTTCTAAAAGTGCAGCGAAACCATCGCCTTGCTTGATAAGGATTGTGCCGTCAGCAGCGATGTTACCCGCTTTTTTAGCAGCCTTAGCAGCACCACTCTTACGCATATTTTCAATCGCTAGCTCAATGTCACCATTGGTTTCAGTTAGCGCTTTTTTACAATCCATCATGCCAGCGCCAGTGCGCTCACGTAGTTCTTTAACTTGGGCAGCAGTAATTGCCATTGTTAAATCCTCTATAGAAATCTCTACAAATCAAATGTGAAAAAACAGGGGCCTTAAGGCCCCTGTTCACCAATCATACTTATTGGTTAATAAGGGCGATGAAATTCATCTCGCCTTATTATTCAGCTTCTACGAAACCGTCTTGCTCAGCTTGAACAGCTAGGTCTTGACCACGACCTTCTTTAGCAGCTGCAGCAACTGACTCAGTGTACAGACGGATAGAACGCATAGCATCATCGTTACCAGGAACGATGTAGTTGATGCCGTCTGGAGAAGAGTTAGTATCAACAACAGCAACAACTGGAATACCAAGGTTGTTAGCTTCTTTAATCGCGATGTGTTCATGGTCAGCACCGATAACGAAGATAACGTCAGGTAGGCCGCCCATGTTCTTGATACCACCAAGAGACTTCTCTAGCTTCTCAAGCTCACGAGTACGCATAAGCGCTTCTTTCTTAGTTAGCTTGTCGAAAGTACCGTCGACAGACTGGCTTTCAAGATCTTTAAGACGCTTGATTGATTGACGAACTGTTTTCCAGTTAGTCAACATACCGCCTAACCAGCGGTTATCAACGTAGTACTGATCACAAGAAATTGCTGCTTCTTTGATAGCTTCGCTTGCAGCGCGCTTAGTACCTACGAAAAGCACTTTACCTTTCTTAGATGCTACGTTGCTGATAAACGCTAATGCTTCATTGAACATAGGCACAGTGTGCTCTAGGTTAATGATGTGAACACCGTTGCGAGCGCCGAAGATGAATGGCTTCATCTTTGGGTTCCAGTAACGAGTTTGGTGACCGAAGTGAACACCGGCTTGAAGCATGTCGCGCATTGAAACTGTAGTCATTTTATTACCTTAAAATTAGGGGTTAGACCTCCACGCATCCCATATCTCCGACCTAAATAGGCACCCCGGAGAACGTGTCGATACGTGTGTGATTTAGTATTTAGTAATTGCCATGTATAATGGCTGCCACATCCGCTCTTAAATCTAATGTCAGACGACAAAGTAGGTAAGAGTCAAACGTAACGGCGCGCTTTATACCATAATACCAGCGCAAACACAAATTTTTAGCGTAGCAAACGCGCCCAAAATGCAGCTACCAAAACCCAAGAGACAGCTTAATGAGTATAGTGATTAAAACAGCCGAAGAGATTGAAAAAATGCGCGCCGCAGGTAAATTGGCCGCTGACGTACTAGAGATGATAGCCCCTTATGTAAAGGCTGGCGTAACGACTAACGAACTCAACGATATTTGCGCTAAGTACACAGAAGAACAAGGCGCAATTTCTGCCCCGCTCGATTATCACGGCTTCCCTAAATCTATTTGTACCTCTATTAACGAAGTCATTTGTCACGGCATTCCGAGCGACAGAGCATTAAAAGACGGTGACATTATTAATCTCGATATTACTGTCATTAAAGACGGCTATCATGGCGATACCTCTAAGATGTTCTTAATTGGTGATGTTAGCGCTAAAGACAAGCGCCTCTGCCGCATCGCTCAAGAAAGTCTTTACGAAGCCATCAAAAAAGTGCGCCCAGGGATGAAACTAGGAGAAATTGGTACCATCATCGAGAAATATGTTAAAGGTAAGAAAACTGGCTTAGAAAAATACAGTATTGTTACTGACTATTGCGGCCACGGTATTGGCGCGGGTTTCCATGAAGAACCTCAGGTCATGCATTATAAGAATAATGATAAAACCCTATTGCGCCCAGGTATGTGTTTTACCATCGAACCCATGATAAATGCAGGTCGCCACACCAGTGTATTAGACAAAGATGATAACTGGACGGTCACCACTTCTGATGGGAAAAACTCCGCCCAATGGGAACATACTTTATTAATCACACCTACTGGTGTTGAAGTATTAACCCTACGCGAAGAAGAGGATTTTCCGCGTATCATCAACCATTAACTGCCTACATTCTGTGTTGCGGTAACTCAAGATAGCAAGTATTAATACTTGCTATCTTTATCAGATTTAAGGACAACAATGAACACAGCGCTAACAGCAAAGACCGCCTTAAAACAACAAAACCAAGAACTATTAGAGCGATTTAGCGCTGGAGAATCGGTAACCGAGCTGGTAAGTCAGCGTTGCCGATTTGTCGATGAACTGCTCATTAAGCAATGGCAATTACATCAACTCACTGAGCACCCTATCGCCCTCATTGCCGTAGGCGGTTACGGCCGTGGTGAGTTGCATCCTCAATCTGATGTCGATCTTTTATTTCTTATCGATGGCAAGCTATCTAAAGCAGGAGAAGTCGCTCTAGGAAACTATATTGCGTTTCTTTGGGATGCAGGCTTAGAAGTGGGTCATAGTGTTCGAACCTTAAATGAAACCCTAGCGCTTGGTCTTAACGATATTACCATAGCGACCAATTTACTCGAAGCACGGTTATTAAGTGGTCAGCAAACCCTGTTTAATCAACTTTATGATGGTGTACGAGAAGCTAATTTCTGGCCTGCTAGCGAGTTCTTTGTCGCTAAACGCGACGAGCAATTTGCTAGGCATGCAAAAGCCAGCGCGTTCGATCTCGAGCCTAATATAAAATCATGTCCAGGTGGCTTAAGAGATATCCAAACGATTACTTGGGTTGCCATGCGCTATTTTGCTGCTAGCTGCGCAGAAGAGCTTCTCAGCCACGGTTTTTTAGAAAAAAATGAGTTAGATGAACTGCTAGAGTGTCAAGATTATCTTTGGCGTCTGCGCTTTGCGTTGCACCTGATCTCTGGACGTGATGAAAACCGTTTACTGTTCGATCTTCAGCGCCAAGTCGCGGAACTGCTTGGTTACAAGGATGAGACCCAGCTAGCAGTTGAACAAATGATGAAACGCTACTATCGCACCGTGCGCCGAGTGATGGAATTAAACCAGATGCTATTGCAACTGTTTAAACGAGCGACACTTGGGCATACCAAAGCGTTAGAAATTAAAAAGATTGACGAAAACTATCAACGCCGCGGTATCTTTATCGAACTGCTAACACCGGATCTTTTTGATGATCCAGCTGAATTAATGGGTCTATTCTTGCAAGTCGCACGCAACTCAAATGTTAAAGCGATTTATGCGCCTACCCTACGCAGCCTGCGCCGCGCTCGACGCTCACAAACACAACCTTTGATGGAAAATGAGCGTTGTCGAGCGGTATTTCTCCAAATCTTACGTCATCCACGTGGCATAGCATCGCTATCATTAATGCATAGCCACGGTATGTTATCCGCTTATATACCCGCTTGGCGCAATATTGAAGGTCAAATGCAGTTTGATCTATTTCATGCCTATACCGTTGACGAGCATACCCACAGATTACTGCTCAATATTGATCGCTTCTCTCAATCGGAGCAAAAAGAGGAATTTCCATTAGGCGCAGTATTAATAAATCAACTTCCCAAAAAAGGGCTATTGGTACTGGCTGCTATTTTTCATGACATTGGCAAGGGACGCGGCGGCGATCACAGCAAGCTTGGTGCGGTAGATGCACAGGCGTTTTGCGATCTGCATGGCTTAAATAAACACGACGGTCGTCTAGTCAGTTGGTTAGTGGAAAATCACTTGGTGATGTCGGTTACGGCTCAGCGCCGCGATATTTCAGATCCTGACATCGTTGCCGAATTCGCCGATAAAGTGCGTGATGCGGTGCACCTGAGTTATCTTTACTGCCTAACCGTGGCCGATATCTGCGCAACCAACGAGAAAACTTGGAATAACTGGAAAGGCTCGCTATTACGCGATCTGTACTTTTCAACCCAACGGGTCCTCGCAAGGGGCAAGGAAAAACCTGTAGATATTAGAGCCAGAGTGAGAGAGCACCAAGCTAAAGCGAAAAAGGAGCTATTAAGACGCGGCATCAAAGAGAAGAGTCTAGACCTATTATGGCAGCGTTTTAAAGCTGACTACTTCCTTCGCCATCAGCCCAATCAAATTGCTTGGCATGCTGAAGCGATACTCAAACATAAGCATGACGAACCACTGGTATTGATCTCTAAGCATACAACTCGAGGCGGAACAGAAATTTTTGTTTATAGTCCAGATAAACCTAAGTTATTCGCCACGGTTATGGCAGTACTGGATAACAAGAATATAAATGTTCATGATGCCAGTATCATGAACTCAAAGGATGGTTATGCACTGGATTCTTTTGTCATTTTGGAGCAAGATGGCAACCCGGTTTCGCAAATATCTCGAATACAAGGATTGAAAAAAGCGGTCATCAAAGCATTAAATAGCGATACCGCGAAACTGCCTAAATTTAAAAAGCTACCTAGGCAGATGAAACCTTTTAGAGTTCGCACCCAAGTCAGTTTTTTGCCTACACGTAAGCAAAAAACCACCATGATGGAATTAATCGCATTAGACAGCCCAGGACTACTGGCTAAAGTCGGTGATATTTTCTATCGTTGTCAGGTGTCGCTGTTAGGCGCGAAAATTACCACTATTGGTGAACGAGCCGAAGATTTTTTCATGTTGCAAACGACAGACGGACAACAATTAGATCAAGTTCAACAAGATGAGCTTAGTGCAGCGCTAATCCAAGCGCTATCTGAGCCTAGTAATTAAGATTTAATCAGCATTCATATTTAATGATAATTGGGAGATATTAATGGAGGCTTTACGCCAACGTATTGAGGCAGCTTTTGAAGCTCGCGCAGACATTACACCTAACACAGTCGATGCGGCGATTCGTGCCGACGTAGAGCAAGTCATCAACATGTTAGACAGAGGCGAAGCTCGCGTCGCCGAAAAAATTGATGGCCAGTGGCACGTGCATCAATGGCTAAAGAAAGCCGTTCTGCTCTCTTTCCGTATCTTCGACAACGAAGTCGTCGATGGCGCTGAAACCAAATACTTTGACAAAGTGCCAATGAAGTTTGCCGATTATGATGAAGCACGCTTTAAAGAGGAAGCCATCCGCGTTGTACCACCAGCTGCAGTACGTAAGGGCTCTTACATTGGTAAAAATACCGTATTAATGCCTTCATATGTCAACCTAGGTGCTTATGTTGATGAAGGCACTATGGTTGATACTTGGGCGACCGTAGGCTCTTGCGCTCAAATAGGTAAGAATGTTCACCTATCTGGCGGTGTTGGCATTGGCGGCGTACTAGAGCCGCTACAAGCAGGCCCAACCATTATCGAAGATAACTGCTTTATTGGAGCTCGCTCTGAAATCGTTGAAGGTGTTGTGGTTGAAGAAGGCAGTGTTATCTCTATGGGCGTTTATATCGGCCAAAGTACCCGTATTTTCGACCGTGAAACCGGAGAGGTACATTACGGACGCGTTCCTGCTGGCTCTGTAGTGGTATCAGGAAACCTACCTTCAAAATGTGGCACTTATAGTTTATACGCTGCGATTATTGTTAAGAAGGTTGATGCTAAGACTCGTGGTAAAGTGGGTATCAATGAACTATTACGTATCGTTGACTAACTAACTCGAAAGATATAAAAAGCCAAGCTACCGAGCTTGGCTTTTTTAATGATGCAACTTCGCATCACCATAGATCTGAGCATTAACAAAGGTTTTGCAGGTTACACAACCCAGCGCTTTCTTTTCACATATTACAATCAAATACTTTTATTTTTCTAATTCAAGCAAAAGGTTATCATTTTTTAAGATCATCTTATACCAATCCCCTTTGATGGCAAAACAACGTCTCACCCAGTATAACCAGTCACTCTACAAGGCATAATAAACAGGCCGAACACTTCACCATATCGCCATTATGCAACATCAATCACGACTAACAAGTGACTTCACCGACGTTATCACACCACCTAAATGGAAATGCATCTCAGTTCATACATATATTGTTACCTTCAGACACACACTGATCCACTCATCACATTGAGATACATTTCGCGACAAAACACTAACAGCTTTTTAGCAAAATAGGCGCTTTACTATTACTCGATCCCAATGAAACAATGCTAGGAGCATCAAATGAAAAAGTTACTATCAATTGCTGTAATCGCATTAGCACCTTTCGCTTTTTCTACTCAAGCCGCAATGACGCCTCATATGGAAAAAACATTGATTGCCGTTTGCAAGGCCGGAGCCAGTAATAATCTAGTTAAGTTCAATGGCACAATGAAAGAATACCGCATTAATAAGCAGCGGGTATTTCCACGCCTTGTATGTAACGCTCAAAGCTTCCATCAGTTTGCCCTTAGTCAAGGCGCTGATCGCACAGCACGTAAAATAGCCCCTTATGCAACGGGTACTGTAACGATTAAAGATATAGCGATGATTTATGGAGAGGACCAAATTTTGGCGGTAAATTATTAACCTCATGTTTCTCTTTTCTACCATCGAAACACCCACATATAAAAAGAGCCTATCGGCTCTTTTTATATATCATATTTAAAAACCTAGTATTCATTTTAAAACACAGTTTGCATCACTAACATCTAAGGTTAAAAAACGACAGTTTTATTACCATAAACAATGACATCTTCCTGTAAAACGAGTTGCAAAGCCTTACTCAACACGCTCTTTTCAACATCTCGCCCACACTTAGCCAGCTCTTCGGCACTGTAACTATGATCCACAGGAATAACATCCTGCTTAATAATCGGTCCTTCATCGAGGCAATTGTTAACAAAATGAGCTGTAGCCCCAATAATTTTTACGCCGCGTTCCCACGCTTGGCGATAAGGAGCCGCACCGATAAACGCGGGTAAAAAAGAGTGGTGAATATTAATAATGCGATTAGGATACCGCTCAACAAATTCTGGTGTTAACACTCGCATATATTTAGCGAGCACAAGATAATCAGGATTGAACTTGGCAATGATGTCCATCATTACGTGCTCATGTTCATGACGAGTCAATCCCTCATGGGAGACCTCATAAAATGGAATATCAAACTTGTCAGCAAGCGGTTTTAACGTATCGTAATTACCAATAATTGCAGCAATCTCGACATCTAATCCGCCATAATAGGCTTTCATTAACAGGTCGCCTAAACAATGCGCTTCTTTAGTCACCATCACAACGATACGTTTTGTACCTTTACTGACGAGTCTCCGATGACGCTGTGCAGGCAGAACCTTATCGATATCGGCTAATAAACGCTCATCATCAAAGCGCCCTTCAAGTTCAGTGCGCATAAAGAATCGCCCCTGAGAATTATCGACAAACTCACTGTTTTTAATGATATTTAATCCGTGAGCATAACAGACGCCCGTTAACTTTGTGATTAACCCTGGCTCATCAGCACAGTCTGTAATTAACACTTTTCGTTGCATTAGTTCCTACCCTAGACTTCCCAAAAGATCACAGTTTGTGCCTATCTAAATACCGTTGTAATAAACGCCGAATACGTTCAGCCTTAGTTCCATAAACAATTTGTACACCATTGCCAAGCACCACAACACCTTTTGCATCCAAGCGGTTCAGCAGGCTTTTATCCACAAGAGAAGCGTGTTTGAGGCTTATTCTTAAACGCGTTAAACAAGCCGTCAACTCGTTAATGTTATCCTTACCGCCAACGGCTTTGATAATCGAGATAATGCCGACGGTGTTTATTCCATCGTCACTAACCCTGCCGGGAGTCTTCAAATTAAACGCTAAAATTGAAGCCCTAAAAAGCAGATAATAGATAACCGCAGTTAGCGGCCCTAAAATCCAAAACCATTCTACATTTCTGGACTGACCCATCAATAGACTAAAATCAACTAAACCATGCGAAAACACAACACTATGATGGATATCGAGCGAAATAGCGACGGCATATGCCAACCCAGTTAACATGGCATGCACAATAAATAATAATGGTGCGACAAACATAAATGCAAATTCCACCGGTTCAGTCACCCCCGTTAACCAACATGCAGACGCTGCAGACAACATAATTCCCGCCACTCTATTTCGCTCACTTTTATCAGCACATCGCCATATTGCTAAGGCGGCTGCAGGTAGGCCCCACATTTTAATCAAGTAGCCACCAGCGAGATTTCCCGCTTGAGGATCGCCAGCTAAATAGCGAGCAACTTCGCCTCTAAACACCTCAGTATCTGTAACATATTGACCCATTTCAAGATAAAATGGCGCGTTCCAAATGTGATGTAAACCAAGCGGAATCAACAATCGTTCAACGGTGCCATAAAGGGCAAATGCAAATGCAGGCTCTTGGTAAACGGCCCAGTTAGAGACTTGCTCAATCCAAATTGATAGCGGTGGCCAAACAAGTAAAAACAGATAAGCAAGCAAGATAGAGAGCGGCAACATAAGCAACGGGGCACTGCGATGCCCTTCAAAGAAAGAAAACACGGCTGGTAACCGAATTCGCTCACTTTGACTCACAGCAATACAGGTTATTACTCCTACTAATATGCCCCCAGCAATACCTGTATCTATAGTCTCGGCGCCTAGAATAGTTTGGGTTTGAATATGATGTATCTTGATCAATGCCGACAAACTTGAAAAGAAGACGCCGTAGCCAAAAACGGCACTAAAAGCCGCAATACCTTGATCACGACAAAACCCAATGGCCACCGTCACGGCAAACAACATCGGCATCATAGAAAAAATCAAGTTGCCGATGGTCAGCATCAGAATAGACGCGTTCTCTGAGATATACGGGACCGGATTGGTCGCTAAACCAATCATGACTCCTGCAGCGGGTAAAATAGCAATAGGAAGTAGCAGCGATTGACTTAATCGCTGCGCAAACTTAAACCACTGACTACTGAGTTGACCTAATCGGCCGGGCTTAGAGCGATGAGTTTGTTCCATTCTATTAACCATGCCTTAGCTTCAACTTCTGGCTCCATTGTTTCGCAAGCATCTATTTTTAACAATTCGCCGATCCTTTTCGCACCAAGTTCACTGAAGAGCTCATCGAATCTAATTCCTGCATTACAAAATGTCTCATAGCTAGAATCCCCCAACGCGATAACACCATACTCTAACTTAGGTAGATAGGGCGCCTCACTTCTAAGTGTTTCAAACCAAATGTTAATGTCATCGGGAATATCACCCTGCCCAGTAGTAGAGGTCACTATAAGTAATAATTCATCCTGCGGTGGAACAAAACCTGTTAGGGAGTCAGAGGTCATCAATGCCACTTTGCGACCTTCAGCAATTAGCTGCTCTTGCACCGTTTCCGCAACAAACTGCGCATTACCATAAACAGTTCCAAAAACTAGATTCACTTTTCTCATGTTTTACTTAGCCCTCCGCCCATTATTTACATATAATTTAAACATACTTTATTGAAAGCTTGATAGCTACACTAGGTTATTGAGTTTCAAGGATCAATTAGATGCGACATTCCAGCCGACAGAAACATCTAAAACATGTTCAGCGTAGTGCTCACATTCGACGTATGTGTTATTTCAGAACGGTTCATGCTTTAGAGCAAGACCTCTCCACCACAAAAAATATCAACAAGCAGTATATATCAGCGATAAAAGTGGCTAAATAGTCTTTAAGGGCTACTGAACTTTCGAGCTTATTATCTATTCAAATGCAATGATATCTGCGCAATGCTTGAGTAATGGTTATTGACACAGCACACTATGCCTATCGTTTTGGTGGATTGGTCAGATATGCGTGAAGGGCGCGAGTTCATTGCCCTTAGAGCCTCTATCGCCATTAAGGGACGTTCAATTACGCTCTATGAGCGAACGTTTCCCATGTGACCAATCTAACAATGGAGGCTATGCCGCCCAAGAAATTGGTCAATCTTTACCAAAAATGAATGCAGATAAAAGAGACTTTTAAGGACTTAAAACAGTCCATCTTACGGATTTGGTTTACGCCACAACCGAAGCCGTAATGCAGCAAGAATGGATACTCTGCTAATGATAGCCTTGCTGGTGCCATTGGCGTTTTGGTGGGTAGGATTCTTTGGTAAAGCACTGTAATTGCAACGACATTTTCAGGCTAATGTGCTATCGACAATGCGCACAGGGAAAGAGCAGATCCGACGGTGACACCGATACCCTATGTCAGTCGATGACCTACTCAATGCCGTTAGGAGGTTGGCAGAATTATCTCTCATTTACGGCTGTTGGGGGATGAATTATGAGGGGATCCTACAGCGCTGAGCGGTCACATCTTTATACTGATTGGCATAACTGACTTAAATAAAAGTTCAATAGCTCTTTATAAGATTAGGATAAATGGTAGGCCAAATGATGCTAATTAAATTGAATAGTTGTAGGGCGATAGCTTACTTAATATAAAACAGTGATTCGCCCTAGCAAAAATTGAGAAGCGCGATAGGATTGTCAGCAGATCAGTTGACTAGCATTTATATCTAACGCTTCATCCCCCCATCCAAACTCCCCGAATAAAGTATGCCATTCTTGCTCTAAGTCAGTTTCAACACTGATACGTAATCCAGTTCTAGGATGGTTAAAACTAAGTTTCTTCGCAATTAACCACAAACGATTAATACCAAATTGTTCTCTAATAAACCGATTCTGTTTACCATCGCCATGGGTCGTATCACCTATAATAGGATGACGTAGGTGCGCCATATGACGACGTAATTGATGTTTACGCCCTGTATGTGGCGTAAGCTTTACTAAGCAATAACGGCTAGTCGCATACCTTCCTGATGGATAGGGAATTTCGCAATTGAGCAACGGCTGATAACTTGTTTGCGCTTCCTGGGCCGCTTTATTCGGATCGACATGTTTATCGCCTAACTCATCAAACTCTTGCTTCAGCGGATAATCGAGTATATCTCCCTGTAAAATATTACCACGCACAATTGCAAGATACTGTTTTTCAACTTCTTTAGCTGCAAACTGCTCACACAGTACATTGGCCATCTCACCGCTTTTAGCAAACAATAATACCCCTGATGTAGGTCTATCTAATCGATGGACCGGAAATACATGACAACCCACTTTGTCCCGGGTCATTTGCATTGCAAAAAATCGCTCTCTCCTCGCAAGGTAACTGCGATGAACCAGCAGACCTGCGGGCTTATGAATAACCACAACATCTTCATCTTCAAACAGGATTTGAATTTCTGGCGCTTGTTCTTCAGCTAAGTCAATAGCTTGATTCTCATCAGCAAGCTGTTCATGCAATGCTTTATCTTGGTTCACTCAAACACTCATCTAATTGGTTAATAAGGGATATTAATCTGCACATCTCGGCACGATGATGCCACAGATGCTCAGCCATTGGTGCCAACGCTATGTTACTGGGTAGTGGAGCTCTCTGATCAATGATCACACTCATTTTGGGTATAAAAATAGATTGTAGCCAATGCTCAAACGGCATCGACTCACAGGCAAAAGGAGTGGTATCGGCTAAAGCTTCAACTGATGGAGGTTCATTCGCCCACAATCCCAAGGATTTTAACTCCAACTCAATTAACGCTAACTGTTTTTCAGTAAAAAGGTACAACATGACACTTTCCTGACATGAATATCGATGCAAAGTTGCGCGGGCTAATCGATATATCAGCTAATTTTCGGCAAATTATACCATCTCAATAGAGTTCTCCCTATAATAGCGCCCATTGAAATCTGTCTCTTATCCTAACGGTATCCTTATGACTGAAATCACCACTCTCACCCAATTTTTAACCACGGCAAACACCCAATTCGAAATCTATGATTTAGGACGGCGCGTACAACATATCGATAGGATAACATTTTCTCAAATAGAACAACTGACTACGCCCTATCCTTCACCAATCCAAGGTCATGCTCAATTTGCCGTAGTATTTTGGGATGCATCTGAACAGCATTATATCTGGTTCCTAAAGCTTCCTTTGGATGAAAGAGGCCTGTTATCTCCAGCGCCAAGAACCCAGTTTATTAGAATGGTATTAGAAGCGCTAGGCAGCGATCCCAGTCAACCTATGTCAGAAGCACAGCAAGACAGACTAGCCAATCACCCATTTGCCTTCAAACCTGCAGCAGAAAAACTGGCATTATTTAATGCCTTGGTCAGAAAACAGTTAGGTAAAGCAGCTTCACCACAATATGAATTTGCATACCAATATTTATCAGGACAACTGGAAAGTAATCGCTGGCAAGATGTTGGCCTTCAAGGTATTGCAGATATTTGTGCCAGAGCCGACGAGCTTGATCATAATGCCCATATCGAGCACGCATTCGACAACTGCGCAATTGAAGTTCAGATTGCACTATGCCAACAACTAGAACATTTATCGATCTCACCAGAATTAGCCGAACGTCTGTTGGAAAAGCTGTATGCTGCACCGAGCGAACACAAGCTCTATTTTATGCGCGCATTGGCGTCTCAACCACAGTACTCTAAAAAAGCTATCCAATATTTAGCTCAAATTAACACCTTAGATATTGAGGCGCTCATCACTATTGCTGGACGTAACTGGACAGCGCTAAAGGATGATCAAACTCGCACTCTTTACCTCGATGCATTAGCAAAACAAAATCAACACTTCTTTAACCAGATCTTTGCTGATATCGTAGCAATTCCAGCTATTAGAACCGAGTTACTTATAGAGCTCAGAAATCCTAATCGCAGTGCAGCCCTCTCTACCGCCATAGGCGGGCTTTTTAAGGTAACCAAAGCATGATGACAGATTTTTTATTGATTGCAGGGTTGGTGATCATCGTCGCCTTCTTCTGGCAGTTGCGACAAATGGCTGAGCTAAGCCGTGTTTTTGCCACTAGCGAGTGTAAAAAACAACGGGTTCAGCTATTAGCGATTGCCATGGAGTCTGCACGCCCCAGCATAGGAGGAACCAGTGGCCTGACATGGAAAGCGAAGTTTCTATTAGAATTTAGCACTGACGGCATCAATCAATATAAAGCATCTATTTGGATGCATGGCAAAAAAATCCAGAAAATTCAATGGCCAATTTTTCCTGAACCTGAATGGCTAGAAGCACCTGAGTCCACGGGGAAATTTGGTGGCGGCTGTGGCAGCCGAGGCGGCTGTAATAGCGGTGGTTGCAAATAGTTGTAGGGCTGTAAAGTAAGAATATAATTCCACTGAAATAGCTGATATAGAAAAAGCGCGGCTCAGTAAAGAGTCGCGCTTCCTATCTTTCCGCTAAGCTATCCTGCTATAACTGTGCTCCCTGCACCATCCTTGCGAAGATTATGCTCCATGCATCATCCCTGTTTCCATTTTTCCTTGTACCTAAGTACATTCCTTTGACTTGATAATCCTTTTACCAAGTTTGCTTCATCCATAAAGCATGTCCAAATTCTTCCCTGTGATTCCTTTCTATACACTCCGTGTATACCACCATCCTGGGCAGCAAAATGTCATCCTTGAAGATTTGGCCTTCCTTAGTCACCCAGTACTCATCCTGAGTACACTATCCTAGTAAGCTCCCTGTATGTTAACCATCCTAGTTAACATTTCAATCGTCCTGACTAATTTATCCTTAATCATTCATCCTTGAACATAATTAATTCTACTTTAAAGGCAACAACTTGATAGCATCATATCTACAAGTTTTATCTCTATATAACTTGGCTGATGAAGTTAAAGTTTATAACAACTTGTTTCAATAGAGTTTTATTTAATTATGCAGAGATATCAAACTTCATTACCGACTCATATCTCACGGTAATGTGAGAGATCTCTCACTCGCAGCCAATGCATTTACCTTAATGAGCCTACACACCGATAATGACCTTAGACTCACTTAAAAGGCAAAACAGCCCTATATTCGCTAGCTGCTTTACATGATGCTATGTGAGCTTGCTCATCGATTGCGCACTAAACGCCACGATTTTTACCGCATATAGTCTGTCTATTATTGGCAAATTTAGCGCCAGCAACGCCAGCCAGCTCTCTGGATAAGGGGTTTATGTATACATATTTCAAGACAGGACAACACAAAAGAAAAAGGCGCACTTAAAAGTGCGCCTTCATGTACTCTTTGTTAGCCTTCCTGCTATCGATATGCTCCTTGCTTCATCCTTAATGCTCTAGCATCCTGCCAGTCCAATCAATCCTTATAACATCCTAGTCAATCATCCATGCTCAGTAATCCACTTTACTGATATCCCAAATCCTTAAGGGCTTCACGCGTCATGCGTGGTATTCCATACCTTTTGCTTGAGCTTCAATCTATTTATTTACTTCCCTGACTGCAACAAAACCTGCTGCTAGAGTCAATCCTTACTCTGTCCATCACCCTTTAGATATATGACTATCCATAGTCACTAGCTAAGGTCAAACTCAAACCCAATCCATATCGTAAATCTATTATATGTGAACGCTAATAATAATAATGCCCCCAAACCAAACTACAGCAGAGCTGCTGAAGGTTTTGATTAACATAAAAAACTTTAAGAGCTTGTTATATATAAAAAATAACCTTAAAAACGATTAAACCTACATTGTAAAACAGTGCATAACTCACATCAATGTGAGAGATCTCTTACATTTAATCCAGCAATTTGTGAGATAGCTCATTATCAATGTGAATAATTGCATATTCATTTGGTCCGTGATCAAGAGCAATATGGAAGAGATAATACAAGCTTTGTTTAGCGACGTGACTCCTTCAACTTAACCCGCCATTTATCTCGGGCTCACCATTTACTTTGTTAAATAACCCAATTTATAGATTACTAGGCAGCCAATAAACAGTGCAGTGAAGAGTGTCACCATCGATTAGGTAAATTGATGTTGAGAAAGATATAAAGGATAAAAATCCCAAAAGTGATTACACTTTTTACTCACTATCACTACTCCGATAAAAAAGAAGTTCACCTTCGACACTTCCTATACTGAGCTTTTCAATTGCAGTAAATCCGAACTTTGAAAAGAGATGAGCGTGATTTTCTTGAGTAACATATACACCTATCCCATCAAGCTTAAGCTGTTCATCACACCAACTTGTCACCGCCCGAACTAAGCGACTCCCTAAGCCTTTATGTTGTTCAATGGGAGTCAGGGCAATAAACTGTAAAATACCACATTGTGTACTAGGAAGATGTTCCAATATCGAGGCTTCTTTTTTCATCAATGTTTGAGTTGAATGCCATCCTGTACTCATTAGCATTTTGAGACGCCAATGCCAATAACGAGCCTCTCCTAAAGGAACTTGTTGAGTAACAATGCATGCTAGGCCTATGAGTCGTTGATCATCAAACAAGCCAATGAGTGCCTGCTCTTCTCGCCACAATGTATGCAACTCTTCTCGAATTGCTCCTCTCAACTTCTGCTCATATTGTGCCTTGTCCCCGTTATTGAGGGCCGCGATGAAAAAGGGATCATCATGATATGCATTGTATAAAATTGAAGCGGCAACTCGTAGATCTTCAGCGGTTAAGTATACGGCTTTTAAGTTATCTTCTATGGTTTGTGGTGCCGTGGTATTCATCACAGGTTTCCTTGTTTGCGATCAACATTGTCCAATGTAACAAGGTTGTAATAAAGTGCAAACTTTAATCAGTTCGATAATTTTAAAAAAAAATAGCATACTTATTTGTATTCGGTGGTAAAAAACAAGGTGAAATTTATGGATATGAATCAACCAGACTTAACTTCCCTGTTCGATCAACTGGGACTACCCAGCAGTCAGCAAGATATAGAGACTTTTATTAGTCAACACCGTATCAAAGCATCCATTCATCTGATTGAAGCTGATTTTTGGAATGATGCGCAAAAGAACTTCCTCAAAGAAGCATTAAGTGACGATGCTTCATGGGCTGAAATCGTCGATCAGTTAGATGCTCAACTAAGGGATTAATACTGACTAAGCTTCAATACACTGTTATGTAAAACCAAATCCCGTAAGTGTTGAGTCTTTATACGACAAAGAAAAAGCAATGATATTCTGTTCAAAAAATATCATTGCTGATTCATCTACAAAAAAGGAAATCCAGCTAAATTCTGCATCTCTAAGCACATCGACATCGAAGTGGGATTACATGCTGTGATAGGCTTTTTCACCCCAACCAACGACTGCATTGTTTGCCAGTACAATCGGAGTGCACTCATCTTTAGTTGTTGTGCCATCACCTTTAGTCCGTTGAGTTCGGTAATACAAGACAGAAATCTCTTTATCTTGCTTGATGTAAGCTTCGTTAAAGTCTGCGGTCCCCATCAATGTCATCACTTGATCTCGGCTCATCCCTATACTTAATTTTGCTAAATTCGCACGATTCTGATCTTGTATTCGCTCCCAAGAATTAGCGTTATCCCAATTCCCCTCACCATCGCCAATATTTAAAACACAACCCGAGAGTGCAACGCTTGTGGCCCCTAAAAGCACCAAACTTAGTAATTTTGTTTTCACTTTAACTTCCTGTTTATCTATTATAACCAGACTCGTACAAAGCAAGGCATATGCCAAAAAACTAAGCTATTGATTTATAAAAATTAATCTCATCCTGAGTGTTTACCTAGTGTCAACATCGCTAAAATTTAAGGAATTTCACTACCTATGACTCCCATTGAACAGGTTCTCGCTGCGGCAAAAGCCATTGCCACTTCAGGAAAATCACCCAGCCTCGCACTGATAAAGTCAAAAGTGGGTAATAGCATTCCAATGCCACTTTTAGTACAAGGATTACAACGTTTTAAAGCGCTATCAAAAGCAGAAATTGAACTGTTAACCTTTGAAAATCAACAGCCCAACAGCGAAAAAATCGCTGAGAAGCAGGGTGTTTCGCTGGAAAACTTGCAACAACAAGTGCACACATTACAGCAACAGCAGCAAATATTAGTTGCTCGAATCGATGCGCTAGAAGCATCGCTAAAAAATAGAGATCGCCCTTAATGCATGTCGTAGAATTAAGATTTGAATGCTTTGACAACACGACAATTACGGCAGCAGAGCAAGCTATTAATGGTTTACTTGAAGCCTATCGCGCTAACGGCCAAGTGCTTGGCCGAGAATTTGCGGTCGCATTTAACGATGGTGAGTTTCGCGTACGTCTGCTGATGCCAGAAAAAAGCAGCCTCGCTAAGCGCTATAACAGCCCTTGGGTGGAACATGCACTGAGTCAATTGACCGAAGCAAAGTTGCTCCATCCCCGTGAAAAATATATTGGACAAGATATTAATTCTGAAGTGAGTAGTACAGAGACGCCTAGCTGGCAACTACTTTATACCAGTTACGTGCATATGTGCTCTCCACTGCGTAACGGTGATACCCTACAACCTATCCCTCTGTACCAAATCCCGGCAACATTTAATGGCGACCATAAACGCATCATAAAATGGCAGACAGAATGGCAAGCCTGCGATGAACTGCAAATGGCAGCGGCAACTAAAGCGGAATTTGCCGCATTAGAGGAACTAACGAGCTGTGTCAGCGACCTCTTCAGACGAGGATGGGATCTACGCGGACGAGTTGAGTATCTGACTAAGATCCCAACTTACTATTATCTATATCGAGTTGGCGGCGAAAGCTTTGCTACGGAAAAACAACGTGCCTGTCCTCGTTGCGGTAATACCCAGTGGCTTCTTGATGAACCGCTACTGGATATGTTTCACTTTAAGTGCGATAACTGCAGAATTGTGTCTAATATCTCTTGGGATCACTTATGATCCCAAGCGCATTGCATATCGCCTCATAAATACTTACACATAAAGGCTTACAGTTCGTTCTTGCCGCGTAAATTACGCCACATTATCTTTATTCGCTGCCAGATCCCAGGATGATCAAGTTCTGGCATCGTTTCTTCCATATTTTTTACTGGTGGACAGACTCTCGGTGTTAAAGCAGCGATAAACTCATTTAAGCTATTAGCTAACTTCTCGTGAGGCACTTGACCGGGGATCTCGATCCAAACGCTGCCGTCACTATTATCGACAACCAACATCTGATCGCTCTCATGAAGCACACCAATAAACCAAGTCGGACTTTGCTTGAGCTTTTGCTTCATCATCAGATGGCCAATCAAGTTTTGCTGCAAGTACTCAAAATCGTTCTGATTCCAAACTTGCAATAACTCTCCCTCACCCTTAGCTGAATCAAACATCAAAGGCGCGGCAAAATAATGACCATAGAAATCATTAATACAGGGATGTAATGTCATATCTAAAGCATGATTGATATTATCAAAACTCCCAGAGGTTTCGCGCCGAATCGGTTGCCATTGCAGGGCAAGATCATGATCGCTAACCTTGCCCTTGTCATCATCTATTAAGCAATCGGAACCCTCACCGTGAGGATAATATCTAGGCCGTTCACCTAACCTTTCCATATAGCTTTGGAGGTAAACCTCAAAAAAATTATCTAACGCAGGTAAAGAAGACACTTAGCAGCTACCCAAATTTTAAGTATAATATCCCTCTATTTTGACATGGAAAACAGATCGATGACACCAGTTCATGACCCATACAGCAATGCTCCAGCCTTAGCAGAATTAACCTTAGGTAAATCTACTGGTTATCAAGAGCATTATGATGCATCGCTATTACAAGGGGTACCGAGAAAGCTTAATCGTGATGCGATTAACTTAGACGCAGAACTTCCTTTCCATGGGGCTGATATTTGGACAGGATATGAGTTATCTTGGCTCAATGCTAAAGGGAAGCCTATGGTTGCAATCGCCGAGTTTTCCTTAGATGTCAACAGCCTAAATCTTATTGAATCGAAATCATTTAAGCTTTATTTAAATACTTTTAACCAAACTAAATTCGAATCAATCGAGCAAGTACAACAAACTTTAAGCAAGGATTTATCAGCTTGTGCACAGGGTGAAGTGCAGGTAAAAGTTATCGAGCCGAAACAGTTTAGCCATCAACGCGTTGTTGAACTCCCCGGTACCTGCATAGACGATTTAGATATCGAAGTCGATGATTACCATTTTACTAGCGATTATCTCATCGATAGCACTGATGACAAGGTCGTTGTCGCTGAAACTTTGACATCTAACCTACTAAAATCTAACTGCTTAATCACCTCTCAGCCAGATTGGGGTAGCGTAATGGTTCGCTATCAAGGTCCTAAAATAGATCGTGAAAAGTTACTGCGTTATTTAATCTCATTCCGTCAACATAATGAATTTCATGAGCAGTGTGTCGAGCGTATTTTCGTTGACCTCAAACAATTTTGCCATTGCGCTAAACTCACCGTTTATGCACGTTATACCCGTCGAGGCGGTTTAGATATCAACCCTTATCGTAGTGATTTCGAAAATCCACCCGAGAATCATCGTCTCGCTCGGCAGTAAGTTATAAACCTAAGCCCGCATTCAGCTGCGGGCTTTTACCACTTGTTAACTAATTGCTCAACGGTTACTTTATTTGCCACTATTTGCAACGACGCTTTAGATTCAACGCTTACCGCAAAGCGATACTCATCGTCCATATGGCCTAAAACCACTTTCCATTCATCGGCTTGCTTTTTACCCTTTTTATCATGTAAATGGAGCGATATATGGCGGTTTAGTTCTGCGAAAGGCTCGCCGTCCATCTTTATCCGCTCTGCATGGTTACTTTGTTGGTTTTGAGTCCTAAGGGTATTAAATGTAAAACTAAACGATTTAAGCGATAACGCTAACCCCAGTCCCTTCGCTTTAATATATGACTCTTTAAGTGCCCACAGATCGAAAAACCGCGCTCTCTGCTCCCTTTCAGGCAAAGCAAGCAGACTAAGGGTTTCATCATCGGTAAAATAATGATTCAAAATAGCGTAAATATTAGTGCTTGCTCGCAGCCGCTCAATATCTACACCCAGTTGCAGCTCCCGATCACTTTGAGTGATCGCCACCAGCAAATAATCACCGCTGTGACTAATATTAAATTGCAATGGATAGCGAGCAAAACAGGCCTCAGATAATACTGGCTTACCCTTTTCAAGGTAATCAAATTGCCATTCATTAGGATGTATGTTGCCTTCCGCCCCTTGTGCATAAAGTGACAAAACACCACGAAGATAACTTCTGACTAATAGTCCTTTAGCACGAGCATCTGGCTGTAAAAATCGGTCGGCTTTTGTTTCTTCATCAACGGGGAGCCAAGATCGTAATCCCTGGAGTTGCTGTTCACTAAGCTGCTGAGCGATCAATGGACAGAAATAGAGAGTGACAGGCAAGGAGTGAGACACGCAAGATGAAGCCATAGTTGAAATAATGCTCTAGAAATAGTGTGCTAAGTATAACGTTAAAGATAAATAAAAACTCTGCTTTAACAAGGCGTAACGCTTGAAACTAAGATGATATAAATATCGTCAAGACACTGACTCATTAATCATGCCATGAACCCTACTCAATAACGACTCGACAACTGGCCACGACAAATAACGATTGCAACAAGTTAAATATAAAATAAACATAGAACTAAATTGGATTAGTGGCCGCGACAAATGCAATTTCCACTAAATACTCAGGATCAGCCAGTTCAGCTTTAATACATGCACGACTTGGCGCACATCCTTGCGGTAACCATGCATCCCAAAGGGCATTAAAGGTGGCTAAATTTGCAAAGTCAGTAATATAAATCGTCGCAGACAGTAACCGAGAATGATCACTATTGAACGCAGCTAATGTGGCCTCTGCCTGCGTAAAAATTTGACTAACCTGCCCGGCCATATCTAACTCGGTGTCTGCTGCAATTTCGACAAAATGTGCAATACCATTGTAAACCGTGGCATCTGACCAGCGAGTCGTCGGATTAAGACGTTCAATTTTCATATTCTTTCCTCAAAAAGTATCCTCAAAAGAAGCTATTGTACTCGATTAGACTCTGTTGAATATCTTATAGCACTCATTGCCAAGTAAGACGCAATATGTAACGCTAAATCGCAACGGTAGCGATAGCTAAAGCGAACAATCAGCACAGAATAATAAGTCAAGGATATAAGCATGCCATCGCACATCTATTTAAGAAAACGATTAACGTCGTTTGTCACCAGCTTAACCATACTATTAGGCAGTGCTACATCTGCTCATGCAGCTATTACCCCAACATCCTTATCCAATATTAAGGCAATAAGATTTAATAGTGACACAGTGATCACCTCAGGGCTGCCAACCACGAATCAATTTGATGAATTAGAACAAGCTGGCGTCGATTTGGTGATAAACCTCATTCCAAATGACAACCCAAATGGACATAAAAATGAGGCTCAGCTTGTCGCTGATGCACAGATGCAATACGCGCATATTTCAGTAGACTGGCAACAACCCACCCTTGCAGATGTTGAGCAGTTTTTTACGATAATGGATGCCAATAAAGATAAGGATATTTTGGTTCATTGCGCTGCCAACTACCGCGCATCAGCATTCTATTATCTCTATGAAGCAACTAAATTAAATCATCCAGAAAATCAATCTATTACAATGTCACCTTGGGGAGACCTTGAAAGTAGCTTAACCGAATACCCACAATGGCAAAGCTTGATAGAAAAGGTTAAAAATAAATACCTAACTAGCACCGAATAGAAACTCCGCTTAACGAGTAATCAAAGCACGATTAGTTAATGTCAGCTTTGATTGTGTTAATTTAATTAGTAGTGATTTACGCTACGAAAATTCAAAGTCGTTTATCCTCGCGATATCAAGAGAAAATCAATATCAGTCATGAGTGACGATTAACATGTTTTAATAACATTAAACGCGTAAAAGTAGCTAGAACCACTTAAATTACCCCTAGTTCACGTTATTTAGTCTTCAAGAGGTACCATCCGGTCTTGAAGTAAGGTATAACGGCGCAATGAAAACGCCTAAACGCATACAACCACTGGTTGACGATGGTCTCGTCGATGAAGTGATTAGCCAATTAATGAGTGGTAAAGAAGCTACTGTCTACATCGTACGTTGTGGGACAGAGATCCGCTGCGCCAAAGTATACAAAGAAGCGACAAAACGAAGCTTCAAAAAGGCCGCGCAATATCAAGAAGGTAGAAAGAGCCGAAATAGTCGTCGTAGCCGAGCAATGGAAAAAGGTTCAAGCTACGGTCGCGAACAACAGGAGCAAGCTTGGCAAAATGCCGAGGTCGATGCGCTTTATAAATGTGCCGCGGCCGATATCAGAGTTCCCACCCCCTTTGGTTGTTTCGATGGCGTACTGTTAATGGAACTTATCACCGATGCTAACGGTGATGTGGCACCACGGCTCAATGACGTAATGTTAACCCCTGAGCAAGCGCTCGCCGATCACGAAGTGATGATGAGTTATATCACACGTATGTTGTGTGCCGGCATTGTCCATGGTGATCTGTCTGAATTTAACGTGTTACTCGACGATAATGGCCCGGTGATCATCGATCTCCCTCAAGCCGTCGATGCATCGGCTAACAATAATGCAAAAGCAATGCTCGAGCGTGATGTGAATAATATGACCCATTACTACTCACAATTTGCGCCAGCACTTGCGCAAACCAAATACGCTAAAGAGATGTGGGCGTTATACGAAAAAGCTAAACTCACCCCAAATACTAAGTTAACCGGTGAATTCATGGACGATACTCACAGTGCCGATGTCAATTCGGTACTAGAAGAGATCCAAGCAGCGCTCGAAGAGGAGCAAGAAAAACGCGAACGGATCAGTGAAGCCAACGAGCTATAACTCTATAAACATGAAGATAAGTGCCGTTTAGGCCCAACGAAGAATAATAAAGATGGCGCTTTGTTGGTTTACATGAATGGCGATGCCTCTCGCGCTGCACATTTCCCCTGATGTTTAACTTGATACATCGCATTATCAGCAGTGTGTATTAAGGCTTCAAAACTGTCCCCATGCTCAGGGTAATAGGCAATGCCGATACTGACGCTCACCACAACAGTCTCACGAGCACCATTAATCGTGATAGGTTGCTGAACCTTCGCCACCATCTCCTCTGCTATTCGACAAATTTCTTGGCGCTGATTGATACTATCGAGCCATACAACAAATTCATCACCACCAATACGCACCACTTGCCCTTTTCCCTGTGCGATAGCACTAAGTCGATTAGCTATATTGGTTAACACCTGATTGCCCGCTTCATGACCAAAGTTATCATTAACTTGCTTAAATCCGTCTAAATCAAGATATAACACAGCCAGTAACGACTGATTTTTCTTAGCGGTCTCAACCAATTCAGTTTCCTTAGCCAACAAATAGTGCAGCGATGGAATGCCGGTTACCGCATCATAGTGTGCCAATTGACGTAATTGCTCTTGAGCCTGCCGCGCTTGGTCAAGCGCTTCATGCAGGGGCGATACATCATATTCAGACATCAACAACAGAAAATCTCCTGTTAATGGATGGCGAGTGATACGCAAATCCAACGTATGTTTACGTATGCCAGCGGATGTCATCACCTTACAGGTCCACTGCCCACCTTGCTGCTCAATTGCGGTCTCTAGTACCTGCTTACCTTCATCCGGATCAAGAAAGCGACTAGAAAAGAAACTATGGTTGTCAGCGAAGTCTGTTCGAGAAAGATGTTTATAGGCTTCTGTCGCCGCAGGATTTTCAACTATCGGCTCACCCTCAAATGTAAAACTAGTCACTAACACACTGGTATAGCGCATCGCCTCCACCAGCAACAAATTCTCAGGTGTATCACCAAGATTAACCTCTTCATTCACATAGGCAATAATCGCACGGTGTTTATCAGGGCCAACCAACACAGCACGATGACGCATATAAAGTGTTTTGGGTTTACCATTTGGATAAGTGGTCCATGGATCAATAGTTAAACCGTTTTGAGCCGCCAACTCAAAGGTTTGTGCGGTGCGATCTTTCGCCCCTTGGGTATCCCCAGAGAGATCCTTATTGATAAGTTGTTCTAATTTATCCAGCCCCCAAAAAGCTAATGCGGCTGAGTTGCCCCACCACCAGCCATGTTTATCGAGATCAAAAATCCACACGACATCAGGGATGAGTTCATACAGCACTAATTCAGAATGATCCCGAATATGAATTAAATGAGAATAGTTTATCGTCATAAGATCAATCTTCATCCATCAAAAGTCATAAACACTACTAACAGTGCTCACAATAAAATAGAGTTCTATCTTTTGTTATAACACAAGTTTTATATCAAACTTAAACCTATAATAGATGAAAATAAAAGGAGAGCGACTGCTCTCCTTCTGCTCTATGTAACAAATATTACCTCTTACTCACGCTTGGCCTCTGCCATCAATTCCTGTTGTACGTTGTCTGGCACCACATTATAGCGACTAAACGTCATCGCAAACTGACCATCGCCACCAGTAAGTGATTTAAGTCTAGTGGAGTAATCATCCACTGTCGCTAAGGGCGCTTCGACCTCAACCTCTACCTTGCCATTCGCTTGCGCTTGAGTACCACAAATAATACCGCGATTAGCACTGATATCACCTGTAATATCCCCTACATGCTCTTGAGCAAC
Source organism: Shewanella psychrotolerans (assembly GCF_019457595.1). NCBI lineage: Bacteria > Pseudomonadati > Pseudomonadota > Gammaproteobacteria > Alteromonadales > Shewanellaceae > Shewanella > Shewanella psychrotolerans. The sequence continues at coordinate 1,337,860 of NZ_CP080419.1, read as the reverse complement.
GGTAACCGTCATCTCAACGATAGGTTCTAAGATCACTGCATGAGCTTGATGAACGGCATCTAAAAAGGCTTTCTTACCCGCCATCACGAAAGCGATCTCTTTTGAATCCACGCTATGATGCTTACCATCAAGCAATGACACCCTCACATCCTGCATCGGATAACCCGCCAAGGCGCCGCATCCCATAGCTTCCCTAACCCCCTTCTCCACCGCAGGAATATACTGACTGGGCACCGAACCGCCTACCACTTTACTCACAAATTCAAAACCCGTTCCCCGCGGCAATGGCTCGACCGTTAGCTCAACTTCACCAAATTGCCCCGAACCGCCCGACTGTTTCTTATGCCGATAGCGCGCAGTCGCCGCAGCGGTAATCGTTTCACGGTAAGCCACAGCAGGCACGTCGGTATCCATATCGACATTAAATAGATCGTGCGCTTTCTCAAGCGCAATCTGTAGATGAAGATCACCTTGGCCCTGCAAAATAGTTTGTCCTTCAGCTTCGTTTTTAGCTATGTGTAAACTGGGATCTTCCACTACCAACTTGTTCAGTACCTCTGCGATTTTCTGCTCGTCACCACGACGCTTAGCCGAAACGGCCAAACCAAAAATAGGTTGTGGCAGGTTAAGCTCCGGCAGACAAAACTCATCTTCATCATGACTATCATGCAGCACGGCACCAACAGTAAGTTCATCGACTTTAGAGACCGCACATATATCTCCAGGAATAGCCGAGGTGACAGGTAACTGTTTACCTCCTTGTAATTTAAACAAACTACTCACTTTAAACGGTTTTCGTCCATCACCAATAAAGAGCTTCATTCCCAATTGAACCGTGCCTTGGTGCACTCTAAACACCCCCATCCGACCAAAGAAGGGATCAATCGCAACTCGAAATACATGAGCCAGTACATGATCATCAGCAGCTTGTGTAACATCAACAGGTGTGGCTTTGTCGCCAAATTCTTTTAAAAACTGTGGTGGATTAGCTTCGAGTGGATTAGGACATAACTTAATAATCAGCTCGAGCAACTCTGTAATGCCCACCTCTGTTTCAGCACTAGTAAAACAGATAGGCACTAAATGCCCCATCCGCAATGCCGTTTCTAAAGGCGCATGTAATTGATCTGCTGTAAGCAACTCTCCTTGCTCTAAATACAGCGCCATCAAATTATCGTCTTCTTCCAACACTGTGTCGACCAACTCATCATGAGCGCTGGCGATATCATGAAGCAGCACATCCGCTTGCAGTTGAGGCTGAGGATGAAGATAGCAGTCAATCACACCATCTAGTTTTCTGTTAGGTAAATTCACAGGTAAACAACGATGACCAAATTTAGTTTGAATATCATCGAGTAATGCCGGCAACATGTTAGCGTTACCGTCAATATGATTAACCGCAATAAGCACCACTTTACCTTGGGCTCTTGCCGCCTCGAAAGCACGCTGAGTTATCGTCTCAATACCCGTTGTAGCATTAATGACTAACAGCACTGTTTCCACTCCTGGCAGCGGCAGCAACGCTCTACCAAAAAAGTCAGGCAGGCCAGGGGTATCGATAAAGTTAATGTGGTGGTTGTCGAAGTCGAGATTGAGAAAGGAAGGTTCAAGGCTATGGCGATGGTCTTTTTCTTGGGCAGTGAAATCAGCATGATTTGTGCCCTTGTCCACCCTGCCTTTTTGAGTGATAGCCTTACCTTTGAACAACAATGCCTCAAGCAGTGAAGATTTACCCGATCCAGTGTGTCCAAGTACCGCCAGATTCCTTATCTGTTCGGTCATAAACTCAGCCATATTGGCCTCCTTGTTTTCATGTTATCTAACTAGATAGCAGCACTAGGATTTGGCTTTATCGCGAACAAAATCGTCATTGCTGCAAATAAAAAAGGTGAGTTATCGGTTTATTAATAACCAGTATAGGCGCGTAAAGAGCTGCAGCTTTTGATCAAGATCACGGATTCACCAACCACCTTATTACCTGAAATGGTTTAAATCTAACGCGCTAATCTCATTGAAAAAATGAATGGATACTGAGACCAGAAGTATTTTGGGCGGCTCTCGACGATGTTTAGTGATTGACCGCTAGGTTTTGGTTGTCAATTTGTTCCAAATATGTAACCGTTAATACTGGCTCTGACAAGATACAACCAATGCGTAAACATCAAGAGCGCGCATCATTTTGACGGAACAATACTAATAAGATTATTTAAGGAGAACCATGTGTCTATAAAATCAATTGACGTTGTTAAAGCGGTAGGAATAACTTTATTTCTGCTGACCATCAGCGCCTGCAGCAGCACAGATAACAAACCGATGACTGAAGAGCAGCTTGCATTAAAAGCAAAAAATCAACAAAAACTTGCCGATGCGGGCTATGAATGTAGGAAACAAAAAGTAACAGGTTCGAGTATCAAGGTAAAGGTGTGTGATACACGCAAGCAACGCGAAGACCGCCAAAATTCAGATAGAGAGGCGATTAACGATATTATCCGCCAAACACCCCCAGCAAAAAGGTAATTAATCTCTGGACACGTCTTAATCCAAGTTCAGATTAATTCAAAATAAACCAGTAAGGTAAAGATAGTCAAACACTTATCTTTACCTTTTATTGAGAAGAAAATCTACTCTTCAGCTATAACATCGTCACCAGATTCCGACTCGATCTTGCTCGCTTTTATCTATCTAACCCTTATTGTAAATGAAGAAAGTTCAAATCAACTTTCAAGCACTACCCATTCTAATATAGCGCACACTTGTACGCTAAAACTGGTCTAAACAGGTGCTTTTAAGTCCCAGGAGATTGTGTTGACCTCAAACCTAATGTAGTCTGCTGTGCAAATAGCGATTCAATCACTGAGAAATACCGCCAGTTCTCTGAGTCTTCAGCTCAAAAACAGCGACATGAACCACGGTAAAGTCCCAGTAGATTATTTATGGAAACTTGCACTATCTATGGTTGAGCCTCAGAGTATTAATGCTCGTGAAAACAGTGACAAGCCGGATGACTGTACGCAAAATGTCACCGGGGTTAGGCATAAAAATGCCACCACGACTCCCGAGATGCGTCGATTCATTCAAGGATCCGACCTTCCTATCAGCCAACTCGCTAGAGTCCTCAACATCAGTGAAGCTACGGTACGTAAATGGCGTAAGCGCGATTCAATCGATAATTGTCCCAATACACCTCACCATCTCAATACCACTTTAACGCCGATGCAAGAATATGTAGTGGTCGGCTTACGCTATCAATTAAAGATGCCGCTCGACCGGTTATTAGAGGTCACTCAGCAGTTTATTAACCCCAACGTATCGCGCTCAGGACTCGCTCGCTGCCTTAAACGCTACGGTGTTTCACGTATCAACGATATAGAACGTCCCGATGTACCTGAACATTATTTTAACCAGTTGCCGATAGCCCAAAACAGCCATATCGCAACCTATACACTCAACCCAGAAACACTCGCTAAGACCCTAGCGTTGCCAGAGGCCGATGGAGACTCAGTCGTCCAAGTCGCTTCACTAACCATTCCACCCAAACTAACCGATTCAACCCCAAGCTCTGTGCTTCTCGGTATCGATCCCCACAGTGATTGGATCTATCTAGACATTTATCAAGATGGAAACACCCAAGCCACAAGACGCTACATAGCGCATGTGCTGCAACATGGGCCGTTTCATCTACGCAAGTTACTGGTACGTAATTACCACACTTTTTTACAGCGATTTCCTGGTGCAAAAATGACACACATCACACCAAACGCTGAAACTCACAACAAGACGCCTGACATTCAGGCGACCACTGGAGACTCATAATGAGCCAGACATCTAAACAAGCCGCCGAACAGCGTGACTCTCGCTTAAACAAGCGCCTTAAAGATATGCCTATCGCCATCGTTGGCATGGCCAGCATCTTTGCCAACTCTCGCTACCTGAATAAATTTTGGGACTTAATCAGTGAGAAAATCGACGCCATTACTGAGGTACCAGACACCCATTGGGATAGCGACGATTACTATGATGCCGACAAAACCAAAGCCGACAAGAGTTACTGTAAACGTGGCGGTTTTATGCCAGAAGTTAACTTCAACCCAATGGAATTTGGCCTGCCGCCCAACATCCTCGAGCTGACCGATACCTCACAGCTACTGTCGCTCATCGTCGCCAAAGAAGTATTGGCCGATGCCAATCTACCGGCGGACTATGACCGTGATAAAATCGGTATCACTTTAGGGGTCGGCGGTGGTCAGAAAATCAGCCAAAGCCTTAACGCTCGCCTGCAATATCCTGTACTAAAAAAAGTATTTAAAAGCAGCGGGATCAGCGACGCAGACAGCGAAATGCTGATTAAAAAGTTCCAAGACCAGTATATCCATTGGGAAGAGAACTCATTTCCAGGCTCTCTAGGTAACGTAATTGCCGGTCGTATTGCCAACCGTTTCGACCTTGGTGGCATGAACTGTGTTGTCGATGCGGCATGTGCGGGCTCGTTAGCCGCTATGCGTATGGCACTGAGTGAACTCGTTGAAGGTCGCTCAGAGATGATGATCACAGGTGGTGTGTGTACCGATAACTCGCCGTCGATGTACATGAGCTTCTCAAAGACACCAGCCTTTACCACCAATGAAACCATTCAGCCATTTGATGTCGATTCTAAAGGAATGATGATTGGTGAAGGCATTGGCATGATAGCGCTTAAGCGTCTTGAGGATGCCGAGCGCGATGGCGATCGTATCTACTCGGTCATTAAAGGTATCGGCTCATCATCAGATGGTAAATTTAAATCTATCTATGCGCCGCGCCCAGAAGGTCAAGCTAAAGCCCTAAAACGCGCCTATGACGATGCAGGCTTTGCGCCCCACACTCTTGGGCTTATCGAAGCGCACGGTACTGGCACGGCCGCCGGTGACGCTGCCGAATTTAGGGGCTTAAGCTCAGTTTTTGCAGAAGGTAACGACAACAAACAGCATATTGCGTTAGGGTCGGTAAAATCACAAATCGGTCACACAAAATCAACCGCTGGAACCGCTGGACTAATTAAGGCGGCGTTAGCGCTTCACCACAAGGTGTTGCCAGCGACCATCAACGTCAGCGAGCCAAATCCAAAACTGGATATCGAAAACTCGCCGTTTTACTTAAACACAGAAACTCGCCCTTGGCTGCCGCGCCCAGATGGTACGCCACGCCGTGCAGGGATCAGCTCATTTGGTTTTGGCGGCACTAACTTCCACTTCGTACTGGAAGAGTACAACAGCGAACATGCACGCACCGATAACAAGCAGAGCCAATACCGTCAGCGCAGCGTTGCCCAGAGTTTCCTCTTCAGTGGCGCAACGAAAGCAGAACTCGTAGCCAGCCTCAATAGCGCCCTCAGCGCGGCCAACAATGGCACTCGCTTAACCGACATCGCCAGCGGTCATGGCGTTCGCAAACTGGATGCGAATGCACCGCGTCTCGGGTTGGTTGCTAGCAACAATGACGAACTCATCAAGCTGATTAATCAAGCGCTGACTAAACTACAAAATAGTGACGAGGCTCACTGGTCACTGCCAGGTGGCATCAACTACCGTGAAGCAGCAATGACAGAGGGAAAAGTGGCCGCGCTCTTTGCTGGCCAAGGCTCCCAGTACCTCAATATGGGCCGTGAACTTGCTTGCCACTTCCCAGAGATACGCCAGCAATTTGTGCACGCAGACAGGGTGTTTGACGCCAACAACAAGACGCCATTGTCTCAGATTGTTTACCCTATCCCAGTATTTAACAGCGCAGATCAAAAAGCCCAAGCAGAGCTATTGACCAACACCGCCAACGCGCAAAGTGCCATTGGTGCGCTTTCTATGGGTCAATACGCCCTATTCACCGCCGCAGGTTTTGAAGCGGACATGGTCGCTGGCCACAGCTTTGGTGAACTCAGTGCATTATGCGCCGCTGGAGTGATCAGCATTGACGATTATTACAAGCTCACCTTCGCCCGCGGCGATGCAATGGCAACTAAGCTAGATGATGACGTTGATACTGGTGCTATGTATGCCATCATTACTAACACTGCCAACGATCTTGAATTACTTGAATCGACTATCAGCCAATTCGATGGCGTCAAAGTGGCGAACTACAACTCGCCAACTCAACTCGTAATTGCAGGACCTACCAGCGCAACGTCTGAGGCTGCAAAAGCGTTAAGCGATCTCGGATTCAAAGCCATCGCACTGCCGGTTTCAGGCGCCTTCCATACGCCACTGGTCGGCCATGCTCAAGCTCCGTTTGCTAAGGCTATCGATGCGGCTAAGTTTACTAAGCCACAACGTCCTATCTACGCTAATGCCACCGGCCAACAGTATCAGTCAGCAGCCAAGACCATTAAGAGTGAGCTTAAGCAACACATGCTGCAATCGGTGCGTTTTAGCGAGCAATTACAAGCCATGTATGACGCAGGAGCCCGTATATTTGTCGAGTTTGGACCAAAGAACATCTTACAAAAGCTGGTTGAGAGCACCCTTAGCGACAAGATGAGCGAACTGTGCACAGTCAGCATAAACCCAAATCCAAAGGGCGATAGCGATCTGCAACTGCGTCAAGCCGCATTGCAGCTCGCGGTGGCGGGCGTTGCACTAGAAAACCTCGATCCATATGCGGCACCAATCGCGGCCGAAGAAAAACCATCACCAATGAACATCAAGCTGACGGCGGCCAACCATATTAGCCCAGTAACTCGCGCGAAAATGGCCAAATCGTTACAAACAGGTGCGATCTCAAGTCAAATCGTTGAAGTCGAAAAAATTGTAGAAGTTGAGAAGATTGTGGAAGTAGAGAAAGTTGTGGAAAAAGTCGTAGAAAAGGTCGTTGCGGTAAACCATTCCCCTGTAAACAATGCTCCTGCATCAGCTGTAGCACCAACAGATGCTGTGGCGACGCCTACGGCAACACCTGTGAATAGCGATGCCCTAAGCCAGTTCTTTGCAGCCCAAAGCCAAGCGGCAGCGCTGCATCAACAGTTCCTATCTATTCCACAGCAATATGGTGAAACCTTCACCACACTGATGACGGCACAAGCACAGATGGCCGCATCAGGTGTCGCTATCCCTGAGAGCCTGCAGCGCTCTATGGAGCAGTTCCACCAGCACCAGGCACAAACACTGCAAAGCCATACTCAGTTCCTCGAACTGCAAGCGCAGAGCAATACCACCGCACTTGACCTATTGAGTCATGGTGCAATCGCTCTCAATCAGCCAACATCAGTTGATGCACAAATTCAGCCAGCTCCTGCTAGTACTACGGCACCAGTGATTAATCCCCCCACAGCTCCGACTGTTAGCACTGCACCACAGGTTACTGCTGCAGTTGCACCAAAAGTGGTAGCTTCAGTGGTTAGCACGCCTGCGGCCTCGGCGGCCGTTGCTGCGCCAGACGCTATAAAGCCTGTTGTTATTACGCCAGTTGTTGCAAGCCCAGTCGCTGTCCCAGCGCCAAGCAACGCACTTTCTGCTGACAAAGTGCAAGCGACCATGATGTCAGTTGTGGCTGAAAAGACCGGTTACCCAACCGAGATGCTTGAACTTGAGATGGATATGGAAGCTGATTTAGGCATCGACTCTATCAAGCGCGTTGAAATTTTAGGCACAGTGCAAGATGAACTACCAGACCTGCCAGAACTTAGTCCAGAAGACTTAGCCGAGTGTCGCACCTTAGGCGAAATTGTTAGCTATATGAATAGCAAACTGCCAGCTGTTGGTAGTGCCCCCGTTACAACAAGCACGCCTGTTCCAAGCAGTCTGACTAACGAGCAAGTGCACAACACCATGATGAATGTCGTGGCCGAAAAAACTGGTTACCCGACAGAGATGCTTGAACTTGAAATGGATATGGAGGCCGATTTAGGCATCGATTCGATCAAGCGCGTTGAAATTTTAGGCACAGTGCAAGATGAGCTACCAGGCCTGCCAGAACTCAGTCCAGAAGATTTAGCCGAGTGTCGCACCTTAGGCGAAATTGTTGCTTACATGAACAGTAAGCTGCCAGCCGTTGGCAGTGCCCCCGTTACAACAAGCGCGCCTGTTCAAAGCGGTCTAACCAACGAGCAAGTACATAGTACCATGATGTCAGTTGTGGCTGAAAAGACCGGTTACCCAACCGAGATGCTTGAACTTGAGATGGATATGGAGGCTGATTTAGGCATCGACTCTATCAAGCGCGTTGAAATTTTAGGCACAGTGCAAGATGAACTACCAGACCTGCCTGAGCTTAATCCTGAAGATTTAGCCGAGTGTCGCACCTTAGGCGAAATTGTTAGCTATATGAACAGCAAACTGCCAGCTGTTGGCAGTGCGCCAATTGCCGCGAATGCGCCGGCGGCCCTCACACCGGCCACGACTGCAGAACTTGTTCAAAGCAATCTGACTAACGAGCAAGTGCACAACACCATGATGAATGTGGTGGCCGAAAAAACTGGTTACCCGACAGAGATGCTTGAACTTGAAATGGATATGGAGGCCGATTTAGGCATCGACTCTATCAAGCGCGTTGAAATTTTAGGCACAGTGCAAGATGAGCTACCAGACCTGCCTGAGCTTAATCCTGAAGACTTAGCCGAGTGTCGCACCTTAGGTGAAATCGTTAGCTATATGAACAGCAAACTACCAGCAGTGACCAATGCGCCTGTTGCCGAAAATGCACCAGCTGCCCTAACTCCAGCCACGACTGCAGCGTCTGTTCCAAGCGCTCTGACTAACGAGCAAGTGCACAACACCATGATGAGTGTGGTGGCCGATAAAACCGGTTACCCGACAGAGATGCTCGCCCTCGAGATGGATATGGAAGCCGATTTAGGCATCGATTCGATCAAGCGCGTTGAAATTTTAGGCACAGTGCAAGATGAGCTACCAGACCTGCCTGAGCTTAATCCTGAAGATTTAGCCGAGTGTCGCACCTTAGGCGAAATTGTTAGTTATATGAATAGTAAACTACCCGCTGAAGGCTCTATGAACAGCAAGCTCGGCGCTTCATCATCAGCCGCTGCGCCTGTAACGGCAGAGCCCTTAAATGATAGGCCTGCTGCGCTCTCAAGCGAGCCCAGTGTTGAACTGCCACCTCACAGCGAGGTAGCGCTAAAAAAGCTTGATGCGGCGGAGTTAGTTAACAACTGTTTCGCCGCTAACGCTCACATTGTGATCAACGATGATGGTCACAACGCAGGTGTGCTAGCCGAGAAGCTAGTTAAACAGGGCTTACAGGTGGCCGTTGTGCGTTTGCCGGAAGGTCAACCACAGTCACCGCTAAACAGTGATATCAAAAGCTTTCAAGCTGACAGTGCCGATGAAATAGGTATTGCTGCCGTGATCAATCAGATTGAACAGCAGTTAGGCGCTATCGGCGGCTTTGTTCACTTGCACCCGCAAGAGGCACAAGCTACAGATAATAACGGCGTACAGCTTAGCGACGACAGCTTCAATCACTTGAGCCAGGCCTTCCTATGGGCCAAATTGTTGCAACCTAAATTAACCCAAGACACGGGTGCCCGACGTGCGTTCATCAGCGTCAGTCGCATCGACGGTGGCTTCGGTTATTTAGACCTTGAACAGTTAAAAACCGCAGAGCTTAACCAAGCCGCACTGGCTGGGCTCACCAAGACCTTAAGCCACGAGTGGCCAAGCGTATTTTGCCGTGCATTAGATATCGCACCAGCGCTGGATGCAAGCCGCTTAAGTGATGCCATCGCCAACGAGCTGTTTGATAGCAATGCAAGATTGAACGAAGTGGGGTTAAGCCTCAATGAGCAAGGTCAACTGCAGCGCACAGCCTTAATTGCAGGCGATGCGAGCATTAAAACAGCAAAGAGTGAGCTAAATAGCGCAGATAAAATACTGGTGACCGGGGGAGCAAAAGGCGTAACCTTTGAATGTGCCCTAGCCCTAGCTAAGCGTTGTCAGTCGCACTTTATCTTGGCGGGTCGTAGCCAACATGTGCCCCTCAATAATCTGCCCAGCTGGGCACAAGGTAAAGCGGCAAGCGAACTCAAATCAGCCGCGATTGCCCACATTATTGCCTCGGGTGAGAAACCAACGCCTAAGCAGGTAGATGCATTAGTGTGGCCAGTACAGAGCAGCCTAGAGATCAATGCGGCACTGGATGCGTTTAACGCAGTAGGTGCAAGCGCCGAGTACATCAGCATGGATGTGAGCAATACTGACTCGGTTAACAGCGCACTGAGCGCTATCACTCAGATAACGCCAATCACAGGCCTTATCCATGGTGCTGGCGTCTTGGCTGACAAACATATCCAAGACAAAACCTTAGATGAACTGGCACGGGTTTATGGCACCAAAGTCAGCGGCCTGAAGGCACTGCTTTCTGTCATCGATACCAGCCAGCTAAAACAGGTTGCCATGTTCTCCTCGGCGGCAGGTTTCTACGGCAATACTGGCCAAAGCGACTACGCCATGTCGAACGACATTCTTAATAAGGCGGCACTGCAACTCTCAGCCAAACACCCAAATGCTAAAGTGATGAGCTTTAACTGGGGACCTTGGGATGGCGGCATGGTTACCCCAGCGCTGAAGAAGATGTTTACTGACCGTGGAGTGTATGTGATCCCACTCCAAGCAGGCGCGGAGCTATTTGCGACCCAACTGCTAAAAGAGACTGGTGTGCAGCTGCTAGTGGGCACAGATATGCAAGGCAACAGCAAAAGTGACACCACCGCTAAGGAAGCGACTGTAAAAAAGCCTAATGCGGGTGAGGTGCAAGTTGCACAGCGCCCGCAGCGCGACGTCACCGCACTGACTGAAGTGACACTTAAGCGAGTGCTAAAACCTGATGCATTGACCTTTATTCAAGATCACCGCATTGGTGGCAATCCCGTATTGCCAACGGTTTGTGCTATCCAATGGATGCGCGAAGCGGCGCTTGAGCAGTATAGGCTAACGCTCATGGTGCAAGACTACAAGTTACTCAAAGGCATAGTGTTCGACTCAAGCGAGAGCCAAACCTTAATGATGCGCTTAACCCCACAATATGAAGCGGGAGCATTCAAAGGTATTAAGGCGTTAATCAGCTGTGAAGGACGGCCTCAGTATCAGGCACTATTAGTTAAAGCAGGCGACGTGCAACATAGCACTAAGCAGTTTGATGAGCTCAGCCAAGTCGTGCCAGTAACTGATAAATCCAGACTTTACAGCGACGGCACCCTGTTCCATGGTCCGCGTTTACAAGGCTTAGATAAGGTGCTGCGCTTTAATGAACACGGCTTAGTGGTTAGCTGCCAACTGCCTCATGTGGCCAAGCAAGATTGTGGCGACTTTACCCCAAGCTTAACGGCTAACGGGTGTCAGCCTTTTGCTGAAGATCTACTGCTGCAGGCGATGCTAGTTTGGGCAAGGCTAACCTATGGCGCTGCCAGTCTTCCCTCGACCATTGGCGAGTTTGTCAGTGTGTTACCGATGGACTTTGGCGACCAAGGTTATATCGAGCTCACCGTCCTTAAAACCAGCAGCCGACAGTTGGTTGCCGATGTGGCGCTGTATCATCAAAATGGCCAATTAAGCTGCATAATGAATTCGGCAAAAGTGACCATAAGCAAAGCACTTAACGGCGCTTTTGTTAACGACCAAAACATTAAAGAGGATCATGCATAGTGACACTCAATAATGGGACGCTCAATAAAGGAAGCGCAACGCAAAGCGATCGCAAGCTAGACCAAGATGAGGCGACGCCACTGCGCGTCGCCGTGCTCGTGATTAATATGGCAGACACAATGCCTACCGAACTAAGCAATGAACCTATCTTGGTGATTGAGCTTGACCGATTCACAACAAATCTTGAGATGGCGCTAGACCTTGTGGCCGCTGGTGAAGTGGTCAGCATTCAGGCACCGCACAGTAGTTTGGTACTGATGCCCGCACTTGTGGCCGCGCAGCGAAAGCTGCATCCACACGCGTACCTCGCTGGGGTGCAATATGCCAAAACAGCTGAAGCGGCATCGAGCCTCGCACTAAAACAGGCTAAGCGTGATCTAAGCGCGGTAAACTGTCAGCGCAGTATTGTCATTGGTAATGAACAAGTGAGTCATCTAGAGGTCGATCGCAATCAACTTGCATTTGACGGGCTTTGCCAACTGATCACCGATATCGCGCAGCGCACCATTACTCGAGACGATAACTCACGCCACTATTGGTTTACAGCGCGTTATCAGGCACGTGTAGCTACTCTAAATCTGCAATTTAACCCAGAAGATAATGCAATCCCTCATGCAAGCATTGTACTAACCCAAGGTACGGGTCGATTAAAAGCAAGATCCTTACTCAAGGCTCAGCGGCTATTCTTCTTAATCTCTGGCACCAGCGAAGCCGAGCTAAATCAAGGCTTATGGGCGTTAGCCGCTAAGCTAGATAGTATTAAAATGATGACTGATGATTCAAAAATCAGCTTATCTTTACTGGCGTTAATGCAGCAAAATTTACATGAGTTTGAAATCAGTACCAGTCCACGTTTTGCGCTCACGTTGCAAGCCTCTAGTATCGAGTCTCTCATGCAAGAGATTGCCAGTATGAGTGATGCGCTAAGCCAAGTGTTTAAAGAGAAAGGGCAATACAAAACCCCAGCCGGAAGCTTTTTTACGGCCGCGCCACTTGGACAACAACATCTCGCCTTTGTTTATCCTGGTGTCGGCACTGTCTATCACGACATGCTCAGCGAACTGCATCACTATTTCCCTGCGCTCTATGCTCGCTTAGAGCAGCAAGGCGACCTCAAAGCCATGTTACAAGCAGATGCGATCTATCATAGCGATAAACAGATCACAGAGCAGATGGCGCTGGGCGATATGGCGATTGCAGGCGTAGGTGCGAGTTATCTGCTGAGCAAACTATTAATGGATGAGTTTGATGTTAAGCCACAATACGCACTAGGTTATTCCATGGGCGAAGCCTCTATGTGGGCTAGTCTTGATGTATGGCAGCAGCCTCATCTCTTGATCGACAAAACCAAAAGCGATCCGCTATTTACGTCCGTCATCTCAGGCGACCTCAGTGCAGTGCGCAGCGCTTGGGGACTGACCGATAGCGATGTGATTCATTGGAACAGCTTTCTGGTGCGCTGCACTCCCGAGTCGATTCGTCCAATGCTTAAGCAATATCCACGTGTTTACCTAGCCATCACTCAAGGCGACACCTGCGTGATTGCAGGCTGTGAGCATAGCTGCCAGGAGCTACTAAAAGCTTTGGGGAAACGCGGGATTGCGGCCAATCGCGTAACGGCAATGCACACGATGCCGGCACTCAGCCAGCATGACAATGTGGTCGCTTTTTATGAGCAAAATATTGTTCCAGAAGCGGTGAGTCACCCAGTCACATTTATCAGCGCCTCCGATACAGGCAAAGGTATCGATAGGGGCGTTGGCGATGAGCAGGGGCAATTGAATCCAAAGCTGATAGCAACCTCGATTGCCGATACCTTCTGCAATAGCTTAGATTTTACCGCCCTGATCCAGAGTGCAACGCGCCAAGGCGCACGGCTATTTGTCGAAATAGGTGCCGATCGCCAAAACTGCACCCTCATCGACAAAATACTAAAAAGCAGTGACAGTGAAAAACTCATCGATAATCTGTTATCACCGTCGGCAAACCATACATCTCAGTACTGCACCGTACCGCTAAACGCCAAAGGGAGCAGCGATATCGCGACTCTGCTTAAGGCAATCGGACAGTTGATCAGTCATCGAGTCCCCGTCAGCCTGACCGTGCTGCAGCTGGGACTAAAGCGTCAATTAGCACTGCAAGAGCAGCTAACGACAACTGATGCGGCAAATACCTTATTAAAAGGGGAAGCATAATGCCTTCAAATGAAGCGCCTTCTCAACCATGTAAAATAGCGATAGTCGGGTTAGCCACCCTGTATCCCGACGCCAAAACGCCGGATCAATTTTGGCAAAACTTACTCGACAAGCGCGACTCTCGTACCACATTGAGTGATGCAAAACTCGGTGCTAATAGCAGCGACTATCAAGGTGTACAGGGCCAATCAGATCGCTTCTACTGCGACAACGGTGGCTATATTGAAGACTTTATCTTCGATGCGAACGGCTATCGTATCGGGGCTGAGCGGCTCATGGGACTCGATGACAGTTTCAAATGGGCACTCGATACCAGCCGTAACGCGCTACTCGATGCAGGCGTAGCGATGGACTCGCCGCTACTAGAGCGCACAGGCATCATCATGGGCGCACTGTCATTCCCAACCGCAAAATCGAATGAGCTGTTTCTGCCGCTTTATCACAATGCGGTAGAGAAAGCCTTGCAGACCAAGTTAGATAGCCAAAATTTTCGCCTGCATCCCTTTAATGCGCAAACCCCACACACACCATCAATCGACTGTGCTAACGGGGCGATAGCCCATAACGCTTCTAAGGTGGTCGCCGATGCACTGGGCCTAGGTCGCGTGCAGCTCAGCCTAGATGCCGCCTGTGCCAGCTCAGTCTATTCCCTTAAGTTAGCCTGTGATTACCTTGCAACGGGTAAGGCCGATCTCATGTTAGCGGGCGCCGTTTCAGGCGCGGACCCTTTCTTTATCAATATGGGGTTCTCGATTTTTCACGCCTACCCAGATCATGGATTCTCAGCCCCCTTTGATAAAAACAGCAAAGGCTTGTTTGCTGGTGAAGGAGCTGGGGTTCTGGCACTTAAACGACTCGACGATGCAGAGCGCGACGGCGATAAGATCTACGCAGTGGTCAGCGGGATCGGTCTGTCTAACGATGGCAAAGGGCAGTTTGTATTAAGCCCAAATAGCAAAGGCCAAGTAAAGGCCTTCGAACGCGCCTATCGCAGCAGCGACATAGCGCCAGAAAACATCGAAGTGATCGAATGTCACGCCACTGGCACGCCACTAGGTGACAAGGTTGAACTTGCCTCGATGGAGCAGTTTTTTGCACCACGTCTCAATGGCTCAGCCGCACCGATTATTGGCTCGGCCAAATCCAACTTAGGCCACCTACTTACTGCCGCAGGTATGCCTGGGATCATGAAGATGATCTTCGCCATGCGCCAAGGTGTATTGCCGCCCAGTATTAATATTAGCGAGGCCATTGGCTCGCCAAATGGCCTATTTGGTGCTCATACTTTGCCAAATAAAGTCACACCTTGGCCAGTAAAAACGGGCAACCATGAACGGCTTGCAGGTGTGTCGGTATTTGGCTTTGGTGGCTGTAATGCTCACCTATTACTAGAGTCTTACACCGCTAAACAGCCAAGAGCTGGAAGCGCACCTTTACAGGCGTGTAGCAACGGCTCAACTCCCGCATTTGCCATTAGCGGTATCGCCAGCCACATTGGGCCGCTTAGCACCATTAATCAACTCGATGCGACCTTACAACAAGGTCAACATGCGTTTATCGACCTCCCCAGCAAACGCTGGAAAGGGCTCGACAAGCACCCTGAACTATTAGCTAAATTTGGCATCCATGCCATTCCACAAGGGGCTTATGTTGACAGTTTTGAGCTGGACTTTTTACGCTTTAAACTGCCGCCCAATGAAGATGATCGCTTGATCTGTCAGCAACTCATGTTGATGAAGGTGACCGACGAAGCCATTCGCGATGCCAAGCTAAAGCCGGGCCAAAAAGTGGCCGTGCTGGTCGCTATGGAGACAGAGCTTGAACTGCATCAGTTCCGCGGCCGCGTCAACCTGCATACTCAATTGAAACAAAGCCTCAATGCCATGGGTGTGACACTTACAGACAGTGAGTATCAATCCCTTGAAACGATCGCGATGGACAGTGTCCTCGATGCAGCCAAGCTTAACCAGTACACCAGCTTTATCGGCAACATCATGGCGTCGCGCATCGCCTCACTCTGGGACTTTAATGGCCCAGCTTTCACCATCTCAGCGGGTGAGCAGTCGGTGAGCCGTGCCCTCGATGTGGCCGAAAATATGATGGTGCAAGAACAGCTCGATGCCGTAGTGATTGCCGCGGTCGACTTGTCCGGCAGCATTGAGCAGGTGATGCTTAAAAATGCCGTAAGCCCTATGGCAGCACCACCAAGTGATACAGGCTGGAAACTGGCTGAAGGTGCGGGCGCGCTAGTGCTTGAACCGCTTAGCCATGCAAGTCAGAGTTACGCCACCATTGAAAGCATAAACTTTGGTGCCACCAGCGCGGTTAGCCGCGTCGCCGATGAGTTACTGACACTTACAGGCACCCATGGCGCACAAATCAGTCTAGTTGAGCAGAATATTGCCCCAGGCAGCACGTTGACATGCGACCAATTACAGCAGGCCCTCCCCTTAACCCAAGCGCGTTTTGAGCAGGGTCAACAACGGCTTGGACACAGCTTTGCCGCCGCAGGTATGACGAGTCTAATCTATGGCCTGCTGCGCCTCAATCAACAACACAATCAACAAGATGAGCAAGATACAAGCCAGCATGCTGTAATTGCGAACGTGAGCGAAAATCAGTGTGCCCTCACCCACCTAAGTCAAAATGCTGCCCAGCGCACAGCACTGAGTCAGCGACTGGCTCATACCTTAGGCACCCATGCCGAGCGCAGCTTAGTCAAAGAGGTCTATTTAGGTGGACGAGATATCGTGGGTCATATCATTAACACCCCGATACCAGACCTAGACACTATCAAAGCAAAAGTTGCCCAAGGTCATTTAGCGCCAACCACTTCACGTGCGCCGCAACTGATCAGCTACCCACAGCCCGTTGCGACGTCGGCGGCAGATGCCCAAACGCCAACACAGGCCCACATTGCTAAAGCAATAGGTACCCAGAATATAATGACAAGCAAAACACCCCGCGCATTCGATGCGAGCCAATTAGAACTGTCACAAGGCGAATTAGCCGCGTTTCAGCATAACCAACAGCTCGCGCAGCAGGCGCACCTGGCTTTTCTCAAAAGCCGTGAAACAGGCCTTAAAGTGGCTGACCAACTACTCAAGCAGCAGCTTGCGCAAGCCTCGGGCGCGCCACAGTCGACTAAAATTCAACATCAAGTTCAGCATGTGGCCCCCCAAGCAGTGCTGATGCCACAGCATGACAAGGTAGAACCCTACCAAGCCCCAGTACCAGCACACAAACCATGCATCTGGGATTACCATGATCTTGTTGAATATGCTGAAGGCGATATCGCCAAAGTATTTGGCCCAGAATACGCCCCAATCGACAACTACTCTCGTCGTGTCCGCCTGCCGACCACCGACTACCTGTTAGTGTCGAGGGTGACTAAACTCGACGCCAACATAAATGAGTACAAGCCAAGTTCAATGACTACCGAATACGACATCCCAGAAGATGCGCCTTACTTGGTCGATGGCCAAATTCCATGGGCGGTGGCAGTTGAATCAGGTCAATGTGACTTAATGTTAATCAGCTACTTAGGCATTGATTTTGAGAACAAGGGAGAGCGAGTCTATCGTCTACTCGACTGCACCCTCACCTTCTTAGGCGATCTGCCACGGGGCGGTGACACATTAAGATATGATATTAAGATCAACCACTACGCCCGTAACGGCGATACTCTGTTGTTTTTCTTCTCTTATGAGTGTTTCGTTGGCGATACCATGATCCTCAAGATGGATGGTGGCTGTGCAGGCTTCTTCACCGATGCAGAGCTGGCCGATGGCAAAGGCGTCATCCGCACAGAAGATGAAATAAAGGCCCGTAACAGCGCAACTAAGCTACGCTTTAATCCGTTACTGGATTGCCCTCAAACTCAGTTCGATTACGGCGCGATCCACAAGCTATTATCGGCCGATATTGAAGGCTGTTTCGGTCCATCACATGCAGGTCCAGCTCAACCGTCACTGTGTTTTGCTTCAGAGAAGTTCCTGATGATCGAGCACGTCAGTAAAGTCGACAGAACAGGGGGGACATGGGGACTTGGGTTAATTGAAGGTCATAAGCAACTGGAACCAAATCACTGGTACTTCCCTTGTCACTTCAAGGACGACCAAGTAATGGCAGGCTCTTTGATGGCCGAAGGCTGTGGTCAGTTATTGCAGTTCTATATGCTGCACGTAGGCATGCACACCCAGACGAAAAATGGTCGTTTCCAACCACTTGAAAATGCCTCACAAAAGGTACGTTGTCGTGGTCAGGTTACTCCGCAATCGGCCCAGCTCACCTACCGTATGGAAGTGACCGAAATTGGCTTCAGCCCACGTCCTTATGCCAAAGCCAACATAGACATTCTGCTCAATGGCAAAGTGGTAGTGGATTTCCAAAACCTCGGGGTGATGATCAAAGAAGAAGATGAGTGCACCCGCTATAGCGCCCCATTAACGCTTAGCAACACAGTGCCTGCAGAGTCAGCAAGTGCTAAAAGGAGCTATCAAGGCGCATCAGTTAACGCACCGCTCATGGCGCAAATTCCTGATTTGGGCGCCGCGCCAAACAAAGGCGTGATCCCGCTGGCCCATGTAGAGGCCCCCATCACACCCGATTACCCCAATCGCGTGCCTGATACCGTACCATTTACGCCCTACCATCTATTTGAATTTGCCACAGGTAATATCGAAAACTGCTTTGGTCCTGAGTTTTCAATTTATCGCGGTATGATCCCGCCACGTACGCCCTGCGGCGATTTGCAGTTAACCACCCGCGTAGTGGAAGTTAATGGTAAACGGGGGGAATTTAAAAAGCCGTCAAGCTGTATTGCCGAATATGAAGTGCCAACCGATGCCTGGTATTTCGATAAAAATAGCCACCATGCTGTCATGCCGTATTCGGTGCTAATGGAGATCTCCTTGCAGCCTAATGGCTTCATCTCAGGTTACATGGGCACCACATTGGGCTTCCCAGGTCTTGAGCTATTTTTCCGCAACTTAGATGGTAGTGGCGAGCTGCTGCGCGATGTTGACCTGCGCGGCAAAACCATAGTTAACGACTCTCGCCTACTGTCGACGGTGATGGCTGGCACCAACATCATTCAAAGCTTTAGCTTTGAGTTGAGCACCGACGGCGAGCCCTTCTATCGCGGCACAGCGGTATTTGGCTACTTCAAAGGTGACGCGCTTAAAGATCAGCTGGGCTTAGACAATGGCAAAGTCACTCAGCCTTGGCATGTAGCCAAAGGCATTAGTGCCGACACAAAAGTGAACCTACTCGATAAAGCGGGCCGTCACTTTAATGCGCCAGCCGACCAGCCTCACTATCGCCTTGCTGGCGGTCAGCTTAACTTTATCGACAGTGTAGAAATTGTCGATAACGGTGGCACCGAAGGTTTAGGTTACCTCTACGCTGAGCGCACTATCGATCCTAGTGATTGGTTCTTCCAGTTCCACTTCCACCAAGATCCTGTGATGCCAGGTTCATTAGGCGTTGAAGCCATTATCGAAACCATGCAAACTTACGCCATCAGCAAGGATTTGGGCGCTGGGTTTAAAAACCCTAAGTTTGGCCAAATTTTGTCAAACATTAAGTGGAAATATCGCGGTCAGATCAACCCTCTCAATAAGCAGATGTCGATGGATGTCAGTATTACCTCGATTAAAGATGAAGGTGGTAAGAAGGTGATCACAGGTAACGCGAGCCTGAGTAAAGACGGTTTACGTATCTACGAAGTCACCGACATAGCCATCTGTATCGAAGAAGCCTTGTAAAAAATAGATCACTTGAGATATTTGGATACCTGCCAAAACCTCAAGTTAGACAATCGAATAAAGCATAAAAAATAATAAGGGTCTTATTTAAATGAATCCCACGACAACTAGCGACAAATTATCGCCATGGCCTTGGCAAGTAAATGATGCAGATATCTGTTTTGATACGCATGCTATGGCGGCAAAGCTGAAAGATTTCAGCCGCGCCTGCTATGTCATCAATGACAGCGATAAAGGGGTGGGCATCGCGACGCAAGCCAACCTGATGACCACCAATAACACTCAAGGTCATCCCGTTAGTGCCTTCACTCCAGCACTGGGTACCGAAAGCCTTGGCGACAGTAATTTCCGCCGCGTTCACGGTGTAAAATATGCTTACTATGCGGGTGCGATGGCCAACGGCATCTCCTCAGAAGAGCTGGTTATCGCCTTAGGTAAAGCGGGGATTCTGTGCTCATTTGGCGCAGCGGGGCTCATCCCAAGCCGCGTAGAAGCCGCCATTAACCGCATTCAAGCCGCGCTGCCCAATGGCCCCTACATGTTTAACCTTATTCATAGTCCAAGCGAACCCGCACTAGAGCGTGGCAGCGTCGAACTATTTCTTAAGCATAAGGTACGCACCGTTGAAGCATCGGCCTTCTTAGGCCTCACGCCGCAAATTGTTTACTACCGTGCAGCGGGTCTGAGTCGTGACGCCCTTGGCAACATCGTTATCGGCAACAAGGTGATCGCCAAAGTGAGCCGCACCGAAGTAGCTGAAAAGTTCATGATGCCTGCGCCCGTGAAGATGCTACAAAAACTCGTGGATGAGGGTTTGATCAGTGTCGATCAGATGGAGATGGCCCAGCAGATCCCCATGGCTGACGATATCACCGCCGAAGCCGATTCTGGCGGCCATACCGATAACCGTCCTTTGGTTACGCTATTGCCAACGATTTTAGCGCTAAAAGACGAGATCCAAGCCAAGTACCAATATCCAACGCCACTTCGCGTGGGTTGTGGCGGTGGTGTGGGCACCCCAGATGCGGCGCTCGCGACCTTTAATATGGGCGCGGCCTATATCGTTACTGGTTCAATCAACCAAGCCTGTGTCGAAGCCGGAGCCAGTGAGCATACCCGCAAACTGCTTGCCACCACAGAGATGGCAGATGTCACCATGGCACCAGCCGCCGACATGTTTGAGATGGGCGTAAAGCTTCAGGTGGTTAAGCGTGGCACCCTATTCCCAATGCGCGCTAACAAGCTGTATGAGATCTACACACGTTATGACGCCATTGAGTCAATTCCTGCCGATGAGCGTGAAAAGCTTGAAAAGCAAGTCTTCCGCTCAAGCCTCGATGATATCTGGGCAGGCACAGTCGCCCACTTTAACGAGCGCGATCCTAAGCAGATTGAGCGCGCCGAAGGTAACCCAAAACGCAAGATGGCACTGATTTTCCGCTGGTATTTGGGGCTATCGAGCCGCTGGTCAAACTCAGGTGAAGTCGGCCGTGAAATGGATTACCAGATCTGGGCAGGTCCAGCACTTGGCGCCTTTAACCAGTGGGCAAAGGGCAGCTATTTAGATGACTACCAAAAACGTAATGCGGTAGATTTGGCCAAGCACTTGATGTACGGCGCCGCTTACCTTAATCGCATCAATAGCATTATCGCCCAAGGCGTAAAACTGCCAGGTGAATTACTGCGCTGGAAACCCGTTGAACGCATGGCCTAAAGTGCGACGTGCATAACGCTAGTTCGATAGAGAGTAAAAACCAGCTTAGGCTCGTTTTTTACTCTCTAGCACTCTGTATCTTTGTTAGTTTACTGGTTGCAGCACTAAACGCGCCTGAATCGCTGCAGGCAATAAAGGCGTAGCGACTTGATCGGCATACTCATCAAACCCTGCATGGTAATAAGGCGATAGCGGATGCCCAGATTGCCCGCCAGGAATGGTGAGAACAGCTTGAGACTCAAGTCCTGGTTGCACAATAAAACGCTGCGAAGCGCCAAAGCTTGAACTCTGCACGGCTGGCATAAAGGTATCGCCAAAACCCGCCACCTTAGGCATATCGAGCAACGCACTCAACAGCGGCATCTGCTTGCTAAAAGGATGCCGAATATGCAAGGTATTGACCCTGCCCCATGCCAGATCTTGATAGTTAGCAGAGTCACTATATGTCTCTAATAAGCGTTCGGTTGAATCCACATAATTTGCTATGACAAACTCATCCCAAGAGGCATATTCCGATGCCAACCAGCTTTGCGGTTGCTCACTTAACAGCTGCCATATGGCGGGTTCTAGATAACGCTTTAAGACCGACAAGCTAAGCTCATGTTGTTGAAGCACACTTTCAACCGGCGAAAACGCTGCATCGATAAGCCGATTTCTGAACGATTTAACCAAGGTGAAACCAACAGAATCACTACAGGCACACTCTTTCCACTGTCTAAGATACTGAATATCTATAGCAAATCGTTGAGGTTGGGACATTAACGCATTAACAAGATGCTCCTGCCAGGGCCGGTAAAAATGCGCCTGATTATCGAGCTGAATGCGATAGAAATCAGCCTCGTCAAACTGTTTCTGCTGTTGTAATCGGTCGCGGATCTGAGCACTTCTTGCCCCAAGCGCGTAGCCGCCATCCCCAAAACGCAAAGCATCCTTAGTTGACATTACCCGAGCGTTTGCACTCCAAAGCAGGCCATTGTCTGGGTTATATTCTCTAGGCAATTGAGATTCATCCTGATGCCAATTAACCGCTTGTACCTCGGCCGAAGGTTGCGCTACATCAGCAGGATTGGTTCTAGCAGGTATCGCTCCTGCGGGTTGCCAACCGACATTCCCCTTATCATCGACAATCAATAGATTTTGCACTGGGACGCCAAATGTTTTAGCCAACTCAAGCCCTTGCTCTGCGCTGCTAATGGTTTCTAACCCCATTAATTCCATATCAACGGCATAATCTTGATGCGCAACCCAAGAAAGTGCGTATTGCTTTTCGCCATAGGTCTTAACTGGGCCAAAACGTGACATAGAGATCGGATAATCCACAACAGAATCGGGCAGACGAATCATTTCCTCTTCTATCGTTAGCGGCTCACTATCATCTATTGCGATCCAATCGGCAGTGTCGATATAAGCATTGGTAAAGCCCCAGGCAATCTTACCATTTGACCCCACAACAATTGCAGGAGCCCCAGGCAGAGACACACCTGTAACTTGTACATTTTGACCGACTGCATCAGGATAATTAAGCTGGGATCGATACCAAATAATCGGCACCGCAAATAAGAGATGCATATCATTGGATAACATGGCGCTGCCTGACTCGGTATGCTCGCCTGTGACCGCCCAGTTGTTGCTGCCAACCTCTTCAAGATCTGCAATCTCAACATCAAATCGATGAGCGAGCATGTTCGGTTCTATCGCTGGCATAGGTGGGGGATCTGAGGGAAATAGGCTGTTATCCAGCGCCGCCTGATAATTGGACGTCTGAGTAATAAACAGCCGCATCGGCTGACCAAATAGACGCTCGACCATAGTCAGGGTTATATCTCGATTGATGGTATTACCTTGAAGATCTAAATACATGCTATAAATAACAAGCAGGCTATCAGCAGGTTGCCACGGTTTCGGTGACGTTCCAGTTAAGACATATTCAAAAGATTTTAACCTCTGCTCAGCAATCGCCTGATTTACACCATCGCTGTAACGTGCAAGCAACTGCTGCTGAGCCGTCGGCAACTGAGCAAGGATCTGTTCAGCTCTTTTTCGCAACTGATGAAATCGATGACGCTTATCAAACTTTATTGCAGCAGGTCCGAAGATCTCAGCTAGCTCACCAGCCGAATTACGCCGCAATAGATCCATCTGGAAGAAGCGGTCTTGCCCATGGGCAAAACCCAGTGCAAAAGCCACATCTTGGCGGTTTTCTCCACGAATGACAGCAGTGCCCAAGCGATCTCTTTTGATCGTGACAGGCGCGACTATCTGGCGAACCTTTAGCTCTCCAGAAAGTTGCGGCAAACTAAGATGTAGACCGACATAAATGGCGGCTATCACTAAAAATAAGGCAGTAAGCAATCCGAGCGTTATAATTTTTATTATTTTAATCATAGAGTAACGCCAATATCCTTTTCACTTACGTTACTATATCTAAGTTAAGCAGATGTTAGAAATTCTTTTTTTAAAGGCACTCTATCATTTATTAAGCCGTCATTAAGAGCAAACCGTTATTATGGCAAAACCGAATAAGAAAGGGCCCACTAGGACTGTTGAGATCCTCTGTGGTCAGTGTAAAACTAAGTTATTTAAATACCGTAAAGATGGAAAGGGAGCATTGGTTAAATGCTTTAAAGAACGTATCGTCGAAGACTACACCCAAGTCGCCTGTATTTGCCCAAATTGTCAGCAGCGTTTTGCCAGAGAAACCTTGGTCAGAGGCGTCCCTGCTTTTAAAATCATTGGCGGAAAAGCGGTGTTGAAGTGAATCACTCTGTTTAATTTATTACAGAAAACCGAGTGCGCAATCCAATAGCTCCCCTTAAGGCTAATTCAAGGCTTTCAGATTTTTTAACTTTCGCTTTATGGGCTTGAGGATCATAGCTCAAGCCCAATAACGTCACTTAACAAAAGTGCGTTCTAACGCTTAATAGGCCCTAGTCGGCATTCTGCATAAAATCTTCACTAAAGTCGGTTTTCCAATACTTATATCCTTGTACCGTTGCCTGAGCCGCTGCACCCATCAAGTTAACTTGGTAGGTTTTTACACCATCGATATCAACAGATTGATTCACCGAAGCTTGCTCCCCGTTATCGTCATACTTTGCGCTGGCTTCAGCTTGCGCCTGCCCCTCGTAGCCAGACTCTTTAAAACGTTTTACCGCCCCCGCCTTCATAAATGCTTGGACAAATGCCACCTGCTTCCAGCCGATCCCAGCACCAACACCACCTGTCGCAAAACGATAGTATGACGTTTTGCCCTTTTCAGTAAGCACACAAACACCGCCGCCAGTAGATAATGCAAATAGATAACTATTACTGCCAGTGCAAACCACATGAGCCAATGCCCCAGCAACTGCCGGCCTTGCACCTGGATGCTCTTTATAAATTTCCTGCAACGCATCTTGAGTCGCTTTACGCGCGTTAGCTTTCTTTACTTCAGGTGTATTACCTGTTGCACAACCCGCCAATAATGTTGGAAACAATAGCGCTACAAGCACCTTTTTTGTCGAAAATGTAAACATACCTACTCTCTATTAACTGTGTCGCAAAAAACGACAAGCAAAAATAACCTATTGAAATAAAATAAATTTAGCCAACCACGCAATATAATTGATTGACAATATTATGCAACTTATCGTTTTTAATATGAGAATTTTGTGCATATTTGAGCTTGTTAATGACATCGAATAAATAAGCAAATCTAATCGTTCAATCCATTTGCCATTGCGACATTTTGTCTATCACAATCATTAATTTCGCGATCCTTACAGCAAGTTATTCATCTCATCAATAAAGGCTATTGTCGCTTAACAAGAACTAAGGTTTGATAGTTACCAATATTAGTAACAGGAATTATTGAGCATGAAACATAAATGGATTTTAAGCCCTCTGTTGCTCGCGGTATTTAGCGGCAACATTTCAGCCCGAGAAGCGCCCATTGAGTTTAGAGCCGCAGGCAGCTTGAAAGCCGCCATGACGGATATCGTCAATACATACCAACACAGTAACAAGATTGATGTTTCTACCCAATTTGCCCCCTCGGGGTTGTTGCGTAAACGAATTGAAGGCGGTGAGAAGGTTGACCTATTTGCATCAGCAAATATGAAACACCCAACCGCTTTGAACAACGCAGGTCTCAGCAGTGCAGTGGTGATGTTTGCCCGCAATAAGCTTTGTGCCTTAGCCCAACCAGAAGTAAGCGTAACACCTGCGACCTTACTTGAGCAGATGCTAAATGACACCATTCGGTTAGGCACTTCGACTCCCAAAGCCGATCCCGCCGGCGATTACGCTTGGAAAGTCTTTGAACGCGCGCAGCAGATTCAACCTAATGCTTTTAAACTACTCAGTGACAAAGCCCTACAATTAACTGGCGGCCCAACCAGCGCTAAGGCACCAGA
Source organism: Shewanella psychrotolerans (assembly GCF_019457595.1). Taxonomy (NCBI): domain Bacteria; kingdom Pseudomonadati; phylum Pseudomonadota; class Gammaproteobacteria; order Alteromonadales; family Shewanellaceae; genus Shewanella; species Shewanella psychrotolerans. The sequence goes on along the minus strand of NZ_CP080419.1, from coordinate 1,312,165 downwards.
TGGAAGTAATCCGTATGCTTGGGTGATGGAAAACAAACAAGCAGATATCTTCCTAACCTACTGTACTAATGCGGTATTGGCCAAAAAACAGGTATCCAAACTGCAGATAATTGCACTACCCGATAATCTCAGCGTCGGTGCAAATTATGGCTTAACAGCGATCAAAGGTGCCAGACCTCAAGCAAATGAGTTAGCCGAGTTTATTATTTCGCCGCAAGGCCAAGCCATTCTCGCTAAGTACGGCTTCGACGCACCGTGATGGCTAATAAAAAAATGTCCCATCCTGATTTTATTGAACCAGTAGCGTTTGCTGCTGATCTTTTTTGTGTACTTGATTTGGCGTTTTCATCCCTCAAGTTTAAGTGCGGTCTAATCTCATTCGCTTTTATCTCACCACAAAAAATGCAGCCTGTTGGCTGCATTTTTAAACGAATAGATTTTTGGGCTTGATAAAATAACTCGCTATCGCGAAAACTCGACACTAGAACTGATAATGTATCCCTAAATAAACATTACCAAGATCGCTATCGACGGTTTCTTCTAGCCCGCTGGCATCTAAATCGGTATAAACCATTTCATAAGCGATTCGCACATTGACCTTGTTACTAAAAGCCATATTAAAACCAGCGCCCCACAACCAACCAATACCATCATAATCCAAATCGGCTTCAACCTTAGTGGATGCTGCACCAGCCTTAATAAACATCGAATAGGTATCATTAAAATAATGATGAAACTTAGCAGCAAGCGAGATGTAATTAGCCTTCACGTCACCATTATCAACGTAATTATCTGTCATCATATAAGCAGCTTCTAGCGCAAAATTCTTACTTGTATAATAACCAGCATATACACCATAACTTATTGCATCCTCGTCAAACTCACCCGCCTTTAACTGTGAGTTACCCGCCATAGCACCAAGATAATAACCTTTGATGTCAGCAACTGCCGATACAGGATTTGATGTCAAAGCGCCGAGCAATGTAAGTGTAAGTATCAGAGTTCGCTTCATTATTCCCCCAATGGGATATTAACAAGTACCTAACATACTAGACTAAAAATAATGAGAAATTAAGTCTTTAACGTATTAATTGTGGACCTTTTTTGTCTAACCCGATTATTGATATTTAAACCAATAAACGGTTATTTGGCTCGCCCGCTAAACTCGGACTTAATCACGTATAAAAAATTGGATACAACCTATGCTGTACCCAACTAATTAAACTAAAACAGTGCCTTTTCTTTTGATTTTTTAAGCTCAAACAATGCTAGTCTTCAGGCGGTCGATTCAAGCGTTTTTTACCCGATATCATTGCCGAAACCAAACCGGGTTGGTGCTTTATCTCAGCAACTATCACACCAGCAATATGAACTAAAATAATTAAAATCAATAAATAAACGCTATAGACATGCACTTCGCCAGCCAGAGATTTAAATGGTTTTATCTGCGCCACTTTTTGATTATCAACACCTGTCTCATCATAAGGCTTTAACGAAGCGCCATCGACACCGTTCGCCGCAATATAGTCACTAACCAGTCCACCAAGTGGCGGATAATAAATATCGGTTCCCGCACGAATAAGGCCCGTAAACATAATCGTAACCAACAGCACCATCATTGCGAATACTGCTAAATTGCCCACGGGATTGTGATGCAGATATTGCGGTGATGCTCCCTGCTTCAATTTCGCTTTATAAGCTAATACCGCTGAAAAATTTGGCAGCATTTTAGATAAACGGGCGCTATTTGAACCAATGCAGCCCCACACTAATCTAACGACCAAGTTAACAGCAAATAGGTAACCGACAACAACATGAAGCTCCTTAAGCTTAACCTTTGCTTCTAAACCACTAATCCCCAATTCACCTTTAAACAGCATAATGGCACCAATAAAAATTAGCGCCATGACACACGATACATTTATCCAATGAAACAATCGTGTAGGTCGATCCCACACTCGATAGACTTTGACTTGTTCACAACTTACTTGTTCACGACTTGCATCTTGATCCTGCGCCATATTGCCCCCTGCATATAAAGAATATCCCCCCTAATATACGCTCATATATGACAATTTTTTGTGAAATATCATTTACCTTGCAAAAAGATTATTAAGAAAAGAATAACGAAAGCTTCACTGGGCTATGTTTCATCACTATTAGTGACGAAACTTAGCCGTCACTCGCCTAGTGATGGCAACCATAAACAGAATTAGCATCCCCAATATTGATGTCACGCCCCCCGCAGTCACTTCAATAACCTCTTCATAAAAATCGCGATCGGCACTTTCTAAGGGTAAACCATAAAGCTCGTCGAGATCATCGCTGCTAACCGTTGCCACAATGTCGCTGTAACCGACCTCATATAGATCGATCAAAACATCATAGTGATCAGTTGGGTAACCTGCATGTAAGGTCGTCAACACCTCAAAATCATCATCACTCACATCATCAACAATGGTGAATACATCAGTCGTATGATAGAGCTCCCACGGGCCGCCGTTTCGACTCAAATAAAGATCAGCGTAGACATCAGCGCGCTCACCCACATAAAAGCTATGTACATCGGCATCAAATGTCACACTAAAGGTGCGGAAAAAGCCATCGTAGTCAATATCTTCAAACAAACGACTACTCGCCTCATAGATAGAGAATTCATGATAAATGCCCGCATTCAAACGCTGGGATGCCGAGCGAAGTTTCTCGGTTTTATCCCCCCCAGATTGACGCTCAGCAATCACTTGCTCGCGGGTCTTTCGTTTATCAGGAGTCAACTGAACCAGCTTAAGTTGCTCTGCAGCTAACTGCTGAGCTGCGTTCATTGGCTGCGCGGTGCGGCTAAACGGCTGCTGTTCGTCGCTCAAGCCTTGCACAATACTTACCGATACAGAGCTCATCGTATCTGTACTTTCTGCAACGGTATTTTCAACAGCGGTATTGTCGGCCGCAACCGCAAGGGGCGAACTCAAGCCAAGCAGTAAAACACTCGGTAAGATCCTTAGATTAAGCAGCGATATTGTTGATTTAAACGCCGCGACTGCGTTTTGAGTAAGCTGAGTGATTGTTTGCATAATCAATCTCCATTTTGAACTGTTATCTTATCGTTGCATCTATTAAAACCCGCCCAAAATGAACATAAGCTGAACGATAAAATATCGTAAATTCAGCATGATGATGTAAAAAGACCATTCAGCTAATATTCATTTTCATTTGGGGATAATAAAGGGTAAGCATCATTTTACGAATGCAAAAGCCATAGAAGGGATAGCGATATGACAGGAGTAAAATAAAACCTAAGTAGGTTGATATGTTTCTTATTTTTATAGGATCTTTTACACTGAGCAGACAATAGGAATACAGGTACTTTTGATGAGAATTGCACTGATATTGATAGCATCATTTTGCTTTTTGCTTCCCTCTTATGGGAATGCATCAAGCTATGGGTTATCGACGATGGCAAGTAGCATGTTAATCGCTGCTCAAAAAAACCAACCCAATCTCAGAGTCAAAAACCGTCAACAAGCGACCCAAATGGTTAAAAGCCAATACGGTGGTAAAGTGCTCAGTGTTCAATCAACTAAGGTCAATGGCAATCCTGGATATCGCGCTAAGCTGCTAAGCGCTGATGGTGTCGTTTTTTATGTATCAATTGACGCCGTAAGCGGGCAAATGAGTAGACGTTAAACTGATATCTAAGGAAAAACAAATGCGATTACTACTGGTTGAAGATGATTTAGCGCTACAAGAAAACTTAAAACAACATCTGCTTGATGCCAATTACACCTTAGATGTGGCCTGTGATGGTGAAGAGGGATTATTTCAAGGAGTAGAATACAGCTATGACGCAGCTATTATTGATGTGGGTCTACCGAAACTAGATGGCATTGCACTCATTAGCCAATTGCGTGCTCACGGTATTGAGTACCCCATTTTAATCCTAACCGCACGAGACAGTTGGCAAGATAAAGTCGAAGGACTAGATGCCGGAGCCGATGACTATCTCACTAAACCTTTTCATCCTGAAGAGTTAATCGCGCGCCTCAAAGCACTTATTCGTCGCTCAGCTGGAAAATCGAGTCCACTCATTCAAAACGGTTTATTCAGCCTCAATACCAGCAGCCATGAAATCAAAGCTGGAGAGCTGCAGATTAATTTAAGTGGCTCAGAATACAAGCTATTTGAGTATTTCATGCTCCACATTGGTGAAGTGAAATCCAAAAGTGTGCTTATTGAGCATATTTATGATCAAGATTTCGATTTAGATTCAAATGTCATCGAAGTATTTATTCGCCGTTTACGTAAAAAACTCGATCCTGATAATAAACATGGCTTAATCGAAACCTTAAGAGGCCAAGGGTATCGTATGCGACAACTGGCTAACGATTAAGATGTCGATGAAGATGGTTAACCAACCCACGAAGCTATTCAACTCACTTAGCACCCGCTTAATGCTAAGTGCCATGCTGCTTATTGTGGTGCTATTGCCCATCATAGGTCTCGCGCTTAACAACGCCTTTAAACAACAGGTAATGATTAATATTCAAGATCAACTCAGTGCCTACTTATATTCAGTGCTAGCGGTGACTGACATGGAAGATGGCGAACTGCTAATGCCTGAGCGCCTATTAGAAAACCAATTTAATGTCATCAACTCGGGGCTATATGCGTTAGTATCCGAGCAAGTAAGTAAGGCCTCTAGCAGCAAAGTGATATGGGCATCTAACTCATTTTTAGGTCTAAGTGAGCCACCGCGGTTACCTAATCCTGACGTAGGAAGTGGTGACTTTAGTCAAATCGACATCGATGGTAAAACCCATCTTATCTACAGTTTTAGCGTTCGTTTTGCAGTCGCAACTCAAACCCCATCAGATACGCCTATTACCGTGCATATCATTAAAGATTTTGCCACGGTCTCGGAACAACAACAGGCTTTCAGTCAACACCTTTGGAGTTGGTTATTGTTGCTGATGTTAGTGCTTCTCACCATTCAAATCGCTTGGTTACGCTGGACATTAAAACCCCTTGCTCGCTTTAAATTAGAATTACAATCAGTGCAGCGAGGAGAGTCATACCAATTAACGGGTCAATATCCGACAGAATTACAAGCCGTAGCCAAACAACTAAATACCTTGTTGATCACCGAACAACGTCAGCGCAGCCGCTATCGTAATGCACTCTCTGATTTAGCTCACAGCCTGAAAACCCCCTTGGCGGTCATCCAGAGCCAAAAAGAGTTAAGCAAAACCTCTATCGAGCAAGTAGAACAGATCAACCGCACCATAGGCCACCAGCTAAAACGTGCTCAAAGTGCGGCTGGTAGTGCATGGCACTTAGGGGTAAAGATTAAAGATACATCTGACAAGCTGCTACGTACACTCGCCAAAATCCACTCAGGAATTAGCCTCGACTATAGTACTCCTCCTAATGAGTTAACGGTTTTTTATGGCGATCAAAGTGATTTAACAGAGATGCTAGGCAATCTGCTAGATAACGCTTGTAAAGCAGCCAAAGCTAAAGTGACCCTGAGCATTAACGAATCCAACGACAAACTCATTATTTGCATCGAAGATGATGGCTTAGGGGTTAATCCTGAGTTACGGCAGTCGATACTCGAGCGAGGCACACGCACCGACACCTATGAAAAGGGCCATGGTATTGGTCTCGCAATTGTACGGGATCTTGTAGAAAGCTACCAAGGGGAACTGGCAATCGATCAATCTGACGCACTTGGTGGCGCGCGCTTCCAAATAAGCTTTACGCAGCAAAGTGAGCTCTAAAAATAACAAAGTGAGTTAAAGCCGCTAAAACTGCACTAGTAAAGATGTATCACATAGACCAGCAGCCTAACACCGAGTCATCAATCGCTTTAATTTAGCCCTTACTAGGAAAATTTTTAGTACAAATAAAGCAAACCTTCGCATAAAGGGGCTGGCATCTTCTACTCGGATTAATAGGAATGGAGCTCTGTATATAGAACGAACTGACGGGAGCCTACGTGTATTGTGTCCCGCTGACTTGGTTTGTTAGGTGATTTCATCGTAACAGAAACCCGGGCCGGCGGCTCCATCATGTGTAATAGGCGAGTGTAATAGGCGAGTGTTATCGCTGAGCGATAACATCTTTATACTAATTGGTTCCGCAAGGAGATGACTTATCTTTGCGATACGCGCTCTTCGCAATCTTCTCTATTGCATCGAGTCTTCGGTTGATATGTGAAAACCCTAAACCCAGCCACACTATAATGGACGAAATTAATGTGCCTTGAGCGCCATCAGTCACAAAGGGCATTAGCGTTAAAACGACGGCAAAAGCCAACAACACTTTATGCCAAGTAGGCAATTTACCAGCCACTTTTTGCCATAACTCCTGATGTTTGACCTGCTCGATATAGTCTGCACCACTGTTAAATTGCAGTTGTTCACGACGACTTTCCATGTGTCCACCTTATTATCCAATAATATCTATAAGTACACTAATTACTTCAAAAACTAATCACTTAGAGACTAATCACTTAAAAACTAATCACTTAAAAACTAATCACTTAAAAACTAATCACTTAAAAACTAATCACTTAAAAACTAATCACTTAAAACAGTAAGCAACTTAAAACAGTAAGCAACTTAAAACAGTAAGCAACTTAAAACAGTAAGCAACTTAAAACAGTAAGCAACTTAAAACAGTAAGCAACTTAAAATAGTAAGCAACTTAAAATAGTAAGCAACTTAAAATAGTAAGCAACTTAAAATAGTAAGCAACTAGTGTATTAGCCCATCGGGGCCCGTGGCAAGTCATTCGTCATCAAGGTCCATTCAACTAAATATTAAAACGCAAAGTTATCTCAATTCAAATACTCAAGACAAATAATTAAGGTAAATAATTAACCCGCAATCAACAAAAAGACCAGCTATAGCAGCTGGCCTTCGGTGAAATAATGCTAAATGATTAGACTACTTTTTACTGTCTTTAATGTGACTCATCATTCGCTTACGACGACGCTCTTGGCTCACGGTCAGCTTCTTGCTGTTCATGCCCTCAAACGGGTTGCCCCCCTCTTGGAAACGCACTTGAATAGGCGTGCCCATCACTTTGAGTGAACGACGATAGTAGTTCATCATAAAGCGCTTGTATGAATCTGGCAGCTTCTTAACCTGATTACCGTGCACCACAACGATTGGTGGATTATAACCACCCGCATGGGCATATTTAAGCTTAACGCGACGACCATTAACCAAAGGTGGCTGGTGATCATCTTGTGCCATCTGCATGATACGAGTCAGCATTGAGGTACTGACGCGGCGCGTTGCACTCTCGTACGCTTCTTGCACAGATTCAAATAAGTGTCCAACGCCAGTGCCATGTAGCGCCGAGATAAAGTGAATACGAGCAAAGTCGATGAAACCTAAACGGCGGTCGAGCTCGCTCTTAACTCTGTCTTTGATCTCTTGATCGATACCATCCCACTTGTTTACTGCAATAACCAAGGCTCGACCTGCGTTAAGGGCAAAGCCCAATAGTCCTAAGTCTTGCTCGGCGATACCTTCACGGGCATCGACGATAAGTAGCACGACGTTAGCATCTTCTACCGCTTTCAAGGTTTTGATCACCGAGAACTTCTCGACGGTCTCATGCACCTTACTACGACGACGGACACCGGCAGTGTCGATGATCACATATTCTTGGCCATCACGTTCAAGCGGAATATAGATACTGTCACGAGTGGTCCCCGGCTCATCGTAAACAACAACCCGTTCTTCACCTAAAATCCGGTTAGTTAAGGTTGATTTACCAACGTTTGGCTTACCAATAATGGCCAACTTAATCGGCAAGTCTTGCAGACGCTTTTGTTCAGCTTCTGCTTCCTCTTCGGTATATTCACGCTCTTCTTCTGGCTCTTGCTCGTCACCATCGCGAGTTAGACCTAGTGCTTCGGCATATGGCGCTAACGCATACTCGATCATGTTGGTCACGCCACGGCCTTGAGACGCCGCCATTTGGTAGACTTCACCTAAGCCTAGCGCCCAAAATTCACCGCACGCAGAATCAGCATCGATACCATCGACCTTGTTGGCAACAACAAACGTGGTTTTTTCACGACGGCGCAGATGCGCAGCAATCGCTTCATCAGCCGACGTTAAACCCGCACGAGCATCAGTTAAAAACAGCACGACGTCCGCTTCTTCGATAGCCGCAAGCGATTGCTCTGCCATACGGGTTTCGATGCCCTCTTCTGTACCGTCGATACCGCCAGTATCAACCACAATAAACTCATAACCCGATAGGTGAGCGCGGCCGTACTTACGATCCCGAGTCAGTCCAGGGTAGTCTGCTACCAAGGCATCTCTGGTGCGCGTAAGACGATTGAACAGGGTCGACTTACCTACGTTTGGTCGGCCAACTAGGGCCACAACTGGAATCATTTTCTTGCCTCTAATCTACAAATCTTTTTGAAAATCTTAAATAAAAAGCCCCCAGAACTAACGTCCAGGGGCCTTTAAAACTGTAAAGCTCGCCTTATGGAAGCGTTATTCTAGCAACCTTACCACCACGCGTCTGTACATAGATTTTATCATCTATTACTAGCGGCTGGCTAAATAAACCTGAACTATCCACTTCGACACGGCCAACAATTTTACCATTAGTACGATCGATAAAGTGTAAATAACCTTCAAAGTCACCAACAACGAGGTAATCTTTGAACACGGCAGGCGATGTCAGATCGCGGTTACCCAACTCAATGTTAGACCAGTTTTCTAAGCCATTACGTTTATCTACTGAGTAGATACGACTATGATCATCAACCACAAACAGGCTTAACCCTGACGAGACTAACTCATTAAAGCTTGAATACTTACGGCTCCAAACGATACGTCCACTGCGCAGCTCCATCGACACTAAGTTACCATTGTAACTTACCGCATATAGGTTTTCTCCGCTAACGAGGGGCTTCATATCGACATCAGCCATACGAGTAAACTCGTTACCGCCTTTAGGAGTGTAAATCGGTTGTTCCCATGCAGCTTGACCGTTATTTTTTACGATAACTGCCACTTTCCCATCAGCGGTACCGACGAAAAACCCGCCCGCTTCATAGGCCGCAGCCCCCGTTCCACGCAAGGTCAAAGTGGGAAGTTTGCTCTCGTAAGTCCACAGCTTTTCACCATCATCAACATTAAATGCCTCAAGGGTTCCAGAGCTAGTGCTAACCACAACCACATCTTCGCCCACTGTTGGCGCCGACAATAACTCACCACCCGCAACAACGTCCCAGATAGGCTCACCGGTTTCAGCGTTTAACGCAGCAAAAAAGCCACTCTCACCACCAACGAATACTTTATCTCTAGCAGCGGTAACACCTGCGGCTAAACGTGCACCATGATTTTTGGCAAGAGGTCTGTCTCTAAAAGAGTCACTAATATCGGTATCCCAAACCTGTTCGCCAGTCTCTTCGTTAAACGCAATTATTTGCCCATAACGATCAACAACAAAAAGTTTTCCGTACCTCACAGCAGGTCGAAGAGCTGAGTAATAGTCACCGACACCATGGCCGATATTGGCACTCCAACTTACTTCAGGGAATACGCTAGCCTCGATCTCTGGTAATGGACTTACGGGTTCCTCTTCAATATCATTTGAAGCACACGCAGACAATAAGCCAATGCTTAACCCGCATGTGAGTAACGTTTTGCACCAAGACTTCATGGGCTATCCTTATGCCTTATTCAGGTTATCAAGCTTCATTTGAAGCGCTGGGCTCGACGCTGCGCCACCATTATCTATAGCAGCTTTGTAGGCACTCTTCGCTTTATCTGATTCGCCTTGACGTACTAGAAAATCACCTTTTAGTTCGTCACGTTGCACCGAAAATTCTGGTGCAGAGACTTGGTCTAAAGTGGCAATAGCGGTAGCAAACTGCCCTTGCTCTGCTTGCACTCGAGCCAATCGAAGCGTTGCAACGGCGACGAGTCCTTCATCGACATTATCGGCAACCACTTGTTTCAGTGACTGCTCAGCTTTAGCTAAATCGCCCGCTTCGACAGCCGCTTTCGCCACGATCAGTTCAAGTAGTGCTTGATAGCCTTTTTGACTTTGGTAGTCTTTGGCAAAACTATCAGCCGCAGCAAGCATAGTCGAATCCGATTTAACTGAATTGCTGACCGCTTGAAAGGTTTCTGACGCTTCTTCCGCCTGAGCCACCTTATAATCTGAATAATAGTTCCAGCTATATAGACCGCCTAAACCAACAACGGCCCCGATGACAATCGAGCTGCCATAGTCTTTCCAGAACTGTTTGATAGCATCAACTTGTTGTTCTTCTGTGCTATAAATTTCCACTTTAATCTTCCCCTTTAAATCAGCTCTGCAATGTAAGTCGCTAACGAATCACGCGCAACTAATTGTTGTTCTTTGTCTTCACGCAGATATTTAACCGCCACTTGATTATTAGCAAGTTCATTCTCACCAATCACAATCGCAACGAGGGCACCGCTTTTATCGGCACGTTTCATCTGCTTCTTAACGTTACCACCGCCACAATGACTCATGACTTTAAGGCCTGCAATCTCTCTCAATTGCTGCGCAACCTTTATCGCTTCAACTCGGCAGTTATCGCCCATCGCGGTAACATACACGTCAACAGCGCCGCGGACGTCATCGGTCAGCTCAAGCGTTTCTAACATCAAAACGATACGCTCTAACCCCATAGCAAACCCGACAGCTGGCGTATCCTTACCACCTAACTGGCCTACTAGTCCATCATAACGACCACCAGCAAGCACGGTACCTTGGGCACCTAAACTATCTGTAACCCATTCAAATACTGTGCGATTATAGTAATCTAAACCACGCACTAAGCGTGGGTTAATGGTGTATTTGATACCAACTGCGTCAAGTAGTTCACATAAATGTGAAAAATGCGCCTTGCTCTCTTCGCCAAGGTAATCCATCAGCTCGGGGGCGTCGGCTAATAATGCTTGTACATCTGGATTTTTAGTATCTAGCACACGCAGCGGATTGGTGTACATACGGCGCTGGCTATCTTCATCGAGCTGCTCTTTGTACTGCTCGAGAAAAGCAATTAATGCATCACGATATACTGCTCGTTCTGCTGCATCGCCAAGAGTATTAAGCTCAAGCTTAACATGCTCGCTAATGCCTAATTTCTGCCACAGACGCGCCGACATCATCAATACTTCAGCATCAACATCTGCGGTTCCAATGCCATACACCTCAACACCGAATTGATTAAACTGACGGTAACGTCCCTTCTGTGGACGTTCGTGACGGAACATAGGTCCCATGTACCACAAACGCTGCTCTTGGTTATACAACAAGCCGTGCTCGTTGCCTGCGCGAACCGTAGAAGCCGTGCCTTCTGGACGTAACGTGAGATAGTCGCCATTACGATCGGCGAAGGTATACATCTCTTTTTCAACGATGTCAGTGACTTCGCCAATTGAACGCTTGAACAGATCGGTACTTTCAACAATCGGCGTTCTAATCTCGCTGTATCCATAAGCCGCTACGGTATCTCGTAGTACAGCTTCTAGTTTCTGCCATAAAGGACTTTGTGTTGGCAGAATGTCGTTCATTCCGCGTATCGCTTGGATCTGTTTTGCCACTGTTAACTCGTCCGAAATTAGCTATAAAAATAAAAAAGCGCCCCGCATTATAGGCGCATCAATAATAAACGCAAAACTGACGATAAACGTCAGTGACCTAGGACACAACCTCAATCTTTTACAGGGTTGCGACCCAGGAGTTTAATCACTTCAGGCTCACGCTAACAGTCTTACGACTGAGTCACGTCAGTCGCTGGAATACGGGCATTAATCGTTGCCACTTTTGCACGTATTTTTGCTTCTAATTGATCAACGATATGCTCGTTATCGAAACGCTCTTTCTGACGCACACCATTGTCAAAATATCCACTCTTACGGTTACCACCAGTAAGGCCTATATCAGACACTAACGCTTCACCAGGACCGTTAACAACACAGCCGATAATCGACACATCCATCGGCGTAACAACATCCTCTAGACGTTGCTCAAGCGCATTAACCGTAGCGATGACATCAAACTCTTGACGAGAACAGGAAGGACAAGCGATAAAATTAATGCCACGAGATCGAATACGCAGTGACTTTAAAATATCGAAGCCAACTTTAATCTCTTCAACTGGATCGGCAGCTAATGAGATTCTGAGAGTATCACCAATCCCTTCAGCCAATAACATACCTAGGCCGACAGCGGATTTAACCGACCCTGCTCTGGCACCACCGGCTTCGGTGATCCCAAGGTGTAGCGGTTGTTTAATCTGTTTGGCGAGTAATCGATAGGATTCGACTGCTAAAAATACATCAGAGGCTTTAACGCTGACCTTAAACTGGTCAAAGTTTAGCCTATCTAAAATATCCACATGACGCATGGCAGACTCGAGCAGCGCTTCTGGCGTCGGCTCTTTGTACTTGTCCATGAGATCTTTCTCTAATGAACCGCCATTGACCCCAATACGAATAGGAATATTCTTATCTCTAGCACATTCAACAACGCTGCGGATCCGCTCTTCGTTGCCGATATTACCAGGGTTAATGCGCAAACAATCGACACCATATTCAGCCACTTTTAGGGCAATACGGTAATCGAAGTGAATATCGGCAATCAGCGGGATATTAGTCTGCTGCTTAATCAACTTAAATGCTTCGGCCGCATCCATAGTCGGTACCGATACTCTAACTAAATCGGCACCGACTTTTTCTAATGCACGGATCTGGGCGACGGTGGCCTCAACATCGGTAGTACGAGTATTGGTCATCGACTGCACAGCAATAGGGGCGCCATCACCAATAGGTACATTACCCACATAAATTCGTGTCGATGGACGTCTAATGATTGGAGACTCGTTGTACATCTTAATTTACTCTTCTACTTCAAAGATTGGTGGAGCTCGTTAGTGTTAGCCGAGCAACTCTACCCTTTGGGTATTTTGTCAAATCGACACTTTCACCATTGATACTCAATTCGAGGGACTGTGGCGCACCGAGTATAATGTTAAACGGCTCTTGGCCAACAACATTAAGCTCACTTCCCGCAACTTTAAGCCCATCAACCAGCGTATTCCCTAGCGCGTCGGTCAATTTAATCCAGCAATCACCAGCTAGTTTCATCGCTACAGCAGAACCGTTGCCCTCACTAGCATCACTTTCTGAGGATGGATTAGTCGCTGTAGGTTGCTCATCAACAGTATTGGCTGAACTCTCTTGTGCTTGGTTCAATCCGCTACTCTCGGTGAGGACTTGAAGCTCAACCCCAGTCTCAGCTTCTAACGACCCCTCTGCTGGCTCAGTAGATTTATCGAACAAGGCTGGGCGGGCTTCATCAGTTTCAATTTCTGCCACTTCTTCGACAGTCAGTTTTGACAAATCAACGCCAGACATCATCTCTGATTTTTGCAGCCACCAAACAACCAACAATGCTAACAGGGTAAAAATGATGAAATAGGTCACCATCATTAACCAACCATCTCTGGCCTGACGTGTCGTTTTACGTGAAAAACTTTGCATAGTTGGCGAGTCAGCTACAGGAAAATACTGAGCCAACGCCGCGTTAACGACCTCTTTATCGAGGCTAACGATACGGGCATAGTTCTTAACGTAACCTTTGACATACGTTGCTGAAGCAATATTTGAATAATCATCGGCTTCGATGTCAGACACAATAGACGGCCGCAAATGCAACTGCTCAGCGATCTGTTCGATACTTAAGCCTTGTGTTTCGCGAGCCTCTTTAAGCAATGCTCCCAATTTGGGGGCTGCTTCCTTTATATTTTCTGCATCATCCTTGAGCATCTCAGTTTGATTATCAGTCATTAGTGCATACTTGCTCTATACTGCTTAGCCTCATAGGAAGCGGGAAATTTAGCCAGTAGTAATATACCAAATTTTCTTACTGCTTCCGAATCATTGAGGCCTTGCTCAATTTTAATTCCTAGCGCTAAACTTTGCGCCGACTCTGGCACGACTCGATGATAACGCGCTAACCCTTTTTTCGCTTCTGAATATCGACCAAGTTCCAGATCAATTTCAGCTAATTCTAATAGCGAGGTACCGCGGCGTGGATCGTAGTTCAATGCCATTTCAAAATAACGTTGTGCCTTTGGCAGATCTCCCGATTTTCGGGTACATACACCTAAGTTTTCATAACTCGATGCCGAACTGGTGTATTTGGGCATTTTAACCGCTTTGAGAAACATCTCTTCTGCTTGCTTATATTTCTCTTGCTGGCATAAAAATACGCCAAAGTTATTCATTGAATCTCCAGTGGCGTCACGGGTGTTAATGGCATCACGATAAGACTTCTCAGTCAACTCTAGTTCGCCAACTGATTGATAATAATAGGCTAGCGCAATATGCACATCTTCAAGATTTGGAGCAAATTCGAGCGCTTTATCCAAATTATATTTGGCTTGCTCACTATTACCTTTACGTAGGTAAGTCAGCCCCAACTGAACACGCTGACGCGCTGCGGCGGCATTATCAAATACTTTCTCAGTCACAGGGACATCTGTGCCGCTATAGGTTCGTTCTGTAACACAGCCTGACATCACCATAGATGTCAGGATGATCAATATCGAAATTTTTGGCTTTTTGAGCTTCATTAGCAAGCCTATCTTTTTGCAGATACAATAAGTTAGTTTATTGTGACTGAAATCTGACTATCTTGCATGCGTTTTTTCGCTAAACGTTTAGTTCTATCTCTAATATCCCCCGCAAGCTGTCCACACGCTGCGTCGATATCGTCTCCGCGCGTCTTGCGTACGATAACGGTTAAGCCATATTCCATTAGCACTTTAGAAAACCTGTCAATACGTGAATTCGATGAACGACCATAAGGTGAGCCTGGATACGGATTAAACGGAATTAAGTTAATCTTACACGGGGTATCTTTCATTAGCTTAGCAAGCTCATGGGCTTGATCTGTGCTGTCGTTAATATGATCTAACATCACATATTCAACGGTGACACGGCCGCGGTTAGCGTTTGACTTAGCTAAATAACGACGAATAGCCGCTAAAAAGTCTTCCAAAGGGTACTTTTTATTAACGGGTACTAATACATCACGCAATTCATCATTTGGCGCATGAATACTCACCGCCAAGGCCACATCTAAATTATCACCCAAGATATCGAGTGCTGGCACAACCCCCGAAGTCGATACCGTAACGCGACGTTTCGATAGGCTAAAACCAAAATCGTCGAGCATGATATCGATAGCAGGCATGACATTTTTAAGGTTAAGTAGTGGCTCACCCATTCCCATCATAACGACGTTTGAAATTGGACGTTCGCCAGTCTCTTTTTGAAACCCTAGGAAATGAGAAACGCGCCAGATCTGACCGACAATTTCAGATACAGTTAGGTTACGGTTAAAGCCTTGCTGAGCCGTCGAGCAGAAAGTACACTCCAGCGCACAGCCCACTTGCGAAGATACACACAGCGTCGCTCTATCTTCCTCTGGAATATAAACCGTTTCAACCTCTTGGCCATTGCCAACGTTAATCGCAAACTTAATGGTGCCATCGGTTGATTTTTGATAACTAGAAATTTCAGGAGCAACGATTTCGCAGCGCTCGGCAAGTTTTGCCCGTAGCGCTTTATTGATATTCGTCATCTGTTCGAAGTCACTTTCGCCAAAATGATACAACCATTTCATCAATTGATCAGCACGAAATGGCTTTTCACCCATCTCGGAAAACAATGCTCTTAATCCTTTACGATCAAGATCCAATAAATTGATCTTCTTTCCACTCATTTCGACTAACCTCAAACCAAACCTGCCACAGGGCGGCGAATTATACAGATACCAGCAAATTTTAGCCAGCAACGAAATAGACTATGATAGAATTGCGGCCGAGCTAATGTTGGCTCGTTACTCGGAGTTATTTTACCTCCCCCATGATAACCCTTATTGTTATTATCTTTTTCGCTATTGGGATCTCGTTTCTCTGTAGCGTGTTCGAAGCAGTGCTTCTATCTGTAACACCTAGTTATATTGCTACTTTAAAAGAGGAAAATCCTGCGGCAGCGGAGCGTTTAAACCGACAAAAGGCTAACGTTGAATCGCCACTGGTATCGATTTTAACACTTAATACCATAGCACACACAGTGGGTGCTGCGGTGGCTGGCGCACAAGCAGCTAAAGTGTTTGGCGATGAGATGTTAGGTGTCTTTTCTGGTGTATTAACCTTCTTAATTCTATTCTTTTCAGAAATTATTCCAAAAACATTAGGCGCGAACTATTGGCGTACATTGGCACCAAGCGTATCGCTAGTACTCGTGTGGATGGAACGCCTGACCAAACCATTAATTTGGATGTCTCAACAAGTTACTCAATTAATGGGAAAAGGTGATGATGGATCTTATATTCGCCAAGAGATGAGTGCCATGGCGAAAATCGGACACGAATCGGGCGAACTCGATGAACAAGAGTCAAAGATTTTGACTCAAATGTTGTCAGTTAAAGAGATGCCAGTTACAGCGATAATGACTCCCAGAACCGTCATGTTCAGTTTAAATGCCGAGTTGACCCAGCAAGAGTTCTCAAAGCAACATCAAAAATGTCCATTTACTCGAATTCCTATTTTCGAAGAAGACAGAGATAACATTATTGGTTATATCAACCGCAATGCGATTTTGCTTGCAGAGCGCAAGACGCCTGAAGCGTCCATATCTGTGCTAAAGCGGAACTTACTTATCGTGCCAGAAACAGCAAAAATATTGCCGTTATTCGAACTGATGATTAAACGTAGTACTAAAATTGCGATGATCGTAGATGAATATGGCAGTAACCAAGGCATTGTTACGCTTGAAGATATTATTGAGTCTTTACTAGGGCTTGAGATTGTCGATAGCAACGATCCTGTGACAGATATGCAGCAGCTGGCTCGTAAACTGTGGCAAAGGCGCATGACTCATAAAGGCATTCGCCTCTCTGATGACGGTGCCGATGGCAGTAACGATCACCTTGGTGATGACAAGCCTCAAGACATAGTCATAAAGTAAATAATCACCAACTGATCGCGATAAAGTAATTGATAATAAATCAATTACTGAGTTTACGGTAAACATCAGAACCAAGACTCAAAGGGAAGCTAATGCTTCCCTTTTTCATTTAGGCCAATTGCGCTATAATCCTTTCCCCCACAAAAGAGGCCTACATGACAGTTAGATATACCCTAAAGCTTGCGCATATTAACGACACCCATTCACATTTTGACCCATCGCGGGTGCAATTTCTGCTAACCCAAGACAATAAGCAATATGAAGTTTATTCTCAAAGCGGCGGCTATGCGCGCATCGGATATCAAGTTGAACTTGCAAGGCAAAAGGCCAATCAGGCACAGCAAAGTTTTCTGTTCCTCCATGGCGGCGATAGTTTTCAGGGAACCCTCTACTTTAGTCAGTTTAAAGGTGTAGCCAACGCCGATCTGCTAAATCGATTAAAGCCAGATGCGATGGTACTGGGTAATCACGAAATTGATGCTGGAAATGAGCCAGTTAAAAATTTCTTGGACAACATCCAATTTCCTTTGTTAGCAGGCAATATGGATCTCAGTCAAGAAGAGCTCAGCAAAAATGCGCCCCTGTCTAAGCATCCACGTTTGTATGACTATGATCATCTAACCCAAACGGCAAAAGTGCTATTAAAGCCGATTGGCGATAAACAATTGGCCATTATTGGCATCACCCTAGATCAGATGAAAGAGATCGCACGCCCCGACGACGACACCCTGTTTGCCAATGCGATAGAAACCACGGCCAATACCGTTGCGTTACTCCATCAGCAGGGAATAAAGCATATTGTCTTGCTGAGTCATCTTGGTTTCGATAAGGACAAGCAGTTAGCTACTGAAGTCGATGGCATTAGCCTTATCATTGGCGGTCATTCACATACGCTACAGGGTGATTTTAAACAACTTGGGATTAACGCTCTTCCTTATGGTGCATCGGTTAATAACACACCTATTATTCATGCTGGGAAATATGCTGAAACCTTAGGGCTTTGTGATATCGAATTTGATCGAGAAGGACATGTTATCTCCCTTGTGGGCGGTAACTATTTCATGCTTGATAGGCATTTATTAATTGAGTCTGATGAACAAATTGCAGCCGATGATTACCAACAGCTAATGAACAAACTATCCGCGCATCCCTTTATATTATGGGATGAAGAGGACGAATCAATTACCGAAGTGATTCAATCTAAATATCATCCAGCACTCACAGCACTTGAACATCAAATACTGGGATTTATTCCCAAAAATCTAGTTCACACTCGGTTACCAAGCAAAGCCTTACCCCATGGCAGTGAGATAGCCCCCTGGGTATGCAAGAGTATCTATCACGAAACTCAGCGAATAACAGATCAGGTTGATTTCGTTCTTCACAACGCTGGGGGCGTTAGGCAATCATTAAACAAAGGCGCCGTTACTATGGCCGATGTGTTAGGTCGTCTACTTCCTTTTGCATTGCCGCTGGTGAAATATCGTATTCAAGGTAAATATCTTTGTCAGGCTATCGAATCGGCGATTAACTCTGCCACTAACAACAGTATTACGGGCACAGGGGCTGGAAGTTTTCCCTACACCTATGGATTACGCTACTACTATGATGGTCGTAAAGAGAAAGGCTCTCGTGTAGTAAAGCTAGAAGTTTTAGTGTATCAAGATGCCGTAGAGTGCTGGCAACAGATTGATACTGTGGCTTTTTACTATGGCGTTTCATCGGCGTATACCGCGTCTGGTAAAGAGGGATATCAGGCATTACTCAATGCTGAGTGGCAAGAAGAGATCACAGAGCTAACGCTTCCAGAAGCCTTTATTCGTTTCATGTCTCGTGAACAGGGGCTTAATGGTCAATTAACTCCACATGTCGAATATACCAGCCACCTTTAAGTAAACGGTTAAGTTAATCGATTAGGCCAGTTGTTTCGACAAGTAGAAGGCGAGAAAAATTTCACCACACTTCTCTTGGTACCGATTGTGGTGAAATTTGAACCCCTGGGATAAAAATAGCCGTTTAGATAATTTTGACGCATCAACACTCAAGCGCGAAACAGTAGAATCTTTAGCCCATTGTTCTAATGTTTGATATAACGCGCTTGCAACTCCTTCACCCTGACGTTCTGGCAAGACGTAGAGGCTATCGATATAACCTCTGCTGTTAAAGTGGGTTTCCACATTGATAAAACCAAGACACAAATAGTCATCGCCCACCTGCAGCGCAGTATCAATCATTATCCATGCTTTGCTGCGACTCAGACGTTTATTCCAGTGATAAGCAGAACGCGGTGCTTTAGACCAGGCCTGTTTTTGCTCGGCTGAATATAATGTTTCATCAATTTCTTGCACTGCTAAGTGATAAAGCTTACTGACTTGCAATGCGTATGCTGGCACATATGGGATAACTTTATACATTAAATCACTCTATACATTGAATACCTCTACTAAGAAGAGATAAGCCATGAGTATTGTATTAACAAAAAAATAGCGCTGATAATCGATTATCAGCGCTATTTAACCAACGAATACCTGTCAGCATTAGTGTTTGTCTATATGACGTTTTACTTCTTATCGATACGACCCACAAACAACAACTCATCAAATGTGCGGTTTAATGTTTTGCTAGTAAAGTCATTCATCCACATTTGCTCTTGGACAACAACAACATCACCTTTTACCACTTCAACTTGAGGGCCTGCAGCCCAAAAGGTTTTATCTGACTCTTTAATCTGTACGTAGGTGTAACCACCCGCATTCATGGTATCTACCACCTGGCCTTCATGTACAACACCAGCAGCCCACGCACTAGAGATCCCGAGAGCTAAGGTGGCAGCAGCTGCCAAGCGAACAAGTTTAGCTATCATTGTTATTCCTTATATATTCAACGTTACTTAAACATTAAACCACGAGCTTAGTAATAAATCTCTACCGAACTAGGGGAATTAGCTTGGTAATGCTGGAGATTTAGATCAAGCTCTCATTCCCACCAATAAACATTACTCTCTGGGAACTATTAATGGTTTTAGCATTCCCTCAAGCCCATTGAGCTTAATCTCATACATCAAGGCCAACTGTTGACCTAATTTACCTTCAGGGAACCCTTCACTATGAAACCACACTAAATAAGGTTCTGGTAATTCGATTAACTTACGTCCTGCATACTTACCAAATGGCATTTTTTGATTAATCGCCTCAATGAGCAACTTATCATCCATCACTTCTATTCCTGTTCATTCGAATGAGGGTTATTGAAACATAAAGTAAAACCTAAACCTAGCGATGCTCATCAGCCGATCAAGATCACATTTCTATATATTAAATTAACCATAAAATTTAAAAATTCATAACCCAAAGAAATAAGGGTAAATCTAAAGTATGAAAATAACAGCTAAGCGGTGATAAAAAACGCTCTAAATACTGAGAAAAAGCAACAACAACCAACTGATTATTAACGGATATATAACAAACGAATCCTATCATTCTGCCACAGTGTCAAGTTTCTGCCAAACAAGGGTTTTAGTCAAGAAAATGACAAGCGCCATTAGCTAAAAAAACGTCAAAATTCATACAGTTGACCGATTGTAAAGAAACACCTAAATTGAATCTTAAGCTAACATTTGGCAAACCTAAAGCTCCTAATGCCAAAGCTATCGAACAACAAACATCGGCAATCTCTGACAGTCGAGAGGAAAAATAATGATCATACTAGTTGGCGGTGAAAAAGGTGGTAGTGGCAAAAGTTGCCTCGCACAAAATATCGCGGTGTTTCTCACCGTTGAATGCGGTGCATCAGTCATTATGGTTGACTGTGATCCACAACGGACCACCTCAGACTGGATCCAAGCGCGCAACAATAATAGCGAATTAGCTAGCATCAATTGCGTGCAACTCTACGGTAAGATCCGTAACGACTTACTTAGCTTAGAACAGCACTACGACTTTGTACTGGTCGACTGTGGTGGGCAAGATAACCTTGCACTACGTGCAACAATGTCTGTAGCTTCTCACGTGTTGATGCCCCTCAGACCTAAGCGACGCGATCTCAAGACCGTTAGCCATATGGATGATATCGTCGCAACATGTATGATGATCAACCCTAAAATGCGAGCATCATTTGTTATCACTCAATGTCCTAGCTTACCTAATCAAGTCAATCGCATTATAGAAGCGAAGGAAGTATGTAAAACATACGATATCAATGTTCTCGATGCGATCACCTATAGCCGAAACATCTACGATGACAGCGAAGAATCAGGTCTTTCCGTTATGGAAACTCAGCCTAAAGGAAAGGCGGCTGAAGAGATCCGCAGCATCGCCTGTGAAATGCTTCAAGCGAGTAGTGCAACAGAAATTCGTAACCGTCTTGCCGAACAACAGATGAACCAGCTAAGGGGTGGATATGGGACTGGCCGATCTCAAGAAAAACTCTACGCAGTCTAGTAGCACGGTAGCGTGCAGACAACTGCAGATGTCATTAAACGAGTTAATCGACGACTTTATAGATGACGCCACCCATTATGCTGAGGGGAAACCTGAACAAGTTAAAAAATTGGCACAAGTTATTGAACTTGAAACCAGATTTAATGGTTGCGCCAACGCTAAGGAGTCATTGTTAACGCAGCCGATAAAGGTGTTTCCAAAAGGAGATGCGCCTTATCGCAAAGCAACATTTACACTCAGCGAATCGGCGATTGCCCATTTAGCGGAGTTAGCCAGTGGTTGTGATATTGCAAAATCTAAATTAATTCGATTTTTAATTGAGCACCATTACTCATTAACAGAGTCTGAAAGACAACAAATAGAACAATCTATTTCAGTCGATTAAACCGTGTTCCCCCCACCCTTTTCTGGCAGCAGATTTCTCCCAACAGTTAACTCTGGGCTGCCAGCTTTTTTTTCAAGCACATCACCACATCTTCTGAGTTTCGTATTTGCGTTATTCTTCAGCTTCCGTACGTTGAAAAGTCAATATAGAGCCGCATATTAATAATATAAAATAGGGAGAATTACATGCTGGCTATTTTCATTATATTGATACTCAGCGCTACCGCTATTAGCTATATCTGGTTTAAGCCAGCCTATATCAAACGCAAACGCCAGCTAATCACAAAAATGCCTTTCCCCAGTGAATGGCGTGCAATATTGAAGCGGAGAATGCCCTATTTTCGCTTTCTTCCTACCGATCTCCAATTACAGTTAAAACAGCATATCAAGGTGTTCATTGCTGAAAAGCAGTTCATTGGATGCCAAGGGATCATCATCGACGATGAGATGCGAGTCACCATTGCCGCGCAAGCCTGTTTGTTATTGCTTAATAGAGAAACTGACTACTACCCCAAACTCAAACAGATATTGGTCTATCCAAGCCTATTTATTGCGAATCATCAGCAACATGACACTAATGGTGTGATCTGGGAAAAACAAAATATTCTATCTGGGGAATCTTGGGAATTTGGTAAGGTGATACTCTCTTGGCATACTGCTGTAGAGGATGCTGCGCAACCTTTTGATGGCCATAATGTGGTTATACATGAGTTTGCACATCAGCTCGACCAAGAAGATGGATACTCAAATGGAGCCCCCATCTTGGCAAGTTCACAAGACTATGCTCAATGGTCGTCGATCATGGCGAAAGAATATGCAAGCTTGCAATATAAAGCCAATCATCAAGAGTTTTCCATCTTCAATTATTATGGCGCCACTAATCCAGCAGAGTTTTTTGCAGTGGTAACAGAGACCTTTTTTGAGAAGCCAATAGAATTTAGCCAACTACACCCCATCTTATACCAACAGATGAGTCACTTTTTTAAACTAGATCCAGTAAACTGGCATTAATCCCCCTTAACTGGAATACATATGTTTAATCATTTTACTCGCACTCATTTAGGTCAATTACTTAAGCTTAATCTGTTCTGCATAATATTGTTATTTTCAGCGCCAAACCAAGCCGATGATAATAAACAAGCTGCCGTGGTACTTGATAACCTGCATCAGTTTGCAGCCAAGGCCGATTGGGATAACTATTTTTCTCTGTACACTGATGATGCCATTTTTATTGGCACAGACGCGAGCGAGTATTGGAATATGACACAATTTTCGCAATATGCTCGTCCAACTAAGGGATGGAGTTACGCCTTAATAGAGCGAAAGATGGTGCGCCATGATGACGTAATAGTGTTTGATGAGTTGCTTGATAGCCAATCTTACGGCGTCAGTCGTGGAACAGGAACCTTACTGCTAACAGCCAGCGGTTGGAAGATAGCGCAGTATCACTTAAGTTTCCCTATTCCTAACAAGATAGCTAAGAAAATCACCAATCAAATTAAAGCGAGTAGCAATAACTAATTCGATTATACCCTAACCTCTGTCCAGCTCTCACATTAATGACCAACTGACGCTGATAAGCACACATTGGTGAGTTGGGAAAAGTGGGTAAACAGCTCAAAATCATCGCTGGAAATCGCTCTATCTGAACAGTGCCTATCGGCATAAAGCAGACCTATCACTTTATTGTCGATAATCAATGGCGCCAACATGAAGCCTGTTTTTGACGTATGTTCAACAAGCTCCTTGTCCATGTATAAACGCCATTTATCCGACATGGGGTGATCAATAAACAAGGCTTTCCTAAGCTCAATACTTTCTGAAAATACAGTTTTCGAGAGATGAAGCTCCACGATAAACTCATTTTTCATGACATCGGTATTATCGCCAATGACAACCCTAGGCTGTAACCTTTTTCGATTTGGCGACAATAACATCACTGCGCAGCGATCCATCCCAATCCCGTTTAACACACCATCAATGGTGACAGTGATCACTTCATTGAAATTTGCTTTTGAGATAGCGCAATCGGTTAATTCACGCAATTTTTTTAGCTGCTGCGTTACATTAGGTTCTCTAACTACAACTTTATTAGTATCTTCTTCATAGGCTAACGTGAGTAGCTCTGTGCTTGGTAAAAACTCCACTAACACCTTAGCGCCATAACTGATAGCAAGTTTTTTAGTCGCATAGCTACACCGTATCATCTGCCCTTTAAACTCATCAACTTCGATGCCTAACATATCTGCGGCTTGCTTAATTCGATGATTTAATGCAACAGGATCGCTCGGCTCTGCCACCATCATTTCACTGATCTTATTGGCCAGAAAAATAGAACGAATCTCAGGAGTACGCTCATCCGGATTAGATAATGACTTAACTAACACCTCCCCCAAGCCCCAACTACGAGCAATCCCTACTGATAGTTGGGCAAACGATGTGCCCAAATATTCTCGAACAATGGCATTTGCCTCTTTACTGTCACTATCCGATAAACGATGATCCAATTGCTCAGTTATATCTCCGCCCATACTCCAAAATGCGCTTTCGCCAATGTGGTACAACAATGCGGCAATAAAAACTTCTTCTTGCAACTCTTCATCATGATCTTTCAGCATCATTTTAGCCAACATAGCCGCTTGAAACGCCCGCCCCATTAGTGTCAATAAGCGATGATAAACAGGTTCGGATAGGCCTTTATTTTCGAGCAAACTACTCAATAGTTTGGCGGTAATGCAGATATTACGAATGGTGTCGAAGCCCAGTACAACAGCGGCCCGACTGACAGTGGTCACGAGTGACGTACCTTTATTATATATAGCGCTATTTGCAACCCTTAAAATACGCGATGTTAATGCATTATCATGCATCACACTGCGCCCTAAAATAGCCAGGGATGACACATCATCTTTAGCTAATTTCTCTAGAGATTTAACTGTCGAGCATAACGCCGGCATCTCTTGTTCGCTGATTCGCTTGGTCCAGTAATCTGCACCTTTTACTTGATTTGCAGCCTTCAAATGTTTATCTACTCTCTAATATTTGTTGTTATTTCATCATTGTTTTTCAGGCAGTTTATTGATTATTTTTATTATATCGTCAAAAACTGCCCCCTATTTCATGAAGTATAGGCACAAAAAACTTATAACATAACAGTTACATCTGTAGCTATGGATAAATAGATTCATTTTCGACATATCAATGACATGATTGGATTAACAATGATGTCACTAGCACCATTTATACCATATCGACCTAAAATCCATATTGTTGAGATTAAGAGCAAAAAAATGCGGCCCAAGGTCGGCCGCCAACACAAGCAAGTTTGATAATCAATTTTGAAGGGAATAAAAACCTCGCACTGCACGTAGGACGCAGTGCGAGGAACAACCGCTGCAAACGCAGCAAGTCGAAAGGGTTAACTCAAGTAATACTGTTAAAACTGATCTTCTTCTGTTGAACCTGTAAGCGCTGTGACAGAAGACTGACCACCTTGAATAACATTGGTTACCTTATCGAAGTAACCTGTACCTACTTCTTGCTGATGCGCTACGAAGGTATAACCTTTCTTCGCTGCGGCGAACTCAACTTCTTGAACTTTCTCGACATAATGCTTCATACCTTCGCCACGAGCGTAGTCATAAGCAAGGTCAAACATGTTGTACCACATGTTATGAATACCCGCCAAAGTGATGAACTGGTACTTATAACCCATGTCTGAAAGCTCTTGTTGGAATTTAGCAATCGTTGCATCATCCAAGTTTTTCTTCCAGTTAAACGAAGGAGAACAGTTATAAGCAAGCAACTGATTCGGGTACTGAGCGTGAATGGCTTCAGCAAAACGACGCGCTTCATCAAGATCTGGTTTAGCCGTTTCACACCAGATAAGGTCTGCATAAGGAGCATATGCTAGACCACGAGAGATCGCCTGGTCGATACCAGCATTGACACGATAGAACCCCTCAGATGTGCGCTCACCCGTTACAAAGTCACCATCATATGGATCACAATCTGAAGTCAGAAGGTCAGCAGCATTAGCATCGGTACGCGCAATAACCAGGGTTTCAACACCGCTAACATCGGCAGCTAGACGCGCTGAAACTAACTTTTGCACCGCTTCTTGAGTCGGTACAAGCACTTTACCGCCCATGTGACCGCACTTCTTAACTGACGCGAGCTGATCTTCAAAGTGAACACCTGCAGCACCCGCATCAATCATGTTTTTCATCAATTCATAAGCGTTTAACACGCCACCAAACCCCGCTTCTGCATCGGCAACGATTGGCAAGAAGTAATCTGTGTATCCTTCATCGCCTGGATCTATTTCGTTGCTCCACTGAATTTGATCGGCGCGGCGGAAAGAGTTGTTAATACGTTGTACAACTGAAGGCACTGAGTTTGCGGGATAGAGAGACTGATCTGGGTACATGGTACCAGCAAGGTTAGCATCAGCCGCTACTTGCCATCCTGAAAGATAAATGGCCTCGATACCGGCTTTTGCCTGCTGGACAGCTTGACCACCTGTCAATGCACCTAGCGAATTTACATAGCCTTTCTTAGCGCCACCATTGACGAGTTCCCATAGTTTCGCTGCACCACGACTCGCAATCGTATTCTCTGGCACAATAGAACCTCGTAAGGCGACTACGTCTTCCGCCGTGTAAGGACGACGAACACCTTCCCAGCGTGGGTTTTCAGCCCAATCTTTCTTGATCGCATCAATCTGTTGTTGACGTGAAACCTGTGTAGTTGCCTTAGTCATAATCATCTCCATCTGTATGTTAGGATTCAGTGCCAATCAATACAGCTTAATTCCAAAGGCGCTAAATATTGCTATTGAGAGGTAGTTTTTACCTCAAAAATCAATTAAATAAGTGTATTAAAATTTATCGCTATTCCGATTTAGTGAGAATTTCGTAGCCAGGTAAGGTTAAAAAATCCACCAATTCATCCGACGTTGTGATCTCTTCAAGTAACACCGCGGCCTGAGTGTAGCTTCCACGAGTGAACCTATCTGGCCCTACTTCGAGTTTCACATTAGCGAGCTCTTCTACCAGCATCTCTTTAAACAATGCCTTGGTTACTAACTTACCGTTAGATAGCTTTTGCTCGTGCTGTATCCACTGCCAAATTGAGGTCCTAGAGATCTCCGCAGTCGCCGCATCTTCCATCAAACCATAGATAGGTACACAGCCATTGCCGTTGATCCAAGCCTCGATGTATTGCAAAGCAATACGAATGTTGAGCCTCATACCTGCTTCGGTTCTCTCGCCTTCACAGGGCATAAGCAAATCACTGGCTAAAATAGGAGCGTCGACGTCACGAGTAATATGCAGTTGGTTAACATGGTCCTCACCGATATACTCGTTGAAAATCCCCATGGCGGTGTCAGCCAAACCAGGATGCGCCACCCAAGTACCGTCATGACCGTTACGCGCCTCTAACTCTTTATCACCACGTACTTTGGTTAACACGGCTTCATTTTGTTCAGCATCCTTAGCAGGAATAAAGGCGGCCATTCCCCCCATGGCTAAAGCACCACGTTTATGACACGTCTTAATAAGTAGGCGTGAATAAGCGCTTAGGAATGGCTTGTCCATAGTTACCGCTTGTCTATCGGGTAAAATACGATCGCTATTCTTCTTTAATGTCTTGATATAGCTAAAGATATAATCCCAACGCCCACAATTGAGGGCAACAATATTTGAGCGAAGTTCATACAGAATCTCTTCCATTTCAAACACTGCAGGCAAGGTTTCGATGAGACAGGTACACTTAATCGTACCCGGCGCTATGCAGAAGCGCTCTTCAACGAAGGCAAACACTTTCGCCCACCAGCGCGCCTCAACATGGCTCTCTAGTTTAGGAATATAAAAATAAGGTCCACTGCTCTTTGCCAGTAATTGACGATAGTTATGATAGAAATAGAGGCAGAAATCGAATAACGCACCGGGGATCGGCTCACCGTCAAACTCAACATGTTTCTCTAATAGGTGTAAACCACGTACCCGAGCGATCAGTACGGCGGGATCTTCATTTAGCGCATAATGCTTTCCCGTCTCGGGAGCGGTGAACTCAATTTCACCACGTACCGCGTCACGAAGGTTAACCTGACCTTCGACCACCTTCTGCCAGCTAGGTGAAAGTGAATCCTCAAAATCAGCCATAAACACTTTGACGTTGGCATTCAGCGCGTTAATGATCATCTTGCGGTCCACAGGCCCTGTGATTTCAACTCGCCTATCTTGAAGATCACTTGGAATACCACGGATCTGCCATTCGCCGTCACGAATCGCTCTCGTTTGTGGTAAGAAGTCTGGTAGCTGTCCTGCATCGATAAGCTCTTGTTTAGCCTTGCGGCTAGCTAACAAAGATGGCACTTCCTTAGCAAACTCTCTACAAAGCACTTCGAGAAGATTTAACGCCCCTTCATTAAGCACAACTTCCTGTCCAGGAATATGTTCACCTGTTAGGTGAATGGATGCCTCGGTTAAGTCTTTATTTAATACTGGTTCAGTCATCCTGATATCTCCCAAGTGCATAACGTTAAAATAGATGTATTTAATTAGTGCCAGCTGTCTATGCGCACAGACATTTGGTAAACAGACATTTGGTACACAAACATTTGCTAGAAGCTCTTCGATTAAAACCATAACTTGGCAATCATTTGGTTTTGACTCCGGGGCTATTTGCCAATAAACCACGTTGAACGCCAGCTATGTAAATACATTATTAAAAAACCATCAAATGTACTTTCAAATGTATGTTTTGAACAAAACCTACTAACAAAAGGTTGTATTTGCAACAGTTCGGCCAAACCAGAAAATAGATAAAAAACAAATTAACTGAATAATGAATTGGTCTTACCAAACATAAAAACCTAACCCAAACCATTATTAAATAACCATATTTTAAAACACCAACAATACCTTCAACCTCACCACTAACAAGTTGTCAGACAAATTTACCAACAACCAACAGTTGTAAATCATTACGTAATTAAAATACGTGACGTACAATAATGTTTACAACAAATTCGTATTGAGTTCATACAAATAAAATTGACATCCGTTTTGATTAACGCTGAAGGAAAGCGGTATAAAACTAGTGAAATCAATGTCATGAGAAATAAACAAACAGAGCAAAAATCAAACAGGTGTTTTATTTTAACGTTGACGTCAAGGTAGTTACTAGCTGCACAATATCGGTGCAACATAACGGTAACGTTTGTCGATCAACATCACAAAAAACATTGGTTAAGGATAAAAATAATTAGAAAAAAACAACTTTTATAGATAATTATTGAAGCTGAAGACCTTCTGATATCAATCATTATAAGAAGGCCTTCTACTCAGTGCATTTTTTGCCGACTAATTAAAGACGAATTAAAGACGAATTCCTTATGAGGTCATTCAATACAAAAGTAGAAAGGTAACGGTAGTGGCCAAACAAAACACGCCTAACAGGTGAATTTTAGCACTTTTGATGCCGTGTTAACGAGTTTGCCCCTAGAGCAAGTATGCGCTTCGCTCGTTGCAAACAACGAGGCCTTGCATGTTCTCGACAGACTTAAGATATTCCCTTAATCCTGGAGGTCTGGTGTTGTGAATGTCTTTAATGCACGACTCTATGGATATAGAAGGTAGGACGAAGCGCGACTGAAGGGATTTAAGAGCTAGGGTAACACATAGAGCGATTACCTAGGATGCTAGAGCCGAGGAGCGACCTTGCCTTATCAGCACAAACCCTTAGCGCTAAATCACCGCTTAGCAACCACATCTTTATATTGATTGGTATAACACCAGGATGGCAGATTCATCGCGAGTTAAAATGAATAAAAGGAGTTGTGAAACAGCAATAACAAACATCGGCTTGAAAAACAAAATGCCAATCAAGCCTTCAGGAATCAAAGGCTAAGAAGCAGCACTAATCACCATGTCAGCTTGATACTCTACCACGCGATTACGACCACTGTGTTTAGCCTGATACATAGCGATATCGGCACGTTTCATCATGGGGTCTAAACTAAGATCATTTTCCATACTCGTACACACACCAAAACTCGCTGTAATATGAAGCTCACTATAATGGGGCTTTGTCGGTATATTATCGATGGTAACGCGACATTCCTCAGCTAAGTGAAGTGCATCTTCTGCAGTCGTATTTGGCAAAAATATACAAAACTCCTCACCGCCCATACGAACAAATAGATCTCGGCTCCTCAATAATGGGGTGACGGCTTCAACAACCCGTTTTAAAGCCCAATCTCCAGCACTATGGCCCAAAGTATCATTAATGACTTTAAAATGGTCGAGATCAAACATGATAACGCTAAACACACCTCGGTGTGCGAGCACGTCAATAAACAAGTTTTCGGCAAAATCTTGGCCTGTACCGCGATTAAGAATGCCTGTCAGCTGATCCAACTGAGAGATCCGCTTATACTTACGCTGCTGAATGAACATTGTCATCCCAAAAATAACAAAACCGACTGAGCATCCAAGCAAAATCATTAAGGCTAAACTCTCATTATAGCGCTCTAGCTCTACCACTTTTTGTTGAGCGGTATATAACGCCCTATCTTGATTAAGCATCTTAATCTCACGGGTCTTTTCGGCATTCTCAAATTTCGCCATCTGGTAGGCATAAGCCTTCGCTTTGGTTTCATCAATTAAGCTATCACTTATTTTTATATAGTCAGCTAAATAATCATAGGCTTGTTTAAAATTTTGACGCTTTTCAAACGCAACAGACATGACTTTTGTTGCCCGCATCTTGGCTTCTAAATTACTTGGGTCATTTGGCAGAGATATCACCATTTGCGCATAATTGATGGCACTATCCAGATCGGATAGAGATAAGTAGGTTTCGGCGAGCAAAGAATTTACGTCGTTAAGCTCGAGTTGAAATTGAAACTGTTGATATTGAGCGAGTGCTGACAAGAGATAATTCTTGGCAATATCAAATTTCCCTAGCTTAAGAGCCGAATCCCCCATCCCCTTATCAGACATAGCAACGATAAGTGGAATATTGTGTTCTGAACAATATGACTTGGTTGTTTCAAACTCTTGCTCGGCTTGCTGGTAATGAGCTAACTTGAGCGACGAAGCCGCCAATAATATTTTGGCATAGCACTGCTCTTTAGTTGATACGCCTCGACTAAACTCTAATGAGAGAGAAGCATAACGTTTAACTTCATCAAACACTTCAAGATCAAGATATAGATTAGCCAGCCTTAAATATGAGGTCATCTTGATGGTAACATCATCGATCTCCTCTATTCGGCTCAAATTCTTAGACATGGCTTCTAGCGCACCTTGATAATTTTTAAGCGCTATCAAAGATGTCGCTTGATATAGGTAGATAGAGTTAAGCAGGCTGGGAGAGTGGCTCAACTCCTCCGCCTCCACGAGCAAACGATAAGCCTTATCATACATACCGTTAAATAACTCTTTATTACTTTTTAAAGTAAGAAATCTTGCCTGCTGATCTCTTGTTAAATCTCCAACATTTTCTTGCAAATATTGTATTAATTCAGAGGATTTTGATGGCTCTGCAATTAAGGAAGCTTTTAGCTCATCGAGAATTGATTCAAAATCGGTTTCAGCAGCCATAACGGCACCACTAACGAATGCTAGCAATAAACCACAAATGACCGTTCTGAAATAATGCATGTTAATAGATAAGTTATTATTTACTGTCGTTTGGATTAGTAATAAGCAGATACGCTTTGGCATCAGTCGTATCACCAGACAATAACTTTAGTTTATCCATATCACCAGACATCACCGCCTGGATCTCTTGTTCATTAAGTCCATTGGCTTTCATTACACCTTCTGGATCTTGTTTATACGCTTCCATTAATACCGCATCAGATCCTAACTTTTCAAAAAAATCACTTAATTTAGACATATCATTCTCCATTTTTATGGTTTAACTCTAGTTGTATTACAACACTCTGACCACTGTTGATAGCAATCACTGCCGATTTATACCAGATCATCCTAAATCAGCTTCGGTTATCCCAAGCTTTGCTAAAACATCACGATTTACCATCAATGGTTTTGACGGTGGAATAAGCAAGGTGGTAATGGCTGACAAGTTAGCAAACGGAAGTTCCTTTAAGGGTAATCTATCTATCCGCGGTGACTGTATCGGCAGGTTAGGCGCTTCATAAAGGATTATTTCATGATCAAGGGGATACCACTGATTGAGCAGTTCAACTAACACCTGTAATCGGTCTGAATTGGTGTGAAATTCGGTTAAGGTATGCTCCCCTGCAATCCCGATTTGCCACAGTAATAAATGAGTGGTTGGATCGGGCGTATGGCTATAGAACATAAACTGGCTTGCCTCAAAGCTCTGATGGCCCGAGTTACCAGGGTCGATCCCCACATCAGCCCAAAGACAAGCTTCAGCAGAGATACCAGGTTCCATCTTAGCGCTATAGCCCTCATTTTGTGCACGCCTAATAGCAAAATGAGATACACAAGCAAACACCCCAGGATGACCATACAACGCGCAAACGACTTTTTTATTCGCTCGCACCTCTTTCAAAATGGCTTCAACCATCTGTTCATAAGTGTCACGGCGATTTTTAATCTCACCAGGCTGAGCGTAATAACACTGCAAAGAACGCACATCGCCATTGAGCTTTTTAAGCCAACTGAGCGCAAAACCATCGGGAACCAGTGAAAACACGACATCAGCATGCTCGATATAACTCTTACTAATAACACTAATTTGGCCTGCTAAATTAAGACCAGTCCCGACACAAACTAAGCAACCTAAGCCACTTGCTTTACTCATAACAGATCATACCTAATAATTATCAACACAGTCCCCGCGAAAATTCCTTTTTAGGTTCATTAAGAGCATCCTATAAACCATATATAGGATACATAAGCTAATCGCATAGATATGCTTAGCATAATGTTTCGACACTAACTTATCACAAATTTTAAAATTGCAAATACATACAATCAATTAGTCATCATTATTTTGAACTAAAGTGATATATCTGTATAAATCACTACCGATTAATCATTTACCTGATGGAACCTTCTTTGCTTTTTCCCTGTCTCAATACGCACAATATCAATTCAACCACCATTTATCTTTTTGCCCTCTATATTGCGATTAACGCACGGCTCTGCCGATAAAATCACGATAGCGCTTGTCAGCATAGGGATCGCTTGGGTATTATGGCCGACAGATTTTTAGGGAAGTAGCGCATTCAATGAGCATAAAAAAACATAGTATTACTCTATTAGGCGCGGCTGCGCTTTCGCTTTCACTTAGTGCTTGTAGTGTTTTTGATTGGCTTATTTACAAGCCTGATATACCACAAGGCAACTACATGGAAACGCAGCAAGTTGAAAAACTCCGCGTTGAAATGACCAAAGAACAGGTCGAATACATCTTAGGCCGTCCTGTATTACGAGACAGTTTTGCCGACAATACTTGGTACTATATCTATCACTATAAAAGTGGCCGCGATGCTAGCATTATTCACAAAGAGCTAATCCTGCACTTTAATAGTGATAAGCTGACTAAAGTGGATGGTGACTACGAACTATCAGCAGAATTTAACACCCCACTCGACCAAAGTAGTTTGCCAGAACTAGGTACCATAGCGAATGAGAAAGGTGACGTAGTCCCGCTCAATCCAGAGGTACGTCCGGATACTAAGCCACTGGTTGAAGAGAAAAAGACACAAGAGTTCGAATAACTCAATAAAAAACAAATAAAAAGGCTGAAGTGTAAACTTCAGCCTTTTTATTATCAAAATTTTCAACACTCAGAACTGATTAATCAAGCTCTAGGTTTTAAGCTCGCTACGGTCGTTCCCATGACAATGTAAAGAGTATTAAGATTAACTTACTCGACCACCCGTAGTTTTATTGGCACGTCCTTCATCTTTGGCCTTTTCAGCCCGTTTACGACGAACATCTTTAGGATCGGCAATTAACGGACGATAAATCTCAACCCTTTGACCTGGTTGTAACACCTCATCATGCTTTACTGCACGACTAAAAATGCCAAGTTTAATATTATCCAGATCGATCTCAGGGAAAAAACGATTCATCTCACTTTGCTTCACCGCTTCAATACAGGTCGTCCCTGGTTCAACCGTTACCGAAATTCGTTTTTGCTGAGTAGGCAAAGCATAAATCACTTCAACGGTAAAATGTTCTTGTTCAATCATGACGATATCGCTTCCCTACACAAACTAAGATTGATAGATAACTTTTGCGCGGCTAGTAAATGCCGATACCATAGAAGACATCAACTCTTTAAACACCTTTCCAAAGGCCATTTCGACTAAAGCACTTGAAAACTCAAAGTTAAGTTCAAAATCAACTTTACAGGCATCTTCGGTCAACTCCGTAAATATCCATCGCCCATGGAGATGTTTAAAGGGACCATTTTCAAGCTCAAGCTCAATACACTTTCCTGGAACAACCTGATTACGAGTGGTAAATGTTTTGCTAATGCCCGCTTTGGATACATCCACAGAAGCCAGCATGGTCTTGCCATCAAACTCAAGCACTTTGCCACCGACACAACCGGGTAAGAATTCTTTATAAGACTCGACATCATTAACAAGTTCATACATTTGCATCGCACTAAAACGAACTAACACACTGCGTGATATTTGTGGCATCTGTTTGTTTAACCTAAATCGCTGTGAGAATAATCTAAGACTCTATTGAGGGATTTTAACATGCCCAACCCAACGGGTCACCTTTAAGCCCCGAACCTCAACCATGAATAAAAAAGCATCAAATCGACAACTAAACGCCACAAAAAAGCGAAATAATGTCGCTAGCCAATTCCAAATTGGTTAACCGCGCGTATAATAGCTCGCCTATGGCTAAGAAAAATGCAAAAAAATCAAAGAACCCACCAGCGACGATAGCGCGTAATAAACGTGCCACCTTCGATTATAAATTTGAAGATAAATTCGAAGCTGGGTTATCCCTCATGGGATGGGAAGTGAAATCGATCCGAGTCGGTAAAGTTAACCTGTCTGAGAGCTATGTGTTCTTGCGTAACGGTGAAGCTTATCTATTTGGTTGTACTATCACACCGCTCAACACCGCATCGACCCATGTAGTGTGTGACCCTATGCGCGACAGAAAGCTGCTGCTTAATCGCAAAGAGCTCGACAAGCTGCAAGGCTTGGTCGACCGTCAAGGTTACTCTATTGTGCCCATCTCAATGTACTGGCGCAAAGGCGCTTGGGTTAAAATTGAGATCGGTTTGGGTAAAGGTAAGAAAGAACACGATAAGCGCGACGATACCAAAGAGCGCGAGTGGAAGATTGAAAAATCTCGTACCATGAAGAAAGCCGTTCAACAGTAATAGACATAAACTTGCTGTTTAAATAGGTAAAATGGTCGGATAACGAACAATCAATTGTAACAACATGATTTATCCTTGGTGTTAAAGGATTTCACGAGTTACAATCACATTGTACTGGGGGCGATTCTGGATTCGACAAGATTCACGAAACCCTAGGAGCATGCCGAGGGGCGGTTGGCCTCGTAAAAAGCCGCACAGTTATAGTTGCAAACGACGATAACTACGCTCTAGCAGCTTAGGCTAGCTAGCCATCTTGCTCACGTTTCTCAAATGGGCAGAGTAATAAGATGGTCACCTTTACATTTGATAGCGAGGGAACCACGTTCAGGGGTGAACCGCGAAACAGTACTGAACTCGCCAATTGCAATCCTGTCTTTCGGAGTGTACTTGGTTAACCAAAAGAGAGACTAAGCATGTAGCGCCGAGGATGTAGGCTTTTTGGACGCGGGTTCGAGCCCCGCCGCCTCCACCAACAAAACCAAGGTTAGCAATAACCTTCAAAAGGCCGCTAAACCCCTACCAGACGGGTTTAGCGGCTTTTTTGTATCTGACGAACACAACCTAATTAAGTAATTACTTAACCTTAATTTTGATACCTATGTCCACAATTTGCCCACACAACTAAGATTTTTGACCACAACTAGTCACTTGTCGCTTTGTTGTTTCGCAAGTAAATCATTTAAATTTCATTTCAGTTTTATTTTGGCGTAACTCACTGTTTTAAATCATTTCGATCATTACCCATAATTACTACGCAGCGCATGAAAACCTCACGTAAACGAGACAAAACCCAGCAATCATGCGGCTTTGGTGGTTCCGTATGCTCTCACAGCTCCTTTATGGAACTGTAAAACACTGAAAAAAACTTCGATCTTTTCAGATCTTCGATCTCACAAAAGCCCTAGACGTGGCGCTGGTTGCGCCTATGAACTGCAATAATCTAAAACTGAAAAAAAATTAAGGTATAAAGCGCGCAGGAGGGTGAGGAAGAGTGCGGTTTTCGTGGCGCGGATTCTGTGTGAGGCTGATTTACGTGGTTGAAACTCGTGTGAGTTATTTGGTGGCTTAAGTTGGCTTATCGAGTAAAGATAGATTTGGCTATACTGCAGTTAATAAAAAACCCAGCGCTTGGGCTGGGCTTGGTTGTTTATGCTTGGGTTAAGTGATCTTATACGTACCGGACGAACTACCGCTTGTTACAACGACTTGGCCATTGCTGGTTATCTCGTCTATGACGGCGTTGGCTATGGCTTCGGCCATCTTTGCGGCGTAAGCGTGTTGCCCTGTGGTAGTGAATCCTTGCGCTTGTAGGTTGGCGACTATCTTACTTTTTAATGATGCTTTGCTTAATGCCATGTTATTTGCCTGCGGTTACGGTTGATGAACCATCACCATGTGGTCCACCAGTGAAGTGGCATATGTGGGCGCAAGTCACCACTGCTGACCCACC
This sequence comes from Shewanella psychrotolerans, assembly GCF_019457595.1. Taxonomy (NCBI): domain Bacteria; kingdom Pseudomonadati; phylum Pseudomonadota; class Gammaproteobacteria; order Alteromonadales; family Shewanellaceae; genus Shewanella; species Shewanella psychrotolerans. The sequence goes on along the minus strand of NZ_CP080419.1, from coordinate 1,275,467 downwards.
GTTTAGTTTGATGGTGTCAGCATCTTCGGTGATGTTTTTGGCTTTTATGCTTAGGTCTTTAGTAATGAGTATGGTCATTTTGCCTAACACTTCTGTTAATTGGTCTTCCAACACTTTAATGCGCTGGTTCAGGCATTCAATTGAATCGTCTTTATCTGTAACTCTTGCTGTGTTGCCCTGCTCATCAATGTGTTGATAAACCCCTTCGCGCACTTGAGTGCGTGTTTCGCCCTCTTTGATTGCTGGCAAATCCCAGCCGAACGGGAGTACACAACGCACAAAGGGTTTGTCGGGTCTGCCGTACGCAAAGCCGATTTCAACAATGGCGCCAATCGAGGGAGGTTCTAACCTGCCAGCTAAATGGCCTGCACCTGGTAGTGGTAATGGTACGGCTTCTAATGCGGGTGATTCAGTTTCGTTACCGTCTTCGTCTAGCAGCTGCACATCAACGGCGTAACGTGGATAGAAAGGATTACTTGCGCGTTCTCCGTCTTCAGCTGGCAGTTCTGGTAAAGCTGTTACTTTGCCCCACACTGGCAAATGATAGGCGGCTGACAATTCAGGGAATATGTTGGTGATACGACGCTTTTCGCTTTGTTCGTCGGCGGTGGTGGCAACCCACGTTAATGTCATGGTGTCACCAGCCAATTCGACTTGTTTCACTCGGTTACCATTCACTATTGCACCTGGGCGCATGGCTGGCATCGCCACGAGTTGCCAACTGTTACCAAACTGCTTTTGGCTGAAACTTTGGTCAATCTCTAACGGTTTTGACGGCCAACGGCTATCTTGATAGCTGCCAATAAAGATTTGGCCATCGACTTGTTGGTACCATACGCAATCTTTAATGCTAAATGCTGCGCCAAGGCTTGCCAATAACTGATAGCCTGTTCCTTGGCTAGTGAAGTTAGGCACTTTAACATCGAGATAATTAGCATTATCTGGGAGCACAAAACTTAAGCCGGTATCGATGGCTAGTTGTTTGATCACCTGGCGAAAGGTAGCGTGTCTAATGTTTATCGGCCAACGCTCTGCCAATATACTCGACAGCTCGCGGATCACGATGCGGTTCATGCCCATACTGCTCGGAGTAACCTTAGTGACATAACCACTAAAATAGCGTTTTAGCTGGTTATTATAACCAATATCAAATGCAGCAATTTGACCGCGTTTTACCTCGCCTTGCACTTCAAATGCGCCTCGGCCAGCCGATGATAACTCCAGCACAACACGGTGATTGGTTGTTGCTAATATGTCCGTGCCAACCGTTAAACGTTTGGTTAGTTTCATGCTGGTTCACCGATAATATTGTCGATACCCGTTAAAAATTTCTCCATTGATGACACTTCCACTTGCGGAGGAGCTTTAGCGATAGCGGCTGTAGGGATAACGCTAGCGGTTTGCTCTGTACTCTGCCCAACAGCGGCGGCAGTTTGTACTTGGCGCTGCTCGGCAACTTCTGGAATACTCAAATACTCACGCAAGTTAAAGCTGACATTCCACGCCATCAATGTTGAGTGCTCAGGTGCTGTTATCTGACCAAAAAACCTCACCTGTCTTATTTTTACTGTGCGGGCTAAGTCTGAGCCAATACGCCTAATAACTCGATTACCAGCCTCATCTTTGGCGAGGGCTAATTCAAACAAACGCGATAATTGAGCTCTGTCTGTAAATGGGATCAAGCCAGTTACTTTAAGCTCTTTGGCCTTGTCTCCCTGTTCGCTGCTTGCCGTACTTGATGTTTGCCCTGACATGTCCAAATCAGCCAGTTGCATCGATAGCTCAACCTTGCAGCTTTTCAAATTGATGAGTTCACCATCTAACGCAATTTGGCTCATGTCATTGGCTCCTAAGCGACCTTCCGCAGCACATCAATTTTTACAGGCAAAATAGTAAAGGTATTGGGTGGCAAATCGATATTGGCTTCTTCATCGGTATATCTGTATTGCCCTGAAGTGGGGAAGTTCAGCCTGGCTTCAAACTTACCGTCTACTACGCTGACACCGAACAGGGTTAGTTTTCCATCACTGCGACGAATAGGCATCGAAAACGCTCTATCCGGCACAGCCACGGTGCCCGAAATAGTTAAATTCGTCAGCTCATAACAGGTGATTTTGGTAAAATCTCTTGAGTGCATCAAAGCGCCAGTGACTGAGGTTATAAGAATATCTATTGCTGTTTTTTCTTTTGATTCTGTTTGATTTTGGAATAGTAAAGTCATTACTTAATCCTCACATAATAGTTGAGACCTTCGTGAGCCGTAGCAATCGCACCATAACCGTTATCAGTATTATAAAGCCTTTGATTAACCGCAAAACCCACAACATCAATCACCTCACTTACTGTGCTAGTTGTCGTGAATTCATGCTGATAAAGGTAATTGGAATTACCAACAGATGTTCGGGCAGAAGGTAAAGAGTACGTTTCTTCTAGTATGAATATTCTATTTGCCCTATCAATGGAGAAAGCTTGCAAACGGTATCTATTTAATTGTCCCGATGTGCCTTGCTCCCTAGACGCGATATACATTTTCCCTCCTTCCTCGTAAAAAAAGGAGATATCACTGGTAGGGTGACCATAATATTCAACGCCATCTAGGAACATTTTCCCAGAGTACGTGAACCACGCTTTAGTCGAGTTACTATCAACAGCAATTAAACTTGCCGCTCCTGCTCGATTTGGGTAGTTATAGCTATCTACTTCGCTTAATGTGACAGTGTCATATGTTTTAACAGGGTCATTTGTGGCTGATATAAGTGCCGCGATATAACCAGTGGCTTGCCCTTCTTGCGAACATCCCAACCGAGTAATTCCATATGTCGTATTTATGGTCCGTCCTGTCGCAACTAATGTGATGGCATCGTACTCTCTGATGATATTCATTGATGAGCTAAGAACCCCCCAAATCATACCGTCCAAGCGTACGGCCATTTTTAAGTTACTTAAAACCAAGTTATATTCAAAAGTCTTAACATACTTACTAATCGTAGCGTCTGGATAACTTGCTATATCAGTTTCAACGACTCCTGTTTTTAACCATACCGCACCATCTTCTGTTGTCACAATTGGAGCAGTTGAAAAAAACAATCCCAGACTGTTAATATAATTTGCGCGACCGCCACCGCCTAACTGACTTAAATCGCCCATTAGTAACCACCTTTATATTTAATTCGACCTGGTGCGACACATTCAAAGCACATAACCCCACACTTACCTGCGGGCAACCAATTTTTGATATCTGCGGTTCCGTCCGGTAACTCGATGGCCTTAGTGCCATTAATATCGATACGCCCTAACTTATTCATCTTCTGAACTTCAACTAAGTCACCCACTTTGAGCTTGTCAGAATCAATGAGCACTGTGTTGCTTTCCCCTGAGTCAAAAACCACTATTTCGAGTTTTGCCAAGCCGGTGCAGGTATAGGCATCGGGGTTTAATGACAACAGGTGACGAGTTCGCTCCTCGAGTAATGTCACCCTCTGATTTAACGCACTCATATCGGTTGAAAAATCAAACATCCAGCTTTCAGCCGATACCACCACGGGGGTGGCGTTCGCTATGCCTAAGTGCTCTATCACCATGTTGCGTGTTAATACGTTACCCGCAGTTTGGCCTTGGGTTTTAAGCTTTTGGGTCAGCGGCACATAGGCAAACATCACCAATTGATCACCATCATCGGGGTCTGTATACACTAAGCCAATCCAATTAAACTCAAAATCCCCCACATCAGTCAGCATCATCTGACTGTATGTAACTCGGTTTTCATCGATGATCCCCGCCTTGGTTGGCGCTCGCTCAAACACCACATTTTCAGGCGCAGGCATCGGCTCATCGGCTGGTTCGGGGTCTGTGTGGTCAAGCTCTGGTATATTAGCAAACACAAACTTGGTGATATTGAGTTTCGGGCCGCTACCCACGGCGGCAGCGATCAGGCTTTGGCCTGTGGTGGTTAGTCGTGCCATTAATTGGCCCTCGCGATTAATGTTTGATAATCGTTATTACATTCTGTTACTGCCAAATAAAGCGAGCTTGCTTTATTGGCAACAAACTCATAGCGGCGGCAAGTGCGGCCATAATCTTGAATAATGGTGCCAAGCAGTGCGGCGCTAGCGACTTTGGTGTCGTCTAGCTCAATAGAAATAATGTCCCAATCTCTATTCACTTGGCGTTCATCAATACTGAGAACGGGCACACCAAGGCGGCTCATAATATTAATAAACCCTTGGGTGCTGCCTGCGTCTTTGGCATTGATAAAGGCATAAGCTACACGCTTGCGATACAGCCACAAAGGCTCGTCCCTAAATTGAGTAATTCGACGCTCCCACGCAAGTAGCGACAACATATCAACAGAGCACGTTAAAGGGTCTTTCTGCGTTAACGGCCAAACAAACCAGCTACGCATACGTTGCCAGAACGACTGCATGCCATTCCCCAACATCGCCGGCTCTTGTGGTTCGTCGGTAGTTGATAATGTTTCGCCATCCATCCACCACGGCAGCGTTAACTTTGGTAACGTCGGGCTGTTGCTCGTTTCTTGGTCATTGGTCATCAAGCCACCCCGCGGTTAGTGATGATCAGGCTGTTAATTCGTGGCAGTTCAAGGCCAATCACAATATCGTTATTAGCCCAACGCACACTCTTGAGGTTCGGCAGATCTCTATGCAGCTCGCCATTCAGCACTGAAAAGGCAAATACGCTCTGTGGCTTAGTGCGGGTTAACAGACTATGCATATCCGATTCACGAAATGCAGCGCGAACGCGCGACTCTATTTCCCCCTGCAATGTCGCTATCTCATCGACACTCAAGTTGGCGGCATGCCAAAATTCGAGGGAAAGATCTACTGGCGCGGCAGCAATTGCCATGGCGCGAAGATCATCCCCATGGCCATGATTACCTTGGGTGCTAATGTAATTATTTATATCATCAATCATTGATTGCGGTGTTTCGCCAACGCCCATCATCACATGGCAATTTGCAGTACCAGGGCCCCGTGGCGCTTCGTGCTCAAAATAAAGCCAATCACTGCGAATACCTGCAAAACTTGAGATCGCTGCGCGATACACAGCGTCAATATGATAATTGCCTACGCTGCTAAATTGGTCGCGAATACGCAGCGCCAGCTCGTCGTCTGTCTCTTTGTCTGCGCCAGTTTGCGTAATCCATTCACCGACGTTAGTGACCGAATCAATGCCCGTTATTGCGATTGGCAGCACATGATAGTATCCAGCCCCTAGGTTATGTCCTGCGCCAGCTACATCAGCCTCACATAACACCTTAGCGCTAAGCGTTCCTGCAGGAATGATGGTATCGGCTAACACTAAAAGCCGATAAATTGCCCCTAGGCTTTTATCTGTTTGTACGACTGTCCCAGCCTCAACGACAACATCTGAATTGATATCGGTTTTAGTAAAACCGATATTGCCCTGTGTTTTAACTGCTGGCTTTCGCTCTAAACCCACATCCCATGCTTTTAACTCTAAATAAAATTCAGTCGCCGTAGCGGCGAACATCGCGGGCAACACATGATTTGCCAACAGCGTTTTGATCAGCCACAACACTGGCGTCACCACACACGCAGAAAACAGCCGCCAAAACGGACTCATGGCACTGTCATTACTGATTATCGAATTTGCAGCGACAACATCGGCATCAAGCAATGCCGCCACCCCTTCTTTAGTCGTCGGCACCCCTTCATTTTCTAACACTTTTTCAAAATCAACTTGTGGGCGCGGCATAATCTACCTCTGTATTTATGAGTCCAAACTCAAACGTTATTGCATTAATGGTTATATACGCTGGGTTACTGGTATCGAGTTTGATAGTGCCTGGCACTAAGCGAGTGTCGGTTTCGATCAACAACTCCATTTCTGTATAGACATCGGCGCGCAATGGTATGCTGCGCTGAGCCAACAACTTAGTCACTAATCCAGACTCCATCAGCATGTGCTTAACGTCTTGAGCAATACTGGCTCGCGTATTGGTCAAATGAGGCTGATCACCCACATCAAGGGACAGTGCACCGCCAACGATTAACAGATCGCTATATTTTTCCGTTGTCATCCCGTCATCATCTCCTGCTGATCTGCAATTTCGGCCAAACTAAAGTTTTGTGGTGGGTTATGAATAATCACATCACCAAAGTTAATTTGTTTTGTTTGTTCCGCTGTTGATGTGCGTTGTGACTGCGCGGCAGCGCTTAGGCTTTTATCAACATTCGGCTTTATCATCTGTCCCAACTTGACATTATGAAGAGGCTTAACGTTGATCTGTTGAGCTAAGGCTTCTGGCGGATACGGCGCTGGCATGTTGCGCTGCATATCGATTGATTGCCTTATCGGCTCAGGAACATAAGGCGCTGGCTTTACCAACTGCAAGTGCTGCTGCTGGGTTACGGCTTCTGGCTGATACGGCGCAGGCATATTGCGCTGCATATCGATTGATTGTCTTATCGGCTCAGGAACATAAGTCGCTGGCTTTACCAGCTGCAAGTGCTGTTGCTGGGTTACGGCTTCTGGTTGATACGGCGCAGGCATATTGCGCTGCATATCGATTGATTGTTTAACGTAACTGGAATTAGCAGGCTCATTTGAATAGATGTAGCTAACTGCGTCGTTCGCCACTGGTTGTTGCTGCATCCATTTCGGTACTGATTGAGCGTTGTGATTTTTCAATACATCAGGCATCGCTGCCGCGAGCTCTGCTTTGTCAACATCCCCCATAGTTGGTATTAAATCGATTTCTACACCTGGGATATAGTTCAACTTGTCGATATACCAATTTAGGTAATCAATAAACATGCCTTTGAGTGATTGCCATGCGTTGCTAAATACACTCACCAAGCTTTGAACCCATTCCCAGTTGCTTATGGTCGCAACTAAGTCGTCCCAGTAGTAAACCAGTGCGCCCACTGCTGCGATGGCTAACACAACTGCACCCACGATCATCCCAATCGGGTTGGCATACATGGCTATATTGACCGCCAACATAACAGCGCGCAGCGATGCTAGGCCAGATGTGAGCATGGCATTAATACCAGCCCACGCCATAGCGCCAACACCATAAGCTGTCATTGCCATTTTACCCATTCCCATCATCACGGTGAATGCACCGCCTGCCGCGACAAGGCCGAGAATGGCAATGGCGGCATACCCCATCACTCGCGTTAGATTAGGAAATTTTTGAGTAAACCACAGCACATCTTTGCCCATGTCAGCAATCCAGCCAACAAATTGATTAAAGGCGGGCAATACAGCGCTACCGAAGGCGGCGCGGATCACATACCAACTTTGGCTTAGACGTTCGCTTTGATCGGTCATGGCGGCGGCCATCTCTTCGGCCTTGGTCATGCCTTTGACCTTGCCTAATGTGTCAATGGATGCACCTAAGCCATCAATATCAGCCATGAGTAGTTTGACTGTTGCGACCGCCTCTTGAGAACCAAACGCTTTAGCGAGTGCATCGCCCTCAGCCACATCTAACGTGTCGCCGTACTTACCTTTAATTTGGTTAAGAATGTCAACCATTGGCAGCATGGCACCGTGTGAGTCGGTAAAGCTTAGGTTTAGCGCGTCTTGCGCTTTACCTACCCCTGCTAAAAACGCCTTATATTTAGTACCCGCCTCGCTGCCAGACATGGTTGATTGCAAGGTGCCTAAAATTGCCATCTGTTCACTCATGGCAATCCCAGCACTGGTTGCTTGTGCACCAATACTGGTAAAGGCGCTCGACATTTCAGAACCCTTAGTTTTAAAGGCTTGCACTGCGGTGGCGGTCATGCCTGTGACTTGCTCTACCCACGCGCCCTTACCCATGTCATTGGCTTGATTTTTAAAGATGCCATACATGGTCCCCATGTAATTGGTAATAGTGGCAGCGTCGGCTTTAGTTGCTGCGGCGAGTACGTTACTCGATAACGTGAACTGCGACAGATCAGCATCACTTAACCCTGCAATAGCTGATTGAATATCGTAGCTTGAGCTAACAAACTCGGTTGCCGACTTGCCATACTTAAGCGCGTATTCGTAAGAGGTATCTGTCAGCTGTTTTAAAGCTGAGTCGCGCACACCGAGTGATTTCACCTCACCCAGCACGCGATCCATTTCAATGGCTGGCATCAGCGCGTTTTGCAACGCATAACCACTGGCCGCAATGCCACCAATGCCAGAGGCCATTTGCATGGTTCCGGCTTGGTAGTTAGACGCAAGACCATTAAATTGCTTGCTGATCTTGGCGATCGGCTTAGTAATTTGGTCTACAAGTCCAACGGTGAACATTAACGGTGCAGGTAAGCTCATTACGCCTCACTTATCATTTACCGCTAAAAGCGCGGTTTACGCCGTTAGCGGTGATAGCTTCTAATGACTCAAAGTGGTTTTTGTGCAACCACATTGCGCGTGCCATTGACAGTTCGCTGTCATCTTCATTCGGTAACCAATGCCGCCGTAGTGTTAGCATTTGGTCTAACTGATTGCCCTCAATTGCGGCAACCAGTGCCGTTATTTTTTTACGCTGATTTCAATCGACGGCGCGAATTCCTGCGTTAATAAGCCAGCAATCTGCATCGATGCGCCCGGAGATGTATCTAAGATGCCGCGCAATGCTTCTTTGCTATCAGCTTCAACCGTGCGCATCACCAGGTTATGTGCTGGCGCGACCTTGTTGTCTGGCATGATCTCGTTCAGGTAGCCGTTGTAATCTTCGGTTGTCATGGTGAAACCGATAGATGTACCTGCGATAAGTAGTGCGATATTCTTTTTCATGCTGCATTCCTGTTGTTGTTAATTAGTTCTTTGATTTGGTCAAAACCTTGATTCATGCTGCGCTCCATGCGGTCGCCCAAGTCCTTTACATCATCTTTGGTGGCATAGGTTTCAGCTACATGGGTTTGATGCTTGCTTAGCTCTTTGGCTGTTACCTTGTGGGCGTTAAACAGGCTCACCAATAACGGCACTAACACGGTAAGCACTAAACTGATAAAGGCGATGGCGACCATTAGCCAAGTGGCGATTTCTGTCATTTTCGATTACCTATTAGGTTAAGCATGCCCGACAGCACTGATTGCGGTGGTGTGTTAGATACCGCTTGATACTTCTGCTGTTTTTCTTTGGTGCGCATACCGAAATATGAGCGCAGTAATGCGGTTGGTGTGCCCAATATGGCGACAATTAGCGGCCAGTTGTCACCCAGTGCTATCACGGTTTCGTTGTCACTGTTGTACACGGCAACCGCTAAGATGGAGACCAGCACGATCACAGAGAACGCGACAATTTTTGCCATCATCATGGCGATAGCCGGTCTGGTTGAATTACCCGTTTTATCGACATCGCCCAAGGCTTGGATCACATTGGTATGCTCTTTAATGGCGGTGATTTCGACATCAAACTCTTTGGTTAACACCTGTGCTTGCACGTCTGCAGGCAAACTGGCAACAGCATGCTGAATATCGGTTCCTGTTGCTGCGTCCCCCAATTTTTTATCATCGGGTAAAAAAGCATTCACAGCAGTTAAAATGGCAGCGCCACCGGGGATCACGTCGGCCAGTATCGATGTGCCGACTTTGCCTAATATGCTGAGTAAGTTCATGCGGTCACCATTTCTAAATAGTTAGCTTCACGATGACGACGACTGGTGTAACGGTCGCCAAAATCGCGCAACTCAACGCTGACTTGTTCCCAGTCCTGTGCGGTTACCGCTCGCCAGAACTTAGGGCAACGCTTGCTTAGGTCACCATATTGAAATGCTACCGAGGCAATCACAGTTTGCTGCTGTTCTGTCAGTTGATAAAACGGCAAGTCTGACGATCGGTTGTATCTATGCTGCAGCTGTTCGAGTAATTGGCTTTTTACACACAGGTCAATAACATCGGCTTCATCGCTGCTAATGGCTAGCGGTGCAATCGATAGCGCTGCAACCGCCTGCTGTTTAATCAAGCCGCAGTAAATCGACAGCTTCTTAACCAATGATTGTGGCAGTAGTTTTTTCAGGTCTTCTGGCGAACGCTGACCAATATCAAAGCCAGTAGCGATAGTTACGCCAGACTTCGAGTGGTCAGGATCAGGCACATAACCAGTTAGGGTTGGGCCACCCTCTAAACCTGAAATAAAACCAAAGTTAACCTTGGTGTTTACTGGACTACTTTTCATTACTGCCTCTCTTACTGGCGTTCTTTTAACGTTTGGCACTCAACGCATAGCTGAACACCTGGCACGTATTCGCGGCGTTTTACGGGTATCTCGTCGCCACAATCAATGCAATCCGTTGCGCTTGGCCGACTCGGCGTTAGCGTGGTTCGCTTGGCTAAAAAAGCATTTTCTAGCCGTGCTTGTTCAATGCCTGCTCTGTCGGCGTCATCCATTCGCTATCACTTCCTATTGCACGATATGTTCAATTTCGTCAGGGCGCAGATATGGCACACCGTCGATATGGACAAAATCAGGGCTGGTGACATCAAACGGGATTTTGAACATGCTGGCGCTGCCGCCTTTTTTGTCGATATCCAAAATATCACTCAACTTAATGCGGCATCCAAAGGCTTCAACTTTTACCTCGTCTTGCGATGTTTTGCCGTAAAACATAATGTCGAAAACTGGCAGGCCACGCCAAGAGCCTGCTTTCTTTGCCTCGGTGCTGATCAGTTTAAAGTTGCTGGCGTTCACATTAAGCTCGCCATTTGCTGATACGTCACCGTCGACTGCGCCATCTGGCACACCGCTGGTTTGCGATACAGCGCTGTTGTCGCTAATAGTTAGTGTTGCAGTGTCAACTTGGACCATGATGTCACCCAAGTTGACGTTAAAATTCATTCCAGATAAGCGCATGTTGGCGGCTCCTAATTATTGCGACTTAAGTTAATTGCTTAGGTCAAGCATGATGTTAACGGTGATTTCTTTAGGGCTGTTATATGGGCGCACCACCATGTAGATCACCACGCTCTTGTTGGTGGGCCACACTATGGTGATGTCGCCATCTTTTGGCGGTGTGATATCACCTGGGAACTGAATACCTAAAATGGTGTAGCTCTTGCTCATATTGCGCAGCGGCTTCATAAAGTAAGCTTTGTTTCGCTCAATGCTGTTAGGCGTCGAGTTAAGGCGGCGGTCAGCAATACGGTGAATTGCTAAAATGCGCACTTCACGGCTGGCTTTGTGCACAACACGTAGGTTTTCAATGTATTGATAGTCACCGCCAGCGGCGTCTAGGGTTGAACCATCGCCCCAATAAATACCTTCAAAATCGGGGTACCACTGCGGCACACTTAAGCGCGCTTTCGCTAAGGTGTTAAGCGTTGCCAGTTCTAGCGGTTTTTCTGCACTATCAACCGGTGCAGTGCCTAACCCCATTACGCTGCCAGTTGCCACACGCATTGGGCTATCAGCAATACTTACCGCTTTATTCGCTAAGCGACCAGCGAGAACGCCCACGTTATTAGCGTGCAGCTGCGGCACGGGTACGATTAAGTGATTGGCTAAACCATCAACTAATGCGACGCTTGCCGCTTCATACGCTGCCCATGTTTGGGTTGCTTCATCGATACCGGGCAACGCCACTAAGCCCGATACAAAGCGGCCTAACTTGGCTTGTAAGCTAAATAGGTGATCGTGCTTGGCACTGATTTCTGTTGCTGCGGTTGTGACGTCACAAAACACGACCGTTTCAAAACTCTGCACTTCGTTGGCGCGATCAATCGCTTCTAGTTCATCTTCACCATCGGCGAGCGGGTAAACGGCGGCAGTCCAGTTTGGCCCTGCATTTAGCTGCGCGGCGATCACTTGCTTGCGCAGGGCGCTATCAGCAAATGCATCTTCAAGATCAGTCTGTGCATTAACGCTAAACAGTTGGCTTTCTTCTTCTGCGTCACCTGCGCGACCGACAAACAAGAAATGGCATTCGATGGCGTTAATATCACCTTGCCCCAAATTCAAATTGTTAACTTGTACTTTACCTAGTGCCATGGTTAGCCTCGCTTGCTGTTGATATCGTCAATGATTTTTACTAATTCGCGCTGCACGTTATCAGTGCTGTCGCCTAAAAATGGCCGCGCTTTAACTGGGATTGGCCAACGGGTTTTACTGGGTTTATCGCGCAGCACTTTTAAGATAAAACCTGCTTTACCTTGGCTTAGGTTGGTAGTGATCTCGCTAATGGTGGCGCGGCGATAACCCTTGCCCTTGGCCTTTTTGGTCTTATAGCCATTAGCAATTAATGCCTTGGCTTGGCTGCGCGTCGCTGGCTCGTTGTAGTCTGGTTTTCCATGAATGCGGGCCATTCTGCTGGCACTCATTGATTCTATGCCCCCCTCTTGGTGCAAGGCCGCAATTCGCCCTGTTTGGGCAGCTTTATGTTTCAGCTCTAATCGGTTGGCACTTTTTACATAAGGCTCAAGTGTGCGGCCCATGCGTTTAAGCATCTTGGCCTTGCGACCATCAGCCCTAGTGGCAAACTTGTGGCCATCTACCGTTGTCTGCTGGCGAATGCGTTTACGTGCTAATGTACGTTCGTGTCGGCCTAGCGTTTTTAATACGCGCACCCTTTTGTTGCTTGGCATCGCCAGAAATGTCAGCTGATGCTTAACGCTGAGCGCCTGTTTTTTGTTGGGGGTGATAACTAGGCTCATGCATCCCCCTGAACACTGACAACCGTGTCGACGGTTTCAGCAATATAGAGTGGGGCTTGAGTTACGCGGTATCTTGCGCCGTTAAATAGCACAGGGCCGTTCACGTCTGGCACTAACTCGATGTCGTCAAGCAGCTCAACTTCAATCAATACCGTGGTGGTGTCTGCGCTCTCTTCGTCGATATCAATTTGCGGATCGGCGAGTTGGGGTTCATCACGCGACCAACCGCTATCGATCAGATAAGCGGCGACCATCGCCAGTAGGCTGTAGGGGTTAACTTTTCGGTGGGGAAATTTTTCAATGGCAATCACCGCGCTATGCTTCCATTTAGCGACTTGGTAGCTGTTAGCGCCTAAGTCTTCACCGCTTAAGATCAAGGTGCCACGCTCTTGCCATGCGTCGATATTGTTAGCTTTAACAATGGGTGAAAGACTAGCGAGTAAGAACTCGGTTAGCTGTTGCAGCTGCGTTTTAGTTGTCATAGCGAATGCACCCCTGCGCGGCCAAGACCGAGTAACAGCCGAATAGACCGAGTTGATTGCGCTAAAATGGCATCTTGCTGCATTGGGTCTTGCGCCTTGTTGTTGCCTGCCTCTTTTTGGTCGACAGCCGAAAAATAGCCCAGCAAATCGGCATGGGAACGAGCATAAACAGCCCCGCGATAAATGCTGACTTGCTGCTCGCTGAATTCAGGAACCAGGTTAATACCTAGGGCGAATGGGACATCCTTGTCAGTTTCACTATTGGAGATAATGAACTGGGTTAGCTGTTGCTGCACTTCGGCAACACTGCGATTGAGTGAGTCAGCGATCACCGCTTCTTCGAAAGTTTCAGGTATACGGCGATGCTGGCGAAACTCGCCAGTTGAGAGCGCAGGCCAACCGCTATCAGTATCGATAGCGATGCTTGCTTGTGCTGCTGCCTCAAATCCAAAACTCATCACATTCGCCTTTCACGTTAATTGGGTTCAGTGCGGTTAGCGTCGACGTGGTTATTAACAGTCACCTGTTAAACACTCGGCTAGCGCACTGGAGGGTTGGGAGTCGTTACTTTGATCCGCTTTCTTGTGAGCCATAGGCCTCTAGTGCGCGAATCCGCATTTCAATCTGATTTCTAACGGTTTTAACTTGCGCATGCCTGTGTAAAGAGGCCGCTTTTTCAAGTAAGCCGTCAGCCTGTTGTAACCTGGCGATGTCGCCCACTTGTGTTGGTTTAACGTCGCCATTAGTGGTGCGCAATAATGCCAAGCCCGCGAACTTGTAAAACTTGGCGGTAACCGGCTCTGGCAGTTTCCAATCGTTAACCACGCGCTTAAACACACGGCTAAAATAGGGCTCAATGCTGTGGCCATTTTCTGCTTGCAGCGTTGCCCAATCGAATACAGTGTCAGCAATAAACCCTGGCCACTGGCGGCGAATGCTGCCCGCCATAGGTTGCCCAAGTTCGATAGCTTTGAATGCGTGGCTGATGGCTTGGTCAAGATCGCCAATGTCAAACAGCCAAACAGTGCAATAAGCAAAAATAGGGTTGTCATTAACATGCTGCTTTCCTTTGTCATCGGCATTGAGTGCCGCTAAATACTCTGTGACGATGGGTAGCCATTTAGGCAATAGCACGTCACGCTTATGGGCGACTTTGTCGGCCCGTCTTGCAAAGCCTTTGAGGCGTTTTAAGTCGGCCTCTAACTCTATGAGTTGTAAATGCAGACTTGGGGCGTGAGTGGCATCGCCCGTTAGTCTTACTTTTTCGAGCTCTTTTTGGCCTTGCCTTTCTTCGCGCCAGGCGAGGATTTTTGCCCCGCCGACGGCTTTTTTATCTCTTCTGCCGCTTCTTTGATATCAGCTGCTGCACTGGTGATATCTTCGGCGCTGTAGGCTAGCTCGCTTGATGTGTCGCTTAGGTCGCTGGTTGCGCTTTCTAGCTTTTCTGCGGCATCAGTAACGGTGCAAGCCGCTTCGCTGGCGTTGTCTGCTGCGATGGCTACCGTGTCGGCGGTTTCTTGCAATTCGGTGATGGTGTCGATATTGCCGTCTTCGTCGGTGGTGACTTCTGAAGTAATGGTTTTATCTTCACTAGATGCAGAATCAAAAGTGACTGTCGCTTCAATAAAACGGGCTTTTTGCTCAACCGCTGCACGGCCTTTTGCTAACGCCTCTGATTGCTCGCAGCCCAGTAAAGCGGCCAGTAGCGCTAGCGCTTCATTCTCAGGCGCTGGCGTATCAGCATCGGTGTCTTGGTGAGCATGTTTAGCTTTGGCCGCTTCACGACGCTTTTTAAAATTGGCGATAGCACTCATGGCGTGATCCTTTGGTTTATGACTTATTATTTAGAGTCGTTGGTTACGGTTAACATCTACTTGAGCGTTAATAAGGCGCTCGGCATTGAGCGCCTTATAAGTGCTTTACTTAAGGCTTGGCACCAATAGTGATGGCACTCTCATCAACGGCGGCATAGGCAAGGTACTGACCAATTGCATAGCCTTCGTTACGCCAGTATTTGTCTTCATACTGCTTGCGGTCTTCTACGTTTTCAGACTTACGCTGCATAGTGCCGCGCTGAGTGTAGATGTGCAGGTTCGACAGCATAGTGACCACGATGCGTTTACCAGGAAAGAACGGCGGTGTGTAAGCACGTAAACCACCAATGGTTTTATCCATCTGCTGTGCGGCCACTTTCTCGCTTGGCTTGTCTGCAAGGTTCATCATGTGAGTTTGCGCGGCGGCGATTAGGTCGCTACCCACTAGCACCACGAGACGCGGATCATTACGCAGCTTTGGATGAATGAGCGTATTGCGTAGCTCGGTGACGATGGCATCTAGCGTGGTGTAGTCACCCGCACCTGCTGGGTCAAAGAAGATAGGATCAGTCATGATTTGGTCTGGCGCATTATCGGTTACCAACTTATGCCAGCCTTTGTTTACGTCCTGACCTAGTGGATTCGCATCAGGATCAGACGTTGCCGCAGCAGAAGTACCATTGAAGCCAACACGCAACATATCGAGGGCAAAACGCTGAGTGGCGTTGTCCTTCATGAGCTTCATAAATTCGTTTTGGCTACCACTGTTAGCCCAAACAGACAGCAATGCCCACGTAACCGCCGAACATGAATCAGTTTCGGTTAGCTCGTAGGTATTACCATCAACACCTTGCTGTGATGTAAATCGACCACCTGCCTTGCGACCCGTCGCAATATCATAGCCACCCACATCAACAACCTGGCCTTTAAGCTGGTCCACTTGCATAGTGCTGATCATGCCAAGGAACTCGACCGACTCAAGCAGTGAAGCACGCAGCTTTGTCTCCATTGGATTAGTGACGGCAAACTGTTGAGTTGCATCTTCTACACCGTAGGCCGTAGCCATAGCAGTGTTATATCTCGCTAAAAATCCGCGGGCGGTTTGATTTAATTGCATGCTGTTATCTCGCTATATTCGTAAATTGATAGAACTCAGTTAATGCATCTGCTTAAGCGGCATTACACTAAATCGATTGTTTCGCCCGTGCCTGCTGGGTCTGGCTCTTGGTCGTCTACTTCTGCACTTAACTTATTGAACTTGGTTTCCATTGCGCCCAGCTTTTCAGTCAAACCAGTAAGCGTGTCGGTTAGCGCGCTGAATTGCTCAGCGGTGACACCTGTGGCTGCTTTATCGTCGACTTTCTTGTCGGCGTCCGATTCGACTTTTACGTCGTCTTTTTTGTCGGCTTCTGGCTTTTTACCAAAGGTTTCAACTTTGGTTTCTAGTTCCGTTAGCTTGGTGCCAAAAGTGTCAAACTTGCCCATTAGGGCGTCGAATTGCTCTTTGTTCATGGGTTCTTCCTCGGTAGGGCTGGTTGCCGCGGTCGGCTGAGTAAAGTAATCGCGTAGCAGGGCAAACAAACCCTTATCCGTTGGCTTTGCTTGTTCGGTAATGAAGTCGCTTTGGTGCAACTCTTCTAGTTGGCTGTATTCGTGGTCGTGCTGGTTTTCACCAGCAGAAAACTTAAGGCGAGTAGTGCCAGTTGAGGCTGGCGAATCGGTGACGGCAATGCCCTGCAGGTACGCTTTGCCTGTGCCTTTGTAATCAATATTTGGCTCAATCGACATAAACAGTTTTTGGCCGTCTTTGTTGGCGTCTAGCAGGTAATCGTTAGCGGTCAGTTTGACGTATAGGCGCAGCTTGCCACCTGTTGTGGCTTTTTTAACTTCGTCTACTGTTCCCCAGTTTTTACCCTCGAACGGGCCCCAAGATGAGCGGAAGTGTTCAGGCCAGATCATGGCGGTGTATTCATCTGTTGAATACTGTTCGGCCATATCTTCAATCCACTGTTTGGTGATAGTGCGACCGTCGACTGTTGCGCCCTCGGTTGCTGCGATAACCCATCCAGTTTGTTTGCTCATATTGTTAGCCACTTGCCGCATTATTGATTGATATTGCAGGCAGCATAGCCAGATGAAATGGCTCTCGCACTGGGTTTGATTAGGGTGAATTCGGATTTTATGGGTTATCCGAAATTGGCCGAACTTAAGTCCGTTATAGGCTTGCAGCGAATGAATACACTGCCCTTAGTTTTTAATAATTGTGGGTACTGACCTCAAGCAATGGCTTATTCTCCCGAAATACGCGAGGCCGCTAAACGGCTGTATTTACGCCACTGGACCCCCGACGAGATCCGCAGCGAGTTGGACTTACCCAACACCCGCGTGATCTACTTTTGGGCAGAGAAATATTGTTGGCGTGACTTGCTGCGCGAGGAAAAAGTCGACGAGGCGATAGCACGTCGCATTGTGGTATTGACCGATGTTGCCGACAAAACGGGCAACCAGATAAAAGAGCTCGACATGCTGATTGAAAAGCATGTGAAGCTGAAAAAGCAGCGGGTGATTAATGAAGGCCATAGCTTTGGCCCTGCTAATACTAAAGGCGACAAAAGTAATAAAGGCGGCAGTAAAAACAGTCGCAACGGCGATCAGCAAAATGATGGCGCACCCACCAGTAAGCGCAAAGGCCGCAAGCGCAAGAATGATGTTAGCCACTTAACTGAGGATGATTTTAAAGCCTGGTATGCGTCACTGTTTGAATACCAAAAAGTGATGCACGAAAACCTAGGCCAACGCATTCGCAATATTCTTAAGTCACGGCAGATTGGTGCGACCTATTACTTTGCTGGTGAGGCGTTTGAACAAGCGGTACTCACTGGCGATCCGCAAATATTCTTATCCGCTTCACGCTCACAAGCTGAGGTATTCCGCACTTACATTGTGCAAATTGCGCAGCAGTTTTTTGAGATTGAGTTAACCGGTAACCCCATTGTATTGCATACCGCCCACGGTGATGCCGAACTGCGGTTTTTAAGTACCAATAGCAAAACCGCACAGAGTTACCACGGCCATGTTTATATTGATGAGTACTTCTGGATCGGCAAGTTCGATGTACTCAATAAACTGGCCTCGGCCATGGCAACCCACAAGAACTGGCGCAAAACCTACTTTTCAACCCCATCGACCAAGGCGCACCCCGCTTATACCTTTTGGACGGGCGACCACTGGCGACAAGGCAAGCCCGACCGTGAAGAGGTCGAATTCCCCACCTTTGACCAAATGCGCGACGGTGGCCGCTTGTGCCCCGATAAACAATGGCGCTTTGTGGTTACCATTGAGGATGCCGTTGCGGGTGGTTGCGAGCTGTTCGACATCGAGGAGCTACGCGACGAATACAACGACGATGACTTTAAAAACCTGTTTATGTGCATCTTTGTCGATGATGCCGACAGCATATTTAAGTTTAGTGACCTCGAAAAATGTATGGTCGAGGCGGCGCGCTGGCAAGATCACAAACCCAAAGATCAACGCCCATTTGGTAACCGTGAGGTGTGGCTTGGTTATGACCCATCACGTACCCGCGACAACGCCACATTAGTGGTGGTTGCACCAGGTGAAAAGAAGGGTGAGAAATTCCGCGTACTCGAAAAGCACTATTGGCGCGGGATGAACTTTGCGCACCATGTGAGCGAAATCCAAAAAATTTATGCGCGTTACAACGTGACTTATATCGGCGTTGATACTACGGGCATTGGCGCTGGGGTGTTTGACTCAATCAGCACGCTATTCCCTCGCGAGGCTACGGCGATACATTACAGCGTATCGAGTAAAACCCGCTTAGTGCTCAAAATGATTGACGTAATTGAAAGCGGTCGCATTGAGTGGGACGCATCACACAAAGACATTGCGATGAGCTGCTTATCGATACGCCGCACAACTACCGACACTGGCGGGGCTATTACATTCAAAGCCAGCCGCGACAACACCACAGGTCATGCAGATGTGTTTTTTGCTATCGCGCATGCAGTCATTAACGAACCCCTCAACTTTGCACACAAAAGGAAATCACAATGGGCCCTGCAACATTAGACGCCGCCAACGACGATGTGATAGAAGAGAAGAAAAAAAGCATCGTCACTTTTGGGCTAACTGCCGAGCCCGTTGTCGCCGATACCTGGCTAACCGATTATGACTCGCTGTATTACAACGACAATGATCAGTATTGGGAGCCACCTGTCGATCGGCATCTACTCGCCAACCTCACCCGCCGCAACGCCCAGCACGGCGGCATAGTGCAAAGCCGTGCCAATATGGCAACTAGCCGTTTTGTCTCTGGCAGCATGACAGCCGAGCAAATTGGCGCCAGCTTTTTAAACTTGGTGCAGTTTGGTGATGTGGCACTACTTAAGATCCGCAATGGGTTTAGACAAGTAGTGCGCTTGTTTCCGCTGCCCAGTTATCGCACCCGTGTGGGTAAAGATGGCGGCGCTGTGGTACTTGAGCGTAACAACCAGTTAAAGCGCTATAAAGCAAAAGATGTGGTATGGGTGCGCCAATATGATCCGGTGCAACAAATTTACGGATGCCCCGATTACTTAGGCGGTTTGCAAGCGGCGCTACTCAATGAAGACGCGACCAAATTTAGACGTAAATATTACCTAAACGGCGCTCATATGGGCTTTATTATGTACGCCACCGACCCGAACCTTGACCCCGATGTTGAAGACGAAATCAAAGAGAAAATTCAGGATTCTAAGGGCGTGGGTAATTTCCGTTCGTTGTTTGTGAACATTCCCAACGGTAAAGAAAAAGGCCTACAGATCATCCCCGTGGGTAATTTTGAAAGTAAAGACGAGTTTATGAACGTCAAGAACGTGTCGGCACAAGACGTGTTAAACGCCCATCGTTTCCCACCTGGCTTGTCTGGCATCATCCCCGCTAACACTGCAGGCCTTGGTGACCCTGAAAAATATGATGGTGTTTACTTTAAAAATGAAACTAAGCCGCTGATCAACAGGCTAGTGAGCGCGGTTAACCAAGATGCCGAGATCGGCGGTCGGCTAGGACTGGTGTTTGATTTGGGGTGAAGGTCGTAGTGTAGCTATAAAGCTACACTATTCCATGCATTTTGGTAACGCCTTGTTAAGGGACTTATAATATTCGGCTAAACTTGTGTAGCAAAGCGAAACCGAATCAAACTTTAGCAGTCAAGTTTGAAAAGCTTGTTAAGTGAATGATTACACAGACTAACAATAACAACGAGACTTAGGCTTCTTACAGCTAAAACACGTATTGCCTTGTTTGATTTCTTCTTGAGCTAAAGCCTCTTCACAATTTGAGCATTTATGAGGAACAAACAAACCTTTCAGCTCATCTTCTTTAACCTGTACACCACATTCTACACATACATGAACCCATATATGTCCATTAGAATAACCGCCACACCTTTCACACCTTAAAGTTGCTTCAGATAAAAAATCAGGTTTATCTTTTACAGGATAAACCCCATGATATCCTTCGCCGTATTCTTGAATTTCTTTAATACATAAAATTGAGGGACAGCGTGTTTCTGACTTCTCCATAAAAACTCCTTGTTCAACTTAATACACTTAACGCCCGCATTTGCGGCTGGTTGGAGCGCAGCGGAGAACCAGTCCGACAACATGCGCTTGTTAGCCTTTAAAATCTGGATTAGGTTGCATTATGAATTGCCATAGTGGCAAGTTATTCCCTTTGTATTTATCAGGAATTTCAACAGTAAATACACTTGGTTCCAGATTTGTATCAAGTGCTATGACACTCTTTTCGTATACAGTTTGTTCCCCGTATGAAGAACTTATCATCGAGCTTAGTTCGCCAATCATGGAAAACACTTGCTCCTCTGGAGGGAAATCTGGCGAGTAAGTGAACCTTACGCCCAAAAATTCATCCTCTTCAAATATGCCCTCAGCATCATTCTCACTCCAAGTTCCGAACCTCATAAGATAGAAGGCTATCGACTTTTCTAAATCATCTGTAATTTCTCGATCAGAGCTATATATCTTTACATCACCAATAATAAAGTTAACCTCTCCATCTTCGTTGACTTTCGCTTTTTTAGAGCGATCAGCAACTAGCTCAATCGAAAGGTCTGGCTCCGTACCAATAGTACGATCACCTAATAGTGACATCTCATTTTTCGCTATCGCATTTATAAAGTCTGTTACATATCGTTTTTTTTGCTCGATGAGAGATTCTTTACGCAAGAGGAACCACTTATTCTGCCGTGAAAAATAAATTGCAAACAATAGAGGTGTACCATGCAATTCAGCGTAATTCTCAACCTTTTTGAGGTAATCCTTTTTTAAAGGATAAGGTGATTTAATATTTGGGTAATGGCAGTTTTTAACTTCAACAAAATACTGACTTCCGTCATTGAGTATTAGCTTGTAATCTGGGGCCTGAATATCCTGCTCTGTAGTAAATGCTTCCCCACTGTCCTCTTGCTTTATTAGGCGACAATTTCCTAATGCGCCGGCAACATGAGCGAAAAGCGATTCGACTCGTTTTCCGTGGAGAAGGTTAGGGTTATTTTGAGACGTCTTCAGTGAACGTCCAATGCGCTCAATGAAATCATTCGCATCTTCTTCAACACTTAGCTTGTATCCATGCTCACGCCCCAAAGCGGTAAAAAGATCTATTACCTCAAACTTCTCTGGGTTCCGCTTAATTCGTTTCAAAATATCTCCGATTTATGAAGAGAGGCTAACATCTGATTATACGGCCCTTGCAAGCTATGCTACCTTGCAAGGTAATAGCCTACGATAGCCAACTAAAAGGCACATAACATTGATCTGTAGACCATTTTTGTCAACATAAAAAGTAACTTCAATAATTTAATACTGTTTAAAAAAACAGTATTATGACGTAAACTACGCAGATTAAAACGATTGGGAGATCGGCATGCGAGTAATGTGTTCAGAGTGCGGCAGTAAGGCGATTATAGGTAAAACTAACCGCCTAAGTCTGGCTCATGCCGATTTGTATTGTTCATGCACTAACCCTGAGTGTGGCCATACGTTTGTCGCAAACCTCTCTTTTAGCCACACCCTGAGCCCCAGTGCAAAATCGGCCAGTGCTATTGTGTCAGAGCTTGCTCGGGCTCTTTCTCCTGTCCAGCGTCAACAATTGCAACAGGAACTAAACCTGTTGTGACATGCAACTGCCGATAAATCGCTAATACATCCGCGATTATCGCATTACAAACATCCTTATCAGCCTCTGTATCTAGGTTAGGAAACAGGCCGTTTAATAGGTCTACTTTCAGGTACAGCATAGATTCATCAGTCATTTTTCTAATTCCATAATTGGCACACCAACTGCGGTGCCTAACCTATTATTCACATATACAGAATCGCGCAACCACGTTTCTTGCTAATAGCAAGAAACTGATTTAACAAGCTCTATTAGCGATGAATGAATGCTGAAATAGTGTTTTCAGTGAAAACATTTTTAGCTAGTTGCGCGTTCTTAAAGTTGTGATAAGGGACAATTAACACCGCTTAACTAGGGTTAATTTGTTGCTTTAGTGGTTTGATATTGCAGCGCAAGATCCGCCACTTGATTTAACTTTGCCAATGCTTGGCTAAACTTTCGCTGGTCGACTTGATAACGCCAGTAAGCGCGTTTAGCGGGTAGGCCATCAACTAGATGCGCCATAATCGCATCGACTTTGTTTGGGCTAGTAATGCGCGTGAGTTTCAACAGTACGGCCATGCTTTCGCGGTTTTCATGGCCCTGCACCAGCACTGGTAGTGGTTTAGGTTTTTTCATTATGCGACCTTCCCCCTTTTTTCACGGCGCTGGCTAACGATGTTATTCAATACAACGCGGCATTTTTGACGCTCGTCTTCTGGCAATTTCGCCAGCCATTGGCGCACGGCATCACGATTTAAGCTGTCTAGTTTTAGCTTGCAGCGGTGGTAACGGTCTAAGTGTTGTTGCTTGTCGGCGTTGAATGCCTGAAAACGGGCGCGTTCGCTGGCATCCATCATGTTAGAAAGGCTCATCGTCGTGATCCTCGTCGTCGGTTTTGTGGTGGTAACTAAACGCGCTGGCGTATTGCTCGGCATTTTGCACATCGAGTACCTGGCGCAATTGTTCAAGTGCACGCTTGGCAATATCGGGGTCCATGGTGCTTACCCAGTTTTCGACATCGGCCTTGGTATCGAGCAAGCGCCATGCTTGTTCGCGCAGCTGCTGGTCTATCATCTTGTTGCGCTGGCGCTGAATAGCATCGAACTGGCTATCGAGGGCGGTATCACTCCAATCGCCATTGAGATGATCATTCGGCATTGCCTTGCTGACGATAAGCATGCCGTCACGCAAGCGAATGTATGTATGAGAGTCATTGACCACAACATCAACAACAGCCCCCGCACGTAGGCGTTTAAGATCACTGCAGTCGAGGCCGAGTTTGTTAGCCTCGGCGATAAGTTGGCGATCTTTTAATGGGACATTTGCGATCCTTTCATTAGTTTTGATCGACTGCGTACAGTTATTGTCAGAACTCCAAGGTGCGCGGCTGTCGCCGCTTTTAGAAGCAAGATCAAAAGCCACATCAAAAGCGGCCTCATCGGCTGACGGTTGCGGTGTTTGGTAGTTAGGCTGGCGAATCTTCCAACCCTCTAAACGAGTCTGCACCGCATTAGCGCACGACATCACGCCCATGATTTTGCTGATGTCTTCACCGTATAAGTTGGCCTCGTGGTTAATGACTTTTGACAACTGAATAGGTCGGTCGACACGTTTGCACAGTGTGCCGCCCATAGCCTCGACATAGCGCTGCCAATTGCTGCTGTCTGCCGCATTACGGGCAAGCTCTATCACATCATCAAAGCTAATAGCTTCACGTAGTCGGCGCAGTTCGCGCCACACCGTGACTGATGGCCCACCAATTTGCTGAAACTGTCTAATGTTCCAAGTGCTGGCCCATGCCGCCACACCCTCGGCGCCATGTTTACCGCTGCTTTCGGCTTCATAGTCGTCATCGACATAAGCGCCATCAATGTTTTTAGCAACATATTTGGCAATGTAACCAGTAGCGCTGCCCTTAGCTGGATCAATTGTTTTAAAGTCAAAGCGCGATCGGTAGCTGTTGTGGCGCTGGCCGCGCTTTCCCTTTGGCGGTGCCAATTCATCTTTGTGATGTTGTAAGGCATATTTGCGCATGATCGAACGCGCATGACGCAGTTGGTCAGGGCGAAAAAATAGCACCATGTGCCAATGCGGTGTGCCGTCGTGATGTGGCTCGACCACACGAAAGCCGAACATTTCTATTTCTTCACGGGCTAGCTTTGAGCGAGTTTTTGCCCACTGGTGGCACAAATAGGCTTGAGTGTCTTTAGGATTAGTGCCTTGATATCGCTTGTTTGAATAGCTTGGGCCTTTCTTGCTTTTCACATAACTGTGATATCGGCTTGGGGCGGTCCAAGTATAAAACTCAGCGATAAAGCCTTGCTCAATGGCGAGGTCTTCAAAGCCGCGCATCCGTACCATCAATTCAGCGCGGCGCACTTCTGGATTAGCGACAGAGGCGGCAACGGCATCGGCAAGGGATATCTCTAAACCGTGGGTTTCGTTAACCACGGTCATTTCGTTAAGCCACGCCTTTGCGGCGGCTTTACGGTTTTTAAACTCTTTTAATGCATGGGTCGACACATATGGCGACACGCCAGCGCGCACTTTTCCTGTCACAATGGCCGCATGTTCTTTATATTGGCGATAAGCTTTGTCGAGTTTACGCAGCCACCATGCATCATCGACTAAACGCGCCAGTGCTGCGGCGATAGTGTTGTACATGCGTGGGTCGTGGTCGAACACCCCGCTGGCTTTCTTTTCGTCATACTTGTTAAACGATGGCAATACTGGGCAAAAACCCCACTGATCAGCAGGTTGTTTTACTGCTTCTAACATCTCTTTTGCGTCGGCCTGTTTGCCGCCATAGGTCAAATTATTGAGAATACTGGCAGAGCGGTCGGCCCACTCTTTTGCTACAGCGGCGCGGCGCACTTCGGTATTGATATGCCATAGCGGCAAGGGGAATTGGCGCAACATGGCGCGAGTGGATTTGATGCGGTTACGCAGCCAGATGTTAGCGCTGCGGCCACGACCATGGGCGCGATGTTTACGCACGTACTCTTTAAACAGGCTGGCAGCAATATCATCTGGCAAGCCGTCTAACTGTTTTTGTGACCACTTAAGATCCGCTTGCTGATGTGGCGCCGAAAAAATAGCCGAGAAATTAATCCCGGCTTGGCGTTCGATTTGTTGAAGATCCATTAAATCGCCTCGAACCCATGATAGGTTCGCGCCCTATCAAGCGTTCGACGAATACCTTTAGCCAAAGTGGTCAAGTCATTGCCAAGCGCTTGCCAATATAGGCAATCTAGCGCACCTGAGTACTTAGCGATATTCACCAGATTGGTGTTATCAATCAGGTTATCGTTGTCGATTAAGATTTGAATCTCTTGCGCCAACGACTGCTTATTACTGCGAAAGTGCTTTAACAAATGATGAAAGGCCGCACTCTTACTCATAGCGCCCCCAATTCATTTAGGCTGATACCAAGATCACGCGCCATTTGAAAATCTTCTATTCTGCGGCGTCGTGCGAGTTCGCGCCTGTCAGCGTCGGTGATTTTTTTAGGACGGGTTAAGGTGCCATTAGTGCGGTTTAAAAACGCCGTGCGAATGGCAAAGTTTTGCGAGTTGATGCTATCGGTTAACTGGCTCATGCTGCCGCCCTCGCTCTGTAGAGTTCCTGCACGTCATTCATGGCGCGGTTTAGCGAGCTGCATAAACAGGCAAGTTGAACATCGTTAAGCACGAAAACAGCGACGCGCTCTAAGCCTTGTCCCATGCCGAGATACACATCGGTGCAGTGCTTTAACCCAAGTTCTAGCGCGTTGGCGTGACGCGAATACACATCGGCCATCAGCTTGCGCATGGCAAGGTGTTGCGGGTTGCTTAAATCAAATGTTGGTGAAGTTACGGGCCCAAATTCAGGCGAGATTGCTGACGGCGCATTGGCCGCTGTGATTGAATGAGTCATATCAAGCCGCCTGTTGAATTTGGTTAACGTGGATATTATTGCGAATGGCAACTAAACGAATGTTCAGCGTCTCAGCCAAAGCAGGGCAGGTGACCTCAGCAATGGCTTTGAGTGATTCAAGTGCGGTTTCTACCATCTCGCGATCGGCTGGGGTTTCAAATGATAATGACGCAATGACGCGGTTGGCCTCTTGCGCTATCGCTTGTTCGACTGTTATGCTTTGCTTTGTCATATTGATGCCTTTAATAGTTGATTTGACGTTGGCCATAACCGCTGCAACGGTTGTGGCTTTTTCATTTATAAAACTGAGTTTTCTAGCACTGTTGTTTCTGTTTACCTGAATTCCGTTCACTGCTTTACCCCTTCGACTTCTAGCGCCAGCGCCCTGGCTAATTCGCTGACATCGGCCATTTGGTTATCAATCTCACTGCCATCGGTCCCCTTTGGCGGCAATGACTTAACTCGCTTGGGTTTTGGCTGACTTAAAAACTGATCACGCGCTAATGACAAACTGCCAAACACTTTAGCGAGATCTGTTAGCGCAATAATCGATTTACGCACCGCGTCGCGGTCGGCTAGTGAAAGAGTGAGTAATGGTTTATTAATAAATTCAGACGG
The DNA here is from genome assembly GCF_019457595.1 of Shewanella psychrotolerans. Taxonomy (NCBI): domain Bacteria; kingdom Pseudomonadati; phylum Pseudomonadota; class Gammaproteobacteria; order Alteromonadales; family Shewanellaceae; genus Shewanella; species Shewanella psychrotolerans. The sequence goes on along the minus strand of NZ_CP080419.1, from coordinate 1,248,845 downwards.
TTTAAGTCGGGCAGCAAACAAGATCATTGCTTTTTGCTGGGGTGCTAATTTGTCGTACTGGCTAGCTGCACTGCTTCGCCCAAGCATGTTACGCATTGCTGCAATAGCAACCGCACCAGCTGGCGCATGTTCATTCGCGGCGTTGGTAATATCTTGCTGAGACATCGGTGTCGATGCCGTTGATTTAATAGCAATAGACATACATTTCCCCTAAAAATTAACGTGTCGTTATGTTTATATGTGGCGCTTTGCTTACATCAAACCCGGCATTGGCATTGCTTGCAGCGCATCGCTAGCTACCGTCAATACTGGAATAGCTTGAAATTTTTGCTCAACGTCATGCACAAAAATGGCAAGTTCTGCCATCACATACGTGGCGCGTTTTACCGTTTCGTGCCGCATACGCTCAGTCACTCGCTTGGTGACTTTGGCGTCTAGCGCTAACGCACCTAACTGGGCTGTATTAGCGTTGATATCGAGCGCTCTATCAGTCAAAGCTCGGCGTTCACTATTGTTTAAATCGTCAAGGCATACCGATGGAACGCAATTAAGGTCCAGTAACACCCCGTCGACAATGCAGCGGTTGCCCGATGCCTTTGAGATTCTTATCAACTCGTGCACCGTGAGCTGGTGCGGCTGGTCAAGCAACAGCTTGTTGCGCAGCATTTGGCTACTTCTGATTTTTGCCGATGCGGCAACATCCTTTAACTTTTCTGAGTCTGCAAACTGGCGCAGCGCACCCGCTAAATGCGGCTGGTCGCTGGCCTTGTGTACCTGGTCATTTGCATACATGGCGGCAAAACTCCATTTTGCTAATCTTCAATTGAAGAGAAAAGGTGACAATTTGAGTAATGCTTAATTGGGTGTGGCGTTGGCTGCCGCTTCGTTGGCGAGCGCCAACATATTGATAAGGGGCTTATCTTTCGGTCTGTTTTTTGGGCGAGTTGGTAAGCGACCCTCTTTTGCCATAGCGCGAATGGTATTCAATGGAATGCCTGAAACCCGCGCAAACTCTTCATATGAAACATATGGGCTTGCAATTTGATATGCGAATGGGCTCATAAGTGGTAACCTCTCTTTAAGTGCGCTCATTGTTGATGGCAGTCGGTGGTGAGCGATATTTACGTTTCGAAAGGATTATTGATCACTTGTTAAGACATATCAATACAAATGACGAAGAAATTCGTAAAAAATTAAAAAAAACCTTACTTGTTGATGGTGGAAAGCCTTTTGTAGAAAGACTTGTGCACATTTTCGGCTTGCGTAGCAAAGTGGAGTTATCGACTTGTATTGGCGTTTCTACTGGCTCAATTGCCACTTGGCAGACGCGAAAAACACTGCCATTTGAATTAGTGGTAAGGCTGCATTTAGCCACTGGAATTTCTGTTGAGTATTTATTATTTGAAGAGTTGAAAGGCGATTTGAATGTCATGCAATACTTGCCAGATCCCACAGAACAGCCAAACTTTGCCAACATCAAGCATAATCTTGGACACTTCCATTATTCGCTATCACAACCTGCAAAATATGATGGCGGTGCAGTATTGATTGATCGCTTGCTGTCGCTTTTTAAACTGCCAAGTAAGGTTGCATTAGCGGAGTTAATTGGCACAAGTGAAGGCACTATTTATGTGTGGCACACCAGAAAAACTACTCCGCACGAACTGCTGTGTCGTGTTCATTTGGCTACAGGCGTTTCCATGCACTACTTGTGCTTTGGTAAAGAGTGGAATGATGTTGTTGCTTCTAAGCAATATACCGAACAATTGTATGCCGATTTACTTGCCGGGAAAGTTCGTACTTATCAAGCTAGTGAAGATCCTGGAAGCGTTTTGCCTGTGAAATACATTAGGGTTGTGAACGGTAAAGCCAATATTGTCATGAATAATTATTCGCTAAACCCTACACTAGCTGATGAATCTGGAATCTCAGCTGAAGACGGTTTAGTGATCCGCAATGAAGGGGTCACTTACTTTATCGACAAAAGCCAAACCGATGTAGTCAAAGGCCAATATTTAATTGATGTAAATAGCTTTATGCAAATTGTCGAACTCAGACTATTACCGGACGGCAAGGTGTACGTTATCGACGGTGAAGACAAATACCCAATAAACCCAGACACCACCAAAGTAATTGGTAAAGTCGTCTCGGTATTAAAAAAAGTGTAGCCACATCCTAACAACATCGGCTAAAGCCGTTATATTTATCGACACATGATACAAGGAAGTAAATATGTCTGAACCAGCACCAATAGCTCATTGCCTGCAAGATGTGCTTACTATCGCAGAAGAGCTCACTAATGGAATACAGGGCTGTTGGTATAGAGGTCACAGCGACACAGCTTATGAACTGATCCCGAGCGTTTTTCGTCGCTCAGGCAAAAATCAGGATGGCCCATACTATGATGAAACAAAGTTACTCGAAGAGTTTGTTCGGCGCCATCCTCAAGCCAAACACGAGCATAGTAATACCCTAGAGTTGCTGACCTATGCTCAGCACTATGGCTTGCCAACAAGACTACTTGACTGGACAGAAAGTCTATTAGTTGCACTATATTTTTGCTGTGAAAATAATGATGTAGATGGAAAGCTTTACATATTGAACACTGAACGCGTTTCGATACACCTCGAATGGCAAACTTTGTACGCAAACCTTGCATCCTCAGCAAGCGTATTCGACTCTTTCGATAGCGTCATAAAATATCTTCAAATTTTGGAGAAAAAAGAGCCAGCCATTTTTGAAGGCCAACTTTTCATTAACGATAAACCACTGAAAGAACTAAAAAAAATCGTTGGGTTTGAAAGGTTTTGCTTTATTAACAATATGCGATCTAACGGAAAGTGTTTAGACATAGACCCCACCGGGATCGCCTTACTTTCTGACCCTCTAAGCAACTACTTCCCTTATCGCCCCCCAATGATTAATAAGCGATTAGTAGCCCAAAAAGGACTGTTTACACTTCATGGTGGAAAGATTGAAAACGACCAGCATTTTATCAAGCCGCTCAGTATTGAAAAGTTACAGCTAAGTAATCAACAAGCCGTCAATAGTTCATCTAAAAAAGCGTATTTGACTGAAATAATCATAAGCTCTGATGCAAAAGATAAAATATTGAATCAACTGAACGTGTGTGGCATTAACAAAGCAACATTGTTCCCTGAACTAGAGGTTCAAACGGAGCATATAAAAAACCTCTGTAAGTTTTAACTATCTGAATCAAGGATGATAATCATGACAGACAAAAAGCAAAATCAAATAGCCGATATGGAAGCCAAACTGGCACACCTAAAAGCGAACCACGTCGACAGCCCTGCTCAAGCCAAAGCCCGACGATTAATCAAACCCCTATTTATCTCTATCGGGGTCATCTTCGCTTTAATATTCATCGCCCTTATTTTTTCTGCTGGCAACGAACACAAGCCAGAAGTGGAAACCGCATCAAGCTCCTCCGCACCTGTAAAACAAACACTAGAAACTAATGACGCTAAAAAATGGCAAGCCTACCAAGGCGTATCCGACTGCGAACTGGCTTACCAAATCTACAGCGACTACGCACCGATCATCTCTAGCTTGGAGAGATTCGTATCGAACAACCCAGACTTAACCCATCAACAAGTTGTGCAGTGGAAACAGTCAACCAAGTTTGATGAAAGTATTAACGCGATAGACGAAAAATACCCAGCCTACTACAAGGTTTCGATGCCCAACTCGCTATTGGCACACGGCTTTAGCTTCAGCGCTGGGCAATACTGGCGCGACATTTTTTCGGCCACTCGCAACGGCATGCCCTTAGTTAGCGAACAAACCACCTTGATGCAAGATGACCTGCGTTTACTCAAAGCAAACTGCAACATCGAATTCGGATCTTATTTTTGAAATAACACTACATGCAAAATATTAACATTTAAAGATAAAGGTAAAGAAATGACTGAAAAAAAGTTAGTTGTTGGTGCGATAAATATCACGATTCAGCCTCATTCACCCGATATGTATTTAAAGCTATTTCGTGATGTATACAAATTAAAGTCACCAATAAAAATCTCTGGTGATCAGTACGCTTTATTGAGTAGCTTACATAAAGTGAAAAGTGGTCAGAAAGAACCTGGGCCAATAACTGGAGATATATACCGCTTCACTTCTATCGATTCTGACTCACCTTGGTTTAACCTAGATACTGGTGATTTTGCTGATGATTCCTTAATGGATGATATAAAAATACCTGACAATTTAAAGCCAAACGGGGCTAGATTTTCGTATATTTTTTATCCTGAAGAGCACTTTTTATTCTATGAAGGTTACTATAACGGTAAATCGTTCGGTCCTCAAAGTGCTGAAAAATTTATAAAATCACTGTTGAATCGTGAGAGCATTGTCGCTAAATACGGAAAGGTTGATGTAACACATATTCCATCAACAGATAAATTGAATGATGCCCTAAAAATTCCAACTAAAGAGCGTATCGATATGGTTATCACACGACCAAATGCAGATACTTTTAGTAAAACTCAGAGAAGGGTTATGAAACGTATGAATGCCATAAATGTCGAAACTCATGAGCAATCATTTAAAGCCATAGATGGACAGTCAATCAAACTAGATTCTGATCTAACAACAATGGCAAAAATTGCTGCTAACAACGGAATGGTTTCTATTAAAGGTAAAGATATAAATTCAAAGCCTATTGAATACTCAACTACATCTCACCCATTCTTATCTAAAATTTATTACAACTCTAAAGTTCAAGACTCGTTTTCTGCTTTAGTTGATCTTACACTATCGCTGAAAGATGAGATAACCAAGTGGTTTAAATGATGAATGACAACATACTGGTAATTTACTGGCGGTCATACGGCGGATTCAAGGCTCTATTCTCGAGTCCGTTTCTCTGGGCGTCTATTATCTTATCTTTGATGCTGTACCCTCATTGGTCAAAGCCAAATTGGTGGGAAGATGTTCTGTCAATAATGCCAAATTTATTAGGATTTTCGCTTGGCGGTTTTGCCATGTGGATTGCCGTTGGCGATGATAATTTTAGAAAGCTGATTAGTGGTGAGGATGGTGATGGGGAGCCATCACCATACATGGAAGTAAATGCTGCATTTGTTCATTTTGTAGTACTACAGATGTTAGCAATATTTTGTTCCTTATTTGCAAAGGCATATTACTTTCCACTCCCCCAGGGACACTGGATTTTAGTGATGTTTGGTGAAAGCTTTTTCTGGCTGTGTTTACTGGGTAACTTTATAAGTTATATTATTTTTATTTATGCTCTGCTATCTGCAGTTGCGGCAACTTTTGCTCTATTACATGTTACCTCTTGGTATGATGCTGCCAGGACAGATGAATTAGCAGCTAAACCTAAAGAGGAAACTAACGTCTCAAATAATGATCATCAGAAATGACCATCTCGAACCTAAAGAACGGTAGCGATAAACCTTGGAAGCTCGATATGCGTTTGGCAGGTCGAGATAGTAAACGGATCCGCAAAAACTTTGCCACCAAAGGCGAGGCCCTGGCTTATCAAAATTACATGCTCAACACCGTCAAAGATAAACCTTGGCTGGGTGAGAAGGTCGACAATCGGCGACTGTCTGAGTTGATCAAGCGCTGGCACGAGTTACACGGCCAACAGCTCACTAAGCCAGAGCAGCGACTGCGCAAGCTTGAAATGGTGTGCTGCGGCATGGGGGATCCAATTGCCAGTAAGATCACGGTGAACGACTTTGCCAATTACCGGCAGATGCGCCTCGATGGTGAGATAGAAGATACCATCGGCCGTAAGCAGCCGGTTAAGCCCAACACGGTCAACCATGAGCAAGCCTATCTTAACGCGGTGTTTTCTGAGCTGAAACGCTTAGGCGAATGGCCCCACCCTAACCCGCTTGAAGGTCTGCCCCAGTTCAAAATTGAGGACACCGAACTGGCGTTCCTCTACCCTGAAGAGATCCCCATCGTCTTGGAAGAATGCGCGAATGCCGAGTATGAGCATCTAACCACCATTGTGCTCATCTGCCTGGCGACGGGTTGCCGCTGGTCAGAGGCCGAGGGCTTAAGCGGTAGCCAGATAGCACACAATCGCATCACCTTTGTAAAAACCAAGGGTAAGAAAAACCGCACTGTGCCGATAGCCAAAGAGTTGGCCGACAGGATCCCCCGGGCAAGAGGCAAGTTATTCAGGCCATGCCGCAAAGCGTTCGAGCGCGCCATCAAACGCACAAAGCTACAATTCCCAGACGGCCAGATGACTCACATATTACGCCACACATTCGCCAGCCATTTTATGATGAACGGCGGCAATATTCTGGTACTAAAACAGATACTCGGCCACGCAGATATTAAAGACACCATGCGATACGCCCACTTCGCCCCCGATCACCTGGACGACGCAATCACCAAAAACCCGATAGCAGGATTATTATAATAACTATGAAATTCACTAGTAACACCTTAATTGGTCTTGTCATTTTAATATTCGCTTTACTCATTCCATACTTTGCTACGTTTAATAGTTTCTCATTTTCTACCGACTCAAAGGACTGGGCTAACTTTGGTACTTATATAGGCGGCACATTAGGTCCAATTGGGGCGTTCTTAGCATTTTGGGGATTGATGGCACAAAATAATCTGAACAAACAAAACTTTGAACATCGATATTTAATTGAAAAAATTGAAAGAATTCATAAAGAAATTTATTCCACTCTAGAGAATACTAAAGCAATGAGAAGGGATGTGGTTCCCCCACAAATGGTTTGCTTAGCTGATATTCTAGTTTCTAGAAGAATGGATTCTAAGGAATTAATACCATTCAATAAGCATGCTCCTGAAGCTCATAGATGTAAAGATGGTGGTCACGATGAAAAATCATATAGTCGTACAACCTTACTTGTAGCTCAAGTTTTGTTACTGCAAAGATACCTAAACGAATTAAACCAACAAACTCCAAATAGTCTTGAAATAAAATTTTGCAATGAAAAATATGCTCCTTTACTAAAGCAATTAAAGAAAAAGCATTGGATCGATTTTGAAGTATTTTTACCGTCTACATAAATGCCCACAAATTGCCCACGCAGCCAGACCACAGCAACAAAAATGGATTAACATACATCTTTTAACTTATTGAAATTAATATAACTTGTTGATTTCACTACCCCACCACTAGAATGTAGGCTTTTTGGACGCGGGTTCGAGCCCCGCCGCCTCCACCAATAACAGAAACGAAGACGTCCTAGGACGTCTTTTTTTCTGCCTTTAAAAACATAAAATCAATAACTTACAAAAACACCTTCTTTCAGCAAGGACTTTTTCAGTCCAATAATATCCGGTTGCAATAGATACATCGGCGGGTACACTGAAGGTACACACACTCTACGGTGTACCTAATATGGCTAAGCAGACTACCCAATTAAGTGACACAGAAGTTAAGAACGCGAAACCTCGAGATAAGGAATATCACCTATTCGATGGTCATGGTTTAAGATTGCGCATTAAACCGAACGGCTCGAAACTTTGGCTTTTCAACTACGCCCACCCTCTTACTAAGAAACGTAATAATTTAGGCCTAGGCTCCTATCCCACTGTGTCGCTTGCTCTTGCACGAAAAAAAGCCGTTTCAGCCAGAGAATTGCTAGCTGAAGATATAGATCCAAAAGCTCATCGCGAAGACCAAATAGCTAAAAAAGCAGCCATCATTGAGCACACACTTATCAATGTCGCCAAAGATTGGATGGAGTGTAAAAAAGAAGCTGTAACTGAAAAACATGCAGCGAAGACTTGGAGTTCTCTCGAACTGCATATTTTTCCCGACTTAGGCAAAATCCCAATTAGCCAAATTACTGCGCCGAAAGTCATTACAATCCTTCGGACGATAGAAGCCAAAGGACATTTAGATACAGTGAAACGCTTATGCCAGCGCCTGAATGAAATAATGGTTTTTGCAGTAAACACAGGCTTGATCCACGCGAACCCATTAAGTGGTATAAAAGCCGTATTTAAGCAGCCGAAGAAAAATCACCTATCGGCGATGCAGCCTCATGAACTACCCGAGCTAATGCAAGCCATAGCAAACGCGAGTATTCAAAGGTTAACTAGGCTGTTACTTGAATGGCAACTTCATACCATGACCAGGCCTAACGAAGCCGCTAGCGCAAGGTGGGATGAAATTGACATGGAAAATCGGCTTTGGACTATTCCAGCCAGCAAAATGAAAATGCGCCGTGCTCATCAAATCCCACTAACCGATGAAACCATTAGGTTACTTGAAATACTCAGACCAATAAGTGGACATCGCGAATATTTATTCCCAGCAAGCCGAAACCCTAAAACCCATTACAGCGAGCAAACAGCAAATGCTTCTTTGATTCGTATGCAACTCAAAGGTCGCACAACCGCGCACGGTTTTAGGTCACTAGCGAGTACAACGCTTAACGAACAAGGTTTCGATCCTGATGTTATAGAGGCCGCGCTAGCGCACACCGACAAAAATCAGGTTCGCAGTGCTTATAATCGCAGCGTTTATTTGGAAAGAAGAAGAGTCATGATGGCTTGGTGGAGTGAACATATTATTCAAGCTGCCAACGGTAACTTTAGTCTTTCGCATAACAACAAAAACTTAAAGTTAGTTGGCAAATAGTGAGACATTCAATATTTCGAAATACACAAAAGTAACAAAGAGATAGCTTAGGAAGAGCAATGACGAATAGAGCAAAGTTAAAAAACAGTTCAATTCATGCAACTGACCGCGATACTTTACATCAATATGGCTTCAATGACGCCGAAATTGACCGCTTACGCTCATGGGTAATGTCTAACCCATGGTCAATAAATGAAGTAAATGACGCATTTGAAAAAGTAAGTAACATCAAAAAAAGTATTGATAAAATAAAAAAAGTACTTACAAATCTTACCAGCTCAGCACCAGCAATAACCTTAGAATTAAACCATCTCAAAAATCAATTTAACGATTCATCAAAACCGAGCCTTATTGAAGGCTTTCCATATATAGAAAGCTCTACACCTCCTGATCCTAGTCTTGCAGAACAGCAACTGCTAGAAAACTTAAGTAGCCTAGACTTAGCACTAGAACACTACCTTGAAACAATTAAACAACCGATGTTCATTCAGTACCACGACTGTTTAATGGAGGTCATACAAACAACAGGTAAAGAACGAATCCTATCTGGATTACGCAGTATTTGGGCTCAAAAACACCCGGAAGATCAACACAGTGCAAGTCAGTGTTTTTTAAACTTTGTAGCTATTTTATTTATGAGTACTTCCGACAACGAAGCTACAATCCTCGCACCAGAAAACGTCAAGAGTTGGTGGAATGAGTGTCAGAAAGCCAACTTAAAAACAGGTAAAAAGCTGAAATACCCAGTATTAATTATGATTGATGAAGACGGAAATAAAACATATTTATCCTCCCCACCTGAAACCACAGACAAATAGCAAGTATAAAACTGTAATTTTTTTCTGCGGTTTTATACCTGCTCAAAACTAACTTACTTGGCATGATGATTCCGAAGTAAATCAATAACGCTCATTAAGGAGTTTAATCATGTCTGAAGTCAAAAGAATTGTTCGCAAGAACGAAGCTAAGCTTATGCTAGGAATAAGCAAAAGCACGTTACACGAACGAATTAATGCAGGACTTATTCCGCCACCTTTCAGGTTATCAGGAAGAGCCGTTGGTTGGTTCGAAGATGAAATTCAACACATCCTCTTAGCTTTAGCTGCAGGTCAAACTGATAGCGAGCTTACACTGATAGTTAAAAAGTTAACCCTGCAACGTAAAGAAGTTTGGGCATCTTTAAGGCTATAACGCTATACATATTGCTAAAAGCAGTCAGCCAGAGTCTTTGACATGGATGTCATATTATCGCTATTCGGACACTAGCGGCTGTTCTCAAGCACTTCAATAGGTATTTAACCCCTCAGTTTGAAAAATCAAATAGCTAAAAGCCACACAGCAATGGGCTTCTAGCGATAGATGAACATCGGCCAACTTGGGGATATTAATAATATCTGCTTTAAACCTCATAACTCATTTAACGCAGTCATAATATGGAAACAGGTCAATGTTCATTACTTATGCTGATTATTATCACTATGCAGGCAATGATTGGAAAATTAATAACAAGCCCTCAGGTTGTGCTCTCAATATAATCAGCTCTCTTTTCAAACTCATATTTAATTATCAAGCTGACCATTACCGCATATTAGCTATTCGCTACGACTTACATCAACCAAGCTACGTTGATAACAACAAACGAATGACAGTATTTTTTAGAAGATTAAACAAACAGCTCAATGCAAAATATGCAGGGGTTGATATGAAATACGCATGGGTACGAGAACAAGCAGCAGCAGATTCCCCCCACTTTCACATCTTGTTATTACTCAACGGTCAGGTAGTTAATCATCCTCATAAGGTATCTCAAGTGTGTAAGCGGATTTGGAGCGATATGAGTGGAACCATTTATTACCCAAAAAATATGTACTACCTAGTAACTAGAAATGATCTCACAAGACTAGAACAGTTGCTGTTTAGAGTAAGTTATTTTGCTAAAGGAAAAGACAAGGATAAACGAGCAGCCCAAACCAAAAGCTTTGGTTGTTCACGTTCACTTTAAATCATAAATATCTTTGAATAATCAAGGAGCTTTCAAGGGGCTTTGTCTCGAATAAAAAATCATGCTGCATGCCATCTATCAGCCAATACTTCCGCTTGCTCCAAAACAAGCTTAATAGCGGCTTCTGCAGCATCAGGTGGATATTTCCAGCGACGAAGCAATCGACGCACAAGGTTGCGCATCCGTGCTCGTACACTATCGCGTTTTTGCCAGTCTACAGTAGCGGACTTACGCAGTTGGTGAGTGAGTTCAATAGCTAGTTGGCGTAGGTTATCGTCACCTAGGGTGCGGACAGAAGCTTCGTTGGTGACCAATGCACGGTAAAACGCTATTTCATCAGTAGATAGGTTGAGCTTATCCATCATCTCAGCGTCTACCTGCATCTCTTTAGCCCACTGGATCAGCTCTTCAATTACCTGCGCGGTTTCAATGTTGCGATTATGGTATTTCTGCAAAGTCGACATAATACGGTCGGAATATTTCTTCTCCTGTACCACATCGTTTTTCATTCTTGCTTTCACTTCGTCGCGCAGGAGTTTTTCTAGCAGTTCGACTGCTAAATTCTTCTCTTTCATATTGGCAACATCTTCCAAAAACTCAGGAGAGAGCAAGCCAATATTCGGTTTATCTAAACCAACCGTTTTAAAGATATCGTCCACACCATCTGCCACCACTGCATTATTTAAGATCTGGCGTAAGGCAGAATTGCGCTGTTCATCGCTGCGTTTTTTATCCACTGTTGAGTGCTTTAAAAATGCGGTTTTGATTGCGCTATAGAAGGCAATCTCATCGCGATAGCCATTCACTTCGTCCAACGTGCTGCACAGAGAGAAGGCTTTCATCAATGCTGCCATGACATCAAGAAAACGCCGTTTACCATCACGAGCTTCTTCACCTTTGCTGTTGCGGTGTGAGAGACCAGATATATGGTTCACGGCTCCCGGAAGCAATTGCAATGGTTTGGTTTCAAAATCCGGACGATAGTTGAACGTGTGGCCATCAACTGGCGTGGCAAACATACCGCGAACGATATCAACCTTTTCCATCAGCACAGAAAATGCCTCAGCAGTATCAACGGTTGGTTGCCCTTTACCTTGGCTATTGGTGTAGGTTTTGAGTGCGTTTTTAAGTTCATTGGCAATACCAATATAGTCGACAACTAAACCTCCGGGCTTATCCTTAAACACACGGTTCACACGCGCTATCGCCTGCATCAGGTTATGGCCTTTCATTGGCTTATCGATATACATAGTATGACAACAAGGCGCATCAAAACCTGTTAGCCACATATCACGGACAATGACTAATTGCAGTTCATCACTGGTGTCTTTATAACGTTTCTCGAAAAGCTTCTTGGTCTTCTTATCATGGATATGAGGCTGCATTTTGGCTTTGTCGGCGGCGCTGCCTGTCATGACAATTTTAATTGCACCCTTGTTTGGATCTTCGCTATGCCATTCGGGTTTGATAGCTACAATGGCATCGTATAAATCCACACAAATCTCGCGACTCATGGCAACAATCATTGCCTTGCCCGGAAAGGTTTCACAACGAGTGGTAAAGTGCTCAACCAGATCTTGCGCAACCTGCTGGATTCTTGGCTCCGCACCGACAAGCTTTTCTAGTGCAGACCACTGCGATTTTATTTTCTCGCGACTTTCAGTTTCTTCATCTTCGCCAATTTCTTCTTCAACCTGATCGTTAAGTGCTTCGATTTCATCTTGATTAATATCGAGCTTGGCTAAGCGAGATTCGTAATAAATCGGCACAGTTGCGCCATCATCGACCGCATCTTGAATATCGTAAATAGAGACATAATCACCAAACACACCGCGAGTATCTTTATCATCCATCGATATCGGTGTACCCGTGAAACCAATAAAGGCCGCATTTGGTAGCGCGTCACGCATATACTTTGAGTAGCCATAGACATAACGCTGATCAATCACATTGCCATCCTCGTCTTTGACATCAACAAGACGAGCTTTGTTGCCATACTGACTGCGGTGGGCCTCATCTGAAACAACTACTATATTCGAGCGCTCAGAAAGGATCGGATGTGCCATTTCTTCATCGAGCAACGCAAACTTTTGTACGGTTGTGAAGATAATGCCACCGGACTGACGATTAAGAAGTAAATCGCGTAATGAATCACGATCTTCAGCCTGTTGAGGGATTTGCTTCAATGTTTCTTGCGCCATGGTGAAGGTGTTAAATAGCTGGCCGTCTAAGTCATTACGGTCAGTCACCACCACTAAGGTTGGGTTATTCATCTCTGGTTGTTGCAGCAATTTACTCGCGTAGCAGACCATCGAAATGCTCTTTCCACTGCCTTGTGTATGCCAAACCACGCCAGCTTTTTTACTTCCGGGCACCACGGTATTGGCGTAATTTGCCTGTAGCTCAGTAACTTGGTCAGACGTAGTGGCAGCCGTGACGGTTGCCTTAACAGCAGCTCGGACGGCATGGAATTGGTGATATCCCGCGATTTTTTTGATGATCTTGTCGCCATCATTTTCGAACAATACGAAGTAGCGAATGTAATCGAGCAGCAATTCTGGTTTAAAGAAGCCACGCACCATGGTCTCTAATTGAAATTCGAGTAGTGGCTTATCGTCTTCACTCTCTATCGTCTTCCAAGGCAAGAAGCGCTCTTTGTTCGCGGTAAGCGAACCGACTCGCGCTGTCCAACCATCAGAAATGACCAACGCCTCGTTGAACACAAAGAGGTCTGCGATTTCTTCTTTGTAAGTTTGAATTTGATTGTAAGCATTCCAAATGTCGGCGTGATCATCGGCGGGGTTTTTCAGTTCGATGACCGCCATCGGCAATCCATTGATAAAAACAATCACATCTGGTCTACGATTGACTTTGGTGCCCGTAATGGTGAACTGATTGACCACTAAGAATTCGTTATTCTCGCGGTCATCAAAGTCAATTAATCGAACATGAGTATGCTTGGTTACCCATTGGTCGTGCTCCATTACCGAGTATTCAACAGGCACACCTTCGATTAAATATTGGTGAAAAGCTTTGTTGTTTTTGATCAGGATTGGCGTTAGCGGTGTGGCAACGGTTTTCGCCACTTCGGTTAAGGTTTCACTCGGTACATTAGGGTTCAACGTTTCCAATGCAGACACTAACCGCGCCTTTAGCGTGACTTGCTGATAGTTTTCACGCTCGGGTGTGTCACCATCCGGTGCGATGTCATAGCCATTTTGGTATTGGTAGCCTAGCTCTTTAAACCAATCGAGGCATTGTTGTTCTAGTTGGTCTTCAGTAATCATTAAGCCTTTATCCTTATTATTTATTCCATGCGCTCTTAATCAACCGTCCGGTTTGGTTATAAATGCCAACCTGCTCAATGTAATGGTGGAAATCCCTATTTTCAGAGACGATTCGGTTTGCAGATTGCCAATCCACGTTGACTCTCTCTTGAGCTGGAATGAGTATTTGGCTATCAAACAAAGATTCAGTATCCAGAATCAGCACGCCAATCCCGTGCAAGCTCGACAACATTTGCAGCTCACCTTCAACATCGCTATTTAAACCTGTAGCAACAAGGTAGCCGAAATTGGCCCAACTCGAATTCGATACGGCTTGGAAAAAATATTTTCGTACATTGCCTTTGGTAAGATGTTTCTTCACTTCAAAAGACCAAAGTCGAACCGAGCTGTGATTCCCACTGCGCACACAGCTTCTCACAATTTCATCCCAGCCTTGGTCGAGTGGTTCAAGAGCAACAATGTCTGGATGAAGCCAGTGATTGCCACCGTTTCCATGAGAATTTTTAGATTTTTTCTCATCAATGCGTTGGCAGTAAAGCCCGAGATCCTTGCTAAGATATTCAATTAACATTGGATAGAGGTCGTGCTCGCTGAAACTTTGAGATACTAGAGGAGTGTCGACTTCCGGCTCTTCCAGTTCTTCATGGCTGTCATCAACAGAAACTAAGTCGGGATTCTCGTCCCAATAGTAAATACGTGGACGTGGCTTATCGCGAGTCGCTACGTTAGCACACGCTTTTTGAGCGGCACGGGTTCGTTGACCACCGACTTCTGCCGCCAACTGGGCGATCAACTTTTCATCGGTATCATAACGAGGATTGGTTTGCTTTTCGGCTATTTCTTCTGGGTAACGAAGCACAAACTCTTTTGCTAAATCCCGAGCAGTAAACTTTTTGTCGGGGTTCGCTTTCAGCGTTTCAATAATCATTTCTACTCGGGTCGTCATTAGCTTACCTCAGCCATTTCCTCGGTTTGCCCTAACTCGATTTCGCCGGAAAGCAATTTAGGAAGAAGAGTATCGCGTAACTCTGAAAGAGACTTATTTTGTTCATTATTAGCGACCATTTTTTCAAATAGAGGAGTAACAATCTCTTCAAACTTCGCCAATACATCAGAGTCTGGATGACACACATTTGTTGAGTGTACAAAGTTACGATTTAGACTCGGTACTGCCGAACCAGAGTTTAAGGACTTTAGATCTAATGAACGAAGTAAGTGGTAAGCATAATATGGTCCACATGCTCTAAACTCTCGAACATAAAGCGTTGTATTTAGTGGCCAATACTTATCAAGAGAGAGATATACATTACCGATCACGCCACTTCGCCCAGTTATGATACCCGGAGGCTCCATTTTGAACTCATTGTGGGTACCATGATAACCGCCCGCAGCATAGACAGGATATTCCCCGTCTTGGCGTTTAGATTTTGGTAAGTCGAACCCCCTATGGAGTTCAAACAGCTTTGATAATTCGCCAACACCCCAACCTTCAGGGATCAACCCTAGCTCAGACTCAACTAGCTTTTCGGGGAATAGCGAGGCAGTAGCCGCATCCATGCCCTCCGGTTGTTCACCATTCATCTTGGCTTTTACTGGGTCGAAATCGACAAACCATGACTTGAAGATGGCTTGCGCCATTTGTTCTAGGGTTTGGTTGGTTTGTGCATTGTTAACGATTTTATCATCAAGACTCGCCCCAATGATGGCGATCTGGTTCTCGATTTCATCACCAAACCTTGGAATATCGAGATTATTGATCGCCTTTAGGCTCAACGTTTTCTGGGTAGAGCCGACTACAGAGAACTCTATTTGATCTTTTACAACCTTAGAGTTCAAAACGAGGTACAAGTAATCGGGATTTATGTTCTTTGGCTTGATAGCAGACGTATTTTGACCCAAACAGAAATTGATATCTTTTACTTGTGCGGTAATGCCATAACTACCAACACGAGTGATGATGATATCGTTAACTTCGGGATTGTAACGCTTAGAAAACTCATTAAAGACCTCATCAGAAACTTTAAAGGTATTTGAAAGGTTCAGCTCACCATACTTGACGTCTGTACAGCGAACCATTGGCTTACCGATGTCAGAATACTTTGGGGTTTTGTGCAACGAGTCAATGACATCGCAAATATCTCCCAGTTTTTCAAAGCTCATAACCCAACCCCGCTAGGTTCTTCTTGATCTCGGCTTCTAGCATTGCTGACTCAGCAAACTGTTCGCTCAACTTAGCGGTTAGCGTTGCCATCTTCTCACCGAATGGAACACCATCATCTAGCTCTTCAGCAGCGCCAACATAACGCCCCGGAGTGAGTACAAAGTCGTGTTTCTTAATGTCTTCCAAGGTTGCAGATTTGCAGAAGCCTGCTTGGTCTTCATAAGCCACGCCGTTAACTTCGTCGCCTGTTTTCCAAGCGTGGTACAGGTCAGCGACTTTCTGGATATCATCACGAGTGAAATCACGCAGAACGCGGTCTTTCATATATCCAAGGTTACGAGCATCAATAAATAGTACTTCGCCTTTACGATCACGCAGCTTACGTCCTGACTTATCGGTAAGAGCCTTTTTGTTTTTGGTTAAGAACCAGATACAAGCAGGGATCTGCGTGTTAGTAAACAGTTGTCCGGGAAGCGCGACCATACACTCCACCAAATCGTTCTCGACTAAGGCCGCACGAATTTCGCCTTCATTGTTGGTGGTTGAACTCATCGAACCATTGGCAAGTAACAACGCTTGAGAACCATCAGGTGCAAGGTGATAAAGCATATGCTGCATCCAAGCAAAGTTCGCATTACCTGAAGGAGGTGTGCCGTATACCCAGCGCGGATCGTTATCATCGACACCTGTATTCCACTCTTTCATATTGAAAGGCGGGTTCGCCATGATGAAATCAGCACGTAAATCTGGGTGTTGGTCATTGGTATAGGTACTGGCAGGCTCCTTACCGAAATCATAATCCAGACCACGGATCGCCATGTTCATCGCAGCTAGTTGCCATGTGGTATAGTTGTATTCCTGACCGTAAATCGAGATTCTTTGTTTTTGCGTCAGCGGGTCAATCTCTTTTTGGTTAGCGCGACGTTCAATAAATTTCTCAGATTGCACAAAGAAGCCACCACTACCCATTGCAGGGTCATACACACGGCCTTCAAACGGTTCAATCATCTCAACAATCAGCGAAACGATTGATGCAGGCGTGTAGAACTGACCGCCTTTCTTACCTTCAGCAAGCGCAAATTGGCCTAAGAAGTATTCGTAAATATGACCAAGAATATCTTTGCTGTTAAGCGACTTATGATTGAACGGGATGGTCGCGATTAGGTTAATCAGCTCATTAAGTTTTGACTGATCAATTTTTAGAGCGGCATAGTGCTTGTTGAGTACACCTTTTAGCTTCTGGTTGTCGCGCTCAATCCCCTCCAATGCATTATCAATCAGGTGACCAACAGACGTGATTTTCTTCGTCTTACCATCAATAACCAAATCGGCACCGCCAATAACCATCGGGCCATTGTCTTGCAGGAACTTCCAACGAGATTCTGTCGGCAACCAAAACACGTTTTTCTCTTTGTAGTAATCGCGCTGTTCCAGCTCAATCTCGATTTCTTGTTCAAGTTCTTCAGCCGTATAACCTTCAGGATCGAGGAAGTACTCGTGATCAGGGTTAGCAAAGTCTTGTTTTAGTTCCTCTTGGCGAAGCGTGAAGGCGTCAGACACGTATTTAACGAATATTAAGCCAAGCACCGCATGTTTGTATTGAGAGGCATCGAGTGACGCACGGAGTTTGTCTGCGGCTGTCCAGAGCTTGCTTTCCAGCTCTTTGAGGTATAGTTGTTCGTGTTGATTCATAATAAGTTGCTTAAACGAAAGAAATTACAAATCATCTTATCATCCAATTCCGAAATGTCTTTGATTTAAATTGCGGATATTAATGAAATAATCTCGACTTTATTCAAATATTAATTGCTTATCTTAACCCAAAGGATTTAAGGCGACCGTCTAAAGAACAAACGATAATGTATGAGCTTGGACTTGCGCATACTTGCGCGGAACTCATGCTAAGTAGAGTTGAATAGATTTTGAGTTAGAGTAGTTACAAGCAATTGACAAAGGGTTAAGCAATAACTAGGTTATATCTGAACGCGATTCACCAGTGTGATACTGAATTGGCATTTATGGAGAGTATGGGCTGAGCCCGAAATCCAAGCTTGGCCGCTTTGCCATGAACTACATTCCATAAGGAGTAGTTGTGAATCCTGATTGAAAGCATCCGTAACGGAGCTTTCGGCCATAGTCATGCAGCCAATAGCAGACAAATGGCATAAATTCAGGATCATAATTATGCCTATCAAACAAACTCAGGCTAAACCCGAAACCGCTAAGTTCTACAAAAGCCTCTCTTATGAAACGCTTGCAGCCTCATGGTTCCAAATGGATGGCTGGGAAGTGTTTTTACCCATGGCCGATCATGGCAGTAAGACTGATTTGGTTATCTCTGATGGAACACAATTTTATCGAATCCAGGTGAAGTCTCTCGATACCCATGAGGAAAACGTCATCGTCCAGTCTCAATGGGATGGGGCCGATATCGATTATGTGCTGTATTTTTCAAGATATGGTCAATGGGGTTACATCACTCACCCATTTACAGGTAAGGTTAAACTGAATCGAAAAGGTCATCTGCGCTTCCATCAGCATCCTAAAAATTTTAATGCGATGTTCGCACGTATATAGAACAATTCCGATGCAACTAAAACTTTAGGTACACCAATAGGTACACATTTTATTTCAATAACCACTAAAAAAGTTAAATATCAATAAAATAAAAAGCTAATTCAGGTGACGCCGCCCCAACAAAACCAAGGTTAGCAATAACCTTCAAAAGGCCGCTAAACCCCTACCAGACGGGTTTAGCGGCTTTTTTGTATCTAGATTTCTTCACCGAATGCTCTATCAGACTAATCGATCATACTGCTACAAGATCATTAGCCCGCATGTAACATGTTACCTAATCGCGACATGCAGACTAACTAGCCATTAACAGGTAATTGATTTCAATCAGTAAATATGGTTTTCTGCCAGATCCATCTGCTGGTCGAGCGAAACATGATCAGCAGCGGTAAAATTGATGTGACCTAATTTGCGGTTAGGCTTAGCTTCCTTGTTATACCAATGCAAACTTGAACTGGCACTTAGGCTTTTCAGCGGTGGCATTGCCACCCCAAGCAGGTTCAACATGCCTGTTTTACTGGTTAACGTCGTCGATCCAAGAGGTAAGCCAGCAACGGCGCGAATGTGATTTTCAAACTGGCACGTTGTAGCGCCCATTTGCGTCCAATGGCCACTGTTGTGAACCCGCGGCGCTAACTCATTAACCAGCAATTGCTCACCGACAACAAATAACTCCATCGCCAGCACACCAACATAGTTTTCAGCTTCTAACAAGCGGCGCATATGTTGCTGAGCAATCATCTCCATCTCTGGACTTATATCCTTAGCAGGTGCCACTGAGCGAATTAGAATGCCTTTGCGATGCACATTTTCAGTCAACGGATAGAAGCGAATTTCACCATCATGACCACGCGCACCAATGAGTGACACCTCTTTGTCGAAGGGGATCCATTGCTCTACTAAGTAATTACCAAAGTTATCGCCTAGGCTATCGGCACCCGCGAGGGTATTGAGAGTATCATGGTCTTTGACTACCCACTGATTTTTGCCATCATACCCTTCATCGAGCGACTTTATCACCATCGGCAGCCCAAGGGTTGCAGCGCTTTGAGCTAGGTCAACTTGATAGGTAAAAGGCGCACAAGGAATATCTAACTTGGCCAGTAACTGCTTCTCTTTGATACGGCTTTTACACTGGGCGATGCTGGCAGCACTGGGGCGAACGCTACAATAGGCTTCCAGTTGCTGCACTAACTCCAGATCTACTTGCTCTTTTTCCACCGTGATCACGTCCGGTTTACCAAGGGCTTGATAGAGCGCTTCAATGCTCTGCCCTCGCTGCCACGGTGCAATGATCCCTAAGCCTTCGACACAGCTAAGGTCGGTATTTGCGCCGCCATCGGCAACAAAACTAAATTTAAGTCCTAGCGGTAATCCGGCGAGAGCCATCATTCTGGCTAACTGACCGCAACCTATAATGCCAATACGCATTACTCAACCTCCACAGGGACGCTCGCTGTTTGACTCGCTCGCCAATCACAAAGACGCTGAGTCAGGTCTATGTCTTTAAGCGCTAGAATCTGCGCCGCCATCAAGCCTGCGTTAAACGCTCCAGCCTCACCAATAGCCTGAGTTGCTACCGCAACGCCTTTTGGCATCTGCACAATAGAAAGTAAACTATCCATGCCCTTTAATGCTTTACTTTGCACAGGTACCGCAATCACAGGTAGATGAGTCATAGCGGCCGTCATACCAGGTAAGTGCGCTGCTCCGCCTGCACCAGCAATAATCACCTCAACGCCCTCCTCTGCTGCACCATGGCTAAACTCAACTAAACGCTCAGGTGTGCGATGCGCCGACACAACTTGCGCGCTATAGGCAATCTCTAACGCATCCAACACTGTGGTAGCATTTTTCATGGTTAGCCAATCACTTTGCGAACCCATAATGATAGCGACTTTAGCTTGATTCATATTTGCCTCTTAATTTGTTAACCAATAAGTGAACAGTGCATAGGTAGGTATTCCTACTAACACATTGAACGGAAATGTAATTGCTAAGGAGTATGTAATAGATAAACTGTGATTTGCATTAGGGATAGCCACTCGCATTGCGGCAGGGACGGCAATATACGACGCACTTCCTCCGAGCACTGCCAGCAAGGTCGCGCCGCCACTCGACAGCCCCATCTGTATTCCTAACAAACAACCAAGCAGACCACCGATGAGCGGCATTGCGACGCCAAACGCCAACATGAAATTGCCCATCTGTTTAAGATCTTTGATACGACTCGCTGCGACCATGCCCATCTCTAGTAGGAAGAGCGCCAACACACCGCGGAACAAGTCGATAAACAGCGGTTTTACTGAGCCAATTTGATCGGCCCCCCAGTAGCCTATAAGCAAAGCACCAACCAGCAGTACCATACTTTGGTTACAAAAAACCTCATGGAGTAACACGCGCCACTTCACTTTATCGCCCGTTTTCTTGGCTAAGCCAATCCCCATGGCAATAGCGGGAACTTCGAGTAGCACCACAAATAGCGGAAAATAGGCTTCATAGGCGATATTCTGCGACTCTAAAAATGCAACAGCAACGGCATAGGTACCGATACTCACCGAGCCATAATGGGCAGCAATGGAGGCGCTGTCTTCACGATTGAGTTGACCGATGAAACGTAGGATAGGAAAAGCGATAAGTGGTATCACAAGCCCCAATAAGATAACGAAAGCTGACTGAGGTAATAATTTAGGGGCGCCATATTCAGCGAGCGCCACGCCACCTTTTAAGCCGATCGCAATTAATAAAAATAGCGTAAGACTTTGATACAGCGCTTTAGGAAACTGCATATTGGCTTTCACTAAGGTGGCGAAGGCCCCCAAAATGAAAAATGCGATAGTGATATCCATCTGCATTTTAGGCTTCCTTCACTTTCAGCTGTTTTGCCAATTTAGCGGTAGATTTCAAGGTTTGCTGAGTCTTATGCAGACTAGCGGCTAGAGATAAGCCTGCTAAAGAAAGAATACTCGCGCCAACCATCATTAAGCTCGCACCGCTATGCCCCTGATACATTGCCGTTGCCCCGATAAGCGTCACGACAAGGCCTGTGAATAGACTGAATAAAGATTGCTTATCTTGCAGTGCAACACGCATAAATCGTTTCATAATGCCCTCGTTAATTAAGCGGGTAAGCCAAGCCGTAAAACAATAGGGCGATTCTGTCAAAAAACATTCATATATAAAAATAGATATTTTTATGGTTATATATAGATAAAAATCTATACATAAATATCGGGAGGTGGCATTCGATGTCGCTAAGATTACAAGCACACCTTGGCACGCTCAGACAGATGGAAATTCTACTCGCCGTCTATGATAGTGGCAGTGTCGGCGGCGCAGCAGAGATACTCCATTTAACGCAACCAACTATCTCGATGCAGCTCAAAAAATTAGCCGATGTCATTGGCTTGCCCTTGTATAACATCGTTGGCAGAAAAGTGGTGTTCACCGAAGCAGGGCTGGAAGTGGTAAAAACAGCCACAGAGGTACTCGACAGTTTTTCTAAGCTTGAAATGGCACTGTCTGATATGGGGGAACTCAAGTCTGGAACCTTACGCCTTGCAGTAGTCACCACCTCAAAATACTTTATTCCTCACCTGCTTGGCCCTTTTTGCGAACGCTACCCTAATGTGGCAGTGCAACTCAATGTAGGCAATCGCCAGCAGATCATTGAGCGACTGAAACAAGGTATCGATGATTTCTATGTGTTTAGCCACCCACCTGGAGATATTAATACCGACAGTATAGAGTTTTTCAATAATCCACTGGTTGCCATTGCCAATGAAAACCACCCATTAGTCCAGCAAGATGGTGTGTCTTTAGCTGAGCTATGCAATGCACCGTTTCTGATGCGTGAAAATGGTTCTGGCACCCGTTTGGCGATTGAAAACTTCATCGAAAAGCAAGGTGTTAAACTAAATGTAAAAATGACTATAGAGAGCAATGAAGCGATTAAACACTCGGTGATGTCGGGCTTAGGAGTGAGTATTCTATCGGCACATACTTTAGCATTTGGGGGAAATACAGGATTGGCTCAACTGAAGGTAAAAGAGCTACCAATTAATTCTAACTGGTATTTTCTATGGCTAAAGTCAAAGCGTCCATCAGCGATCGCACAGGCATTTTTAACTCATGTGGAGAGCGATGGTCGTCAAATGTTGCTGGCAGAGCTGAGCAAACATAAATTATAAAAGCCCCTTATAGCACTTGCTAAAGGGGCTTGGTTAAGTGAGAAAATATCGCTATTGGTAGCTCAAAAGCTACTCGGTATCCGATTTGCTGCCACTATGTCCAGCTAACACCAGTAACCCAGCTAAAATACCTAGATTTTTGACAAAATTTTGCATTTCATGGGCGCCTTCAACGCCACTGAAGTTCCAAAAATCATGCAAGCTAAAGTTAATGACAAGAACGAGTGCGGCCAGCAACAATGACACGATATAAGTATATCGATTGAGGATCAGTGCGATAGCCGCTGCGATCTGAAATACTCCAGCAGCAGCTAACAACACAGGGATCATAATCATATTGTGCTTTTCCATTAAAGCGACATGCATATCCCAGCTTACAAACTTCATTACACCCGGTAACAAAAAGTATAAAGCAAGTAACACTCGTCCTATCGTTATAAACACTGGCGCGATGTTCTGATTCAAGCTCATTCTCCAAAATATGATCTTATGATTAACGAGTTAGCTTAGATAACTTGATTGTTTACAGTCAGGCTAACATCAATGTTATTACGTACAGCGTTTGAATATGGGCACACTTGATGCGCGCTCTTAACTAACTCGATCGCTTGTTCCTGAGGCAGCTCTAACGCCACACTTAATGCTACCGTTAATGCAAACCCGCCTTCTGCACGAACGCCAATCCCTACTGTCGCGGTTACTGGTGCAGTCGTTAACGCCACTTTTGCTTCTCTGGCTACATGCAAAATCGCATTTGAAAAACAGGCGCTATATCCAGCAGCAAAAAGCTGTTCAGGGTTAGTCGCTTCGCCACTGCCGCCCATCTCTTTAGGATAGCTCAGCATTACCGATAGCTTTCCATCATCTGTTGACACTTGGCCGTTACGTCCTGCACTCGCTGTCGCTGTTGTTTGATAAAGTGATTTCATAGCATTCTCCAACATAATAAAAATGAATAATAAAAGTTGCACACAACTTAATTACCCCTATTTATACCACAAAATATGAATTACACAACTAAATTGCGTGCAATTTAAATTATTGGCAACCGATTATGGTAATAGCTAAAACAGATTCAACCGATATTTCGGTCACGTAAATTAATGCCAGCACAGCTTATCGCCAGCCGATCCGCCAGATATTGCTGTCTCGTAAGCTTCGCCAATCGATTGAATATTGGTTACGATTGATCACCGCCTCAATAATGCAAAGGACTACATTATTCTGCTCATCAAATTCAACTTCGACTACAGTAAAATGCTTCTCTTTATTGATAGGAATAACTTTGCTCCACTTACTCTGAAGCAACTTTTTGGGGCTAAAGTTTTTTGAGCTAATAGTATTCATACCAATAGGTACGTTAGCAATTGCCATAGCGATCACATCATTGAAAACATGCTTATCTATAGCCTCATCATAAACGTTCTTGGCCCCATATCAGCAAATTCGCAATGTGATTTACTCAGTTGCACACCAAGGAGAAGATAAAAAATAAGTAAAAAAATTTGCGCATTAGCATTCATTAGGCTCATTCAGGCTGTTGAGCAAATATAAAAAATCCCCACCAGAATACTGGTAGGGATTATCTTTCATCTGCAAGCTCGTTCAAGTGCTCTTAAACGATCGGCATTAACCTTTTAAGCAGATTTTTTATCTAATCATACTATAACAGTTTCATCTCTTGGATGATCTCATGAGCGATTTCTGGAGTGGTACTCACAGGCTTCTCATGGAGATCGGCTTTTAAATGACCTTTTCTGTGCTTAAGCGCCGCATCAAGCTTCTTGGCTGCAGTCGCAATAGCCGGATACATAACATCACCAGTACCTGATGCAGAGATTCGGCTACCTTCGTAATTGGTTCTCAGCTCGACTTGATACTCCCCGTGCTCTTTTGAAATGATAATGTCGAGTGAAATTAGGGTTGGAAAATGTGTGGCGATCTTGGAAAACTTTTGATTCACGTGCTCTTTTATTGAATCAGTAATATCAACGTGGTGACCAGAAAGATTTATTTTCATAGGTTTTCCTTTTAAGAATTACTTCAATAATGAACTTGGGGCAGATAGAAGAAAAAACAAGAGACTAATACGCTTTTTTTTCATTTGACGCTTATTAAGCATGGGTCAAAACCAAGTAAATATCCATTCAGTGTTCTATTAATATGTACCCTTGATACACCTTAAAAGCAAGGGAGTTTGTTTAGATAATCCCAACAAACTCGCTGCGATGCCGATAATTCAGTCAAACTAAACAAAAATTAATCATAACTGGATTTATGCAACATCATAAAAAGGTTTGTAGCATCACTAACTACGCCCAATTTTCAATCACAAGGTGAGTTATTATTCACTCACGAGTTGGTAAACTAGCATAAAGAACCGAACATGAGGCGCTAGAATGCCATCACTTTTTACTCATTCCTCTAACCCACAACACGTTACCACACAGTCTAATCCAATAGCGCATCGCGAAAATCGGGGGGATTTACATCAATCATTCTCTCTTAAATTAGCGTGGATTAGGAACGCTGAAGAAGCACAGAGTCAAGATCACATCATCGAATTTGGCAGTGGCCAAATCATTAAAGCTTCAGCCGCGCCACAATATATGGGATCGCAAGATAAAATAAATCCAGAGGAGAGTTTGTTAGCCGCTATCAGCGCCTGCCATATGCTAAGTTTTCTCACCGTAGCGAGAAAAATGCGTCTTGAAGTCATTAGCTACAGCGATAACACCACGGCAAAGCTTGGTAAAAACAGGGATAACCGTATCGCTATTACTCACATTACGATGGCACCACAAGTCTCATTTAAGTCATGTGACACCGTAAGCGAAGCGCGTTTGGCGAAGATGCATCATATCGCACACAATAACTGTTTTATCGCTAATTCGTTATCTAGCGACGTACAAATAGATATGCACAACTCATCTGCGACAATCCCGACTGATAACAAGCTGATCTGATGTCGAACTAAGCATCTGTTTGCTATGTTCAATAACCACTAGCTATAGATAATAAATAGATTGTTAGCTAATACCAATCAGTATAAAGAGGTGATCGCTCAGCGACGATTTAGCACTAAAGGTTAGCGCTGATGAGGCAAGGTATTTAATTGCTCCTCGGTGCTAGCATCCTCGGTAACCGGGCCATGTATTACTCTACCTCCTAATATCCATAGAGTCGTGCATTAAAGACATTCACCTTGACCAAAGCAGATTCGATAAATCATCTCATCATCCTGATTAGGGATATATAGATTCGAGTGATAAACAGCAATTAAAACGGAGACTATCAACCTGGGAACTGCTTGGTCGATAGTCTCCTAAAAAGAGATTACACAGCAAAGTATAAAACGCTATTTAATATCTTGCGCCATCCCAGAAACAGGCATAGGTTCAGCCTGCAGTGGATTTATCGGCTGCTCAACTAACTCTTGTTTCAAGTAGCTAATCGCCTTTTGTAACTGTGCATCGTTACCCTTGAATGTGGCTAGTGGTAAGTTGTCCACCTCAATATCAGGGCTAATACCCCGACCTTCCACTATCCATCGGCCATCCATTGCATACTGCGGATACTCAGCAACACGCGCCATACCTTTATCTGTCAACGAATTACGGCCAGACAACCACACGCCAGCACCCGCGGTCTGTTTGCCAATTAATGGCGCAATCCCAAGAGCCTTAATCCCCGCAGAGAAAGTTTCACCATCAGAATAGGTCAGCTGATCGGTCAACACGACAATGTGACCACGGAACGTTTGCTGCATATTCGTGTTAGGCGTACCTTGAGTTGGCTTCCAGAACATCCAAGTGCGGCGCAATAGTTTTTCGATGATCCAACTATCGATATTCCCACCGCGATTTCGGCGCACATCGATAATCAACCCCTTCTTATCGATGTTGGCATAAAACTCACGAGCAAAACTTGCGATGTCGCCAGAGCCCATGGCATAGAGATGCAGATAGCCAATATCGCCCTTGCTATCTTCGCTAACTTCTTGGGCGTTATGATTAACCCAATCTAAATAACGTAACTTAGCATTAGTGCTATTTGATATTGGTACGACGATGGTTTTTATCGTTTGCTGTTTACGTTTTAATGTCAGCAGCACCTGCTTCTGAGTTTGATTACGTAAGTAATGCGCAACATCTGCGACCGAGTTAACCGGCTTGCCATTTATCGCGACAATAATATCACCAACAACAGCATCGACATCGACTCGGCCAAGCGGAGAAGCATGACTGGGTAACTCGGCATCATTTTGATAAATATGAGCAATACGAACCCCCTGCTTGGTCTGCTCTAATCGCCCTCCCAGATTAGCCCCTTTGGGCGTGTCATTGTCGACGGGAAAATCGCCACCACGCACCTGAGAATGAAGCGAATCGAGCTCACCCATCATCTGTTTGAAAATGTCATTTAGCTCGTGACGATCCGTTAATCGCGCTAACAACGGCTGATACTTAGCTTTAGTTGCGTTCCAATCCAATCCACGCATATTTTTATCGAAGAAAGAATCTCGGTGCATCAACCAAGCATCTTCAAACATCTGCTGCCACTCTTGCTGTGGTGAAATCGCCAACTGCCATTGTTCTGTTTGCACTCGCGCCTGGCTCACATCTTTGGGCAGCGACTCTCCAGCATCAACAATCAACATCTCCTGTCCATTGTTACTGGCTCTGCGGATAAACAGTTTACTGTCATCGGCTGAGAGTCCATAGGCTTGAACATCATCGGCAAACGTGTCGATTTTAGGATTTAGTGAATCAAATTTAATCCATTTTAGCGACGGGTTAATGCCAGCAGTTGCCGAATGAGACAATAAGTAAAGTCCTTTTGATGTCACTTGCAGATCGCTGTAATTACCCGATGCTATCGGCACTTGCCATAGGCGCTGATTGAGACCATCCCAGTCAACAGTCACCTCTTTTGTATCATCACTCTTGTCATCATCCCCTTGATCACTCTTACGGGTTAATTCTGTCGGTTTACTAAAAGGAAATTCAGCCGATTGCGTCAGTGCTAACGCAAATACTTGTCCGCGATTATCAAATACGGGCCCAAGATTGCGATCTCCCCAAGGAGAAGTCGGTGTGGCGTTAAATGAGCGGTTAGAGATAAAGTAAAGCCATTTGCCGTCATCACTAAATGTTGGCGAAAATGACTCATATTTATCGCTAGTTAAACTTTGCGCTTTGCCAGCAGCTAATGAGTATAAAACCACTTGAGGACGTAATTTACCCTGCTCATCTTTAGTTACCGCAATCAATTGACTGTCATTAGACCAAACCACGTCGCTATATGGCCCTAGACCTTGGCCATTTGTGATGATCTTACTATTGTTGCCCTTTTTTAGGTCAAGTAACCACAAGTTACCCTCATAATCATCATGGGCGATATAGCGGCCATTAGGCGACAAATGCAGCCCCATACGTAAGCTATTACCATCTTTTGTTAATTGCTTAGCTTGATTGCTGCCATCAGCAGCATAACGCCAGATCTCTTGTTCACCAGACGCATCACTGATCCCATATACCCACTGACTATCGGGGCTCATGACCGCATTACGGACTCGATTGTCACCAGACAATGCCAGTTCAACTAGCCGCGAACCATCACTTCCAGCAATCGCAACATGGCTGCGAGCGGTAATCACCACCTTGTCACCAGATGGTGAAAACTGCGTATCAGTGGCATATTTCATTGGTTGGTTAACCCAATGTTCACGACGCTCAGCAAAATCAGACGTCAAATGAATATCGAGCGTTTGTGTCTCGTTAGATGCGATATCGTACAACTTAATATCGGCACCTTGTTGGAATACGATGCGACCAGCATCGATTCGCGCGCCACGAACCTGCCACTCGGTGAACTGAGTATGCTGACGTAGGTCATGACCATTAGTATCCATCGACCAGATATTGTCGTTACCGCTTGCATCACTAACAAAGTACAGGCGTTTTTTCGACAGCATAGGTTGACGAACGGAACCTTGATGGTTAGCCGTTAGCTCAATAGCTTCTTCATCGCTGCCTAATTTATAGCGCCACAGTTCGCCTTTTGCGCCACCACGGTAAACTTTTGCGTTATCGCCCGTGGTTTGCAATCCAAACCGAGTAAAAAATAGATTTTCACCGGCATCATCGATCACCCCTTCAATTGCATCGGCTAAAGGTAAATCTGTGGTAGTTAAACTCGCCGGGTCGATACTGCGTAATACCCAATAATTGGCAGGACCAAATGCATTGTCGGTGGCATAAAGAATTTGCCCATCAGCGGTCCAGCCTTGAACTCGCACACGACTATTTTCAAAGCTTACACGCTTAGCGACGCCGCCTTGAATTGGGATGACGTAAACTTCACTCGCACCGTCATAATCAGCTACATAAGCTACATATTTACCATCTTTAGAGATAACAGCACCGAGCTCTTCAGCAGGTAAACTGGTTAAGCGACGGGCATAAGGATCATTCAGTGCTTGAGTCCACAAGTCGCCTTCGGCGGTAAAAACGAGGGTGTTGTCTTGAATCGCTGGAGCGCGGTAATAACCTTGGTTATTGATTTCTTGGGGAACGATGCTTGGGTCGGCAAGAGCTGAAGCTATATTTAAAGTGCCTAGTGCGAAAGCACAGCTGGCAAACAAGTGGCTAAGTTTCATATTTGGCTCAATGAGTTGCAATAAATTATTCTTATTAAAGGCAACAAGGTAGCAAACTTTTTATAAATCTACAGTAATTTATCGCCAAAGAAGTATTAGCAAATGTGTACAAGGATAACGGGGAAAAATTGGCACTAACGACGGGAGAAATGAACAATAGTATAAAAGAGACCCAAAAGTTTTGATGATGAAATACAAAAATAACTTCATCATCAAAAATGTATGAAATCCATCAGTTTGAAACTCGCCATCCTCAACAATGAAGACTGCAACTCTCTAACTGCTAAGTCATCCGCTTAACACCGCGCGCTACTTTGGTTGAATATGTAATTCAACACTCTCGGTTAACGTCTTCCATTGTTGATGTTGTGGATGGTCAACTTGAGATAATTGTGGCCGCTCTTTGTCTATACGGGCAAGTAAAATTGCGGCTTGCTGCCACTGCTGAGTATCAACTAATTGAGCTAGATGATTAATGGCTTGTTGATCAGATATTACCGCCTTAATCTGAGATCTAGCTTGGCTCATCGAAGTCGTATTTTCAGTAACCACATCATCAGCCAAGTGCTGACGCACCAACGATTGCGAGTCGCGCTTTAGCGTTGCACTATTTTCTGATTTCACACCGCTAGATAGATTATCTTCCGAGCGAAATTGAGCCCTCTCAGCAGGCTTCATTTCTAAGGCTTGTGGCTTGACTTCCGGTGCCATCATTTTTGAACTTATTTGCGGTAGTGGCTGGCCACCATCCATAATCACCACATCAGTATTATTAGGATTGAGTAATAACAAGCTCACCACCAACATCACCGAAGCCGCAGAGGAGATAGACCAACGATACTGACGCCAAAAGTCAGCCTTGGGCTTGATAACTTTGGGGCTTTTTGGCTCAATCGCGCATTTAGCCCTGTTTAATATCTGCTCATCAAGCGCCTTGCTGGGCTGCTCTGTCGCTTGAATTTGATAGAGTCGCTTAAGCTCCTCATCAAATAACGGTTCGTGAGTGTTGTCTTTCATACTGCTACTCCTGCCATTTACTATTTACACACTCTTTAAGAGCGCGATTAGCATAGCGGATACGACTTTTAGTCGCTTCTAAACCCACGTCAGCTATCTCACTGATCGCGCCCGCGGTAAATCCCATTTCCACACTGAGTAAAAAGGCTTCCTTCTGAACATGGGGCAACAAAGCAATACACTGTTTTAATATCTTCGCCTTAATATCATCCAAGGCGAGCCGATCAGGTGAATCTTGATCGCTTGGTAATATGCTCTGTGCATCAACATTCTCACCATAGTCATCCGTAAAGGATTCTACAGGTTTTAACGCTCTGACATGGTCAATGAGCAAGTTATGGGCAATTCGATATAACCAGGTGGTGAATTTTGCACTACTTTGGTAACCCGCGGCCGCTTTGATCACCCTGCCCCAAGTTTCTTGGTATAGATCTTCGGCCAATTGTTGATCACCAATTTGCCTTAAAAAATAGCGATACAAAGCACCTTTATGTTTAAGGTAAAGTTGTTCAAAAGCACGATGATCACCTTGCCGGTATTGATGCATCAAACTTTGGTCGACATCCTCAACCAATTCATTTGCCGATAAGTTGCTCACGGCTTGCTCCCTAATCCCTCATTAAGAGGTAACGGCGTATTAATGATGATCCAAAGTCTGCACGGAGAAACTAAGTTTGTCTATGCTTGATAGATAAGTCCATAAATTCAATGATATGAATTAATGCCATTACATATAAAATATGAACGATCACTTTTTAATACCAATTAGGATAAGCGACAGATACGCATCTTTAAGTACTAACGGAAAAACAACTGAAAAGGGTTAAAAGATATCAGTAAAGAATGCAGCTTTGACAAGACAACGTAAATATCCCTATCGACTCTGCTAAATTATGCCTGATTTAGCAGTTTACAAAGCATTTCGAGTAAAGCTCAAGGTAACACTGAATCTAAAATGGACATGTTTAAATGAGCTTATAAGCCGTGTATCGCAGAGATACGATAGCGAGCCTCCATGGACCCAATCCTTTGAAAACAAGTCAGTGTACTCATAAGCCATTAAACATAGCCTACAGCATAACTTCCATTCATTTTATTTCGGGCAAAGTCTCATCGCTCACAACCACCAACTGAAGTAGATGGTTATAGGCAAAAAAACGCCACCAAGTGTTAACTTAGCGGCGTTTCAAATCAGGTGA
Source organism: Shewanella psychrotolerans (assembly GCF_019457595.1). Taxonomy (NCBI): domain Bacteria; kingdom Pseudomonadati; phylum Pseudomonadota; class Gammaproteobacteria; order Alteromonadales; family Shewanellaceae; genus Shewanella; species Shewanella psychrotolerans. Next base: position 1,217,125 of record NZ_CP080419.1, on the reverse strand, counting down.
GCAATTATAAACTAGCTAATTTCTCTTGAAGTTTTGCATCTTTAGCTTGAACTGCTTCTGCCGATTTAGCACGTTCTTCCTTAACTGCAGCCGCTAGCGCATCATCGCCTACAGCTAGCATTTGCGCCGCTAAATAACCCGCATTCTTAGCACCAGCACTACCAATAGCCACTGTCGCAACTGGCACGCCGCCAGGCATCATCACCGTTGACAATAGTGCATCATGACCTTGCAGCGGACCACAATCAACTGGCACACCAATGACAGGACGAGTTGTAATACCAGCAACGGCGCCCGCTAGGTGAGCGGCTAGACCCGCTGCACAAATGAACACTTTACAGCCGCGAGCTTCAGCGTCAGTAACATACGCATGAGTCGCCGCAGGTGTACGATGTGCTGAAGTGACTTTAGCTTCAAATTGGATACCGAAGGTTTTGAGTACATCCAGGGTGGCTTGCATCGTTGGTAAATCAGAATCAGATCCCATTAATACTGCAACAAATGGCTTAGTCATCTTTTATCCTTTTTGTAGGGTATGGCTATTATTTTGCGCGCATTATAGTCATTTTATCGGTCTTAGAACAGTGCTCAGATATCGATAACTTAACCACCAACAACTAAAGCATATAAAACATAATGTTATGACGCTGAATTGTGTTTTCATTCGTTCGCATAAGCAAACAGGTCAAGCCCAAATCACCTATCACGAGCAGATCTAGTAACCCGATTAGCATGATATATTCGCCCTAATATCAATATTCAAATTTTAGACTGATTTATCGCAATCACAGCTTAAGTTGACCAAGGCATTTTACGAAATAGTAGAAACTAAAAAAGGCTGTAATATCTTTACAGCCTTTAATACCAATTAGTATAAAGATGTGATCGCTCAGCGAGAATTTAGCGCTTATGAGGCAAGGCAACGAGTGAAGAGCATAGTTGTTCTACGGTCAAACTCGTTAACACAGCATCGAAAGCGCTAAAACTCGCCTGTTAGGCGTGTTTTTGGCTTCCTACTTCTGCGTTGAACGGCCTCACAAGGGAGTGACCATTCCACCGTCCATTCGCCTTGAATTAGTTGCCAAAAAACACGCTGAGTAGATCACTTTCTTATACTGATTGGTATAATTAGCCGAACACCATCATCAAATAGCGTTATCCAAAAAATAATCGCCATAACCAAGACGAATCGAGATCCTCCTGACAGGTACGATATTGGGCAGCATAGCGCTTAGCGCGGCTATCGACTTTATCTGCCACTTTTATCAACCACTGCTTTTGGCGATAGGTTTTTCGTTTATATCCACCCCACCCTTCATGATAGTTAAGATATTGATTACGAGCATCCCATTTAGAGACACCATTAATTTTATGGGTTTTATATACAAACCATCCCATAAAATCCATTGCATCATCAAAATCACTTCGGCTCGACCATGAGTTGCCGGTTTCTCTCACGTAATCATCCCAAGTCATGGTTTTAGCTTGAGCATAGCCATAGGCATCGCTAGCTCGACCAATCGGGATAAAGCCTAAAAAATATTCCATCGGCGGCGCGGCGTTATGTTTAAAGGAGCTTTCTTGATACATCATCGCTAACGGAACGTGTACTGGAACGCCCCATTTTTCTCTTGTATTAACCGCAGCCTTGTACCAATCTCGGTTTTCCTGATAGATAGCACAGAGATTTTCAGGATCTTTTGGAGGCGAAGTTGCGCACCCACTAACCATGATGGTCAGCATAGCAAACAACAGTGTGACAAGATGTTTCATATTGAGTTATACCGAAAAATTAACCGAATCAAAGCGCTAGTGTCACATCGAAATCTAGGATAATCAATAAAATTAGCCAAAGGATTTGATCATAAAACATGCATGCCGACTTGTTTATTTAGCTAAATTACAACAAAAGCAGGTAAGCAAGCTAATACTCCCCATTAGCATAAGAGGTGATCGCTCAGCGACGATTTAGCGCTAAAGGTTAGCGCTGATGAAGCAAGGTCTTTCATTGCTCCTCGGTCACAGAAGTATTGGTTTCCATACCTCCTATATCCATAGGGTCGCGCATTAAAGACATTCACAACATCTGACCACTAAGGATAGAGGGAATGTCTTAAGTATGTCGGGAACATACAAAACCTGATTGTTTGCAACGAGTGAAGCGTTTAGGGCATCTCTCGGTTAACGAACTAAGGACTACATACTGATAAGAAACAGTTTGCGAGCTTGATTATTTGTGTCTACTTATCATTGGCTGTGATGGAGAAACTCGCATTGATGAGACTCTTGGCTCCAAATAACAGGTTGCCAATAATCGGTATCTAAACCACGATAGATTTTATCTTGGTTAAATTTCGCCGCGAGGTGATAACGTTGATCGGCTCTAACATCTATGGATAGCGTCTTGGTTTGACGAGCGGCTAACTTTACTTTTAAGCGCGGTGAATCAATAAGTTCAGCCACCGTAAACTCATATTGACCTGGTGGTAACTGATAATTAGGTCGAGAGATCACCGCCTTGCCATTTAAATGAGTCACCACTACCCGATACAAACCATTTTCATTGTCTGGCATCAAATAACCTGAAACCGTACCGCAGGTATTAGTCTTATCTGGCTCAGAAGCACAGCCAGATAAGATAAATAATATACTCAACAATACTTTAGTTACGCTCATCCAACATGCTCGATTTCTGCTGGAACTTTGGCAAAGTAATCGAACAGATACTGCTCGAAACTTACCTTAGACTCGGCTTCCATTTGCGCTTGAACTTGCCATGATTTTTCAGCCGCGCGAACATAATCTTGCTCAACTTCAGGTGATAAGGGATAGTCCAGCAACTGTTGATAATAACGCTCGGCGAGCTCCTTAACCCAATAGCTATGGTCAATTTGGCTCGATAATAACTCACCCAAGATCTTACCCGATAGCGTTTGAGATGGATCGTCAACTGCCGCTCGCCAATGAGCAAGCGCTTGCTGATAATCTTGCTGCTCACCATCAAGTAGCTTAGCCACTGAACTCAACTCATCAAAAAGTTCGTTTAACCATGTGTTCATCGATACTGAATCACCGTCGCGATTCAAACTTAATCCCGGTTTACGTCCTTCAATGATAACAGCATTAAGGTTCTGGCTAATTTCTCGCTCACCTTGAGGATCGGTTTTTGCTGATGGACTGAGCAAGCAGTGTAATAAAAATAGATCGAGAAAACGAACCTGATCAGCATCGATACCAAGCGGACTAAATGGGTTAACATCTAATGCCCGAACCTCAATATATTCGACCCCAGCTCGCGCTAACGCTTCAGATGGTTTTTCACCGCTGAGACCAACTCGTTTAGCACGAATGGGTGAGTAAAATTCGTTTTCAATTTGCAGCACATTCGCATTAAGCTGACGATATTCGCCATCGACCTTGACCCCGATCTGTTCAAAATGGGTTGAAGGCATGTTAATCGCAGCGTTTATTCCTTCGAGATACTCAGCAAGGGAGTTATAGCTGATATTTAAGCGCTCTTGCTCTTTATTGGTATACCCCAAATCGCTCATACGAAGCGATGTGGCATAGGGAAGATAAAGCGTCCCCTTACCTAGCTTTTCAAACGCTAAATCGGTTTTTTGATCCTTAATAAATGAACCACAAAGTGCAGGTGACGCGCCAAAAAGATAGGGTAATACCCATACTAGACGACGATAGTTGCGGATCAAACCAAAATAGGATTCAGAGATAAAATCACAACGACTTAGGCGTTTATCGGACGCTTGATATAAACGATCCCATAATGAATCAGACACCGAAAAGTTAAAGTGCACACCAGAGATGATCTGCATCTGCGCGCCGTAACGGTAAGTTAATCCCTTGCGATATAAACGCTTTAATTGTCCCGTATTAGAACTGCCATAGTCAGCGATCGGAATATCGGCCACATCACCGACATAACAAGGCATGCTCACTGGCCACAACTGCTGTTTACCTAAGTTACGTACGGTAAACGCATGGGTCTGAGTCAAATCAGTCAATAAAGTATCAATATTTTGATGCACTGGCGTAATAAACTCTAACAACGACTCACTGTAGTCTGTGGTGATGCGCGAATTCGTTAGCGCGGCACCTAAACTTTGTGGATGTTTGTCCGTTGCAAGATGTCCCGATGGTTCGATACGCAATGCTTCACGCTCAATTCCTCGTAACATCCCATTTAGTGCATCTCGTCCCTGCTCATCATTAAGTAGGTCAATAACTTCATTGAAAGAGTTCAATATCTGTGTCTCTCATTGCTTTTGTGTGATCATTTACAGGCTAGACCTGTAAAAAGCTGCATTGCTTTCACCATCACCACAAAATAGCCCTTGGACTAGATATATGGCAAGGAAAAAAATAAAGCGGCGATCCATATAAAGAATCACCGCTAGGTCTATATTGGGGCTAAGTCGTCAATTACAACTGTAAAGTTTTCACAGGATAGCCCAAGGTTTTAATGTCTGCTTCTATTTTCGCTTTATCGCCAACAATTAACATTACCATTTCGTTAAGATTAAGCTCACTGCTCGCCAAGCGATTAAGCTCCTCTTTCGAGATACTGTTAATGATCTTCGATTGGGCCGTCGTAAAGTTAGCATCGAGTCCAAAACGTTGAATGCGACGCATAAACCCGGCCTTTTGATAAGGCGTTTCATAGTCTAACGCCTGCGCTTGAGAGATAGAGTTTCGCATAAAGGCTAACTCCTTATCAGTAATGCCATTTGCCTGATAATCTTTTAGCTCTTTTACAAATTCAACTAAGGCTTGAGCTGTGACATCACTGCGCACACTAGCCGATGCTTCGAAAACTCCCGTTTCGCTGCCGCCATTAAAGTAACTTCTTGCACCATAGGTATAACCTTTATCCTCACGTAGATTAAGATTAATACGGCTATTAAACGCCCCGCCTAACGGGTAGTTCATCAGATAAGATTTAAAGTAATCTCCCGTAGCGTCATAGGGCATAGAGCGCTTACCAATTTTAATGACTGACTGAGCGGCATCTGGTTTGTCAATTATGTATACCGTGCCAGTCTCTAATGTAGGCAACTTAGCTAGAACGGGGACCTGACTTGCCTCACCTTGCCACTGGGATAACCCCTTTAACTTGGCAAGCATCTGAGTTTGATTAAGATCGCTGACCGCAATGACCTGCGCATTACCAGCACGATATTGCTGCTGATAAAAGGCTTTAACATCATCAAGCGTTAATCCAGACACGCTCTCAAATGAACCTTGAGTACTCACACCTAATGGATTATCTAGGCCAAATAGCAACGCATCGAAACCACTATCGGCAATATAGTTTGGATCTGACTGCATATGTTGCAAGCTCTGCAGATGCTGCTGCTTAACACGTTCAAAATCTGCTGCATTAAAGCCTGGTTTAAATAGCTTCTCTTGCACGATATCCAATGTCTCATCGATATGAGATGTCAGCGCCGACACTTTGATATAACTCTGATAAGTACTCGCGCCAAAACTAACCGAACTGCCTAACATCTCTAACGCTTGGGCAAGCTCTTCGGTACTATGAAGCGCTGTAGACTCATTGAGCAACGAAGCCGTTAAGCTCGCAAGTCCGGCTTGTTCCACATCGACGAGACGATGACCACCATTAAGGTAAATTAACAACTCCACTGTTGGCGTCTCGGTACTTGTGGTGCCCATCACCTCAATACCGTTAGCCAGCTTTGTGGTCCATAAACTGGGAACCGTGATGACAGGGGCCGCTTGGGCGCTAGGCATTACACTGCGATCGAATGAAGCGCTAGCAACTTTAACCTCTTCAATGCCTGATACCGCGGTTTGTGCGACTTGCGGTGCCGGCGCAAGGTAATTATCTTCATGGGCGATTAACTGTTTTTGCCCTTCAGGTACGACGCTCATAACAACCATAGGCTTATCTTTAATATAAGTATTAAAGACGCGCATAACATCTTCCTTGGTGACATTGGCATAACGATTAAGATCATAAGCTATCATGTCAGGATTACCGAAAAAGGTCTGATTTAATGCTAAGGTTGATACCTTACCTTTAACACTTTGCAGCCCAAAAATGGTATTGGCCTCAAACTGCACTTTAACTTTTTGTAGGTCATCATCGGTCACGCCACGCTGCTCAAACTCGGCAATTGACTCTCTAACGCGCTGTTCGATATCACTCAACTGACCGCCGCGGGCCGGATTAGCTAAAGCATAGATAGAAAACTGGCAAGCGAGCTCTTGACATGGGTGACTCACACCCGCTTGCACGGCGTAACCATCTTTCACAAGATTTTTATATACCAGCGACGTTGGGCCTCCACCGATAATATTTGATAACAGATCGAGCGCAGCTTCATCTTTATGGCTTGCATAAACGGTAGGAAACGCAATACGTAACAAAGGTAAATGAACCCGATCTTCCATCGAGATATAACGCGTACTGTCTAGAGTGACCAGTTTCTTCTGTTCAGCTGTAACTTCTGGACCACGAGGGATCTCACCAAAATACTTGTTTATCCAAGCTAGAGCCTGCTGTTCATCAAAATCACCACCGATTGTCAACGTGGCGTTGTTTGGTCCATACCATCTTTGGAAAAAATGCTTAACATCTTCAACATTAGCGCGGTCTAAATCTTCAGGCCAACCAATCACAGGCCAAGAATACTGATGGCCAACGGGATAAAATGCTTGGTTAAAACGCTCATTCATTCTGCCATAAGGCTGATTGTCGATACGTTGTGCACGCTCGTTTTTAACCGTTTCCCGCTGCACCTCGAACTTTTTATCGGTTAATGCCGGTAGCAAGTACCCCATACGATCAGACTCGAGCCACAACATTTTTTCTAGCTGATTACTCGGAACCGTTTCAAAATAGTTGGTACGATCTGTGTTGGTAGTACCGTTAAGACTACCACCCGCTTCGGTCACGGTTTTGAAATGCTGTTCATCAGCGACGTTTTCAGATCCTTGGAACATCATATGTTCGAAAAGATGAGCAAACCCTGAGCGACCGGGAAGCTCTCTAGCACTACCAACATGATAGGTAACATCTACATGAACTAATGGATCGGAACGGTCTTGATGCAAGATAACGGTTAAGCCATTCGTTAGTTGGTACTTCTTATAAGCAATGCCAACACTTGAATCAGCAACCTTAACACTCTCGATAAGCGAAACGCCTTGAGGCAAAGCTGTGGGTAAACTAGATGAGACACAACCCGTTAGCGCAGCCGAGATTGCCGCTGCTAATATCCATTTCTTCATTAATTTTTGCTCCTAATATGTAGCAATAAATTGCTACAACCAATGTAACGCTATCGCTGCGACCAGCAAATAGCGTACTCCTTTTCCCATAAATATCATCAGAGTCGATTTGACCACAGAAAGTTTCATCCAACCGGCAAGTAAACACAATAAATCGCCAATCAAAGGCGCCCACGCCAGCAATAAACTCCAGTAACCATAACGCTGAATTAAACTAATACTATGCCTATATCGCCCTTTGGCCATGGCCTCAGGAGTGGTTGCGAACCGTCCTAGTGACCCCAAGTAATAACTGGTCACGGAGCCAAGAGTATTACCAATGGTCGCAGCGACCACTAACGCAAACCAGTTCTCTTTAGCCTCATTTAACAAAGCAACAAGTAAAACTTCTGATCCACCCGGTAACAAGGTAGCAGCAACAAAGGCGGCACTAAACATCAACCATAACGCGGTCATATTGGCTTACCTAATGAAAAAACGTAATTTTTTATGTTCAAATTGACAGCCCAGGCCTTGTTATTTTAAAGTTAACATTTAAAGTTATTAGAACAACCGCTTTAATCACAATAAGTTATAACAAAATCGGTTTGGTAAGCAAGCTTAACCCTCTATAGAATGGCAGCATAAAAAAGTGTAGGTTGAAAACCTTAAGTGGCTCTAAGTAAGAACGACTATTTTCTCGGTTCAGTTGAGCAATCAATTAAAACAATATTAATTTGGAATGTAACCAATGTGGCAAACAATTAAACAGATCCCTTTTTGGCAAAAGGTACTCGCCGGCTTTATTTTAGGGGTAGGCCTAGGCGTTGTCTTAGGTGAGCAAGCAACAGCATTAAAGCCACTAGGAGATCTGTTCATCGCAGCGATTAAAATGCTGGTCGCTCCACTTGTCTTCTGCGCTATCGTCGTGAGCATTACATCGTTAGGCAGTGGTACAAGCCTTAAAAGACTGAGCTTTAAAACCTTAGCCATGTTCATGCTAACTGGGACAATCGCCTCACTAATTGGTTTAACCGTAGGTAGCCTTATCGATATGGGGGGCAGCCTAGAATTAGCCACAACAGAGGTACGTGAACGTAACGTTCCTGGGTTTGCGCAAGTATTACTTGATATGATCCCTGTAAATCCTTTCGCCTCACTAGCCGAAGGTAAAGTGTTACAGATCATTGTCTTCGCAGCATTAGTTGGCGTAGCCATAAACCAAATTGGTCAAAAAGCCGAGCCACTCAAACACACAATTGAAGCGGGTGCCGAGGTGATGTTCCAACTAACCCGCATGGTACTGCAACTGACTCCTATCGGTGTGTTTGGATTGATGGCTTGGGTTGTTGGCGAGTATGGCTTGTCGATGTTACTACCTCTGGGTAAGTTTATTGGTGCCATTTATATAGCAGCATTGATTCATATCATTTTTGTCTACGGTGGTTTAATCAAATTTGGCGCTAAACTCAGTCCGATCCAATTTTTCCGTAAAGCCATGCCTGCTCAGCTCGTGGCCTTCACCACGGCTTCGAGCTTCGGCACGTTACCAGCAAGCACTCGCGCTACCGAAACCATGGGGGTATCTAAAAAATACGGCGCTTTTGTTCTACCGCTTGGGGCAACCATGAACATGGACGGTTGTGGCGGCATCTATCCTGCCATCGCAGCCATCTTCATTGCACAGATTTACGCCATTCCACTTGATATGACTGATTATATGCTGATCGCAGTAACCGCGACAGTGGCTTCAGTAGGAACAGCTGGCGTCCCAGGCAGTGCGATGGTGATGTTATCGGTCACCTTAGGTGTCGTCGGCTTGCCGCTAGAAGGCATCGCATTTATCGCTGCAATTGACCGCGTTATCGATATGATGCGCACAGCCACAAACGTAACTGGTGATATGATGACTGCTGTAGTTGTAGGCAAGTCAGAGGGTCAATTAGATGAAACTCAGTTCTATGCAAATGATGATTTAGTCAGCAAAACAGCTAACGAATCTTAATCCTTGCTGGCTCGTCAGCGCAAAATAAATAAGCCGCTTATGCGGCTTTTTTTATTGCTAATATATTGTTCAAATTAAGATAAATTACATTATACTTGCTCAATCGTACTGTTTTTTTAGAGGTAAGATATGGCTCGACTGTTTTTACTACCTATTGTGTTGTGCCTATTCTGGACGCTATTTTTGCACTTAACTGGTGTACCATTAAAACAGGGGAAAAAAGGCTATATTTATATTATCGCTATCAGCGCAACCTTGATTTTGTCCTTAGGTTTTTTAACGTGGCTCACTGCCGGACAAAACCTTCGTAACTAATCTCGTAAATCAAGAGTCTTTAATCTCACAAAACCAGAGTAACTAATATGATATATCGCTAGCTCTGGTGATTAATTCTGCTAAGATAGCGCCCTTTTTCATCGCCATCATTGGCAATACCGTGGATTTTCGATGTCAGACAAGTTCTTTTTTAAAGGTCGTAAGACACCTAAGCCAAAACATGAGAGTTATGGCTACAACACTAAGCGCACAACGAAACTAGGCAGCGAAGCTTTTCCATTACAACTGGTTGTACCCAATGAAACCAGAAAGCATCAAGTTGAGGCTATAGTCACTGAGCATCAATTGTTTGCCGATATTGTTATCAATGAAAAAGCTCAGGAAGATATTGTGCAACTCGAAGGCATTTTAAATCGACCTAAAACCGCTACGGTTGTAAAACAACCCCAGCGAAACGAACCATGCCCATGCGGTAGTGACAAGAAATACAAAAAATGTTGCGGTAAATAAACTGATTGGCGACGATGGATAAAACAGATCGTCGCCCTTGCCAACGATTTATAATCGATAGAGTAAAGTTCAATCACCTATCAAAGCAGCTGCGCTATCTGAGTAAGACGCTGCTCTAACTCCTCTTCTGTTGCTGGTTGACGCTCCAATTCAAATGTTAAAGGCTCACTGCCATTAAGCATAAACACAGAGCTTTCTCCATGGTCGTAATGAAACCATTTACCATTCACACAAAGATCGGTATAACAATTCGGTAGTAATTCCATTGTAAAGCCCTCTGCTTAGTATGCGCTAACGCAATAATTTATCGTGATTGCGATATAGGTCACACTTATAAGACACCAATTTCGATAGAGGCTTGTTGATCTATATCAACTTCATCAGCATTAGCTTGATTACTTTTTGGTAAACAGCCCACCCAATACCGATCGCTTTACGTAAAAAAAATGGCGCACATCAAAGATGAACGCCGTTTTTAATTTAGTACTCAATTAATTACAAGAGACTAATGGCCTAACACTGCCAGCAACACCCCCGCGGCAACGGCTGAACCTAATACCCCAGCAACATTAGGTCCCATCGCATGCATCAACAGGAAGTTTTGCTGGTTAGCTTGCAAGCCAACCTTATTAACCACTCGCGCAGCCATAGGTACAGCTGAAACGCCTGCAGCACCAATGAGTGGATTAATCTTACCGCCAGATAATCTGCTCATTAACTTAGCCATTAACACCCCTGTGGCCGTGCCAATACCAAAGGCGACAGCGCCAAGCACTAAAATGCCTAAGGTCTCCAATTGTAAAAACTTATCTGCAGATAGCTTAGATCCAACCGCTAACCCCAAGAATATCGTAACGATATTAATCAACTCGTTCTGGGCTGTGTTAGATAATCTATCCACAACACCTGATTCACGCATCAAATTACCCAGACAAAACATACCCACTAATGGCGTTGCCGCAGGTAGAAACAGAATGGTTAACCCTAAGACCATCAATGGAAAGAAGATCTTCTCTTTCTTGCTGACTTCTCGTAACTGCTCCATTTTAATCTGACGCTCAGACTCAGTGGTAAGCAGTTTCATAATTGGCGGCTGAATAATCGGCACCAATGCCATATAGGAATACGCTGCCACTGCGATAGCACCTAATAGATCTGGCGCTAACTTTGACGCAAGAAAGATAGCCGTTGGCCCATCTGCACCACCAATAATCGCAATGGCGGCAGCATCCTGCATTGAGAACTCAAATCCAGGTACTGCATTTAACGCGATAGCGCCGATAAGCGTTGCAAAGATACCAAACTGCGCGGCGGCGCCAAGCAGTAACATCTTTGGGTTAGCGATTAACGCCCCAAAATCAGTAAGCGCCCCGACTCCCATAAAGATCAATAAAGGAAATACCCCAGTTTCAATACCTACATGGTAAGCAAAATAGAGTAAGCCCCCCTCTTCGGTAAATCCACCATTCGGAATATTGGCCAATACCGCACCAAAACCTATAGGTAACAACAAAAGTGGCTCAAACCCACGAGCGATAGCTAAATACAGTAGCAAACCACCTACCGCCATCATCAGCATCTGTCCGCCAGTAAAGTTAGCGATGCCCGATTCGGCCCAAAAAGCCAAAAATCCGTCCATGTTAACTCCTATGCGATAGCCAGCAATTGATTGCCAACGGCAACAGAGTCACCTTCTTTAACCCAAACCTGACTGATCACACCATCTGATTCTGCGCGGATCTCGGTTTCCATCTTCATCGCTTCGAGAATAATAACCACATCCCCAGCTTTAACGGCATCACCTGCTGCAACATTAACCTTAAAGATATTGCCTGATAGCGGTGCATTCATCTGGGCTTTAATCGTCCCAGTCGATGCACTCACCACAGGTTCAGGCGCTGCAAAAGGCACAACATTATCACTGGCTACGATTTGGCTAATATCACCACCGGGTGAGACTTCCACAACAAACGACTGACCTTGCACATTGACCGTGTATGTCTCTGGTCCCTGTTTCGCATTTGAGATAACAATGGGCTCTGTACTTGGCGCTTGAGGTTTAGGTTCAAAAGCATCTGGATTATCGCGATTTTTTAAAAACTTCAAACCTATTTGAGGGAACAATGCGTAAGTGAGTACATCGTCATCTAACTCTGCTGCTAGCTCAATCTTTTCATCAGCAGCCTTAGCACTCAGTTCACCGCGAAGTTTATCTAACTCTGAGTCTAAAAGATCGGCCGGGCGACACGTAATGGCATCTGCACCATCTAAAACGCGCGCTTGCAATTCACTGTTAACGGGGGCTGGCGTCGCACCGTATTCGCCTTTTAATACGCCCTCAGTCTCTTTAGTCAATGATTTATAGCGCTCACCTGTAAGCACATTAATCACCGCCTGAGTACCAACGATCTGTGAAGTGGGTGTGACCAAAGGGAGAAAACCTAAGTCTTGCCTCACTTTTGGGATCTCCTCTAATACCAAATCCAATTTGTCCGCAGCACCTTGCTCACGCAACTGATTTTCCATGTTAGTTAACATGCCGCCAGGCACTTGGGCTCGTAAAATACGCGAATCAATGCCTTTGAGTTCACCTTCGAAAGCTGCATATTTCTTTCTCACATCACGGAAATAAGCTGCGATCTCTTCAAGCAAGACCATATCGTAGCCTGTAGCTCTATCGGTATCCTCAACCATTGCAACAAGGGTTTCTGTTGCGCTATGGCCATAAGTTTGACTCATTGATGAGATCGCGGTGTCGAGTACATCAATACCGGCTTCAATCGCCTTTTGATATGTCGCGGTACTTAATCCTGTTGTCGCATGGCACTGCATGGACACAATAAGGTTAGTTTGTGCTTTAAGCTGACTGATAAGATCAAATGCATCAAATGGCTTTAGTAGACCCGCCATATCCTTAATACATAGAGAGTGACATCCCATATCTTCTAGGCGTTTAGCCATATCGACCCAAGTATCTAAAGTATGAACCGGGCTTGTCGTATATGAAATGGTACCTTGGGCATGACCGCCAACATCGACAACGGCCTTAACCGCTGTTTCTAGGTTACGTACATCATTCATAGCGTCGAAAATACGGAAAACATCTACGCCGTTACTGTGAGCGCGCTCAACGAATCGATAAACAAGATCATCGGCGTAATGGCGATAACCCAGTAGGTTTTGCCCTCGCAGCAACATCTGCTGCGGCGTGTTAGGCATCGCCTTTTTTAATTCTCTGATCCGCTCCCAAGGATCTTCCCCAAGATAACGAATACATGCATCGAACGTTGCTCCACCCCATGACTCGAGTGACCAAAAGCCAATTTTATCGAGCTTTGGCGCAATAGGAAGCATGTCTTCAAGACGAAGACGAGTAGCCAGAATAGACTGGTGTGCATCGCGTAATACGACATCGGTTAACGCAAGTGGCTTGCTCATAAAAACTCCCTTCTATTATTATGCTTTTGCACGATATTGATGAATAGCGGCTGTAATAGCGGCAACCAATTTCGGTTCGATATTCTGCTGCAGATGAGGTTTATCCTCAGCCTCGCTACTTAGCGAAGGTGCTGGGGCAAACTTCCACGCGACCAAATTAACGGCCAAAATGAGTATAGAAAGGAACAGAAAAACAAGCCCCATACCTAACACCATAATCGCCAGCGCTTCTATTATCTGTTGAGCTATTGAATCCATATCGTCCTCTTTGCCTAAATCAGTATGTTAAGACTATTCCCCAAAGGATCTTAGCCACACTATTTATTCACTTTTAGAGCAAAAAAAATCACCTCTAATAATAGAGATGCTTTTGCTAAAAGATGAAGCTTTCCCCAAAACAGGGAAAACCATAACTAATCTATAACAAAAATGCGAGCACTTTGTAAATTGGTCTTACCAAAACAGATAAAAACAATCTGCTCAATCAAACAAATCCACATAAAATCCCCCGATAAACTAAAGATCGTTCAATTTAGTGACCACAAAAAATAAAATGTAAAAAAAGGAGGCTGCCATGGTAAAAATTATGTTTCAAACAGAGAAAAGACTGTGTTAGATGACAAACTATGCAATTTAAATAAAACTAATATCAGAGGAAAAATCCACTTGCCTAGACCAACCAGGATAGCGATGTGATCGTTCAGCAACGATTTAGCGCTAAGGAATAGCGCTAATTAGTTCACTTTCTTATACCGATTGGTATTAAGCATCATATGGAGCCGATAACTTTCAGATACTGATCGGTATTATATTGTTTGTCATTAGCGATGAAGAAAAAGGGCTGAAGCGACTGAAAAATTCGTATTATACCAATTAGTAATGATGTGTGATCTAATATGCGCACCAACCTCAACCCGTATTCCAAATTGAAAACTTATAGTGCCGAAGAGCTTTTAGCTTTATCTAGAGCAGAAAAAGAACCTCGTAAACGTATGCGATTACTTGCCGTCGCTCTCTTCCTCGAGGGAAATAATCGTACTGATGTCGCCTTGAGGCTCAAAGTTGCCCGCGCTAGCGTCAACGCTTGGGTAGCTAAGTATCTTGCCAACGGTATCAAAGGGTTGGATGCTAAGAAAAATAAGGGACGTGATAGCTACTTAACCTCAAGTCAAAAGCAGCAACTCAGTGCCTACATAGAGGAACAATGCTCGAGTGATTCAGGTGGAAGACTGACAGGTGATGCGATCCTAAAATATGTCAAATATCACTTTAATGTTGATTACCATCCAAACGCGATTTACAAATTACTGGAACAATTAGGTTTTAGTTGGATAACGAGTCGTTCAAAACATCCTAAGCAATCAATAGAAGTCCAAGAGGCTTTTAAAAAAGTTCCAACTGGAAACGATCCTTAACATCCCTGGTAGTGTGGCGCTTGAGCGAGTTGATATCTGGTTTCAAGATGAGGCCCGCTTCGGGCAGCAAAACACGACCACACGTTTATGGGCAAGAAAAGGCACTCGTCCTCGCGCTATACGCCAGCAACAGTTCGAATATGCGCATTTCTTTGGCGCTGTTTGTCCGCAAACAGGCGATACTGAAGCGATGATCGTTCCTTACCTACACTGATAGCACAAAGGACAAAACCAGGTAGGCATGCCGTTGTTGTCATGGATGGTGCAGGTTGGCATACAGCAGATCTCGCAGATGAGTTTAACAACCTTAGCATCATCAAATTACCGCCATACTCCCCTGAACTAAATCCGATAGAGCAAGTATGGAGTTGGTTACGGCTGCATCATTTAGCTAATCGCAGCTTTCAAGGATACGATGATATCGTTGCAGCCTGCTCTGATGCTTGGAACAACTTCATTAGCGATACGAAAAGAGTGATGTCTTTATGTCGTAGAGAGTGGGCAATAATGACTAAGTATTAAGATGGAATGGTATTAGTTCACTTTCTTATACCGATTGGTATTAAGCATCATATGGAGCCGATCACTTTCAGATACTGATCGGTATTATATTGTCTGTCATTAGCGATGAAGAAAAAGGCCTGAAGCGACTGAAAAATTCGTATTATAGATGTAAAAAATCGTAGGTATAAAAAAACCCGTAACCTAAGCTACGGGTTTTAATAATGGCGGAGAAGGAGGGATTCGAACCCTCGATGGGATTTAAAGCCCATACTCCCTTAGCAGGGGAGCGCCTTCGGCCACTCGGCCACCTCTCCGCATAAAATGGTGCGCGTGGGAGGATTCGAACCTCCGACCGCCTGGTTCGTAGCCAGGTACTCTATCCAGCTGAGCTACACGCGCAAAACTTTACGTAACACATAAAAAAGACGGAATTGACCGTCAAATTTATTTTTAATATGGTGCGCGTGGGAGGATTCGAACCTCCGACCGCCTGGTTCGTAGCCAGGTACTCTATCCAGCTGAGCTACACGCGCAAAAATAATACTAATTCCCTAATACACTATAGATGGTACGCGTGGGAGGATTCGAACCTCCGACCGCCTGGTTCGTAGCCAGGTACTCTATCCAGCTGAGCTACACGCGCATCTTACTATCCATAATCTATTTTCCTGAAAAATAAAATGGTACGCGTGGGAGGATTCGAACCTCCGACCGCCTGGTTCGTAGCCAGGTACTCTATCCAGCTGAGCTACACGCGCACTTTATTTTACAGTCAAGAAATGGCGGAGAAGGAGGGATTCGAACCCTCGATGGGATTTAAAGCCCATACTCCCTTAGCAGGGGAGCGCCTTCGGCCACTCGGCCACCTCTCCGTTTTCTTGGCGCACATATTACTGTTTGACGAAAATAAGTCAAACCATTTCTATGAAACAAACACCGTTTGAGCTGTTTTTAAGCAGTTATGACGACCAAAGGCAAGCTAGTGTGCGCTATATCGCCATAACGATTAAAAACCTAGCAATAAAAAACAAAAAAGTCAGCAATATGCTGACTCTTATAGATGTGTTCTAAACGAAATAAGTCGCTTAGAAATTACCACTTTCAGAAGAACCACCCGATTTTTCAGATTGAATACGTTGATAGATCTCTTCACGATGAACTGAAACTTCTTTCGGTGCATTTACACCAATACGAACTTGATTGCCCTTAACGCCTAAAACGGTGACAGTAACTTCATCACCAATCATCAGTGTTTCACCAACACGACGAGTTAATATCAGCATGTTTTGCTCCTTTAGTTCCTAATTCTGCTTATACGACATTATTCCGTTATAGCCTTATTATACGGTCAGCTTAGTACAAATTAATAGTGTTCTGATAAAAAACACCTTTCAATAACACCTTAAATTACCTAAATGTGCTGAATCTCGCTGTTTTTGCCCAATAAAACTTACCTAAGTGACGATTATTACCCGGGACAATTAATCAAGCATTAATTTTATAGGGCATTAATAACCTAAGGAAGAGAACAAACTATCTGCAACTCGATTTTGATCACGAAAAAAAAAGCGCTCTTAATGAGCGCCTTTAAAGCTATCTAGCTTATCTTGACCTTCACAGGCGCTCAGATAACCAAGGTAGCACTGAAGCTAGCGCACTATCAAGGTGCTCCGGCTCACTACCGCCCGCTTGTGCCATATCGGGGCGTCCACCACCTTTACCGCCAACTTGAGCCGCTATCATGGCAACGAGCTCACCAGCTTTAACGTTGTGGGTTAAATCTTTAGTAACCCCGACGATCAGATTCACTTTTTCATCAGCAGCAATACCAAGCACAACAATACCTGACTGTAGCTTCTGCTTAAGTTCATCTTGTAAGCCTCTCAGCGCACCGGCATCGACTCCTTCAAGTTTCTTAACAAGCACCTTAGTACCAGCAACCTCTTGGGCCTCACCCGCTAAGTCAGCACTGGTAGCAGCGGCTAGCTTATCTTTAAGTTGCGATAGCTCTTTTTCTAATTGTTTACTCTTTTCAAGTTGAGCCTTGAGTTTAGCCACAACTGAAGCACTATCGCCCTTAAGTAGACCCGCGGCTTGTTCAAGCTGCGCTTGCTGCTCATTAACATAATCGATAGCAGCAGAACCCGTTACCGCTTCGATACGACGAATACCAGCGGCAATGCCCCCTTCAGAGGTGATTTTGAATAAGCCAATATCACCCGTGCGGCCGACGTGAGTACCACCACACAATTCGATAGAGAAGTCGCCCATGGTCACAACACGTACCTTAGAGTCATACTTTTCACCAAATAGTGCCATAGCACCTTGGGCTTTAGCTTGCTCAATATCCATCTCCTTAGCCTTAAGCTCATGGTTACGACGAATCTGAGTGTTAACTAAGTCTTCAACAGTCTTTAGCTCAGCTGGCTTAACCGCCTCAAAGTGAGAAAAGTCGAAACGTAATCTTTCTGGATCGACAAGCGATCCCTTCTGGCTCACGTGAGTACCGAGCACTTGACGCAGCGCTGCATGCAGAAGGTGAGTCACAGAGTGATTAAGCTGCGTGCGATGTCTCAGTTTCTTATCAACCGCTGCCGATAATTGTTGGCCTACACGAATAGAACCAGACTTGAGTTCACCGATATGACCAACAGCCTGACCATACTTTTGCGTATCGCTCACAACAAACTCTACGCCGTCAGCGCTGAGTATCCCTTTATCGCCACACTGACCACCAGACTCGCCATAAAATGGTGTGCTATCTAGAACGATCACAGCTTCTTGATCGCTAGTCAGCTCTGTTACCGCTTCGCCACCTATGTAAATCGCAACCACTTTGGCATCACCATTTAAGTTACCGTAGCCGCAGAAGTCTGTTTGCTCGTCAATCTTAAGGCTACTATTGTAGTCGGCATCAAACTGACCCGCTGCTTGGGCACGGCTGCGCTGCTCGGCCATTGCCGCCTCAAAACCAGCTTCGTCAACGGTAATGTCACGTTCGCGACAAACATCGGCAGTTAAATCAACAGGGAAACCGTAAGTATCGTATAGTTTGAAAGCCGTTTCACCATCAAGAACATCACCCTTGAGCTCGCTTAGGGCATTATCTAAAATACCAAGACCGCGCTCAAGCGTGCGAGCAAATTGCTCTTCTTCCGCTTTAAGAGACTTCTCAACGATGCTTTGAGTTTCTGCTAAGCCCTTAGCCGCATCCCCCATCACATCAATTAAGTCAGGCACCAATTTATAGAAAAATGACTCTGTCGCACCGAGCTTGTTACCATGACGAACGGCGCGGCGAATAATGCGGCGTAACACGTAACCTCTGCCTTCGTTCGATGGCATGACACCATCAGCGATCAAAAACGCACAAGAACGAATATGGTCAGCAATAACCCGTAATGATTTATTTTCTAAATCAGTAACACCTAGAATTTCAGCGGCTTTTTTGATTAATGCTTGAAAGATATCAATCTCGTAGTTTGAATGAACGCCTTGCAAAATAGCAGCAATGCGCTCAATACCCATTCCAGTATCGACTGATGGCTTAGGTAATGGTTCCATCGTTCCGTCAGCTTGACGGTTATACTGCATAAATACGATATTCCAAATTTCAATAAATCTATCGCCATCCTCTTCAGGCGTACCAGGGCGTCCGCCCCAAATATGCTCGCCATGATCATAGAAGATTTCAGAACAAGGACCACAAGGGCCTGTATCCCCCATCTGCCAGAAGTTATCTGATGCATACGGAGCGCCTTTGTTATCACCGATGCGGATGATGTTTTCAGCTGCGACGCCAATCTCTTTATTCCAGATCTCGAAAGCTTCATCGTCGGTTTCATAGATAGTGACGCACAAACGCTCTTTGGGCAGCTTTAACTCTTCAGTTAAAAAGGTCCAAGCAAAACGTATAGCGTCTTGCTTAAAGTAATCGCCGAAGCTGAAGTTACCGAGCATTTCGAAGAAGGTATGATGACGTGCGGTATAACCAACGTTATCCAAATCGTTATGTTTGCCACCGGCGCGAACACAACGTTGCGAGGTTGTCGCTCTGGTGTAATCACGCTTGTCTTCACCAAGAAATACGTCTTTAAATTGGTTCATACCAGCGTTGGTGAACAACAAGGTTGGATCATTACCAGGTACCAGTGAACTGCTGTCCACTACCTGATGACTGTTTCTGCGGAAGAACTCCAAGAAAGCACTTCTCAGCGCTGCAGTGGTTTGATACATGAAATTATCCTGAATTAGATTATATTCTCAGTGACATTTAATCGTTCACCAATACTCTAGTTAGCCCAACATTATAAGCAGTCTGTTGTTGAACAACCAGAGGTTTAACCGAGGATAGTAAAAGAAACCTAAAAAATAACGGGGAAAAATAAACAGCAATTAAATAGTTGAGTAAAACAAGAGCCCATAAGCCAATGACTTCTAGTCGACTTCTACCTCTAATGCATACGTCACTTGTTCATAAGTAAAGCCCTGAGCAAGTAAATAACGAGTTCTGCGGGCCCTCTCTTTTTGATCCACGATAGCGCCACTACTAGCAAACTTTTTATCGGCCTTTGTCCTTGCTAACTCAAACCAATCACAGTCACTATTATTGAGCGCAGTTTCAATGGTCTCTTTGGATAACCCCTTCTGCGCCATCGACTGGCGGATCCGATTATGTCCGTGCCCTTTACTGATATGAGATCGCAATAAAAGTGCAGCAAAACGCTGATCATCAAGATATCCATTATCAACACAGCGATCTAACACTGGGTCGATTTCAGTTAGCTCAAAGCCCTTTTGTATCAGCTTGGTTTTTATTTGATGGCGGGAATAGTCGCGGCGGGCAAGTAGCCCAACCGCGATATGCATAGCAGAAGTTGTCATAACAAGTTAAAAGTTAAAACACTTCGCCTGTTTCTAGGTCGATATTTTCATCACTGACGGCTGATTCAACGGCAACTTTAGGGCCGCTCAACAACATAGTACGTAATGCTGTGTCAATTTCTGCAGCAATTTCAGGGTTATCAGTTAAAAACTTACCAGCATTAGCGCGACCTTGACCAATTTTGTCACCTTTATAGCTATACCAAGCACCCGCTTTTTCAATCAACTTATGCGCAACACCTAAATCGACAAGCTCACCAGTACGGTTAATCCCCTGTCCATATAGTATTTGGAATTCCGCTTGTTTAAATGGCGCTGCAATCTTATTTTTAACCACTTTTACGCGAGTTTCATTACCGATAACTTCTTCTCTGTCTTTAATCGCACCAGTACGGCGAATATCTAAGCGAACAGATGCATAAAATTTTAACGCATTACCACCAGTGGTTGTTTCAGGGTTACCAAACATCACACCAATCTTCATACGAATTTGGTTAATAAAGATAAGTAACGTATTTGATTGCTTGAGGTTACCAGCTAATTTACGCATTGCTTGACTCATCATACGCGCTGCTAGGCCCATGTGAGAGTCACCAATTTCACCTTCAATCTCTGCCTTAGGTGTTAACGCTGCAACAGAGTCGACAATAATCACATCGACCGCACCGCTGCGTGTTAATGCATCACAAATTTCAAGCGCTTGTTCACCAGTATCAGGTTGAGAACATAAAAGGTTATCAATATCTACGCCTAACTTTTGAGCATATATTGGATCTAGTGCGTGCTCTGCATCGATAAAGGCACAGACTTTGCCATCACGCTGGGCTGCCGCAATGACTTCTAGAGTTAGTGTGGTTTTACCCGATGACTCAGGGCCATAAATTTCAACGATACGCCCTAGTGGTAAACCACCAGCGCCAAGTGCAACATCTAATGATAGAGAGCCTGTAGAGATAGTCTCAACATCCATAGAGCGGTTTTCACCTAACTTCATGATGGATCCCTTACCAAATTGTTTCTCAATTTGACCTAGAACCGCGTTAAGGGCTTTCTCTTTATTTGCATCTATTTTCATTGTAATGTCCTCTCAATCACAGACGCTGCGCTGTGGTAAATCCGTTAGGATAAAGCGAGTCGTTTAAAAATCACGCAACGCCTTATGTCTCAATATGCAAACTAGTATACTGTACAATCATACAGTATCAAGTACTGTTGATGATTATTTTTTATCAAATTCAAAACAAGCACTTACTTGTTGTTTTCGATTGATCGTTGCTAAATCACACAATTAATAACCATAAATCATTACCCAGCTTAAATTTATTGTTAATATTAGCGACAACATTTTTATCGTAATCTTAGCGTTACTACACTGAGAATTTTTTTGCAGGATACCTTGGGCATTTCATGAACGCAGTTGATATTCAAAGTCTCGAGAAGCATACCCCAATGATGCGTCAATATTTGACGCTAAAAGCTGAAGCACCCGATATGTTGCTGTTCTATCGTATGGGTGACTTTTACGAGTTATTTTATGATGACGCGAAATTAGCGTCAGAGCTATTGGGGATCTCTTTAACTGCTCGTGGAAAAAGTGGTGGCGATCCTATCCCTATGGCTGGGATCCCTTATCACGCAGTAGAGGGCTATCTTGCCAAGTTAGTGCAGCTAAGAACATCGGTAGCCATTTGTGAACAAATTGGCGATCCCGCCACATCAAAAGGGCCTGTTGAACGTAAAATAGTACGAATTGTTACGCCAGGTACACTAACTGACGAAGCCCTACTTCAAGAACGTCAAGATAACCTTTTAGCAGCGGTTTATCATGGAAAAGTCGGTTTTGGCTACGCCACCTTAGACATTTCTTCAGGCCGATTTGTGGTAACAGAGCTTGCCACAACGGAGACATTAGAGGCAGAGCTTCAGCGTACTAATCCCGCAGAACTACTTCACAGTGAAGATTTTAGTGAGATGGCACTAATTAGCGCTTTTCGCGGCAAACGTCGCCGTCCTGAATGGGAATTTGACTACGATACCAGCTACAAACTGCTGCTTGAACAATTTGGCACTAAAGATCTTTATGGATTTGGTTTAGGCGATGTAAGATTATCGATTCAGGCCGCTGGTTGCTTGATGCAATATGTGAAAGATACCCAGCGTACAGCATTACCGCATATCAACGCCATCGTCAGATTTAATCAGTGCGACAGCATCATTTTAGATGCTGCAACACGTAAAAACCTTGAATTAACCAAAAATTTGCAGGGCGGTACCGATAATACTCTTGCTGCTGTGCTTGATAATACAGCAACCCCCATGGGAAGCCGTATGTTACAGCGCTGGATCCATGAACCATTGCGTAACCACAACACAATTAGAGCGCGTCATGATGCAGTTGAAGAACTACTTGAATCTGGTGAATTCGACCAACTAAACGATCAATTAAAAGCGCTTGGGGACGTAGAGAGGATCATCGCTCGTTTGGCACTTCGCAGCGCTCGTCCACGAGATTTTGCAAGGCTGCGCCAAGCCCTATCTTTACTGCCTTCAATTCAGCATTTATTGACCCATTACCAAAGTGCCCATCTGGCCACCTTAGCCAAAAGCCTAGGCGACTTTCCAAACGAACATGATCTATTAAGCCGTGCCATCGTCGATAATCCCCCCATGCTGATCCGTGATGGCGGTGTATTGAAGGAAGGCTATAATTCAGAGTTAGACGAATGGCGGGAGCTGAGTCGAGGCGCGACAGATTATCTCGAAGACTTAGAAGCAAGAGAAAAGCAAGCCACTGGCGCATCCACACTCAAAGTCGGTTATAACCGGGTTCATGGTTATTACATCGAAGTCAGCCGCAGAGAATCTCACTTGGTACCTATTAGCTACCAACGTAGACAAACACTTAAAAATACCGAAAGGTACATCATCGCCGAGTTAAAAGAGCATGAAGAAAAAGTGCTCTCAAGTCAGGGAAAAGCTCTTGCACTAGAAAAGCAGCTTTGGGACGAGCTGTTTGATCTGTTAATGCCTAAACTTTTTGAGCTGCAACAATTTGCACGTGCCGCAGCCGAACTTGATGTCATTAATAATTTTGCTGAGCGAGCCGAACTGCTTAATTATAATCGCCCAGAACTAAGAGCTCAAAATGGGATACAGATTGAAGCGGGCCGTCATCCGGTGGTTGAACAAGTTAGTCAAACACCTTTTATCGCCAATCCAGTGCAGTTAAATCCTGAGCGACGAATGCTCATTGTGACCGGACCCAATATGGGCGGTAAATCAACCTATATGCGCCAAGTGGCACTCATTACGCTTATGGCACATATAGGATGCTTTGTGCCCGCTCAACGAGCAATGCTGGGACCCGTTGATCGCATCTTTACCCGTATTGGTGCCGCCGACGATCTCGCATCGGGACGCTCAACCTTCATGGTAGAGATGACCGAGACTGCGAATATTTTGCATAATGCAACGCCCGACAGCTTAGTCCTAATGGATGAAATTGGTCGCGGCACCTCAACTTATGATGGACTATCGCTAGCTTGGGCGGCAGCGGAACATTTGGCTAGTAACCTCAAATCGATGACACTATTTGCAACCCATTACTTTGAATTAACTCAGCTAGCTGAATCTATGGCTAACGTCGCCAACGTCCATTTAGATGCAATAGAACATGGCGACACCATCGCATTTATGCACGCTGTACAAGAGGGAGCGGCAAGTAAGAGCTATGGATTGCAGGTGGCTGCATTAGCAGGTGTCCCCCAAAAAGTTGTCAATGCAGCAAAACAGAAATTGCATCATTTAGAAAGTCGCGACAGAGATGGAATCGCAGACGCTTCAGGGCAACAGATCCTGAGTTTTTCAGTGCCAGAAGAATCTGCCGCATTAGAGCGATTAGATCAGATCGATCCAGATTTGTTAACGGCTAAGCAAGCTTTAGATCTGCTCTATGAACTAAAAAAAATCCGCTAAAAAGGAAAAAGCGCACTAATTAGTGCGCTTTTAAAAAATTTAATCGGGGTCGGCTACAATAACGGTGGCATTACTCCATAACGCTCACTCGACTTCATTCAATGCTAAGCCTATACCCCTAACTTTCTTACTATTTACACTCGGAAAATGGCTTCTACCGATAAACCTTGTGATCCCAACAGATCACGAAGACGTTTCAACGCTTCCACTTGGATTTGGCGTACTCGTTCACGGGTAAGACCAATCTCTTTACCAACATTTTCTAATGTCGAAGGCTCATAGCCTAACAAACCAAAACGACGAGCTAATACTTCTCTTTGTTTACTATTTAATTCATCTAACCAACGTACAACCGATTTAGACATATCCTCATCTTGAACCTTATAGTCAGGTCCAACGCAGTCATCATCAGCTAATACATCCAGTAAAGCTTTATCGTTATCACCACCTAGAGGTGTATCAACAGAAGTAATACGCTCATTTAACTTCAGCATACGACTGACATCGCTACTCGGTAGATCTAACTGCTCAGCTATCTCTTCTGCTGTAGGCTCATGATCGAGTTTATGAGCCAATTCACGTGCGGTACGCAAATAGACATTTAACTCTTTAACGACATGAATAGGTAAGCGAATCGTGCGAGTTTGGTTCATTATTGCCCGCTCAATCGTTTGTCTAATCCACCATGTAGCGTAAGTAGAAAAACGGAAACCGCGCTCAGGATCAAACTTCTCTACCGCACGAATTAGACCCAAATTACCTTCTTCGATAAGATCTAACAGCGCTAATCCACGATTGTTATAACGACGAGCTATTTTAACGACGAGCCTGAGATTACTCTCAATCATACGGTTACGAGATTTAGCACAGCCCTTGAGGGACTTTCGTGAAAAATAAACCTCTTCCTCCGCGCTCAATAGGGGGGAAAATCCAATCTCACCCAGATATAGCTGAGTGGCATCCAAATTCTTTTGCAAATCTTCTTGGACTTGTTGTTCTAATTCAGCCTCTTTTGCAATCTCTTTGCTATCCATTAATGAAACGTCAGACTCATTTTTTGATAAGTCCACCAAGGGCTCCGCAACAGCGGTAGATTTTGTTCGACCCATAATAATATCTCCCAAATTTTACGTAATAACTTACTGCACTTTTCTATCCTCCAATTGCCAAATGGCTCCTAAAAAAATTATATTTTAGGTAAATATTTAAGTGGGTCTACAGACTTACCATGATACCGAATTTCAAAATGCAGCATCACTCTATTGGTACCCGTTTGCCCCATACTCGCAACAGTTTGTCCTGCTGTAACGAATTGCTTTTCCTTAACTAAGATTTTATCTGCATGAGCATAAGCACTTAAATAGTCATCGCTATGCTTAATGATCACTAGATTGCCATATCCTCGAAGCGCATTACCGGCATAAACCACACGTCCATCTGCTGCTGCCTGAATACGGTCTCCTCGAGAACCTGCTATCTTAATTCCTTTATTTCCCTGCTCATTGGCAGAAAATTTTCCAATCAACTTACCTTTAACAGGCCAAAACCATCGATACACTTTAGGAGGTAAATTCGATTTCGGCTTGTGGATAACCCCGTTAACAATTTGTTGATCACTTGTAACAGAGTACGCAGAATTTTGACCATGATCAAGTTGTTTTTTTGACGGCGCAACTTTTTGTTTCTTTGGTACAGAAACGTCATCAACAGATTGTTTTTTAAATGAATTTCCAGTTGAAGCTACAACTTTTGGCGTATTTTTTACTGATAATTTGTTTGTAACAGAGCGTGTTGAATTGAGCTTCAATACTTGCCCAGGATAGATGGTATAAGGCTTTTTTAGCCCATTGCGCCTAGCAATATCAACGAAATCCTTATTTGCAGCCCAAGAGATCGAATATAAAGTATCACCCTTTTTCACTTTATAGTGGTCAGAGGTAAGACCTCCTCTTTTATAAGCTTTTTTAACCGGAGAGTTGATGCTAACGACGGGTGCGGGAGTATCGGCTTTAAAACTACAACCAGTAAACATGATTGTCATAAAAGCAATAAGTACAGGGACTAAATGCCTCTTTATGGTAAAAAGATTGCTCATTTTATCTCTTTGATTGATAAATATCTGCGCAATTGACGACATATTATAACCACTGAAACATCAGGCAAGCTCACCATTGACTAATGGTACAAATTTAACCATCTCTATCTTCTTAGTAAGATAACCCGACTCGGTTCTAGTCACTCGAAGTAACTGTTGAACTTCCTCACCAACCGGAATGACTAACACCCCATTTGGAGCCAACTGTTCTAACAAGGCTTGAGGTAGGCTGCTTGCCGCTGCTGTGACCATAATGGCATCGAAAGGTCCCTTATTTGCCCAACCTTGCCAGCCATCACCATATTTAAATGAAACATTATGCAGATCGAGACGTTTTAAGCGTTGTCTAGCCTGTATCTGCAAGCTTTTTATCCGCTCTACGGTACATAGCTGATCAACTAATTGCGCCAATATGGCCGCTTGATACCCAGAACCCGTGCCAATCTCTAATACCTTTTTAGGCTTAGATTCAAGCAACAACTCTGTCATTCTCGCCACAATATAGGGCTGAGAGATAGTCTGACCTTGCCCAATTGGAAGAGCTGTATTTTCATAGGCTTTATGCCCCAATGCGGCATCAAGAAATAGCTCTCTAGGCGTCTTTGCAACTGCCGAAAGTACGTCTCCATTGGCAATACCCGCGCCTTGTAGACTTCTTGCTAAATTTAATGCTGATGTGGTGGCGACACCGTTCATAGTTGTTCAATCCATTGTTTCATTGTTGAAAGCTGCTCATAAGCAGTCAAATCCACTGTAAGCGGGGTCACAGAAACGTAACCGTTGGCCACGGCATGGAAGTCGGTACCTTCGCTCGCATCTTGCTCTTCACCTGGTGGGCCAAGCCAAAAAATCTCTCGTCCTGCAGGGTCTATTGTTCGTACCATACCTTCCGCTCGATGTCTGGCACCCAGGCGAGTAACCTTGATCCCCTTGATCTCATCAAAAGGCAGATCGGGAACATTAACATTCAATATCTGATCGTTAGCGATTGGCTTGTTGATTAAACCAGCAACCACCTTACAGGCTATCTTCGCGGCTGTATCATAATGGAGCAACTCTCGGCCAACTAAAGAGATAGCGATTGCAGGAAGCCCTAGGAATCGTCCTTCCATCGCTGCCGCAACGGTACCTGAATATAATGTATCATCCCCCATATTCGCCCCAGCATTAATCCCTGAAACAACAATATGGGGTTCATCATCAAACAGTTCTCGAATCGCCAAATGGACACAATCGGTCGGAGTTCCATTTACTGAAATGTAACCATTTTCTAACGTATTAATTCGCAAAGGATTAGTCAAGGTTAAAGAGTTGCTAGCACCGGAACAATTTCGATCGGGGCCGACCGTTATCACATCATAATACTGAGCTAATGCATCTGATAACGCCACAATACCTGGTGCACCTACACCATCATCGTTACTTACTAATACTTTAATCATTGCTGCTAACACCCTGAGCTGATCGCCTAGCTTTAAACTCTCTGTCATTAACATCTTCATACTGAGTCAACTCTCTCAGCACTGAAGTTGCAAAGCACCCAGCAGGCAAAGCAAATTTGAGCACTAAGGTATCGCCTTCGACTTCATAGCTCAAATTCTGAGGCTCAAGCAGTAAAGCGCGACGCTCTTGATTCAAGCCTGCTTGCTCAAGACCAAAACAATCTTCACTAAATTGATCAGAAATGGATGCCTCAAACTCTAAAGCTTTCCCTTGAGAAAGCGCTTGCCCTCTACCCCATAATGGCGCAGACAATTGAATATCTTTCCGTGCTAAACGTCCCACTAGTTCTTCGTCCCAAGGGTTAGCGACAAAATAGCTTTTGCTTCCCGCTAGCATGACACAATCACCATCAAGAACTTGCGTCCGAAACATTGCTAACCGTGAGGAAACCATCTCATTAAAAATATGTGAGCGAACTGCTGACAAGTACATGCTACGTTTATTGCGATCTTTAACGTTACGACCAGCAAGCATCTGACGACCGAAAATTAAATTTTTTCCGTCATGGCCAAAGCGTTGTTCACCAAAATAATTAGGCACCCCTGTTTGCTTTACAAGCTCGATACGCTTAACAACATCTTCAATACTAGATAGGGCTCTTAATGTGAGCGTAAATCTGTTACCTGCCAACGCACCTGTTCGTAATTTCTTACTGTGACGACTACTGCTAATAATCGTCAACTGATCGCTATTAAGAGCATCCCATTGAGGCGTTTCTTTACCAGGAATACGCACACCAAACCATTGAGTAGTAATGGCATTTTTATCTTTTTGTCCCGCAAAGGTGACCTCTTTTGGGTGTACTCCAGCAAAACTAGACAACATTCTAGCCACATCCGCAGTATTGAGTCCCTCTTTGCGCACGTGGATCATATGATGCTCACCTTCGCCGGTAGGCAAGAATGGTAAGATTTCCTCAACCATAAAATCGCTATTATAAGTACGTAAATCGGCACTCGATTGAGGTTGACCATGTAAATAGTGAAGTGAACTCATAAAATTCTCGTATTAAATATCTTTTGTCATCAGCACAACGGCTTCAACCGCTATACCTTCTTTGCGCCCTGTGAAACCAAGTTTTTCTGTGGTGGTTGCTTTGACATTAATCGCATCGATATCGCTGAGTAAGTCTTCCGCTAAACAGGCTCTTATCGCTTCTATATGTGGCAACATCTTTGGTGCCTGAGCGATCACTGTGACATCGAGATTACCCAAACAATATCCTTTATCCACAGCCAGTTGATAGCAGTGACGCAGCAATACTCGACTATCGGCGCCTTTAAATTCAGGATCGGTATCAGGAAAGTGCTTACCTATGTCGCCCAAGGCCATCGCTCCCAAAATTGCGTCGGAGATAGCATGCAATACCACATCACCATCGGAATGAGCGACAAGACCTGTATCATAAGGGACTTCGACACCACCGAGAATAAGTGGTAAATCACCACCAAATTTGTGTACATCAAAACCATGGCCAATGCGAATATTCATATTATTCCCTGTTTCATCCGCTCATGAATGAGCCTAATCGTTGTGATTCAATTTGTTATTTACGTTGTTAGTTAAGTTGTCGTTCAAAAAGAGTGCCGCCAGACGAAGGTCATCAGGATGAGTCACCTTAATGTTGTCTGCGCGTCCTCGCACCAACTTCGGCCTAAAACCTGCCCACTCCATCGCTGACGCTTCATCGGTAACACTTATCCCTTTGACTAGCGCTTGGGTTAAATTATCCCTAAGGGTTACAACGGGAAAAAGCTGGGGGGTTAACGCGTGCCACAGATTATCACGACAAACCGTTTGCTCGATATTACCTTGGTGGTTACTGCGTTTCATGGTGTCTCGCACAGGCATGGCCAAGATAGCACCTTGAGGCTGTTTATCATGCTGGCTCTGCTGTTCAGCGGCCTGGATTAACAGGTCAATATCGCTTGGATGCAAACACGGTCTAGCCGCATCATGGACCAACGCCCAAGCAGACTGCGGCGCACAAGATAAACCCGCTAAAACAGAGTCCGCGCGCTCTTGTCCCCCTTCAACCACTTTCAGTTTTCGATCATTTGCTTGAGGTAACTTAGCAAAATAGGAGTCGTTAGGGCTAACAGCCACAATCACTTGGGCGATTTTAGGGTGTTTAAGCAGAACATCTAGAGTATGAGCAATAATTGGCTGCTCATTTAACATCAAATATTGCTTAGGAATTTCAGCCCCTATGCGACTGCCAATCCCAGCGGCTGGAACTATCGCTACAAGATGTTCAATAATTTGATTCATTTATTTAAACTCATATCATGCCAAATCATCTACTGATTCAACTAGCCGATTGCACAAGAGGAGTTACCGATTGATGTCACCATTTCGCTGCGGCTCCCCCACTACACGAAAAAAAGTTTCTCCTTGTTTAACCATACCAAGCTCATTTCTCGCGCGTTCTTCTAACGCTTCGGTCCCCCGACGAAGATCGATGATCTCCTCCTTAAGCACTTGATTCCGCTCTATCAATTTGGCGTTACTTTGACGTTGCAGCTTTATCTGCTCTTGCAGTTGAAATGATTCAGGCAGGCTATTTTCTCCCACCCAGAGTCTGTACTGAAGTAGGCAAAACAGAACTATTATGGCTATTAGAAGTCGCTTCATCCTTAATGGCTATATCACTGTTAGAAAGTCTGAAGAGATATTACAACAAAAAAGGCCACCAAGTGGTGGCCTTTTCACAAATTATTGGCTAATGAGCAAATTATGCTTTGCCTTTAATCTCACTACGACCGTTATAAGGTGCTTTTTCACCTAACTGCTCTTCGATACGAAGTAGTTGGTTGTACTTAGCAACACGATCACTACGACATAGTGAACCCGTCTTAATTTGGCCAGCAGCAGTTGCCACAGCAAGATCGGCAATCGTTGCATCTTCTGTCTCACCACTACGGTGTGAAATAACAACAGTATACCCAGCTTCTTTTGCCATACGAATAGCAGCTAGCGTTTCAGTTAGCGAACCAATCTGGTTAAACTTAATTAAGATCGAGTTAGCGATATTGTTCTCAATACCACGTTGCAAAATCTTAGTGTTAGTAACAAATAGATCGTCACCCACTAACTGGATTTTGTCACCCATAATTTGAGTCTGGTATGCCCACCCTTCCCAATCTGACTCATCTAAGCCATCTTCGATAGAAGCAATTGGATATTGTTCAGTCAACGATTTAAGGAAATCAGAGAATCCGTTTGAATCGAATACTTTGCCTTCGCCAGAAAGATCATACTTGCCATCTTTGTAGAATTCAGACGCTGCACAATCAAGCGCAAGTGTCACATCTTCACCTAGCTTGTAACCCGCCTTTTCTACAGCAACTTTGATCATCGCAAGTGCATCAGCGTTAGAAGCAAGGTTAGGTGCGAAACCACCTTCATCACCAACAGAAGTGCTCAAACCACCGTCTTGAAGTACTTTCTTCAAGCTGTGGAAGATCTCAGCGCCCATGCGGAGTGCTTCACGGAAGCTTTTTGCACCAACAGGTTGAACCATGAACTCTTGGATATCAACGTTGTTATCAGCGTGCTCACCACCATTAAGGATGTTCATCATAGGAACAGGCATAGAGTACTGACCAGGCGTACCGTTTAACTCAGCAATATGAGCGTAAAGCGGAATGCCTTTGAAAGCTGCGGCGGCTTTAGCAGCAGCAAGAGAAACAGCAAGAATCGCGTTAGCACCTAGCTTGTCTTTGTTCTCAGTACCGTCAAGATCGATCATGATTTGATCAAGTTCGGCTTGTGCAGTCGCATCTTTACCCATTAGCGCATCACGGATCTCACCGTTAATGTTAGCTACGGCAGTTAATACACCTTTCCCCATGTAACGGCTCTTATCGCCATCACGTAATTCTAATGCTTCACGACTACCAGTTGATGCACCAGATGGTGCAGCAGCCATACCTACAAATCCGCCATCTAAATGAACTTCCGCTTCAACCGTTGGGTTACCGCGTGAATCCATGATCTCACGACCAATGACATTAATAATTTTAGCCATAATTTCCTCGACTTTAAGTTTAAGATTTAAGTTTAAAAGTTAATGCAAAACTAAAATTGTTATCGCTAAATTTACATCATCTGAGACAAAAAAGCCGCCTCCGACACTCGGAAGCGGCTCTTGTTTATGTACTAGCCCAAATCGCGTTTTTGGTACGCGGCGGCGGCTGCAATGAAACCTTCGAACAATGGCTGACCATCGCGAGGTGTTGATGTAAATTCAGGATGGAACTGACCAGCCACAAACCAAGGATGGTTAGGGAGCTCAATCATCTCAACTAGCTGACGGTCAGATGATAGACCACTAAACACTAAGCCAGCTTTTTCTAAACGTTCTCTGTACGTGTTGTTCACTTCGTAACGGTGACGGTGACGCTCTACACAGGTTAAGCCCTTGTAAGCTGCTGCCGCTTTGGTTCCTTCGACCAGATGACAAAGCTGCGCACCAAGGCGCATGGTGCCACCTAAATCAGATGCTTCATGACGTTGCTCGATATTACCTTGTTCGTCAATCCATTCTGTGATCAAACCCACAACTGGGTGAGGAGTCTCTTTGTTGAACTCGGTTGAATGCGCATTTTCTAACCCAGCGACATGACGAGCAAACTCAATCAAAGCAACTTGCATGCCTAAACAGATACCGAAATAAGGCAAGTTGTTCTCACGAGCAAACTTAGCCGCGAAGATCTTACCTTCAACACCACGCTCACCGAAGCCCCCAGGTACTAAGATACCATCGAGTCCTTGCAGAACTTCTTCACCCTTAGCTTCAACCGTTTGAGAGTCGATATATTTGATGTTAACCGACACGCGGTTAAATAAACCAGCATGTTTTAGGGCTTCGTTTACTGACTTATAAGCATCTGGAAGTTCGATATACTTACCGACCATACCAATGGTCACTTCACCAGTAGGATTTGCTTCTTGGTAGATAACGTTTTCCCACTCAGACAGATCGGCTTCTTTACACTCCAAACCAAAACGCTTGGTGACTAAATCATCAAGGCCTTGTGCTTTAAGTAATGCTGGGATTTTGTAGATGCTATCGACATCTTTAAGTGAAATGACGGCGCGCTCTTCTACGTTACAAAATAGCGAAATTTTCGCTTTTTCATTTGATGGAATCGCACGATCACCACGACAAACCAACACATCTGGCGCAATGCCGATTGAACGAAGCTCTTTTACCGAATGCTGTGTAGGCTTAGTCTTCACTTCACCTGCAGCGCCCAAGAATGGCACTAAGGTCAAATGCATAAACAGTGAACGACTACGTCCTAACTCCACACCTAACTGACGGATAGACTCGAGGAAAGGCAAAGATTCAATATCCCCTACAGTACCGCCAATTTCGACGATTGCCACATCATGGCCTTCACCGCCTTCAAGCACTTTCTCTTTAATTGCATTGGTGATATGCGGAATAACCTGAATGGTCGCCCCCAAATAATCACCACGACGCTCTTTACGAAGCACTTCTTCATAAATACGACCCGTCGTAAAGTTGTTACGACGATTCATCTTAGTACGGATGAAACGTTCGTAGTGACCTAAGTCAAGATCAGTTTCAGCGCCATCTTCAGTCACGAAAACTTCACCGTGCTGGGTTGGGCTCATGGTACCTGGATCCAAGTTAATATAAGGATCCAGCTTCATAATGGTTACATTGAGGCCACGAGCCTCTAAAATTGCTGCCAATGATGCTGCTGCAATGCCTTTACCTAGTGATGAAACCACGCCACCAGTAACGAAGATATACCTTGTAGTCATGCTGAACCTGAGAAAATGAGTTGGAAATATGTGCTTGTAAGAAAGCACTAGGACGGGGCAATATTATACCAAAGCTGTAGTGATTCGACAAACAACAAAGCGATATATTTTACGCTTTTGTCTTTTCATTCACTTTAACTTGCTCCCAATAACTATCTAACTCCGCTAATGAATGCTCTTTCATCGGCTTTTGCGCAACATTGGCTAAGGCTTCAACACCACGAAAGCGACGTTCAAACTTGATATTAGCCTGACGCAGCGCCTGCTCTGCATCGACGCCTATATGTCGAGCCAGGTTGACTACTGCAAATAACAGATCGCCCATCTCCTCTGTGACTTTTTGAGGATCTTGTTCTGGAGCGTTAACCTCAACAAGTACCTCTTCTATCTCTTCGTGAATTTTACCCACAACAGGTTCGAGTTCATCCCAATCGAATCCTACGGTGGCAACGCGGCGTTGTATTTTAGCGGCGCGACTTAAGGCTGGGAGATTAAGCGGAATATCATCTAATACAGAATGCAACGAGCGCCCTATCCGCTCACTAGCCTTAATTCCTTCCCAAGTTTGCTTAACCTCTTGTGTCGTCGCCTGAGAGAGTCCACCGAACACATGAGGATGACGCTCGGTCAATTTATTACAGATTTTATCGACCACTAGGGCAAAATCGAATAAACCTTGCTCTTTCCCAAGCTGACAATAAAAGATCACCTGAAACAACAAATCACCGAGTTCACCGGGTAATTCATCAAGCGCATTACGCTCAATGGTGTCAGCGACTTCAAAAGCCTCTTCGAGGGTAAATGGCACAATTGTTTGATAATTTTGTGCTAGATCCCAAGGGCATCCCGTTTCTGGGTCCCTCAGCTTGCTCATGATCTGGAGCAGACGCTCAATATTCTTCGGTGCGGTCATAGTTAGATCTCAAAAAAGAGAAGGCGACTAACGCCGCCTTCAGAGTCACGATTATTACACTTTATAGTCTTCTGGCTTCTAGTACGCCATCGACTTGCGATAGCTTAGAGATCACCCGAGATAATCCCTCTAGATTATAAAGCTCCAATTCCAATTCGATTGCGGCCGTTTGAGTCTTCACATCTGATGATGAACTCATCGCAAGTACATTTGATTTTTCAGCCGCTAACACCGAGGTTAGATCTCTTAAAAGCCCACTACGGTCATTAGCCAACACTCTAATACGCAGTTTATAACCACCAGAGTAATTCTCGCCCCAAACCACATCGACGCTGCGTTCAGGTTGAACTCGCATTAACTCTTTAACTTGTTCGCAATCAGCCCTATGCACCGAAATACCTCGCCCTTTGGTAATAAAACCAAAGATTTCATCACCGGGTACAGGTTGACAACATTTGGCAATGTGGCTCATCAAATTGCCAACACCATTGACCTCAACCTGCCCCTTGCTTCTTTTATCCGAACGGGCATGGTTTTTCTTCAGCAGATCTTCAAGCGCTTCTTCCTCTGACACTTGATTAATGCGCATCCGACTCTGAACATGGTTAACCACTTGGTTAAGGCGCACATCCCCACCACCGATACCGGCAAGTAGATCGTCCATCCCCACCATATTAAAGCGCTCCACCGCGCTTTGAGCATCTTTAAGGGTCAAACCACTGCGAGATAACTCGTGTTCGAGCATCTCCCTACCCGCGACGATATTCTTATCGCGATCTTGCTGTTTAAACCAATGCTGGATCTTAGAACGTGCTCGAGACGTGCGGATATAACCCAAATTCGGATTTAGCCAATCACGCTTGGGATTTGGGTGTTTCGAGGTAATGATCTCAATACGCTCACCCGTCTCAACTTGGTAGGTAAATGGCACAATACGCCCATCCACTTTGGCGCCAATACATTTATGACCAACGTGGGAGTGAATATAATAAGCAAAATCAAGTACAGTAGAACCCATCGGCAAATCAACGACTTCACCATTTGGGGTAAACACATAGACACGGTCTTCAAAGACTTGGCTACGCACTTCGTCTACTAAATTACCGCTTTCAGCCACATCCTCTTGCCACTGCAAGATTTTACGCAGCCAATTGATCTTCTCTTCGTAGCCGCTTTGCTTGCCAGTAGCACCTTCTTTATACTTCCAGTGAGCCGCAACACCAAGTTCGGCATCTTCATGCATCTGCTCGGTACGAATTTGAATTTCAACGGTTTTCCCTTCAGGTCCCACAACGATGGTGTGTATCGACTGATAGCCATTTGGTTTAGGGTTGGCCACATAATCGTCAAACTCTTTGGGGATATGGTGCCAAAGGGTATGCACAACCCCTAAGGCGCCATAGCAGTCTTGCAGACGATCGGTGACGATACGCACCGCGCGCACATCAAACAGTTCATCAAATTTAAGATCTTTACCGCGCATCTTTTTCCAGATGCTGTAGATATGTTTAGGCCTGCCGTACACTTTGGCACGGATATGATCTTCATCGAGGCGTTTTTGCAACTGACTAACAAAATTATCGATATAGATCTCACGATCAACCCGCTTACCATCAAGCTGCTTAGCAATATCTTTGTAAGTGGTTGGATGCAGATATCTAAAGGAGATATCTTCAAGCTCCCACTTTAATTGCCCAATCCCAAGACGATTAGCGAGTGGCGCGTAAATATCGGCAATTTCGCGCGCGATCAGGACTCGAGTCTCTTCATCGGCATTTTTAATCTCTCTGAGCAAACAGATCCGCTCGGCGAGTTTAATCACCACCGCACGCACATCTTCGACCATGGCCAACAACATGCGGCGGATATTATCGATCTGGGGTTCAGCGTTGCGGCTCTGCTCGTTAACTTTTAATGCACCTATGGCATTCATGGTAACCACACTACTGACGAGCGTGGCAAGCTTAGCGCCGAACAGTGTTTCAACCTGCTCGGCGTTGATCACGCCAGCGTCATGGACGACAAATATCACCGCCGCTTGCAGGGTTTCAATGTCCATATTCAGCGGTGCCAAGATCTCAATCATCTCCCGCGCGCGCTGGCTTAAAAGGCTATCTTTGGCGAGATCTTTGGCACTATTTTTGGCAACGAGCTGCTCAACTTGCTTCATTAACTCAAGCAAGATGCTAGCTTCATCTGCATCATCAAGATACCGATTAACCCACTCGGCTAATTGAAAATCTTGGTCATTAAAATGTGCTTCTCTTACAGATACCATCTAATGATTGTCCTTTTTCCTGTATACGCGCTGAAGATCTCGATTCTCGCCCCAGTGAATACCATTCCATAACACGTAAAATTCTTAATCCACTATCTTGAAGATTCCACCTCGGTTGTCAATTGACAAACGTAGATATTTTGCCCAACCACACCATTGTTAACAATTATTTATCTAATTCAAACAACGCCATGGCTTCGATATGATGAGTTTGAGGAAACATATCAATTAAACCCAATTTCCTCATTTTGTAGCCCTGCTTAAGTAATGGCTCACAATCTCTCGCCAAACTCACTGGATTACATGAAACATAAACCACAGATTGTGGCTTCATCGTCTTCAACCATTGCAGGCTTTCAAAAGCTCCCGCCCTTGCAGGATCAATAAGCAATTTATCGATGCGTCCAAGCCATGGCTGATAGGAGATATCGGCGCTCAGATCCGCATGATAAAACTCCACTTGGCTCACATCACTTTGAGCAGCATTAAGTTTCGCCTGAGCAACCATCTCAACAACGCCTTCGACACCAACCACCTCGGCGCCCGCCTTAGCGAGTGGAATGGTAAAGTTGCCAACCCCGCAAAACAGATCCAATACTCGCTCACCCGGTTTAACGTTCAACCAATTGATGGCTTGCCTTACCATCTGGCTATTCATCTCACCATTAACTTGAATAAAATTACCCGGTGAGAAACTCAAGCGGCACTCATTATCGAGTAGATAAAATGGCAGTTGCAGCTCACCCACTAGCGGATCTATTTGACCATGCTCATCGAGCAGTGCGACCTGAACCTGATGCGCTTGTGCAAAAGCGAGCAAGATTTGCTTATCGCTATCGCCCAACAGTTGGGTAATGCGAATCACCACCCATGGACCAGACTCCACTGAAATCAGCTCAACATGACCCAAACTACGTTTTGCCGTTAACTGATTTAAACTTAGGGTTAACGGCGCGATAATATCAGACAGCTCTTTTGCTAGCACTGGGCACTTTGCGATATCAACGACCTGATTACTCGATGATGCACGAAATCCTAATTTTAGGGTTTTGCTGTCGCGCTGATAATTGGTAGCAAGTCTCGCCTTACGGCGGTAATACCAACCTTCACCTGCCAATGGGAGAGCGATTTCATCTGGGTTAACATGTCCCATCTTATCGACCAGATTAATGAGGGCCTGCTGTTTATATTCTCGCTGTTTAGCAAGGTCTAAATGCTGCAGATCACAGCCGCCACACTCACCATAATAGGGGCAGGAACTGGCTATCCGGCCGGCAGACTGGGTATCAACAGACAATAATTTCGCTTTTGCATGACGCTTTTTTTGCTCAACAATTTGCGCAGTAACCTTTTCACCAGGAAGCGCACCGGGGATAAATACGATTTTCCCCTGATGATGGGCAACGCCAGCACCAAGATGATCCAAATCCCTGATCTCAAACTGCTGCTTAGCTGAAGTTTGTTTTAATTTATTCGGTTTAGGTTTAAAAAATTGCGCCATTTCTGTCTCTAAAACAATAAAAATACTAGTAAATACTGCACAAAGTCTGGCAGTCTAATGTAACCTATATCAACCACCAACGTTAATCAGCCAACGCCATGAATAGTGCCGACAACATGACTAAATACAGCTTAAGAGCCTGGGTTCTTGTGCTGGCATTAGCGCCCACTATTTTGGTCGGCATTTTGCTTGGCAGCTACTTTACCATAAATCGCTTCTATGAGCTGGAACAAAGCTTAATTGAACGCGGAGGTAACATCATCGAACCATTGGCGATCGCGGCTGAAATTGGCCTAGAAACCAAGAATTTCGAAACCACAAAAAGGCTCATTACCTCGGTACAGCTCAATAAATCGAACTTAGTGCAATTCATTGCCATCTTCGATACTAACAATCGAGTGATAGTGACCTCGCATTACTACAAAAGCCATGAATTCATGCGTTATAACGAGCCGATTGAGTCCCTAGCCACCACGGAATTAGAGCAATTTGGCGACAGCATTATCTTACGCAGTCCGATTTTTTCTAGCCAGCGAGAATTAATTGTCAGCCCCTATGACAAAAACGCGACGGCCCAACTGGACAGTTCCGCAAGGCTTGGCTACATCGCGGTATTAATAAATAAAGAAAACGCCCTGTTAGAGCAGCATCGCGCGGCAGTGGCAGCATTTATCATAGTCTTGATAGGTGTACAGCTTAATCTGTTGTTTACGTTCAGATTAGTTAAAAACGTCACCCAGCCCATTACCGATATGGTCAGGGTGGTAGCTAAGATCCGCGAAGGTAAACTCGATAATCGTGTCGACGGCAATCTTATTGGTGAGCTGGACCTGCTAAAACGGGGGATCAACGCCATGGCCAGCTCGCTGTCAGATTATCATGAAGAGATGCAGCAGAATATCGATCAAGCCACGTCGGACCTGCGTGAAACCCTTGAACAGATTGAAATTCAAAACGTCGAATTAGATCTTGCTAAAAAGCGTGCCCTAGAAGCCAGTCGCATTAAGTCAGAATTCTTAGCCAACATGTCTCACGAACTTCGCACACCACTCAATGGCGTGATTGGTTTTGCCAAACAGTTGTTAAAAACGCCTTTACACTCCAGTCAACAAGACTACATAAAGACCATTGAAAAAAGTGCGACAAATCTTTTAGGGATCATTAATGACATTCTCGATTTCTCCAAACTGGAAGCGGGAAAAATGGTGCTTGAGAACATGCCGTTTGCGCTGCGTGAAATAGTCGAAGACACCATTTCATTGCTGGCCAATAGTGCTAAAGAGAAAAAGCTCGAGCTAGTGATCGATATCGAACCGACGATTAATGATAATGTCTCTGGCGATTCGCTGCGAGTGGGGCAAGTGATCACTAACCTCGTGGGAAATGCGATTAAATTTACCGATAGCGGTAGCGTTCACCTAAAAATGCGTCTCACGGATGAAGAGCCAGAAAAGATCACAATCCGCTGTGAGATCACCGATACAGGGATCGGAATCGATAAACACCACCAAAATCAACTTTTCCAAGCTTTTGGTCAGGCGGACTCCTCTATCTCTCGCCGCTTTGGTGGCACCGGTCTTGGGCTGATCATTACCAAACGCCTCATTAATCAGATGGGTGGACAAATCGGCTGTATATCGAGTCCAAATAAAGGTTCCACCTTCTGGTTTACGCTGCCATTAAAACTCAGTCAATACCCCATTAGTCAGGCATTGGAAACCGATAAGCTTAGACATAAATCGATCATGCTGTTTGAACCCAAAGAGCTTTCGCGAACGGTTCACGGAAACCTGTTCGAACACTGGAAAATGAACGTTACCAATGTGACGACCCTAGAACAATTAGCAAAGATCACCCAAGATCCACGGTCCCACTTCGATTACGCCATGATTAGCTGTAATGAGTTGGCAGAGAGTCCATCTTTAGCTGAAATCCTAAACGGTATTCGTAAAGTAAGCGACTACTCACTCTATCTGTGCAACAGCAATGACAGCACAGCCAAAATGAGCATGATTCAACCTAGCGTCGATAAGGTAATGTATGCCCCTATAGGTGAACGCTCCCTAGCAGTGGCCCTGATCAATCCACATAAGGCGACGATGGAATCACTGCCCTTTAGCGACACAGTCGAAAAGGACTTAAGTCGAGAACCTATGAATGTTTTGGCGGTAGATGACAACCTGGCTAACCTAAAACTTATCGACACGCTATTGCGTGAACTCGTTACTCAAGTAACTGTGGCCGATAATGGTCAAAAAGCCGTAGATATCGCCAAGACGCGTAGTTTTGATCTGATCTTTATGGATATTCAGATGCCAGGCACCGACGGTTTTAGCGCAACCAAACAGATCAGAGAACATTCGGTTAACCGCAACACGCCAATCATCGCGGTAACGGCACATGCGATAGCCGAAGAACGTGAGCGCATAAATCAAAGTGGTATGGATGGTTATCTGCCCAAGCCTATCGACGAAGCAGCACTCAAAAGTGTCATTAGTCGATGGAAGACCCGGCCTAAGTTCACCCATTTCGATCAGCATACGCTCAACTGGGAGTTATGCCTAACCCAAGCGAATCAGAAAGCGGATCTTGCACTCGAGATGCTACAGATGCTTTTAGATTCGATGCCAGAGACACGAAATAATCTGTCTCAGGCGTTAGATATGCTAGACAACGAAGCTATGCTGACACATGTGCATAAACTGCATGGTGCCAGTTGTTACTGCGGCGTGCCGACTACCCAACGACTTTGCCGTGAAATTGAGCTATCTCTCAAGAAAAATGGCTGCGTCGAAGAGGTGGAACCTGAAATACTAGAGTTACTTGATGAGCTTTCTAAGGTAGAATCTGCCGCTAACCAAGTAATATCCCAGTTATCTATGGATGTGATCGATGAGTAATAAACCAGGGTTCTTCAAACGATTAAAAGCATTAGAACTTGAACAAAAGAAGTTGTTTGCTATCGCGCTTTGTCAACGCATGTACCCCAACTATCTACTGTTTAGCGAAGTGTGTGAGTTTGGAGATCCACAAGTACTCGATACCGTACTAAACTTGTTGTGGCAATCGATGTACGACAAAAAGTTAAAACTTAATATCGATATCTATTTAGAGCGCCTCGATCTCAATACCCCTGAACCAAGTGATTTTGATGCTTATGGCGTTTATCCTGCGATGGATGCGGCCGTAGCCCTCACCTCTTTGCTTAGCGCGCTACAGAGTAAAGTAGAAGACGACATTACCAATATCAGCAAGCTGTCATCAAGCACTGTGGCGAACTATATCGAAGCCACGGTAGAAGAAGAGATGGACGAGCAAGCACTTGACGATTTCATCTTTAACCACGAAGTGATGATCGAAGAGAAAGAGTTGCAATCTTCTCTACTGGAAATCATCGAAGATAATCCCAAATTGACCGCCGATTTCGTTAAATCGCTACGTAAAGAGATCATCGAATCTGGCGTATCTAATATCGGGATCACCGCTGCTTAATCGATAATGAGAAAACTCATATATCAAGGTCATGTGTTAACCAATCTTGATGGATTAACCGATTCTTGGGTATTGATCATAGGGGAGCAGAGACGTACAGACTCCCTATTTGAACTAAGACGCCAAATCCAGTTCTTTGAAGAGTTAGGCGTGCTACCGCAATCCAAGCTTGAATTAAACAGTGATGCGCAAACAAACGTTACAGAAAAACCGCGCCCTAAACTTCCCGGTAAAAAGTAAAAAACCAAAGACGCCAAGAATAAATTAACCAATAAGCACCGTTAATCCCCTTATTACTCATTAGTGATTAACGTGCATCATGTGACCTCTATTAGACTTTTGCGCAATAGCAGCAGCTTCACTAGTTATGCTAGTTTCGGTGGCCGTACAGTTTAAGGATAAATTTGTCGTATGTGGCCTATCCTAACCCCACTTTTTATCGTCTTTGGTATTATGTTAACTGGCTTTGTGATGCAAAAAAGTCGCATTCTCCCCATAGATACTGATAACGTGCTCAACCAATACGTCTACTACATAGCATTTCCTGCGATAATGCTTATTGTACTGGCCGAGACGCCTATAGAGCAGATCGCCAACTGGGGCTTCATCGCGGGCTATGGCGTTGCGATGGCAATCATTTATCTTTTAACCACCTTACTTTCTTTATGGCGCGACAAAAATAAGCGAGATATCGCCGCAATTCGCTCGCTTAACACCACCTTTGGCAATACCTCGTTTATCGGCATTCCTTTAATGATGATGCTCTATCCTGGCGATCAGCTGGCACTGGCCGCGGCAGCGATAGCCAGCCTGCTATCTGTAACCGTATTTGCCATAGTGTTAGCGCAACTCGCCCTATATCAAGGACAAACTCAAAGCGCATTAAAAACGGTCACCTTAGCCCTATTGCAAAATCCAATCATTATAGGAAGCTTAATCGGCGTTGGGATCTCTGCCTCACATATCGAACTATATCCGCCAATAAGCGGGATTATTCGCCAATTTGGTATGACCTCCAGCCCTTGTGCCCTATTTGCGATTGGCATGGTGCTGTGTAAGGCCAACCAACAACAGGGACGTAACGCTAACCATAAAAGCTCAACTGCCACAGAGTTGGCTATGCTTAACTTGTTCAAGTTATTGCTACAACCATTGGTGGTCTACTTACTATTCAGAGCATTTGGCGTCGGTAATGAGCTGTTAAAGATGGGGGTGATTCTAGCCGCCCTGCCAACGGCGGCAAGTGTTTACCTGCTGTCACACAGATACCAAGTCAATGCCACTGTTAGCGCACAAAATATCAGTTTAGGAATTGTGCTCAGCTTTGCCGTATTACCTTTGCTTGATCAGCTTTTATAGTTAGCATGAAAAAGTGTGCTAAAAATAAGTTTAAAAAGCACACAGGTATTTACTGTATAAAAAATCAGTATATACTGTGCATTAATACAGTACTTTGTAAAAGGATGTCATCATGCTTTGTCAGCTCAGCATCAATAACTTTGCCATTGTCCGCTTCTTAGAACTCGACTTTAAAACCGGCATGACCAGTATCACAGGTGAAACTGGCGCTGGTAAATCTATCGCGATAGATGCCTTAGGCTTATGCCTAGGTAATCGCGCCGATGCCAATACCGTCAGACCTGGTGCCACCAAAGCAGAGGTTAGCGCCCGTTTCTCTTTAGTCGATATTCCCCTAGCAAAACGCTGGCTTGAAGATAATGATCT
Organism: Shewanella psychrotolerans; assembly: GCF_019457595.1. Taxonomy (NCBI): domain Bacteria; kingdom Pseudomonadati; phylum Pseudomonadota; class Gammaproteobacteria; order Alteromonadales; family Shewanellaceae; genus Shewanella; species Shewanella psychrotolerans. The sequence goes on along the minus strand of NZ_CP080419.1, from coordinate 1,173,558 downwards.
CGAGCTTGACGACGAGTGTATTTTACGCAGAACCATTAGCAGCGATGGACGTTCACGTGCATACGTCAACGGAAACCCCGTCCCACTCAATCAGATGCGCGCCTTAGGCCAACTGCTTATCGGCATTCACGGACAACACGCTCACCACGCCATGCTTAAAAGTGAGCATCAACTCACACTGCTAGACAGCTATGCCAACCATAGGATGTTATTAGATAGCGTGAGTGCCAGCTATCAACGCTACAAGCTGATAGACAAAGAGCTAAAGCAGCTACAGCAATCACAACATGAACGCATTGCTCGCAAACAGTTACTGCAATATCAAGTAGAAGAGCTTAACGAGTTTGATTTAGGTGAAACTGAATTTGAAGAAATAGAAGCAGAGCACAAGAAACTCGCCAATGGCACAGCCTTAGTGCAAGCCTGTCAACACACGCTATTTCTATTGCAAGACAATGAACAAGGCGCTGTCGAATCGGTACTCAATATGGCAATTGATCACGCCCAAGAGTTAGAAGGCTATGATCCGGCGCTTAACAACATTGGCAATATGCTTAACGATGCGCTCATCCAAGTACAAGAAAGCAGTAGCGAGCTACAACGTTACCTCGATGGCTTAGAGCTCGACCCTGATCATTTTGCGTATCTAGAACAACGCTTATCTAAGATTATGCAATTGGCACGAAAACATCACGTAAGCGCCAAAGCGCTGTATCAGCATCACCAAGACTTAAGCCTAGAACTAAGCACACTAGATTCTGATGAAGAGAAGCTGCAAGAGATTGAGGAGCAGTTAGAAAGCTGCAAACAAGGGTTTATCGCCCATGCTAAAAAGCTCAGTCAAAGCCGTAGCCGTTACGCGAAAGAACTCGATAAACAGGTGACCCAGTCGATTCATGAACTCAGCATGCCTAAGGGGAAATTTGTTATCGATGTTCGCTTTAATGAAGAGATCATGTCACCCAATGGCTGTGACACAATCGAGTTTCAAGTCACAACCAATCCCGGACAACCGCTACAAGCTATCTCGAAAGTGGCCTCCGGTGGCGAGCTGTCGCGTATTGGCCTTGGCATTCAAGTGATCACCGCTAAGAAAGTAGCCACACCGACCCTAATATTCGATGAAGTTGATGTCGGAATCTCAGGACCAACAGCAGCGGTCGTCGGTAAAATGCTGCGCTCACTTGGCGAATCGACCCAAGTCCTATGTGTAACCCACTTACCGCAAGTTGCAGGCAATGGTCATCAACATATGTTTGTGAATAAACAGAGTAAAGCAGGCCAAACCGAAACCTCTATGGTGCCGCTGGATAAGAACCAACGTATCGAAGAGCTAGCCAGATTATTGGGCGGAGATACCATTACCAATAACACCCTCGCTAACGCAAAAGAGTTACTCCAAGGCTGATCTTCTGCCTGCCAATGACTCCCATAAAGCGAAGGAACTCCCTTCGCTTTTTCATATATTATTTTATGATTTTTAGGCGGGCTTATACCTGTCAGTATAACGATGTGCTCGCTCTGCTATTGAGAGGGAGCTTCCTCAATATGCAAGCTTGTTGTTGGCAATGATTAAAGACAGCTAAACCTAAGGGATGGTTCGCTAGCTAGTTTGCTGTTAGACTGATTAATCAATAATAAAATCAGCAGTTAAAGGCTCTATTCATGCATCATTTTTTCCATGCTCTAAAATGGATTTTAATCACACTACTGCTTATTCCGGTCAGTTTTTATCTCATCGTTGTTCTGATTAATATTAAAGATGAAGCGCCATCAGAGCAGGCAAAAACCTATCTTACCGAGATAGAGAACATCAATAGTAATCTGGCAAATAATCTCGAAAACAACGCCTACCTATTTGCATTAGGTTTTGATGTCGCTAAAGATCTCTCACCACTCGATATTGGCATTAAGCGCTTCGAACAAATACAAAGTCAGGGAAAAGCTAAAAAATATAAAGTGGCTGCTTTTAAAAAGCCTCAACTACCAATAGATGAATGTCTCAACAAAGATGATTTTGTCTCAGCTTGCAAAACGGCACTAAATAAAGATGGTCATATCCAGCTTGATGAATACCTATGGTTGCTCGAACGCTACCAGCAGTTACTCAATATTGGCACTTGGCAAGATGACACCAACTTCAGCACTTTTTCAGAATCGACGCCTTTTTCCAGCCTGTTAATCGCACAAAAGCTCTATCTACTTAATCTGTATGCGAATACAAACCATATAGAGACCTCGCTGATTATTGATGCCATCAATAGAGATATGCGCTTTTGGCAACAAATATCTGCTGATACTCATATTTTAATAACTAAAATGATCAGCAACAGCGCCATAGAAATGAACATGAAGTTGGGGGAGATCATTATCACTCAGCTATCTAAGCAAGAAGCGCGATCATCACTACCACAAAGCTGGCTAGAGGCGGTGTCGCCAAAAATACTCTCACTCAATAAGGTAAAAATCGGAGAATGGAGCTACTTTATAAAAATAACTCAAGCGACCCAAGTCATCGATGATTCCGCCGACATAGCAACCAAATTAGCAGAGTGGTTACTATTGCCATTAATGCAACATCAGGATACGGCCAATCGCTACGCAGCCATACTGGCTGGCACATCCCCGTTAAAAGAGTGCCCTAGAACGCTATCGTTAGATGTGATAAGCCAATACGTTTATAACCCCATGGGCAAATTTATACTCTGTTCAGGCATACCTTCATTTAAACGGTATCAAGAAAGCCTTGATAAGCTGGAATCTAAAAGAGCAAGTCTTGTAGAGAGATTGCAGCAATAACAACCGCCTTAGTTATAGCTGTTCATAATGGTACGGCTGCACCGTGGCTGACGAAATGACGAGATAATGCAAACGCTTGCGATCACAAGAAATGGGCGTATAATCCCACGGGATTTTTCAAAACAGAGAGAAAAAATGAACCAAGCAGTTAAGTACAACTTGACTCATTATCGTCGAGTATCGGCGTTGGTTTTACCTTTCTGTTTTTCGATTTCAAAAAAATGCCTCCTTGTTTAAGGGGGCTTTTTTTTATCTGCTTTTTACGTAAAAGCAGACTGTTTTAAACCGTTATCGACAGAGTATATTCATTGCACAACTTGAATATAAACCTAGCTGATAAGTTTAAAACCCTTTGTATCCGTTATCTATAATATAGGAAAGAGAAGCCATGGCGAACTCCTTGTTTCAAAAACACATCATATCCATTCCGGAATTAAGCCGAAGTGAACTTGAACTTATCGTTGAAACTGCCGGAAAACTTAAAGCAGAGCCAAATCCAGAACTATTAAAAAATAAAGTCGTGGCTTGCTGTTTCTTTGAACCATCAACACGTACTCGCCTCTCTTTCGAAACCGCAATACAACGCCTCGGCGGAACAGTGATTGGTTTTGATAACAGCGGCAACACATCATTAGCTAAAAAAGGCGAAACCCTAGTCGATTCAGTACAGGTGATATCCTCTTATGTCGACGCATTTATTATGCGTCACCCACAAGAGGGTGCAGCACGTCTAGCCTCAGAGTTTTCTCATGGTGTACCAATCATTAACGGCGGCGATGGGGCGAATCAGCACCCAAGCCAAACCTTACTAGATCTCTATACAATCTTTGAAACGCAAGGTCGCTTAGACAACCTGAACATCGCGTTCGTTGGCGATCTAAAGTATGGCCGCACAGTGCATTCATTGACCCAAGCGCTGTCAAAATTTAACAACATAAACTTCTTCTTTATCTCTCCTGAGATCCTAGCCATGCCAGATTACATCTGCGAAGAGTTAGACCAAGCAGGCATCAACTATAGTGTGCACGCCACCATGGAAGAGGTGATCCCTGAGCTAGATATTCTCTACATGACTCGCGTTCAGAAAGAGCGTTTAGACGAGTCTGAGTACGTACACATGAAGGCTGCATATATCTTAACCGCTGCCATGCTCACTGATGCGCAAGACAATCTAAAAGTACTGCATCCATTACCACGTATAGATGAAATTACCGTCGATGTAGATAAAACCAAACACGCTTACTATTTTCAGCAAGCACAAAATGGGGTTTACGCGCGTGAAGCACTACTGGCACTAGTACTAAACGAACAACTTTAAGCAGGAGATGATAGCTATGACGAAGGAAACCCAACAGGTTGAAGCGATAAAAAATGGTTCCGTTATCGACCATATTCCCGCCAATGTAGGAATAAAAGTGCTTAAGCTGTTCAAAATGCATAAAACCAATCAAAGAGTGACGATAGGCTTAAACCTGCCATCGTCGGCTTTGGGAGCCAAAGATCTCATTAAGATTGAAAATGTGTTTATCAATGCAGATCAAGCTAACCAACTGGCTTTATATGCACCAAATGCAACCGTAAACCAAATTGAAAATTATGAAGTGGTTAAAAAGCTGACATTGTCGCTACCAGACAGAATTAATACGATCTTCAAATGTCCTAATAGCAACTGCATCACTCATAATGAGCCTGTGGACAGCAGCTTTAAAGTCATCGCTAAAAAAGAAGAGATACAACTAAAGTGTAAATACTGCGAAAAGGTATTCTCACGAGAAATCGTCACTGAACGCAGATAACCTAAACTTAGGCTAAAAATAATCGAGATGAATTAACCCTTCGAATGGTTAATTCATCTCAAGTCTACGGTTGTTTTCATAATCGCGACATCAAGCCAACATACACAAATACGTGAGCTTCATTCAAAGCTGCAAACTAACCGACAAGGAACACGAGTCCTTGCAAGCACAAAAATGAGAACACGCCCGCAAGTACGTCATCGATCATGATGCCAAATCCACCATGTACCTTGGCATCGAGCCATTTGATTGGCCAGGGTTTAAGGATATCGAAAACACGAAACAGTAAGAAGCCCAGTAACAACCACCCCCAACCAGCTGGAGCGGCGATAAGCGTGATCAACATTCCGACGACTTCATCCCATACGATGGCACCATGATCATGCACGCCCATGTCTTTAGAGGCTTTATCACAAATATAAAAACCCGCGAGCATAAACGTCAGAGTAATACCGAGATACCAAGGTAACGAGAGATTGGCCATAAGCAGATACACAGGAATAGCGGCCAAGCTACCATAAGTGCCAGGTGCTTTAGCCAGCAATCCCGAGCCAAAACCTAAGGCTAAGAAGTGGACTGGATTGCTAAGAGAGAGTCGGCGCAATAGTGGATCGGTGGAACGAAAATTCATGATGTAAAATGCTCAAAGCCAAAATTAGGTGGATTATAAGGCTCACCATCTTTGTTTAGGCGTAGCTTATCGCCTGTTGAAATCTGACCAACTCGGGCAAATGAAACTCCGGCATGAGCCAGTGCAATCTCTAAGGCACCGCGCTGAGATTCAGGTACCGTAAACAATAGCTCATAATCTTCACCGCCGGTTAAGGCATAACCTAAAGCGGTATCGGTATCAACTGAGCTACGCATCGCATCTGACAATGGCAACGCCATAACATCGATTATGGCTCCAACTTCAGAGCACTTGAGAATATGGCCAATATCGGACACTAAACCATCGGAAAGATCGATTGCACTCGAAGCTAAACCACGTAGCGCCTGTCCTGCGAGGACACGAGGCGTCGGATAATAATGACGTTGAATTAAATAGGTCGCAGCATCATCGGTAACTATTTGCTTATTAAGTAAAACATCTAAACCTAATGCAGAATCGCCTAAGGTACCAGTAACATAGATCCAATCGCCATTTTTAGCACCGCAACGAGTTAACGCTTTACCCATAGGAACTTGGCCATTAATGGTGATAGTGATCGACTTGGGGCCTCGAGTCGTATCGCCACCAACTAACGCTACACCATAATATTCAGCGGCATCACTCAAACCCGCGCTAAACTCCTCAAGCCAAATCTCATCGATTTCGGGCAAGGTGATCGCTAACGTCATCCACGCTGGCTCAGCTCCCATCGACGCTAAATCAGATAAATTAACAGCAATCGCTTTGTAGCCTAAGGCTTTCGCGGGCATATCTGGCAGGAAATGAACATTTTCGACTAACGTATCGCAGGTGATAGCAATCGATTTATTTTCAGCGGGATTAACGAGGGCACAATCATCGCCAACACTTAACTCGACATCACGACGAGTTTGGCCGCGCCCGGCAAAAAAACGGTCTATTACTTTAAACTCTTTCACAGTTTGACAACCATTATCAAGTTAATGCCTGATCCTACATCCTGTAGAACAACTTCTGGCGAATGATGGCATAAAAAACGGCATCCTAGGACACCGTATCGACTATCACTTTCGAGCAATTATCTTATCGAGAATACCATTAACGAACTTATGTCCATCCTCGGCACCAAAGGCCTTAGCCAGCTCAATAGCTTCGTTAATCGCTACCTTAAAAGGGACATCCTTACGAAAGGTTAACTCATACGTTGCTAGACGAAGTACAGCCTTTTCGATAGGTGAAACCTCATCGAACGGACGCTCAATATGAGGAATAATTAACTCATCTAACTGTGCACATTTAGTGGCGGTTCCCGATAGTAGCTCACGGAAATAGCTAACATCGACACCATCAATTTTTTGCTCAGTTAAAAATTCATGCTCCACATCGGCAACATTATTTCCGCTTAGCTGCCACGAATAGATAGCTTGTACCGCTAATCGGCGGGCTTTACGGCGCTCTGAAGGTTTCATTCTTGTTCCTAATCTTTCAACTGCTGTTCTAGTTCTTGCAGAACGTTGACCATTTCAAGTAGGCCAAGTGCAGCTTCGCCACCCTTGTTACCCGCTTTAGTACCTGAGCGCTCAATGGCTTGCTCGATAGTATCTGTGGTCAAAACACCAAATGAAACAGGAAGATCAAACTCAAGTGCAACCTGAGCCAAACCTTTGTTACATTCGCCTGCAACAAAATCAAAATGTGGCGTACCACCACGGATCACAGCGCCTAGCGCGATGATACCGTCAAATTTACCGCTTGCTGCTACGCGACGAGCCGCAAGAGGAAGCTCCACTGCACCAGGTACACGTACAACTGTGATGTTGTCATCTTCAACTTGACCGAAGCGCTTCAATGTATCAACCGCACCATCAAGCAGACTTTCAACCACAAAGCTGTTAAAACGTGAAATCACGATAGCAACTTTGGCATTTTTCGATTCGATATTACCTTGAACTACGTTCATTTATCTTACCTAAATTAGCTTAAACAAACCCGGCACGGGAAAAAAGAGGCCGTATAATACCACAGCCGCTTGCGTTGATCCCTATGCAATTTATATCAAATGAGTGAAATCACTCATATCAGTATTATTCTGAAATATATTCAGTCACTTCTAAACCAAAGCCTGATAGCGAATGGTAACGCTTAGGTGAGCTAAGTAGACGCATAGTGGTCACCCCAACATCAGATAAGATTTGCGAACCTATCCCCACTTGACGTGAAGTGCCTTGCCACTGCTTAGTCGCTACGGCTTCGCCATTATCTTCTGCTTCAAACGCCTTAACCTTAGCGAGGATCTCGCTTCCGTGCTCTTGATGACCAAGAATCACCAAAACACCTCCTTCATCTGCGATTCGCGCCATCGCCTTTTCTAATGGCCAGCTGCGTTTTTCATCGCGTTCACAATAAAGTAGATCGTTAAAAGTATTTTGCAGATGAACTCGCACTAAGCTGTTTGGCTTAACCTCACCCTTAATTAAGGCATAGTTAATTTTATTATCGATAGTGTCACGATAAGTGATCATCTCAAATTCGCCAAAACGCGTTGGCAATTTACATTTTGCTTCGCGAATGACGGTTGTCTCTTTGGTGTTTCTATACTCAATTAAATCAGCAATAGTCCCTATCTTCAGACCATGCTTTTGCGCAAAAACCTCAAGATCTGGACGACGCGCCATGGTGCCATCGTCATTGAGAATTTCAACAATAACCGCCGACGGCTCTAACCCTGCAAGGCGCGCAATATCACAACCCGCTTCGGTGTGACCCGCGCGGATAAGCACCCCACCTTCTTGCGCCATAAGTGGGAAAATATGCCCGGGCTGCACGATATCTGATGGTTTAGCCTCTTTGGCTACCGCAGCGAGTACGGTGACAGCACGGTCATGAGCCGAGATCCCAGTCGTGACCCCTTCTGCCGCTTCAATAGACACAGTGAAGTTAGTTGAGAACTGCGCATTGTTATTAGTCACCATTAATGGCAAATTCAACTGCTCGCAACGTGCTTTAGTCAAGGTTTGACAGATAAGACCACGACCATAGGTCGCCATAAAGTTAATCGCTTCAGGCGTCACCAAGTTGGCTGCCATAATAAGATCACCTTCGTTCTCTCTGTCTTCGTCATCCATTAGGATAACCATTTTACCAAGACGAATATCTTCGATAATCTCTTCTATGCTGTGTAGTGTCATTGTTAGACCTTGAAATATTTTTATAGTATGAGTATTTAACGCTATTACCAGCTGCTATCTTAAAAATCCTGAGCGAGCTAACAGATCCATCGTCACTTCTGGGGCTTTGCTAACAGTTTCACCTGCTTCTTGGCCCGAATACATCATTAAACGCTCTAAATGCCTTGCGATAAGGTCGACTTCGATATTAACGCTGTCACCCGCTTTAAGATGGATAAGCGTTGTTTCGCTGGCAGTATGAGGGACTATGGTTAAACGAAAACGTTCAGCTTGTACTTCATTCACCGTCAAACTAACACCGTCGATAGTAATTGAACCTTTATGGGCAATATAGCGAGCTAGCCCCTTAGGTGCAGTCAACCAAAACTCGATTGCTTTGCCTCGATGCACACGCTCATCAACACTGGCGATGCCATCAACATGGCCACTCACCATATGTCCACCTAAACGAGTGGTCGGCGTAACTGCCTTTTCTAAATTGACCTCCTGCCCCACTTGATAGCGAGAGAATCCAGTTAAAGACACTGTCTCAGCAGAGATATCGGCGACATAACCATCACTAAGGCACTCTACAACGGTTAAGCACACGCCATTTGTCGCGATGCTATCGCCAAGTTTAACATCGCTTAAATCAAGCTTGCCGCTGGCAACGGTAAGGCGAATATCCTCTCCACGGCGCTCTATTTTCCTTAGACTTCCTACAGACTCGATGATCCCAGTAAACATCTCTACCTACTTATTTTTGTGCGCTTATAGCAAACATATTAGCCGATACGTTACTTATATGATTGGCGCTAAATTAAATGTAAAACGCGTATCAGAGCCGATCTTACGTTGATCCATTAACGCAAGCGTGGGCAACTGAGCCATCTCAGTATAGTCAGGTAAATGGATAAGGTTACGTCCGTGACTACCGAGAATCTTTGGCGCTTGATAAAGCACTAATTCATCAGCTAAGTGCTCAGCCATAAAAGCACCGGCAAGGGTCGCTCCAGCTTCAATCATCACCGAATTATACTCTTTGCCTAAATGACCTTTCCCTAAGAGGCTGAGTAACTCTTTTAGTGGCACCCTACCATCGACAGCATCGAGTTGCAGATGGCTAACATGTGAAGGCCAAGCCGCCTGCGTTTGTGCAGAATACGGCTCACACGACACTAATAATATGGGCGACTCAATAGTAAAAATATTAGCATTGCCAGTTAATCGTGCTCGACTATCAAGCACTATCCTTAAAGGCTGTTTTAGCAACTCGGGCGGTAAGTTGTTTGCAACAAACCCCAGCTCGTGATAACGAACATTCATACTCGGATCGTCGGCTAGCACAGTATCAACCCCTGTGATCACAGCGCAGTGACGAGCGCGCATTCGCTGTACATCACGGCGGGCTTCGGCCCCTGTTATCCACTTTGAGACCCCGTTTGACAGCGCCGTTTTCCCATCGATACTCGCGGCAAGCTTAATGCTCACCCAAGGTAAGCCCGTTGACATGCGCTTCATAAACCCGAGATTGAGCTGCGCCGCTTCCTCTTTAAGTAAATTGACATCGACTTGGATTCCAGCTCCTTGCAACATCTGGATCCCGCGACCCGACACTTGCGGATTAGGATCGGTAACAGCCACAACAACTCTGGCGACGTTCGCTTTAATCAATGCCTCAGCACATGGTGGCGTTCGTCCATAATGGCTGCACGGTTCAAGAGTGACATAAGCCGTAGCCCCTTGTGCTAACTCGCCAGCCATTTTCAATGCATGCACTTCGGCATGGGGGCCACCAGCAGTAATATGATAACCTTCACCAATAACCTTGTCAGCGAGGGTGATCACGCAGCCAACACTAGGATTAGGGCGAGTAGTGTAAAGTCCTTTACGCGCAAGTTTGATGGCTTTTGCCATCATTTCTATATCAAATTTTGACCAAGGCATCAGCCGTTATCCACGCAATATACTAGAAAGGATTTATTCAGTTGATCTAGGTATTCGATTTAGCGCTTTGCAGTTTTGCAATCGCATCACCAAACTCAGAGACATCTTCAAAAGCACGATAGACAGAGGCAAAGCGAATATAAGCGACCTTATCAAGATGAACTAAATGATCCATCATCAGGTTACCTATCATCTCTGAGGTCACTTCTCTCTCGCCAGTCGCACGCAGTGTCGATTTTATTTTAGTGAGCGCTTGTTCAATCTCATCCATAGAGACGGGACGTTTTTCTACAGCACGTAACATACCGCCACGTAACTTATCTTCATCAAAAGGCTGGCGACTGCCATCTTGTTTTACGACTCGAGGCATAACCAGCTCAGCGCCTTCAAAAGTCGTAAATCGTTCATGACACTCTAAGCATTCACGGCGACGACGAACCTGATGGCCATCGGCAACTAAGCGAGAGTCGATCACTTTAGTATCGGTTGCGCTGCAAAACGGACAATACATTGAGCCTCCGGCGGAAAGTCGTTAAGTCATCATCTAACCTCGCAATGAGCTGCAACGCTAGAAACAAAAATGGCCGCTACTAATATTAACATCAGTAGCGGCCATCGAAGTTTACCTGATTTAAAGCTTAAGGTTAACCGTAAACAGGGAACTTAGCGCACAATTCAAGCACCTGATTCTTCACGCGCTCAATAGTATCTTGGTTAGTGATGTCATCAAGCACATCACACATCCAGTTCGTTAGCTCAATCGCTTGCTCTTCTTTAAAGCCCCGACGAGTGATGGCGGGTGAACCAATACGCAGACCAGAAGTGACAAATGGTGAACGAGGATCGTTAGGTACCGAGTTCTTGTTTACCGTAATATTGGCATGACCAAGTGCCGCATCTGCATCTTTACCGGTAATATCCTTAGAAATTAAATCAAGCAGGAACAGGTGGTTATCGGTACCGCCAGACACGACATCATAACCGCGTTCGATAAAGGTTTTTGCCATTGCTTTGGCGTTAATAACCACTTGCTCTTGATAAGCTGTAAACTCTGGCTCTAGCGCTTCTTTGAAGGCTACCGCTTTAGCCGCGATAACGTGCATCAACGGGCCGCCTTGTCCACCAGGGAATACCGCAGAGTTTAGCTTCTTGTAAATATCTTCATCATCACATGCTGATAAGATCAAGCCACCACGAGGACCCGCAAGCGTCTTATGGGTTGTCGTAGTAACAACGTGAGCATGAGGTAATGGATTTGGGTAGATACCCGCAGCAACGAGGCCTGCAACGTGAGCCATATCGACAAACAGATAAGCACCTACTTTATCAGCGATTTCGCGGAACTTACCCCAATCGATAATGCCAGAATAAGCACTGAAACCTGCGATAATCATTTTAGGTTTGTGCTCAACAGCGAGACGCTCAACTTCAGCGTAATCAATCTTACCCGTCGTCTCGTCAATGCCATACTGAACCGCATTATAAAGCTTGCCAGAGAAGCTCACGTGCGAGCCGTGAGTTAAGTGACCACCATGGGCAAGGCTCATACCCAGTACAGTATCACCGCCTTGAAGTAGTGCCATAAACACAGCTGAGTTCGCTTGTGAACCAGAGTGAGGCTGAACGTTGGCATAAGTTGCACCAAAAAGCTCTTTAGCACGAGAGATAGCTAACTCTTCAGCAATATCAACATACTCACAACCACCGTAGTAACGCTTACCTGGGTAGCCTTCGGCATATTTATTGGTAAGCTGAGAACCTTGAGCCTCTAGCACACGAGGACTGGTGTAATTTTCTGAAGCGATAAGCTCGATGTGCTCTTCTTGACGACGAGTTTCATCCTGGATCGCTTGAAACAGTAGTGGATCAAAGTCAGCGATATTCATCTCTTTTTTCAGCATTGGTCACTCCAGCTGTAAAGTCTTATAAGTAGGGTTGCGCGGTATTCTACAGTGCAATTGATCACAATCCCAGCGTTTGTAACATGAAATTACTTGCGGTTATCGGTGAGAAATGCTCAGCAAAGCAGCGCCATTTAGCAAACTGGGGCATTGAGGGCTTGTTTTAGCAGGGCTATTATTTTTCAAGCCATAAAAGTAATGTTTTACAGCCGCTTGGTAAAAAACACTGTTTCGTATTTTCAACAAAACGGTGATCATTTTTAATGATTATTCCAGCTTAATAGGGGAAAGCGAGTTGCAGCCAAGTAGGCATGACTCCAACTCATACCAAATCATTATCATCATATTTCCAAGACTCTTTATTGGTCAGGCGATCATAGAAGAACTTCCTCGCCCCACCTTCAATCTCATCGTCATGATCATCCTCCATACTGTCTGAGCCCGCTTTATAAAGCTGAGCCCAAGCCCTAGGTACGCCACAATTCGTCCACGACATTACGCTAAACAAATGTTAACCACTTTTATATTAAGCCCCAAACTAAACAATAATCTCGCGAGGTGTCGATTTACAACTGCATGGTAAATCAATCACCTAAAATCCGATTTAAGTTCAAACTCGATTGAAGTAGAATTGCCATCATTGTTTCGTCAGCGAGTAAATTTGTCATGGCTCAATTTGTATACAGCATGCTTCGTGTGGGCAAAATTGTTCCACCTAAAAAGCAGATCCTTAAAGATATCTCCCTAAGTTTTTTCCCTGGTGCCAAGATCGGTGTTCTCGGTCTCAATGGTTCAGGTAAATCTACGCTTCTTCGTATCATGGCTGGTATTGATACCGAAATCGAAGGTGAAGCACGTCCGATGCAGGACCTTAAAATTGGTTACCTGCCACAAGAACCCAAACTCGATGAACAACAAACCGTTCGAGAAGCGATTGAAGAGGCGGTATCTGAAGCAAAACAAGCGCTTACTCGTTTAGATGAGGTCTACGCACTTTACGCCGAGCCCGATGCCGACTTTGATGCTTTAGCCAAAGAACAAGGTGAGCTAGAAGCAATTATTCAAGCGCAAGATGCTCATAATCTTGATAATATTCTTGAGCGTGCGGCCAATGCACTACGCCTACCCGATTGGGATGAGAAGATTGAAGTGTTATCGGGTGGTGAACGCCGCCGTGTCGCAATCTGTCGCTTACTGCTCGAAAAGCCAGATATGTTACTTCTGGATGAACCGACCAACCACTTAGATGCCGAATCGGTGGCTTGGCTTGAGCGTTTCCTACAAGATTACACCGGCACCGTTGTGGCAATCACCCACGATAGATACTTCCTCGATAATGCTGCAGGCTGGATCTTAGAACTCGACCGTGGTGAAGGTATTCCGTGGGAAGGTAACTACTCTTCATGGCTAGAGCAAAAAGATGCTCGCCTTAAACAAGAATCTGCGACCGAGAGCGCTCGACAAAAAACTATCGCTAAAGAACTCGAATGGGTACGTCAAGGAACTAAGGGCCGTCAATCTAAGGGCAAAGCCCGTATGGCACGTTTTGAAGAGCTTAATACCAACGACTACCAAAAGCGTAATGAAACCAATGAGCTGTTCATTCCGCCAGGACCTCGCTTGGGTGACAAAGTCATCGAAGTTAATAATCTGACTAAATCCTATGGCGATAGAGTATTAATCGATAATCTAAGTTTCTCGGTACCTAAAGGCGCTATCGTCGGTATTATTGGTGCCAACGGTGCAGGTAAGTCGACCCTGTTTAAGATGATCTCTGGCACTGAGCAACCAGACAGTGGTAGCGTGGAATTGGGTGAATCGGTACAAATAGCCTCAGTCGATCAGTTCCGTGATTCGATGAACGACAAAAATACCGTATGGCAGGAGATCTCGGGTGGGCTAGATATTATGCGCATCAACAATACTGAAATCCCAAGTCGTGCCTATGTCGGTCGCTTTAACTTCCGCGGTGGCGATCAACAAAAAATCATTGGCACTCTATCAGGTGGTGAACGTAACCGAGTCCATTTAGCTAAACTGCTACAAGCGGGCGGCAACGTATTACTTCTCGATGAACCCACGAACGATTTGGACGTTGAAACCTTACGTGCTTTAGAAGAAGCCCTGCTTGAATTCCCAGGTTGTGCCATGGTTATCTCCCATGACCGTTGGTTCCTCGATAGAATCGCGACTCATATTTTGGACTATCGCGATGAAGGAAAAGTGAACTTCTATGAAGGTAACTACACCGAATATTCTGCTTGGCTCAAAGAAACTTTGGGTACTGATGTGATTGAACCACATCGTCTAAAATACAAGCGAATGAATAAGTAATACCAATTAGAGGAAAGTAACAGCCGACATTAGTCGGCTGTTTTGTTTTCTATCCTTGTCCTTTTAACCGTTCTTTAAACCTTCGTGCTTTTCGTGTTGATAAACAATTCGCTGCTATTTAGACATTCACAATATCTGACCTACAGGGATGGAGTGAATGGAACGAACAAAATAAAAATAATAAAGAAATTTAGAAACAGAGAAAACCTTGTCTCTCAATAAAATCAAATACACATAACCCATTGTTTCTATGGTAGTAAAATATAAAAAACGGGATAAAGCAGGTGATATAAAGGAGCAAAACATCTCTATATCACCCACCCCTTAGGATTGCCGCGCTTTAATCGCTTGCTCTAACTGAGCCTCAACAAATCCTGGCGATTGCGAGTGACCCGATATCAATCGATACATGGCAGGGATAACAAATAGCGTTACACAAGTCGCAAATGCCATCCCGAAGAAGACCACTGTCCCCACAGCGATTCGACTTTCAGAGCCTGCACCGGTTGAAAAAATCAGTGGCACAGCACCAACCAGCGTAGTGAAAGCGGTCATTAAGATAGGGCGTAGACGACGCGCAGAAGCATCGATAATGGCTTGTTCAATATCGCTGCCTTTGTCGCGAAGCTGATTCGCAAACTCCACAATCAAGATGCCGTTTTTGGTCACCATACCAATCAACATGATCATCCCGATCTGGCTATAAAGGTTAAGGCCTTGCCCTGTGAGATATAAGCCCAAGAAACCACCAAATACCCCCATAGGAACGGTAAACATCACCACCATAGGATTGATAAAGCTTTCAAATTGAGCCGCGAGCACCAAGTAGGCGACTAACAACGCCAATCCAAAAACGATCATCACGCTGCTTTGATTTTCTTTAAAATCTTTAGACTCACCGGTGTAACTCACCGAAATATCGCTCGGCAACATCTCAATCGCTTTATCGTCAAGAAAATCAAGTGCTTCACCCAATGTATAGCCTTCGCCTAAATTAGCCTTTAAGGTGATCGATTTTTGCTTATTGGTATGACTCAGTTTATGGGCCGAAGCCACCTCTTCAATATGGGTGATCGCATCAAGAGAAATCAGCGAGCCTTTAGAGGAACGCATATAAATTTGACTCAGATCGGCCACACTATTGAAGCTATCTTCACTGCCCCGCAAGTAGACATCATACTCCTCGCCGCGCTCAATAAAGGTGGTCTCGCTACGTCCGCCTAGCATGACTTCGAGTGTTTCAGAGACATCGGCTACACTGATACCAAGCTCTGCTGCGCGAACTCTATCGATAGTGACAACCAGTTCTGGGGTTGTCTCGGCATAATCAAGATCAGCACCCTCGAGCATCGGCGAGATATTCGCCTCCTCTTTCAACTTCTCCGCCCACTTAAACAGCTCATTGTAATCGGAGCCACCTAGGACAAACTGAACCGGTTCACTCGACTGGCCTCGAAAACCCGGCAGCATAGGAAACACCATCACATCGGGAATTCCCTTAAGCGCGTTGGAAACAATCCCTAAGGCTTGCTGAGCATCGATATCTCTGTGCTCCCAATCTTCCAGCTGCATAATGACAAAACCGGTTTGATCCCCTGCTACGCCACCAAATGCCGGCGCTTGAATACTAAAAGACTTAATCGTTCTCTCGTCGAGTAGCGGCATTAAACGCTGCTCAACAATATCCATATTGGCAGTCATCCGATTATAACTCGTGCCTTCGGCGCCTTTAACAAAAGCAAAGATAACGCCTCTGTCTTCTTGAGGTGCTAATTGACCTGGCACCTGTTGCAATAAGAAACCGCTACCAATAACGCAAGCGATGATCACCAACGGCGCGAAATTACGCAGGCGCACCGCTTTGACCACCCAAGCACGATAAGTTGACTCTAATCTTGCGAACAGCAAATCCATCCAGCGATTAAAGCGATTGGGCTTCACATTAGCTTTAAGCATTTTACTGCCAAGTACAGGTGTTAAGGTTAACGCTACTATCGATGAGAAAATCACCGACATCGCCAACATCACCGAAAATTCAGTAAATAGGCGCCCAACCATGCCATCCATAAAGGAAATTGGTAGAAACACCATAACTAATACCGCAGTTGTCGCCACGACGGCAAAACCGACCTCTTGCGCCCCTTTATAAGCGGCAAACAGAGGGGGTTCCCCTTTTTGTATGTGATGGAAAATATTTTCAACAACCACAATGGCATCATCAACCACTAAACCGATAGACAGAATTAGCGCCATCAATGTCAGTAGATTAATTGAAAAACCAAAATAGTTTGCCGCTATAAATGAGGAGATAAGTGAAACTGGCACAGTGACAGCAGGAATAAGCGTTGCTCGCGCCTGACCAATAAAGATATACAGCACTAACACTACGAGTGCGGCAGTAATATAGATAGTGCTATACACTTCACTAATTGAGCGATCAATAAATACCGTCGAGTCATAATCGACCACAAGTTTGGTACCATCAGGCAGGAACTTTTGTATTTTATCGACCTCAACATGCACCTTCTTCGCCACGTCCAACGGATTTGCATCGGACTGCGCGACAATACCCAAACTTAAATTGGGTACGCCATCACTTTTATAGGTCGAGTTTTCATTTTCGGCTCCCACAAAAACCGAGGCGACATCTTTTAAATAGATTGGGCTGCCATCGCTCGCGGTACGTACCACTAAATAATCGAAATCTTCTGGGTGGTGATAGAGACGAGCAGTACGCACCGTCATCACAGTAGTATCATTACGCACTTCACCGCCGGGACTTTCCACATTCTCTCGGCGCAGCGCAGCGGAGATATCGGCAGTGGTAACCCCCCTTCCCGCCATAAGTTCAGGCTTTAATTGCACATACATCACCTTATACAATCCGCCGGAGATGCTGACCGAGCTAACGCCAGTGATCAAGCTAAACCTATCTTCCAATACGCGCTCAGCGTAATCAGTCAATTGAGTTCTATCCATATTAGAAGAACTTAGATTAATATAAACCGATGGCTGACCCGAGCCATTATCCTTAGAAACAATGGGATCATCGGCTTCATCAGGAAGTCTGCGCTGAGCTCGGGCTACGGCATCGCGCACATCACTCACGCCTTCAGTAAGATCCCAATCGAGATCAAAGGTCACGGTAATACGCGACATGCCATTACGGGTCGTTGAGGTGATCTCATCAATACCGCTAATCCCGGTTAATTCATCCTCTAACGCCGTTGTGATCTGACTCTCCATAATCGTCGCCGAGGCGCCGCTATAAAACGTCATCACTGTGACGACAGGGCTTTCTACATCTGGCATTTCACGCACAGATAGCTTAGTAAAAGAGACTAAACCAAAGACACAAAGTAGCAGGCTCAATACAATCGCAACGACCGGACGCTTAACAGATACATCAGAAAGTAACATTAACCGCGTCCTCGCTGGCTATCGACATCTTTCGCAGAACTATCGGCTAATTTGGCCTCTGAGATATCCTCAACCTGTAACCCGTCACGCATATTAACTAAGCCTTGCACAACAATGTTATCGCCAATAGCCACACCCGCGCTGATTAACACCTCATCCCCAATACGCGCTCCTAGGGTAACTTGTGTACGATGGGCAATATTATTGTCGTCAATCACATACACAAAACGCTTAGTACCTGAGTATTCAAGCGCCTGCACAGGAATAACGGGTTCTGTGACTGGAGCAAAGCCAACATTAGCCGACATCAGCATGCCGGGCTTTAGCTTGCCTTGATGATTATCGAAATTTACTCGCACTTTTAGGTTTAAGGTTTCTGGATTAATTCGAGGATCGATGGCGACAATTTCACCAGTGAAAATTTCTCCCTTCCAAGCACGATTTGTCGCGGTGACTTTCATACCAATGTCCAAACGAGAGAGATAGAGCTCAGGTACTTGGATATCAAGACGCATAGAGGACAAGTCGTCTAGACTCAATAGCTCATTTCCCACCGACACCATTTTTCCTAAGCTAAAATCGACCAATCCTGCAGTGCCCGAAAATGGCGCTCTAATGGTATGAAAGTCCAAATCAGCCTGCGCGGCTTGTAAACGAGCAAGTGCTATTTCAACCGCTGCTTTTTGCGCATCAATCTCGGTTTGCGTGATAGCATTCTTACTTATTAACCTTTGAAACTCTGCTAGCTTTCTCTGTTCATCATTTAAATAGGCTTTTGCTTCGGCAACATTCGCCTTAGATTTTGCATCTTCTAGCACCACTAATACCTGATTAGCCTTAATAAGCTCATTGGCATTAACATTGATCTGCTTTATCTTACCCGCCACCTCCGCGGCGACTAATACCGAACGATTTGCCTCTAGTTTGCCGATAAGCGAGAGATGTTGAGACAATTCATGCTCAGCTACCCGAGCACTGACGACAGGAATGGTTCGAACCATACTCGCAGGCTTATCCGCTGGCTTATCCGCCAGAGATAATTGGCTAAACGCCACTAACGAGATGGTTGCAATAACAAGGGAGGTTATAATCAGCGCTTTTTTCATTATGGATTATTCATCGAGTAATATGATCGGTTGTAATTAAACAACATTTTAAAGAGAAATCACCACTAATAGGGTAAAACTGTGTAAAGCTGAGCAAAAATCACAGAAAAATCACCGTTAAATTGCAACAAGATATAAACGCTAACAATGAGGCAACCTTTAATTAACCACTAAAACACAAAACCAACCAACACCCAGCGAACAAAACACTCATCACGATATGTTTCCGCAAAAAAAGGTTAACGGCGTAATAGTCAAGGTCACTAAAACAATTTATGCCAAGTAAAAGTTCTGCTAGGCTTAACCAAAATAACCACAGGGATTCACTTGACACTTCACTGGCTTTCCCCTTCGATACGCGCCGACGCCTTTCGTTTTTATAACCGCTTTATGCCCTATGCTCGGCTCAATAAAAAAGAGTTAGTTGGGGTGATTTATGCTGAAAGTTCGCCAAGTAACCAGATCATCGCTGCAGTAAGATTAAGACCCATAGGCGAATATCAGTTGGTAACGGGCATGCTGGTCCATCCCCATTATCGTGGCCAAGCACTCGGCCATCAATTGATGTCCAATCTACAAGAGCAGCTTATCGCTAGACCGAGTTTCCTATTTTCACTCCCAGAGCTTACAGCCTTCTATCGACAACATAGGTTCTTTGAGAGTAGCGAAACCAAGACGGAGCAATGCGCTGACATACCGGCTGAGATAAGCCAGCTTTACAAGCGCTACGTATCAAAAGGCAAGCAACTTTGTTTAATGCAACATCGACCTTAAGCCCGATACATTTTCAAATCCCACATTAGCCGACTCATGCCAATTAGGATAAGAACTTCACTGTTCGCTCCTGGTGCTGTATGGTTTCTACTAACTTATCCCACGCTTAGGTTTCACTTGAAAAAACTCGCCATATTTGTTGATGTCCAAAATATCTATTACACCTGTAAAGAAGCTTACGGGCGTCAATTTAACTACCGTAAACTCTGGCAACACTTAGGTTATGAAGGTGAGATAGTCACTGCAAATGCATATGCGATTCATCGTGGCGATGATGGTCAACTAAAGTTTCAAGATGCACTCAAACACATAGGTTTTGATGTAAAACTTAAACCCTTTATCCAACGTAGCGATGGAAGCGCTAAAGGCGATTGGGACGTAGGGATCACAATCGACATCATGGAGAGTGCCAGTCAAGTCGATAGTATTATTTTACTCTCAGGCGACGGTGACTTTGCCATACTGCTTGAACACATAGCCAATAAGCATAATATCGAAACTCAAGTGTATGGTGTGCCCAAGCTGACCGCAAAATCACTCATCGATGCTGCGCAGCAATTTAATCAAATAGACGCATCCCTGCTGCTCTAAAGCAACAGTTGCTCAGCTCGACAAGCTCTGAGCAACAAAAGCTGAGCCACTAACCCAAAGCCCATAAGCTATGGGCTACAGACTTTAACTCACAGATAAAATAGCATTAAAACTGGTACAGTAAGTCAACATATTGCTGCGCAGATCGCTGCCAGCTAAATCGCTTTTGGCTTGCACTATCGCAGATTTGTTGCCACTTGGCCGTCATCATCATCTCTTGCAACTGATTAAAACGGTTTAAGAGTTGATCGGCTTGCTCGGACAAGTCCTCCCCTGTAAATACAAAACCATCTTCACCATCTGTCACCGTATCTTTAAGACCACCGACACCATGCACTAGACAAGGCTGCCCAGAACGCATGGCCAACATCTGACTTATGCCACAGGGCTCAAATGAACTCGGCATGATGAACAGGCTACCATGATCATATAATGCCTGTGAAAGAGGCAAGTCAAAGCCATTAATAAACAGTAAGTTGTTAAATTTACTAGCCAGTTTAGTTAGCTGGGCTTCAATCTTTTCATCACCGCTTCCGAGCAAGATAAACACCCCTTTCGGCGTTGTACTCTGCAACTGAGATAACAACTTCGCCAACGTACTCACTCCAGAAGCATCTCGATAGCACATGATCCGCATTTTTTGCTCGGTCAAACGGCCGACAGAAGTGAGAATAAGGCTAGGTTCAACACTGCCACAACAAGACCGTCTAAGCCGATTAAGGGTTAGTAGCGCAATCTGATCCACGCTACGAACATAAGCATGATCCGCTAACCACGTCTGAATCGCTTGCTCGGCACTATCGAGTAAGATGTTCAGCGCGTCACTCCCCCCAGTCTCCACGTTTTTTTTAACACTAACCTTACGCTTTTTCTCCGTACTAAAAGGGTATTCACAACCATTTAAAATACCAAATACCCCCTTGTGAGCTTGCTTGAGTGCTAAATCATTTTCTAACCCCTCTCCACCATAGAAACCTTTGTCATGATTTGATGGCAATAACACTTCATTAGCATAACTAGGTGACACTAAATGCACCCTGTCACTAAAAACAATTGCGCAGCGCATAGGATTAAAACAGTTCGGATATTGGGGGTCTGTAATGCACTTGAGTTTGTCGGGCTCAAGTAACGGATACAGTGTTGGAAACCATGCTTGCAATGAAGAGTGCTCTTGAGTCAATGGCCTTGTACCTTGAATAGCCAGATTATGAATACTCATCACCACGGGGATTGATTGCAATCGTTGATGATAGGGCGAACAGGCGCGTAAAAATGCCATGACGCCGCAGTGCCAATCATGCAAATGTAGACAATCTGGCGTCGATAAGACGCTTGTGACTAAGCCTTCTGCAACCGCAGCACAAAATAGGGCGAACTTATTCGCGTCATCGGCAAAGGGTCTATCTCCGCTGCTTGGACTATAAACATTACCGCCATCCTCGAAAAGAGGATGATCAAACAGGTATAGATTTAACTCAGGAAATTGGGGATGCGACGCCTGATAGAGATCGACCCAATAAGGCTCTCCATAAAACGCCAACGTAATCGTTGCAATCTTCACTGAGGCCGTTTCTAGGTGCAAAAAACCATAGCTTGGCATAGCAACATCGACGCACACATTGAGTGGGTAGAGCGCGCCAGGCAGATCCCGAATAACATCTGCCATTCCGCCAACTTTAGCCCCTGGAAGCAAGCCATTTTCGGCTGCTAACATCAACACTCTTTTCATCGGTTGCCTATCAGTCTTATTATTCATATCCCACCGGTAAACCAAGCATATCTCGGGTCACTAAGGTGATGCCACCTTCAGACACCCTAAAACCACGCGCCCTATCATGCTCATGATCGTGACCGATAATGGTGCCTTCAGGAATAATACAGCCGCGATCTAAAATGGCATTCTTGATCTGACAATGTCTAAGCACGACAACATCGGGAAGCACCACGGAACCTTCAACCGTAGAATAAGAGCAAACTTGCACTTCATTAAACAGTACGCTTCGCCTGACCGTCGATCCTGAGATGATGCAACCGCTAGAGACGATAGAGTCGAGTGCCATACCGCGCCTGTCGTCATCATCAAACACAAATTTCGCTGGAGGTAGCTGTTCTTGAAAGGTCCAAATAGGCCATTTAGCATCATAGAGATTGAGCGCTGGAGTCGGCGACAGCAGCTCCATATTGGCTTGCCAGAATGAATCTAATGTCCCCACATCTCGCCAGTAGGCCTCACCATCGGTGAAGCCACTTTTAAAGGGATGCGCATAAACTTGGTGGTCTTCGATGATAGACGGAATGATGTCTTTACCAAAGTCGCGATCAGAGCCTTCATTCATGGCATCTTTCTTGAGCTGTTCAAACAAGAACTCGGTATTAAATACGTAATTCCCCATTGACGCTAAGCAATGCTCAGGATTATCTGGCAGATATTTTGGTACATCTGGTTTCTCCTCAAAACTGAGAATCTTATGGTTTTCGTCAACCTCGACGACGCCAAAAGCCCCTGCCGCTTCGGCAACGGGAACCTCTAGGCAAGACACTGTCATATCCGCACCAGATTCAGCATGGGCAGCGAGCAAACCCGCGTAATCCATACGATAAACATGATCGCCCGAAAGAACCATCACGTATTTGGGAAGTTCGTGGCGGATAATATCGATATTTTGAAATACCGCGTCGGCAGTGCCTTGATACCAATTCTCAGAGTAACGTTGAGATGCCGGTAAGATCTCGACCGACTCACCAAGTTCTTTTTTAAAGTGGCCCCAACCACGCATAACATGACGAATTAACGAGTGAGATTTATATTGAGTCACCACCCCTATACGCCTGATCCCTGAGTTAATGCAATTAGATAACGGGAAGTCGATAATACGGAATTTACCACCAAAATAGAGTGAGGGTTTTGCTCGCCA
This sequence comes from Shewanella psychrotolerans, assembly GCF_019457595.1. Classification (NCBI taxonomy): domain Bacteria; kingdom Pseudomonadati; phylum Pseudomonadota; class Gammaproteobacteria; order Alteromonadales; family Shewanellaceae; genus Shewanella; species Shewanella psychrotolerans. The sequence goes on along the minus strand of NZ_CP080419.1, from coordinate 1,150,177 downwards.
GTCGGTCAGTTCATGGAGTCGAGAACCACGGCCTCCAGCTAAAATTAATGCGTAGGTTTCACGAGTTAAATTACTAATATAACGGGGACTAGGATTAATGCTACTCATAGATACTCTCTCCTTGAGATACTTATTGATGCACCTTTGTCAGTACAGGTTGAAGGTCGATAACGGTTAATTTGCCGTTTTTTATTATTGGCTAAAACTCGCGTCACCCATCTGATGGCAGTTGACCGCGTGATTAGCACCTGGCTTATGCCTGATATAATGCAAATTACTTTCATGGCTTTATCCCCCAAATTTCATCGCGATACTGCCCAATTGTGACATCGCTAGAAAAGCGGCCACTCGCCGCCGTGTTACGTATACTCATCTGTGTCCAATGATGTTGGTCTTGATAAGCCGTAGCAGCCTTTTGCTGTGCTTGTCGGTAAGATTCAAAATCGGCGGCGATCATCCATGGATCGGTAGGGCTACGAATGCTGCCGATAATAGGATTAAAGATCCCCGGCTCTAACAGACTAAAATGACCACTTTCAAGCAGCTCCATCACTTCAGTAAGCGCCGTCGATTGGTTAATAAAAACACTCGGATCATAATGAGGCTTCAGGGACTCTACCTCATCGGCATTAAGGCCAAACAGGAAGAAATTCTCTTGTCCCACCTCCTCTAACATCTCAATATTGGCGCCATCTAAGGTGCCAATGGTCAACGCGCCATTCATCATGAATTTCATGTTGCCAGTTCCAGAAGCCTCCTTTCCGGCAGTTGAGATCTGCTCGGAAAGGTCTGTACCTGGGCAGATACGCTCCATGGCACTGACGTTATAATTGGGCAAGAAGGCAAAACGAAGATAAGGTGCAACAACCGGATCTGAGTTAACCATGTGAGCGACATTATTAGCCAGTTTGATGAGTAACTTTGCCATGAAATAACCGGGGGCGGCCTTACCACCAATCAATACACATCTGGGCGTAATATCACTTAAGTTACCCTGCTGGATCTGATGATAGAGGTGGATCACATGCAAGATGTTTAATAGCTGACGCTTGTACTCATGAATGCGTTTCACCTGCACATCGAACATCATAGTAGGGTCAAAGTCCACATCACATTCTTGCTTAACGAGCTCGGCAAGATGGCATTTGTTATCAAACTTTACCTTGCGCCACGCTTTGAGCAAGCTTTCATCATCGGTAAAGGCATTGAGCGCATTAAGATGACTAAGATCGGTTATCCAAGCATCACCAAGACGTTTAGTCAGCAAATCTGCCAGAGCAGGATTACTCTGCGTCATCCATCGTCTTGGGGTAACCCCATTGGTTTTGTTATTAAACTTCTCAGGCCATAAGGCATAAAAATCTTTAAACAAACCAGAAGTCAGCAGACGTGTATGTAATCCTGCAACCCCGTTCACCGAGAAGCTCGCCACAATCGCAAGATACGCCATGCGCACATGGGGTTCGGCTCCCTCTTCGATAATAGACATAGCTCTGAGTTTGTCACCGTCGCCAGGCCAGTGATGGGCTACCACGTCGAGATAACGGGCATTTATCTCGTAAATAATATCCAATATTCGTGGCAACATATGTTCAAACATACGCACAGGCCAACGCTCCAAAGCCTCGGGAAGCAAGGTATGATTGGTATAAGCCATTGTCTGACTGGTGATCTCCCACGCCTTGTCCCAGCACAGTCCATACTTGTCCATTAATAAACGCATTAACTCTGGAATAGCGACGCTGGGATGAGTGTCGTTTAACTGCATCACATTGAGCCGAGCAAAATCGGTAAAATCCTCCCCGTGCTGACAAACCCAAGTATTAAGCAGATCTTGTAAACTGGCTGACGATAAGAAGTACTGCTGACGTAGACGCAGTTCCTTTCCATTCTCACTGGCATCATTTGGATAGAGCACCATAGTGATCTGTTCTGCCAGATTTTTACGCGCAACCGCTTCGGTATAATCCCCTTGGTTAAATTCTTCTAAATCAAAGTCATCTGTTGCTTCTGATTTCCAAAGTCTTAGGGTATTAATGCGGTCATTACGGTAACCGGGGACAGGCATATCATAGGCGACCGCGAGAACATCTTGAGTCTCGGCCCATACAAACTGACGTTTGCCGTTACGGTCGATATATGACTCGGTATGACCAAAGAAAGGCACCAGTACATTATGACTAGGTACACGAACCTCCCACGGGTTACCATCACGCAACCAACGATCGGGACACTCAACCTGATAGCCATCACATAGCTTTTGCGCAAACATGCCATACTCGTAACGGATCCCATAACCCGTCACATTTAAGTCGAGGCTGGCACAGCTATCGAGAAAACAGGCAGCAAGACGCCCCAAGCCGCCGTTTCCCAGTCCCGCATCATGTTCCTCCTGCTCAATCGACTCACGCTGCACCGCATAATCGCGCAATACCGCTTGGCTCTCCGCGCTCATATCTAAATTATTCAGTGCATTACTTAGGGCGCGTCCCATTAAAAACTCAAGTGACAAGTAAGCGACACGCTTTTTTCCCCCAGCTCTATCGCCCAATCGAGTCTCACGCCATTTTGGCAACATCTGATCTTTCACGCTTAAGGCAAAGGCGTAAAACAACTCTTGCTGATCACGCTCTTTAGGTGACAGACTCTTATCGAGATGGCGTTCGAAACAAGCGCCTAATGTTTCACAGGGATCGCAGATCACGCTTTTTACTGCCTTCTTAGCACGAGGAGTCTTTGTGGTTTTGGCCTTTTTGGTTGTCTCATCTTCTTTGCTCTGGCTCATTCATTTTCTCCTGTAAATTGGGCGTAATAGACCATTAAACTTCGATCTTGCAGCACTAAACTGGAACGCTCAGTAGGAGCGGTTCTGTGCTGGTTATGGGCAATCTCATGCTGGAAGGGAGGTTCATCTTGGGTGGTAAGTAAACACTGCCACTGGTCGATGCCACGAACATTTGGCAGCGTAAACTGATGAGACTGGTCATCGGCGTTTAACATCAATAACAAGGCTTGACGACAACCAGCTTGCGCCTCCAACTCACCGCTAATCACCACACTTAAGGTGCGAGTCTGTGCCTCACCCCAGTGTGCCTTAGTCATAGGTTCACCCTGACGGCAAAACCAATCCAATCCAGGCGAATTCTCATTAGCACTCTCATGGATATATTCACGATGACAGAGCAGCGGAAAGCGACGACGCATCTTAATTAATTTAGTCGTAAAATCGAGCAACGCATCACGGTTAATATCACTTTGCCAATTGATCCAGCTATTAGCGTTATCTTGACAATAAGCGTTATTGTTGCCCTTTTGACTATGACCAAACTCATCACCAGCGAGCAACATAGGGACGCCCTGAGAGAGGAAAAGTGTAGTCAACATGTTGCGGCATTGACGCGAACGCAGTGCTAACAGTTCCACATCATCGGTGGCACCTTCGATGCCATAATTGTCACTAAAATTCTCATTGTGACCGTCACGGTTTTGTTCGCCATTGGCTTGGTTATGTTTATGACGAAAACTGACTAAATCCATCAAAGTAAAACCATCATGGCTGGTAATAAAGTTGATGGTCGCCGTGGGTTTGCGCCCAGAATGTTCAAACAGATCGCTAGAACCATGAAAACGGCGAGCAAACTCAGGCAACATGCCAGCATCACCACGCCAAAATCGACGCACTGTGTCACGATACCTATCGTTCCATTCGCTCCAGCCCACTGGATATTGTCCCAGCTGATAACCACCGGGGCCAATATCCCAAGGCTCGGCAATCAAACGCACTTGGCTCAGCACAGGGTCTTGTTTTATTGCATCAAAAAAACCAGCGCCAGCATCGAACCCATGTTCTTCTCGTCCAAGGGTGGTTGCTAAATCGAAACGAAAGCCGTCCACGCCCATGACTTCAACCCAATAACGCAGAGAGTCCATCACCAGTTGCAATACGTTAGGGTGAGCAATATTAAAGGTGTTACCACAGCCCGTATCATTAATGTAGTAGCGAGGTTCGCTTGGATGCAGCCGGTAATAACTGGCGTTATCTATCCCTTTAAAGCTAAAAGTGGGACCGAGTCGGTTGCCCTCGGCGGTATGGTTGTATACCACATCGAGAATCACCTCTATCCCAGCGCTATGCATCTCGCTGACCATCAGGCGAAACTCTTCAATATTGTTTTGGCACAGATAGTCCTTATGAGGCGCAAAGAAACCGATAGTGTTGTAGCCCCAGTAATTGCTGAGCTGTTTTTCTTGTAAAAAGGCTTCACTGATAAATTGTTGTGACGGGAGTAACTCGACCGCTGTTATCCCTAATTGACTGAGATAGCTAATCACCGCAGGCGAAGCCAATCCCGCAAAAGTACCTCGTAATGCTTTATCCACTTCAGGGTGCAACCGAGTAAAACCTTTCACATGCGTCTCATAGATCACGCTACGCCTGAGTGAAAGCGAAACTTCCTCTTGATTATAAGGCTTCGCAAGAGGGACGATTGGTGTGAGGTTACGGGTATCAACCACCACGCATTTGGGCATCAAGGCGGCATTATCGAGTGAACAAAAACTGAGATCTTCATCTTTGTGGGCAAACTGATAACCGTAATGCAGCTTGTCATCGACAAATTCCCCCGCAAACTGTTTAGCATAGGGATCGAGTAGCAGTTTATTGACATTAAATCGATGACCTATCAACGGCTGATAAGGGCCATCAACCCGAAAACCATAACGCATACCAGCGCCGATCTCACTGATATGACCATGCCATATTTGCTGAGTTTGACGAGGTAAACTAAAACGGCCTATCTCAATATCGTCCTCATCAAACAGGCATAGATAAACGGCAGTAGCATTGGCAGAAAACAGAGCAAAGTTCACTCCAGCATCGTCGACGGTTGCCCCAAGTGGATAGGGTTTGCCACTACTTAACAACATGACTCACCTCATTTACGCCACCCTCAAGCAGATCATCAGGCGCAAGTACGATGCATGCCAGTGGTGGAACAGTGATACAAGCACTTTGCTCATACCCTTGATAGGCTATAGACTCACTTTCCACCAGCCCTTCATTACCCACATCGCTACCGCCATAATAGCTACTATCGCTATTTAGACACTCGCGATATCGCCCCGCTTGCGGCAATCCAATACGAAACTCACGGTAAACCTCAGGTGTCATATTAACGATAAACAGCAGCTGTTTGCCGTCACTTTGACGAATAAAACTCAATACGCTGGCGCTGGCATTGTCACAATCTAGCCAGCGAAATCCTTGCGGATCATGGTCGTCGCCATACAGCGCAACGCTTTGGCGATATAAACGGTTAAGATCGCTGACCCACTGTTGCACTCCCTGATGTGGCTCAAAAGCCAGTAAATGCCAATCTAAGCTTCGTTCATGGGACCACTCATCTCTCTGAGCGAAATCACTGCCCATAAATAGCAGTTTCTTACCTGGATGCCCCCACATAAACCCAAGATAGGCCCTTAAAGTGGCAAACTTTTGCCAATCATCACCGGGGATTTTATGCAGCAGCGAACCTTTACCATGCACCACCTCATCATGGCTTAACGACAAGATAAACTGCTCGGTGAAGCTATAGACTAAGCTAAAGGTCAGTTGATTATGATGATGGCTACGATAGAGTGGATCGCGACTGAGATAGGCTAAGCTGTCGTTCATCCAGCCCATATTCCATTTAAAGCCAAAACCCAAACCACCGTGCTCGACCGCTTTTGTTACTCCTGGCCAAGCGGTTGATTCTTCCGCTATCATCATGATCCCCGGAAAACACTGATAAAGTCGGGTATTAAGATCTTGTAAAAAAGTGATCGCTTCGAGATTTTCGCGACCACCATAAGCATTGGGTAACCATTGCCCTGGTTCTCGGCTGTAATCGAGATAGAGCATAGATGACACCGCATCTAAACGCAGGCCATCGAAGTGAAACTCATCGAGCCAGTAATGCGCATTACTTAACAGGTAGCTTTGCACCTCTGCGCGGCCATAGTTATAGATCAAGGTATCCCAATCAGGGTGCTCACCTTGACGGGGATCTTGATGTTCATAAAGGCAGCTACCATCGAAACGTGTTAATCCGTGGGGATCTTTTGGGAAGTGGGCTGCAACCCAGTCAAGCAACACCCCTATCCCCGCTTGATGACAGGCATCAATAAAGGCTTTTAACTCATGGGGCTGACCGAATCTGTGGGTTGGCGCATAGATCCCAACAGGCTGATATCCCCAAGAACCGTCGAAAGGAAACTCGCTGATAGGCATTAGCTGTATATGGGTATAACCCTGTTTAAGCACATATGGGATCAGCTGCTCGGCAAGCTCTTTATAGCTAAGATACACCTCGCCATGTTCACCTTTGCGACGCCAAGAGCCTATATGCACTTCATAGATAGAAACTGGGGCTTTATGCCATTCAGTATTCGCACGGGTCTCAAGCCATGACAAGTCTCGCCAAGCATAATCAAGCTTTGGCGGGACTATCGATGCGTTCCCAGGGGCTGCTTGCATCGATTTACCATAAGGATCTGATTTTAAAAATAGCTCTCCGTCGGCGGATTCAATCTCATACTTATAATGACTAAGAGCATCAATTTGTGGCACAAAGAGCTCCCACAAACCATTGGCGATATGCGAGCGCATCACATGGCGTCTACCATCCCAATGGTTCGCATCATTAACCACAGAAACTCGTTTTGCATTAGGTGCCCAGACACAAAATAGCACACCAGGCACGCCGTCAACGGTTCGCCAATTGGCTCCCATAAAACGATAAGCTTGTTGCTGGCGTCCCTCACCAAATAGATATAGGTCATCGGCACTTAATTGCGAGTGAAACTGATAAGGGTCAACAATCTCCTCGACACTCAGTGGATAATGCACTCGTAAACGGTACGCAAAAGGTTTCACTCGACGACCAGCAAGCCCGGCAAACACACCTTGATCATCTAATAAGTCTAACTCGCTCACTTTGCGTCCATCACTGGCACTAAGTAGTTCCACCCGCAGCGCACCAGGCAAAAAAGCCCGCACCACAAGCCGCTGAACTTCAGGACCATCTTGCCCCTTTTTTGCAGGTGGTACCATAATGGTGTGCATTCCTAGCAAGGCAAAGATGTCGGTGTAGTTTGCATCAATCAAGGCTGCTATCGCAGCTGGTTCAATCAGTACCCTTGTCTTGTTATTCATCTTTTGGTGTCCCTATCGGTAAATCGAATATCGTTCAGAACAAGGCTAATCAGCAACTTCTAATGTGGCGATATCTGCGCTTCTTATCTGCTGAATATCCTCTATTAATTTGTTGACTGATGGCGTTTGTTGCAACACCTCTAAGGTATAAGGTATGCGGCGCTGCCAATTAGCGTACTCGCGCCATGTTCCCGGAATGTTGACGCTATAGTGCTCAGAAAATAGATCCATCAACTGCACACTAAATAGAGCCGATTGGCTCTGAGCTGCCGATTTAATCCAAGCCTCCAATACCCACAGGTAATCGCTACTGAAGTCGCCATCGAATCCAACGGTTTGATTGAGCATTACGAGCAACTTTTGGCGCTCAGCATCTCGTGCCTCAATAGCTTGTTTTAGCTGCTCGTCACTATCGATAAGTCCTAGCTGACGCATTAAATGCAGATCGCTCTTTGACCACCACGCCGCTAACGGTGGCACATCATGGTTAGCTAACATCATTAGACTGTGGGGTTTATGTAGGTTTGGCGCTTTAAAGCCCTGAGCATCTTTACAAAAATAAAAAAGCTCATTTGAATAGATCCCAGATTCGCTCAGCTGCGCATTAATCTCTGGCGGCACTATGCCTAAATCCTCACCAATTACGGCGCATTGCGCTTTGATACTCTCTGTTCGAATGATTGCCATTAGCTCATCTAGGGGGTAGTAGACATAACAGCCCCCTGCTTGCTCGGTGTTCATCGGCCACCACCACAAGCGAAGCATAGCCATCACGTGATCGACCCTTAACGCCCCGTAGTAACGCATGTTGGCACGCACAAGCTGAGTAAAATAATTAAAGCCATCTTGCCTCATCGCGATTGGGTCGAGTGGGGTTAGTCCCCAATTTTGTCCCTTACTGGAAAAATCATCTGGTGGTGCGCCAATACTCGCTCGCTGACAAAAGAGAGTGCCATCGTGCTTTACCTCTACGCCATCACCACGCACCCCAACCGCTAAATCACCGATTAGGCCCACACTCATTCCGGCGTCTTTGGCCTGACGCTGACACGCTAACAACTGCTGATGTGCGACAAATTGTAAATATTGATGTAATAGAGGTTCACGGAGTAAACTTTGTTGTTGAGATTCGTCAAATCCATCAGCTTCATGCTGACAAAAGGCAACTAACGCTTGCCCCTCGCCATCAACAAACTGCTTAAAATCATTAAAACGATCATCTTGTTTGAGGTAATGCTCTTGGTAAAACACCTGATACAGACGAGTAAATATTTGATATTTGAACGTGCTTAAAGCTCCATAATCAAGCCAATCTCCCTCATTGAGCTGGCAGCGAACATCATGTTGACTTGCTAACCACTCTTCAATGCTTAGCGCCTCATTCACAGTGTCAATATCTATATATAAAGGGTTTATCCTGCGTCGATCGCTTGGGCTATATGGGCTAATATGTTCGTCATCGGCCCCCTTCAAACCCAATGCATGTAAAGGATTAAGCTGAATAAAGTCACAACCAAACTGGCTAAGCCAACCCACCAAACGCGAAAGGTCGCCAAAATCACCAATCCCCCACTGAGCATCGCTGCGTAAACTATATAACTGAACACTCACCCCCCATGGTTTATGGGAGTCAATCGTCGTTAACTGAAATGCTCTACTCGGCGAAAATAAAATAGTGCCAGATACCTGTTGATATTCGCCACTTTCCCGGTTAGTAAGCCGTAACTTTAGGGTGTGATACCCCATATCGGGGTGAGCGGTGTCATTTAGATAATCACTTAAATGCATATCAAAGCGATAAAAAGTTGTCCCTGCCCAGTAATAATCTCCTGTTCTAATCAATGCTTCGCGATTGATAGGCCACTGATACTGCTCCCCTGATTCGGTGATTAACTCGAGCGTTAACAAGCGCTCATCTCCCTGCGGGAAAAAGAGAGTAATACAAGGCTCCTTTAGATTAGTATGCTGAAAAATGGGTAATGCTCTTTGCCATGGCTTTGCATCGAGCTGCTCAATTCTTGCCTCGATAGCCTTAGCATTCCTGTCAACAAAATCTTCTGGGGTGGTTTGGGTTAGATCAAATAACGGCTGTTTTAGTTGACCTAACATACACCCAAGGATCTGCACACGATCAGCAGACGACTGCACAGTTAACTCACCACTATAATTAATGAAGCTTGCACCCACACCTTGTAAATAAAGTAATTTATCCAAGCTCATCGCCCATTCCCTTGCATCTAAATCAAACAGCCACATTGAATTGAGCAGTTACCATGCCAAAGCAAGATAACAACTTGAAGACAGAGATATTTCAAGCTGATGACAAATATAAAACACTTAAAATCAACAGCTTATTAACTTTCGATTAGAGGCGAATGTAAGAAAACACCTTAGTGCTTGCGCGACGAGTGACCATAATCCGCACTATTATTGTGCAAGGCAACGATAACAATGCGACTAATTGGTGAGAAAAAAGCCGCCAACTTAGACGTTGTAATGGGTCCACATTAGTACAATTTCATCTGGTCAATGATTTATAGCTGAGAAGAAAAAACAAGTCACATATCAATAGGTATACACAACTATTGTCATAAATTTACATTTTTAGTTGTATAGATCCAACTTCTTATCACCTCTTTGTCTAAAGTAGGCATTTTTACGAGTCAGATCACACTTTCCCCAATGCGGGGTTGGTACTTTAGTTACCAGAAAATATACCTATTTTTAATATTTAAGCGTAAAGGTGATTTTATGGCTGCTAAATTTTTTATCCCCGCTGTCAATGTGTTAGGACAAAATGCTGTTGATGATGCCATTGGCGACATTAAAACTCTCGGCTTTCAGCGTGCACTGATCGTTACTGATAAACCTTTGGTTGAAATTGGCTTAGTCGGGCAAATTGTAGAGAAGCTTGGCGCTGCAGGCATCACCTCTACCGTATTCGACGGTGTACAACCCAACCCAACCGTTGGCAACGTAGAAGCAGGGCTTGAACTACTAAAAGCCAATGACTGTGATTTTGTGATTTCACTCGGTGGTGGCTCTCCACATGATTGTGCAAAAGGCATCGCTTTAGTTGCGACCAATGGCGGTAGCATCAAAGATTATGAAGGCTTAGATATGTCAGCTAAGCCTCAACTACCACTAGTTGCGATTAATACTACAGCAGGTACAGCCAGTGAGATGACACGCTTCTGCATCATTACAGATGAAGCACGTCACATCAAAATGGCTATCGTTGATAAGCATACAACCCCTCTTTTATCAGTCAATGATCCAGAGTTGATGCTACTAAAACCAGCAGGTCTTACCGCAGCAACAGGAATGGACGCGTTAACTCATGCCGTTGAAGCCTATGTATCAATTGCCGCGAACCCAATTACTGATGCTTGTGCAATCAAAGCAATCGAGCTCATTCAAGGAAATCTTGTCGAAGCGGTTGATAATGGTCAAAACATCGAAGCACGTGAACAGATGGCTTATGCTCAGTTCCTTGCTGGCATGGCATTTAACAACGCGAGTCTAGGTTATGTGCATGCAATGGCACATCAACTTGGCGGTTTCTACGACCTGCCTCATGGTGTATGTAATGCGCTATTATTGCCACATGTTCAAGCTTATAACGCTCAGGTTGCCGCTCCTCGACTAAAAGATATAGCCAAAGCAATGGGGGTTGATGTCGCAGATATGAGTGATGAACAAGGCGCACAGGCTGCAATCGATGCGATTAAAGCCTTATCTGTGGCGGTTAAGATCCCTGAAAACTTAACCAAGCTTGGCGTAAAAGCAGAAGATATCCCTACACTTGCAGACAACGCGCTAAAGGATGCTTGTGGTGTTACTAACCCGAAACAAGCTACTCACGAAGAGATCTGTCAGATCTTTACTAACGCCTTGTAAGATAAGCTTAAGCTGCTAGCTTAGCTGAAAGTGAATAAGTTAGTCACTCTGTAATAAGTACTGCGATAAAGACCTAATTAGCTAGCTAAGTAGGTCTTTTTATTCCTTGCGAATAAAAATAGCCGTATTAATATTCTTTGTTCGTCACACTTATCGGCTAGAACGCCCAGTTATATCTGTTATAAAATAGTGTCAGCTCGCTTTTTCCCTGCAAAGATTCAGCTAGCTAAAAGGCCCGTTACTCATACTATGACAACGGGCCTTTTTCTTTATGGAAAACGACGATAAACAGCGCGAATACCAATCAGTATAAAGATGTGATCGCTCAGCGACGATTTAGCACCAAAGGTTAACGCTTATGAGGCTAGACCTTTAATTGCTCCGTGGTCACAGCTTTATGGGCGACCCTAGCTCCTATATCCATATCGTCGTGCATTAAAGACGTTCACAACATCCGCCCCCTAGAGATGGAGGGGCACTGACACAGCGTTACCAGATGCTAAACAAATAAACACAAACAGGAACCAAACATAATACATTGATAAGTATGATGTTATTATAAAACCCATACTAAAGATTACTATTTCGTAAAAATAAATCGTGTATTGTTCGGAAAAATAAATAGTGTATTGTCACCAAACTGTGTTAACCTGACGCCGCTCTGTTGTTCAGAGTTATTAATGATAAAGAATAAAGTAAAAGTAAAACCCTTAGTCAAATATGTACCATTTTTTGTCCTCAGTGTTTCCCTTAGCTTCTCGTAATACTTTAATAATTCAGCTACTCAGCACATCGCAATGTCGCGATAATTTTTTATGAATTTAAATAAGGGACACAACATGTCTAATTCAACTACTGGTATCGTCAAATGGTTTAACGAAGAGAAAGGTTTCGGCTTCATCTCTCAAGAAAATGGCGGTGCTGACGTATTCGTTCATTTCCGTGCTATCGCGTCTGACGGTTTCAAAACCTTAGCTGAAGGCCAAAAAGTATCTTTCGAAGTTGAGCAAGGTCAAAAAGGTTTACAAGCTGCGAACGTAGTTCCTGCTTAAGCCTTAATTGCTTAACTTAAAAAAGGCGACCTAGGTCGCCTTTTTCGTATCTGCGGTCAGGCCCTAGAATCCGTTGACCTGATTTTATACCGCCCTCCCCAAAGTACAGCCATCTCATCTAAACCCTTATCTCTTTCAGAATAGTAATACCAATTAGTATCCCCACTCGCATTTAGCTCGTGTGCCCCTTCGATTAGCTGTTGCTTTATTAAGCGGTGATAATGCAATTAACTAAAGACTATAAAAAATGAGACATTGCACATGGTTATCACTCTTTAACTCATGCTACAAAAGATCTAGAGCAACCGATAAATCTGGCCAACAGTATCGATTTTCAGTGAGAAGATAAATGGATATAAGTTGACCGAAAAGAAATGCGGTGCCTATGATGGCACTGACATCCATAATTAAAGGTAGGTAATTTATGACAGCAATTTCTCATGTCTACAACTATACAGTTCGATGCCCACACATTAAGGATCCCGCTCATCCCACCACATGGCAAAACCATGTCGAATTTAACGAGTCATGCGAAATTGGTTTAAATCGTATTACTAAATGGCACGACCGTTCTGGCCACCGTATTTTTGAACAAGATGGATTTGTCGTCAGAGAAGCCGATGGTGAAAGCTCATACTTTTCAATGCAAAGTGGCAGACTCAATGGCAACGGCAACATTTTAGTGACCTTTAAGATCTATATGGATGATTCGACCAAAGATACTTCTGTACAAGAGATAATGGAACACCTTATCAAAGACTATCAACAGAGATTATCTAAACTGGATTAACAACGCGGTTCGCCCCTCATTTCAAACAGACTACCTCCAACCGCGGAGGTAGTCTGTTTTTAGGCTTGGGATAGTTTCAGCTGTTTGTGGTCTTCCTATAACAACGCTATTTTACATAACGCCATTCTGTGCAGCGCTATGCGCGATTGAACGCTTTACTCTCCTCAATTAAAAGCTAGAATGGTGCCACAATCTACTCACTGGCTTTCACTCCCATATGAAATCACTAATCATCGCTATCCTCGTCTGTATTCTAATATCAGGCTGTGCTGAACTCAAAAATACAGGTAAAGCTATTGGTGAGACGACCAAAGAGGTCACGACAGAGATTGGACACGCTACCCGAGATACCACAAAAGCAATTGGCCATGCCTCTCGCGATGCAGTCCAGTCAGTAAAAGAAGATTTAAGTAAAAAGGATTAAGTCACTTCACAATTACTGACCACTAAGTTTTAAAACGCTTGAAAATTCAAGCGCTCGTTAGATTTACATTTAAGCGGCATTAGCACGCATACCATGAGGTTTAGGCAAGCCATTCTCATCGACGTTAACAAAAATCATCTTGTCGATACTGACCACTGGTAATAGCGACATCTTATTGCGAACCTCACAACGAACCGTAATTGAGCTGACTCCTGCGCTAATCAGCTCTAAGCCAAACTCGATAACATCGCCCTGCCTCGCTGGCGTCATAAAGTTAATTTCGGAAATGATCTTAGTCACAATGCTTTGACTGCGCATCTGACATGCTGCAAAGATCGCCGCCTCTTCATCTATCCAGCTTAATAGTTGTCCACCAAACAGCGCATTGGCTGGGTTAAGATGCTCAGGTTTAATAAAACGTCGACTGTAATACTTCATGATTTGCCTCCTGCTAGATACTCATAAAGTAGTATCAAAATCTAAGCCAATATTAAAAATCCAATAAAATCAACACACTTTCAAGAAGAGTTGTATGGAGTTAGCACCTAAACGGTGCTTAGCTGCACCAATTTTAATCATTAACAAAACACCTATTTTCGCCTTATTAACACAACTGAAATCCAACTGACCCATTTCTGTCATATCAATAGCAGACAATCAGGCCGCTTTATCTCAATTGAAAACTAATTTTCAACCCTACATACGGATGATGAAAGTGATGATGATAAAAAGATTAGCTGCATTAATTTCTTGCAGCCTAGTATCGATGGCAGCCAACAGCGCCGCTCTACCAAGTGTTCAATCGGATAGCCCTTGGTTTAAAGACAGCGCGCAGCTGGTAACAGAGAAAGCCAACTTAGAAACTAAAACTAAGGCTAAAAATGTCATTTTGTTTGTTGGTGACGGTATGGGTATTTCAACCCTTACTGCAGCGCGGATTTATCAAGGACAACAGCAAAATGGTAACCAAGGTGGTGAAGAGAACTTCCTAAGTTTTGAAAAGTTTAATCACACTGCCTTAGTTAAAACCTACAACACCAACCAACAAACGCCAGACAGTGCCGGCACCATGACGGCTATCGCTACAGGCGTAAAATCTAAGGCTGGGGTGATTTCGGTTTCTGATTCAGTATTGCGTGGAAACTGCTTGTCATCAAAGGGAAATGAGTTAGTCACCTTAGTCGACCTTGCTAATGCTAAGGGTCTATCTACAGGGGTAGTCAGTACCGCTCGAATTACTCACGCTACGCCTGCAGCTACCTATGCCCACAGCCCAGAACGTAACTGGGAAGCCGATAGCAATCTCACAGCAGAAGCTATTGCCAATGAATGTAAAGATATCGCCTACCAAATGGTGATGCGCGATAAAGACAATGCGCTTAGCGTTGCCTTAGGTGGTGGTCGCCGCGCATTTATTCCTAACACTGTGACTGACGGCGAAAATAAGTCTGGTAGTCGTAAAGACGGTATGGACTTAACACAAGCGTGGATGGATAACTTCGACAACGCTGCATACGTGTGGAATAAAGATGAGTTTGACGCCATTGATGTTGCAACCACTGACCACCTATTAGGCTTGTTTAACTCGTCGCACATGGAGTATGAAGCCGACCGCGCCAATGATGTTGGCGGTGAGCCCTCACTTACCGAAATGACGGCAAAGTCTATCGAACTACTGAAAAAGAACGACAATGGTTACCTACTGATCGTCGAATCGGGTCGTATCGACCACGCACATCATGCGGGCAATGCCAAACGCGCCTTGATAGATGCTGCAGAGCTATCTAATGCGGTAAAAGCCGCTTATGAAAATACCGATCCAGATGAAACCTTAATTCTAGTGACTGCCGATCACAGCCATGTATTTACCATTGCAGGGTATCCAAAACGTGGCAATCCGATCTTAGGTTTGGTACATGGCGTCGATGGCAGTGTATCAACCGCAATGGATGGCAAGCCCTACACCACGCTCGGTTACACCAATGGTCCTGGCGCCGTGGTTGGCGTTCGAGATGATTTAACCTCGGTTGACACACAAGACACCGACTTTATGCAACAGTCTCTTATCCCGATGGGAAGCGAAACTCATGCAGGTGAAGATATCAGCCTACATGCAACGGGTCCAGGTTCGAACTTGGTTCAAGGCGTCATTGAACAGAATGTCATTTTCCACATTATCAACCAAGCTCAGTCGCTTGGCGGTACTAAGTATTAATTGGGAGCAAAAACGATGAATAAGAAACTACTTGTACTGTCTTTAGCAGCCATTCTAGGTTTAGCTGCATGTGGTAGCGATGGTGACAACGGCGCAGATGGTTCTGCAGGAACGCCTGGCACTCCAGGTTCAAATGGCTCGAACGGTCAAGACGGCAAAGATTGGAGCGCAGTAAACCAATGGTATCTTGATGGCCAAAACCGAGTCACCAAAGCCGAAGGCATTGCACCAAATAATCAAGCGGGCGCAGCTAAAAACATCATCCTGTTCGTTGGTGATGGCATGGGTGTATCAACCATTACTGCGGCGCGGATCTTAGATGGTCAGCTAAAAGGTCACACTGGCGAAGAGAACTCGCTCTCGTTTGAAACCCTGCCTCATCTTGGTCTAGCTAAAACCTATAACGTCGATGGTCAAACACCGGACTCAGCGGGCACCATGACAGCAATGGCTACAGGTGTTAAGACCGATGTCGGCGTTATCTCTCAGGCCGAAGGTGTGACTCGTGGTAACTGCGCGTCAACCTCAGGGCAAAACTTAGTCACATCACTTGAATTAGCAGCCATGGCAGGCCTTTCAACCGGTGTGGTATCGACAGCACGTATTACCCATGCAACCCCAGCAGCAACCTATGCTCATGTACCTGAACGTGATTGGGAAGCTGACAGTAACCTGCCAGCAGAAGCGGTAACTAATGGCTGTAAAGATATCGCAGCACAGCTACTGGACTTCAACCAAGGTAAAGGAATTAACGTAGTGATGGGCGGTGGACGCCGCGCATTTATTCCTAACACCACAGTCGATCCAGAGGGTAAATCGGGTAAGCGTAAAGATGGCCGCGACTTAACTGCCGAGTGGTTAGCACAATATCCTAACGCTACTTATGTGACAGACCGTGACAGCTTCCTAGCACTGGACACTGCAAATACCGACCATGCACTGGGCCTGTTTAACTCGTCACACATGGAATACGATTATGACCGCGTAGAAACAGGTGTTGAAGGTGAACCTTCTCTTGCCGAGATGACGGCAAAAAGTATCGATATTTTGCGCAAAAACAACAAAGGTTTTGTACTGATTGTTGAAGCAGGTCGTATCGACCACGCCCACCACGCAGGCAACGCAGCCCGTGCATTGCACGACACGATTGCGCTATCGGAAGCGGTTCGTGTTGCGATGGAGAAAACCTCTGCAAGCGATACATTACTGATGGTTACGGCGGATCACAGCCACGTATTTACCATTGCAGGTTATCCAACCCGCGGTAACCCTATCCTAGGGTTAGTTAAAAGTAACGATTCGAACGGAGTTCCTTCGGTAACGAACTCTACAGACGCTAATGGCCTGCCCTATACCACAGTTGGCTACGCTAACGGTTTAGGTTTTGCGTCATTAGCAACTGGTGGTGATGAGCGTTATAACTATGCAGCCATGGCAGGACGCGTTGACCTTAACTACACAGATACCCAAAGTGCAGGCTTCCACCAAGAAGCACTCGTGCCACTAGGAAGTGAGACTCATGCAGGGGAAGATGTCGCAATTTTCGCACGCGGACCGGGTGCAAGCCTGATTGAAGGTACCGTCGAGCAAAATCATATCTTCCATGTGATGAACTATGCGGGTGACCTAGTAAATAAAGCAAACGCAGCAGCGCAATAATCTGCCGTAAGCTGTAACAGCAATAACAGTAGCCTAGCCGTTCGGGAACCCGACAGATATAACCGTTCAGTTTCCACTATCGCTAGGCTGCTATTTTCTAACAAAATAATAAATCACTGATTAGGCCAAGGAGTCTTAGATGTCTTGCCATTCACAACAATTCGCAAAGCCTACACATTCATCAATAGTAACACCCTTAACCAAATTAATGCCTCTGCTTTGCGCTGCACTTCTAATAAGTAATGTTGCCCACGCGGGACAACAGCCAACTATCCAATCAGGCGGCGCGGCGATCTCAAGTGCTCTATGTCATGAAACGGTCAACGCCAACCAATATCAAGCAAGCTATGAAATTACTTCGACAGATAAACACTCTCTTGAGCAAAAGAGTCTTGAGCTAACCGTGACCCGATTCAATGACAATATCATTTACAAACATAATGATATAAGTTTCGAAGCGTGGAATAAAAATGGCGAGTATGTACGCTATTTTCCAAAAGAAAAGCGTTCTATTAGCTATCGCCGTGGCGATCTTCTCTCACTCAATATCAGTCCAGATCTAGATAGACAATTTCATCTTATCTCACAACATGGTTTATCTCAGCTCACCAAAATCAACAGCGATGACCTGAGCGCCAACAAAGACCAATGCTATAACCAGCAGCATTATAGCAACAATGACACCAGCCACCCTGTCACCGTCACTTGGCTACCAGAAATGTCATTGCCAAAATCGTTTACGGTTAATAACGGCCAACAAACCATACGCTATCAACTGACTGAACTGAAGGCGGTGAGTCACGACGCCTTCAAGCAACTAATCACAGGGTATCAAGACTTGGATTTTGCCGATGTTGGCGATAGCGAATCCGATCCTTTCATCGCCAAAATGATCACTCAAGGGTTTATCCAGCATGGTGGTTCAGGCTTTTATTCATCCGATGGGCAAATGATCGATGCTGGACACGGTGGGCACCAACATTAGTACCAATCAGTATTAAATATCAATTAAAAAGTCATCCGAAATAGGATGGCTTTTTAGTTAATGTTACTCCAAATTTTTAATCGAATTTATAGCAGCGTTTTTAACACCTTAATAAAGGTGTTTATATCTTCTCGGCTAATATCAGCATGGGTCACTAAGCGGATGGTAGCACTTGGGCTAATAAGTATGCCGTTATGCTTCAACCCTGCTGCGAGCCTGGTAATATCAAGCTGGTCAGCAACTTTGGCAAACAACATATTAGTTTGCACTTGTGTCATATCAACCTCAAACTCATCTAAAGCATTAAGCTGCTCGGCAAGATACTGGGCGTTTTCATGATCTATGGCTAGACGCGCCACTTGCTCATCTAACGCGATTTCAGCTGCGGCGGCTAAGATCCCAGCTTGGCGCATACCACCACCAAGCATTTTACGCCAACGACGGGCTTTTTGAATAAAGCGCTCATCACCTAATAGTAATGACCCTACTGGCGCACATAACCCTTTAGATAAACAGATAGAAACCGAGTCAAAATATTGGGTAATATCACCGATATCTAACTGTTGTGCGACGGCGGCATTGGCAATACGCGCACCATCAAGGTGGATTTTAAGGCGGCGATTAAACGCTAATGCTTGGGCATCTGCCAAGTATTGTTGCGATAACACCTTGCCCCCGATGGTATTTTCCAAACTCAATAAGCGCGTTTTAGCAAAGTGAATATCATCTGGCTTGATTGCGGCTTCGATATCGCTAAGCAATATAGAACCATCGGCCTGATTGACTAATGGCTGTGGCTGTATGCTACCGAGAACGGCTGCACCACCAGCTTCGAATTTATAGTTATGAGCCTGCTGACCGCAGATATACTCATCGCCTCTATCACAATGTGACATGAGGGCAAGTAAATTAGCCTGAGTGCCCGATGAGGTAAATAAGGCACTATCAAAGCCAAATCGCTCGGCCGCCATCGACTCTAAACGATTCACGGTCGGATCATCTCCATACACATCATCGCCCACTTCAGCGTTAGCCATCGCCTGACGCATTTTAGCTGTCGGTTGAGTTACTGTGTCACTGCGAAAATCTATCATTTATTCCCTATCCTAACGCTAGTTAACCCACATGGTTTTGGCATATTACTCTGACAAAAAACACCTCGCTAGCACCTTAGATCATTTTTATCGAAATAACCCAGACGCCCAGCCCAATTTAGCCTGAACTAAGGCCAAATAAATATATCGTGATCAACATCAAGGTGAATTTATCTCCTTGCTTTGGCTCATTGGCATCATAGCCGAAACGATGACTGGTATACTTTGTGCTGGCCGAAAACAGATGGCTCTCTTTAGGGAGTTATCATTAGCTGTGCCACCACTATTGGTGGCGACACATTATGGGATATCTTACAGGGCAATTTCCCCCTCGATTTGGGGCTAAAATGGCATTACTTAAGCGATTGCATTTGCGTCCTTGCTTAGCGTGAGCATAGCCCCTGTGATGCGCTACTTGTCTTCACTGTTTTTAGCCATTGACGGATTGGGGCATGTCCAAGTTTGTTATCAGCACAATCAAGATGGTGAAGTTCACCAACCGCAGTTGGAGTTTGGAAACAGATTATTAACGAAAAGGTCGGCATTTGCCGACCTATATTATTCAAAAACAACGCGCTTAAAACCGACTAAGCAGCTGGCGTTTCTTTGACATAAATATCCATCTGTGGATATGGAATACCAATATTGGCTTCGTCCAATGCGAGCTTAATCTGTTCAAGGATCTCAAAACGTGCTGGCCAGTAATCGGCACCTTTAACCCATGGACGAACCACAAAGTTAATTGAAGAGTCCGCCAATTCGACTAGTGCAACGGTATAAGCAGGATCTTTTAGCACGTGGCTATTATTATCGAGCACTTGCTTAAGTACGTTCTTGGTCTCTTGTAGATTTGCATCATATGACACACCAATCACAAGATCGATACGACGAGTCTCCATCGCTGAATAGTTGACGATGGTGCCATTCATTACGGCTGAGTTAGGGGCAACAATCACCTTGTTATCTGGCGTACGCAATTTAGTCGAAAAGATAGTGATCTCATCGACTGTACCCGCAGTGCCAGCAGCTTCGATGTAATCACCAACGCGACAAGGACGGAACATCACCATCAATACGCCAGAAGCGAAATTGGATAACGACCCTTGTAGCGCCAAACCAACAGCTAAGCCAGCGGCACCGATAACCGCGACCAGTGATGCTGTTTGAACGCCAATTTGTCCTAGAGTAGCAATGATCGTAAACACAAACACTACGGCCCACGCCATATTTGCCACAAACGACACGACGGTTTTATCAACTTTTCGCTTAGTCAGCAATTTTGAAGTTAAGTTTTTAGCAACTGTCGCAAAATATTTACCGACGACAAAAATAACTAACGCCATAATAACCTGTAGACCGTAAGTCACGATCAGTCCTGGCGCTTGCTCAATATAACTATCCAGATTTTCCATGTAACGCTCCCTTATAAAATGGACTCACTTTCTAGTGAGACTCAACAATAAACTCTACTCTTCGATTAAGTGCCCGACCCGCCTCAGTTTGATTGTCGGCTATTGGCTGGGTACTTCCTTGCCCAATAACATTAAATCGCTGAGGACTAAACTGATAATCCTCAACTAATATTTGCACTACATTTACAGCTCTGTCATAGGACAAGGTTTGATTAAACCCGGCTTCCCCGATGTTGTCGGTATGCCCAACAACGCAAAATTTAGCTGGGTATTTATTTAGAAACGATTTTAACTCGGCTAAATATCGCCACTGTGAATAATCGACTAGTGCGCTAGCAAAATCAAAATTAATCACTATTGGTGTTACCTTTTGGCATTGTGAGGGATAAGTTTCACCGCTGGTCGTCGGTAAACATAACGACGCGATGATCTGCCTTTCACAGCCGCGAGCATCGACACTTACTCCCATAAGAGTCTTGGGGCAAGCATCCTTATTATCTGGCACACCATCTTTATCAATATCATTCCAAGACAACGCATTCGAACTCATTGTTAACGAAATGCTCAAAAGAATGATATTAATCAATGCTTTCATTAATGTCTTCCTAAAAGTCCACAAGCTGTTGCTTTCCTTTAGAGCCTCAAAGACATGAAAAATATCAAATATTAACCATAAAATAAGGCCTTTATTTTATATCCTTCTGCACTAATCTCCAATAAAGGAATAAACAACTACGAAAATAAATTTAATAAGCGTGAAAATAACGACCAAAAACGAACACCCCTAGGAGATGTTATTTTGGCTAGTAATGCCCAATCCTCTTATACAACTTAGATCTGCTCCAATCAAAAAGCCAATTGAAAGCGATGTCATAGAAAAAAGAACACTAAAAACAGCGCCTCAAGTATAAACGCAGCCAATAAATCTATCGAAAAACCATGACACCATAAGCACGCTAATCCAGCCTCCAGTCCGAGACCATGGATGAGCCGCAGTTTTTTAAGCGTTCAATTCGATTGTGGTCAAACCGATCATCGCACCGAAGATAGCGACCACTGAAGTTATCAACTCGAGCATTATACCGATATTGGTATACCGACGATGACTACCTATTACTAGTGTTAGCCAAAACAGGAGTGGTTGGGCACTAATGCCTGAACACTTAGCATTAGATGAGATAGACAGCAGTTATGTCACATTCCAATGGCTTTCGAACAATTTAGTTGGGTTGCTAATGTGGTTGTGGTTGTGGTTGTGGTTGTGGTTGTGGTTGTGGTTGTGGTTGTGGTTCAGCATCACGGTGTTAATGACAAACCACATAATACATTGATATTTTTTTTAAAAAAATATGAGTCAAACTGGAACCCGCGAGATGTGAGCTAACAGATATAGGTTATCTTATCTGTTAGCCTATTGGGCTGTATCTAATGTGTGGTAATAGAAGCCTGTTGATACCAATGATACCAATCGGGTTTGGTTGCTGTAGGTAATTGAGATTGCATCCCTTGCAGCAACCGGATCAGAAGCGCCCGATCATCTGTTTTGGTGGAGTAAAACAGCGGATCATAGAAACAGCGACGCTGAAGAGGCTCCAGCTGAGTATCGAAGCCTTTATCTACACCTGATACGCACAACTCCCGCGCTTTATTTTGCAGATTCAAAGCCGATTCATCTTCGAGAAGATGTGCGACAGGTCCCATCAATAAAATCAGCGCCAGCCTACCTGGTGGATTTTTTTGCCATGCGTCTAACTCTCCGCTTTTAGCCCCACTTAATAACTGCTGCCAATTATCCAAGGTGTCATTACTGAGTTCATTAACTTCAACACCCGTTCCTTTCTCATAATGGTTAAACCACTGCTGTAAAAACTGCTCCACACTGCCTCCATAACCTATCTAGCTAGTCGTCGAAGAATAGCATTAGGTTAAGGATTAAATATCTAGGACTTTGGTCTAGGACGCGCTGATTTATTACAACGTCTTCGACGTGAATAAGGGTTTCAAAAACAAAATAGAGACAACAAAAAAGCGACTCTTAGTCGCTTTTTTAGATGAAGTATTTAATTACTTAGCTTCTGGCTTTGGTGGATATTGTTGCATCACTTCTGCTATAGCTTGATTCACGACTTCGATACGTTCTTCAGGCGTATTCTTATCACGGATAGTATCAGCGACCGAACCACGCCAAATTAACTGACCTGTCTCACGATTAACGATATCGACAACTAATGTACCGACCTCGTACTCACGCACAGTTGTCTGAGTATGCATACTGCCGCCCCACGCCCAACCAGGACCATAGTATGGGTTATATCCAAAATTAGTGTTAAAAGTATCTACATTAATTTTCTTATCAACCTTTGTGAAATAGTTAACTAATGCATCGGCTTTATCAGCATCACTCTTGACGATACCTTTGAGTTGCAACTGGGAGTCAACAGCACTTCTGACTCTTTGGTCCATCAAGCCATCTAAATGGTAAGTCTTATCATCGTTCTTCTGAACGACCCAAGCATAACTTTTTATCTCGTTAAAATTTATATTGGGATCATAATCAGAACTCGACTTCATAGTGCTACACGCAGACATAGCGAGCGCAGCTGCTAAAACGATTACTTTTTTCATAAATACTCCAGCGTAAAAAGGCTAAATTTCGACCGACGATATATAGATTTAAGCTTACAGAGCATATTTGTTATCTACAACTCTATTTTCATTAAAAAACTTGGTTGTTCAGCTTGACTTAAGCTAACATCTAAATGATAATGATTATCAATTAGATTGTGGGAGGGTTTCAAAATGACATGGTTTATCAGTGCATTCATCATCGCAAGCGCCATTTTTATGTTTGCCCCTAAATCATTGGCTACCTCCAATACCAATATGGCAAACCAACCGAAAGGACAAGGTATTCTTTTGCTGCTGCCACTACTGGCATTTATCTTAATTCTCATAAGTATCCTGATAGGTAATGCCTCTACCCAAGCGGTTGTCGCCATCAGCTTTGCACTCACAGGCTGTTCGGTTGCCGTTTCTCAGCTGCATCGCTTCATATTACCTTGCGCCGGGCTTACTGCTATTTCACTTATCGCCATGTTAATACAGGCAATATAACCGATTAACCGACAGATGCTGTTCACACATAAGTTTGCTCACACATTGCACTAACTTGTTAGTTGCCTTCGGATGCTAACGGCAATATATCTCCCTGCAAATTGGTATTTTGCCCGATCCCTGACCACATCATGTGGTCTTTTTTTTGGGCGACTACCTGTTAGCGCTCCCACAACATAGTTCAATTTGGTAAACTCTAGCCATACTCCACAGCAAGTAAATTAATGATGAGAATCGATCCCAATATCACCTTAGTCTATAGCACCGATGGTGGAAAAATAACTGAGAAAGCTGAGCCACAAGCGATACCTGAAGGCGATGGTATCGTCCGCATACACAAAGATAGCAAAGGTCGTAAAGGTAAAGGCGTGTCTGTCATTAAAGGCCTTGGGCTTAATGATAAAGAGCTAAAAGCCCTCGCCCAGAAACTCAAGAAACAATGTGGATGTGGTGGTACAGTAAAAGAGTTCAATATCGAAGTTCAAACCGACAATCGCGAACTCTTAAAGACCCTACTTGAAAAACTCAATTATCAAGTAAAATTGGCCGGAGGCTAAAGCCCCGTGGAGTGCCAGATGGACAGCTTACAAAACCATTTACTAATAGCCATGCCGTCACTGCATGATACCTTTTTTGAGCGTTCCGTTATCTATCTATGTGAGCACAATGAACATGGCGCAATGGGCGTTATGATAAACCGTCCTATTGGCGTCGATGTCAATGAACTGCTCAAACAGATGCAACTTGATGATTTTCACACCATAGAAGATATCAACAGCCAAGTACTCTTAGGTGGGCCAGTCGCTCAAGAAAAAGGCTTTGTATTGCACACTCCACAGCCTCAATGGAGCAGTAGCCAGCAGATCAGTGATGAACTCATGTTAACCACCTCAAGAGACGTACTCACCTCTTTAGGCAGCAGCGATGCGCCAAAACATTTTATCGTCGCACTCGGATACGCAGGCTGGGGACGTCACCAATTGGAACAAGAATTAGGCGAGAACACTTGGTTATCGATCCCTGTTGATCTCGATATTTTATTCAACACCCCACACGATGAACGCTGGATAAAAGCAACCCAATCTCTTGGTTTTGATATCGGTCAATTATCGAGCCAAACAGGCCACGCCTAATCTCAACAGGAATAAAAATGAGTTCATTAAGTGTATTAGGGTTTGACTTCGGTACTAAAAGTATTGGGGTCGCCGTCGGTCAACAAATCACAGCAAGTGCTACGCCCTTAGCATCTATTAAAGCCAATGACGGCATTCCTAAATGGGAAGAAATTGGCTCACTTATCGAAGAATGGAAGCCTGACTTAATCGTTGTTGGACTGCCGTTAAATATGGATGGCACCGAACAAGAGATGACCCAAAGAGCACGAAAATTCGCCAACAGAATTTCAGGTCGCTTTGGGGTTAAAACCGCAACTCAAGATGAACGCCTAACCACGGCAGACGCCAAGGCAAGACTGTTTGAAATGGGTGGGTTTAAGGCTCTAACGAAGGGCCAAGTCGATTCAA
Organism: Shewanella psychrotolerans; assembly: GCF_019457595.1. Taxonomy (NCBI): domain Bacteria; kingdom Pseudomonadati; phylum Pseudomonadota; class Gammaproteobacteria; order Alteromonadales; family Shewanellaceae; genus Shewanella; species Shewanella psychrotolerans. The sequence continues at coordinate 1,124,814 of NZ_CP080419.1, read as the reverse complement.
TGTCCGCAGTGTTGATTATCGAAAGTTATTTCGAAAACCTGTATTAACATCAATTAATACCAATCAGTATAAAAACGTGATCTACTCAACATGTTTTTTGGCAACTCATTACAAGGCGAATGGATGATGGGATGGCTGCTCCCTTGTAAGGTCATTCAACGCAGAAGTAGGAAGGTAACAAAACACGCCTGACAGACGAATTTTAACACATTTGATTCGGTGTTAACGAGTTTGGCTCTAGAGCAAGTATACGCCTCACTCCTTGCAAGCAACAAGGGCTTGCATGTTTCCCTACATACTTAAGGCATTCTCATCATCCCTTGAGGCCAGATGGTGTGAATGCCTTATCAGAAGGGATGGTCAAAAGGCAAATTTCAGATACAAAAAAGCCTGTCATTCAACAGGCTTTTTTGTTTTTAATAATGGTACGGGAAGAGAGACTTGAACTCTCACACCTTGCGGCACCAGAACCTAAATCTGGCGTGTCTACCAATTCCACCATTCCCGCACTGCGTCTAGTTTTATATCCTGACAAAGATAAATATGGCTGGGGTACCAGGATTCGAACCTGGGGATGCCGAGATCAAAACCCGGTGCCTTACCGCTTGGCGATACCCCAATAAGCTTTCGCTTTGTTACAGCCCAGAGTTAATAGCTAGCCTATAACATTAAATTAAATTAAATGGTACGGGAAGAGAGACTTGAACTCTCACACCTTGCGGCACCAGAACCTAAATCTGGCGTGTCTACCAATTCCACCATTCCCGCACTGTATCTAGTTTTACATCTTAGAAAAGATGGTAGCAATGGCGGGACTTGAACCTGCGACCCCAGCATTATGAGTGCTGTGCTCTAACCAGCTGAGCTACATTGCCACATATTATCATAAAGATAATGGCTGGGGTACCAGGATTCGAACCTGGGAATGCCGAGATCAAAACCCGGTGCCTTACCGCTTGGCGATACCCCAAAACTGTTTCAAACGATTTAACTTTACCACTTTACAATAAGAAAGTGGCTGGGGTACCAGGATTCGAACCTGGGAATGCCGAGATCAAAACCCGGTGCCTTACCGCTTGGCGATACCCCAATCAATCTTGATTCAAGCTAAACACAATACAATGTCTAGCTAAAAATAAATGGTACGGGAAGAGAGACTTGAACTCTCACACCTTGCGGCACCAGAACCTAAATCTGGCGTGTCTACCAATTCCACCATTCCCGCACTGTATCTAGTTTTACATCTTAGAAAAGATGGTAGCAATGGCGGGACTTGAACCTGCGACCCCAGCATTATGAGTGCTGTGCTCTAACCAGCTGAGCTACATTGCCATCGTTTTTTACCTTATCCCTCTTGCCGAGGAACGGGGCGTATTATGCTTATTCAGCGTATGCAGGTCAACAGCTTTTTTTCGCTAATTTAAACTCTGCTATCCGTTCGCTTATAAACTCACCAAAGTGAGCAGCAGTTATTCAATAAACACGATAAAACCGCTATTTCTAGCGACGGAACCTAATAAAGTAAACAAAAGCGGCTTAGTAATTCTACTAAGCCGCCCGATACAAATGACAATTAATCTTGCCTATTTCGCCATTAAAGCAAAACCGATCACACGTTAAACAAGAAATGCATTACATCGCCATCTTTAACGATATAGGTTTTTCCTTCAACACGTAATTTGCCCGCTTCTTTCGCGCCAGCTTCACCTTTATATGCAATGAAGTCATCATAAGACATCACCTGTGCACGAATAAAGCCACGTTCGAAATCGGTATGAATCACACCAGCGGCTTGAGGCGCACTAGCACCAACACGAACTGTCCACGCACGGACTTCTTTAACACCAGCTGTAAAGTAAGTGTGTAAATCGAGTAGTTCATAACCCGCACGAATAACGCGATCTAAACCAGGCTCTTCTAAACCAAGGTCAGTCATAAACTCTTGGCGATCTTCAGCGTCCATCTCAGCAAGCTCTGATTCAATTGCCGCACAAACCGCAACAACAACCGCGTTTTCTTTAGCAGCAATTTCGCGAACCGTATCAAGATGCGGGTTATTCTCAAACCCATCTTCTGACACGTTAGCAATATACATAGTCGGTTTTAGCGTAAGGAAGTTTAAGTAAGCAACCGCCGCTATCTCCTCTTTGCTCAAATCCATTGAACGAAGCATATGGCCTTCATCCAATACTGGGCGCATTTTCTCTAGTACGCTAACTTCAAATTTAGCCTCTTGATCACCGCCCTTAGCACGTTTTTGCTGACGAAGAATTGCACGCTCACATGAGTCTAAATCTGCAAGCGCTAGCTCAGTGTTAATCACTTCAATATCACTGGCTGGCGATACTTTATTAGCAACATGAACGATGTTGTCATCTTCAAAGCAACGAACAACATGACCGATAGCATCAGTTTCGCGAATATTAGCAAGGAACTTGTTACCTAAGCCTTCACCTTTTGATGCACCAGCAACAAGGCCGGCAATATCAACAAATTCCATAGTCGTAGGTAGAATACGCTCAGGCTTAACGATTTCGGCCAACGCCTCTAATCGTGGGTCAGGCACTGGCACAACACCCGTATTGGGTTCAATTGTACAAAACGGAAAGTTAGACGCTTCGATGCCCGCTTTGGTTAGTGCATTGAACAGTGTCGATTTACCTACGTTTGGTAGGCCAACGATGCCACATTTAAAACCCATTATATTTACCTTTATTCAATTAGTATTATCGGCATAGCCAATAATAAGCTGCTCACTGCTGAGCTTGTCAGAGTTCTTGACTAACCAGCTTTGTAAGAATGCAACCTGTGCATCGCCTTACTCATATCTTCTTTAAATAGTAATTCTGTTGCACGCACAGCTTCGTCAATCACCTCTTCAATAAGGCGTTGCTCAACCTGTGGCGCTTTTCCTAATACATAGTTACTCACCAAACTTTTATCACCAGGGTGTCCAATACCAATCCGCAGACGGTAAAACCCTTTGTTGTTGGCGAGCTTTGCAATAATATCTTTTAATCCGTTGTGGCCACCATGACCACCGCCTAATTTGAACTTTGCTACACCTGGCGGCATATCGAGTTCATCATGGGCAACCAAGATCTCTTCTGGTTCTATACGAAAAAAATTCGCTAATGCACCGACTGACTTACCACTAAGATTCATAAAGGTGGTAGGAATAAGCAAGCGCACATCTTTACCATATAGGGTTGCTCTTGCTGTCAGGCCATAGTATTTACTGTCGGCGACTAAGCTAACGCCACATACGCGCGCTAGTTCGTTTACATACCACTCACCCGCGTTATGTCGCGTCTGTTGGTACTTTTCACCAGGGTTAGCAAGCCCAACAATCAGTTTTATATTACTCATTTAACCAATGCCTATCTCGCAAGCGCGCAAATAAAAACGCGGCATTTTAGCACTCAATCGGCTGAGCAACAAATTTGTTGGCGATCCTTTATTTTGGCGCGGGTATCGATAACGGATCGAGACGACTTTGACTGCTCCATGCGATTAATCACCAGCACAGGGACCGTTAGGTAAGATCAGAATGCCGAACACGCTATAAACCACTTTTTATTAGCTAGGATAGAAAGTGGTTCGCTGTTGAAACATCAAAATCCCATGGCATATTTCAATACTTTCTGCTTGATAGGTGAATCGATATTGGCCATTTTTAACGCGCCGTTTCGCAGCAGTTTTAATGGCAAAAGATCATTGCTAAAACTCGCATAAAATAGATCCATTGTGCTCATCATCAGCTGATTATCACGATAACGTTTAGCTTGATACTTAGCCAATAGATCCTTATGCCACCAGCAATGACGATGAGTGATAGCATCGGTAAAGCAATCTATTAATGCGGCAACATCTTTAAAGCCAAGGTTCACCCCCTGCCCCGCTAACGGATTGATGGTGTGCGCCGCATCGCCTAAAATCACGACATTATAGTCATAATAACGCTGAGCATGACGACGGGTTAATTTAAAGCTGCCATGGTCAACAACTTTAAACCCGTGATCGAGACGTTGAGGAAAATGCTGTTTGATCTGTTCTGCTAATGCTTGGTGACTTAAGTTCGATAGCTGAGCGATTCGGCTGGCATCATCGTACCAAACCAAGGAGGCGTTATTACCCGGTAAAGGTAACAGTGACCGCGGCCCTTTAGGAGTAAATTGCTGCCAAGTGACATCTTGTTCGGCTGTTTCCGTTTCGATATTGATTAACATCGCTGACTGGGCATAATCCCAACCCGTTATGCCAATTCCTGCCCACTGACGTACTTGAGAGTTTGCGCCATCGGCACCCATGAGTAGACGAGTATTGATAATCATCTGGTTATCAAGTTGCACCCTAATCCCGTCATCGATACGAATAAACTGTTCCACCTTAGCTGGGCAAATCAAGGTCAAATTATCATGCTGTTCAAACGCCTGCCATAGCGCCAGCTGCACGATACGATTCTCAACAATATGACCTAGGTGGCTAACACCGATTTGATCGCTATGAAACTGCGTGATAAAACCATCAAGCTCCCAGGTTTCAAGCCCCTTGTAGGCAACTTGACGCATGGTCGCAATCGTATCCAGAGCACCTAGACGCTCAAGTAGCTGCTCTGAGGCCACGCTAATTGCCGACACACGAAGATCCAGTGGTTGTTCTGGACTAAAGGCTTTAGGCTCAAATGCTTCAACCAACGCAACCGTCAAACCAAGTTGTGCCAATCCAATTGCAGCTGCCGCACCCACCATACCGCCACCGAGAATCACTACATCTTTGTTCAAACGCTGCTTATCGTTATCAATCACCTTAACATTTACTCCATGATCCTATGTCTAAATATGTCTATGTTGCCTATTGCGTATGCAAATGTTGCTGACAGGCTAAACAGTCACTATCGGTTACAAAGAGGCAGTAACCAAGCTATCCGAAGCCAATAATCTTATCTAAACTGCTTTTTAATGTTCGTAAGAGAAGTTGGTCGCCAACGCCAACTTGAGCCCACTATCTAGTTAGTGTAACGGAGTCACAATGAAAACCGTAATCGCAGGAAGCCTATTGCTTACAGCATCACTCGCACCGATGTTAACCTTTGCCAATGTATCACCAGTCAGTTCATCACCATCCAATTTGTCGCCATCAATGGAAAGGATGACCATAACCTACCGCTCCGCGATAGATTATGCCCTATATCAATATACGATTGAATTGCTGAGTCACTTTAGAAATGAAATCCACGCCAGCATACATCAACAAGCAGCATCAAATACCCTTGAAATGTATAAGGCCTTTATTGAATCAAATAGTGACGATACAACAGAGATCACAGCTATGCTAACGGTTAAACGTCGAACTCTAGAGTAATTTCTAAGATATAACGTGCAAAAGCTAGCCAGAGTTGTACTCAGAGGGTAAAATGTCGCGCTATTTTTCCAGTAATTGCAACCACGGCGCAAACTGATGAGTAAGAAACTCCATATAAAAACTTGGGGCTGTCAGATGAATGAGTATGACTCATCAAAGATGGCCGACCTATTAGACGAATACCAAGGTTACACGTTAACCGAGGAAGCAGAAGAAGCGGACGTACTCCTGCTAAATACCTGCTCTATTCGCGAAAAAGCACAAGAGAAAGTGTTTCACCAGCTTGGTCGCTGGAAGACATTAAAAGATAAAAACCCTAACCTGATTATTGGGGTTGGCGGTTGCGTTGCCTCACAAGAAGGCAAGGCGATTAAAGAGCGCGCGCAATGTGTAGACATTATTTTCGGCCCTCAGACCTTACATCGCCTACCAGAGATGATCGATCAGATCCAGCAAGGCGGTAAAGCGGTCATCGATGTTACCTTCCCAGAAATTGAGAAGTTTGACCGTCTACCAGAACCTCGCGCGGACGGCCCAAGCGCCTTCGTATCCATCATGGAAGGTTGCAGTAAATACTGCTCTTTCTGTGTGGTTCCTTACACCCGTGGTGAAGAGGTGAGTCGCCCAGTAGATGATGTGATCCTAGAAATCGCTCAACTAGCAGAACAAGGCGTACGCGAAGTTAACCTACTTGGTCAAAACGTTAACGCCTTCCGCGGTGCAACCCACGACGATGATATCTGTACCTTCGCCGAATTACTGCGTTATGTCGCCGCTATCGATGGAATCGACCGCATCCGTTTTACCACCAGCCATCCAATTGAGTTTACTCAAGACATCATTGATGTTTATGAAGATACGCCAGAATTGGTTAGCTTCTTACATCTGCCAGTGCAGTCGGGATCAGATTTGGTTTTGACTCAGATGAAACGTGGTCATATGGCGATTGAGTATAAGTCAATCATACGTCGTCTGCGTAAAGCGCGTCCTGATATCCAAATAAGCTCTGATTTTATCATCGGATTCCCCGGTGAATCGAAGCAGGATTTTGCCGATACCATGAAACTCATTGAAGATGTGCAGTTTGATCACAGCTTCAGCTTTATCTATAGCGCACGTCCAGGTACGCCAGCGGCAGATCTGCCTGATGATGTGTCAATGGAAGAGAAAAAAGAGCGCCTTGCTATCTTGCAAGATCGTATCACTCAACAAGCAATGCGTTATAGCCGTCAAATGCTAGGTACCGTTCAGCGTATATTAGTTGAAGGTCCATCTGTGAAAAATCCTATGGAACTGCGCGGCCGCACCGAAAACAATCGAGTGGTTAACTTCGAAGCCGATCCTAAGCATATTGGTAGTTTTGTTGATGTAGAAATTGTTGATGTTTACACCAACTCGCTCCGTGGCACCTTTATACGCGGTGAAGATGAGATGGACTTGCGTCGTAACCTCCGTCCATCAGATATCTTAGCTAAGCATAAGAAAGATGATGACTTAGGCGTCACCCAATACATCCCTTAAATAGGAAGTTGGGTCATCAAATACGAATTCAAAGCGACTGTTAACCCAGTCGCTTTTTGTTATATAAGTTTTCTGCAGCAGAGTGGTTGGCAAGCGATTTAACGACCAAATAGGATTAGCATTTCCGCTTAATGGCTCGTAAACTGTTAATATCATCTTTGACCCTAGTCGTAGATAAAGACAAACATTATCTGGAGTTATTTTTGTCAAATAAATTAACAACCCTAAATCTTTATTTAGAACCTTCTGATACTCGTCGACTCGCATCACTTTGCGGACCTTTTGATGACAATATCAAACAGCTTGAACGCCGAATTGGTGTAGAGATTAACTACCGTAATAACCATTTTCAGATTATGGGCCAAGCGAGAAACTGTCTGACTGCTAATAATCTATTAAAAGAGTTATATGTAGAGACTCAGCCTGTACGTGGTAGCACGCCCGATCTCGAACCAGACACGGTACATGTGGCGATTCAAGAAGCTATCGCTCTTGAAGCCGAAGCGCCTCGTGATGACGCCGAGCTGTATATCAAAACTAAACGCGGCGTAATAAAGCCAAGAAACCCAAATCAAAGTGATTATGTGGCCAATATTGTCCGTCACGATATCAGTTTTGGTGTGGGACCTGCCGGTACTGGTAAAACCTATCTTGCTGTAGCCGCAGCAGTCGATGCGCTTGAGCGCCAAGAAGTAAGACGTATCTTACTGACTCGGCCCGCAGTGGAAGCGGGTGAAAAACTGGGCTTCCTGCCGGGTGATTTAAGTCAGAAAGTCGACCCTTATCTACGCCCCTTATATGATGCACTGTTTGAGATGATGGGCTTTGAAAAAGTGGAGCGCCTAATTGAGCGCAGCGTGATTGAAGTTGCACCGCTAGCCTATATGCGCGGTCGTACCTTAAATGATGCTTTTATCATCTTGGACGAAAGCCAAAACACTACAGTTGAACAGATGAAGATGTTTTTGACCCGCATCGGCTTTAATTCTCGTGCAGTGATCACTGGTGATATTACGCAAATTGACCTCCCCAAACATCAGAAATCAGGCCTACGTCATGCCATCGAAGTGCTCAGCGATGTCGATGAAGTGAGTTTTAACTTCTTCCAAGCCAAAGATGTGGTACGTCATCCGGTCGTTGCGCGCATCGTCGAAGCATATGAAGTCCATGAGCAGAAAGCCGCTAGCGAAAAGGCCAAGCGCGAAAGTCAGTATTTATTGAAGGAACAAACACCTCATGACGCATGAGAATCCAGCAATCGCGTTAGATATTCAAATCGCTATCGATAGCAATACCTTACCAACTCAAGCACAATTTGAAACTTGGGTTCGCTTGGCGCTGGGTAATACGATGCCAGAAGCTGAGCTGACGATTCGTTTAGTGAATAAGCATGAAAGTCAGACTTTAAATCACACTTATCGCGGTAAAGACAAACCAACAAATGTGCTATCATTTCCATTCGAATCGCCGCCAGAAGTAGAGTTACCTTTACTTGGTGATTTAGTGATCTGTGTTCCCGTTGTAGAATCTGAAGCTTATGAACAAAACAAGAGCTTAGAAGCTCATTGGGCTCACATGGTTGTACATGGTTGTCTTCATCTGCTAGGGTATGATCACATCATCGACAGCGAAGCTGAAGAGATGGAGTCTTTAGAGACGCAACTAATTGAAAGTTTAGGCTTTCCAAATCCTTACAAGGAGCAATAGTTGACCATATTGGTCAAGAAAATACTATGAGTGACGATATCCCACCGAGTACCAACGCCCATAAGAAGGGCTGGTTTGAAAAAGTTAGTCAGTTATTCCAGGGCGAACCACAGAGTCGCGATGAATTAGTGGAAGTTATCCACGATGCTGAATTACGAGAAGTGATCAGCGAAGATACTCGCGAGATGATTAAAGGTGTTTTAGAAGTCTCCGATCTGCGCGTGCGTGACATCATGATCCCACGGGCACAAATTGTGGCGCTAAAGATAGATAATACGGTAGAAGAGTTACTCTCTACTGTTATTGGCTCTGCACATTCACGCTTTCCTGTCGTCAATGAAGATAAAGATCATATCGAAGGTATTTTACTCGCTAAAGATCTGCTTCAATACGGCTTCAAAAACAATGATGAACCTTTCTCTCTTGGGCAAGTGATCCGCCCAGCCGTTGTTGTACCTGAAAGTAAGCGTGTCGATGTACTACTTAAAGAGTTCCGTTCTCAACGTTACCATATGGCGATCGTCGTCGATGAATATGGTGGAGTATCTGGACTAGTGACCATCGAAGATATCCTAGAAGAAATCGTCGGTGAAATCGAAGATGAATTTGATCATGACTCAGCTGAAGAGACCGAGATACGTAAAGTTGGCAAGCAGTTATATATGCTTAAAGCATTGACACCGATTGAAGACTTTAACGAAACCTTCGGTACCCAGTTTAGTGATGAAGAGTTTGATACCGTCGGTGGCCTAGTGTCTCATGCGTTTGGGCACTTACCCGAGCGCAATGAAAAAGTGATGATCGATGGTATCGAGTTCAAGGTGATTAGTGCCGATACTCGCAGATTGGTTCAACTTAGGGTAAAACTTCCCGATCCCCAAACTGAAGACGATAACGCATAATATCTTCAGTCCTTTGATGAGGCTTCAATGCTGCTACGACTTAGGGCAATAGCCCATCAACCTAAGTTCAGACTGGTACTTGCTTATTTAGCAGGTGCCAGTACTGCCCTTTCATTTGCCCCTTATGGCCTTTGGCCAATCTACTTGATAGCTATGGCATTTGCCCTAAGGCAAAGCGAATCCTTATCACCAAGGCAATCCTTTGCTTATTGGCTTAGCTTTGGCTTTGGTAGCTTTTCTGTAGGGATAAGCTGGGTGCACGTCAGTATGGATACCTATGGCGGTTTACCCATCGTAGCCTCCGTCGGACTCATGGCTATCCTCGCCTTATATCTAGGGCTATACCCAGCGATTGCAGGGACACTGTTAGCCAAGTTATCTCCCCAATCTCGCTTCGTTCGCTATCTATTACTGTTTCCCGCGCTGTGGGTTATCTGTGAATGGGCCAGAGGTTGGGCATTAACAGGCTTTCCTTGGCTATGGGCTGGATATACACAAACTAGTGGTCCATTAAGCGAACTGGCAAGCGTCATTGGCGCGTTAGGCTTGAGCTATAGCGTGGCATTGCTGGCAGGCGCAATAACCTTGCTGTTTAGCAATCGCGCCTCTATATTCAAACGCGCTACTCCACTTGTTCTCCTTGCTAGTACGCTATTATGTGGTAGCTATCTAGCCAGTACCTTGTCGCCAATAACGGCCACAGGAAAAACAGTGAATGTCACACTGGTTCAGGGCAATATTGCCCAAAGCATGAAATGGCAACCAGAAGCACTGTGGCCAACTATGCTCAAATACATGGATCTGTCTCGTCCAGAGTTTGCCAATACAGATATTTTTATCTGGCCAGAAGCGGCTATTCCTGCACCAGAATATATGGTGGCCGACTTTCTCGATAATGCGAACAAAGTCGCCAACTTCAATAACAGCGCCATCATTACCGGCATCATTAGCCAGCAACAAGACCGTTTTTATAACTCTTTAATCGTGCTAGGAAATCACAATCAAGCAGTTCAAAACTCTGCCGATTATCAAGGCGGTGGCCATAATGAATTCAAAAAGCATCACCTATTACCTATAGGTGAATTTGTGCCATTTGAAGATCTACTTCGGCCATTAGCCCCCTTTTTTAATCTGCCAATGTCTTCATTTGCTCGCGGTGATTATCAGCAGCCAAACCTGAATGCTGTCGGCCACAAAATAGCACCCGCGATCTGTTACGAAATTGCCTTTCCAGAGCAATTGCGAGCCAACGTCAATGCCGACACAGAGCTGTTATTAACCGTCTCGAATGATGCTTGGTTTGGCACCTCAAATGGGCCGTTACAACATATGGAAATAGCTCAGATGCGAGCAATTGAGCTTGGCCGCCCTTTGATTAGAGCAACCAATAATGGGGTCACAGCCATTGTAAACAGCAAGGGAGAGATCACTGATAAGTTACCCCAGTTTGAAACAGGTGTACTTAATGGAAACATTCCACTGGTCAAAGGCGAGACACTATTTTCTCAGTGGGGACAATTGCCGGTTTTGCTGCTGAGCTTTTTAATATTTGGCTTACGTCTTTTAACGCTTAAGTCGTTTAAAGCTTAAGCTGTTAAAAAACCACAAGCGATGATCAAGTGGAAAAATAATCAGGGTTTACGCTAACCTCTAACGCCAAGCTTTAGTGGTTATGGTTATGGTTATGGTTATGGCTATGATTATGGCTATTGTATTGGTGAGTGATTGAGTGATTGAGTGATTGAGTGATTGAGTGATCAATATTCCACCCGCTATCGGGTGGGCTCGACAATAACGATACGAAAATGGCTCAATTTTTACGGCACTTTGGTAAACCGATATAACAATCCTAATGTTGTTACATCGGCTAGGGCGATAACCAAAGTGCTCTACTGGTCGACGATGAGTGCTGTTTTAGCTATCGATTGCAGCCTTAGCTGCACAATCTTATGGCGCTAAGGCTTCTCGGGTAAACTGACCGCAATCACACTTTGGACAATCTGGGATAACACCAGGAAACTCGATGCGCATCTCATGACCGCATTCAGTACAAACCATGACGCCCTGACCCACTATCTCGCCACTTTGATAGTAACCATTATGCTTAAAATCTTGGCTAACCTCATGCCACTCCATTTGACTGCGATCGGTGATCTCACTTAGCCAGTGCCATAAAGTGTTCTCAGCGACAATAACCGATGGACTATGACTTAAGTCAGTCGCATTTTTCTCCTGTAAGTAGTTGGCAATGTCACGTTTTAAAAATTGTTCGACTAATGCAATTTCATCTTCTTTGGCCTGCTGTTTTAGAACTAAAAACTCCTTGCTTGCGGTAACAACCTTGTATAACTCCTTTACAGTCATTGAGTTATCTTCAGAAAAGTCTGACTTCACTTTAGAAAACAACGCCTCATAAAGCGATAGTAACGCACTGCTTCGTTCACTCATGTTAAATACTCCTTCATGCGAACCTTTTTAATAACTCACTTCTAGTTTATTCTATGCAGATCTAATTCGCGCGCAATGTGCGCAAGATCAAATAATAAGCGGCATGGCCGGGAATCATCAATGCAAGAGCAATATCTACCTTCAGAGATTGAAGCTAAGGTGCAACAGCACTGGCAAGACACTAAAACATTTGAAGTAACCGAAGATGAAAACAAAGAGAAATTTTACTGTCTCTCTATGTTCCCTTATCCATCGGGTCGACTGCATATGGGCCATGTCCGTAACTACACCATAGGCGATGTAGTTGCGCGTTACCAGCGCCTGCAAGGAAAAAACGTATTACAACCGATAGGTTGGGACTCTTTTGGTCTGCCAGCAGAAAATGCAGCGATCAATAATAAGACCGCGCCCGCACCTTGGACATACGAAAATATCGACTACATGAAGAACCAGCTAAAGATGCTGGGATTCGGTTACGATTGGAGCCGTGAAATCGCCACTTGTACCCCTGAATATTACCGTTGGGAACAGTGGTTCTTCACTAAGCTTTACGAGAAGGGCCTGGTCTACAAGAAGACTGCCTCGGTCAACTGGTGTCCAAACGATGAAACCGTACTGGCAAACGAGCAGGTGCAAGATGGCTGCTGCTGGCGCTGTGACACCGAAGTGGTTCAGAAAGAGATCCCACAGTGGTTCATTAAGATCACCGACTACGCCGAAGAGCTGTTAAACGACATTGACCAATTAGATGAATGGCCTGAGCAAGTTAAGACCATGCAACGTAATTGGATTGGTCGTAGCGAAGGTATTGAGATGACCTTCCAAGTGGCTGACAGCGATCAGAGCTTCGATATCTATACCACTCGCCCCGATACCGTAATGGGTGTGACCTACGTGGCAATTGCTGCGGGTCACCCATTAGCAGAGCAAGCAGCGGTAAATAACCCTGTACTTAAAGACTTTATCGAAGAGTGCAAAAATGCCGACACCACTGAAGCCGCGATGGCTGCGATGGAGAAAAAAGGCGTTGATACCGGTCTTAAGGCGATTCATCCACTCACGGGTAAATTAGTGCCTATTTGGGCGGCTAACTTCGTACTGATGAACTATGGTACTGGCGCAGTAATGTCGGTTCCAGGTCATGATCAACGTGATTATGAATTTGCGACTAAATATGGCCTAGCAATCGAAGGCGTAATTAAACCTATCGATGGTGAGCTTGATATCAGTAAAGAAGCTTATACCGAGAAGGGGATTGTGTTTAACTCTGGTGAAGCGTTCCCAGAGTTAGATGGGCTTGATTTCCAAGCCGCATTTGATGCAATCGATTCGAGATTGGCAAGTGAAGGCAAAGGAAAGCGTCAAGTCAACTTCCGTCTTCGCGATTGGGGTGTATCCCGTCAGCGGTACTGGGGCGCACCGATCCCAATGGTCACTTTGGCAGATGGCACTGTGATGCCAACACCCGAAGATCAACTGCCCGTTATCTTGCCTGAAGATGTGGTGATGGATGGTATCCAAAGCCCAATCAAAGCGGATAAAGAGTGGGCAAAGACACAGGTAAACGGACAAGAAGCCTTTAAAGAAACCGATACCTTCGACACCTTTATGGAGTCATCTTGGTATTATGCTCGCTACTGTAGCCCACATGCAGATGAGATGTTAGATCCTGCAAAAGCGAACTACTGGCTACCAGTGGATCAGTATATCGGTGGTATTGAGCATGCGTGTATGCATCTGCTTTACTTCCGTTTCTTCCACAAATTGCTGCGTGATATCGGCTTAGTTAACAGTGATGAGCCAGCTAAACGTCTACTGACTCAAGGTATGGTGTTGGCAGATGCCTTCTACTATAACGACGAGAAAGGCGCACGCGTTTGGGTTTCACCTAATGACGCGACTGTCACCGAAACCGATGACAAGGGGCGCATTGTTAAGGCGGTAGACAGCCAAGGCCATGAGCTGGTTTACACTGGCATGAGCAAGATGTCTAAGTCGAAAAACAACGGCATCGACCCACAAGAGATGGTCGATAAATATGGCGCCGATACAGTGCGTCTATTTATGATGTTTGCCGCACCACCAGAGCTTACTCTTGAATGGCAAGAGTCTAGCGTTGAAGGCGCGCACCGCTTCATCAAGCGTTTGTGGAAGCTCGCTCATGATCATGTGTCGCTAGGAAAAACGAGCCCATTAGATCTTGCTGCACTTAACCCTGCACAAAAAGAGCTGCGCCGTGAATTGCATAAAACTATTGCCAAAGTGGGCGATGATGTTGAACGTCGTCAGATGTTCAACACTGCAATTGCCTCGGTTATGGAATTAATGAACCGTCTGCAAAAAGCACCGATGGAAACAGAGCAAGATCGTGCGTTAATGCAAGAAGCATTATGTGCTGTTGTTCGTCTTCTGTATCCAATCATTCCTCACACCTGTTTTAGCCTATGGCAAGCCTTAGGTCACGAACAAGCGATTGAAGAAGTACTATGGCCAGAAGTCGATGAGTCGGCGCTAGTTGAAGACAGTAAGCTGATCGTCGTCTCGGTTAACGGTAAAGTACGCGCAAAAATCACCGTTGCCGCTGATGCTGATCAAAAGACTGTCGAAGCATTAGGTATGGCAGAAGAAGGTGTCATAAAACACACCGAAGGCAAAACAGTACGCAAAGTGATTTACGTACCAGGTAAGCTACTAAACATTGTTGCTAACTAGATCATAGCAAACGGGATAGTAGCAAACGAGAAAGCCCATGGCTTGACCATCACCCAGATGGTCAAGTCTCATCAACTTAGGAAATAGCCGAGCCTATGCTTATTAAACGCTTGTGTTTCGCCTTATTGACACTCACCCTCTTGGCCACCAGCGGCTGTGGTTTTAAACTTCAGCGCAGTTACTCGATCCCTGATGAGCTAAAGTCATTACATCTTAGTAGCCAAGATCAGTACAGTGAGCTCACTCGTCTTGTTCGTGAACGCTTGCGCTTAAACAGTATTAACGTGGTTCCACAAACGGATACCACACCTACTTTACGCATTCTTGGGGATTCACTCGACAGATCCACCTTGTCACTGTATCCCACAGGTAACGTGGCCGAGTATGAGCTAAATTATCAAGTCTCATTTGTTGTGCAGCAACCGGGGCGAGAAGCGCAAAGCTTTAACGTCGATATCCACCGAGATTACCTCGATGATCCTCGAACGGCACTTGCTAAGAGCCGCGAAATGGAACTACTGGTAAAAGAGATGCGTATTCAAGCGGCCGATCAGATCATCCAAATTTTGGCTTCATTCGAGACCAATTAATGCGGATTTATCCAGATCAACTCGCTAAACAGATAGCACCACTAAAGCCCTGCTATATGGTCTTTGGTGATGACCCTTGGCAATGTGAAACCGTTAAAGCGGTAATTTACGCACAAGCCAAAAAAGAGGGATTTGAAGAGAAGATCCATCTCACTCAAGAAACCGGATTTAACTGGAACGATCTTATTGAAGAGTGCAATACCATGAGCCTCTTCGCTAGTCGGCGTATTATTGAGCTTAATCTGCCTCAAGCAAAGCCCGGCGCAGAGGGGAGCACGCAACTGCAAGCAGTAATGCAATCGGTTAATCCCGATATACTCTTGGTGATCACAGGCCCTAAGCTTGCCAGCGAGCAAACCAAATCAAAATGGTTTAAAACACTTGATAACCATGGGATATATATTCCCTGCACGACACCTGAAGGTGCGCAATTTCAGCGCTGGCTCAACACTCGTATACAACACTTTAATCTTAATCTCACTCAAGATGCACAGCAGATGCTGTTTAGTCTTTATGAAGGTAACTTGTTGGCGGCTGATCAAGCCCTGCAGCTACTGCAACTGCTAAGTCCCAATCAACAAATAAGCAGCCAACAATTAGCTCTGTATTTTGAAGATCAATCTCGCTTTACGGTGTTTCAATTGGCCGACGTACTCTTGAGTAATCAGCAAGAGAAAGCGCAACATATCTTGTCGCAACTCCAAGCGGAAGGAATTGCAATGCCGATATTGCTCTGGGGACAATTCAAAGAGCTTACCACGCTATTTGAGCTCAAGCGTGCTCAAGAGATGGGCGAAAATGTGCAAACCATGTGGAGTAAATTACGTATTTGGGATAAACGTAAAGCCCTGTATCAAGCCGCGTTAACTCGATTATCACTGCGCCAGATAGAAACCATGCTCGCCTTTGCATCTAAAACAGAACTCAGATTAAAGCAGCAAGGAATCGAGGATTGGACAGCCCTAAGTCATCTCTGTCTGTTATACGACCCTGCAGCACATCAACATCTAAACCATATCGAACTCGAATAAGATGAAAATAGGCATTCTGGGCGGCACCTTCGACCCAATCCATTTTGGTCACATCAATCCATTGCTCGAGGTATATCAGGCGCTAGAACTTGATCAAATTTGGTTGATGCCAAACCATATTCCGCCTCATAAACAGCAGCCCAATAGTAGTACAAAACACAGATTGGCGATGGCCAACCTAGTGTGTGAGCAATACCCCCAGCTAGCATTATGTGACATAGAAGCAAAGCGAGATACGCCCTCTTATTCTGTTGCCACCCTAGAGGCACTGCGTAAAACCCATCCTAATGATCACCTACTGTTTATTATGGGGATGGATTCATTTGTTAACTTACCCAGCTGGTATCAATGGCAACAATTGCTGAAACTGTGCCATATCGTGGTCTGTAAACGTCCTGGGTGGCAAGTGGCCGACAATCCGCTAATGCAACAGTTACTCGAAAAACACACTGGTGACAAAAATAGTTTAGCGACTGCAGAGCTGAATCAACAATTTAGCGGTATCATTTTCCCCGTCGATATCACCGAGCAGCCCTATTCATCAACCGATATTCGTGCACAGCTGGCCAGTAATAAGCTCATAGAGGACGCGATGCCCAAAGTGATCAACACCTATATTACAGAGCATGGCTTGTATCGTTAACCAACACACCTGCGCCTCAACTCCACCACAATTTAGTTCAAAAATCCCTATCCGCTAGCCGCTATTGGCAATTACTTTGGCCATATAACCTGTTATACTGCCTCGCTGTCAAAAATGAATGAGGAAAACCGCGTGCAAAGCGCCGAGCTAAAACAGTTTGTAATCGACAAAGTCGAAGATTTAAAAGCGAGAGATATCGCAGTATTAGATGTATCTGAGCAATCAAATATCACCGATTTTATGGTTGTATGTTCAGGAACCTCTAAAACCCACGTTAAAGCGATTGCTGAAAACGTTGTATTAGAAGCCAAACGTGCAAACCTACACATCCATGGTGTGGAAGGCCGCGATAGTAGCGAATGGGTACTCGTTGACCTTGGCGATGTTATTGTCCATGTCATGCAAGATCAGACCCGTGAATTTTACCAGCTTGAAAAGCTGTGGTCTGAAAAGCCAGAGTAATGAAGTTACAGTTAGTCGCCGTAGGCACACGCATGCCCGGTTGGGTCACTACAGGATTTGAAGAGTATCAGCGTCGATTCCCACGCGATATGCCATTTGAATTAACTGAGATCCCAGCGGGTAAGCGCGGAAAGAATGCAGATATAGCTCGAATCCTCCACAAGGAAGGCGAGCTAATGTTGGCAGCAATCCCCAAAGGCAACCATATTGTTAGCCTAGACCTACCCGGCAAAAACTGGACGACACCAGAACTGGCTACCCAGCTCAATCGCTGGCAGCATGACGGACGAGATGTGAGCTTACTCATTGGCGGTCCAGAAGGACTTTCCCCCGCCTGTAAGCAAGCTGCAGCACAAAGCTGGTGTCTTTCCGCGCTGACCTTACCTCACCCCTTAGTTAGGGTGTTGGTAGCCGAAAGCTTATATCGAGCTTGGAGCGTTAACAACAACCATCCGTATCACAGAGAGTAATGACTCTTCCCTATTCCATCGGAAACTCAAGGATAGGCTAATGATTGCGAACACCAACTTACTGCTGGAGAGAGTATAATTGGCGCCACGTAAACGGATGGCTATGCATGATCATGCAGCCGAAGCATCGCTATTCAAACGACGGGCAATATTCACCTTTGTCTGCGTTATTATTTTACTCAGCATTCTCCTTAGTAACCTATATCAATTACAGATCCTCTCCTTCAAAGATTATGAAACGCGCTCGAATGATAACCGTATTCGAGTGGTTCCGGTCGCCCCTAGTCGTGGTCTGATATATGACAGGCACGGAAAGCTATTAGCCGAGAATCAGCCCTTTTTCTCGCTAGAGCTGATCCCTGAAAAAGTCAAAGATATCCCGGCAGCCCTAGATGAATTAAGTCAGGTTGTCGACATCAGCAGTGATGAGCGAGAAAGCGTCCTCGAATCACTCAAATTCCACCGCCGATTCAAACCGCTGACCATTAAAAACCGACTTTCTGAAGCAGAGGTCGCAGCCTTTAGTGTTAATCAACACAAATTCCCAGGCTTCTCCGTCGATGCAGGGCTCAAGCGCTATTATCCCTACGGTAGCCTATTAACCCATGTGCTGGGTTATGTCGGACGAATCAACAGTAAAGACCAGGCGACCCTTCAAAGTAATGGGCAATGGCAAAATTACGCTGCAACTAAAGATATCGGTAAGCAGGGGATTGAAAAATTCTATGAGACATTACTACACGGTAAACCTGGCCACCTCGAAGAAGAGGTCAACAACCGTGGCCGAACGATCCGAACCCTAAAGTCCGTGGCACCAGAGCCAGGTCAAGATATCTATTTAACCTTAGATCTGCAGCTACAAAAAAAAGCCATGGAACTCTTAGATGGACGAAGAGGCTCGATTGTAGCAATAGATCCCCGTGATGGCGGGATCTTAGCTATGGTATCGAGCCCTAGCTATGATCCAAACCAATTTGTGCATGGCATCAGCTCAAAGGCGTATCGCGAACTACTTAACTCGCGCTCAAGACCATTGATTAATCGGGCAACTCAAGGCCAATATGCGCCAGCCTCCACGGTAAAGCCTCACCTCGCCTTGCTTGGACTAGAAGAGAAAGCGGTTACCGCTAAAACCCGAGTTTGGGATCCAGGATTCTGGCAAATGCCTGGAATAGAAAGAAAATACCGTGACTGGAAACGCTGGGGACATGGCTGGGTTGATGTAACGGGCGCAATTGTGCACTCCTGTGACACCTATTTCTACGACTTAGCCTACAAAACAGGTATCGACAACATAAGCAACTTTATGACTCGATTTGGCTTTGGAGAGCGAACAGGTGTCGATATTTTCGAAGAGTCGGCCGGAATCATGCCCTCAAGAGATTGGAAGCGCATTCGCTACAACCAACCTTGGTATAACGGCGATACGATCTCCGTAGGGATTGGCCAAGGTTACTGGACCACGACTCCTCTGCAACTAGCTAACGCAGTCACTATTTTAGCGAACAAAGGCGAGCGCTACGTGCCTCACCTCCTTAAGTCAATTAAAGATGACACGGTTAAAGTCGACACCCCGATAGATAAAATGCCCCCAGTAGAATTAAAAGATCCCAATAACTGGAAGATCATCAACTCGGCGATGAAAGATACCGCCCACAAATCTCGTTTTGTTGATGCAGGCTATAACGCTGCAATGAAGACGGGGACCGCGCAGGTGTTTAGTGTGGCTGAAGATGAAAAATATGACGCCGATACCATCGACGAACACCTGCGAGATAATGCGTTAATCGTCGCTTATGCTCCCTATGAAGCGCCGACTATCGTATTAGCCGTGGTGCTGGAAAACGCAGGCTGGGGTGGCGTCAACGCTGGCCCGGTGGCTCGTTCGCTGTTAGATGAATATATCTTACGAGATGACTTACCAATTAAGACTGCTGGGGAGCCAAACCATGACCGCCCATAGCCATCGCCCCAATATCTGGCAGCGACTACATATCGATCTGCCCTTGCTACTAGGACTATTGGCCTTAATGAGTTTTGGCTTATTTGTGATCTATTCAGCCGGCGGTGAGGATATGGCACTGATGGAACGCCAACTTATCCGCATGGGTTTATCTCTTGGTATTATGTTATTCATTGCCCAAATCAACCCCGAAGTGCTGAGACGCTGGGCGTTTCCTATCTATATCGCAGGCATTATTTTACTACTCGGCGTGCATTTCTTTGGTGAGATCAATAAAGGGGCTCAGCGCTGGTTAAACTTAGGATTTATGGAGTTTCAACCATCTGAGTTGATGAAACTCGCGTTCCCAATCACCATGGCATGGTACATCAGTAAGTTCCCCCTACCACCAAAGAAACGTTATCTCATCGGAGCGGGTATTATTTTACTCGTCCCAACACTGTTAATTGCAAAACAACCCGATCTAGGCACCTCTATTTTGGTTGCCGCATCTGGCATATTTGTCCTGTTTTTGTCAGGAATGAGTTGGGCTATTGTCGGTAGCTTTATTGGCGGTGTGCTGGCGTTGCTCCCGGTATTGTGGTTCTTCTTAATGCACGATTATCAACGAACTCGAGTACTCACATTACTCGACCCAGAGAAAGATCCGCTGGGAGCCGGTTACCATATTATTCAGTCTAAAATCGCAATTGGCTCAGGCGGTTTATGGGGTAAAGGTTGGCTAGATGGCACTCAGTCACAGCTCGAATTTTTGCCGGAACGCCATACCGACTTTATTTTTGCGGTGATTGGCGAAGAGTTTGGTCTGGTTGGCAGTTTGATACTACTGTGCCTCTATCTTTATGTCATCGGCCGTGGGCTGGTTATCGCTTCTCGGGCGCAAACTAGTTTTGCCCGTTTACTCGCTGGCAGTATTACTTTAACCTTCTTTGTGTATGTATTTGTGAATATCGGTATGGTCTCAGGGATCTTACCGGTTGTAGGTGTGCCCTTGCCGTTAATCAGCTACGGTGGAACCTCAATGCTAACACTAATGACAGGCTTTGGCATTTTAATGAGTATCCACACCCATAGACGTTTTGTAGACAGATAGTGGAGTCAAGATTGAACAAAATAACGCGCGTTTTTACCGCTGCACCTTTGCTTTTTGCATCAGCGCTAAATTTTGTATCAGCGCCAAGTTACGCTAATGAGAAAGTGATCCCACAAGATGGCGATATTAGTTCACTAAAGAGTGAGTTTATTCAAACCCAGTTAGACGCTGGTTTTTCTCGCCAAGAAATAGAGCAATTCTTAACTCAAGCTAACTACAATCAAAAAGTCATCGATGCTATTACGACCCCCTGGGAAGCTAAACCTTGGCATCTTTACCAACCTATTTTCCTTACCGACAAGCGCCTAGCTAAAGGCATTGAATTTTGGAAAACCCATGCTAAAACCATAGCTAGAGCGGCCAAGCAGTTTGAGGTCGATCCTGAAATTATTGTCGCTATCATAGGTATCGAAACCTTTTATGGCGGCTATATGGGTACCTATCCTGTAATCGATGCGCTATACACGCTCGGTTTTCACTATACTCCCAGAGCCCGTTTTTTTAGAAAAGAGCTCGCTAATTTGCAACAGTTAGCCAAAGAGGAGCATTTAGATATTACTCATCTTAACGGCTCTTATGCTGGTGCAATGGGATTTGGCCAGTTTATTCCATCTAGCTACCGCCATTACGCGGTTGATTTCGATAACGATGGCAAACGCGATCTTGTCGGCAACCCCGTTGACGCTATCGGTAGCGTGGCAAACTACTTCCATCAACATGGTTGGAAAAAAGGCGAATTAGTGACATTGCCACTAACAAATCACCAGTTACCTGAGAATTTAACCGTTTGGAAAGGGGAAAAACTCAATTATAAGGTTGCCGACATCCTGTCACCAGAGATAGCCTTAGCGCAAAATGTCGACATAGATATCAGCCAAAAGGCGCTGATAGTTGAATTAGTTCAAGAAGATAAAACTGATTACTGGTTAGGGCTTAATAACTTTTACGTGATCACCCGTTACAACCGTAGCCCGCTTTATGCTATGGCAGTTTATCAATTCAGCCAACAGTTGAAAGATGCTTATGCTAAACAGTAAATTTTTATCTTCTTTACTTCTATTAAGTTTATTGTTACTTGGCGCCTGCTCGTCTCAAAGTAGTCGCTATAAAATCAATGATGATCTGGCACCAACCGATGCCCCAGATGTCACCAAAGTGGAAGATGCCCATCCTAAATTTGAGCCTTACAGTCGAGGAGGTAACCCGAAAACCTATACTGTATTAGGTAAATCTTATCAGGTACTGCCCTCGGGTAAGGGTTATCAAAAGACAGGTATAGCCTCATGGTACGGTAAGAAGTTTCACGGTCACCTCACCTCTAACGGTGAAACCTATGACATGTATTCTATGTCTGCGGCCCATAAAACATTACCGTTACCAAGCTATGTCAAAGTCACCAACCTCGGTAATGATAAAAGTGTTATTGTTCGGGTGAATGATCGTGGCCCATTTCATGACAACCGAATAATCGATCTCTCTTACGCGGCGGCTCATCGACTGGATATGCTAAAAACCGGCACAGCAAAGGTGAAGATTGAGGTTATCTATATTGAAAACCCCGAATCCGTGGCCTTAGCCCAACTGAAAGACACGCGCCTACATTATGTGCAAGTTCTCGCCTCATCCGACAAACGTCGAGTCGAACAACTCGCAAAAACCTTAACCTCACAATATCAGGTACAAACTCGAATTCAACAAACGGGTAATTTATATAAGCTACAGCTGGGGCCTATAGGTAGACAACAAATAGCAGACAAACTGCATCAAGAGCTACAGCAAAATGGTTACCCGCAAAGTTACCGAGTAACGGAGTAGCCCAATGATGGGCTATTTACTTAAGATTAATGAACCTTCACTGAATTCCATTGTCGACTAATGTTATACTCGACTGAATATCCGCTTTCTTTTCGCATTCAACTAAAAGACGTGCCTTTTTAATATGAAATTGATAAATCGCAGCTTTAAATCACTACTCATTATTACTTCACTCTCCTTTACTGCCGCAAATGCTGCGCCAGTCGTCACCCCAGATGCACCTAAAGTCGCCGCGAAAGCCTTCATTTTGATGGATTATAATTCTGGGCAGATCATTGCCGAAGAAAATGCTTATGAAAGCTTAAATCCGGCAAGTTTGACAAAGATGATGACTAGCTACGTTATTGGCCATGAGATCAAAATTGGCAATATCAGCCCCGAAGATAAAGTCACTATTAGTAAGAAAGCTTGGTCTAAAAACTTCCCAGACTCATCAAAGATGTTTATCGAAGTCGGCAAACAAGTGTCTGTGGAAGATTTAAACCGCGGGATTATTATTCAATCAGGTAACGACGCTTGTGTCGCTATGGCCGAGCATATTGCAGGAACCGAAGATGGTTTTGTCGATATGATGAACTCGTGGTCTAAGCAGCTAGGCATGAAAGACAGTTACTTCGAGAACTCTCACGGACTCGATTCAGAAAACCATAAAACAACAGCCTATGACATGGCGATACTTGGTGCAGCACTTATCCGCGACGTACCAGAAGAGTATCGAGTCTATTCAGAGAAATCCTATACCTTTAATGGTATTAAACAGTACAACCGTAACGGTCTACTTTGGGATAAAAGCTTAAATGTAGACGGAATAAAAACAGGTCACACTTCAGGCGCGGGTTATAACCTAGTGACTTCTGCAACAAAAGATGGCATGCGTCTAGTCTCTGTTGTCATGGGTACAGCAAGTGAATCAGCACGTAAAGCTGAAAGTAAAAAGTTGCTTAACTATGGTTTCCGCTTTTTCGAAACCATCACGCCCTATAAAGCAGGCGATAACTTCGTTACTCAAAAAATTTGGTATGGCGACAGAGAATCGGTTGATTTAGGCGTAACAACCGATACCCCAATAACTATAAACCGTGGCCAAGCAGCAAACCTACAAGCTAACTTTGAACTCAATAAAGAGTTAACAGCACCATTGGCAAAAGGTGAAGTGGTTGGACGCATCTACTTCCAACTTAATGGCAAAGATATTGCCCAGTTCCCACTTGTAACCCTACAAGAAGTCAATGAAGGCAGCTGGTTTAGCAAGCTCATGGATTACTTTAAACAGATGTTTGCTGGTTGGTTTAGCTAATCTTATAAATTGAGAGAAAGTCACCTTCGGGTGACTTTTTTTGTTTTTAGCCTCCGAGGGTTGAATTAGGTATAATACCCCCCAATTTTATTAGCTATCCGATTGGGCAAGAGATCACACTAATGTTAGATACCAAATTCCACGAACTCATGGAGTTCCCAGCTTCTTTTCCATACAAAGTCGTTGGTGATGCTAGAGACACTTTAGCCGATGACGTGGTAGCCGTTGTACAGCGTCATGTGCCTGGTGATTACATGCCAACCAGCAAAGCCTCAAGCAAAGGCACTTACAACTCAATTACCATCAATGTCATCGTCAATAGTAAAGAGCAAATCGAAAAGCTTTACATTGAGTTAGCAGCGATAGAAGGCGTTAAACGCGTACTTTAATTTACTCTAGAAGCATAAGAAATGTGATCTACCTTACATTTCCTAATTTCGGGCGTATAATAAGCGCTCTTTAATGATAAGGGGAGAGGTTGCCCTTGAAGGACAAGATTTTACATGTTCGTAATCTTGGTCGCCAAGATTACGAATCGGTGTGGCATGCGATGCAGCAATACACCGATAATCGCGATGAAAACAGCCAAGATGAACTTTGGATCGTAGAACATCCTCCAGTCTTTACTCAAGGACAAGCGGGTAAAAGCGAGCATATATTGAACCCTGGCGATATTCCAGTGATCCAAGTCGATAGAGGTGGCCAAGTCACCTATCACGGTCCAGGGCAATTGGTTGCATACCCTCTTCTTGATATCAAACGCCTCAAAATCGGTGTGAGACAGCTGGTCACAGATATAGAGCAGAGTATTGTCAAGATGCTGGCCATGTATGACATTGAAGCTTATCCAAAGGCTAACGCGCCAGGTGTTTACGTCGACGAACGTAAAATTGCGTCATTAGGACTACGTATTCGTAAAGGCTGCTCCTTCCATGGACTCGCATTAAATGTCGATATGGATATGGCTCCTTTCCAACGCATTAATCCATGTGGCTACGCGGGCTTAGAAATGGCTCAATGCAAACCACTCAATGGACCTCAAACAGTCATTGAAGCGGGTGAAAAACTCGTTCAAACGTTTAGCCAAACACTTGGCTATCAACATATAGAACATCATCAAGGGTTAACAGAGTAATATGACTAGGCCTGAAAGATTACAACCAGGAGTAAAACTCCGCGATGCGGAAAAAGTTTCACGAATTCCGGTCAAAATCGTGCCTTCAGAGCGCGAAACTATGCTACGTAAACCCGACTGGTTAAGAGTCAAATTGCCCGCGTCAAACCAGCGCATTCTGGATATTAAATCAGCGCTACGTAAAAACGGACTACATTCTGTATGTGAAGAAGCGTCATGCCCAAATCTGGCAGAGTGCTTCAACCACGGTACAGCGACCTTTATGATCTTAGGCGCTATTTGTACTCGTCGCTGTCCATTTTGCGATGTTGCCCATGGCCGTCCACTCAAACCGGATGCAGAAGAGCCTGTTAAACTAGCGCAAACGATTGCCGATATGAAACTTAAATACGTGGTGATCACCTCGGTTGACCGTGACGATCTGCGTGACGGTGGTGCACAGCATTTTGCAGACTGCATTCGCGAAATTCGCATTCTTAATCCAGAGATCAAAATTGAGATCTTAGTACCGGATTTCCGCGGTCGTATCGATGCTGCACTCGATATTTTGGCCACTGAGCCACCCGATGTGTTTAACCACAATCTAGAGACCGCACCTAAGCACTATCGCAAGGCGCGCCCAGGCGCGAATTACCAATGGTCGCTTGATCTGCTTAAGAAGTTCAAAGAACGCCACCCAAGCATTCCGACTAAATCAGGTCTTATGATGGGGCTAGGTGAAACCAACGAAGAGATCGCAGAAGTATTGCAAGATCTACGCGCTCATAACGTTGAAATGCTGACACTCGGTCAATACCTGCAGCCATCTAAGTTCCACCTACCAGTTGAGCGTTACGTACCGCCAGCTGAGTTTGATGAACTGAGAGAGTTCGCTGAAGAGATTGGCTTTACCCATGCAGCCTGTGGCCCTATGGTACGCTCTAGCTACCATGCCGACCTACAGGCTCAGGGAAAAGAAGTTAAGTAAGTCTCCATAGACTCAATATAAAATAGCGCCATTTGGCGCTATTTTTTTAAATCAATCTAAAACAAGAGCTCCATCAAGATGGCATCCTCTTTACCCTGTTCCAGCTGGTAATAGTTAGGGCGCATCCCTGTCTGAACAAAGCCCATTTGGCGATATAAGGCGATAGCCCGTTCATTAGAGGCCCTTACTTCCAACATCATACGTTCGGCGCCTTGGGTCGCTGCCAGCTCGATTAATGCCTCCGTGAGACGCTTGCCTAAACCTTGTCCCTGAGAAGTGGGGCTGACACAGATATCCATCAACGTGGCATCTTCAAAGAGTTGATGCAAAATGGCAAACCCGATGAGTTCCTCACCATCCAAGAGACCGATGACATGGTAGAAACGCCCAAAACAGGTCTCTAGGTTGGTCAAAGACATAGGGAAACGATGACAGACGCTCTCCAGCTCATGTAAAAGCGGAGCCTGTTCTCGATTAAGGGTTTTCAGCGCTAAGGTCATTGGGCATTTACCTCCCATATCGCCTGCCACAAAGCACGCTTGGCCTTGCTTTGCTGCTCTAAAACCGCCAAAGGCGCCGAGCTAATGACACAAGACACCTTAGGTAATCTGACACTGCGCATATCCCAAAATACCTCTTTAGTACCGCTCAAGGTATCGCTGATGACCACCTGCTTTTCCTGTTCAGGAAAGAGTGTCAACACTTGGCGTATAATAGGGTGCTCGGCTGAAACCCTTGCGCCCCTGTCTACCAAGATGGGGTAAAGGGGGATATCAGCACCTTTTTCCACCCAACGGGTAATGTCCATAGCATCTAAATATGCACTTCTTTCCAAGTCGCCTCCCGACAAAAATCATCGCCATAAGGATACCCCTTGGCACTACCTATGTCACTGTACGTAAATAATCAGGGAGGCTGAGTGAAATGATAAAGCTTAGAAAAGCAAAAAGCCGTTCATTTTTGAACGACTTATCTAGAATCTGCCAGGCCCCGCAACAGTTACTATTACTGTTAGTCATCCTGCATATTTTCTCTCTAGTCATTTCATTCAAAAAACTCAGACCATTTAAATGCAAGTTTAGCCACACGAGACCAGAAATGAGTCGATATCGCATACTGTAACACGATAACCTTCGCATTTTTAGCCAGCCAACTGTGATCCAGCCAACGATTGTATTGTCGTTAAGCTGCTATCCCTTGGGGCGGGATTATACTGGCGCGAAAATAATTTGAGAGAGTTAATTATGTGGAAGACATTATCACTATTGTTGATCTTGATGACCAGCAGTTGTGCCTTAGTTGTACAAGCAAATATGACAGGCATGAAACCCATGCCTGTCAGTGGTTCGCCCCTAGGCTATATTATTCATAACCCTTACGAAAATGCCCCACTAACAGCATTGTTAACCCTAGATGGCCACTCAATCTCAGATGTTAAGGTTAAGATCCATAAAAAAGGTGAACTGGGCGTCGATATTACCTATGCCGTTGCAGATATGCGTATTATGGATGAAGGTGGTGTACCTATTTTTGGCTTGTACCCAGATCATTTGAATAAATTCACCATCAGCTGGCAAGAAGACGGAAAACAAAAACAACATGATTATCAATTAATGACCCCAGATGTCGACATGGGCTTTTCAGAAGGTCAATGGGCTAAAGCGCCGTTAGTTGAGGTAAAAAAAGTAGCAGCTGACTTTAAAGACAGGTTGTATTTTCTTAACTGGACCAATCCTGACGGGAAATCATCTCCCTTAATGCATAACAATCCCACCGCACCAGGAGCCTTTGCTTGGGATGCTAAGCCCGGCTTTTTTATTATCGATACAGCAGGCGATATTCGCTGGTTTATGAATCCCTACACCACACATGATTCAAGCCGCTTTGATGGTGCAGGTTATGCCATGGGCATGAATATCACCGCTGAAGGCAATATGGTGTGGGTACAAGGCCAAACGTGGAAACAAATGACGCTAATGGGACGAATGATTTCATCTCATCGTCTGCCTGGGAATTTTATTGATGCATCCCATGAAGGGATTCAAATAGAAAATGGAAATTTTTTATTACGCGTGGCGGCTAAAGATTACCGACGCCCAGATGGCCTATTAGTTAATACTGTACGAGATCATATCATCGAAGTAGATACTAACGGCAAACTGGTCGATTACTGGGATTTAAACCAAATTCTCGACCCTATGCGCGACGCGGCATTACTGTCGTTAGACGCAGGCGCTGTGTGCTTAAACATAAATATTGAGCAAGAAGGCAAACAGGCATCGGCGACCGAGCTGCGTAATGCACCTATGGGTGATATCCATGGCGTAGAAACTGGCCGCAACTGGGCACATGTTAACTCAATTGACTATGACCCCATAGATGACAGTATTGTCATTAGTTCTCGACATCAATCGGCAGTGATTAAAATTGGTCGCGACAAGCAAGTTAAGTGGATCCTCAGTCCACCCCAAAACTGGAATGATTCATTAGCCACTAAACTATTAACCCCCGTTGATGCTAATGGCAAAGTAATCAGCTGCACCACACGTGGCATGTGTAATGGGAGCGAATTTGATTTTGTATATACGCCACACACTGCTTATAAGGTTGATGAAAAGGGAACCTGGACCGTATTTGATAATGGCGATGGGCGTCATCTCGCTCAGCCTATGTTTGCCACCAGTAAGTATTCTCGCGCAGTAGAATATAAGATTGATGAAGACAAAATGACCGTGGAACAAGTATGGCACTATGGTAAGGATGAGCTGGGATACAAAGGCTATTCCCCGGTAACTTCAATTGTTAAATATCAAGCCGATAAAGACAGCATATTAAGCTATTTTGCCTCAGCAGGTTTATTTGGCCTTGGCGGCGGCTATGGCAATATGAAGCTCGATGATACCACTGGTAAGGTGCATTCCATTTTGGTTGAACACAGATATGGTGAGACCGAGCCAGCGGTGCGTATCGACATTAATAGCCATGATATGTTTGCTACAGGTTATCGGGCGCAAGTGATCCATCCAGAGCAGATGCTCAAATAAAGCAGCTGTAACAACACCGGCATTTAGCCGGTGTTGTTACTTTGAAAACACTATATCAGAAACAGCCATGTATCGAGTGAAGCAGTTGCTAGGTGGGAAGTTAAGCCTGAGAAATTACAATGCTCAGGTTGGTGAAACTTTACGCCATGATTAAAGCGCTGAACAAGCTTACAGGGCTTGGTATGCCTGAAACTCAGTATGTTGTATAAGAGCAGCTCAATTTCAGACAATTAGGTTTTCTGTCAGAATTACGCAACAAAGTCTCATCGAAGTAATAGCTTTTATCGGGTTTTCGGCTTACTAGTTTAACTATAGTGGTAAGGCGATTATTCGATATTAAGTACGACTAGCCACAGCAACTCCCCTTCCATCCTTGGTTGCGCACAGTAGTATTATCATATTGATGTTCATCTAACCGCTGTGGATCTCTAACCTTTATATCTAGCGCTAAGTTTAATGCAGATAAGATCTCAAACAGTGTTTCTAATTTTTTTAGTCGAGTCTGGATTTAGCTCAAAGCTTGAAACAGTATCATGACGAATACCCACCTTGCTTTGCGAGAGCTAAAAAGTAAAGAATTTAAAAAAACCAGAAAAGACAAAGGCCTAGCATTTCTGCTAGGCCTTCTAAATTTGGCAGGGGTGGCAGGACTCGAACCCGCAACCATCGGTTTTGGAGACCGCTGTTCTACCAATTGGAACTACACCCCTGTTGACGTGGGGCATTATGCAAAAACCACTGACAAAGGTAAAGCTCTTTTTCAACAAAAACCGCTAACTGAAGCATTTTCAGCCAAGTTAATCATTGGAATCTTTTAAAAGCCAAATAACTTATCCATTCCAGCTGAACATTCAAGTAAATCGCAGTGATGAACCTCAAGCGTGATGTGTTTAACTTGGTTAAATTTTAACTGTAACTGTCGTTTAAATTGCCGGTTCGCGATAGTTTAATGGGCCACCACTGATGGCTGCCTAACGTCTACTTCTAACTGCGATTAAAATAGGAGGATAACCACCTCATTTCTGTCACATACTTCATTTATGTCATACACTTCAGGTCAGTTCAGTAAGAACAACTAAATCTATTTTATTCAAAAATAGAGAGTTACACATGGAGAAAGTGACACTATGACAAAAAGCAAAACAGGTATTGAAGTTACAGAAGAATCGGTTGACATAGGAAGGCGTACCCTATTTAAAGCAGCAGGTTTAATCGCCGCAAGTACTGCTGTCGGTGCAGCCGTTACCGCTAACACTGCTTTCGCGGATAGCCAACCTCAACACGAGACAAAATTACCACAATATATTTTTTTACATCCTGCTGAAGTCACTTTTCTTACGGCTGCCACCGCGAGACTTATCCCTTCTGAAGCAGACTCACCTGGCGCACTAGAAGCCGATGTTACCAACTTCATCGATAAAGCATTGGCTGGTCCTTGGGGAGGTGGCTCTGATATGTACATCAGTGGCCCTTGGACACCGGGCACTCCTGAACAAGGCTATCAACTTAAATTCACACCATCAGAGCTGTACCGCACTGCGCTAACAGCCATCAATAAGCAACTAAATGAAGCTAATACCCCCTTTGATCAAATGGCACCAGCTCAACAAGATGCCTATTTAACCAAGTTAGAATCGGGTTCATTGGATTTAGATGGCGTTCCTTCAGCAACCTTTTTCTCAATGTTATTACAAAATACTATCGAAGGTTTTTTAGCCGACCCTAGCTATGGTGGCAATAAAGATATGGTTGGTTGGAAAGCCATCGGCTTTCCAGGAGCCTATGCGTCGTGGTACGACCTAGCTGATAAACATGGCATAAATTTAGATTCAAGAACCTCAAATCCAATTAGCATGGCAAATGCCCCAAAACACAATATGTCACACTCAGGGAAGGGAGAATAACCCATGGCAAAAACACTAGAAGCCGTTGATGTCGTTGTCATTGGTGTCGGTATGAGCGGTTCAATTATTGCACATGAATTAACCAAAGCAGGACAAAAAGTAGTTGGATTAGAGCGAGGAGCTGCTCGAAATACAGTGCCTGACTTTCAAGCGCCAGCCATGCACGATGAGCTTAAATATTCTGTTCGCAAAGGATTGATGCAAAGTGCACAAAATGAAGCGGTGACACTCAGAAATAACACTACCCAAACCGCTTTACCCATTAGACGCTGGCAGGCATTTCTTCCAGGTACAGGGTTAGGCGGCTCAGCAGTTCATTGGAATGGTAATATTTGGCGTTTTCAAGAAGCTGATTTCATACTGAAATCACACATTGAAAAACGTTATGGCAAAGATTTTATTGATCCTGCGCTGTCAATCCAAGATTGGGGGGTCACCTATGCAGACCTTGAGCCTCATTATACACGGTTCGAAAACCTCTATGGAGCCAGCGGTAAAGCGGGGAATATTCAAGGAAAAATTCAGCCGGGTGGCAACCCATTTGAAGCACCAAGATCAACGGAATACCCAAATAAGCCCATGAAACAAACCTATGCCTGCAGCTTATTTTCTAAAGCCGCAGAAAAACTAGGATATAAACCATTTCCAATGCCCTCTTGCACCATATCGCAGCGTTATACCAACCCGCTAGGATTAACCATGGAAGCTTGCGTAATGTGTGGTTTTTGTGAACGATTTGGGTGTGAACATAAAGCCAAAGCTAGCCCACAAACAACAATTTTACCCGTACTATTAAAAAGCGATCTTTTTGAACTCAGAACCCATGCCCAAGTTCAGAAAGTACAACTTGATAAACAAGGTAAAAAAGCAACGGGAGTGACGTATATCAATGCGGCTGGAGAAGAAATATTCCAACCGGCAAAATTAGTGATTATGAGTATGTTCTCACTAAATAATGTACGCATGATGTTGTTATCCGGTATTGGTAAACCCTACGATCCTAAAACGCAAAAAGGCGTTGTAGGGCGAAATTACACCTATCAAACCATTAGTGGCGCCCAAGTATTCTTCGATGACGATATTCGAATTAATCCATTTATGGCATCGGGCTCAACAATGTCAGTAATTGACGAGTTTTCAGGCGATAACTTCGATCATTCAGAACTCGGTTTTATCGGTGGCGCTTATCTTTATTCCAATATAACTAATGGGCAACCCATTGGTTTTCATCCGGTTCCCCCTGGAACACCTAGTTGGGGGAAAGCGTTCAAGCAAGCCATGCTGAAATATTACAATCATACGGTAAAAATTGGTGCACATGGTTCGTCCATGCCCACGCCAACAAACTACCTTGATCTTGACCCGACCTACAAAGACGCTTGGGGTCAACCCTTGTTAAGAATGACATTCGACTTTACAGAGAACGATATAAAAATGTCGGCTTATATCACCAGTAAACTAGAACAAATAGGGAAGGCTATGGGGGGGAAACAAGTGGTTGCTAGTCCTCGAAAAGGGCCTTTTGATAGCAATATATATCAATCGACTCATAATTGCGGAGGCGCGGTGATGGGGGCAGACCCCAAAACAAGCGCGGTTAATACATACCTCCAATGCTGGGATGTCTCAAATGTTTTTGTGGTGGGAGCATCAGCTTTTGCTCACAATGGAAGTTACAACCCAACAGGCACATTAGGCGCGCTAACATACCGCGCCGCCGAAGCGCTAACCACCAAGTACCTAAAATCACCCGGACCATTGGTATCATTATGATGAAAAAACACATCTTTAAAGCCTGTATAATGATTGCATCTAGCGCAGTCATGTTGCCATTAATGGCTGCAACACAGCTGACGGCTGATATCAATGCAGGTAAAACTATAGCTAATCAAGGTGGAGGAGCCGTTGCACCATGCATGACATGTCACGGTGCCAACGGTGAAGGCATGGGTATTAGCAACTTTCCTCGCCTAGCAGGTTCAAGCCAATATTATTTACGTAAACAGTTAGAAGATTTTAAGTCTGGTAAACGTCAGCAAGCGTTAATGCAACCTATGGCAGCTGGATTAAATGATCAACAAATACTGAACGTATCGGCTTATTACGCCAGCCTTCCTACGCCTAATTTAACCAAGCCAGCTGTTGTCGATCCCGCAATCTATGCAGCTGGAGAACAACTAGCCGAAAATGGGGATATTGCTCGCCAACTTGTTGCCTGTGCCAACTGTCATGGGCCAAGAGGAATAGGACTTCCTCCAGCCATTCCAGCTTTAATAGGCCAAAGTAGCGGTTATATTGAAGCACAGCTAAACGCATGGCAAAGTGGCAATCGTAAAAACGATGACGGTGGATTAATGACTGAAGTCGCAAGTAATTTAACCGCTGAAGATATCGCCGCTGTCGCCGCTTATTACTCTTCAGTCCGTCAAACTGAGTCAACACCTTAAGAGGTAGGTTTTAGAAACAAAAAAGCCCGCTACATCGTAGCGGGCTTTCTCGTATTAGGCGCCTGGAAATGACCTACTCTCACATGGGGAGACCCCACACTACCATCGGCGCGATTGCGTTTCACTTCTGAGTTCGGGATGGGATCAGGTGGTGCCACAATGCTATGGTTTCCAGACAAAATTGGAAATTTGAAAAGCTGTTTAAAATTGAGTCACACTAAATCAAGTGCGGTATTCTTTCGCTAAGTATTCACTTAGTTAGAAACCCTTTTGGGTTGTATGGTTAAGCCTCACGGGTCATTAGTACAAGTTAGCTCAACGCCTCACAACGCTTACACACCTTGCCTATCAACGTAGTAGTCTCCTACGGCCCTTTAGAGAGCTTAAAGCTCTAGGGATGACTCATCTTAGGGCTCGCTTCCCGCTTAGATGCTTTCAGCGGTTATCGATTCCGAACGTAGCTACCGGGCAATGCCATTGGCATGACAACCCGAACACCAGCGGTTCGTCCACTCCGGTCCTCTCGTACTAGGAGCAGCTCCCTTCAATCATCCAACGCCCACGGCAGATAGGGACCGAACTGTCTCACGACGTTCTGAACCCAGCTCGCGTACCACTTTAAATGGCGAACAGCCATACCCTTGGGACCGACTTCAGCCCCAGGATGTGATGAGCCGACATCGAGGTGCCAAACACCGCCGTCGATATGAACTCTTGGGCGGTATCAGCCTGTTATCCCCGGAGTACCTTTTATCCGTTGAGCGATGGCCCTTCCATTCAGAACCACCGGATCACTATGACCTACTTTCGTACCTGCTCGACGTGTATGTCTCGCAGTTAAGCTGGCTTATGCCATTGCACTAACCGTACGATGTCCGACCGTACTTAGCCAACCTTCGTGCTCCTCCGTTACTCTTTGGGAGGAGACCGCCCCAGTCAAACTACCCACCAGGCACTGTCCTCAACCCCGATTCAGGGGCCAGAGTTAGAACATCAACACTACAAGGGTGGTATTTCAAGGTTGACTCCACAAGAACTGGCGTTCCTGCTTCTAAGTCTCCCACCTATCCTACACATGTAGGGTCAATGTTCAGTGCCAAGCTATAGTAAAGGTTCACGGGGTCTTTCCGTCTAGCCGCGGGTATACGGCATCTTCACCGCAATTTCAACTTCACTGAGTCTCGGCTGGAGACAGCGTGGCCATCATTACGCCATTCGTGCAGGTCGGAACTTACCCGACAAGGAATTTCGCTACCTTAGGACCGTTATAGTTACGGCCGCCGTTTACCGGGGCTTCGATCATGAGCTTCTCCGAAGATAACCCAATCAATTAACCTTCCGGCACCGGGCAGGCGTCACACCGTATACTTCCTCTTGCGAGTTTGCACAGTGCTGTGTTTTTGATAAACAGTTGCAGCCACCTGGTATCTGCGACTCCCGTCAGCTTAGAGAGCAAGTCTCATCACCAACAGGAGCGTACCTTCTCCCGAAGTTACGGTACCATTTTGCCTAGTTCCTTCAGCCGAGTTCTCTCAAGCGCCTTGGTATTCTCTACCCAACCACCTGTGTCGGTTTGGGGTACGATTCCTGCTAACCTGAAGCTTAGAAGATTTTCCTGGAAGCATGGCATCAACTACTTCAGTTCCGTAGAACCTCGTCATCAACTCTCAGTGTATGTGCACCCGGATTTGCCTAAGTGCACCACCTACTGCCTTAAACGCGGACAACCAACGCCGCGCTAGCCTAGCCTTCTCCGTCTCTCCATCGCAGTTAGCAGAAGTACAGGAATATTAACCTGTTTCCCATCGACTACGCCTTTCGGCCTCGCCTTAGGGGTCGACTCACCCTGCCCTGATTAACATTGGACAGGAACCCTTGGTCTTTCGGCGTGGGGGTTTTTCACCCCCATTATCGTTACTCATGTCAGCATTCGCACTTCTGATACCTCCAGCGTGGGTTACCCCTTCACCTTCAACGGCTTACAGAACGCTCCTCTACCGCACTAGCGCAAGCGCTAGTACCCATAGCTTCGGTGTATTGCTTAGCCCCGTTAAATCTTCCGCGCAGGCCGACTCGACTAGTGAGCTATTACGCTTTCTTTAAATGATGGCTGCTTCTAAGCCAACATCCTAGCTGTCTAAGCCTTCCCACATCGTTTCCCACTTAGCAATAACTTTGGGACCTTAGCTGATGGTCTGGGTTGTTTCCCTTTTCACGACGGACGTTAGCACCCGCCGTGTGTCTCCCGAGTAGTACTCATTGGTATTCGGAGTTTGCAAAGGGTTGGTAAGTCGGGATGACCCCCTAGCCTTAACAGTGCTCTACCCCCAATGGTATTCGCTCGAGGCGCTACCTAAATAGCTTTCGAGGAGAACCAGATATCTCCCGGTTTGATTGGCCTTTCACCCCCAGCCACAAGTCATCACCGCATTTTTCAACATACGTGTGTTCGGTCCTCCAGTTGATGTTACTCAACCTTCAACCTGCCCATGGCTAGATCACCGGGTTTCGGGTCTACACCTTGCAACTAAACGCGCAGTTAACACTCGGTTTCCCTACGGCTCCGCTATTCGCTTAACCTCGCTACAAAATGTAAGTCGCTGACCCATTATACAAAAGGTACGCAGTCACGGTCTCAAGAACCGCTCCCACTGCTTGTACGTATACGGTTTCAGGTTCTATTTCACTCCCCTCACAGGGGTTCTTTTCGCCTTTCCCTCACGGTACTGGTTCACTATCGGTCAGTCAGGAGTATTTAGCCTTGGAGGATGGTCCCCCCATGTTCAGACAAGATGTCACGTGTCCCGTCCTACTCGTTTTCACGTAAAGTTAGTTTTCATGTACGGGGCTATCACCCTGTGCCGCTGTGCTTTCCAACACATTCCACTAACACCCTCTACGCTTAAGGGCTAATCCCCGTTCGCTCGCCGCTACTAGGGGAATCTCGGTTGATTTCTTTTCCTGAGGGTACTTAGATGTTTCAGTTCCCCTCGTTCGCCTCATTAAGCTATGTATTCACTTAATGATGACAGCTTATGCTGCCGGGTTTCCCCATTCGGACATCGTTAGCTCAAATGCTTGTTACTAGCTCGCCAACGCTTTTCGCAAGTTACTACGTCCTTCATCGCCTCTGACTGCCAAGGCATCCACCGTATACGCTTAGTCACTTAACCATACAACCCAAATGAGTTTCATAAACTAATGTCTACAAATCACATCCTATCCAAGCGGGTAAGCTCGGACGTTGTATCGTAACTAATGGTGTTTACTTTCGCCAAAAGAATACTCATGAATCATCATCCTAATTAAAGGTAATGATTCGGCACTTGATTTAAGTGTTTGAGAACTCAATTTTAATTTTCGCGTCAATGCTACAAACCATAACCACCTACAATGTAAGTAATTACAGTCCCTTTCACATCAACACTATCAGCTTTCCAAATTTTTAAAGAACAAGCATCGCCGTTAAGACGTGCCACCTGCTCTAACAAGAACAAGTTATCTGTGTGAACACTCAACAAACATTAAGTTAGTCGTATAGGTAAGGAGGTGATCCAGCCCCAGGTTCCCCTAGGGCTACCTTGTTACGACTTCACCCCAGTCATGAACCACACCGTGGTAAACGCCCTCCCGAAGGTTAAGCTATCTACTTCTGGTGCAGCCCACTCCCATGGTGTGACGGGCGGTGTGTACAAGGCCCGGGAACGTATTCACCGTGGCATTCTGATCCACGATTACTAGCGATTCCGACTTCATGGAGTCGAGTTGCAGACTCCAATCCGGACTACGACAAGCTTTGTGAGATTAGCTCCACCTCGCGGCTTTGCAACCCTCTGTACTTGCCATTGTAGCACGTGTGTAGCCCTACTCGTAAGGGCCATGATGACTTGACGTCGTCCCCACCTTCCTCCGGTTTATCACCGGCAGTCTCCCTAAAGTTCCCACCATTACGTGCTGGCAAATAAGGATAAGGGTTGCGCTCGTTGCGGGACTTAACCCAACATTTCACAACACGAGCTGACGACAGCCATGCAGCACCTGTCTCACAGTTCCCGAAGGCACTAAGGTATCTCTACCAAATTCTGTGGATGTCAAGAGTAGGTAAGGTTCTTCGCGTTGCATCGAATTAAACCACATGCTCCACCGCTTGTGCGGGCCCCCGTCAATTCATTTGAGTTTTAACCTTGCGGCCGTACTCCCCAGGCGGTCTACTTAATGCGTTAGCTTGAGAACCCAGTGTTCAAGACACCAAATTCCGAGTAGACATCGTTTACGGCGTGGACTACCAGGGTATCTAATCCTGTTTGCTCCCCACGCTTTCGTACATGAGCGTCAGTCTTTGTCCAGGGGGCCGCCTTCGCCACCGGTATTCCTTCAGATCTCTACGCATTTCACCGCTACACCTGAAATTCTACCCCCCTCTACAAGACTCTAGTCTGCCAGTTCGAAATGCAGTTCCCAGGTTGAGCCCGGGGCTTTCACATCTCGCTTAACAAACCGCCTGCGTACGCTTTACGCCCAGTAATTCCGATTAACGCTTGGACCCCTCGTATTACCGCGGCTGCTGGCACGAAGTTAGCCGGTCCTTCTTCTGCGAGTAACGTCACACCTAAACGCTATTAACGCTTAAGCTTTCCTCCTCGCTGAAAGTGCTTTACAACCCGAAGGCCTTCTTCACACACGCGGCATGGCTGCATCAGGCTTGCGCCCATTGTGCAATATTCCCCACTGCTGCCTCCCGTAGGAGTCTGGGCCGTGTCTCAGTCCCAGTGTGGCTGATCATCCTCTCAGAACAGCTAGGGATCGTCGCCTTGGTGAGCCATTACCTCACCAACTAGCTAATCCCACCTAGGTACATCCAATCGCAGAAGGCCCGAAGGTCCCCTCTTTTCCCCCGTAGGGCGTATGCGGTATTAGCAGTCGTTTCCAACTGTTATCCCCCTCGACTGGGCAGTTCCCTAGGCATTACTCACCCGTCCGCCGCTCGTCAGCAAATTAGCAAGCTAATTCCTGTTACCGCTCGACTTGCATGTGTTAGGCCTGCCGCCAGCGTTCAATCTGAGCCATGATCAAACTCTTCAATTAAAGTTTTGTTGAAGCTAAAAGCTTCGGCTCAATGAATTCTGATTCCACATTAAAGACTCGGAAGAATCTCTAACATGTTGTACATATTGCTATGAACACTCATCTTACATTGAGTAAAATTTTTGATTGCTTTACATCCGAAGACAGAAAAGCAATTTCGAATAACTCAACACCTGTGAGTGTCCACACAGATTTCTTGTTTCATCTTGTTAAAGAGCGTGGCTAATATGACGTTTTAACGCGTTCATTTAGCCGCCGTTGACGCTAGGTCGTTGGCTTAGGGATGCGTATTCTACACTTCCCGTTGTTGGCGTCAAGTGCTAATTTTAAGAAGTTTTTCAAGCGATGATTTGTTAAACAGTCATCATCATTTGAAGCCCTTAAAAGCGCTATCACCGAATTCAAATCGCTTACGCTTTTTGAATCCCTAACACCGCTACAAGTCCCATACAATCTAGCTTGTCGCTAACTCGTTGGCCTGCTGTGCCGTGTCAGTGGATGCGCATTATAGGGAGTTCTCGGATGGGCGCAAGCGCTTTTTTAATAAAAGCAAATGACAGCTCAATTTTCAAACAAAACAATGTAAACCCAATAGATTCACACATAAAAAATAACGATAACAACACAATGACACAACGTAGACACAACGTAACTCAATTTATCCCGTCTTATCTCGTCACCTTATCCAGCTTCAAGCTAATAAATATGTGTAAGTCTGAACGGGAGAATAAGTTTGGCACACAAATTACAACTCTGCCAAAAATCTAT
The DNA here is from genome assembly GCF_019457595.1 of Shewanella psychrotolerans. Lineage (NCBI taxonomy): Bacteria > Pseudomonadati > Pseudomonadota > Gammaproteobacteria > Alteromonadales > Shewanellaceae > Shewanella > Shewanella psychrotolerans. The sequence goes on along the minus strand of NZ_CP080419.1, from coordinate 1,085,446 downwards.
TTAAACATTTAGCAACTATCATACTCAGACATACTCAGACATGCTCAGAGGGGATCGTTTGGACGCGACGTGGTCTTATGCTCCCGCTTTTCCTGTTGAGGAGCTTTTTCAACGACATCAGAAGAAGGAACAAAATCAACATCGTCATCATCGCCAACCACATGACTGACTTTAAGCTTCTTAATACTACGTATGGTATGGATTGGCCCCGATAGTGCGTATAGTAAAAATGCAGAAAATAATATTGTTGCAGGTTGGACCGACACTATAACGAACAGCCCGACGAAAGAAAGTATCACGATAAAATTAACCTTACTTCGCCAGTCATAGTCTTTAAAGGAGTAGTAGCGGAAGTTACTGACCATTAATAGACCTATGCCCCCAGTAAGTAGCAATAGCAGATAACTTATTTGCCCTCCCGTAATCTCATAATATGTACCAGTCCAGATCGCCCCAGCAATAATCGCAGCAGCAGCCGGACTTGCCAGGCCTTGAAAATAGCGTTTATCAGCTACACCAACCTGAGTATTAAAGCGCGCCAACCTTAGCGCTGCACCTGCACAATAAATAAAAGCGGCCAGCCAACCCACTTTACCTAGTTCGGCTAGTCCCCAGTTATACGCAATCAAAGCCGGCGCCATTCCAAATGAAACCATATCTGCCATGCTGTCATATTCGGCACCAAATGAACTTTGGGTATTAGTCATCCTTGCAATCCGACCATCTAACCCATCGAATAACATAGCAACAAAGATAGCGATAGCTGCGGCTTCAAAATGATCATTCATCGATGCGATAACCGCATAAAACCCAGAAAACAGCCCTGCAGTTGTCAATAAATTGGGAAGTAGGTAGATTCCGCGGCTCTTAGCCGCCTGTTTGTTTAAATTTTGCATATAATGAAAGGCAGAGTTATCTTGACTAAATAAAACATAACACAGATTTGACGCTCGTATTTTGGTCAATGGTCTGAACATTGATACATGCTTGACTTTAATTTGAGATATAACAGCTACTATTGCTTATTAAAAATATATGGACGGTATCATGACGAGGAAAAGTTACTATACGTTGTTATTTATAGTGTTGTTAAGCCCAACAGTTTTCGCGACAACCATTTACAAGTGGGTGGATGAAAATGGTGTAACTCACTATAGTCAAGAAATGCCACCAGAAAAACATACAGAAAAACTCTACAGTGAAGATATTGAACCCAAAAAGGTTGGTTCAGTCTCACCAAAGAGCTCTAAACCCATTGAACCTAAGAAAACAGAGTTAGAGGCCGCTGCTACTAAAATAAAAAGTAAAGATAAAGAGCAAGCCCAAATGATATGTGACAGCGCCAAACATCAGCTTAACGTACTTGAAACCCATACTCGATTAACTCGAAAAAATGAACAAAGTGGTGAGATGGAAAGAATGACAGAGGAAGATAGGCAAGCTCAAATTGCATCTCAAAAAGAACGAATTCGATTATTCTGTGTGAAATAGTTTCCATATTAACTAAATATAAAAACAGACTCTAACGAGTCTGTTTTTTGAACCTTTACTTAACAGTATACATAGAGTGGCTGATCCCATCTTGGCATGCTGTTGTGCCAGCATCCCAGCCTCTATCAAACTCACTCAACCCATCGAGTACATCATCTTTCATCGATTCAACACTGCCAAGACTGGTATCGCGCTTAACCATACCCGCACTACGGCAGCCAATGTTATAACCATAATGATAAAGGCTATCATACTCAACGTTACCGACACCAATGTATCCATCATCGGTCTTAGGAGGCTGCGATGATGAACTGCAACCAAACATTATCAAGGTTAGGGTTGATACTATGACTAATTTTATTTTCATCCATTACTCCTTCAATGCATTGAAATCAAATTAACAACGACTCCTTGCAAACTAGTCGATTTTCGACCTTACCGCAAATCGCGTATTACACTACAAACGAAAAAGGTTCGAATCCAAAATGGAAATTCGAACCTTTAATTGGGTCTATTGAACTTGCAAACTTAGTGTTAATTCGCGAGAACAACATCATTAACGCCACGTCTTATAATAAAAGCGATCAATGCTTACTGGCTGAAAGCTAACTCGCCACCAGCGCTTTCTACTTTAATCGGTTTACCCGGTATAAGTTGTCCGCTAAGTATTTTTTGCGCCAATGGATTTTCTACCTCTTGTTGCAATGCGCGCTTCAGTGGACGTGCACCATAGACAGGATCGAATCCCGCCTGCGCAATAAGCGCTATCGCTGCTTCACTAACTTGAAGTTCAAAATCCTTCTCAGCTAAGCGAGCTCGGAGGTTATCCATTTGAATCTCAGCAATGTGAGCTATGTGCTCAGCCTCTAATGGATGGAACACCACACTTTCATCGACACGATTAAGAAACTCAGGTCTAAAGCTATGGGTCACAACATTCATGACTTCAGCTTTCATTTCGGCATAGGTCGCTACTCCGAAACGTTCTTGAATAATGTCCGAACCTAAGTTCGATGTCATGATCACAACGGTATTACGGAAATCGACCGTACGTCCCTGCCCATCAGTGAGTCGGCCATCATCAAGCACCTGCAACAGAATGTTGAACACATCAGGGTGTGCTTTCTCTACCTCATCAAGCAGGATCACCGAATAAGGCTTACGTCTAACCGCTTCAGTCAAATATCCACCTTCTTCGTAACCGACATAACCAGGAGGCGCACCAACTAAACGAGATACTGAGTGTTTTTCCATAAACTCAGACATATCAATTCGGATCATCGCGGTTTCTGTATCGAACAGGAACTTAGCTAAGGATTTACAAAGCTCAGTCTTACCAACCCCAGTGGGGCCAAGAAACAAAAACGATCCAATTGGACGATTAGGATCGGCAAGTCCTGCACGGCTACGACGAATTGCGTTCGCCACCGAATCAACAGCCTCATTTTGACCTATCACTCGAGTATGCAATGCATCTTCCATGTGAAGTAGTTTTTCTTTTTCACCTTCAAGCATTTTAGACACGGGGATACCTGTCGCCTTTGAAAGCACCTCAGCAATTTCTACATCAGTCACTTTATTGCGTAGTAATGTCATATCTTGCATTTCTGCTTGAGATGCCAAATCGAGTTGCTTTTCGAGCTCTGGAATTCGACCATATTGCAACTCAGACATGCGGGTGAGATCACCTGCGCGTCGAGCGACTTCTAGATCCATTCTTGCTTGCTCTAAATCAGATTTAATATGCTGAGTTCCCGCTAGCGCCGCTTTCTCGGTATGCCAAATCTCATTTAACTCGGCAGCTTTTGCTTCGACCTCTCTCAATTCACTACGCAAAATACTTAAGCGACGTAAACTACCTTCGTCAGCTTCTTTACTTAAAGCTTGCTCTTCAAGTTTAAGCTGAATAGCACGGCGCTCGAGTCTATCTAATGGCTCTGGTTTAGAGTCAATCTGAATACGAATACTCGATGCCGCTTCATCGATTAAATCGATCGCTTTATCAGGCAGTTTTCGATCGGAAATATAGCGATGAGACATACTGGCCGCGGCAACGATTGCAGGATCGGTAATTTCAACGTGATGATGCAATTCATACCGCTCTTTTAGGCCACGCAATATGGCGATAGTATCTTCAACATTGGGCTCTTCAACCAGAACCTTTTGGAATCGACGCTCAAGGGCCGCATCTTTTTCAATATACTTGCGGTACTCATCGAGAGTTGTCGCACCGACGCAATGAAGATCACCCCTTGCTAAGGCAGGTTTAAGCATATTGCCTGCATCCATGGCGCCGTCACTTTTACCTGCGCCAACCATAGTATGCAGCTCATCGATAAACAGGATCACTTGACCCTCTTCTTGAGCAAGCTCATTGAGCACAGCTTTCAAGCGCTCTTCAAATTCACCGCGATATTTTGCGCCTGCGACTAACGACCCCATGTCGAGTGAAAGCACCCGCTTATTCTTAATACCTTCTGGCACTTCGCCATTAATAATACGCTGAGCTAACCCTTCTACAATGGCGGTTTTACCCACACCGGGTTCGCCAATTAATACCGGATTGTTCTTACTTCGACGTTGAAGCACCTGAATGGTTCGGCGGATCTCGTCATCACGGCCAATAACAGGATCAAGTTTACCTTGCTCGGCTCGTTCGGTAAGATCTACGGTAAATTTCTTAAGGGCTTGACGCTGATCTTCGGCATTAGGATCGTCAATATTTTTCCCAGAGCGAACTTGCTGTATCGTCTGTTCAAGTAACTCTTTGGTTGCACCAGCCTTTTTAAGCGATTGAGCGAGAGGATCGCTCCCCTCTAATGCAGCAAGAACAAATAGCTCACTAGAGATAAACTTATCTTTGCGCTTCTGCGCTAATTTATCGCATAAATTCAATAAACGAATTAATGCTTGAGATAGCTGAACATCTCCGCCAGTGCCCTCTATTTGCGGCAAGCGCTCTAACTCTTGACTAAGCGAAGAACGCAGGGTGCTAACAGATATCCCCGCCTGAGTTAATAATGGATGAATTGAACCACCATCTTGATTTAGCAATGCCATCATTAAATGAATAGGTTCAATGAACTGATGGTCACGCCCCAACGCTAACGATTGAGCATCGGAGATTGCTATCTGAAATTTATTGGTCATACGATCGAGTCGCATACAGCCTCCTAATTAACGAATGAAGTTTACCTTCAGTATTTTGTTAACTTAAAGATGGGGGCTTTTTTGCCTAATTCAAGCAACTTGCGAAGAATAACGATAAAAAACTGCTACTTTTCTAACCAAATCAGAGACGCCATTCGTCCCGTCACAGGCTCTCGACGATAAGAAAAGTAACGGTCTTTGAGCTCATAGGTACAATGTGGCAAATTATAGATATTATTCACCCCCATTAACTGAGTGCGATAACGTGCGATGCCTTGAAGATCAGCAAGATATTTGCCAGCTCGCAGGATAAAAAAGGATTCTGATTGTGGATGTTTGTCAATGAATAACTGCCGAACTTCAGCACCCACCTCAAAAGCGTTAGCACCAATACAAGGCCCGAGATAAACACAAAGTTCATTAGGAGCGACATCAAACAGTGAAACGGCTTTTTCAATAATGCCATCACATAAACCACGCCAACCTGCATGTACTGCGGCCACTTGAGTGGCCGATTTATCGCAAATCAACACCGGCAAGCAGTCGGCAGTCATGACCACACATGTATGATTGGTCGTACGGCAAAAACTGGCGTCCGCCGTTCTATTGCTATCCGTATCTAGATTGACCACTTCAGTCCCATGAACTTGCTCTAGCCAAGCAGGCTCACTCGATAACGAAAGCTGTTGCAATAGACGTTGGCGATTTTTCAGGACTAACGACGGTTGATCACCGACATGAGTCCCGAAATTTAAACTATCAAATGGCGGCTGACTGACCCCACCAGTTCGTTCAGTGAAAGCAAACTTAACGCCCTTTGGTACAAACCAGTCAGCTTGAGACATGAGTCACCCTATGAACTAGTAATCCGATGGATTAGCTTTAGTATCTTCACGTAACGCCCGAGTTAAGGTATGCATATCATCAGGTATCGGTGCCTGCCAGCTCATAATCTCAAAGGTAAATGGATGTGCAAGCTCTAGTCTTACAGCGTGGAGTGCTTGACGCTTAAAGCCCATATAGATATCAAAAAACTCTGGGGTCACACCTTTTGGTGGACGCGGACGACCTGCGTAAACAGGATCACCGACCAACACATGACCAATATGCGCCATATGCACACGGATTTGGTGCGTACGTCCCGATTCTAGACGCAGTCTCAAACGAGTATGGGCACGGAATTTCTCAGCAACACGATAATGCGTCACAGCAGGCTTACCGTTATGAACCACCGCCATATGAGTTCGCTTCGTCGGGTGGCGATCGATAGGAGCATCGACAGTACCACCTGAGATAATCACGCCCTGAACGATCGCTTCATACTCACGCACAATTTCACGGGCTTGAAGCGCGGCAACGAGATGCGTTTGCGCCTCAACAGTTTTAGCGACCACCATCAATCCTGTGGTGTCCTTATCGAGACGATGAACAATGCCCGCGCGAGGTACTAGCTCTATTTGCGGACAATGATGCAGTAGCGCATTCATCAAAGTACCATCACTATTACCTGCACCGGGGTGAACCACTAATCCCGCTTGCTTATTAATAACGATAATATGATCGTCTTCATAAACAATATTGAGAGCGATATCTTGCGCTTCTGCTTTAGTTTCTTCCTGCAGCGTCGCTTCAACCTCGATCTCTTGTCCTTCGAGAACCTTCTCTCTAGGTTTAATTTGTACTACACCGTCGACATAGACAGCACCTGTCAATATCCACTCTTTAATGCGTGTACGAGAATAATCAGGGAACAATTCAGCCAAAGTTTGATCCAATCTTTGACCTGTTTGTGTTGCTGTTATCTCGCTTTTTAGATTAATCTCTTGTGTCATAGGAACCGTACCCGCTTTTTGGGGTCCAAAATAATGTGCTATCTGTTACAATCGGATTGTTTCTATTTTATCCTGAAATGGAAAAATTCTTAACTACAACTTAAAAGAATCGAATTCAAGTATGCATAATTTTGCCAAAGGCGCCGCAGTAGCCTTGTTATCACTGGCCTTATCGGCCTGTAGTAGTAGCCCTGAAGATGATATTCAACTATCTAAATCGTCACCTGAAGTGCTCTATTCTCAAGCAAGAACATCAATGGAGCTAGGAAACTACACCAAAGCAGTTCGCTCTTTAGAAGCTTTAGACTCTCGCTATCCGTTCGGCCCACATAAGACTCAGGTTCAATTAGACCTGATCTACGCATACTATAAACTTGATGATCCTGCGTCAGGAATAGCCAACATTGACCGCTTCATCCGCTTAAACCCGACCCATAAAGATATAGATTACGTCTATTATATGCGTGGACTCGTCAATATGCAGTCAGATAATTATATGTTTCATGACATGTTAAACATTGACAGGACAGATAGAGACCCCAAAGCAGCGCAAGATGCCTTTAAAGATTTTGACCGTTTGGTAAAGTCCTATCCTAACAGTAAATATGCTGCCGATGCGCAAAAACGTATGTTATTTTTGAAAAATCGTTTAGCGAAGTATTCAATTACGGTTGCCGAATATTATATTAAGATGAATGCATGGAGCGCCGCAGCAGTCAGAGCTCAAACCGTGATGGAGGTATATCCTGGTACGCCATCAACTGAGCGAGCATTAGAAATAATGGCAACAGCTTATGAAGAACTAGGGCAACAGCAGTTAAAAGATAATGTATTGTTGGTGATGAAAACTAACTTCCCTGATAATGACATGCTGAAGTAATCCTAAAAAAGCTCCGCATCTGCGGAGCTTTTTTATTCTCGTCGTCCCTAGTCCTTATAATACCATTCCATCTTAATACTTAGTCATTATTGCCCACTCTCTACGACATAAAGACATCACTCTTTTCGTATCGCTAATGAAGTTGTTCCAAGCATCAGAGCAGGCTGCAACGATATCATCGTATCCTTGAAAGCTGCGATTAGCTAAATGATGCTGCCGTAACCAACTCCATACTTGCTCTATCGGATTTAGTTCAGGGGAGTATGGCGGTAATTTGATGATGCTAAGGTTGTTAAACTCATCTGCGAGATCTGCTGTATGCCAACCTGCACCATCCATGACAACAACGGCATGCCTACCTGGTTTTGTCCTTTGTGCTATCAGTGATAGATGCTGACGCATGACGTCTTTGCTTAGGTAAGGAACGATCATCGCTTCAGTATCGCCTGTTTGCGGACAAACAGCGCCAAAGAAATGCGCATATTCGAACTGTTGCTGGCGTATAGCGCGAGGACGAGTGCCTTTTCTTGCCCATAAACGTGTGGTCGTGTTTTGCTGCCCGAAGCGGGCCTCATCTTGAAACCAGATATCAACTCGCTCAAGCGCCACACTACCAGGGATGTTAAGGATCGTTTCCAGTTGGAACTTTTTTAAAAGCCTCTTGGACTTCTATTGATTGCTTAGGATGTTTTGAACGACTCGTTATCCAACTAAAACCTAATTGTTCCAGTAATTTGTAAATCGCGTTTGGATGGTAATCAACATTAAAGTGATATTTGACATATTTTAGGATCGCATCACCTGTCAGTCTTCCACCTGAATCACTCGAGCATTGTTCCTCTATGTAGGCACTGAGTTGCTGCTTTTGACTTGAGGTTAAGTAGCTATCACGTCCCTTATTTTTCTTAGCATCCAACCCTTTGATACCGTTGGCAAGATACTTAGCTACCCAAGCGTTGACGCTAGCGCGGGCAACTTTGAGCCTCAAGGCGACATCAGTACGATTATTTCCCTCGAGGAAGAGAGCGACGGCAAGTAATCGCATACGTTTACGAGGTTCTTTTTCTGCTCTAGATAAAGCTAAAAGCTCTTCGGCACTATAAGTTTTCAATTTGGAATACGGGTTAAGGTTGGTGCGCATATTAGATCATAGATCATTACTAATTGGTATAAAGTGGCAAAAAACCAAGTTTCAATTTCTAATTATCCGCCAAAATCACTTTTGATCTAAAAACCATCATTTCGAGCAAAAGTTACCCAAACGAGAGCTTTCACCAACTATTTTCAAAAAATTAGTTGACTCAAATGCGCAAAAGCTTTTTAATGCACCCCGTCGCCCGAATAGCTCAGTCGGTAGAGCAGAGGATTGAAAATCCTCGTGTCCCTGGTTCGATTCCGGGTTCGGGCACCATATTCTGCGGGTGCCTAGCGCACCACACAAAAAAGCCTCGCAATGCGGGGATTTTTTGTATCTGCGATATTTGCTGCCCCTAAAACCAATCTAACAGGCAAGTTTTAGCACTTTTGATGCGTTGTTAACAAGGAGTTTGACCCTAGTTCAACTATGCCCTTCGCTCGTTGCAAACAACAAGGTCTTGTATGTTCTCAGCATACTTAGGATATTCCCTCATAAGCGCTAAATTCTCACTGATCGATCACATCCTTATACTGATTGGTATTAAGTATCTATTCCGAATGTAATGCCCAAATAAAATGCTGCGGATGAATCTAGCTAAACTAACTTCACCTGCAGCAGATAACATCCTTTTAGGTCTTAAAACCTGAATAAAAAATTAGATCTTAAATAAGCTTACCGCCTGAAGTAACGACTCGGTTCGCGCTTTTACCTCATCGGAAGACTTAGCATTATCATCTGCGGCTTGGGCCGACTCGGCAGCGATATCGCGAATAACCACCACATTCTTGTTCACCTCCGAAGCCACCATGCTCTGCTCCTCAATTGCCGCGGCAATCTGGGTACTCATATCCATAATATTCGTGACATCGGTATTAATTTGTTCTAGCAAAGCCCCTGCATTGGCGGCCTGCTCAGCACTTTCACCGCCCTGCTTTTGAGTCAACTCCATTAACTGAACGATTGAACGGGTCCGTGACTGCAGCGTTTGAATAATGCTGGCAATCTCTTCGGTTGATTCTTGGGTGCGCATAGCTAAGCTTCTCACTTCATCAGCAACCACGGCAAAGCCTCGGCCTTGTTCTCCAGCTCGGGCTGCTTCTATCGCCGCATTCAGCGCAAGCAAATTAGTCTGCTCAGCAATGCCACGAATGACATCGAGTACGCTACCTATCGTTTCGCTGTCTTTTTCTAATTCTGCTGCAACTTTAGCGGAATCATTCAATTCTTCAGCCAATGCTTGAATTTTCTCAATGGTTTGTACTACGCCAAATTGCCCTTTCTGGGCATTATCATGGGTATTACTCGCTCGTTCAGCAGCTAGCTCAGTATTGCTGGCAATCTCATCAATTGTTGCTCCCATTTCGGTAATAGCTGTCGCAACCATATCGGTTTCATTGAGCTGACGCGCAACACCTTCTGACGCTCGTATTGAGTTTGCAGACAACTCCTGGCAAGAACGATTAACGACATCGACTGATTCTAATACTTCCTTAATCAGTTGCTGAAAAGATGCCACCATGCCGTTAAAATGTTTGGCTATTTGCCCAATCTCATCATCGACTTTGGAGTCACAACGCAAGGACAAATCTTTTGTCTGCTCGATAGCTGAAATGACGCTGCTAATTCTTTGCACAGGGTCCATAATGCTGCGAATAATGGCAAGGGTAAAACTAATCAACACAATCGTAATTAATACAAAAATACCAATACTAATTGTCACCGCACTTTTTTCAGCCTTATGAATCGCCTCTGTTGCCTGCTCTTTTAAGGTTGCTAGCCCTTTTTCAGCATTAGAGATACTTGTCCTAAGCGTTGCCATTTGGCCATCATTCTCTGTCAACCCAAGTTCCTGCTCTTTATTCACTAAAGCTTTAAAGTCGGCACTATAGCCACCAATCAAACCATCAAGCTCTAATTTAATATCACTTTCCAAAAATGACGAATCAACTTGCTGTCTGAGTATTGCTAAATTGCCATCAAACTTCTCGACATAACTCAAACTCCGGCGCAACATAAAGTCCTTTTCATTTCGTCTTAGCTGCAACATGGTCACTAATAATTCTGGCTCGTTGTTTTCTTTCACTAAGGTTTCAACACTATGCACGGCATTACGTAATCGACCATAAAGCCCTTCTTTGGGACTAAGCCCTATCTGCTGCTGTAAATTGACTAAATCAATAAACAAAGTTTGATACTGTTCGATACTTTGTTTAAAGGAATTTAACGCACTGGTTGGGATATCATAAGCAAGGAAGGTTTTATTAAGAGCTGTTATAGTGTTGTCTAATTGGCTCGCATTAATCTTATGTTTATCAAGATAGCTCAAATCTAAACGAGCAAAGAAATCCTTTTCATCTTTTCGTAAACTCAAAACATCCCTTTCAAGTTCAACGACTTTTTCGGCAGCGTGAGATAGGTCGTCTAACGTTGCAGCTGAATATCTCTGTAAACCAAACATCGCAATAACCGAGCAAATAGATACGACAGCACTTGCGAGTAATTTATGGCGTATGAGCATAGAAAGAGAATCCTTACATTGATTATTGCCTGTGTTCTCTTTTACTGGATAGATCACAGGGATTTGTTTAAGCACTTCAAATGTTGATTATAGCCGTAATCGGCAACTGACTTGTGTTACACACAAATTTTGGTTTTCAACAGTGTCAACTATAGTCCAGATATCAACAAGTCAGACCAGAATAACTGCAAAACTTGATTTACAGCAACGGGAATATGCGTGAGGAAATAGACTTAGCTACCGAGCATTTCCTAGCTAATTAAGTAGCAAAACAAATGATAAGTTTGATATAAAACAAAACTGAATCGTAAACAAGAATTTAGCGTTGAGCATGTAGCCAACTTCAGATACACCAACGCAGATGTGAGACGCATTACTGATTAACCGCACAAAGCAAGGGCAATGAGTGCCGATTAGCCAAGTAAATAAGGACGACACAACATGAAGATCAACTACAAATTAGTCATTACTCCTATATTGATGATAAGCCCCGTTTTATTTGCGGCGCAAAGCGTCGACAAAACAATCAGCACAGAGCATAACCCGAAACTTAATGTAGTCGTTCATCGTGGAGAAGTGAGGATTATTCCTTGGGATAACAGTGAAATCCAAGTTAAAGGCACTCTAGATGAGCTCAGTGAAGGCCTTCTTTTCGAGAAAAAAGGCAACTCAATCACTATTGAAGATAAAATGCCAACGCACTATTCGAGCAATAATAAAGATGGCTCAAAGCTAACTATTATGGTCCCAAGAGAGCTTAAATTATTAGCCGAAGGCGTATCAGCTAGCTATCAAGTTAACGATCTTGATGGCGACATCAATATTGAATCCGTTAGTGGAAATATCAAGGCAACAAACCTCAGCAATGAAGTGACCATAAATACCGTCTCGGGCGATATCAGCAGCCAAGCGCTGCAGGGTAAGCTTAAACTGGAAACGGTATCAGGCAACATCAAAGACAAACAAAGCTTGGGCAAAGTCAGCTACACCTTGGTTAGCGGTAAACTTAACGCCGACAGCAATGCCGACCAGGTCTCTATCGAGCTGGTCTCGGGTGATGCCAAAGTGAGCTTAGATAAAGTGGAGCGCCTCAAGGCTCAAAGCGTCAGCGGGGATCTTAACCTCTCGGTATCCGCCCTAGCCACCAAGGCCAGTTTGGATAGTGTCAGTGGCGACATCAGCTTTAGCCTACCGGCAAACCTGGATGCCACCTTCGCTATCGACGGCGGCCCAAGCGGCGACATAGACAATCGCCTGACACAGGATAAGCCAAAAAGACCTAAGTATGGCCCTGGTAGCTCACTGCAGTTCCAGATGGGTAACGGTAGTGCCGATATTATCGTCAGTACCATCAGCGGCGAAATCAACCTCAAGGCACGTTAAGCTTTGAAATTGAAAAAGGGCTTTTAAAAGCTAATGCTATTCGCTTAAGTATTATTGCTTATATTTTGGAGGGTAACGGCTAGGTATATAGAGCACTGAGCGTGGATACGTTCGGTGCTTACTTTATCTGGAACGATAAAGTGTTTTATATTGGCTCGCATTTGCTTCAGCTTAGCCGGTAACTTCCCAGCGTTGCCAGTAGATATTAAGCAGCTTATCCTGTGGATACCGATTGGAGTCAACCAATGAGGTAACGAAGCCTTTAATTTCTCGGTGCAACGCGGGGCCCTATCCTGTCACCAGACTGAAGAGCAATATCCATTACGCTGCAGACCTCTTTAATCGATTGGTTTCCCCCATCGACAGTACAAGCCAGACCGCTTGCTGTGCAGGCAAGCGACGATTACGGATACAAGCCTTATTAAATGTAAGCAATGATTGATCAGCGACGATTTAGCACTAAAATTTAGCGCTGATGAGGCAAGGTCTTAAGTATGTTGGGAACATACAGGACCTTGTCGTTTGCAACGAGTGAAGAGCATGCTTGTTATAAAGTCTAACTCGTTAACACAATCAAAAGAGCTAAAACTCGCTGAGTAGATAACTTTCTTATACTGCTTGGTATTACAGAGCTATAGGCCCCACTTTCTTCAACAAACTCATTTACTCACTCAAGCTCTTGAGCAAACATAAAAATCCCCACCAGAATACTGGTAGGGATTATTAACCATTTGTAAGATCGTTCAAGTGCTCTTAAACGATCGGTATTACCTCATAGAGGGCCCTTTTTTATGCGCTCAAACCAACTCGCGCAATTATTCCATACCGTGGCAATCGGTACACTCTTTAATGGTCAACTCAGGCGTATGAATCTCTGCATCCGGTGCATGATGCTCACCTAAGGCGTGACAATCATTACAGGTCGCGAGTGTTGCCTCTGACTCTGTATGCATAGTGATATCGATGGACTCGTGGCAATCACTACAATCGACAGCAGCGGCTGCACCGGCAAAAAGCAGGCCAGCGGCTAAGGTAGCTAATTTTTTCATCTTGGGCTCCTGGTATCATCAAGTTTAGTAGCTAAATTTAACGTTTTCACCGCGCAAACAGGCAAGCAAGGCAAGGCCTTACTCACCAAATACTGGGTGTTACTCACGCCAGCTTTACTAGCCAAGATTAAGCGAAACTTAAAAACCAGTATCAAACAAAGGAAGTGCAAACAGGATCATACTTTGTATTAACACTTTGTGAGCAATAGCAAAATTTCATCAAAGCCTAAACCCCAAAAAAAGCTGCCCTAGGGCAGCTTTTCTATACAGACACTTAATGGTGCGTTTAGAAAGAGGTACGCTTATAACGGCGATATTCCGCTGTCCAGAAGTTATCTTCTATCGTCTGTACCAAGAGCTCATCGCTACAAGGCAGTGCATGGCCTTGTTCTATCGCCACTTTGCCTACCGCAAAGGCGATATGCTTACTGACCGCATGAATATCTTCCAGTGCTGGTAGCAAGGAGCCCTCACCCTCTTTAGCCAAAGGTGAGCACTCTGCCAGCGCGCGGCTCGATGCCATTAACATCTCATTACTGACACGCTTGGCACCAGATGACAGCACGCCCAAGCCGATGCCAGGGAAAATATAACTGTTATTGCACTGTGCGATCTCATAGGTCTGCTCCTCAATCACCACAGGTTCAAACGGACTGCCCGTTGCCACCAGCGCCTGGCCCTTAGTCCAGTGTAGGATATCTTTTGGTGTGGCCTCGACCCGACTGGTTGGGTTAGACAGTGGGAAGATGATAGGACGCTTACAGTGGGCGTGCATCGCCTTGATGATCTCTTCGCTGAACAGACCTGGGGCACCAGATACACCAATCAATACGGTTGGCTTACCGTTATTCATCACATCCAGCAGAGAGATATTCTCGCTATCGGTATCCCAGCCCTCAACCTTAGCCACCTTTTGCGCCAGGTTTTGCTGAAATGGCAACAGGTTAGGCATATTGTCTTGCAACAACCCCCAACGATCCACCATAAAGACCTGCTGACGCGCCTGCTCGTCGCTTATCCCCTCAGAGACCATCTGGGCGATGATCGCCTCGGCAATACCACAACCTGCACTACCGGCACCGAGAAAAGCAATTCGCTGCTTACTGAGTTTAGTCTTAGCCGCCTTGCAGGCTGCTAGCAAGGAACCCACAGTCACCGCCGCAGTGCCCTGAATATCGTCGTTAAAACAACAATATCTGTCTTTGTAACGCTCCAGCAGCGGCATGGCGTTTTTCTGGGCAAAATCTTCAAACTGGATCAAAGCATCCGGCCAGCGTCTATTGACCGCCTCCATGAAGGCCTCAACAAACTCAGCGTACTCTTCACCGCCAATACGCTGATTGCGCCACCCCATATACATAGGGTCTTCCAGCAGATGCGGGTTATCTGTACCTACATCTAAGGTAATGGGCAGCGTATAAGCCGGACTGATACCGCCGCAGCTGGTGTAGAGCGACAGCTTACCGATAGGGATACCCATGCCGCCGATCCCCTGATCCCCAAGACCTAAGATACGTTCGCCATCGGTGACCACGATGATCTTCACCTTCTGACGGGTCGAGTTATTCAAGATATCGTCAATACGATCTTTATTGGGATAAGAGATAAACAGGCCACGGTTACGACGATAGTTTTTTGAAAAACGCTCACAAGCCAGACCAACCGTCGGGGTATAGATGATCGGCATCATCTCGGTAATATGATTCTGCACCAAACGATAATAGAGGGTCTCGTTGGTATCCTGAATGTTTCTCAGATAGATATGCCTGTCGAGATCATTGCTGAAATTTTTGTACTGATCATAGGCACGCGAGGCCTGCTCTTCGATAGTCTCAATGACATGAGGCAAGAGACCTTCAAGGTTAAAAAAGATCCGTTCCTCTTCAGTAAATGCACTGCCTTTGTTAATTAATGGCGCTTCGAGGATCGCGGGTCCAGCAAAAGGAAGATATAGCGGGCGTTTATTATCGTCCATTGGTAACCTTTTTGTATTTGTAATAGTGAAGTTGCGGTCGTATTTATCTTCCAAGATTACCACAAAGTGTGATCTTTGTTGTCTTTTCAGCGATCATTTTTTAATTATTTTCATTGAAGCTAGCGTTTTAAACTCGGTGATTTTAAGCCATAAAAAAGCACAGCTTTAGCTGTGCTTTAAACAGAAATATATCCGAGATTATTTGCCGCGATACTTCAGTGATAAGCCAGTTAAGAAGTTACGCAAAACTTGATCGCCACACTCTTTAAAATGTTTATGACCAGGCTTTCTAAATAGTGCCCCTAACTCAGATTTACTCATGTTGAAATCTGCAAGCGCTAAAGTAGCAATAATATCCTCTTCTCGCATTTCAAGTGCCACTCGAAGCTTCTTAAAAATGAGGTTGTTGTTTAATTGTGCTACTGGCTCAGGAATTTCAGCGCCCTCTTTTAAGCCACGCTTCTCAATAATCAAGCCATCAAGAAAACGACAAAGCATCTTGTCATTACATGGTTGGTAACCCTCTTCAGCTTCTTTCTTAAGCATATTGAGGAGTTCTTCTTGAGTTACTTCGTGTTTAACTTTGGCAAAAATCTTTATCATTTTGGCATTTTGGTAGTCAAACACAAAACGTAAACGGCGTAATATATCGTTGTTAATCATACTTAGTTGTCTTTACCTTTAGGATTGCGCGGCTGCGCCATCTTCATTGCGCCATATTATAGCCGAGTTTTACTTTTACTTAGGGTTTATTTTTATCTGTCAGCGTCAGTATCAGATGTTGGCGTAGTATCGCCCTTAACCTATCATGCAGACCAAACACCTTATCCATATCGTCTAACGGCCAGGAGCTGTTTTCTAACAAGACAAAATAGGTATCGTTTTGAGGATAACTTAAACTTAGCGATTGAAACCCAGGCAGATATCCCGAATGACTATATTCCATCAGTTGCAGCTGATTAATCTGCATCCCATAGCCATAATAGAGCTCACGCCAGCGATGACTACGTTTAATAACAGGCGTTACCATGGCCTGATATAAGCCTTTAGGCAGCAATAATCCCCCATGTAACGCTTGTAAATATTGAGCTAAGCCATTCGCTGAACCTAACAAGCCACCACCGGGCAAGAGGTCGGCAGTGATCTCATAATCAACCATCTCGTAATTGACCATTTGATTGTCAACCCCATCTGGTGGACTATCTGGTCGCATAGCCATACCTTGAACACCTTTGTACTGGCTATTAGCTCTGGCTTTTATTGGGCCTATTTGTGCCAATATTCCATCAATCCCCTTGTCCAACAAAAACAGATTAACAAGGGTGCTGAATGGCCGTTGGTACTGAATTTCAAGCACTGTCGCCAACATCTCATAACCTAAGTTTGAGTATTGGAATTGACTACCGGGAGTAAAGCGGTTGTTTTTGCCTACAGGGGCGATCCCCGATGTGTGGCTAAGTAACTGCTTAATAGTAATATCTAGATGATATAAAGGCTTATTAGCTAACTTTAAATAGTGATTAAGCGTCTGATCTAATGAAATCTTCCCCTCATCTACAGCATTTAGCACAACGGCGGCAGTGACCATTTTTGACTGAGAAGCCAGTAAAAAATAACTATTACTATCTGGTTGTTCCATCCCCTGAAATCCATGTTTGTATTGGTAAACAACCTCGCCATCTTGTACCAGTAACATCGCCCCATAAAAAGGTCGCTCGTTAGCCAAGATGATATTGTCGAACGCCTCAGTCAAAGCTGCCAAATCAGAGGTTTTTATCTCGAAGAAGGGTTTCTCTATCTCAGTAGCGGAAGATAAACGACTAGTAAACACCGTCATCAACAGAGTGAATAACAGAGATGTACCAATAAAGCTATTGGCGCGATGAATAAATTGATTCAAGTAAACGTCCTTACTCAATACTATGCAGAATATTTAGATCGTCGGCGAGAAAACAGCGCCAAAGAAGTCAAATGATTCACATGGATAACTTCCAATAGATAAATAACAGCGCAAAACCTAACAAATAAAGCATTCCCACCCAAGATAGGAGGCGCATTTTGACGCCATAGCGATCATCAATTGCCAATCTGTCACTGGTCATCAAACGATAATTGAGCCACGCAAAAATAACGGTGGTCATAAATGCTAGGGTCATTACAAACTGCAGCAATGGCAACAAGGCACCTTTGAAAAATAAAATGATCCCAAGCCCCAATAGACTTACGCCAAGCATAATTCCAGTTAACCAGCGATCATGACGACTTTCTTGCTGTTGGGTTACTTGTTGAGTTAACAGTCGCCAACTTAATGCCAATGTGCGGCTATAGCCATCGATAACCGTCACCGTTGTGCTAAAAATACACAGCAACGCCACAATACCGATTAAATAACGAGCTTCACTACCTAATACCTGGCTATAAAGTGTGATCAGTTGATCGGCAAACTTAGCACCTGACGGAGAAAAGTGTTCACTGCTACCGTGCATGACTAATGCACCTAGAGATAAGAACACAACTGCAAGTACAGCCGTTGTAACGTAACCAAGATTGAAATCAAATAGCGCCTGAGCCTTGGTCACCACTTGCTGTTTTTGCTTCTCAATCAGCCATAATGAGTTCCACGCGCTTACCTCAATAGGCGCTGGCATCCACCCCATCATTGCGACTAAAAAGCCGACATGCGCCCATTGCCACGGAGAGGGCGAAATAAAGCCTTCAGTCATAATCGGTTCAGCGTTAAAAGCAAGTCCGGCGGCGGATAATGTGGCAATAGTCAGCACCAACATAATCACCTTAGTGACCTTATCCAACAGCTGATAATGACCCAATATCAACATGAATAAACTCGATGCCAATACGATTAACGCTAATAGATCAATCGATAACGGAATAAAAAGTGTCAGCATGGCTGCGCTTAACATGGCAACCCCAGCAGTACTGGCGACCGCTGCGATACTGTTTAACACGCTAAAAAGCAGCAGATAACCTCGTCCCTGCTTTTGATAACCATGCAGTAAAGTCTCACCAGTGGCAGCCGTATAGCGCGCACCAGCGGCAAAAAAAGGATATTTTAGTAAGTTAACGGCAAGAATAACCCAAGCTAACTGCCAACCAAACTCGGCTCCAGCGCGTGTAGAGGCGACTAGATGGGATGCACCAATTGCCGCAGCAGCCATCAGTAGCCCAGGCCCCGTGGCTTTTAGCACCCGATTAATACGCATCATAGGGTCTCGTGCTACCGCAGATTGCGAACTATTCAACATTGAAATTTCCCTTTGCTTGTCCCGATGTGGCGAGCATTGATTCGATACGACCTAAGGCAACAGTAATATGAGGCAAACAAATTAAGGCTCAATCTTGAGTACTATTATGCAACGCCTCAGAACCTGGTTGATGCTCGGCAATACCGCTGAGTTGCCCATAAACCGATGGGAAACCAGATAAGTAATAATGGGATCCCCACTATGGTGACACATCTAAGGACAGTGCCAACTACTAAGCGCTAACCAACACTGCCGTCGTGTTCTATTTCAATTTTTCTTATAACTGCACATTGCCTTCCATTGACATCCCCTCTATCCCATTAATCCACAGCGCAGCCACGAACGCGCCAAGTTACCATTCAGATTAATTAATCAAAATCATGAGCTTGAAGAGTAATACATCCTATCTTACTCCCTTACAATACTTAAATAGTACAATAGTCTATCGACAGCCAATCACTGCATAAAATGAATAAGATAACGTAATAGCTTTTACTAATCTCATCCTATCGAATATCTTAAAACAACGTTGAAACAATAAGGTAAAACAATGATCACTTTATATGGTACGCCAAAAAGTCGCGCGCTACGTGTGTCTTGGCTGTTAGAAGAGTTAAGCATCGATTGGACCTTTTCATTTATCAACTTTTCTAAAGGTGATAATCGCAGCGACAGCTTCTTAGCCCTCAACCCAAGCGGAAAAATCCCGGTGATAACAGATGATGACTTAGTGCTCACAGAATCGGCCGCTATATGCCAATACCTTGCTGAAAAGTATGGTGGAGGACGTTTACTACCGGCAGCAGGCACAGCTAGCGCAGGTCATTATCATCAATGGGTAAGCTTCATTATTTGCGAGTTAGAACAACCGCTATGGACCATGGGTAAACACAAGTTTGCACTGCCAGATGAGCAGCGTCAGTCAAGTATTTTACCTGTTGCTAAATGGGAGTTTGATAAGGCGGCAGCCCTAGCAGAAACCATGATACCGAACACGCCCTATTTGCTGGGTGATGAGATATCGGTCGCCGATATCCTATTAACTCACACCCTGATGTGGGCCACAATGTTCGATCAAGATATTCCACCAAAACTCGCTAGCTATAGAGACAGATTACAATCCAATCCTGCACTAATCCGCGCCTTAGAGAAAACGAAGGCTATTGCGGCGAAATCAGAGTAATACATTTAGAGAGCTAGATGGCGCTCATATGAAGTTAAAGGTTGTATTTCTAGGCTGAAGGCCTAATCAAAAAGGAAGCGATTAGCTTCCTTTTTGGTTACTAAAGATCCCCTGAAACATTAAAGCTGTGTTGCCGCCCATTTAGCACGGCTTTCACGGCTCTCTTTTAGCCCTGTTGTTTCACGATAAGCCTTATAAGCTTCAACATCTAACGCCACTAAGGTGACATCAACTTCGAGTACCAATTTACACTCTTTCTTAATCCGCCATGCCGCCGTGTTATAAAGCTCCGTAAGCGGTAACGCGCTCAAAAATTCTGGGTTATAAGCGGTATAAATAGCTTGTGTGGGATACACCACAAAACTTAAGGTACGCTTAGGCTCTTTGTTAAATAACTCTTCAATACCATCGCAGGTATTCAGTACTTGCATCTCAATGGTTTCATCGAGTTCCAACAATTTTTTAGCTGCTAGTCCCGATACTTCTGCCTCACCCGCTTCCCAAGCAAGTACTTGCTCTTCGGTGTTTTTTGACAGTTCTGCAACTTGCGCCGCGCTTAAACCTAATGAGTGGCGAAGATATTTAATTTCAATCGCATTTAATTCTGCATTCTTTGACATTGTATTTTCCAAATTGGAGATTAATTCTATAACGAGAAAGCAAGGCTTTAGGCGTTGATCCAAACCTCTTCAGCCCACTGCCAAAAAGACTCCCAGCGCTCTTCATCAAGCTCATCGTCACGCCACAGCATTACTTGACCTTCTTGGTCTATACAGTAAAAACTATCCCCTTGCTGACAAATAGCAATGTACTCTCTTGGCATGCCGATTGACCAAGCATAAGAGGTCACTTCCGGTAGATAAGTGTGTGAATGAGGGTCACTGGCGGTGACGGGCTCAAGCGTGCCATGAATAACATCACTGGCGTATAACAAATACTCTTTTAACTCTGATGGAAGACTAATGAGGATCTGTTCTTCGACTTCTACAAGTTGTTCAAACGTTGGTAGTTCTAATGGTACAGGAACGGTTTCACTTAAATCCTGTAGCTGCTCAATAAGATCGTGCATCTGTAATTCGCTAATTATCGGGCTAATGGCGGCAAGTATAATCGCTTTGGATTGAATTTGTTAATTCAATTTTAAACACCCACGCATGCCAAAAGCTCATTAAATAATTAAGCGGCGATTAAACTAGCATTATCCAAGCGTTTATAGTTAAGCCATGCTTTATGGTAAAGCTTGTGCGATTGCTGGCGCAATTGGGTAATTTTTGCCACCTCAATGTCGTTAAGCTGTCTACCTTGCTTTTTAGCGCTAGCTTCTATGGCTTGCACTGTTTCATAAACTTGATGCTCTTCACCATTTTTTATCTCAGAAATAGCCTTGAGATGGAGCTGAACTTCGACGATCATTTGTGTTTGCGGCAGTTTTACCAACAGGTTTAAATCGCGGTAGCCGGACGCTTTCGGAACGGCAAAACGATTCTTTACTTGAACTATTTTAGCCTTCTGACTGAGGTCTTCATATGCGATCATCAGACTATAAATATCATCAGCCACTAAGCTAGCTCTCGCTAAATCGGTGATTTGACTCGCATCACCGCCAAATTTGGTTGCGACCTTCTGCGCTGCGCGTTGATAACTTTTAATCGCTGGCAAGACAAGCTCACAATATTCTGCACCGTTAAGTGACGCGAGCAACTGGCTTAACTCTATCTGCGCCGCATTTGCTTGACAGTAAAGACGGTCTATGTCGCTACTGGTTTGACGAACTGTTGAAGAGGAGGTGGTGGATATGGCTATCAGGCCATCGAGATTTTTCGAAAAAGATTGTTTAAATGCGAAGTTGCTGCGGGATTCTTTTATTTCTGCCTGAGAGTCATAGCTAGTTGCAAAGCTACTGCGGGTCGACAGCAATAACAAAAAGATAAAAAAGGTGCGAAATAATCTATTCATAACCATCCTCGGTAACATCTCTAACCTCGAGGTTCTAATCTAGCCCCCTTTCACTTAACCAATGCTTAATAAAAAGTGAAACATTATTCATCTAAAAATCCTTGATAACAGACCATAAAAAAAGAGCGCGATTTGCGCTCTTTTTTATCATAACATCAGAAGTTTACTACCAAATTTTTACGCGCTTCTCCGGTGCGATATACATAGCATCGCCCTCTTTCACGTCAAACGTAGTGTAAAACTCTGGCATATTCGATAATGCCCCTAATGAACGGAATTTTGCAGGCGAATGCGGATCGGTTGCCACGCGGTTACGCATCGATTCCTCTTTGATCTTAGCGCGCCAGATCTGAGTGAAGCCGATAAAGAAACGCTCATCACCACTTAGACCGTCGATAACCGGTGCCTCTTTGCCATTAAGTGACATCTTATAAGCTTTGTAGGCAATGGTCACACCAGAAAGATCGCCGATGTTTTCGCCAAGCGTCAGCTCACCGTTAACGTTTAAGTCATCAAATACAGCATAGTTATTATACTGTTCAACCAAAGCCTTACCACGTGCAGCAAACTCTTTTAAATCTTGCTCTGTCCACCAATCACGCATGTTGCCTTCGCCGTCAAACTTAGCACCTTGGTCGTCGAAACCGTGCCCCATTTCGTGACCAATCACAGCACCAATGCCGCCGTAATTGACTGCGTCATCAGCCTCCATGTTAAAGAACGGAGGTTGCAAGATAGCCGCAGGGAATACAATTTCATTCATCGTTGGATTGTAGTAAGCATTCACCGTTTGTGGTGTCATATGCCATTCCCACTTACGAATTGGAGAGCCTAGTTTTTCAAGTTCTTTCTCATGGCTAAGTTCACTCGCACGAATACTATTACCAACGAGATCGTCACCCTTGATTGTCAGTTTGCTGTAATCTTCCCAGCGATCTGGATAACCGATTTTAGGATCGAACTTAGCAAGCTTATCTTTAGCAGCCACTTTAGTATCTGGGCTCATCCAAGATAGGTTTTCAATGCTCTCACCGTAAGCACTACGAAGGTTTTCTACCAATGTCTGCATACGCTTTTTGGCTTCTGGTGTAAAATGACGCTTAACATACACCTTGCCTACCACTTCGCCCAATAGGCTATTCACCGTACCAACGCCACGCTTCCAACGAGGTTGCTGCTCTGCTTGGCCATTTAGCGTTTTAGAGAAAAACTCAAAATTCTCTCTGTCCAAATCAACACTAAGGTTGCCAGCAAAATGAGTCAGCGTCTGCCAAGTCATGTAAGTTTGCCAAGTTGATAGGTCGTTGGCTTTAAGTACTTCGTTAAATCCTTCGATGAAGCTAGGCTGATTAACGATAATGTCGACCTGTTTATCCGCACCTAACACCTTAAGGTAACCGCTCCAGTTAAAATCAGGAGCCAATTTAGCCAGATCCGCAACCTGATATAGATTGTAAGTCTTAGTGCTGTCACGGTTTTCGACGACATCCCAATGACGGCTTGCTATAGCGGTTTCTAAGGCCAATACCTGCTCTGCGCTCACCTTAGGATCGCCAAGTCCGGCTAAGGTAAACATCTTCTCGATATGCTCAACGAAGGCTTTACGGATGTTAACGAAACGCTCAGCTTCATTAAAATAGTAATCTTTCTCAGGCAAGCTCAGGCCATATTGCCAAAGGTGAGTCGCGTAACGGCTAGAATTTTTAGCATCAATATCGATGTAAAACGCTAATGGCGTACCACCACCAATCACTTGACTGTGAGCGAAATACTCAACTAACTCGTCTTTATTTTTAAGGGCTGCAATTTTATCTAACTCACCTTGAATCGGCTTAATGCCTAGTTTGTTCAAGGTATCGGTGTCCATGAATGAGCGATAAAGGTCTGCCACCTTTTGCTCATCACTACCAGGGGTTAGGTTTGGCGTCGCAGCAACTTCTTCAATAATAGCTTTAACATCATCACGTGACTTTTCACGTAAGTCATAGAACGCGCCCGTGCTAGTACGATCGCCAGGGATCTCAGTGTTCTTAATCCAAGTACCATTTACATAGTCATAGAAATCATCTTGCGGGCGAACTGACTTATCAAAATTAGCAAAGTCGATCCCTGATGTAAGGGCCTTTTGTACCGCTACGGCAGTTTCAGTTTTTACAGTTTCTGGCGCTTTAACTTCAGCTTTATCACTGTTACAAGCGCTAAGCCCGACGATAAGAGAGGCACATAAACCCCCAACAAGAACTTTCTTCATGTTAATTCCTTTTTGATGCTTATTTCATTTATTGTTTTATGCAGCAGCGTTACTGATATCACAAGCCAAAAGTGGTGCTAAAACGGTTTCAAGTTACGTATGTTAATGGCTTCATACCAATGTAAACAAGTTCCGGCGGCGATTGTTCTCAATAATTGTGCAATTCATATGTAAGTAAAGGTTTCCTAACCTTCAATTTGGCACATTGAACTGAAGTTTCAATCAGCTAAGCATGGCAAGTGCCATCTCGATTGCAGTGGTGGTTCAATACAGAGAGTTTATCATCCCGTTTATCCCGATTGTTCTGCTATACACTACACAAGATCTTCCTCTTTACGCACTCACACTTCATAATGGTACCTATTATGATTTTATAGGCAACAACAGTGCGTTTAGACAAATTTATCTGCGAGTCCACTTCATTAACACGGTCATTAGCAAAAAAAGCGCTCCATAGAGGCGACGTTACTTGTGATGGTGTCATAGTTAAAAACTCAGGCTTTAAGGTAGAAGCAAGTCATCAGATCCATCTTGACGGTGAATTAATCACGGTAATTGGCCCTCGATTTATCATGCTAAACAAACCAGTTGAGACTATCTGCTCGACTATCGATGAAGAATATCCGTCAGTATTGAGCCTCCTCGATATCGCGAAAACAGAAGATTTGCATATTGCAGGGCGCCTAGATGTCGATACGACGGGGTTGGTGCTCATTACTAGTGACGGTCAGTGGTCACACAAGATAACTTCTCCCAAAAAAGAGTGCGGTAAACGCTATCTGGTTCAACTTGCTGATCCTCTCGCCGAGGAGCTTGTTGAGCAATTCACTCAAGGTATTGAGCTGAGAAATGAAGATGGCTTAACTAAACCCGCACAGCTGGAAATAATTGACAGCCATCAGGCTAGGCTAACGATTACTGAAGGTAAATATCATCAAGTCAAGCGTATGTTTGCAGCCGTCGGTAACAAGGTTGTGGGGCTGCACCGTGAATGTGTTGGCAAGATTGAATTAGATCGCAGTTTAGCACCAGGAGAATGGCGCTATCTTACCGACGACGAGATAGCATCGATTTAAACCGTGATACTCAACTTGAGATACTCAAACTAACGGAGCAACACTAAGACTGTGTTGCTCCGTTTTTTATCCTGCAATAACAGCCTTTATACTATTAAGTAGTGCTCTGTCGGTGCGTGCTTTTTTGAGTTTTTTAGCGCTCTCTTTCAAAGATGCTTCAGATAAACGAGTAAATATATCGTTATACTCATTTTCATCGATAGCTTCATCACTGTCAGCCAATTCAGCGATATCTTGGGCGACTCGGCTAAGTTGTAGCCAAGCATTTGCGATGTAAAAACCGTGAAAATCTTCCTTAGGCAATAGCACGCTCGCACTTGGTGGTAGCGCATCCCATGTTGCTGCAAATTTGAGATCTTTATCTTCAAGCAATTCATTAAACAGATTGGCGTAGGCTTCCATCAAATTAGCTGGCACCTGATCCATAGGAATAACATGATTGCACACGTTGAACGCTACTATCTCGGCGCGCTCCTTATATTCAGAATTCAATTTACTTTTACTCCACAATCATCAGTTAGCAAAAATCAGCAAAGGCTGAACGTTATACCTTCACCGTAAATGAAAAGCAAAAATTCAATCTAATGATTTACCTCAAGGCTTTTATGCTTAAAAAATATACTGTTACTATTAAAAATGTGTCATCCTTATAACAATAGTTACAAAAAACAATATCCACTATAGTTAACGGGTCACTTTACAGGGTGAACAAACTAATCAAATGATAACAATGATAATCTTAACATCATGGACGCGTTTAAGTTTGCTAGCGAGTATCGGTATGCTACTCGTCGGCCTTTCATTTCCAGTTCAGTCCGCTCCTTTTCAGCCCAAAAGCGTTGAAAAAGCTTTAGAGGTATTTGATAGTGGTGAACTAACCGATTCTGAAACAATAAAAGTCACCCTGAACTACCTTAAAAAAAACATCTCAGTAGAGGACACTAAAAATTATCTCAAGTTACAGGCTGTCATTTGTTGGAATGGCTTTGACTTAACCGATAATAAAGCAATTGAAGCGGCAATCGAGTTTGTAAACTTAAAGCTAGCGTCAAAACAGATCGCGAAATCTTCTGAAACAGCAACCGATCTTAAACTATGCAGAGCATATATGTATCAACTCATAGGTAAAGTTGACCTAGCACTTCAAGAGTATAATGACCTTGTTCATCAGGCCTATCTTATCGACTCCCCCAAGTTAATAGCAGACTCTCGTTCATTAAGAGGCGCGATGTATTCGTTTCAAGGAAATTTTGCTGGAGCTTTAGAGGATTTCATTATCGCTCAACATCTTTACGAATCACTTAATCTTAAAGCCTGGGCACAATATAACCTTATCGAACTGGCCACTAGTTATCGACGTTTTGGCGACCCACAAACGGCGATAAAATACTATCAACAGCTAGAGGTTCAATTTAGTAAACAAGGCGATAATGACACCGCCAATCTGATGAAAACAGAAATAGCCTACGCCTTAGAAGAGTTAGGAGAAAATAGCGCCGCATTAGAAAAACACTTACAAAGCTACCACTACTGGAAAGATAAATCCGATGATAAATCAAGTGCTTTTCAAGCCATTAATATTGCGGGAATATTAATAAAACTCGATCGCGTCGAAGAGGCGGAAAAATATCTATCACAGGCAACTGAATTTATCAAAGTTTCTGATGGAGCGAGTTACAGTTTTATGCGTCTTTTTCAGGCCCAAGCAGCACTTCATCACCACGAGATGGAAAAAGCACACGCATATCTTAATGAAGCTGAAACAGCCTTCACCAAAATTAAAAATTCTAGAGGTTTAGAGCAGTTGTACCTTGTGCAAAGTCAGGCTTTTATATCACAACAAAATTGGCAACAAGCAGTGATTGCACTGCAAGACTATATTGCTACCCATCAAGCACTCGATGCGACCCGACAAACCAATAGCACAACAGAAATGCGTACACGCTTCAATACAGAGAAAGTTGAGCGAGAAAATAAGCAATTATTGAAGATACAGAAGATAAAAGAAAATGAGCTAATAATTTTAAATCAAAATAAATATTTACAGTTAGCAGTGATCATTCTCTCCGGCATTATCATGGTGATCTTATCTGTAATCTCCTATAAACAATCAAAAAAATCTAAACAGCTCTCAGTATTAGCATCGACAGACCACCTAACACAATTGCCAAATCGACGCTCAACCTACCTTAAGGGAGAAACTTACTTTAAGTCGAAAGAATCCACAGAGCATCCACTCTCTTTAATCCTATTTGATGCCGACAACTTTAAGCAAATCAATGATCAACTCGGTCACGACATAGGTGATAAGGTCTTAATTTCACTTGCTAATATCAGTAACATGTTAATGCGAAAGCAAGACTTAGTTGGCCGTGTAGGAGGGGAAGAGTTTCTTATCGTCTTACCCAATACTTCGTCAGAACAGGCATTTAATATTGCTCAAAGACTCGTGGCGACAGTAGAAAAGAGTAATTTTGATGATATCCCTTCTGACTTAAAATTAACCATCAGTGCAGGAATTGCAACTCAGGCTGATGAAAATTCGTTTGATATGCTATTAAAACGAGCGGATAAGGCATTGTATAGTGCCAAAGCAGCGGGACGTAATTGCGCCGTATTAAGTGATAAAAACTCAGCTTAATCTCGCTGCTCAATAAGATTGAGTTGGGTAGGTGCATTAAACTGAGGAAATCAAGCCTGATAAGGTTGTCTCGCCCACCTTCCCTTTGCCGTTTTTTCACTGCCCTATACCATTGATTTACACTTGGGGTAAGGTGCCCTTAGCAAAGCGTGCTACGATGAAATGTTTTACCCCCTTCATCAAAATCGACTCGCCGATTGAGTCCCGATAAACCCCGACGCTTCTGGGCCTATCCATCTACAAAATATTATCTAACTGCACATCATCATTAGCGCTAGCGTAAACATATACACGACTTGTTGCGATAGGTCTTATAAAATCAAAAGCTTTCTACGCTCGTTATTAAGCGCGCATATAAACAACATGACATCAGGCTGAGAGACCGCTATAACATAGGCTCGAGCCCAAAGGAACACCTCAGTATTTGCATCAACATTTAACCGTTGAGCCAATAGCTCGGCTAGTGCCACTCCATATCCCTTTTGCGACTCCCTGTGCCTGAAAGCTCATTGGTGCCCATTCCTCAGTCAGCATTCGCATTAAGTGTTTTCCAATTTTAGACCTTTGACATCGCACAAGATTTATATAAAACGCCTTGGAACAGTTGAATTCAAATAAGCGGCTTTCCATCGTTTCAATGTTCTACACTATGGCGAGACAAGCATTTCGTCCAAGGTTTTGTCCTGCTTTGTTAACTGATATGATGAGTAGGTTATCCATCACTCATTATCACTATCATTGCCACTATGCCCACACACTCGCCAGCTCAACTCACTACCACACAGCTTCAAGAGCTAGCCTTAAAGATTAAAGAGTGGGGAAAAGCACTTGGATTCGCTCAAATAGGCATCTGTGATACCGATCTCAGTAAAGAAGAAGCAAAACTTCAAACATGGCTCGACAAGGGGTATCACGGAGAGATGGCTTACATGGAAACTCATGGCATGATGCGGGCACGTCCCCATGAGTTACACCCAGGCACCCAACGAGTTATTTCAGCCAGAATGGACTACCTTCCCCCCGACGCTGGCTTTGCTACTAACTTAAGCGACCCCAATTTAGCCTATATATCTCGCTACGCTGGCGGACGCGACTATCACAAAATGATCCGTAACAGGCTTAAAAAGCTAGGACAACAGATCGAAGCTGAGCTAGACAGTTTAGGATTGGCTAAACCCAACTTTCGCCCCTTTGTCGATTCTGCGCCTATTTTAGAACGACCTCTGGCCGATAAAGCTGGGCTTGGCTGGACTGGTAAACACAGTCTATTACTTAACCACCAGGCGGGGAGCTGGTTTTTTCTCGGCGAACTGTTGATCGACCTGGCACTTCCCGTCGATGTGCCAATAAAGGAAGAGTGTAATACCTGCGTCGCTTGCATCAAGTCTTGCCCAACTAACGCAATAGTCGAACCTTATGTGGTTGATGGCCGGCGTTGTATCTCCTATCTCACCATTGAGCTGCAAGGCGCTATCCCAGAGGAGTTTCGTCAACAGATAGGCAATCGAATCTATGGCTGCGATGACTGTCAGCTAGTTTGCCCGGTAAACTCGCGCGCGCCGCTAACGCAAGAGCATGATTTTCACACCCGAGATCCACTCAAGCATCCCGAACTCCTTACCCTTTTTAGCTGGAACGAGGCCGAGTTTTTAAGCTATACCGAAGGCAGCGCTATTCGTAGAATAGGACATAAACGCTGGCTGCGAAATATTGCTGTGGCGCTTGGTAACGCGCCACATTCAGAAAAAATCATCAATGCGTTGACCCATCGCCGCAACAGTGACGAGGTCGATGAGATGGTTATCGAACATATCGATTGGGCTCTCGACCAACAGCTTAATCACAAACAGCAAACTAACCGAAAGACCCAACGTGTCATTCGCGCGGTAACAAAGGGGTTACCCAGAGATGCCTAATGCCAATCCATACAAGCCCGCTAATCTAAGGTAAACCCAACTTTTACTGTTACTTGCCAATGAGCAATAAGCCCCTCTTCCAGATGGCCGCGGGTTTCCACCACTTGAAACCAGCGCAGATGATGCAGTGACTGACTAGCCTCCGCGATAGCGTTTTTAATCGCTTCATCGGAGCTAATAGGCGAAGAACCGACAAGTTCAATAATTTTGTAGGTATGACTCATAGTGATTATCCCAAGTTAATAATTTCATCAACTTGAGTATAGGAAGGATTTTGGCCTTCGATTTAACCTTTATTAGCCTAAGTGCTCAATCAGCTTATCGGCCACTCGAAATGCATTAGCGTATATGGTTAAAGTTGGGGTAACTGAGCCACCATTAGGCATAAATGAACCATCGCTGATATAGAGATTAGCGCAATCATGTACGCGGCAGTTTTTATCTAGTACCGATGTTTTGGGATCGTGACCAAAGCGGCAGCCTCCAGCAACTAAATTAGATGTGGGCGACGTAAACACATTCCCCCAGGCTTCATCGGCGCCCATCGCCTTCATCACCTCAACACCCCGATCAACTAAATACTGCGCCACCTTAAGATCATGGGGATGAAAACCGGCGCGCACCTTGGCCACTGGCTGCCCCCACTTGTCTTGCTCTTCATCGTCCAGAGTGACGTAACAATCATCATTGGTCAGCCAATCACAGAAAACCTCAAATTTAAAATCCCGCGACTGGGTGAAATGCGCCTTGATCTTCTGCTTAAGCGGCGTGCCCCACAAGAGGTTGCCCTCCTGCCACTTGAGTCCATTAGCCTCGCTGGTCGGCGAAGGCGGATCGAACACAAAATCTAAAGTGCCGCCCTTCACCGGCTTATCGAACACCGCTTTGTCATCAATCACATACCAATCCTGTAGGGCGCGATTGAAAAATGGACCTCTTATTTTCAATCCGCCGGCAACGTCAGGCGCTAATCTATCTAACTTAAATACCCCATGACCTGTGCCACCGGCGCAGCAATGTAAATTTTTACCGACTTGATCATAACGATTACCGATACCATTGGGATGCTTCCCCCCTTTACTGGCTAGCAGTAGCCTCGCACTTTCGATCGAGTAACAAGCCACCACAAACAATCGAGCAGAAATATCTATACTCTTACCCCTTGCATCGAAATAACTCGCACTACTGACCTCACCAGCCCCATTGGTGTTTAGCCGATACACTTTAGCTTGCGTCACTATTTTACAGCGCCCCGTTGCCACAGCATCATTTAACAGCGCCGCACGAGAGCTCGCCTTTGCACCAGAGTGACAACCATAACTGCCACAATAGCCAGAATACTCACAGCTTTTACGACCATAAAATGGTACAGATAGAATACCGCGCGCCATAGGTAAAGGGTGTAATTTTAGAGATTTACACGCTAAATCAAATTTAGCGGCAATAGGATGTTCGGCCGTGGGTGGCAATGGGTAATCTGGTGTCGAACGCGGCTCTAAATAGGGATGCTTCACCACTTTACCGCTAACACCAACAATCCGCTCCACCTTGGCATAATAGGGCTCGAATTCAGCATAGCTTATCGGCCAATCGACAGTATTAGCCCCCTCAATCGCACCGAACGTCGACACTAACGCAAAATCCTGTGGCTTAAGACGATGAAAATAGCCGCTCATAAAGTTAGAGGCACCACCGACAATATTTCCGCCCCAAAACTGAGCGGTCATATCACTCGACCATTGCCCATCGCCAGTCGGCTCTTCAAGCACATGGCGCTCATCTTCATATTGAGAACGAAATACTCGATGACGTGCTAGCTGCTCATCTTTAACAAAATCCTCTTCGGTAAACCATTTACCCTTTTCTAATACCACGACTGAAAATCCAGCCTTAGCTAACTCGTAGGCAACAGGCCCAGCACCGCTGCCAACGATACAGAGATCATACAGAGGCTTGATATTGGCGGGTATCGTGTTTGACATACATGTCACCTAATGTAGCTAAGATTGAAAATCGAGATAGGTCTTACCCGGTACCGGGCGTGGAAAACCAGGTTGATGCTCAAGCCAGCGCCAACCCATCTGATCGGGATTGCCACCATAAACTGGGTCTAGGGTCAGCGCCTCAATCAGGTAGTAGAGCAGCAAGGAGAGCCAGTTTTCACCGGCGCGGCTCTTGGCGATACGTGCTAGCATCGCCTCCTGCTCATCCCAGCTCAGTACCAAAAAACTGCGTTTCAGCTCAGTGTCGGCCAGGTCCTCTAACCAGGCAGCCCCCTGTAAAACAAACTGCCTATCGTCATCGGCGCGATTATCCGGATCTTCCATGGCCCATAAAAGATAGCTATAGGCATTGAGATCCTTGGCCGATGGACCATCACCATCATCGGGAAACAGATGCAATTGCACGCTCTCTATGATGGCGCGGTTGATCACGTCAAAATCTTGCGGCCGAGTGGCGAGTGAAAAGCTCTCATCATCCGCCCAGCTAAACTGGGGTTTCGCCGTTAACAAGAACGCCAGTGCGCCGCTACGGGCAAGAAACGCCCGCCGATCCAACCCACTCTCATAGGCATACTCTGTTGCCATCTTCTTTGCTCGTCCTGTCACCTTGTTCTCCTTTCGCCTGCGCCCAGATATCGCTTCATCGCCAGTTATAAGACCTAAGTTGAAGCCAAATGGATTCAGTTGAGTGTGAATTTTTCGGCGCGTCGGGTCAACACCCTGAGCGCTCCCACAAAAACAGTCGTGGCGGCAATGAGTCACAAAAGCACCTAGACTAGAAGATAAACTTGCTCAACTGCGCTTTAAGGATCTCCCATGACAAAACCTGTCATCGCCGATAACAAACCTAAGAAAGTCGAGTTAACCAAAGGAAAAGAATACTATTTTTGCGTCTGTGGTCGCTCAAACAGTCAGCCCTTTTGCGATGGTTCCCATAAGGATACGGGATTAACCCCCAAAGCCTTTACCGCCGAGGAAAGTGGCGAAGCCTACTTGTGCGCCTGTAAACACACAGGCAACGCCCCATACTGCGATGGCACCCATAAGCAGTTTAATTCAGAGCAGGTGGGTAAAGAGGGCCCTGGCCGAGAGGCCATCGCCAAAGATGATGCTGATAAACCGCCCAAGGCCGCAGCGACAAAAGAGGAGCCCAGCGTCGAACTCATCCATCAACTGGCCAGAGAGGGACTGAAAAGTCTAGGACACCACGGCCCTATGGTCGCTATGGGGGTGCCCAGATGTCAGCTCCCCAGCTGGGATGAGATTCAGATCATGACGGCCCAGATGGCCAGCAAACCACTGTTTGAAGAAGAAGCGGTAGACACTGAGCTGATTATTGGGCCCGAGGCACGAAAGCCCCTGCGACTCAAGATCCCCCTATTGGTGTCAGACATGAGCTTCGGCGCACTTTCGCAGGAGGCAAAAGTTGCCCTGGCCAAGGGTGCCGAGCTGGCGGGCACAGGGATCTGCTCTGGTGAAGGTGGCATGCTGCCCGAGGAGCAGGCGGCCAATTCGCGCTACTTCTATGAGCTGGCCAGCGCCCAATTTGGCTATCAGGAAGCCTTGATGAGTAAGATACAGGCGTTTCACTTCAAGGGAGGACAAGGAGCCAAGACAGGCACAGGCGGTCACCTACCGGGCAGCAAGAATCAAGGCAAGATCGCCGAAATCCGCGGTATTCCCGCGGGTCAGGACGCCATCTCGCCCCCTAGGTTCAAAGACCTCAACTCAGTGGCCGATTTTAAACGCTTCGCCGACAGGGTGCGGGAACTCAGCGGCGGCGTGCCTATCGGCTTTAAGCTGAGCGCCAATCATATCGAACGGGATATTCAGTTTGCCCTAGATGCCAGTGCCGACTACATCATACTCGATGGACGAGGCGGCGGTACGGGCGCAGCGCCGCAGATTTTTCGCGATCACATCAGTGTACCCACCATTCCAGCCTTGGCGCGGGCCCGGCGTTATCTCGACCAGCAGGGCGCCAGTGGCCGGGTGACGCTCATCATCACAGGCGGGCTCAGATTACCCATGGACTTTGTTAAAGCGATGGCACTAGGTGCCGACGGCGTCGCCCTGGCCAATAGTGCCATGCAGGCGATCGGCTGCGTGGCTGCCCGGATCTGTAATACCAATAACTGTCCCGCTGGTATCGCCACCCAAAACGCCGATCTGCGTCAGCGGCTCAATATCGACAAATCGGCCCAGCAACTGGCTAACTTTATGGCTGCCTCTACCGAGCTGATGCAGGTGATGGCCAGAGCTTGTGGTCACCATAAGCTAAGCCAGTTCAACTTAGATGATCTGGCCACCTGGCACAGCGAGATGGCCAAGCTCTCCGGCATCCCCTACGCTGGCGTGACACAGATTTAAAGCCATAGGCAACACCTTCACAGCCCGCCTCCTCTAAGAAGAGGCGGGCCAAGCCTCTTAAAATCAAAACAAATCCATATCTAGTAAAGACTTGTTTAACAAGATAAAAAAGTGCACACTTGCCGCCTAAGCTCTTAGGGCAACCCATAGCCCAAGTTCAACGCTCGTCTCATGTCAGCCATAGACAATGTGAAGGATCACAATGCAAACCGTTATTTTATTTATATTCTTAGCCCTGCTGTTCGTTACCTTAGTTTCGCTCTACATCACCTGGCGTAATAAACAACCAATCGAAGTCACCGGCGGCCCCGAACAAGTGATTTTTCTCGCAAACCAGCTGCTGCACAGCGGTCGAGAAGCACAGGCTATCGATTACCTGGAACGAGCAGTGGCCATGGGAATGGCCCATGCAGCGCAGTTCCTCGGTGAACTCTACAACCTCGAAGATACCCACCTATTTGACCAGGCCAAGGCCAACGACTGGTTTCAAAAAGCTGCCGAACTCGATGAGCAATTTGCTCAGCTTCAGCGCCAGATGCTGAAATTTAATGTTCACCCCACCCAGGAAGGCAACAGCTCACAGCTGGAAACCATGTTGAAACCCGGTGCTGACCAGGGCAATAGCCAGCATCAGGCAGAACTTGGTAAGCTCTATCAGGAGAGTCCGCTACTCGACCCTGAGGGTATTCAGGCACTGCATTACCTGACCCAGGCCGCTGAGGCGGGAGAGGTTGAAGCAAAGTACGATCTCGCCAACCTCTGGCTCTCACCGCGCCATGGCGAGCCTGACCCCGCCAAGGCCAGAGCACTGCTACAAAAGATTATTGATAGCGATACCAGCGCCAAGAGTCTGCTGGCGAGAATGCTACTTAGCGGTGAAGGCGGCCCTGCCGATCCCAGTGAAGCCGAGCGTTTGATGCGCGAACTGGCCCAAGATAATGACTTTGCCCTCATCGAGCTGGCCCGCCTCTATCAGCAAGGCAAAGAGCTACCTCAGGATATCCCCAAGGCGGAGGAGTGTCTGCGACAAGCCATCGCCATGGATAATGACAGCGCTACCTACCACTTGGGCGAGCTGCTACTCAATCATAAACTTGACCGCGACAGCCACATTGAGGCGATCGCCCTGCTGACGCCTCTGGCCGAGCAGTGGTGGACAGACGCCCTCTTCCTCCTGGGCAAGGCCCATGAAGATGGACTGGGCACCCGCTGCCATCTACCTACGGCCCTATCTTATTATCGCTTAGCGGCCATCGATCCAGCACCCTACCACTTGGCGCGGGTCAAGGATTTAAGTACCAAGATGGGTGAACATGAGAAGGAGCAGGCGGACAGCCTGTATCAGCAATTTCTGACCCTGCACCCGATAAGCCTATCTCAGCAGGCCAGCATAGACGTTACCCATGGGCAACGTCTGCTCCATGAAGATGATAGAGGGCGATGCCACCCGAGAGAAGCAATCCCTTATCTGGAGCGCGCAGTTCTCACAGGTGAAAACCTAGCGCTGGAACCTCTACATCAGGCCTGCACAGAGCTGGGACAAAGGGTCGATGCCGCCATCTGGGCGCAGATAGCCTTAGAAGATGAGTTCTATTTTCTGCCCACCGGTGAGATGGAGATTAGCTTAGCCAGCCTCAAGCAAGGCTTTAGCGAGGCCGAGCAGGCACTGTTTGAGCAGCGACTCGATGAGCGACGAGCCGAGATCGCCGCGAACCTCAGTGCTGCTAGCAATAACACACGATAACCAAGATTCAAAAGACAAAGGGCGGCCAGAGATCTGGCCACCCACTTAATCTAAAGGCAAAGAGTCGCCAGAGTCATTACCCAAGGCGTCTTCTCAGCTCCTTAGTGGCCTTCACCATGTTTTGTAGTGCAGGCTCTACCTCATCCCACGTCCTAGTCTTTAATCCACAATCTGGATTGACCCATAGCTGACGAACTGGAATCTTAGTCGCTGCCTTATCGATAAGCGCAACCATCTGCTCAACACTTGGGATGTTAGGACTATGAATGTCATACACTCCAGGACCGATCTCATTTGGATACTCAAAGTCTTCAAAGGCATTAAGTAACTCCATATTAGAGCGGGACGTCTCAATGGTGATCACATCGGCATCCATCGCTGCTATTGAAGCGATTGTGGCATTAAACTCGCTGTAACACATGTGTGTATGGATCTGAGTATCATCTTCAACACCCGCCGCGCTCAGTTTAAATGCATTGACCGCCCAGTCTAAATAATTTTGCCATTGCGACTCTTTTAGCGGTAAGCCCTCACGAAATGCGGGCTCATCGATCTGAATAATACCAATGCCAGCATTTTGCAGATCAACTACCTCATCACGAATAGCCAATGCGATCTGATTTGCGATCTGCTGACGACTAATATCTTCACGGGCAAACGACCAATGTAAAATAGTGACAGGCCCCGTCAACATCCCTTTTACAGGCTTATCTGTTAGGCTCTGGGCATATGTTGCCCAATCGAGCGTCATAGGTTGCGGGCGCGACACATCACCGTAGATCAGCGGTGGCTTAACACAACGCGAGCCATAACTTTGTACCCAGCCAAATTGGGTAAACCCGACGCCATCTAACTGCTCACCAAAATATTCCACCATGTCGTTACGTTCGGCTTCACCGTGGACTAACACATCGATGCCTAACTTTTGCTGCCGAGAAATACTGTCTCGCGTTACCGCTTGTAATTGTTCATTATAAGCAGCATAGGTCAGCTCCCCTTTGCGCCAGCGGTTTCTAAGTCCTCGTATTGCAGGAGTCTGTGGAAATGACCCGATTGTTGTAGTGGGTAGCAAAGGTAAACGGAAACGCTCTTGTTGCTTAACTTGACGCAAGGCAAATCCACTTTGACGCTCAAAGTCCACACTAGTTAACGCATCCACCCGAGCATTCACTTGGCTATTAGCCGCATTTTTTCTCGCGGTGCGCCTTTGAACACAGTGGGTAACGATCGCTTGAGATGCAACAGAATCGGGCTCGACTAACAGCGTTTGTAATTGGTGAAGTTCTTCTAATTTCTGTTTAGCAAAACTCAATTGTTGGCGCAAAAATGGTTCAAGCTCAGACTCCACATCAAGATCGACGGGAGTGTGCAATAGTGAACAAGACGGTGCTAGCCAAATCTGTTCACCATAATCGGCAACCACTGGCGTAAGCTGCTTAGCTATATTATCAAGCTCTGCCGCCCACACATTGCGACCATTGATCACTCCGAGGCTTAGCACTTGTTCAGGCTTTAAGCTTGCTGCAAACGCTGACAATTGCTCAGGTGCACTCACCAGATCAAGATGTAATCCAGCAACATCCAAATCACTAATAAGCTCATGATGGTGTTCGACCGAGCCATAATAGGTTGCCAGTAATAGTTTTACATCGGTGCCATTTAGCGCTTTGTAGGTATCGGCGAACGGTGCTCGCCAATCTTCATCCAGCTCTAACGCTAAAATAGGTTCATCTAATTGAACCCAAGTAACCCCCTGCTCGACAAAGCGCTCAAGAATGGCCTGATATACTTCAATAAGTTGAGGCAATAAACTCAATTTATCAAATTCTTGCCCGCTACACTTTGCTAAGTGGAGATAAGACAATGGCCCCAAGATCACTGGTTTTGGCTGATACCCTAAGGCTTTTGCTTGCTCAACCTCATTAAAAATCTGGTCGAAGGCGATCTTAAAAGTTTGATCTTGGCTCAACTCTGGCACGATATAGTGGTAGTTAGTATTGAAATATTTCTTCATCTGCGAAGCCGTGGTGGCCGTCCCTGTTGGCGCTCGTCCACGAGCCACTCTAAATAGGGTATCTAAATCGACCTTATCGCCGTCACGATGGCGTTCAGGAATCGCATTAATGGTGGCACTGAGGGTTAATACTTGATCGTAATAGGCAAAATCCCCCACAGGCAGATGAGTAACGCCCGCTTGTGCCTGCCACTCCCAGTGCGTTTGACGGAGTAAGCTGGCAACATCTTCAAGTGCTGTAGGAGTAATTTCTCCGCGCCAATACTTTTCTAGCGCAAACTTAAGCTCACGTTGACGACCAATCCTTGGAAAACCTAGCGAAGCAATGTTTATTGATTCCATATTTTATACCCCTTATTTGAAATGAGCTGAATTCACAGTTAGGACAGCAAGCAAGTGGTAGAGATATTAAATGACACAACCACAAGTAGGCGTCTGGACGTCTAGAAGTTTATTGTGTTAACCTGTCGTTTCGCAACCGAATTGATTTCAGGCACAACATGAGCAAAATTCATCTGAGGTAAAAATGATAGAGCTTAGACATTTACGAACAATAGTAGCCCTCAAAGAGAGTGGCAGTCTCGCTGGCGCAGCTAAAAAGCGCTTTGTCACTCAATCGGCATTGTCTCACCAAATAAAAGAGCTCGAGACCCGTATTAATTCGACGATTTTTGTCAGAAAAAGTAAACCACTCTCTTTTACTCAAGAAGGGATACGTTTGCTGACACTTGCAGAAGAGATACTGCCTAAAGTCATTGAAACTGAAATCGATCTCAAGAATGGACTTAATGATGAA
This sequence comes from Shewanella psychrotolerans, assembly GCF_019457595.1. Classification (NCBI taxonomy): domain Bacteria; kingdom Pseudomonadati; phylum Pseudomonadota; class Gammaproteobacteria; order Alteromonadales; family Shewanellaceae; genus Shewanella; species Shewanella psychrotolerans. Next base: position 1,046,817 of record NZ_CP080419.1, on the reverse strand, counting down.
GCAGGCGATCTCTTTGTAGGCATTGAGTGTCATAGCTGTTTTCGCTGGTTGATGCCAGTGATCGAAGTATTCAATAGTAACTTCCCTCGCACAAATCTAGAACTCTCGAGCCGGCATCTGTTTAATTCACTAGCGGCACTTAAACAGGGAGAGTTAGATGTTGTACTGACGTCAGATCCCATACCAGACAAAGATATTTCCTACCAACACCTATTTGATTTTGAAGTAAAACTATTAGTAGCTACTGACCATCCATTAGCAAAACAGGACTATGTGATCCCCTCCGAACTCAGCAGTCAATCTCTCATCACCTATCCGGTTCCATTAGAGCGTTTAGATATCTATCGCCACTTTTTAGAACCTGCTGGGATCCCGGTCAGTAAACAAATCCGCTGCGATCTTACCTCTATGCTTTTACAGCGGATCGCCTGTAAAGATGGAGTAGCAGCCCTACCCAGTTGGTCAATAAATGAAGCTCATGGTTTATCGTTGGCGACGTTAAAACTCGGACAGGAAGGGCTAAAAAGACCGCTATTTGGCGCTTATCGTCACAGTAGTAGCAATGCACGACTCGCCCAGCAATGGTTAGGACTTGTTGCCGTAGAGGGAATGGCTAAGCAAAATTTAATTAACTGATACTATTCAATCACTACATTAGATTGAACCGAAGCGGCTGAATAACATGTCTAACCAAGCTATTGCAGATAGTCTGGTTGAAAGAGCTGCTAAAAACTACCACAGGCAGTTTTTAGCACTGGTGAACTATTACGTCATTTTTATAGCGGATTAAGCAACTGATTACGCATAGATAATACGCGACGCAATACTAACCCTGGGGAATCAGGGTTGCGCGTTTGACGTAGATTATGGGCGATCATGAACTCTTCTTTGAGCTCGTCATCTAAGCCTAAAGATACGAATGCTTCAAGGGTTAAGGTTTGTTTTTGATTATCAATTAATGATTTGATAATAGAGAGGGGGAACGACTGCTCTGATTCGGCATTTAAATAAGCGAATGCGGTAAGTGCAATAATTTCACCAAATACACTAAACAACGCTAATGTTTGCACCTCATCAGGATTAATATTAACCCCTTCCATTTGATGCAAACTATCGACAGCATTGGTCGCAATACTTTCTGTTAGCGCCCAGTAACCAAAAACCAGTTTTTTATAAGGTTGTGGCAGCTCATCCAAGCGCTCTTTAAGATAAAAAGTAAAAGCATACCGGTAAATATTCACCTGACCCAAACGCACTAATGCATCTTTCAGTGAACGATTTTTTGAAGAAACGGTAACGCCAACATTTGCAGCTACATTACTACGCCACAACATGTGAGCGGCAAGCGCAGGATCGGAAGAAACAATGTCAATCACATTGCGAATATCACCATCTGCAATGATAGCCTTTTTCAATGGGATCAGAATGCCACGGCGACCAATGACCTGCTCTTCATTGGCGATAATTGCACGTACTTGAGTGAATACTTGATGCTCAAGATCTGTCATGAGAAGTTATTAACCTGATTTATTATTCTGGCAAGTCGCCATTTGTTATCCGAGAATTTACCCACAAAATGCCCGCCGTGGTCAAGTCGATTTAGGTTAAAAGAGAAGTCTAACCCAAATATTTCCACATTGTTACGCTAGCACTAATCAAATCTAGTGCTTTAACACCGTAAGATGACAACTTTCTGTCACTTTACAATTCGATGACGCTATACCGCTGGAGAGTCTATGCACCAAACGATGGCCAAAATTCACAATGCGCCAGCTTGCCTAAGTTGCAACTCAATATGTTCAGCAAGGCGTTCATATCCTGCATCATTAAGGTGAATCGTATCGGATTTAACCTCTGGTAATTTTAGCAGATCTGTTAAAAAATCCTCAATTAATAACAGCTGATATTTATCGCTAAGACGAGAATAGAGTTTAGCAGGTTCGAGCCAAAGACTCTTTTGCGGAACTGCGATTAATACCACAGTAATCGCTCTACTTTGTGCCTGTTCAATCATTAAAGCAAGATTAGCTTCTACTTGCTGTTCATCTACATTGCGCAGAAAATCGTTGCCGCCTTCAAGCAGCAACACCAACTCGGGCGCGGTTTCATCCAGTACAGTTGCAAACCGTCTTAGCCCCTCAGAAGTTGTTTCACCAGAAATCCCAGCGTTAATCACATTTAATCCTGTTAATCTGGCTAACACGCTAGGATAATCGCTTCCCTTCGACGCACCGACGCCTTGAGTTAAGCTATCGCCAAAGGCCAAAATATTAGCATCAGGAGAAAGTGGCGCTAATGTTCGATGACTATTTGGCCAGAACACGCCAATGAGAACCAGCGCCGCCACAACCAGCAACCATTTCAACTTCATCTTTAACAGTCTCCTCGATCTATATCTATTGAGATATGGTGTTGATGCCATCATGACCAACAGGCATAAAAAAAGCCAGTCAGTAAAGCTGACTGGCTTTTTTATCTATTGATCTGGCATTAGGCCTTGTATTGGGATCGGTTTAGCCGTTAGCTCAACATCAACGCCTTTAGAAGCGATAGCTCGCCGTTAAACGCACTGCGCGTCCACTGCCTGAATAATAACCATTACCCCAAGCGCTATAATAACCAGCGCTGACATATTGTTCGTCAAATAAGTTATCAACACGTAAACTCGCTAGCCACGCATTGCGGGTATAGTTAAGCGCTATATTAGTTAGCAAATAGTCATCGAGTTTAGGGTCAACATTGCCGTCATCGCCCTCAATGAAACGCTCACCTGTATAGACTCCTTCAGCAAATAGCTGCAAATGTTCATAGATATCATAACTAACATAAGCACGACCACTGTGCTCAGCGACCCAAGATAGCGACTTGCCATCATTGATCCCGTCAGTAAACTCGGCATCAATATAGTTGTATTCAACACCTAACTGAACTGCTTGGGTCACTTGCCAATCCCAATCCAAACTCACACCATAGCGACGCGATGCATCAGCGTTTACGTTGGCACCAGGAAAGCTTCCACCGGTTGGGGTTTCAGCGCTGGAATCAAATACAATTTCATCTTCCAAATCTAAGCGATACGCACTAACACGCAAACTATTGCCACTGAAAATCCAGTCCCAACCCGCTTCATAAGAACGACCCGTTTGCGGCTTAAGCCCTACGACACTTGCAGGTGTATAAGCTTGCTCATCAACTTTTGCAAAGCGGAAATTTTCATCGGCTCGAACATATAGACGATGATTCGCTGTTGGGCGATAGTTAAGACCAAGTTCAAATGCGTGAGCATCCTGATCTAAATCTACGCCATCGGGATACGCTTGGGGATCAACAAGATCATCAGCTACTTCGGCGTAACGTCCACCAACCACATAGCTGACACTTTGAGTGAGCGGGACAGTAGCCTGTACGTAAGCACTCACTTGCTCTTGGACATTGCTGCGTCCACTGCTGAAATCAGACTCTCCACGACTCAAATCGACACCTGTAACGAGATTCAACATGCCACTGTCTGTCGCTATATTCGCGATAATTTTAGGCATAAATTCTAATAGTGAACGAGTATCTTTTCTGGCCGTTCCCCAGCTATTAAGACCCGTTATCAGAGTGTCTGAATAATTTAAATCAGCCTGTAGCGCCCATTGCTCGCTAAGTTGACGTTGATATCCAGTTCTGGCTGCTGTTGTCATCTCATGCATATAACTATCGGGAGCGCCTACAAGAGTAGCATTTGACTGACGAGGGTCATCCTCTATCTGCTCCAATGTTAAATCACCCGCAAGTTCTCGATGGTTATCGTAGTAACTCGTTTCAACAAAAAACTCTTGCAGATCATCACGGTACTGGAGACGACCTAAAACAGATGAAGTTTCATTAGCATTATGGTCGCGATAATTGTCACCTTGGTTGTAACTGCCAGCCGCATATAATCGCCATCTGTCATTAATAGCAACTGAGCCTTCGGCTTGGCCTTCATAAGTATCGAAACTACCAGCAGACACTTGAACACTGCCACCAGCGCCATTTGGCGCTTTAGTAATAATATTGATCACGCCACCTACCGCTTGGTCACCATAAAGCACCCCTGCGCTACCCGATAAAATCTCAACCCGTTCAATCTGATTAAGTGGAATAGCATTGATCGTAGGTGCAGCGATATCAATATTATTAAGACGGCGACCGTCAATAAGGATCAAGGTATTGTTTGCTGCTTGGCTAGCACTAAAACCTCGCATCGCAAACACCGCACCTGAATTTGAATCTGAGATTTGAATACCGCTTTGACCACGCAATACATCTGTCAAGGTGGTCGCGCCACCCATCTCGATAGCAGCCGCGTCAATCACATTAACATTGGCAGCAATATTTAATGGGGTTGATTCGCTTCGACCGATGACCGTAATGGTTTCGTCAATCTGAGTTGCATTTTGGTTAGTCGCTTCTGCCGCCTGAAGTGGTGCAGAAACAGATAACATTGCACCGAGTAATACGGCAATTGTTGTAGGTTTTGTACCCATTTTCCTTTAACTCCTAAAAGGGAAACGGGGCAAGAAGTCACGGTAAATAACACCAAGTGCTGGTGAGAGTTATCGCATTTCGAGATCTGCCCGCCGAAATCTCAAAATCACCTTTAGGGCCGGTCTCCGGACTGAGGATAAGTACAAAAAGTGAATCACTTTTTATACGACAAGATTGGATTTTTTTAACGCTTAACGTAAACGCATCCAACTTTCACCTTTCACCGTTGCGGGGGCAGTGCCAGATTTTCACAGGCTTCCCGATTATCCCTATTACGCATAACACGTATCAGGGCACCACAAAAGATTAACTAGAATTTGGTTGTCTTTAATTAGTCATCAATAATATTATATTTCGTAGAAAATCACTAACGACTATTCAAGAACGGGGCATTATAGACGTCTACACGTATAAATGTCTAACTGCTTCTGCCAAGAATCAAGCTATTAAATAGCAAGCAAAGGCAATAAAAAAGGAGACCTAAGCCTCCTTAAAAATAATGATGTATGGTTAAGCCGCAGCGAATGCTTTCGGATTGCCACCATATTCGTTGTCTTCAACACTATCTTGTGCATAAAAAATAATCAGCACAATGGCGCCAATAAGTGGGATAAGGCAGAGCAACTGCCACCAACCTGAACGACCAGTATCATGTAAACGTCGCGCCGAAATAGACAAACTCGGGATCAACATAACTAAAGAGAATATACCTGTTAATGCAAAGGTCCCTAATATTCCATCGACCACAGCCAACGCGATATAAAAGATAAAGTAAAACAGAATATACATCCAAAACTCTGTTCTACGTGCGCGACCGGTAAAATCAGCAAACTTTTTAAACGCACCAATAAAATGTTCCATATTATTCCTTTTGTTTACGTAAAATATGTAATAAATACCCAATAAGGATCCAAGAGTTATGCAATAGCTCCATCCACCCCACCGCACGTCAATAATATATTAAATAATTAAAAACTTTAATTTAATTTTAATGACAATGAGATTTGTGAAGCTTTATTGACTTTAGATAACAGATGAAAAGCGCAATAAAAAATCACACCAATAAGTAAATTATTGGTAAGTAAAACAGCTCAATCTAGTCTAATCACCAACAGCCATCGCTGAAAACAGGCCAACTAACCGAACCAGAAATAAAAATAGAACTAACGCAAAGTGGTTATATCAGCCACCATTTTTAGTGGCGGCGTAACCGAAAAATGAGTAGCCGAAAGTAAATCATCCCCTCGAGCTGAACGATGTAACAAAAACAGATCGTCTGCGCCAGCTATCACTGTGTAATGACCGATTTCTCCCATGGCCACATCTTGTTTACTTTCGCCTCTATGGGTATGGGGCATTTTTGAGCAAGTCAGCATTGCACTATAGCTCTGCTTTCCCTCAATCGATGATGCCCCCAGTTTTTGATACTTAACCTCGCCCTCACAAATCTGTTGATAGTTGCTGGCAAAGGTGTCGAGAAACAACTCAGGTTCTATGGCATTAGCTAACCCTTTGAAAGCCTGAATACAATAGAGTGACGACCAACTGGTGAGAAATTCCTGCTGTGGTACAAATTCAGCCGAAAACATAGTGCCAATTTGTTCACTATGAGCAAGTCGCCAATGACTTGGGAAATACAGACCTAGTTGCTGCTTAAAGATAGTCAGTTGATGTGCGTTTGAGGCTGTAGTGGCGAGTTCGGAGGCATTTGTTACATTTGCCGCACACAAAAAACTACAGCCAATAAGCGTCATGAATCGATGATTTCGAGAAAAGTCCATTTCTACATATCCTTATGATGCGATTAGTGATGACAACAAAACTTACTGCAGTTTATCACTCCTAGAGTTGAAATCACCTATTTCAACTCACAATCAGTCGTTAATACTACACCTTCATGACTCAGCATTTACCTATTTAAAAAATAAATACTCACCCTTGAGCCACGCGCTACCTCACATTCCACCGTTCAATTGTTAAAAACTAGCTAAAGCATCTTTAAACTTATACCTTGCCCACTCTATAATTCAGCCTCTGTTTTATTTAAAGCAATTTATCTCTACTTTTAGACATCACCGCGCTCAATGGGAATATACCAGTGCTAAAAAAACTGCTTACAATGCAAAGCTCAACTCAGATGATAGTTGCAATGTTTATTGGTTTTGCCGTAGGCATTTTTTTCGGTGAATCCGTTGGCTGGTTAACCAGTATCGGCACTAGCGTTATCTTACTAATGCAGATGACAGTATTGCCCTATATTTTGGTCTCCCTGGTTGGTGGTATAGGTAAGCTAAAACGCTCGACCGCAAGTCTAATATTTAGCCGAGCAGGAGTGATTATGCTGCTGCTTTGGTTGGTGGGATTAGTCTTTGTCGCCCTAATGCCACTCTCTTTCCCTTTTGTTGAAACCGCCTCCTTCTTTAGTACCAGCATTATTGAGCCCGCGGCTACTATCGATTACTTCAAGCTCTATATTCCGTCAAATCCATTTGAATCAATGGCCGCGGGTTATGTTCCTGCAATGGTGATATTTAGCATTGCTATGGGGCTCGCACTTATAGGGATAGAGGGCGATAACAAACAACAGCTCATCAGCTTTATGCACACTTGCAGTGAGATTTTCTCTAAGATAACTCAGACGCTAGTAAAGGTATTGCCGATTGGCATTTTTGCAATGTCAGCTTCTGCAGCCGGTACCATGGGGGGGGATGAATTTGCCAGTATGCAGGTTTACCTCATCAGCTACTTCGCCCTGTGTCTGCTACTCACGTTTTGGGTGCTACCCTGGATCATCGCCTCGGTAACGCCAGTCACTTATGCCCAAGCGCTACGTATCTCTAAATCCAGCGTAGTGACAGCATTTGCTACCGGTAATATTTTTATCGTGATCCCTGTGATTGTCGAAGAGTGTAAACAGATCATGCGCGAACATGACAGCCTAAGCGATGACGCCGAAACGCTAATCGAAATATTAGTTCCTATCGCATTTACCTTCCCTAATATCGGCAAGCTAACGGTGATCCTATTTGTGCTGTTTGCGGGATGGTTTAACGGGACGCCAGTCGATATTAGCGATCTGCCATCGCTATCGATAAGCGGTCTGTTATCGCTGTTTGGCAGTGTCTATGTGGCAATCCCCTTCATGCTAGACCTGGTTCACCTGCCTCAAGATCTATTCCAGCTGTTTGTCATGTCGGGTTTTATTACTGGTAAATTTAACTCAATCACCGCAGTAATGAATCTATTCGCACTCACACTGCTTACCGTCGCACTGTTTGAAAAGCGTTTACGAGTTCGCCCACCACAATTAATAAAAATGAGTGTAGGAATCATCGCCAGTATCGCTCTAACACTAATCGTTTGCCGACTCGGTATGGGACTTTTCATTCACAGCCCCGATGTCACCAGCGGCGTTATTGCCAATATGCAGGTAGCAGATAAAGTTCCAACCATAGTTAACAAGCAGTTTCCTATCGTCGGCAAAACCCCTACTTCGCCGATTGCAAGCGTTAGCATGATCCGTCAACGCGGCGTGGTCAAAGTGGGTTATATCCCAAGTAACGTGCCTTTTAGTTACTACAACAACGCTGGGCAACTGGTGGGATTCGATAGTGCAATGGCCACCAAACTGGCTGAAGATCTTGGTGTGAAAGTGGAGTTTATCCCCTTTGATAAAGACAAACTCGCAGAATCACTTGAGGCGGGGTTTTTCGATATTGCCATGTCAGGTCTGGCGATGGATATAGCCCAAATGGATAAGCTCAGTTATGTCGATCCGGTGCTAAAACTCAACCTTGCTGTTGCAACCAAAGACCATAAAGTCAACAGTTTCAAGCGCAATGAAACCATTCTAGCAATGCAAGACACCACTATCGCTTATGTTGAACACAGCGATCTTATCGATGAAGCCAAGGCGTACTATACCAATTTAAACTTCGTCAAAATCGATGGCTATAAGCACTTCTTCAGGCAGAAGTCAGATAAGTATGATGCGGTCATTATCAGTGCTGAAGCAGGCTCTGCCTGGACGCTTTTCTTCCCTGGATACGGTATTGCACTGCTAGAAAATCAGGTGCAATACCCAGTTGCCTACGCGGTCGCTCAAGATAATCAATCACTACTGAATTATGTCAATAACTGGCAAAAACTGCGTAAAGTCGATGGCCACCAGCAAAAGTTATACAACTACTGGATGCTCGGCAAAGGCGCTGTAGAAGAAAAACCACGCTGGTCTGTGATTAGAGACGTTTTACATTGGGTAGAATAATCGCAGCAATGGATAGAATAGTCGCAAAGCGGGGTTGAATAATTTTCTGATTTTTAACCACATAGGGTGAACTACTCTCGCCCTAATGCCTCACCTAATGGCTCGAAGTAATTAAGCAGCTGCTGGAATATCTGACGCCGATGGCGTTCATCGGGATAGCCTCCCGCTTTAGCAAGTTCGGAATCCAATGTTTCATTCACTAAATAGGGATTGCTAATATCGGGATGGATCTCAATACAGGCTTCAAATGCCCGCGCCATTAACTCCGTCGGTTTAGAGAAGTAGTTCCGGCCATATTGCTTATCGAGTGCAACGGCCCGACCGACAAAATCATGCCCTTCTTGACCATCTTCACTTAGCAGGCAGGTTTTAAATAACCCTTCCAGACGCAGGTTTAATGGATGCACTATCGGCTTCATATCGCTAAGCCAGCAACTGCTAGCAAAAGCGATACCTCTAGTAGAAATATGGTAGGCTTTAGTCGCGATATAGTGATCGAATGCATGCCAAAACTCGTGTGCTAGTGCGCCAGCCCCGGCATTCTTAGCCAATGCCAACTCACGATGAGCAGGCATATAATGCGCCTGTACGCCGACCTGCCCCCCTGTGCCAAAAGCTAAATTTAAACTCTGTCTCAGCCCTATGGCTTTAGGCGGCAATTTCAATATAAATGCTAAATCAGCAAACGCATCAAAAATAAGATTGGCAGCCTTGTGCTTTTCTTCGGTCTCTACCCAGCTACCAAGCCGAATATGGTTAAGGCCAAAAACCTCTTTAATATCATTAAAGCTAACCTGTTCACCGCTACGATAATCAGGGCCAAGCCGATGATAGTTTTGTCGTTTTAACACTGAATATGCGCCATCCTATTTACCTATCTTATCAACCTATCTCATCAAACTATCTCATCAACCAGATTAATGAACTGACCTCATTCTGACAAATATCATACCTTAAAATGAGGTCTATTTATCGCAATGTCCATATCCATCAATATAAGAAAGTAACTGTAGTTACCCTCTATTGAATAGCAAAAAGCCGTCTATGTAGACGGCTTAAATAGGCGTTTAAGGATTTTATTTAGTTAGCAATCTTAAGCTCAACTCGCTCATCAACTAAATTCATATCGAAATCAAACTCATCGACACGAATAGCACGCTCACGTTTAAGATTGTAATCTTGAAGCTGCTTATATTCGCCGCTTGAGATCACCTTGGCCTCTAAGGCAGCATCCAAGGTTAAAGCAAATCGAACTCCAGACTTAAAGGCGCGCTGCTTTAAGCCTTTTTTGACCTTAGCAAGCATTGGTAAGCAAGCAATCTTCGCCAGATAAGCTTGCTCATTGATATCGTTACCATCACCGGCGACGGGCTTAATAAGGTGGGTCAACTGCTGCTTAAAGCCAGTATTAAGTTGCGCCTGATGAGCAAGCTCACGCACAAGATCGTCATTGATCTTCTTCATCTTAGGCGAGTAAGTCACCGTGATTAGCTTCATAAACTGACGAGTCGCAGCAGACGGGAAGTTATCGAGGAAATCGAGCAGTGCCTTCTCTGCATTTACAAGAGCCCAGCGAGTCGCATAGTGGAAATAAGGCGTCGCTTCACTGCGCTGCTCTGCGCTAACCTTCTGCTCGTAGTAACGAATCGATGCCATAGCGGCATAAAGATAGCTCATCACATCACCCAAACGTGCCGACAACATCTCAGCCTGTTTCAGCTTACCACCTAATACTAACAGTGAAAAATCCGCATAAACCGCAAGCTTAGACGCCAACTTATGTACCGCTTTCTCATACTCGGCAACTTCGCTCAGGTTCGATTTAGCGCCCGCAGTAAAAGGTAATAACCCTAAACGGAAAGCACGTAAACTATTACCAACGCTGTAACCTACCGTTTGTCTAAAGATACGGTTAAAGGTCTTATCGGCATCTTTTTCATCACTGTGAATCGACTCAACCATGCTTTGCAAATAGGGATGACAACGCATTACGCCTTGACCAAAAATCATCAAGTTACGAGTAAGAATGTTGGCACCCTCTACGGTAATGGCAATGGGCTGCGCCATATAACCTGAAGCCAAGGTATTTTGTGGCCCACGTTGAATCGCCTTACCCGCTTGAATATCCATCGCAGAATTGAGCACGTCGCGGCCAATCTCTGTCATGTGATACTTTGCAATCGCAGTCACCACCGACGGTTTCAGTCCAAGCCCTAGCCCTTCAGTAGTTAACACGCGCATCGCCTCTTGCAGATAGGTTTTGCCCGCGATATCGGCAAGCTTCTGTTGAATACCTTCAAATTTACCAATCGACAAACCAAACTGTTCACGCACCGCGGCATATTCGGCCGACGATTTAAATGACGCTTGGCTGACCGATACGCCTAATGCAGGCAAAGAGATCCCACGTCCCGCACCAAGACAAGCAACCAACATCTGCCAGCCTCGGCCGATATTTTGTTGACCGCCAATAATAAAGTCCATTGGGATAAAGACATTTTCACCGCGAGTGGTCCCGTTGTAGAAACGACACCCCATGGGATCATGGCGGTTGCCTAATTGAACACCGGGATGCGACTTAGGAATAAGCGCACAGGTGATACCTAACTGCTCTTTACCGCCGAGTAAACCTTGAGGGTCTTCAACCTTAAAGGCCAATCCCAACACGGAAGCGATTGGCGCCAAAGTGATATAACGTTTGTCCCAAGTGACCGACAAACCAAGTACCTGCTCACCTTGATATTCACCCATGGTAACGGTGCCAATATCAGGAATACCGCCCGCATCAGAACCGGCTTCAGGGCTAGTTAATGCGAAACAAGGGATCTCTTGCCCATTCGCAAGGCGTGGCAACCAAAAATCACGCTGAGCCTCGGTACCATAATGCATCAGCAGCTCACCAGGGCCTAATGAGTTAGGCACCATCACGGTAACTGCTACCGCTGAGCTTTTCGCGGCAATGGTAGCCACAATAGTCGAGTTAGCATAAGGGCTAAATTCGAGTCCGCCGTATGCTTTAGGTATGATCAAAGAGAAAAACTTATTCTCTTTGAGAAAATTAACAATGGCATCAGGTAGATGAGTATCATTTTGCAGCGCAAAATCATCCACCATTTCGATAAGTTGCTGCACAGGACCTTCAAGAAATGCTTGTTCACTCGCAGACAAGGTTGCAGCGGGTACCGCTCGCAGTGCATCAAAATCTGGAATCCCTTGATAAATCGATCCCTCAAGCCAAACATCGCCAGCGTCAAGTGCTTCTTGTTCTGTGGTAGAAATACTCGGTAGTACTTTTTTAAATGTTGTTCTTATACTCATCTTTCAGACTCATCCGACCATTAGATTTATGTGCATTACGTCACAAAACAAGCATTAGATCAAACATTCTAATTAACAAAAAACACCTTATTTTACAGTTACAAGCCAACAAAAAAATTAAAACCTTAATTTTTCATAAGGTTACACATGTACGCTTAAACAAAAAAATTAAACAACCGTTTGATACAGTCATTTGAAAAAGGCTTCATGAACCTAAAACGAAGCAAAAACAAATGATAATTTTGTCGGTGAAAGTTTGCGCAATAATATCGTTTCATTAATGAAAAAATGTCCTTCTATATTTACTAAATTAGCACTACTTATTATGTGGGTATATGCTTAAATCACCATCACGAATAACCCCCTGCAAAATGGGATAGACTCCTCCTTGTGTTACGGTAGCTCGACAAATCGATCGCCCGCGCACAAAAGCGCCCATGCTGCTACCGATTAAGAGAGCGCTTCATGAAGATAGCACTGTTTATACCCTGCCTGGTTAACCAGATGATGCCCCATGTTGGTATCGCCACCGTAGAACTATTAGAAAAACTCGGACATCAAGTGATTCTGCCCAAAGGGCAAACCTGTTGCGGCCAACCTATGACCAACTCAGGCTGTTTTGATGAAGCGAAAAAAACCACCTTAAAGCTACTAAACGCCTTCAAAGGTGTCGAATGTGATGCCATCGTTTGCCCTGCGGCATCATGCTTAGTGGCTGCAAAAGAAAATTTCCACGAGTTCGACACCAGCCCAGAAGCTCAAGCTGTTATAGACAAGCTTTATGAACTGACTGAATTCTTACACGATGTTGCGCCAATTAAAGCCTTTAATAAGCCCTTCAATCACAAGATCAGTTTGCAGCTTAGCTGCCATGGTATTCGCATGCTGGATCTCGCCACCCCAAGTGAGCAGATGGGCCCGCGCACCAATAAAGTGGAAGCCGTGCTAAAAGCTATCCCTAGTATTGAAATCGTCTACCCAGGTCGTCATGACGAGTGTTGTGGTTTCGGCGGTACATTTGCTGTCGATGAAGGTGCCGTATCGGCGAAGATGGGTAAAGACAAGGCTCAAGCTCATGCCGAAACTGGCGCAAAGTATGCTGTCGGTTTCGACCCCTCATGCTTACTTCACTTAGATGGCATGATGAGACGCCAAAAACTACCGATCGAAACCTTACATATTGCCGAAGTCATCAACGCTGCGCTGTAGGAGCACACTATGTCGACTAATCATACATCTGGGGCTGGCTCAGCGACTCATGCCAAGAAGGCCGAAATTTTCTGTCAAGATGAAGCACGCGTAGATTGGCACTCTAAAGCTCTATGGATGCTTAGAGAGAAGCGTGATCGCGCCGCTTCATCAATCCCAGAGTGGGAACAACTTCGTGAGTTAGGCTCACAGCTAAAACTGCATACATTAACCCATTTAGATCAATATTTAGAAGAGTTTGAAAAAAACTGTCATGCCAATGGCATTCAAGTTCATTGGGCTAAAGATGGCGCAGAGCACAACCAAATTGTGCATAAAATCTTAGCCGAGAAACAGGTTAAGAAGCTGGTTAAATCTAAGTCGATGCTAACAGAAGAGTGCCACCTCAATCCGTATCTCGAAAGTCATGGTATCGAAGTGATCGATACCGACTTAGGTGAGCGTATTATTCAGTTAGCCAAGCAGCCTCCTTCACATATTGTGGTCCCTGCGATTCACATGAAAAAAGAGGAAGTGGGCGATCTGTTTCATGAAAAATTAGGCACAGATGCTGGCGCATCAGACCCACTTTACCTAACCCGAGCTGCACGAGCCCATCTGCGCGAGCAGTTCCTGTCAGCCGATGCTGCCATGACCGGGGTCAATATGGCTATCGCTGATAAAGGCGCAGTCGTGGTCTGTACTAACGAAGGTAACGCCGATATGGGGGCAAACTTACCTAAGTTGCAACTGCACTCTATGGGTATCGACAAAATCGTTCCCAATTTAGACAGTGCTGCGGTCATACTTCGTACACTCGCACGTAATGCGACGGGTCAGCCAGTGACCACCTATAGCGCTTTCTACCGTGGCCCTCAAACCGATGGTGAGATGCATATCATCATCGTTGATAACGGCCGCACCGATATGTTGCAAGATAAAATCTTAGCAGAATCACTAAAATGTATCCGCTGTGGCGGTTGCTTAAATACCTGCCCTGTTTATCGCCGCTCTGGTGGTTACAGTTATAACTACACGATTCCAGGTCCTATCGGGATCGCCGTAGGCGCTCAAGCAGATGATACCAACTCTATTCCTTGGGCCTGTACTTTATGTGGCAGTTGCTCTTATGTCTGCCCAACGAAAGTACCTTTAGATAAGATCATTCATCATCACCGCAGACTCAAGGCAAAAGCAGGTAAGCTACCTTATGGTAAGCGCAGCTATATGCCACTCGTGGGTAACTTTATGGCCAGCGAAACCATGCTTAACTGCTCGATGAGCGTCGCCCGTACCGCTTTACGCATCCTGCCTGGCGCGGTGTTAAAGCCATTCTCAGGTGCATGGGGTAAATATCGTGAACTCCCAATCGCGCCTAAATCAAGTTTCGAAACTTGGTTTAACAAAAATAGAGGTCAGTAATATGTCTAGCAAACAATCTATCTTGCATGCCCTAAAAAGGGTTGCTGTTGAACCTCAAGCGATGCCTGAAATTAATGTAAGCCCTCGCCTTGATGATGTCATTGGACAATTTGAAACCAATCTAGGCGCTGTGGCGGGCACGCTACATCGCGAAGCGGGTCTTAGCGGTTTACAGGCTAAAGTGGATGAACTTATAGCTCAGGGTCAACAAGTGATATCCACAGTTGAAGGCATTACAGGCAACCGAACTCTCCCTGAAACAGCTCACGAGTTAAAAGATATCGATTACGCGGTGATCCCTGGGGACCTTGCTGTAGCTGAAAATGGCGCTATTTGGGTAAACAACAAAAACCTAGGTCATAGGGTAACGCCTTTCATCTGTGAAAACCTATTTTTGGTTGTCAAAGCCGATACCGTCGTAGCCAACATGCATCAAGCAGTGAAGCAAATTGGCTTAGAAAGCGGCGAATTTGGTGTATTTATCGCTGGCCCGTCAAAGACCGCTGATATTGAACAAGCTTTAGTGGTGGGAGCCCATGGTGCCTGCAGCCTAAACGTTTACCTGACTTAACAAAGATTAACCAACCCATTTAGCAGCCTCAAACTGCCTTATGCCACCTCTAACACTGGGGTGGCTTTTTTATCCATGACTCAGGCTAATCAAACAAGCAGCTGGCTTTCTGCTGCATAAACTCAATAAACAACTTCACCTTTAAAGGCTGCTGACTGCGTTGATGATACAAGAGTGAGATACGTCGTTGCTCACCACGCCAGCAGGGCAATACTCGCAGCAATTTTCCCGCTGCCAACTCTGGTTTAACAAACAATTCAGGACCATACAAGATCCCACCATCATCGACTGTCGCTTTGATAGCACCATGAAGATCCCCAAGGGTTAACTTAGCAGGTCCTTCATAATAGAAACCCTCACCATCGACATGTTTCATCGACCAATTAAACAATGGCCACACTTTAATCAGACTATGTTCAATTAATTGACTAGGGTGAGTCAACTCTTGTGCTTTAGCCAAGTAACCAGGCGATGCGTACAAACCATAATCAAGTACACCTAAGGACTTAGACACCCAAGATGAATCAGGCTGAGCACCACCGACAATCGCCACATCGACGCCTTCATCGATTAAATCTATGGTGCTGTTATTTTGAGTAATATGCAGCTGTATATCTGGGTAGGCTTTAGAGAAATCATTAATCACGCCGATAAAAATCATCGAGGTGATCGAGACCGGCGCCGCGATCCGCAACGTCCCCTCGGGCTTTTCCACTCGATTATCATTGCAACTATCAAAATGGGCGACCGCATCCTGATAACGGGAGAACAGTTCGCTGCCCTCCTCTGTTAGCCTAAGTTTACGGGTGCTGCGCATTATGAGCTGAGTATCGAGTAATGCCTCTAGCTTAGTTATTTTGCGGCTCACGGTGGCGATTGGCATGCACAGCTCTTTAGCTGCTTGAGAAAACCCGCCCGCATTGACTAAATGCACAAACAGATGAATAAGTTGAAGTTCAGAGCCAACACAACGCGCCATTCCATTTCCCTCGCAACATCTGCCTAAAAGATAGAGATTATAACAAACCTCCCAAACCACCACAGCATCTAAGCCAAAATCAAAACTGTGTTCAATCAATAAAAGCTGAAATTAATGATCCGAACCTACCCGCTAATGCTCCAACTAATTATATGAGTCAGGTTTAATCTGTGTCTGAAGGTAATGTATAATCACTCGATACCGTTAATATTCCCAATCCAAAGGTCACGTTCTGATGGCAAAAACTGCAGCAGCGCTTCACATCCTAGTCAAACACAAAGAGCTAGCTGAAGATATCATCAAGCAACTCAACAAAGGCGCTAAATTCGATGTGCTTGCCAAAAAGCATTCCACCTGCCCTTCAGGTAAAAAAGGCGGTAGTTTGGGCGAATTTAAGAAAGGACAAATGGTGCCCCCCTTTGATAAAGTTTGCTTTAGTGGTGAGTTAATCACGCCACATCTAGTTAAAACCAAATTTGGCTGGCACGTAGTTAAGATCCTTTACAGGACATGATGGTTAAAGTCTGCATAGACTAAGGCAAGCTGATTAATGTTTGTCTTAACTTTAATCACCGATACATCATCTGACACTTCCAATAAGACCACTAAAATAGATCATGCTAAGTATCATTAACTCACTTTTGGGCAAAAATAGGCTGACCTTGGAATGAAGGTGTTGGCATTTTTGTGATTTAACATTTGGCTGAGTTGGTTTTTGGTATGGCTGATGGTAGCGTTAACCTTCATCGTTTTGAATTGCTTGCAGCAGGCCTTTCGTGCAAACACATTTGTGACACGGTGAGTGAAGCGTAGCTTCGTGCTTACGAACGAGAGGCATGGACGCCGAACTGGCTTTTAGATATGGACGTTGTTCGAGCACTTCCAGGTGAGCTCTACCTCGGCATCCATGCCTCGGAAGGTCACAACTGTGTTCACACTGAGTTTTCTATTTCTTCGATTGGACCTTACTGGTACCCCTTGGGCAATCAAAAGTTAACTCATTTCTGGACAAAAGTATTTAGACCTTCGAATGAAGGTATTGGCTTTTTTAGCTTATAACCTTTAGCTGCATAGGTTTTTACTTCGCTGATGGCAGCGTTGACCTTCATGGCAACCAATTGCCTGCAGCATGCCTTTCGTGCAGGTGCTTCTTCGGCATCGCTGTAAACCCATCCTTGGGCGCTCTGCGATTTCATCCCTGAAATCGAAGGCCTCAGCCGCACCTACACCGACTTTTCTATCTCTTCGATTTGACCTCATTCAACGACCGACAAACTGACGTTTTATAAATAATAAGGATAATGGCTTAACCAATAAGAATGGGAGAAGCTTAACATATTGAAATCATGTAAGTTAAACTATTAGCAATGGCGCTAAGGAAGCTTGCTGTCTACCAAAAAGTTTCCCAATAAAAATCATCTCAAACAACGAAAATTCTCGTCTCGATATTTACATAATAAAAGTCATATCTTAGGTGTGCGGGCTTGTTCAACACTTGGGATAAGGACGCGGCTTCGCGCGGCCTATCCTTATTTGTTATATGCAATTACTTGCAATGATCTTTATTTTTAGAAACTCCTTGCTTAAGGAGCATAATCATTGCCCCAATACCTAGCCCTACGACAAGACCAGCTAATGCGTCAGAACTAAAGCCAAACAAAACATCCGTTTGATTTGATTTAATTATCCATTGACTAAGCATAAAGGTAACTACACAAATTACAGGAATCAAAACTAAATGTGATTTGTTATTTTCCATTATTTCCTCCTAAATTAGATTTTGCATATAACGCCCGCCTAACACGCAATGTGTTGGCATGGCTTTTTGCGTTGTTTGCCAAAACCATGACAACTTTACATTGTCGAAGTTTAGGCGCTTGTTATAGCCCGTACTTCATTGTGAGATATTCTGATTTTATTTGGTACTCAGCATATAATATTTTGGCTCTAGAACGAACACTTGTCGGGTTCGTAGACAGCTGTATAAGCCTCTGTTTATGCTCAGTCTTTGATGTAAGTTGCATTACATCTTCAAAACCAATATCAAAAATAACATAGGGGCTATCAGGCTGTAGGTAGCTATGAAGGTGGCGTTGATCAGCCTCGCCAATAAGTATAAGACGGTCATACTTTTTTCCCCCTCCTGAACCAAATACATTTTTCCACGACCAACGTTTAGTTGTGCCCGTTTGTTTTCTATTGGCTAAGTTGAGCTTGGAATACTTAACTTCGATACGTAATCCACAGTTTGTTTCAATATCGTGTGGTGCATTGAATTCGGTAATAGCTCCAGATACCAAACGGGACACAAAGGACTCTCCTCTAATGCCCGCTACGACATTTGGATGGTTCTCAAAAAAGGCAATTTTCTTTTTCAAGCTCAAATTTTCTTCGCTCAATTTTGCAATAGTCTTTTCTAATTCTTCTATGTGATTATCCATAGGTATGACCAATAGGGTTCTATCGCCTCATAGGCTGTAAAACGGCAGTAGGTTAAAATAGAGAGGTTCGAGCACAATCTAATGTTATGTATTAGCAATAATTTCTCTATTAGAGCCCAATCTCTCGAAGCATTTCTTCATAGTATTCAGAATGCTCACCGTCAAAATTATCCGCTCCAGGCTTTGTCAAATAGCCTTTGGAGCCTGTGATAAAACTATAAATTTCTTTCTTCGGCACTTCATGCCAAGATAAATTGAATGCAGCGTAGTTCGGGAAAAACTGCATATGGGAGTACTCGGGGATATTATCGTGAATCCACCATGCAAGAGCTTGCCAGTTCCCTGTTCTTTCATAATATGGAATAAATGAATTAACAATAATACAAGCTGTAGCGCCAAGGTAACCATTGGCATCTTTGTAATCCCATATATGAGATGCAAAGTTACTCTCGTTACTTGCACAACTATATTGGTTTTTATTATCTGCACCTTTTGCATTCACTAAAGGTGAGCGATAAGCTGAACGTATACTAATTCTTCCGAATTTATTTTGTAGAGGTTCAAGAAGTTTCTGACACAAGTTAGAGCCTGTTTGAATGGCGATATCAGGAAAATCGGGGATGTTAGGAATAGATTCAATTTGCGAAATCTCAGAGTGTAAAAAGTCTCTCATAAAAAATGAAGGCGAGAGCTGCACACGACCCAATTTCTCTAGTGATTTTACTGATTGTGGTTTTCTCATATATCTACCTAAGGGCTATAACGCCCAAAACAGCGGCGCGGTTACGCGTCCGAATGATTTTGATTGTTAGCTGACGAATTACTAAAATACATCAGTACGTCTTGGTCAGAAAAATCTTCTAAACTAACAATTTCTTCTCTTAGATCTTTCAATTTATCTATATCTTCTAGGATTTGCATGAGCGCAACTGCTATTTTATTTCTATTTCCATTCTCCGATATTCTTTTAGTACTGACAGATATTTTGAGCTCATTGTTACCGCCATTATAACCACGCCATTCATCTGAAAAGCGTCCACTTTTTCGATGTCTTTTAAAAAAGTCAATTACTTGAAGTGATGTTGAAAATCTTGAATCCTGATTGACTACGCGATCTAGATCACTGATCTCGTATGAATCATCAAATAAGTACATACTGTAGAGCGATTCCTCCATGGTGAAATAGGTAGTCAATAAACCGTCACGATCTTCTCTCCGATCAGATCGAGCAAGAAGTTGCTCATATAAGCCTCTAACAGAATTTTCAAAACTAAGGATCTTAGAAATAATAACCTTATCTTTCGAAAACTTGTTTCTATGAAGGATATAAGTGCTTAGTATATAAGAAAACAGGATTTTTACATAGGCATTAAGAGAACCAATAAACTGACCTGCATCCATTTTTTCTAGGTCATCAATATCTAGCTCTTCTATCTGCCTTCTTATCTTGCTGTCAAATGACACCGATATTTCAAGACATATTTGATGAACCTTCTCGATCCCAGTCTCGTAGGTATTAAAAGAATCCAAGTAATCTAAAACAAGATTGTACTGCTCTTCCAGATCGTTATATACGCTTAATGTTCTCTCATGGGAAATCGCATCTAGGACTGGAGACAGATCTGCTTGATATATATAGTTATGATGAATCTGAATAAATGTTGACGGTATATTGTTTGTACTTTCTTCATTATTCTTCAGTACTTTCACTATTTGTCCGTTTGAAACATCTCGAATCAGAGTCCCATCTCTCTTGAAATTACCTTTTTCAATCTCTTCTTCTATTTTATTATCCGATATTTTTAAAGAGGACTTATTGCTACCCATATTAATGAACCTTAAGAACCTGAGTTAGATAAAATATTTATGCCGTACAAGCTAACGCCGCGTTAAGGTGTGAGTAACGCAATACCGAAGCCTCTGCATTTCACCTTAAACACTACAACCACGCATGGTAAAAATGCCACGCGTTACGAATCACTCTTAAACGCTTTGTTAGGCATCTAATTTCCTTTAGGTGAAATTATGACTTGAACATCAATTCCATTGCTTGGTTTAGAAAGATCATTTTCAATGCCTTCAGGATTTTTAATTAATAATTCAGGATCATAAACAAAACAAATAAGCCTCTTACATTTAGGATGAACACTATACCTTCTAGTATCCACTATAAGTTGCTCTCCAATATGTTTATCTTTCAATGCTGTCCTAGTTTTCTTAACCTCAACTGCTATCTCCTCATCAGCAAGTAGAAAATCAATCCGTGAAGCCCCTCCCGCATAACTAGGAGTATACTCTTCTGCACGCACATCACTGAAATGAAGCTTAAAAATAGAGTGAAGTAAATCCTGAACATCATACTCATCAGATACAATAATCGTTTGTCTGTTATCATATCTTTTAGTTAGTTGGTTACAGAATTTGTGAAAATTGCGACATATAGTCTCTACGGAACTGCACAAGGGCTCAGCACCTTTTGAATCTTGGCGAATATTAACCTCATATAACTTAACTAAATCAGGACTATTTTTTAGAATTTTTAAATTAGTTTCTCCGATGGAAATAGCAATTTTATCCTTTACAACAGATACTACATTATCAAGGATCTGCTGTTTATTAAAACTGTCACGTTTTTCAGAAAGTTCTTTTGCCTTATATTCAGCAAGTTCACCCGTACTGTAAATAACATGTTTTTTACTAACTTCATGGGCAAAAATAATTGCTACTTTTATTTCATCTTTTATAACGTTGTTTAACTCAGATAAAATAAATTCATCTTCTTCTTGATAAAGTATATTGTTCTCAATTCGTATTTCAGATAAATATTCGAGAACACTATCAACCCAAACAAGTAAAGAGTAGTCGATATAGGCATTTATTGATTTGTAAAATACTGAGATAGGACCATATGACTCTTCGATCATTTCTCTTTCGAGATTAAGTAAGCACTCTGTTCTAGGGCTGTTTAAAAACTCATTGTAAAGATGTCTTATTTTAGAAGACACGAGATTATTCAAAAATTCCATTCTTTCAAACTTTATAGATTTAATGTATTGAGATTATATTACATGATTACACTGTATCAAATGAAACATGCACACTTATGTTATTGTTGCCTAACGATCGTGATTCACGAGCCGAAGGTCTCGTGTAATGGGTTGTTCTTTACTTTCGGAGAGAGGCGGTTATCGCTACTCAATCCGTGAGTTCATATTCCATGCCCTTGGGGCTTAATTGATGCCCCCCTGCGGCGTGAGGGAAGCATCGCTTCTTTACTTGAAGTCAATTGCAGGTCTCTTTAAAGCTTCGCTTTACGAGCCTTAGCAAGTGCCTTCAAGCTATCATAAATAAGGCGTTTCTTCCATCGCGTTTGGCTCTATCTATTCCTTCGGCTAGACTTAAATATCACTTCTTTTTTGCTAAAAATCGTCTACCGCAGGTCAAGAACATTTTATTAGTGCGCATGCGCGTTTACCTCGTTGGACCAGTGAAAACGCGCACAGTTAACTATCTGTATGTAATGAACTTATCAGCATTTTGCTAAATATACCATCTGGAAAAACGCGCATGCGCGTTTTCCAAACCTATTATCTCAAGTCGTCAACACATAACTGATTGATAAAAATGAATTATATGAATTAGTACGTGTATAAACGCGCAAAATTATTTCACTATTTTCCTTGATATTCGGAAATATCAAATAATACTGTATAAATAAACAGCACTTTAGAGTGAAGTTATCATGAGTCTAAAAAGCCCATTTCTAATCGGTGTTCAAGAAACAATGCGCATGCGTGGTTACAGTATTAGAACAGAAAAAACTTATCTGTATTGGATCAAGGCATTCATTAACTTTCACCACAAGCGTCACCCCGAAACAATGGGAGCGGAAGAAGTTACACAATTTTTAACCTTCCTTGCCAACCAACGGAATGTGGCAATCAACACTCAAAAAATTGCACTTAATGCATTGGCCTATTTGTATCAGAAGCATTTGCACCATGAGCTTGGGGATTTAGGTTTTTGCTATGCCACTAAACAGCGACATTTACCGACAGTGTTATTCCCATTGGAAATATCATCGATATTAAATCAACTCTATGGCCGCGACAGGCTAATCATTGAGCTGCTCTATGGTAGTGGACTGAGAGTTTCAGAATGTCTCCGGTTACGTGTCCAAGACATTGATATGGAGCGGGCTACACTGACCATTAGAGACGGAAAAGGGCGAAAAGATAGGCAAACCATCCTCAGCCATAAATGCGCCGAAAAGCTTACAGCATATATTGAGAAAGCTACTAAGATCCAACAGTATGACAACCAACGAGGGATAGGTCCTTCACTGCCAAATGCATTAGAACGTAAATACCCTAACGCTTTTAGGCAGCGCGGATGGATGTTTATTTTCCCTTCTAAAACGACCTGCATCCACCCGTTTACTGGAATAGTTTGCAGGCATCATCTGCATCAGAGTGTTATTCGTAAAGCGCTCGGGAATGCCGTGCGTAGTATTCAAATAAATAAACGCGTCACCTGCCACACGTTTAGGCATAGCTTCGCAACTCATCTACTTCAAGCCGGTCGTGATATAAGAAGTGTTCAAGAGTTACTTGGCCACAATGACGTGAGTACAACGCAAATCTATACACATGTACTTGGCCAACATTTCGCGGGGACAACGAGTCCGTTAGACACACTATAAAGTCGGAGTACTCTAGAAACTCTGTAGCATGACTAAAATTTGGTCAACTTATAGTTTGTAGAGTTAATTGTCAGCTGCCCCAATAACTCGCAATGGGGCAAAAATCAGTTAGCTTTCACGCCTGAAACACACCAATACCGTCAAATCGAAGAGATAAAATGACCCAGTGTAAGCACGGTTTTGGCCTTCGAAATCATGGATGATTTCGCAGAGCCCACATGGAAGTGCTCGAACAACGTCCATGTCTAAAAGCCAGTTCGACATCCCTGTCTCTCGTTCATGAGCACGAAGCTATGCTTCACTCACCGAGCCAAAAGAGTGCTTGCACATTCCTCGCCGGATAGGCGATTAGTAACAGCGAAGGTGTGACCTTCAAAGACTTCCAATAAATGAGAGTATAGCCCAACGCTACTAAGCCAAAAAATGCCATACCTTCATTTAAAGGCCAACAAACTTTGGGGCAAAACCTTCTTAGCTTTTAATTCTCAAGTCACACCAAACACTATCTATCACATCTGACCCATAGGGATATGGGAAATGTCAGTGTGATGTAGAGAACATCACTGACCATATGAACACGACATTGGTGCATCCATGCACTGCACTTACCGCAGGTGATAGATTGCCATGACTCAAACACACCCAACAAATAAGATGCAGACAAGCCCTACTAAGCTAAAAGATGCCAACCTTCACTCAAAGGAAACAAACCATTGTCAATCAGTGACTTGAAGGCACCGTTAGTTCAAGTTATAGAATGATTTTAACTTACCGATTGTACCATGACTTAATCAAAGCCGATGATAAGGCATCGATACCAAACACCTCAATATAGCGCTTCATATCGGTTCTCTCGATAATAGGAAGCTCTAACGCTAGGTGGTATAACTAGCGTCAATCCTGTATGGTATTAACATAATGATTTCAAGCACCTTTGTTCTATGCGCATTAGGTATCTTTGATGAATACCAATCGATAGTCTCAGCAAAGAAGCGTCTGGCTATACTGTAACAGCCGTCATCACCTCCTCTTTAAACGGGTTCATAATCGGATGCGCTATTATATTAATTGATCTCTATTGATTTTTTATCTGTATCTAATCGAGCATGCTTGGCTGGCGTTTGCACCAAATAACAGGACTTTGCCTATATGACCATAAAATTCCAGCACCTGATTAACTCTATTGACCATGCGATGGATGAAAACGATGACGCAGCAATACAGCAAATTTTGGCCAATACCTCTGCTGCTGAAATCGCTCGCCTTACCGAATCCTTACCCCAAAAAGACCGCTTAACGCTGTGGCCCTTTGTTCCCACCAATGTTCGCGCTAAAGTGCTACTAGAGCTTCACCAAGATCTGCGCCGAAGCCTTATCGCACACACAGATGAAGCCGAACTTACTGCCAGCCTCAGTGCAGTACAGATGGATGAGCTCGCCGATATTGATAACGACTTACCAATAACCGTCATCTCAGCCATGGTACAGGCGATGGACTCACAGCGTCGAGAACGCTACGAGTTAGTCAAACACTACCCAGATGAAAGTGCTGGTGGTCTGATGGATGTCGACATCACCGCCGTACGTGCCGATGTCTCACTCAAAGCCGCACTCAGGTATCTACGCCGCTTACGCCAAAGAGAAGGCGCACTGCCCGATCACTTAGACAGCTTAATGGTTGTCGATCGTAATAATGTCCTCTTAGGTGTTATTCCTCTCAGCCAAATTGTCTCAAATGACTTAAGCATCAGTGTTCGCGAGGTGATGTCAACTGAGGTCACCAGTTTTACCCCACTGGTCTCAGCCCGTAACGTGGCACAAGCGTTTAAAGATAAAGACCTTTTATCAGCACCAGTGGTGGATGAACAACATAAACTTATCGGCCGAATTACCGTTGATGATGTCATCGACGTTATTCAAGATGAAGCCGATAAAGAGGTGTTTGCACGAGCAGGTTTAGACAATCATCCCGATATGTTTGCACCTATCTTAAAAAGCTCCGGCCGCCGCGCCATTTGGTTAGGGATCAACTTGCTTACCGCCTTCCTTGCCGCCTGGGTCATTGGCTTATTCGAAACTTCAATTGAGAAAATCGTCGCGCTCGCCGTATTAATGCCTGTGGTAGCAAGCATGGGCGGCGTCGCCGGCAGTCAAACCTTAACGCTTGTGACCCGAGGCTTAGCCCTTAATCAGATCAACGGCAAGAATATGGCTAAGCTTATCGGCCATGAATTTAGTATTGGCGCCTTAAACGGTATGCTGTGGGCTGGTGTTGTAGGCATTATTGCATTCCAATGGTTTGGCGACTGGCAACTTGGCATCGTATTTGGCGCTGCAATGATAATCGTATTAATTGCTGGGGTATTGGCTGGCACCACTATCCCACCGTTGCTCAAAAAAATGGGCATAGATCCGGCACTCGCGGGCGGCGTAGTGCTAACCACGGTCACCGATGTCGTGGGTTTTTTTGCCTTCTTAGGCTTGGCAACAGTTGTGATCTTGTAATGCCATCAACATGAAGTAAGCAAATATCCGGCGGGTATCGCATTCGTTTCGATAAGTGGGCTGATGTGTAACTATTGCATATCAAACTTATCAACTATTTGGGTTAATAAGGCTCATTTGTGGTTCTGGTTACCAATGAACAAAAGCTGAAGTATTCTATTTTAGGTGTAGGTTAAGCTTTAATTTTAAAACAACATTAGCCCAATGTTGCACCACAATTTTGTGTCACAACGCCCTGAAACCAGAGTTAAAAAGAAGCAAGCCTTTTAAATTTATTATGTTAACGTAACGGACGCTCGATGCTAATCGCGCCATCGATATGAATATCCCGTTGTGGGTAAGCAATCTCAATACCATGCTCGGAAAACAGCTGATACAATCTAAAACGAATATCACTGCGAATTTTCCGAGTATCAGCTTCCGAATTAGCATAGATCCAAAAAATCCCATCGAATATCAGCGCATTGTCACCAAAATCGGCAAATAAAACCGATGATTCAGGAACCTTCATAATCTCCTCTCGCTCATCTAAAGCTTGCTTTATTAATAAGGCGACCAACTCAACATCGGAGCCATATGCCACGCCAACCGTAACGGTTGAGCGGGAGTTGTGGTCTATCAACGTCCAGTTAGTTACTGTATTTTCAAGTAAATGACTATTCGGCACCAGCATATGCACGCCATCACTACGACGAATTAATGTCGAGCGGGTATTAATGCTTTCCACGACCCCTTTGGTCTCGCCTATCTCTAAAAAATCACCAATGCGGATCGGCCTCTCCCACATCAGTATCCAACCGCTAATAAAATTATTAATGATGTTTTGCGCGCCAAAACCAACACCAATCGCGACGGCACCAGAAACAAAAGCAAACGCTTTAATGGGAATATTGAGGATCTCAAGGCTGGTGACTAACAAAATGGCGATAGCGATAACTAAATAGATACGAGAAAAAAGATGCACCGCATCTGGTGCCACGTTTCTTTTATACAGCGCACGTCGGATCAACTTGCCAATCCGAGTCACCACAAACCACGCCAGCAATAAAAGCAATGGCAATTGCAGTACTTGAGATACCGTAATGGATGAACCACTGTAGGTAAAAAGGACATACGACATGGCGTCGCTAATGGTTTGCCAATTCATCATCACCTCATACTCAATCTATTATTTGAGTATAACAGGCTGATTAAAAAGCTGAGTTTATAGAAGCTATCTCTTTCATCTATGCATGAACTATAGCGCAATAGTCACCTAGATTAATCCTAAAGTCATCGTCAATATCTCCTCCAAAGTATCTGAGCAGTACAAAGTAACGTATTAAATGCTATGGAGAAGACCAGCTAAATCTGGCTATTTTTCACAACTTTACGCTCAACAAAACTAGACATAATAAACATCAACATATAGCCGCTACCTAAGGCTAGCACCACGGCAACCACATTATCGGTGAATCGAGTATAGAGGTAGTAACTGATGATGAGCGCCAATATGCCACCAAGACGTATGATTAAACTTTGTAAAAATAATCCATGGGCTTTGATAAAGGCGAGCTGATACGCATTAAGCATCATAAATACAAAAAA
Source organism: Shewanella psychrotolerans (assembly GCF_019457595.1). Taxonomy (NCBI): domain Bacteria; kingdom Pseudomonadati; phylum Pseudomonadota; class Gammaproteobacteria; order Alteromonadales; family Shewanellaceae; genus Shewanella; species Shewanella psychrotolerans. Next base: position 1,019,322 of record NZ_CP080419.1, on the reverse strand, counting down.
TAGTGAAAAATGCATTAACACTGGCGCGGCCTTAGCGTAGGTATCGGGAAACACCCAACCAACCAGTTGCTGCCCGGCAAGCAGCATGGTCATAAAGAAACTCAATGACACAATAATCGCAATTTTATATACCCAACGCTTTATTAAACGCACTTGCTCAAACTGTTTGCCACGCACACACACCGCTAATTCTGGCAAAACAAAGCGATAAATAGGGAATACAAACAGTAGGGTCAAATAGGCGATAACCGGCCGAACAACCACTTGGAAGTCACCCAGTTCATCCACACTAAAATGGCCGATAGTTAACAGCACCGTAATGTAGATCATCAACAACCCTGCGCCCGCCTCAAGCGCGGAAGTAATACTTTTTTGCACAAAGCTCTTAAGGCTGGGGGTCATATTGACCGAGGCTAAAGGCGTTGTGGCAATAAGCTTGCGACGATTAATAAACATGTACGCGGCGACCGCTAATGAAGACAACATTAAGCTATAGAATAGTGATGCGATAGCCGTTTGATCCAACAGATAAAAAGCAACACCAAAGGCAATGACCTGTCCTAACGGTTCCATCCAAGTTACCCTATTTGAGATGTTGTACATGCGGTACATCGCTATCTGATTGGCAAAATAGACCTTAAGCCCCATCCCTAAAATAATGCCCACTAAATGAAAATAGGCCACATCGAGATGTAATTTATGTTTGATATAGGGAAGCACTATTCCCCACGTTAGCAACACCATTGCGATCAGGGTATAACGAAAAATATTGGTGATATCTTTATCGTTTTGAGTTTGCGAATAACTCACCACCATAGATGAGCGAAAACCTGTCATCAGGATCAATGACATGGAAATAATATCGACCACAGTGTGATAGAGCGCCAAATCGCTTTTTATCACCCACTGCGCTAGCCAAATTTTAAAACCAAAACCTATAGAAATACTAACGAGTGTCGCCCAAATCCCTGCAACAAAAGCGCTTTTTACACGCTCAATGGGAGCTACCTGCATGATGCCCTCGAATAAATGATAAGCAATGAGAAATATCGGAAGAATGCCAAGCAAAAGATTTTAGCAAATACAGAGGGATAAAAACGTGACAACACAGAGAAGGCGCTAGATTTCTATCTGCAAAACTAATTTAACACTCAGCATCTACCGCTTTGGATAGAATCGATGAACGTACAAACTCACCTTATACCAATCAGTATAAGATAGTAACAGTAGCGAATTCTGGTAAGTAAAATCGCCGTAAAAAAGGCCTTACATCACTTTTTAAAGTGATGTAAGGCCTTATCTGTGTGCCTGTGTGCCTGTGTGCCTGTGTGCCACCAAGAATAAGGTACTGGATAGTTACTGCGTGCCTATAGAGATCGTGCAGATAGATACTGTCGACTTATAAATTTAACAAGGACTATTTAACGCAATATCGAAGCAGTATGCAGGACTGTCATCGACTTCATAGGTCACTCTGGAAAAATTGAGCGTGATGTTCTCTGTTTGCAGCGCCTTTTTATCACTCATACCACCCACACTGTAGGATGTCACCATAACTTGCTGCATACGGATCCGCAGCCCTTCGCGCTTCATATCTACATTTGGCAATATTTCGCCAGTAGCAACCGCGCGTAAAATGGCTGCCGATAGAGAATCGGTATAACGGGTCAGTGAAATATCTTGAAAATTGGCTTTTCCCGCACCGCCACCACCGCCAGTATGAAGCGAACCAGACTGAGAAGCTCCCCAAGACCAGGCTAACACCTCTGAGACACCAATTTCATCCAATGTCAGCATTGTTGGGCCATCAACCTTTGCCGATGCAGTGGAAGCCATTCCCATTGCAGCCAAGGTTAATATTATTTTTAATCTTTGACTCATAGCGATTACCTAATGATCAATCATAAAAACCAAAGTATAGACGAATGCAATGAGCTTACTGAATGAACATATAAAATCTGGGTGATGATATAAAGTGAAGAAATAACACATATGTTATACATATAACATTTGACTTAATATAAAATAACCAAGCATCAGATTTACCTATTAGATAAAAATAAAAAACAAGCTTTAAAGCAGGATGAAAAATAAACTAAATATTAAATTTAAAGATGACCACACTAATAAGTGACCTCGGTCTTAAATAAGCAATTCTCACTATACTTCAATCTGAGAAACTTATTCCCAACAATGCAGAGACACAGATCACATCAATAGAATACACAAATAAAAACACCTTTTAAACCAACAGTTAAACAATAATAAAATAGCTGGCACGCTCTGTGCTCTTATCCTTTTGCATATATTTCTCAGTAATAAAAATGAAAATAAGCAGTTTGCCTTTTTTTTAATCAGGCAACCCTGTTTAAATGACATTGAAAATAAGGGTAATGATAATGAGCAAAGATACTAAGACTAATCTATCTAGACGTAACTTTTTAAAAGCGACTAGCATCACAACGGCAACAGCCGGACTCGCACTGTCAGGGTTTGCCTCAGCAAAAACAGCACCGACTTGCAGCACGATGCCAGAACAATGGGATGAAACCTATGATGTCGTCGTTGTAGGTAGTGGCTTTGCTGGGCTATCGGCAGCTATCGAAGCAAAAAATGCCAAAGCATCGGTGGTTATCTTAGAGAAAATGCCCGTTCCAGGCGGTAATTCAACAATTAATGGCGGCGGTATGGCCGTTGTGGGTAGCGATATTCAAAAGGCCAATGGTGTCACCGATTCTGTTGAGGCGATGCTAGGGGATATGTATAAAGCAGGTCTTGGACTTAATTATCCTAAGCAAGCACGCATGGTAGCCGAACGCTCCAATGAAGCTTTTGAATGGTGCAGAGATTATCTAGGGGTGAAATGGAAAGACAAATTGGCGCAGTTTGGCGGTCACTCAATACCTAGAACTCATACAACATACAACCAATCGGGTTCGGGTATCATCCAACCTATGCTAGCTAAGTGTAAAGAGCTTGATATTCCCCTGAATAAAAAAGTCTATGTTAAACGCTTAATTAGCGATAACGAAGGGCGTGTTGTCGGTCTAGAAGTGGTGACTAAGTTTAAGCCAGGTAAAGAAAATGCTACCGCGACTCATTTTATTAAAGCTAAGAAGGGAGTCGTGATGGCCTCTGGTGGCTTTGCGGCCGATGTACTTTATCGCTCGACTCAAGATCCAAGACTCACTGAAGAGCTGGCAACGACTAACCACAGTGGCGCGACTTCCGAATGCTTAAAAGAGATGGTCCGTGTGGGAGCTAACCCTGTACAACTATCATGGATCCAGCTTGGTCCTTGGGCGTCTCCAGATGAAAAAGGCTTTGGCTTAGCTCCCATCTTTGCCGCCTACTCAGCCTTCACTCATGGGGTGATGATCAACCCAGAAACCAGCGAGCGTTTCGTCAATGAGCTCGCCGATCGTAAAGTTCGCGCAGATGCCATCATCAAAACGGGCAATGTGGCTGTCGCCATTTGTGACTCTGTTGGTGTTACAGCATCTATGCACGTTATGCCAAAACTGCTCAAACGCGAAGTTGTTCATACCTTCGATACGTTAGATGCACTCGCCGCACATTACAAAATGTCAGCGAAAACACTGCAGGCTCAAATCGAGCGCTACAACAGCTATGTCGCTCAAAAAAATGATCCTGAATTTGGTAAACCTTTCTCAATGAAACAAAAGGCCATTCTTAAGGCGCCTTTCTATGCCGTACGTTTATGGCCTAAAGCTCACCACACTATGGGCGGTGTAGAAATCGATACTCAAGCTCAAGTTATCAATGTCGCCACTCGAGAAACGATCCCTGGTTTATATGCATGTGGCGAATCGACTGGCGGTACCCACGGTGCTTGTCGCTTAGGTACTGTTGCTATTCCTGACTGCATCGTATTTGGACGCATTGCAGGAAAAATGGCGGCCAATGCATAGCAAGCGCTCACGGCCAGATGATCTGGCCGCTATTTGATATTGTTCGAGGGGATAAAAATGTTAAAGAACACAAAATTGCGTATCGCTATCTGTTCAGCTCTTTTGGCTTCAGCAGCACCTGCACTAGCCTATGACTTTAATGTTAGCGATACTGATCTCACCGTTGGCGGTTATATAAAACTAACCGGAATTTTTGATTCAGACGGCACAATAAACGCGCCATACAACGGAGATCTATATAGCGTTTATTCAACCCCAATTGATGGCTCACCTAATGCAGAATCAAGTGATTTTAGAATGACGGCAAGGGAAAGCCGAATATTCCTAAAGTCTAGCACTGCGACTGATTATGGTAAGTTAACATCACATTTTGAAGGCGATTTTTTCGCCGACATCGATAATGACGGACCGACTTGGTCTAACAGCCACGGATTTCGTATCCGCCACGCTTATTTTAAAATGGAAAATGGTGCCCACTCCCTTTTAGCTGGGCAAACGTGGACCAATTTCATGGATTTCGCAGGCTCAATGCCTTCACTCGATTTTGCCAGCGATCCCGGTAGTAGCTTTGTGCGTCAACCTCAAGTGCGTTACCAATACAATATAGCTAAGGGTCAATATGCCTCTGTGAGCTTTGAAAACCCAACATTAGGTTTAACAAAGGCGGGGCCTTTTACTCAGGTAAATGCTGGGTCTTCTAGTGAAGATTTAATGCCAGATATTGTGGCTAAATATTTTTATGCCAATAAACACGTTACCGTGTCACCACGTGCCGTCGTGCGTCGCTTCGAGCTTGATGGAAATGATACTTTTGGCTACGGGTTAGCGCTAAACAGCAGTCTAAAATTTGGCGATGGCCATAAAGCCGTATTGGGTCTTATGTATGGCGACGGTATTGGTCGCTATGCCGGCCTAGGCTTTAATGCTGGAGCAGGGATCGATAATCTAGGCGACATCGATACGCTAAAATTCAGCAGTATCAATGGTGGGGTTATATTCTCACTTAAGAAGGACTTACGTTTAGCTGTGGGAGCGGGCTATTCCGAGCAAGATGAAGACGGATTCGAAAATGGCATTTTGACGGAACATGCCAACAAAACGGCCTTCTCTTGGCATACCAACCTGTTCTGGAATATTACCTCGGATGTTGAATATGCAATCGGGGTGAGATCTGGGGAAGTTGAAAACATGGGAACACGAGAGGGCGATATGACTCGTTTCCAAACCTATCTCAAGTACACCTTCTAGATGAATAGAGAAAATGCAATCACCTGCATGGTTGCATTTTCTCATAATTGGATAAATATGATGAACATAAAAAGTCTAGCAATTCTATTACTTGCCTTCTTAGCATGCTCTTCACAAGCGTTTGCAATGAACAAAGTTAAATCTCACCATAAAGATGCAGGTTTAACATGCAAAAGTTGTCATACGACTAAACCTTTTGAAGCGGTCGAAATAGATCAATGCCTTACTTGCCATGAACTTCCCAAACAAAAAGAAGACTACCATGGCGCACCAGATAAGCACGACTCCCCTCACTACGGAACAAGTCTTGAGTGTGAAAACTGTCATGCCGAACATGAAGCATCAGAAAACTACTGTAATAATTGCCACGAATTTGATTTTAAAGTGCCTTAATTTATTAGCGTTTTAAACTCTGTCGTTAATATTAAAATGACGCTTTAAATTTTTATTAAAGCGTCATTTTATTTATGTCTTTAAGCTACTTTTCAACTATCTTATATAACTAAGAAGACCATCACTGAAACATAAAATATATAATGTTAACTTAACGTCACCCTTGTTAAATTTATGGTTTTAATGAAAACATCACAATTAGATCTTCGCGAACTCCTCTCCTTTAAACCTCATGGAGGTACCATGAGCTTTCTTGGCAGAAGAACCTATCTAACAGATATGGTTTCACATGGTCTGTTAAGAAAAGAGTTACTAGCGACTTTTGGCTACGAAATGACGCGTACCACGATTACACGCTCAGGGTTTATAAGAGGCTGGCTACTCGCGGAACAGATAAAACGCCAGATGCCTGAAGTATGGGATGAAGCTCGCGAAGGCGTCCTAGGACCGATGATCTGTTCAATGTTTGGTTTTGGCGAAGTCCTCAGCAGTCATCGAACCGATGGTATATCTGACGCTCCCCTAGTTGAGACCTACTTCATTGGCTCATATGAGGCCGAGCAACAACTTCGCTTAAACGGACTGTCAGAAAATGTCACATGCTGGGAGCAGGTAGGGTTTGCTAGCGGTTATGTCTCCCATATCGAGCAACGTACAGTCTATTTTATCGAGTCAGAATGCCAAGCTAAGGGAGATTGTCATTGCCACCTAATTGGTAAATATATTGAACAGTGGAACGAAGAAATTGATCCTTACCTGCCCTATTTTAATGGTATTAATATCGACACAGTTCAAGCTGAAGTCCACGATATCTTGAAAGTAGAAGAGTACTTTCCGCGCAATTTTAGTCAAAATCTAGATTTAAGCGTGAAAGCTAATTATGTCCGTTGTGGCTACCCAATCAACAATAGCTACCCGATGCAGAAACTCATTGATATGGCAATGACCGTCGCCAAGGTACCCACCTCGATTTTAATTACTGGCGAGAGCGGTGTTGGTAAAGAAAAGCTAGTAGAGTTTATTCATCAACATTCGGATTTAAGTGATAAACCGTTACTTGCAATAAACTGTGGCGCAATCACTGAGACATTGTTAGACAGTGAGCTATTTGGCCATGTCAAAGGGGCTTTTACTGGTGCTGACAATCACAAAGTCGGACTGATTGAGAGCGCAAATGGTGGCACGTTATTTCTCGATGAAGTGGGAGAGCTGTCCCCAACGATGCAAACTAAATTACTGCGTGTTATTCAGGAGAAACAGATCCGCCGTGTGGGTGATAACTGCATCAAAGATGTTGATGTTCGAATTATATCGGCCACAAATAAGGATTTAGAAGCCGCGGTAGAGTCCGGTGAGTTTAGACAAGATCTCTATTACCGCCTTAACGTGATAAAACTCACCATTCCACCATTAAGAAATCGTGGTGAAGATATACTACCTTTAGCGCGTTATTTCTTAGCGGACTTTAATAAAAAGTTGAACCGAAACATTACAGGTTTTAACTATAAAACCGCCGATCTTCTGCTCAATTACGATTGGCCCGGAAATATTCGTCAATTAGCCAATACCATAGAACGAGCAGTTGTATTAAGCGATGGTCCTCAAGTGATGCCAGAAGATCTGCCAGAAGAGTTTCATCAAAACATCACTAAACCGTCAGTCAACAATGGCATTAAACCATTAAATCGTATCGAGAAAGACTACATTATTTCAGTATTAGAGACGCTAAATAACAACAAAGCACTGACAGCCAAAAAACTAGGCATGAGCTTAGCCACCCTTTATCGAAAACTAAAAGAATATGATGAAGAGTGATCTATTGGCACTCAGCTTAGTTGATACAGGACTTGCTACCCACTTTTGCAGAGCGGATTAGTGGACTCATACTTTCAACCCAAATAGTTGAATCGAAAGACATCATTATCACTCAGTATTTCGATAATGATGACATTAGCATCAGCTAAACCTTATAAATTGCGGCTTTTGTTTGGTATTCTTTAGCAATACCTTGTATTGCAATCGCTGCGGTGGCTAATGTCTTAACCTGCTCAGATAAGAGCTGTATCGATTCTGCGTTCTGTAAGATCTCTGCACCAACACTTTCTAACACACTTGATTGTGATTTAGTTTCAGTTGCTACGCTTTCGCTTAGTTGAGCGACCTCTGAGATCTGCTCAGAGCGAACACCTAATCCGTCGGCAATATTTTGCGTATGGGTAACATTTTCTAGAGTCCGCTTTTGCCCAAGATCCATTGATTCAACCGTTTTGACCATAGAGGCATTAAGTCTCTCAAGCACTGTGGCGATCTCATCTGTCGAATGACTAGTTCTTTGGGCTAATGCGCGCACTTCATCGGCAACCACCGCAAAACCACGTCCAGACTCGCCCGCTCTAGCGGCTTCAATAGCCGCATTCAATGCTAATAAATTGGTCTGTTCTGAGATACTACGGATTCCTTGCAGTAAATTAGTGATCGCGGTGACATCAGATGTGAGCTCAGTTAATGAGCCTCGGATCTCATTAGTATTCGCCTCTAATAAGCGCATATCTTTCATCACATCTAGTGCACTATGTCTATCTTCTGTGCTTGTTAGCGCCGCTGACTTTGCTCGCTCGGCCGACAATTGGCTATTGCCGACAACTTCGTTTATCCGAGCAATCACATCTTGAGTGGTATAAGTGATGCTCTTGGCTTGCTGATTATAATGCTCTACTTCATGGACAGTTTTATCGCTAGTCACTTTCAATTCATCCGCCGTAGCATTCATCTCTTTGGCAATATCTCTATAATCTGCAAAAAGTTGAGCCAGTTGATCCAGCATAGTATTAAAGGCAGCCTCCGCACTACTGCTATCAGCTCCTAGACGTAGAGTGAGATCTTTATTCTGTGAAATAGTTTCAATTGCTTGCGCAATTCGCTGATTTGCCGACGACTCCTTACGCATAAACGACGCCAATAACATTAATATCCCCGTTTCGGCCGCAGCAAAGACCGCATGAAGAAATGTGATGTTCCAATTACATTCACCAGCGAAAATCATTATCGGCATATCCATAAAGCTGCCCTGCTGCAGCTGAATTGCTGTAAATAACAGATGATGAGCCGCCACCGTCAGCAACGCGGTTAATAAGGGCTGCCAACGCTGATAGATCAAAAATACAGCCATCGATGCAAAGATATGAAAATGCATCTCTATCATCCCCATTTGGGTCTGTATCAAGGCTGCTGAGACAGTCATCATAATCACAGCTGCAACAATCCCAAATAAATGGCTACCTTTTAGCAGGTGATAGGCCAATGAGGTCACCACTAGAATGATAACGGCACTCATACTCGCCAGCAAAGTGAGCTCAGATCCCACCCAACCACTAATAAACAAAATCGGCGCTTGAGCGAGCAAAATTCTGAAGATATAGAGATCGTTTCTCAACGTCTGGGCAACATGGTAATTATTAGGGTTCATAACTAAGACTCTATAGTGATAAAAGTGGAATTAAATCAGCTTGTATCTTCTCAATTGATAACTGCCATTGGGTATACACTCGCTCCAATGAGGTATCGCGTGAGAACAAATATAAATTCCCAACGTGGTTAGGTATCCCATCTTGTATAGCAACTTTTTCGCGTAACACCAATTGAAGTTGATCAAGATCATCTCGTGACATTGATGCACTAACAAAACGCTTTGACTGTCCATCGACCATCTGACGGCGAATAGCGGGGCTATCGGTTTGTGGGTCTACAGTGACAAAGAAGAAACGCACAGAACTATCGGAATAAGGAGATTCATCAAGCCATTTATCGAGTGCGATCATTTGACCAATCCGAACAGGACAAATCTCTGAACAGCTCAAAAATCCCATAAACAGATATGTCGTGCCCTGCTGCCAATCACTAAATTGATGTACCTCACCTTCAATATCCTGCCAGTGAAAATCAATCTCCTTATTTGAGGCTTTAAGACCATAGCCTCCTTGAGACACCTGCGTAATAAATAGCGCCAATGGAACTGCTACCAGCGTTAGGATAATAAGAAAACCCGCTAACACAACTTGTCGTGAAACTGCCATAAACTGATAACATCCTCCTTCTAGGTAGGTAAATTATGGTCAATATTCTTTCAATTGGGTATTCAACCCCCAAAAAAAACAGTTAAATCACTATTAATAGAAAATGCATTTGGTCTCGAACAGTCAATCAAATACCAATAGCTATAACAAATGGTCTGTGCGATGTATTTGTACGAGTAAATCCAAGCAATCGATTATCATTAGGTTTTGCCGATAAAAAATTGACTGTTTATTACGCAGTTAGATTCCCTATCTCAACAAGCATTAAGACATAGCACTGCAGTCGACGCAGCCAGTAATTCCCCCCCGACTGATTGAAATCCAATAGCACTTCAATCCTAGTAGCTAAGCTAACTTCACCCACCTCGTCATAAAATTTGACGCGGTAATTGAAGCCCAAACATCGGCCTCGAAAAACTCACGCCCCAAACCTTTTCCTAACATTAGCGCTCACGCATAAACCACATAAAATCGGACTCGAGGTGGAAAAACACTCTAAAACAGTGTTAACATAGTTACAGCACTAACTATTAGCCCTATAACTATTTTGGTGGCTAATGACAAATATAATCAAGATAATGCTCAGGAGGGCAACATGTCGTCAGACAATGCAACGGAAGAGAATCTCATTCAACAGCTATGGTCAACTATGGCTTTAAAATGTAAAGAAGGGATGCAACTGTTCTGCTTAATCGCTATTTTAAGCACCTATCTCTTTGTCATGTTGAAACCCAATGGGATTCAAAATAACAAAGCGTTAGGAGGTCAATAATCAATGAACTACCTAAGTTATGTATCATTGGCCATCTATTTTCTCGCCATGCTAGCCATTGGTTTATTTGCTTATCGACAATCCACCAGCGATGTTTCAGGTTACATTTTGGGTGGCCGTCAGGTTAGCCCACAAGTTACCGCCCTTTCTGCGGGTGCGTCAGACATGAGTGGCTGGATGCTAATGGGGCTTCCCGGCGCTATGTTCTTGGTTGGATTTGAGACCATTTACATTGCAGTCGGCTTGTTGCTCGGTGCATTAATTAACTATTTAATTGTCGCGCCTAAACTGCGTGTATATACGGAAGTTGCAGATAACGCTCTGACAATACCTGAGTTTTTTGCGAAACGATTCCATGATCCAAGCGGTAATATTCGTATTATTGCGGCAATCATCATCGTAATTTTCTTCACCTTGTACACGTCAGCTGGTTTAGTTGCTGGCGGTAAGTTGTTTGAATCGGCATTCGAAGTGCATTACGAACTCGGGTTAATGATCACCTTAGGCGTTGTGGTTTCTTATACACTGCTTGGTGGATTTTTAGCCGTCAGTCTTACCGATTTTGTCCAGGGCTGTATCATGTTCGTGGCTCTGATTTTGGTTCCGGTTGTGGCGTATCAAGAGTTTACCAGTGCCGATAAGATGATGGACTTTGCTTATCAGTCTATTCCTCACTTTGGTGAGGCGATGCAAAATGTCACCCTACTCGGACTCATCTCCAGTTTATCGTGGGGCTTAGGTTATTTTGGTCAACCACATATCATCGTCCGCTTTATGGCAATTCGCAGCGTTGGTGATATTAAAACGGCGAAAAATATTGGTATGAGCTGGATGACAGTAACCATTATTGGTGCATTAGCCACAGGTTTAGTCGGTATCGCCTATGCCAATAAGTTTGATATGAAGCTAAGTGATCCTGAAACCATCTTTATCGTATTCTCAGAATTACTATTCCATCCAATGATCAGTGGATTCCTATTAGCCGCTATTTTAGCAGCGATTATGAGTACGATTTCATCGCAATTACTGGTGTCTTCTAGCTCATTAACTGAAGATATCTATCGTGTGATATCGAAGAAAGAAGCGACCGAAAAAGAGATGGTAAAAATGGGACGCTATGGGGTAGCAGGTGTTGCATTTGTCGCTAGTTTATTGGCGTTAGATCGTTCAAACAGTATCTTGTCATTAGTCAGTAATGCTTGGGCTGGCTTCGGTGCAGCATTTGGTCCGCTAGTGCTATTTAGCCTGTACAAGAAGAACCTAACCCATAAAGCCGCAATAGCAGGCATAGTCTCGGGCGCAGCAACAGTACTGTTTTGGATTTACGCCCCAGTGCTTGCAGACAGCAAAGCGTTGACAACGGTCATATACGAGATGATCCCCGGCTTCTTAGTGAGTAGCGTCGTGATTTGGGTCGTGAGTGCATTGGACTCAGATCCCTGTAAAAACACGGTTAAGACATTCAACGAAGCGGGCCGAGTACTAGCAGAGCAAAAATAGGGAAAGCAAAATGGCAGATTTACACTGGAAACGCATAGTCGTCAAAGTGGGTAGTGCCTTGATTGCTCCCCATAAAAAGGGGTGTAGCAGCCACTTCCTACTAGGCATCGCACAATTTATTGCAAACTGTCGAGCCCAAGGGTGTCAGGTTGTATTGGTATCCTCTGGTTCGGTTGCCGCTGGCTGGCACCGATTCCCGGGGGTCTCCGACCCAAATGTATCGACTAAAAAGGCTATGGCTGCCGCAGGGCAAGCCGACATGATGGCCACATGGGATAAGTTATTTGATTTTCCATCAGCGCAGATGCTAGTCACCCATGGTGATCTTAGGGATCGTGAGCGCTATATCAGCATTAAAGATACGTTATTTAGCCTGTTAGAACATGGCTTACTACCGATCATTAACGAAAACGATGCGGTGACCACTGACAAACTCAAAGTCGGTGACAACGACAATCTATCGGCAATGGTCGCGGCCGCAGCCGATGCTGACGCACTCATTATCTGCTCAGACGTTAAAGGGCTTTATACCAAAAACCCTAATCTTCATGACGATGCCAAGCTGATAAAACAAGTAACAGACATCAACGCCGACATCTATGCTATGGCGGGTGGCGCCACCAGCGATGTGGGCACAGGTGGGATGCGTACAAAGATTCAGGCAGCTGAAAAAGCGATCTCTCACGGCATTGAAACTGTGATTGTTGATGGTTTCGATTCCAACTCGTTCAATCAGCTATTGAAGGGGCAGAACCCGGGGACCTTATTCACCCCGTTTGAGCATCCGATGCAAGAACACCTGCACTGGATGACCCACACTTCACAGGCACAAGGTGAGTTAATCGTCGAAAATGACTTTGACGCAGATCTTGAACAACAAAATACACAGCTGACTAGCGACGATGTAGTAGCCATAAAAGGTAACTTTTCCGTCGGTGATACGGTATTAGTGCGCAAAGGCGATGGCACTAAATTGGCAAAAGCCAAATCCAATTACAGCAGTTGCCTACTTAATTTTATTGCGGAGCAAGACGATCGCGATTTTGCTAACGATGTTCAGCAAAAGACTGGCCCGATCATCTCCGACAAAAATATCGCCATATTGGAGTAAATATGAGCTTAATAAAGAATTTATCGAAAGAAGCTGCAGAAGCAGCACAGACACTTGCTGTATTGGATGAGCAGCTAAAAAACACGGTACTACTGGACATGGCGCGCGCGATCCGAGCGCACAGCTATGAGATCTTAAGCGCCAATGTGATCGATATGGCTCACGCCGAATCAAACCAACTTGGCGCAGCAATGTTAGATCGCTTAAAAATGACGCCAGAGCGAATAGAAGCTATGGCGCAAGGCATTGAAACTATTGCAGCCTTACCCGACCCCATTGGTGAGCTTAGAGACATTGGTCAGCGCCCAAATGGACTAAACATTAGTAAGATGCGAGTACCACTTGGCGTTGTCTGTATGATTTATGAAGCGCGTCCTAACGTGACAGCTGATGCTGGCGCATTATGCTTTAAATCAGGGAATGCAGTCGTGCTACGAGGCGGTAAAGAAGCGCTTCAAACCAGTAAGGTTATTGCTGATATTTTACAGACGGTGCTCAAGCATTATGGCTTACCACCAGCATTGATCACTGTCGTGCCCGATCCCGATCGTGCTTTAATGATGGAGTTAATGCAGCAACGTGATTATATTGATGTGATTATTCCACGAGGCGGTGAAGGCCTGATCAACTTCGTAACTGATCACAGTAAGATCCCAGTTATTCAGCATTTTAAGGGAGTTTGTCACCTTTACGTAGATAAAGATGCCGATCTAGATACCGCATTAGCATTGCTACTCAATGGTAAAACCCAGCGTACTGGAGTTTGTAATGCGCTTGAGGGGCTTGTCGTTCACCAAGATGTTGCCGCTGAATTTCTCCCTAAAGTAGCGAGCGCCCTTGCTGAGCATCAGGTCAAGATCAATGCTTGCCAACACGCGGCCAACTACTTTAACAACTGCAATCTAATAGACGATGGTGATTTTGGCCAAGAGTATTTAGACCTTGAAATCGCCATTTGTCAGGTTGAAGACTTTAATCAGGCAATCGACCATATTAGACGCTTTGGTAGCCATCATACCGAAGTGATTTGTACCAAAAATGAGCTTACTGCAGCTCGTTTCCAACGTACGGTTGATGCATCTGTGGTAATGGTTAATGCCTCTTCACGCTTCTCTGACGGCGGCGAGTTAGGCTTAGGCGCCGAGATAGGCATTGCGACCACCAAGCTGCATGCTTACGGTCCAATGGGTCTTGAGTCACTCACCACCGAAAAGTATTTAGTGAGTGGTGATGGCCAAGTTCGTGCTTAATCCATTGCCCCAAACCGCATGCAGTTGATGACGACGCCTTATATAGCGATTCACCATATAAGGCGTCATTTTGTTATTCACTCAGCACTCATTTAGACACTCAATCAATCACTAAAGGAGCCTTATTATCTCTCACTACGACTTACAATTAGATCCACAGATGCGTATCGCCTTCATCGGTGGCGGAAACATGGCTAAAGCCATCATTGCAGGCTTACTGAAACATGGTCATAACGGTCAAAATATCTTGGTATGCGCGCCGACCCAAGCGACCCGCAACGGTATTGTCGATCAATTTAATGTACGAGTACATCAAGATAATAGCGCTGCGGTTGCCTTCGCCGATGTGATCATTATTGCAGTAAAGCCCTTTGTCGTACCTTTAGTGTGCGAAGACATTGCGCCAATGATGTCGGCACTAAGCGAAGATAAATTGGTTATCTCGATTGCGGCTGGGGTTAAACATGCCACTATCAGCAAAAAGTTGGGACATTCTAACCGTGTTATCTGCTCTATGCCGAATCTGCCAACGGCAATCGGTAAAGGCTTAACGGGTATGTATACAGCAACACAAACTGATGAGTTAGATATCAAGATAGCCGACGCGCTAATGAACGCCGTAGGTGATACTGTGTGGCTTAAAGATGAAAAGCAGATGTCGACCATTGTCGCCACTGCGGGGAGCTCGCCAGCTTACTTCTTCCTGTTTTTAGAAGCAATGGAAAAGGCGGCAATAAACCAAGGTCTGCCAAAACAAACCGCAACCAAAGCAGTTTTGCAAAGTGCTATGGGAGCGATATCGATGGCGGCGAGTAGTCAACTGGACTTTGCATCACTGCGACGCCAAGTCACCTCGCCCAAAGGCACTACAGAGCAAGCGATATTAGCGTTTCAGCATGGTGAACTCGACGAATTAGTCGCCAATGCAATGGACTCGGCGGCAGACCGAGCAAGAGAGCTATCTTTAGGTTAACTAGCTTAATCAAACTAGCCTAGCCTAATCGACAAGAGCGCAGCCATATTGGCTGCGCTCTTTTTATCTATCTTGCTACGCTTATCTCGTTACCTACACGCTAGAGTGGTCTCAAGCTAAACCCAATTTCAACTTAGATTGGCTAACTCATCAAGCAACTCAAAAGCCTTAGCTTCATCACCCGCTATTTCCCCCAAGGATTATTTGGATCTTGAGATGGCGCGGGACGTTTACTGCCTGAGCGCTTGTTTTGCGCATAGCTATCTTGAGCGCGAGACTTATCTTTACCAAATTTAGGACGGCCATTATTTTTCTTCATCGCTTCATAATCAGCTGTCGCTTTAGCTCGCATTTCAGCAATCAACTCAACGGTCAACTCTTGTGGTTTACGCGGCACAATCCCATCTGCAAAACCACGCTCACGCGGCTTTAACTCAAACTGCGCCGCACTACCTTTAGGCATACGCTTAAAACGATAAAGGTAGAAGCTTTCCACCCGCTCTCTGGCCCACTCGGTTTTTTTCAGAAACTTAACACTAGCTTCCATCGTCGGATTAAGATTAAAACACTCTAAACGCAATGCGGCGTAGAGTATTTTCCAATCGTAAAAATCGACTAACTCGGTAACCATGGCCTCTAAACCTAAGCCATGTAATGGGTTATTTTGTTGCAATTCAATCATGGGAGTTCCGGCTACCGCACATGCGGTATTTACTGTATTCAATAGAACGCTTAAGGCAAATAATGAGTAGCGATCATTGAGACTTAACTATTCGATTGGGTTAACGACCAAATCAATAAGCTATAACCTATCAACGTCAGTCGCACTATTTAAACGCTCTATCGCTTAGCGCTGTGATTGGTTAATAATAACAATAAATCCCGCTTTTCACCCAACCTATTTCACTGTTCACCTCAACTAATACCAATCAATATCAAGATCTGAACGCTCAACGACTAGCAAAGAAATACAAACAGGGATACTCCCTCAAAGGTTACAAGATGAAACATTGAACGCATCATTTTGATAGCGACTAATTAAAATAAAAACACCAATGAATTTATCTAGTACTGATTATAGCGTCGCTAAAAATAGGTTCGATCAGAATAGTCATAAAGCCAATCGGGGCGGTATACCACCATAAATGTCACCGCCATACCATTAAGTAGCGCCTCTGGAAACGCCAGTAGCGGAATCAATAATAGATAATTATCCGATAAGTAACTCCAATCATATTCGCTACTCACCCAGAGCCAAACCGACCAAGGCAGCATGTGGAATAAAATCGACAAAAAGCCATTCATAAATGCACCGCAAAAGATGTAAATAAATAAATGATGCGGCAGGTATTTGAATACTTGACTATAAACCACATAGCAAAGAAATAACGGTATCGAGACGGCAACTAATCCATAAACAGCAAAATCAAACGGCTGCTTGAGAACGAAGGTAGCGAAAAACAGCACAGGTAATAGCGCAATAAAAGTGGCTATACGCCATCCAAACATCAACATTAACGTCACTAAACCTAAAAAGTGTAGATGGATACCCACTGTAATACTGGCATTTATTAACCACAACGCATTGATCGCAAATGCCGTCAGCAGTAAACGCGACTGCAGGGCTTTATCGTGAAGCAAGGCCTTCATCTCTTCGCTCGGCCAAATAGCCCATAACCATGTCAAAAGCAGCCCGATTGCGAGTAATTGGCCACTCGTTATACCCCAATCGATTTCGTTTAAGCGTTGTAATAAAAAATCGCTCATGAATTAATTCCAATCTTCATACTAAGCAGTGCCAAAGATATTTGTCTTAACCTAAAACGTACCACACAGCTGAATGTTAGCAATAACTTACATTCTACGATTAATAAGCTATCGCACTCCGCTTAATGTTTAACTCAATCGTTGTAGTAATACCAATGAGTATAAAGATGTGATCGTTCAGCGACGATTTAGCACTAAAGGTTAGCGCTGATGAGGCAAGGCCTTTAATTGCGCCTCAGTAACAACCATGCGTTATCCTCCCCCTACATCCATATAGTCGTGCCCGAATTCAACTCCGAAGTGCGACATTCGCCGCATCAGGCCTCCGAGGATAGAGGAAATATCTTAAGTATGCAGAACACGCTGAGTTGAGCACTTTCTGATACTGATTGGTGTAACAATAGGAACAAAGTTTCCATCAGTTGTATGGGGACAGCTGCGTCAATAACGCTATCGGATTAATACTAAGATACCAAATGCTTGGAAGATGAGTGCGATGATTGAGATTGAGATTAAATTGAAGGGGGTTACCTAAGAAATGATAAAACTGGCACGGCATAATTAATCAAATTGTCTTTGAACGAATTAACGTACCAGTTGGCATATAGGTGATGCGTTAACGATATTATTATTAATTAACAATAAGATACCGAGTTAAACTCGCTTAACGCAATTTGAAAAAAACATTTTATTTAATGTTATCTAACAATCCTTTACCAGCTTTTTTAGCGTGCTTTTCATTGCGCTTTTCTTTAGCGGATTTTAAAGGCTGTTTTTTGCTTTCTTTACCGTTTCTGTGCTCTTTACTCATTTTTTGCTCCAGTGTTTACTGGGGCATCTTAGCCTGGGCTAACCGATAAAAGCTTAGTCATTTTAACGAGCGTTTGATGTCCTGAAGTAAACTAATTTTACTTACTCATTATGCAATACACGTGTTTACCACAAACTTTTAATTTAACTGATAAAATTGGTATGAGTTTGGTGTCCTATCAAAGTGCTTAGACTCCTCCATATTAACACTTATTATTTAAAATAAGCCCATATATTCATTAGAATAATTAACGCTAACTCTAGAACGCGATAGACTATACAAGTCTAAAAAATCAATGGCAATTCAGAGTGCATGACGATGGCAAATCAACCCATGTAGCAACACAAGCGCAGTAAGCATACACCTCTATCTCTCACCGTTGACGACGCTTAAGGTTATCGTCGACTAACTTGGCTGATACGAGTCTCACTTTTCAGCCTAAAGCACACTAATGCAGCGATCTTTACACTTCTTTAATTGAACCCTTAATTGATATTAATTATCATTCGCGACCATTAGTTTGACAAATGTTGACAAGCAGCACAGATAAAAATCTCCCTATCCAAACTGCAACCACTCATTTGTTACTCCATATCTTCAATCGCAATTAACTTCGATATATTGAGAACATCAAGATGAATCTAGTCCCTGCATTAAAGTGGTTCCATAACTGGGTAGGCTTTTTTGTTAGCATTGCCATGCTAATCGCGCTCACTAGCGGCGTTTATTTAGGGAGCGTTGATATAATCAAACGCCTAAATGATCATGGGCAAGAATATCAACCACTGTCTATCGCTCAGAAAGCCAATACTGTCGAAACGTTGTTCGCGCGTTATCCAGAGATGAGTACGGTGCGCTTTCCTACCGAACACACACCATTTGTACAGGCGGCCACCCGCGGTAAATCAATTGTTTTTGATAATGATCTTAATGAGCTGGCGATAAGACAATCATCCGATATTCCGATGTTTAGCACGATATTTTGGTTACATCGTCATTTTTTAATGGGTGATTTTGGTAAATACCTTAATGCTTGGGCTTCACTCACGGGCGGTGTCATTACCTTAATCGGCGTCTACCTGTGGTGGCGTGTTCGCAAGGGATTTAGATTCAAGCAGACGCTCCCCAAAAACACTCGCTCGAGTAGCTTATTAAAAAGCCATATTCAATTGGGACTTTTTATTTCTATTCCACTGTTTATTTTATGTATTAGTGGTTTTCTAATCACCTACAAGGGCTTGTGGATTAGCGCACTAAAGCAGCAGTCTATTGATGATATTAGTTATCCTGTTAGCCAATCGAGTAACTGGCTAAGCCAGCTCAGCACCGCACAAAACCTATGGCCTGACTCACAACTGGTTGCGGTAAGTAAGCCGCGTGTTAATCCTAAAGAAAAAGCGTTACCAACAGAATTAAACTACAGCATAGGTTTTGATAGCCACAGTGATGTTTGGCTTAGAGAAGCCGACAAAATCACAATGAACTTTGAGCAAGGTGTTATCCAGTCGGCTTTAAAACACCGTGATAGACCACTATCGGGCCGAATTGCTAGCTTCGTTCGGCCATTACATGACGCTCTGAACATGCCATTAAGCTATGTGATACTCATCACCTTTGTCTCTACCATTGGCGCGATAATATTCCTATTTACCTTAGTCACTTTTTATCGGCGAACCTTTAAGAAAAAAACAACGGCAAAACGATAAACGTTACGCTCACAAGCACAGTCATCAAATAGCAGCAATTACGCTGCTATTTTTTCAAAGCAACTTAAGACCTTGCATAAATTAAAACTCAACGATCAAGCTGAATGATTTTGTGTGACGGGGCTGTCAATGCTAACAATTGATCCACTTCAAGTTTGAACCATAACGCCACAGGAAATGCTTGAAATTCGCTCAAGAGTTAGCTTTACTTGTATTGTAACGGTACGGTTTATTAACTATCTAATTACAAGGAGTTTTTATGTTAGGAGAAGATCACTCTCTTATAAATGAGTTTCCAGAGCACCAAGCAACCATAGTAAAATTATCCAAAGCTGATCCCAACTTTGCTGATGCAGCCAAGCAATACAATGCTCTCGATAAAGAGATTCGAGAACTAGAACTGAATGGTGCACCTATCGACGATGAAGCCATGAATCAACTTAAACACGACAGAGCAGAATTAAAAGACGCACTGTATATACGTTTAACTCAATAATGTGACACCCATGATGAACCGATCCACAGGGGCTAGTTAATGCACCCTAAGCCCCTGTCCTATTTATAAAAATCATTACTTTTACTGGCATGTTCTAGTCTAGACAGTCATACTCAAAACAAGCAGCCAAAGTCCTATCAATGATATTTATCGCTGTTTATAAGGGGTTCCCATGTTAGTCACGTTCAAAAGCGATAACTACGCTAATATCACCTTGTTTGGTGACGTCGCCAAATCACTGTTAAAAATAATGGGCCATAGCGGCTCTGTCCCCGGTGCATTTAGGACTGAAGATGTGCCCGCTGCATTAGAGAAGTTATCTCACGCGGTTGCAATAGAATCTCCACCGCCTACACAAGCGTCAAGTGATGACGATGAGGAAAGCGAACAGTATATAAGTTTACGGCATCGTGCCCTGCCCCTTATTGAGTTGTTGGAATCGGCTAAAAATAGTCAATCAAACGTGATGTGGGAGTAAATGACTAACAACAAATAGACTAATTAACCTTTGTTTGAGAGTTCGACTTTTTCTGTCAGCAGAATCAACTAGCACTATTGTCAATAATATTTTGACAATGATTCTTCTATTAGCCTGTTTTATCTCAAACCCGTTAGTCCTATTATCTGCGAGTATGGTTGACTCACAGTATTAACGGCAAATATAGGAATGCAGAGGGACGGGCTGACGAGAGTGGCAAACATCATTGCCAAAAACAGATCAAATTGATCACGTCAAAGCCGAACCAATTAAACTCATTGACACCACACGCAAAGAAGAGGGCTGTATAAACAACGACCTTCATCAAGATCAGAATAATCCAGCACACTTTATTTTTATGAAAACTGGACATAGAGTGGACATTTGCAAACACATTTAGCCAGTAGCCATATCACCGACTATATCGCTGCAACCTAAGGCTGTGTTGAACAGTTCACCCTAAATGAAATGACACAAATCGCTAAATCATTTGCCAATGCTAGCTCATTGACAAGCTTACTCAATTAAATGGAAAAATTATGACTCACCCTATTATTACCGACTTAAAAAATCGCTACACAGCCAAAAGATACGATGCATCAAGACGAATCCCTCAAACCGATCTCGATGTCATTTACGAAGCGATGCGCCTATCTGCATCATCAATTAACTCACAACCATGGAAATTTATTGTTATTGAAAGCGACGCAGCAAAACAACGCATGCATGATACTTTTGCTAATAAATTTCAGTTCAATCAGCCTCATATAAAATCGGCATCACACATCATCTTATTCGCGTACAACCCAGCTTATACTCGTGATGATTACGCCAAAGTGGTCGATAAAGGCATCGCTGATGGCCGTATTAAGCCAGAAGACAGAGAGCAGGCTTTTGGCGGGTTTGCCTTTGCAGAACTCAATACCGATAAAAATGGTAACACCTCGACTTGGACAAAATCACAAACCTATTTAGCCTTAGGCAATACCATGCATACTTTAGCAAGACTAGGCATTGACTCCACTCCAATGGAAGGGGTCGATAGTGAGTTAATTGGCGAAATATTCAAAGAGGAGTTGAACGGGTTTATCTGTGAAGTAGGCTTAGCGATTGGCTATCATCACAGTGAAGAAGATTATAATGCTAGCTTGCCAAAATCTCGTTTAGCAGCTGAAGATGTGCTCACCGTTTTATAAAAGGCAATACCGATGCCATTAATTAATCTATCAGATTAATCCCCCTCTCAAAAACAGAGTGAAATCACTCTGTTTTTGTCTGCATTGAACCCAGCCCACGCTCGACATCATAAAAATTAGCATAACTCACTGATTAACATTTAATAGATCCATTTTTAGGAATGTCGCGATTTCAGTACAGCTTTCTTCAGAAAAATCGAATACAGCAAGGTAACACAGTATGAGCCTAGCATCAGATGTGAACTTAATAACACTTGGAAAATGGTGTTTCATAAGAGTTCCTTCTTGAGCTCTTATTCAATCTTAACATTACTGGAATTTGCATGATTCGATGGGCTTAAACTGATTGGCACTTGTGGATGGCTCCCCCACTCAGCCCATGAGCCATCATATAACACAGCTTTAACGTGGCCGGATGCGACTGAGGCTAATATTAATATGCATGCGGTGATCCCAGAGCCACAGCTAAAGATACGTTCAAAAGTTTGTTCATTATCTTGCCATTTAAACAACTCCTGAAGCGCTTCAACCTCTTTTAGCTTGTAGCCGTCGAGGACCTGAGCAAAAGGCAAATTGATCGAGCCGGGAATATGACCGCTACGTACATTCGCTCGCGGTTCAGCGACCTCACCATTAAAACGAGCAGCACCTCTGGCATCAAAGACTTGCACATCATTAGCATCGAATCGAGAGAGCATATAGGTCATGTCACACACAAGCCCATGTTGATACTCAGCTTGAAAATTACCGTGAGGCGACTTTTCATATTGATGATACTCATCGACCGTCATGCGCTCTTCGCTAAGCCACTGAGGCAGTCCACCATCGAGCACAAACACCCTATCAAAACCCATTAGCTTAAACATCCACCATGCACGGGGAGATGAGTAGATACCTTGGTTATCATAGATCACAACAGTACTGTCAACGTCGATATCTAAATGCGCTATCCCTTGATTAAATTGCGCGGCGGTAGGCATTGCATGAATTTGAGTTGAGGATAAATCACAAAACACGTTTTCTAAATCACACTTTTGCGCCCTAGGAATGGCAACAAATTTATCATAGACAATAGGCTCTTTACCTATCACTGTGTCCATGCTGGCATCAAGCACTATCACATTTGCATCAAACAAATTTGCTTCTAGCCACGCGGTACTCACTAAAGGATATTCCATCGTTACTCCAAACGGGCTTTCGCCAGTTGACAGTTTATTATCCATTGGGAACATAAACGAAGACACTTATAAACTACAAGAAAAATATCCCTGCTTCCGAGCACTGAACATGACCAAAATCAAGCCAATAAACAAAAAAGCCCTTGAACCATAGGTTAAAGGGCTTTTTCACGCTAAGACTTGAAATAAGGATAAATCGTAAAAAAAATCAACTGATAATGATTTGAAATATTGCGCGACTTAAACCTTAAAGCGCTATCCAAGTCGCTTTAATCTCTGTGTATTTATCGAAAGCATGCAGTGACTTATCGCGACCGTTGCCCGATTGCTTATAACCGCCGAATGGCGCGGTCATATCGCCACCGTCGTAATGATTGATCCATACCATGCCACTGCGTAGCGCCTTAGCTGTTTTATGGGCTTTACTAATATCAGAGGTCCAGACTCCAGCAGCCAAACCGTAAATGGTATCGTTAGCGATATGTATCGCCTCATCCATTCCGTCAAAAGTGATAACCGATAATACTGGGCCGAAGATCTCTTCTTTAGCAATGGTCATCTCATTTTTCACATTTGAGAAGATCGTCGGTTCGACATAAACACCGCCAGACTCAGCCATCACTTGCTGGCCACCTTGTACCAAACTGGCCCCCTCAGCAACACCAGCGCGAATATAGCCCAGTACATTATCTAGCTGCTGCTGATCGACTACCGCGCCACAAGTTGTGGCAGGATCAAGCGGATGACCAGGCTGCCATGCTTGCATCTCAGCTTCGATAAGCTTAATAAGCTCATCTTTAACCCCAGCTTCCACCAATAAACGAGAACCAGCTGTACATACTTCTCCTTGGTTGAATGCGATGGCTGACGCCGCCGCAACGGCGGCTTGTTGAAGATCTGGCGCATCATTAAACACGATATTAGGGCTTTTACCACCAGCCTCTAACCAAACGCGCTTCATGTTGGATTCACCCGCATAAATCATCAACTGCTTGGCAATTTTAGTCGAGCCAGTAAACACTAAGGTATCGACATCCATATGCAGTGCTAACGCTTTCCCCACGGTGTGACCAAAACCAGGCAAGACATTTAATACGCCCTTTGGAAGCCCAGCTTCAATGGCAATCTGTGCCATACGAATAGCGGTTAACGGAGACTTTTCAGAAGGTTTTAACACCACACTGTTACCCGTTGCGAGTGCAGGGCCTAACTTCCAACACGCCATAAGCAGAGGGAAATTCCAAGGCACAATCGCCGCAACAACACCTACTGGCTCACGAGTGATCATTCCTATCTCGTTATGAGCGGTTGGTGCAATCTCATCATATATTTTATCGACAGCTTCACCAGACCAACGTATCGCGCGAGCCGCGCCAGCCACATCAACACTACCTGAATAACGTATGGGTTTCCCCATATCGAGTGTCTCTAACAACGCCAGCTCATCTTGGTTCTGCTCTAATAATTCAGCAAAACGAATCATCACCTGCTTACGTTTAACTGGCGCCATCTGAGACCAATCACCACGTTCAAATACTTCACGCGCATTAACGACGGCAATATTGGCGTCTGCAAGATCGCAGCTAGCGACCTTGGCCAACACTTTTCCATCGATTGGACTCACACAATCGAAGGTTTCACCAGACACTGCCGCGCAGTATTCACCATTGATAAATGCTTGACCATTAATAGAAAGCGAATCTGCCATTTGCTGCCATTGTTCACGACTTTGGGGAGTACTCATTCTGACCTCTTAACGGGTGATAAATAATCTTTACAGTTAATAATAACCATTTGCGCGCCACCGAGCCGAACGCATGGTGAAGCAATTGTTGCCCTAGATTACGCCTTTCCCTATTTAAATTTCAATATTTTTTACAAAAAGTTATTTTTTGCTATAAATAATGAACAAATTGCTTTCATGTTCATTATTTCTGACATAGCATAGCGAATATCGACCACTTACAAAAACAACAATGAATCTGAACCAGGGTAGATGATATGGAAGACTTTAAGAAGACTGGGCAAACAAAAGTAGGTTCACTCGACCACTATTGGATGCCATTTACCGCCAATAGACAGTTTAAACAAAGCCCGCGGTTACTGGCACAAGCTGAAGGTATGTATTACAAGGATGTCGATGGACGCCCAGTATTAGATGCCACCGCAGGTCTTTGGTGCTGTAATGCTGGACACGGACGTAAAGCAATCTCAGAGGCGGTAAGCAAGCAGATCCATGAGATGGATTATGCGCCCTCGTTTCAAATGGGTCACCCATTAGCCTTTCAACTCGCTGAGCGTCTAGCCGACATCGCCCCTAAAGGCATCAATAAGGTGTTCTTTACCAACTCTGGTTCTGAATCGGTAGACACGGCATTAAAAATTGCACTCAATTATCATCGTGCTCGTGGTGAAGCCACGCGTACCCGCTTTATTGGTCGAGAGCTTGGTTATCATGGTGTGGGATTTGGCGGCATATCTGTCGGAGGAATCGGTGGAAATCGTCGCACTTTCAGCCAGCAGTTACTGCAAGGTGTAGACCATCTTCCTCATACCTTAGACATTAACACCAATGCGTTTTGCAAAGGCCTACCCGAAACGGGCGCCGAAAAAGCAGAGGTACTTGAACAGCTAGTCCTGCTTCATGGCGCCGAAAATATTGCTGCAGTGATCGTCGAACCAATGTCGGGGTCTGCTGGGGTAATTTTACCACCACAAGGTTACCTAAAAAGATTAAGAGAGATCACCCAGAAACACGGCATTCTACTCATCTTTGATGAAGTTATCACAGGATTTGGTCGTCTGGGCGCCGCCTTCGCGAGTGAGCGTTGGGATGTAAAACCAGACATGATCACAACAGCCAAAGCGCTCAACAACGGCACCATTCCAATGGGTGCAGTGCTTATCGACGATGCCATCTACGATGCCAGTATGGATGCGCCAGAGGGCGCAATAGAACTGTTCCATGGTTATACCTATTCAGGGCATCCTGTGGCTGCGGCTGCTGCATTAGCCACGCTGGATATCTACAAAGAAGAGCAGCTATTTGAACGCAGTAAATCCCTTGAAGATTACTTCGAAAAAGCCGTTCATAGCTTAAAAGGCTTACCCAACATTATCGATATTCGTAATACAGGGTTAGTCGCTGGTATTCAGTTCGCGCCCAGTGACAAAGGCATTGGCAAGCGTGGATTTGGTATTTTCGAGACCTGTTTTAAGCACGGCACATTAGTGCGTGCAACGGGTGACATTATCGCGCTTTCGCCACCACTTATCGTCGACAAACAACAAATTGACCATGTGGTTAACACCTTGAGCGATGCGGTTAAAGCCGTAGGCTAAATCAACCTCACACACCTAATTAAATACTTAATCATCTTTGGCAGGAATAAGAAGCGTTATGCAGCAGATAAACCACTACATCAATGGCCAACACTCAGGAAATAGCGAGCGCAGCAGTGCTGTATTTGAACCGGCGACAGGCGAACAAAAAGCGAATGTTTCCTTAGCCAGTGCAGCAGAGGTCGCAGAGGCAATTGAGTTAGCGAAAAAGGCTCACGGGACCTGGTCTCAAATGACACCACTGAACCGCTCACGGATCCTATTTAAATTTAAGGCGTTGGTTGAAGCAAACATGGATGAGCTAGCGGCAATGATCACCCGTGAACACGGTAAAGTGCTTGATGACGCCAAAGGTGAAATCATTCGCGGCCTAGAGGTCGTCGAGTTTGCTTGTGGCATCCCACACTTACTAAAAGGCGAGCACACAGAGCAGGTAGGCGGCGGCGTCGATGCATGGACGCTTAATCAGTCTCTCGGTGTTGTCGCAGGTATCGCACCATTTAACTTCCCAGTCATGGTGCCCATGTGGATGTTCCCCATTGCCATTGCAGCGGGTAACACCTTTATCATGAAGCCTTCAGAAAAAGACCCAAGCTCAGTGATGCGTATGGCGGAACTGCTGACAGAAGCCGGGTTACCTGATGGTGTATTTAATGTGGTTAACGGTGACAAAGAAGCTGTCGATACCCTACTGAGCCATAAAGATGTGCAAGCTGTTAGTTTCGTTGGTTCGACGCCTATCGCCCAATATATCTATGAAACCGCTTCTAAGCATGGCAAGCGAGTTCAAGCATTAGGCGGTGCCAAGAATCATATGCTGCTAATGCCAGACGCGGATCTGGACCAGGCCGTTAGTGCACTTATGGGTGCTGCTTACGGCAGCGCAGGTGAACGCTGTATGGCTATATCTGTAGTATTAGCCGTAGGTGATGCTGGCGATGCCTTGATTGAAAAACTGTTACCTCAAATCCAGGCGTTACGGGTTGGTAATGGTCTAGAGTCCGATATGGATATGGGGCCACTAATCTCCAAGCAACATCTGGATAAAGTGCGTGGATATGTCGATATTGGTGTTGCCGAAGGTGCCACACTGCTTGCTGATGGTCGCCAGTTAAGTGTTGCTGATCATGAACAAGGTTACTTCCTTGGCGGCTGCTTATTTGACAACGTGACGCCAGAGATGACGATTTACAAGGAAGAGATCTTTGGTCCTGTACTAGCGATAGTGCGCGTCAAAGACTACAGCGAAGCCCTACAACTGATCAATGATCACGAGTTTGGCAACGGTACCGCTATTTTCACCCAAAGCGGTGAAGCCGCTCGTCATTTCTGCCACCACGTACAGGTAGGTATGGTTGGGGTGAATGTGCCTATCCCAGTGCCAATGGCGTTCCACAGTTTCGGTGGTTGGAAGCGGTCCTTGTTTGGTCCCCTGCATATGCACGGTCCCGATGGCGTGCGTTTTTACACTAAACGCAAAGCGATCACCGCTCGCTGGCCAAAATCCAAAGATGCTCAGGCAGAATTTGTTATGCCAACAATGAAATAAACGGATAACAAAATTACAGAAAAGGTGTCGTTCTTTCTGCACCTTTATATGTAAAAATATTAAAGTTGGAGCAATGATGAGTTTAAATGTCGATGCCATTATCAATTTTGGTCAACACCAAGTTGAGACTGAATATTACGATGTAGCTAAAGAGAAAGTGATCTCAGGCGATCCGAAACAACAGCTAGATAATCACTACTCGAGCCCTTGTGATCAATTCCATGCAGGTGTTTGGCAAGGCGAAAAAGGCAGTTGGAAAATCAACTATACCGAACATGAATATTGCGAGATCTTAGCCGGGACTAGCGAGATAACCGATAGTTCAGGAAACAGCATCACTGTGAGTAAGGGTGACCGATTCGTCATTCCTGCCGGGTTTTCAGGTGTATGGAAAGTGATCCAACAGTGTAGAAAAATTTACGTCATTTTTGAACAGAAATAACCGAGTTCGATTTTGAGTAATCGCCATGTAGTCTCAGCAAAGTCAGCTGTTGTTTGGCTAAATTTAGTATTTTTTAATATTTAAAAATACTGATTTCAACCAAGTGAAATGGAGAAACCACCGTGTATAAAAAATTTAATAAAAAACGGATTGCCCAAGTTACTGGCTTAGCCTTATCCGCAGCGCTAATAGCACCTATCGCCCAAGCTGAAGTTTCTGGCGAAATAGGTGTAACTAACGACTACCGCTTCCGCGGTGTCTCACAGACCGCAGGTGAATTTGCCGTACAAGCTGGTATCGATTACAGCATGGAAAATGGTTTTTTTGTCGGCGCATGGGGAAGTAATGTCGATTTTGATGATCCAGAAGATGAAAATGGCGCCAACATTGAGATTGATTTGTATGTAGGCTACGCCGGCGCTATCGGCGAAGAAGTAGAATATGACGTCACACTACTTTATTACACTTATCCAGGTGATGATGTATCTCAAGACTACCTGGAGGGTACGATTGGTTTCTATTTTGCCGATCTCCATGCAGCATATTGGTATACCAATGACTACGGTGGAAGCGATCTTGATTACCATTACACAGAGCTAAACTACTCATGGGGATTTGCTGAAAATTGGAGCTTAGATCTCCATGTAGGTTATAACTTCGGTGATGCACCAGAAGATGATATGGGTACCTATGTTGATTACTCTATCGGTGTTTCAACAGAAGTTGCAGGTGTAGGATTATCAGTTGCTTGGTTAGACAATGACATCGATAGCGAATATCAGTTCGATGCCGGTAGTTTCCGTAACGATAGCACTTTCTTAGTATCGGCTTCGTACGCTTTCTAAATCTCCGCTCCGTTTACATCGTTATTATCGACACACTAAAAACCGCCATGATTGGCGGTTTTTTATTTCAAGTTCAAACTCTCACCGCGGTGAATCCGCTCAGCTAACATGCGCCAATAGTTAACCAGTTGCTGATGCGCCTCAGCACGCTCGGGAAAGGTTTGTGATAAACCTTGCAAAATATCAGCTTGCTGATGACAGAGCTTTTCCCAGCGACGGGCATTAGAGAGGTGCATAGCGTTTTTCCTTAACCGATTAAACTCCTTCGAAGAGTATAGCTATCTTTAAAAAATTTGATCTACCCCGCTAGGAAAAACCGTTAACCGAGAGTATCTTCAATGTTAAAGAACAATCTGGAGCTTGCATGACTGCCACTACATTTAAAGTCGTATTTATCCTTATAGGCCTAGTGCTTATATACAAACTGATCTTTAGCGGTAAAAAGGGATTAACGCTATTTGAAATGCATTTTAAAGAGGGACGATTAATCAGCCATAAAGGAAAAATCCCCGACAAATTCCAGCGAGAATGCAGAGGTATTGCTAAATCAGAAAAGTTGACTTGTGTGGTGCGAGCCGAAAAATCAGGTGATGTGCGCTTACATGTTTCGGCGAACGTAAGTGACGCGATTACCCAGCGTATCCGCAATCAATTTCCGTTTGAATACTACGATAAGAAACAGGTAGATAATAGCAAACAAACGGGCTAAACAAAGGCGGCTCACTGGCCGCCTATTTTCAACGAAAAACAGCAAATCTTAACGCTTATTCAGCTTTCCATCACGCTGGGCATCATCGATAATTCGTTGATTATCGGTGGTCATAGGATCTTTGACCTCCAGAGGATCGGTTTGCGGCTCCTCTTCCACAGAAAAATCAATCTGATGAACACAAGCCGTTAAACCTAATACGCCTAAAAGCAATAGTGTCTTCATTGACCTTTTTTCCCTGCGAAAATCTCTAATCCCCACACGAGTGCGATTCCCATAGACATAGCAGCAATTGCCCAGAAAAGCTGTGCTGGTTGGCCTGTAAACAGCTCAAACTGCATTGGCGACAAATTTTGTTCCAACAATGGCACTAACTCGCCTGCAGAGTTTTCTCTCCAAGTAAGAACCTGCTTCCACGGCCAGATCTTGCCTAACGTTCCTAGCATCAAGCCCGTAAGAAAAACAAGAGTCGCATCATGATAGCGTCGCATTAGCGCCGATAACAAATGGCTAAAGGTCAATAACCCAAATACACAACCAGAAGCAAAAATCGCTAAGACTAAAATATCAAAGCTCTTTGCCGCATTCAGAATCGAGGTATATAAACCCAGTAACAGCAAAATAAAACTGCCAGAAATACCAGGTAACAACATGGCACAAATGGCAATACTGCCACCGATAAACACATTGAAATAGGTCAGTTCAAGGGCGATGGGATTGAGTACCGTTATCCCCCACGCAAATGCTACACCAGCGATAAACAGCACCAATCTCGTCAAAGAAAAGCCTCGAACCTGCTTTAACATATGAATAACCGAAATAATAATCAGCCCAAAAAAGAACGACCAAACGGGGATCGGGTGATGAGTCAAAAGGTAGGTGATCAACTTAGCTAAGGTGAAAATACTGGTTAATATTCCCCCGAAAACCGCTAATAAAAATGGGCCGTTGATATATTCAAATGCAGATTTAACACCTTGACGGCGAAT
Source organism: Shewanella psychrotolerans (assembly GCF_019457595.1). Lineage (NCBI taxonomy): Bacteria > Pseudomonadati > Pseudomonadota > Gammaproteobacteria > Alteromonadales > Shewanellaceae > Shewanella > Shewanella psychrotolerans. The sequence goes on along the minus strand of NZ_CP080419.1, from coordinate 988,562 downwards.
AACCTTGATCAAACTTGGGTTAACTCGACGAATGCTTTCTAATAGCGTATCCAAAATCCCAGTAATAAAAGCAATCGTTCCACCCGATACACCAGGCACAACATCAGCGGCCCCCATTGCCATGCCTTTTAAATATGTCAGCAGGTATTTCACTCAAAATCCTTATAAAATTGGTCTCATACCGCCATCACGGTATCGATAGCCCTTGATTATACCCATGCCAGTGCAATATGGGGAAATGAACTTTGCTTCATTTATCACGGCATGCTCATCTGTGCTAAGTCCTGTTGTTAACTAATTGTGATTAGGCTACCCTATGCACTCATCAGACCAGATAAATATAATAATAGAAACTTACAATGAAACAGAATCCCACTAAAGTTATGCGCCTCTACAATAGGCTTTCAAAACTACCACTTGGTAATAAGATTTTCTCTATTATGGTGGCACGTATGGCCCCCTATTTCGGCACCATACGCCCATTGATCACTGACCTACGTCCCAATTACTGCCAATGCTTTATTAAAAAACGTAAGGCGGTACACAATCACATTCAAACCGTGCACGTTATCGCCATCTGTAATGGCATGGAAATGGCTATGGGTGTAATGGCTGAAGCATCAATTCCAGCTCATTTACGCTGGATCCCAAAAGGGATGAGCGTTGACTATACCGCTAAAGCGGGCAGTGACATCCGCTGCGTTGCAGAAGTAAAGCCTGAGCAATGGGTCGAAGGCGATATGCTAGTTCCGGTTACTGCCTATGATGATAATGACGTTGTGGTGGTAAAAGGTCATATAAAGCTGTGGATCTCAGTTAAGCCTGCTAAAAACTAACATCAAGCGTTGAAAATACCTTAGGATAAGCTGATTAGTGATTTAGCGATAATTAGGCTGAAAATGAGGCAGAAACCATCCACAGGTATCTTAACAAAATGGCATAAGGATAAGGGTTTTGGCTTTATCCAGCCCCATGATGAAACAGCGCCTATATTTGTTCACATCAGTAGTTTTCCCTCAAAGACGCCCTCACCAAGCGTGGGGCAAATCGTCAGTTTTAAGCTGAGTAAAGATGCCAGAGGCCGACGCTGCGCCATCATTGTCGATAAACATGGCACGCCGCTAACGAGACAAAAACACCCATTTTTAGCCTTTAAAACGAAACAAGAGTTAAACTTAATCCTTGTCGCAGGGCTATTCATCGCGTTAACAATAGCCTACCTGACACAGCAGATCCCCATCGATCCCCTGCTCTATTATGCAGCCTTAAGTCTGATAACTTTTATCATGTTTGCGATCGATAAACGCGCCGCTCGCTTGCAAAACAGACGCATCAGCGAGCGTAGCTTACAGCTAATGTCCTTGTTGGGCGGCTGGCCTGGTGCCCTAGTCGCTAAGCAAACCCTAAGGCATAAATCTCAGAAGGTGAGTTTTCGCTTGGGTTTATGGCTGGTTATCGTGTTAAACAGCGCGACATTAATCTGGTTTGGCTATCGAGGCTATCTCAGTAGTTTTAGCCTTATAGATTGGGTATTATGAGACATCAACTTTAACTAAATGAATTAATTATGAGAATGATATTAGCGGTCGTCGTGATTGCTGGGGTGCTATTTTACTTTTACACCAGTATGAATAACCAAAAAGCAGCTAAAGAAAATATTGAGATTGGTCAGCAATTTTTAGCCGACAACAAAAACAAACCTGGTGTGATTGAAACCCTATCGGGACTGCAATATCAAGTATTGGCAAAGGGCGATGGCACCGAGCACCCTAAGGCGACTGATACGGTTACGGTGCATTACCATGGCACCTTAATCGATGGCACCGTCTTTGACAGCTCAGTTGAACGGGGCGAGCCCATCGCTTTTCCGCTCAACCGTGTCATTAAAGGTTGGACCGAAGGCGTACAGTTAATGGTGGAGGGCGAAAAGACCCGCTTCTTCATTCCAAGTACATTAGCTTACGGAAACCGCAGCACAGGCAAGATCACTGGAGGCTCGGTGCTCATTTTTGATGTTGAGCTGATCAGCATAGATAAGTAATTATCTTTAATAAAAAATGCGCCAAATGGCGCATTTTTTATGCTGTTTTACCACTGTGCATTAAGCGCACAGGACTGAAACCTGTTGAGGCCTAATAACCAAATGGGTTATCGATTGAGTCAGCAGGCTGGGTAAACCAAACTGGGCCAGTGTCGGTCATATAGAAGTGATCTTCATGACGCACCCCAAACTCTCCAGGGACACACAGCATAGGCTCATTACTAAAACACATACCTGGTGCGAGCGGCGTCAGATCGTTAAGTACTAGATATGGCCATTCGTGAATATCTAATCCGATCCCATGACCTGTCCGATGAGGTAAGCCAGGTACCTTGTATCCAGGACCAAACCCTGCAGCCTCTAACACATCTCGCGCAGCTTTATCGACGCTAGCACAGGTAGCGCCCACTTTAGCCGCTTCAAATGCTGCGATCTGCGCGTCTTTCTCTAATTGCCATAACTGACGTTGACGATCGCTTGGGGTACCAAATACATAAGTGCGAGTAATATCTGAGTTATAACCGTGAAGCTGGCAGCCAGTATCAATCAACACTGTATCATTAAGTTCTAGCACCTTGGGCGACTTAACGCCATGTGGGTATGCACTGTCTTCGCCAAATAGAACGATACAGAAATGGGATCCCGCAGGAATCCCTACCGCCTTATGGGCCTCATTAATAAAGTCTTCTACTTCACTAACCGAGATCCCGACGCATAAAATACGCGCCGCCGCTTTGTGCACTTCAAGGGTCATCTCTTTGGCACGCTGCAGCAGACTCAGCTCCGTTGCCGACTTAATCATACGACACGCAGCGGTGACGCTTTTTGCATTTACATACTCTAAACTTGGCGCAGCTTGACGCACTCCATCAAATATAAAGAAAGCGGCAGATTCATCGATGCCCACTTTACCGCTATCGATACCCATGTTATTGAGCACTTGGCCAAACAACTGATAAGGACTCTCATCTTCCTGCCAAGTATTCACCTTGCCATCAATAACCATAAAACCTTTTAGGGTATCTAACTCAAATGCGGGCGCGATATATTCCACGTCGCCGCTTGCAGGAATAATAGCACCAACCATGCGCTCACTGGCATACCAGCGTGTACCCGTAAAATAATAAAGGTTCGTTCCCGCGTTAATATAGATAGCCGCTAACCCTTGCTCAAGCATAAGCTGCTGCGCTTTTTCGACACGAGCAGCAAACTCATCTTGACTGATCCCTACCACGCCGTCAGTCATGTCCTTAAGCTTAGCTAGCTCTGCAGCTGACGTTGAGCCACCAATACCGATCGTACTACTGCTCATATCTGTCATAAAACACCCTTTATATTTTTCACTTCAAGAGTCAATGATGGACACCTTGTCGTGAGTGTTTAAGATTGCAAGTACGCTTATTAGCATAAAATATACAGAGTTTCAGTATAAATTTGATGAGCGATTTCTAATGGGGAGTGACAATTAGGTTAAGAACAATGCGACAGGGAAAACGATAGAAAATGAACAGTAAGGCAAACGCTGTAAAACGAACAAACAACGAAAGCGTCAAGCCACTTTCGAACATAGCAGCCTATCACTGTTGCCTTAGCAAGACTTGTAAGCCACGACAAACTAAGGTTTCCATATCATCAACCCGTGCAATATTAACGTCGCTCATTGGCGCTGTCAGGGCTAGCTGTTTTAACGAATCTACGCAGCCTCGATGATAATCGTGATTATTCATCATAGGGCCAGCTAACCAAATCCGGTTTGGGTTAAACAGATTAACAGACCATGCCAACCCCATCCCCAAATAACTCCCAGCACGATACAACTCTTGCGGTGATTTAAGCCCACCTCTACGAATAGATTCTCCGCTAGCAAGTTGCTCTAGGCTATATTCGCCAGACTCACTGATCACCCGACAATGCCCAAGCTCTCCGGCAACGCCAGCGGCACCAGTGAAAAGTTGGCCCTTAATGGCGATAGACATTCCAATTCCCATGCCGCTCATCAATAGCAATTCACAATCATTCTTAGCGTTACATAATACAAGCATGCCCGCGTCGATATCGTTATGAATAATGGCGCGTTTGGCTTTAGTGTCTAGTTGCGCCAGACAAAGCCCATTGAGCTTGGGTGACACTTTACAAGAAACTAAGGTTTGATTTTTTACTAAGCCGGGGACAGCAATACCGAGTTGATAATCAACAAGTCCATAATCCGCTTCAAGCTCCGCGATCTGCTGATTAAGTTGTTTTACCGTAAAATGCTCACCAGTGGCAATCTTATACTGCTCAGTACGTCCTTGGACTTCTATCTCAAAAAGGGCTGTCGAACCACCAATATCAATGGTCAATAATTGCATATATGCTCCGATAACATCTGTCCAAGTATAAAAATCAGCTTAACTTTACAGCCAACAATGTTATCACAAACTGGTGACGGTAACGCCATAAAAACTGCTTATAAGACACTGCTTTGATTACATTTACAGCACAGAGAATAAAGATTGGGTCACTTAAAAGTTACATTTCCACTCAAGATCCAAGCTTTGAATGCTTAAGTTGGGCGACGCTGCCCCACGCCATAAGGCATAAGTGAATTGCGATAAGCGGAATACAGCTTACGAGCATCACCTTCCATCCAAGATGATATAACACCAACCCCGCACTTAACGAAGCGATAGCTTGCGAGCTAAACACAAAGGCATCATTAAAAGACTGCACCTTAAATCGCTCTTCCCTTTGGTAATAGCTGCTCAATAGCACAGTGCCCACAACAAACAGAAAATTCCAGCCAATACCTAATAGCACGAGTGCAACCCAATAATTGAGCAGTTCATGTCCCATTAACGCTATGGTGATTGTTAGGCCATAGGCAAACAACCCTGCTAACATCATCTTTTGAGTGCCAAACTTAGCCATCAAATAGCCACTAAACAGTGAGGGGAAGTACATCGCGATGATATGGCTTTGGATCACCCATTTAGTATCGGCAAGTGAATGGTGCTCCATATGATGCATATGCAACGGCGTTGCTGTCATCACAAAACTCATCATGCCATAGCCTATGGTTGCCGCGCCAATGGCTGTCCAGATTTGTGGCTGTAATAAAATCTTCGCTAACGGTCGCCCATCTTTTACTGACTCATTAACATTCGATGCTGTAGTAAGCGGCTCTTGATAAAAGGTCAGTACCATGGCCGCTATCAAACAAACTAAGGTTAGAAAAAGGAACGCGCCAACATAAGATTCGCGAATAAGATGAGATCCCAAAACCGCGAGTTCCGGCCCCACAACCGCAGCAATTAACCCGCCAACAAGCACACGCGAAGCAGCCTTGGCCCCATCAATTGCCTCTACCGACTCCATTGCTGCAAATCGATATTGCTGCACGATGGCACCCGATGTGCCGAGCATCAAACCGCTAAAACAAAATAGTGAAAACCCATGTGTTTGCGTCGCAATCGCGGCAACAACACCCGCTAAAGCACCATAACAAGCGCCAAAAATGAACACTCGCTTGCGTCCAAAACGACGCATCAGCCGACTCACAGGAATAATCGACACTGCAACACCAATCACCATCATGCCAATAGGTAGCGTCGCCAACGAAGGAGTGGGCGCCAACTCAACCCCAATCAAACCACCAAGCAGCATCATCATGGGTGTGGCACTCATCGCAAAGGCTTGTGCTAAGGTCAACACCCATACATTTCTTGGCATCAAATAGTTCTCCATTTATCGGTTACGCATTTAACTCACTACCAGCAAGATAAACCACACATAGGCTAAGAATCTAGGTTAATCATCGAGGCATTGGCGACTCCCCCTTCCAACCTAGGTCTGCAACTGCGATAATCCTTACTCATTTGATCAAGCCCGATACTACTCTCACCGTAGTAAAAACAGGAGCCAGTATGACGACTGCAACAGCACAGCGCCTCAATTTAGTCCGTAACCAGCTACACTCAGCCCAGCTAGACGCCTTTATCCTTCCACGCGCAGATGAATATCTTGGCGAATATGTGCCAGAGCGAAATGAACGTCTTCAGTGGCTAACCAATTTTACCGGCTCGGCTGGAATGGCAATTGTGTTAAAAGAGAGTGCCGCTATCTTTATTGATGGTCGTTATACGGTGCAGGTAAAACAGCAGGTCGATGCTTCGCTTTACCAATACTTGAGCCTTACCGACACGCCACAAATTTCGTGGTTAGTCTCACAACTGTCAGCTGGCGCCAAAGTCGGCATCGATGCTCGCTTACACTCTTTGAACTGGTATCGTGCAGCCAAAACTGAGCTTGAGCGCGCGGGTATCGAATTAGTCTCGATGGCAAGCAATCCTGTCGATCTGCATTGGCAACAACGTCCAGAAGCCTCCACCGCAGCTATCATCTTATTTGATGAAGAAAGTGCTGGCCGCTCAAGCTTCGACAAGCGAAGCCAAATTGGCACAGCCATAAAACAAGCGGGTGCCGATTGCGCCCTTATCACCGCATTAGATTCATTTTGTTGGCTGCTCAATATTCGCGGCAATGATGTCCCAAGGCTGCCCGTTGTCCTCGGCGCATCACTGCTTTATTCCAATGGTGACATGGTGTTGTTTACCGATCTCAATAAACTCCCTCAAGGTATCGAGCAACATGTTGGCTCGGGCGTAACCTTTAAAAGCGAAAGCGAACTTGAAGCGACATTGAGTACCCTTTCAGGGGTTAAACTATTAATTGATCCCAACGGCGCCAATGCGTGGATGCAATTGACCGCAAAACAACATGGCGCAGAGCTAATTGAAGGTGCTGACCCCGTCGCCTTACCAAAAGCACAAAAAAATAGTGCCGAACTTGCGGGTATGACCGCCTGCCATATCCGAGATGGGGTAGCCGTTAGCCGCTTCCTCGCTTGGTTAGATCAACAAGTCGCCGCAGGTAAACTCTATGACGAAGGCGTACTGGCCGACAAACTGGAAAGTTTCCGCCTGCAAGACAGTTTATATCGTGAACCCAGCTTTGATACCATCTCAGCGGCTGGTGCCAATGCTGCAATGTGTCACTACAATCACAATAACGGCACCCCCGCCATGATGCAGATGGACAGCATCTATTTGGTCGACTCTGGCGCGCAATATTTAGATGGCACAACAGATGTTACTCGCACCATCGCCATCGGCAAGGTTACTGACGAGCAGCGCAAAATGGTCACTTTAGTATTAAAAGGTCATATCGCTTTAGATCAGGCTCGCTTCCCTAAAGGCACCACTGGCCAGCAACTCGATGGTTTTGCTCGCCAATATTTATGGCAACATGGATTCGATTATGATCATGGCACAGGCCATGGCGTTGGCCACTTTTTAAGTGTCCATGAAGGGCCTCAACGAATCGGAAAAAACAGCAACGCCGTCCCGTTGCTTCCGGGCATGGTGTTATCGAACGAACCGGGCTATTACCGCACCGATGCCTTTGGTATTAGGATTGAAAACTTAGTTGAGGTGCGCCCATGTGCCGCCTTGGAAGGTGCTGAACGGGAAACCTATGAGTTTCATGCCCTGACACTCATCCCAATAGATTCACGCCTTATCGACACTCAATTGCTAAATGATCATGAACTTGCTTGGTTCAACGCTTATCATCAACGTGTTCGCGATACCTTGTCGCCATTAATGCAAGGTGAAGAACTCGCTTGGCTATTACGCGTCACCGAAGCGATTTAAACAAAGTTCAAGTGATTCGAAGATCTCAATAAGCTAATATCGAAAAACGGCACCTAATCTAGGTGCCGTTTTTATTTCAGCAGAACAAAAGCGCCAATCCAAAGCTGTCATCATGAGATCTAAAGCTCTGGCTTTATCAACTTCGATTAAGCCAATACAATAAAAGTGCAGGTTTTAACCAAAAATTTTGCTATACTCCGCGGCCGCCATTTGGCGTCGGTCATTAATCGAAGAATTGTTTCTCCACGGATTAAGCAGCCCGAACTAGAGTGTTATATTGTCGTTATGTTGAATAGGTAAAAACAGGATACCCCAATGAGATTTGAATCTTTTAGTTTTGCTCCAGAGATTGTGCGCGCTATCTCCGATTGTGGCTATCAAAAAATGACGCCTATTCAGCAGCAAGCCATTCCAGCCATTCGTCGCGGCCAAGATGTGCTAGCCAGTGCACAAACAGGGACGGGTAAAACCGCCGCATTTGCCCTGCCTATATTGCAAAAAATGGTCGACAACCCAAGCGAGACTCAACGTTCAAATACCCGCGCGCTAATTTTAGCGCCAACTCGAGAGCTGGCCGCGCAAGTCGCTGATAATATCAAAGAGTACAGCCGCTATCTGCCCATATCTGTGTTGACCATCTACGGCGGCGTCAAAATGGATTCTCAGGCACAGAAGTTAAAGAAAGGTGCCGATATTATCGTCGCTACACCAGGCCGTCTACTGGAACATATTCAGGCTTGTAACCTAAGCTTATCTCATGTCGATTTCTTAGTACTCGATGAAGCCGACCGTATGCTGGATATGGGCTTTATCAGTGACATTCAAAAAATTCTGCAAGCGGTTAATAGCAAACGTCAAAACCTGCTATTTTCTGCGACCTTCTCAAATGCGGTAAAACAGCTCGCAAACGAGATGTTAGTTAAACCAAAACTCATTAGTGTCGATAAGCAAAACACCACCGCTGTGACAGTAAGTCAAGTGGTCTACCCAGTAGAGCAACGCCGCAAACGTGAGTTACTATCAGAGTTGATTGGTACTAAGAACTGGCAACAGGTACTGGTATTTACCGCCACTCGAGAAGCTGCCGATACCTTAGTTAAAGAGCTAAACCTCGATGGTATCCCTTCAGCCGTAGTACACGGCGAAAAAGCCCAAGGAAATCGTCGCCGTGCGCTGCGTGAATTTAAAGAGGGTAAAGTACGCGCTTTGGTTGCCACCGAAGTGGCTGCTCGCGGCTTAGATATTCCAGCGCTAGAATATGTCGTTAACTACGATCTGCCCTTCCTTGCAGAAGATTATGTCCACCGTATTGGCCGTACAGGCCGTGCAGGTCGCAGCGGCGTCGCCATCTCTTTGGTCAGTCGTGAAGAAGAGCGCACCTTACACGACATCGAAAAATTGATCGGTAATAAGATCCGCCGTATTACGATCCCAGGCTACGAGGTTGGTAGTCGAGAGCTACTGATCAAACATCTACAGAAACGTCGCAGTTTCGCCAAGAGACAACAGCGAACCGACAACGTCGGTGCCCAAGTTGTCGCCGAAAAGAATTTAGGGACTCGCCGAGTGAAGCTGAAGAACTCTGCTAACGCTAAAATAAAGAAGCCCAAATAATCGACGTACAGTTTTTATAATCAAATAAGGCACTTAACTGTGCCTTTTTTGTGCACATCGATAAAGCGTGGTTTATTTGACCAGTGCAAAAACAACTCAAACTGACCAAAGTAAGCAGCATGTAAAAAATTAACGATAAAAAATAGGGACGGCGACGAACGCTTTCGATTACCTGTTCCCGCCATCTATATCATAGATAAAAATGGCTTAGTCCACTTTCAATACGTCAACCCCAATTACAAGGTTCGCGCCGATCCAAAACTCATCTTAACCGCTGCGAGTTTAGTCACGCAGTAATAGAGGCATGCAGTTATAAAGGAATGCAATCATAGAGGGATAACAAGGATATAGGGTATACTCTCCGAGCAAATCGCCACTTTTTCTGCTCGGAGAAACCATGACAGAGCAAACCTATAACCAAGCCATTGTTGAATTAGCCCAAGCTGGACTCGCCGCTTTAGCCCAAAGAGCCGACACGCCTAATGCCATAAAAACCGCCGCGGCTGAGAGCCACTTTATTTGTAGCTGGATGGCACAAGCATTAAAAGAGCGACGTTTTTCCAAATTAGTTGCAGGCGATCTGACTAACTGGATCCGTGACGGTCGCAGTCTGGGCGCTAATGCTCAGCTGCCAGACCTTCTGGCTCGAATTAACACGCAATATCATGCAGCCATGGGCAACCAGGGTGTTGGCGATGCGCTAAAGGCGATGATTGCAGCACTTGATGAAGAAGAGTGGCTAGTGATCCTTGACTGCGAAGTCAGTGGCAAGCTTAAACTCGATAGCGATGGACGCAACAGCCTGATTATCTCAGTTGAACAGTATGAGCAACATATCCAAGCCGGAAAACTGCTTAAACCCATCACCCTCTATGTCCGCAGCGATGAGCAATTGCTTGCCCGACTTGCCGCCAAACATCAGCTACTGCTGAGCCCTGGCAACAAGAAAGCCAGCTTAATCAAACATCATAAAGCCTATAAAGTTTACCCAAATAATCAGCAACCAGCATTGGCGCTATTAGTTAGCTAACGCTAGCGAGCAATTCCAACAACTCTGCATACGAGAGCGGCTATGACATCATCATCACAACACTACAATAACTTGTGTCAGCAGTTTAAAACCATTTACCACTTTGAGCATTTGCAGGCTCTAGGAGATTGGGATCAGGCGACCATGATGCCTGCTGGCGGCAGTCAGGCTCGCGGCGAGGCCATGGCACAACTGGCACTGCATATTCATACTCTTAAGACCTCTGCCGATTTAGGCGAACAGCTGGCACGTGCCGCCTATGAACCATTGTCAGATGATCAGCGCGCTAACTTACGCGAAATGAACTACCAACACCTTCAAGCGACGGCGCTTCCGGGTAAACTGGTTCAGGCGAAAACCGAGCTCACTTACGCCTGTGAACATGGGTGGCGGGAGCAGCGAAAAAATAATGATTGGCAGGGATTTAAGCCCAATTTAGAAGCGGTTATCGCCTTGGTTCGAGAAGAGGCGAACATCCTAGGTGAAGTGCAAAATATCGCCCCCTATGATGCCTTGATTAATAAATTTGAGCCAGGTACCAACACAGCACAAATTGATAAGGTATTTGGCGATCTGAAAACCTGGTTGCCAGATCTTATCAGCCAAGTACAAGCGCAGCAGCAAGCGTGGCCGAAGCTCAAACTTCCCAGCGCCGCAGTCGATGCGCAGCGGATCTTGAATACCGAGGTGATAACCCAATTGGGGTTTGATTTTAGCCTAGGAAGACTCGACACCAGCAGCCATCCATTTTCAGGCGGTGTTCCTGGCGATGTGCGCATCACCACTCGCTATGATGAACAAGATTTTCTTACCGCGCTGTTTAGCACTATTCATGAAACGGGTCATGCTAGGTATGAGCAAGGATTACCAATCAAATGGCGTGGACAACCTGCTGGGCACGCCCGCTCGATGGCGATTCACGAAAGCCAGAGCCTGTTTTTTGAGATGCAACTGGCCCGCGGTGAAGGCTTACTCAAACAGCTCACTCAAAGTATTAACCTGCATCTCAATACCCAATTCAACGATAGCCAGCTACAACAACTGGTTACCCGAGTCTCACCTGGGCTTATCCGTGTCGATGCCGATGAAGTGACTTACCCTTGCCATATTATGCTGCGTTATGAAGTGGAAAAAGGCCTTATCGATGGTAGCCTGACCGTGGCCGATCTGCCTGAGTTTTGGGATCTGTCCATGCAATCGCTATTAGGATTATCGACTCAAGGAGATTATCGCAACGGCTGTATGCAAGATATTCACTGGCCTGTGGGTGAGCTTGGTTACTTCCCTAGCTACAGTTTAGGCGCCATGTATGCCGCCCAGTTCAGAGCCAGTATGGAGAGCCAAATAGGCAATCTAGACTCACTGATAAGCAGTGGCAAGATTGCTACAGTCATGCAATGGTTAAACGACAATATTTGGTCTCAAGGTTCACTGCTCACCACTGATGAACTAGTCACTACCGTGACAGGGGAAACCTTAAATCCGGCTCACTTTAAGCGGCATCTGCTTAATCGATACCTTTAGTAGTATTAGCGACACCTAAAACAAAGAAGCACCCAAACGGGTGCTTCTTGCTACGCAACTTACAGCCTATTGGCGCGGCTCAGCATCAGTAGCTGCGGCACCATTTAACCCGCTACTTTTTGAACCTGCACCGTTTAAGCCAGCCCCCTTGACAGCATCAGTATGGTAAGTGGATTCACCCGCAGGGAAAACCTCATTGATTAACTGATGATTGCCACTGAGTAGAGAGTTCAGGCTCCCTTTATCGGCATCCACCAAACCTAGCTCTCTTAACATAGCATCGACCAAGGGCGCATTAGCGCGATAATTAAGCGCCGCGCTAGTGACCTGCTCGGCCATACCGCCTTGACTTGCATGTCCTTCACCCTGACCTGTCGCTAGGGTATTTCCACCAGCGCCATAACCTTGAAGGATCTTAATCCCCTCAATGTTCTCTAACGGCTTAACCGATTGCTCAATGATCTGTGGTAAGGCCTTGAGCATAGCGAGTGCCTTCTGCAACTCGATCTGTTCTATACTCAGCACGTTTTCAGCTTCATGTAAGGCCTGCTTACCTTTAGCATCGACTTCGTACACTTTCTCATTCGCCTGTGCCTGCAATATCTTAGCATCTGCACTGGCTCTGGATTCCGTCAGAATCGCACTCGCTCTATCTTCTGCGGCGCGTTTCTCGGCTTCCGCTTCGACGGTTACCGCAACCGCTTCACGCTCTGCCTCTTTACGCGCATCGATGACTTCAATCTCTTTACGGCGATTAGCCTCAGCCACTTGACGAGCGGTAATGACCGCTTCCTCTTTCTCAACCTTTAACTTTTCAGCCTCGGCCGCCTTAGCACGCGCCGCAGACTCCTCTTCTGATTTAGTCGCAACGGCAATCTGTTTCTCCTGCTCGGCAACTTCAATATCGCGCTGCTGCTGAATGCGTGATTGCTCAATCGACTTACGCTTCTCAATCTCACGGGTTTCGATATCTTTGGTCTTTTCAATCTGTGCCGTTTCAACGGCGCGCTCTCTGGCGATCTCCGCTTCACGCTCTTCACGGGTCTTCTGTTCTTGCTGCTTTAAGATCTCAGCTTTTTGCTCGGCGCGCTTAAAGTCGAGCACCTGTTGTTGAGCCAAGCGGGCTTCTTGTTCCGCCTTTTCAATCTCTAGCGACTCTTTTTCCGCTTCGAGGTTACGCTGTTCGATCTTGATGCGATTATCTTGTTCGATATCGTTAGTTTCTTTGCGCTTCTCTTCAATAATCTTAGCCAGACGCGCGCGACCTTCGGCATCGAATGCGTTGTTTTCATTGAAAAACTGTAGGTCTGTTTGGTCAAAGCCGGTTAACGAGACAGACTCAAGTTCTAAACCATTCTTTTCAAGATCGTTGGCCACATTGTTTTGTACACGCTGCACAAAATCCGCCCGCTGCTCATGCATCTCTGTCATGGTCATCTCTGCTGCGACCGCACGCAGTACGTCGACAAACTTAGACTCCATCAGCTTTTTGACCTCTTCGACGCGGGTTGTTCGCGTGCCTAATGTCTGGGCTGCCATCGAGATGCCTTCGGAACTTGGAGCAACTCGCAGATAAAAATCGGCGCGCACATCGACGCGCATTCTGTCTTTAGTGATCAGCGCATCTTTTTGCATCTTCTCCACTTCGATGCGCAGCGTATTCATGTTGACGGCAATGGTCTCATGAAGCACTGGGAGTACGATAGCACCACCGTCCTTGATGATTTTTTCACCACCAAAGCCGGTTCGCACAAACGCCATCTCTTTCGACGCACGTCGGTAGAGCTTTGCGAATATCAATCCGATCACCAATAAACCAATTAATACCGCACCTGCGACAATAAACACAAAACTGCCGTTAAGCGTCGAGCCGATCCCCTGAATTTCACCCATTTTTATTCCTTAAAAAATGCCACTACTTATCGTTGAAAAACATCACCAGTGGCACTGGTAATGCCCGTTATTGACAAGACAAAGAAACGTCAATCGTTAATCTTTGCCGCTGACCATACCTTTCCTACGCGCTGAAGCAACACGACTTGTGTGCCTTTAGGAAACTCGAACGCTTCAAACTCAGGTTCGACTAACACATAATGCTTTTGATTAAAGCCATCGCGCACCGCAGCTTCACTTGGAAATCCGCGCCGGGCGCAACCCACGGTGATCACCCCCACCAATCCAGACAACTCATCGACAGAAATGGCCGAAGATTCGTTTTTAGGTAATAGCGAGGCTAACTTAGCGCCTAAAAATCGGCAGGATAATGCGGTAAATAATAGCGCTATAGGCAGGCTAATGATCACAGGTAGGGATGAATAGACTATCAAGGCAATATAATTGATAGAGAAGCCGGCAATAGCAAAGCTGGTGAGCATCAAGACCAGCCAGATGAGTAAGGGTAAGCGATCTAGGCATAACCAGCCCACAACACCGGTGATCCCCGTTACCCCTGTATCGACATCGGCATCAAGATCGATAGGTGATAGGTCGTCGAGTAAGCCAAATAAGCTTACGCCCAATACCATAGAAATACCTTCAACTATGCCTAACAGCACGACAAAGGCGATAGCTAAACTAAAAGGTAAGTTATCTGACAGAAGTAAAAAATCCACCTCATCTCTCTCCATGAGAATAGCCTTCACCAAGAGATGATTAAGGCCTAATTAATGTTTTACACTTACTTTGTGCCCCAAGACCATAGCAAAAATGTTGAGGCTGATGTGCGAACTGGATTTAAATAATTAGCGATTTAGGGTAACAGACTGAATAGGCAAATGAAACATTCAAGACTCAGATAAGCCGACTAAAAATACAGCCCTCAAGGTGCGTAGTGCGTTAGCAGATAATTGATTAGCTAATCATACTGTGAGATCATCGAAAATCGCTCAGCCCTCATTCGAATAACATTAACTCTAAGAATAAGCGATATAAGCATCATGAACATTCGTCATATAATTCCAACGGACTGGCCAGCAATTTTAACCATTCAGGAGGAGTGTTATCCCGATATCGTTCATGAATCCTTAGCAGCGTTGCAGAGTAAAGCCTTAGTTGCACCAGAGTCTTGTTATGTACTTGATGTTGATGATCACGTGTTAGGTTACTGTTTAGCCCACCCTTGGTATATCAACCAACCACCAAGCCTAGAGCAGGTTATCGATAGACCGAGCGATGCCGATACGCTCTACCTTCATGATATCGTTTTTTCACATAAAGCTCGGGGATTAGGCGCTGGGGAGAAAGTCTTTAACCGCTTGGTCAATAAGGCAAAACAACTCAATTTTGACACCCTGTCTTTGGTCGCCGTGCAGGGGGCGAACACTTATTGGCACCGTCTTGGGTTTAAATCGCGTATAATCGACAAACCCCTCGACAACTACCCCGAAGATGCCTGCTATATGGTGTATCAGTTATCTGATAAGTAGTTTTTAAGTCGATGAATTTAAAATATAAATATTTAAGAGAATGATATGGCCCGTAGAGTCGGTTACACCTTCAAGAAGCAATATAAAGAGATCAACTTTGTTTACGATAAGTTCAACGACATGTATGAGGCGGTTGCTGCTGCTGAGGGTGTCGATCTCACCCGTTATCACGCAATGGAAGCCCAAGTCGCGATGACCTCTAAAGGCTCACAAGCCGTGAAAGATTATCGCCTTAAGGAGTTTGAACGCTTCGGTTTTACCAACATCCATTTTATTCGTGATGAAATTGAATAAGCAGTTCGATAAACTATCGCTTTACGCATTCTCGTTTACCACTAGATGTAGGAACTCAGATGTCCAATAGTGAACACGCTAACTTTCCGCGGGCAGGATTTTTTCGCCGCCTAGGCGCCATTATTTATGATCTTTTACTGGCTGTTGCGGTATATATGATTGCTGGCGCCATAGGGTTTGGCATCTTTACCGCTTTAAGTTCATCAGGGCTCTTGTCGATGAACGGTTTCGAACATGTTTCAGATTTACTCAATGGCACACCGCTTTACAAAGGCATTTACCAGCTATGGATCACCTTATGTGTCGGTCTATTCTATATCCTGTTTTGGAGTTACGGTGGTCAGACACTCGGCATGCGCGCTTGGCGTCTGAAGATCCAACATCCTAACGGTCAGAGCCTAAGTATGATCACCGCAGCTGCTCGGCTAATCTGGTCTTTGTTGGGGATTGGCAATTTGTGGATCTTAATTAACGGCGATAAACTCGCATTGCAAGACATGATGACCCGCTCTGAAGTGGTGGTGCTATCGAAAGAAGCCAATCAAATGCGTAACTGGCATGGCGTGTAAATCGCTTGGTTCGTAATCGCGGTGTAAGCGGCTCATCGCAACTTTAGCCGCGTTAACCTACTAATAAAAAAGGACCTCTAGGGTCCTTTTTTATTAGTCTGCTTAGCATCAGGATATGCTCAGTCTACGCTATTTTCGAATATAGTAGATCGCCACGCCACTAAAAATAATGGGGGGCATTATCGCACCAACGATTGCGGGTAACCCATAAACTAAGGTCATAGGCCCAAAAATCTCATTACAGATATAAAAGCTAAAACCTGCCACAACCCCTAATAGAACACGCCCCCCCATGGTCACAGTGCGCAGCGGTCCAAACACAAATGACAAGGCAACCAACATCATTACCGCAACCGTAATGGGTTGCATCACCTTACGCCATAGTGCCAGCTCGTAGCGTCCTGAATCTTGATTGTTTATCTTTAAATACTCGAGATAATCGACCAAACCTTGAATCGAGAGCGCCTCAGGTTTTACCGATACGACGCTGAGCTTATCTGGCGTTAAGGTCGAATCCCATCGATACAGGGTCAGATCCGTAATCGCAACGCTATCTTGGCTTATCTTAGTTTGGCGCACATCTAAAAGACGCCAATGGTCTTGTGAATAGATACCACGTTTGGCCTCAATTGTATTGATCAACTTAAGGTTGTCATCAAACTGATACAGCATCACATTATGTAAGCTATTGATATTTTCTGCTTCGCCTATATTCACGAACAGGTCGCCATCTTTGGCCCAGATCCCACGACTCGACTTAAACAGGCTACCACCGGAAAGTTTTACCGCTTGCAACTCTTTAGCATGACGCTCTGCAACTGGCGCGCCCCATTCGCCCAGCGCCATGACTAACATCATCAAAGGCACAGCCGTTTTCATTGCTGACAGGGTGATCTGAAACCTTGAAAGCCCAGATGATTGCATCACCACTAACTCAGAGTTAGAGGCGAGCATCCCCATGCCAATGAGTGCACCGAGCAACACGGCCATAGGGAAAAACATCTCAATATCGCGGGGAATGAGAAACAATACATAGACGCCCGCATCCACCATACTATAGGTACCGCGGCCGACTAAGCGCAGTTGATCGACCCATTTAATAATGCCCGACAACCCGGTTAGCACAAGTAAACATAAGGCGGAGGTGCTTAACAATACTCTTGAGATATAGAGATCTAAAATTCTCACGCAGCCACCTTCTTACGTTTAAGCAGCCCAGAAAGTTTAACTCCAACAGGTCTTTCTTTACCCAATAGCAATATCCCCATAAAGAGTGCCGATGCATGAATCCACCACATCCCCAAATATGCTGGTACCACCTCATCTTCGAGCGCCTTACGCCCCGCAATCATCAGACCGAAATAGCCTAAATAGAGCAAAATGGCGGGGAACATCTTAGCAAACTTACCCTGACGCACATTCACCCTCGCCATAGGCACGGCAATCAGAGTCATAAAGGGAATCGACAGTGGAATAGCTAAACGCCAATGAAATTCGGCGACGGCACCAGGACCTTCGGTATCGCGAAGCTGAGCGATAGGCAATGCAGACAACTTACGTCTTCGCTGATCAACCTCTTGCTCCTTAATCTGCATCTCGTAACCCACAAAGTCAGCCACTTGATAATCGAGCTGCTTAGGCTTGCTTTGATACTGAGTGCCATCATTAAGCTTTAAACGCTGTGCTCCTGTCTCATCTTCAACGATGCTGCCGCCTTGAGCCACAACAATGTTAGCCTCGCCACTGCCATCTTCAGGATCGGGTAATTGAGCAACAAATACTTTATCTAAACGATTATCGCGACCGATACGCTCAACAAACAATACCGCCCGACCATTGGGACTTGTTTGAAAGCGGCCTTGAGTTAACGCTGCGAGTCCAGCCTCCGACTGTGCATTTTCTAATACGCGGTTTTGGGTCTCTTCAGCCCAAGGAGTGACGTAAATAGATAAAAAGCCAGTAAACAACATGTTGGCAAACGCCAATAGCAAGGTGACACGGGTAATATACCATTCACTAATACCTACCCCATGAAACACCACCATCTCGCTCTCGGCATACATGCGGCCATGGGCCACCAAAATCCCTAAAAAGAGACTCAAAGGTACCACTAGCACAGCAAGATAAGGTAGATTTAGCCCCAATAGGGTCATCACGAGCGAGGCGGGAAACTCGCCTTCGGACGCATCAGCAAGCACCCGAACAAAATGTTGGCTAATAAAAATAGCTAACAGTACTAAAAGTACCGCCATTTGGGCTTTTAAAACTTCTCGAATCAAGTATCTAAATACAATCACAGGCAGGATTCAGTCCCTAAACTTATATTTATGCTGGTATCAGCCCACTTTTCATGTAGACTGTCTACTTTTGGTAGTTTTGTGACCAACCATTAACTAAAAATGGTAGACAAACACCCGAAAAATTAACATTGGTGTACCAATTTTTAAGTCCGATTTGGACATAAGCAGACATTATCTAATAAATAATAAAATTTGTCTTTAAGAATCTAGGAGAGCTCATGGAGTTTAGCGTTAAGAGCGGCAGCCCGGAAAAGCAACGTTCGGCCTGTATTGTCGTTGGTGTCTATGAACCTAGACGCCTCTCTGGTATTGCTGAGCAACTGGATAAAATCAGTGAAGGCTACATTAGCAACCTACTTCGCCGCGGCGATTTAGAAGGTAAACCGGGTCAGATGCTGCTGTTGCATCATGTGCCTAACGTGTTAAGTGAACGCGTCCTTCTTGTGGGTTGTGGCAAAGAACGAGAACTAGACGAACGCCAGTACAAGCAGATCATCACTAAAACCATCAACACCTTGAACGAAACAGGTTCAATGGAAGCGGTTTGCTTCCTGACCGAACTGCACGTTAAAGGCCGTGATACGTACTGGAAAGTACGTGAAGCGGTTGAAACCACACAAAACAGCCTATACAGCTTCGATGCCTTAAAAACCCGTAAAGGTGAAACTCGTCGCCCGCTGCGTAAGCTCGTGTTTAATGTGCCAACCCGTCGTGAACTCACCGTTGGCGAACGAGCAATCGAACACGGCATGGCCGTCTCATCGGGGATGCACCTCTGTCGTGACGTAGCAAACATGCCACCTAACATCTGCAACCCAGCCTTTTTGTCTTCACAGGCTCGCCAAATTGCAGAGAACTTTGACAACCTAACGGTAACAACGGTAGGTGAAGAACAGATGGCTAAACTGGGTATGAACTCATACCTAGCAGTGGGTCGTGGTAGTGATAACGAATCCATTATGACCGTAATGGAATACAAAGGCGCAGTCGATAGCACTGAAAAACCGATTGTATTAGTCGGTAAAGGCCTTACCTTCGACTCAGGCGGTATTTCTCTTAAGCCAGGTGAAGCCATGGATGAGATGAAGTACGACATGGGCGGCGCGGCAGGTGTTATTGGTGCCATGAAGGCCCTTTGCGAACTCAACCTCCCCATCAATGTGGTAGGTATTTTGGCTGGCTGTGAAAACATGCCATCAAGCAACGCTTATCGCCCAGGCGATATCTTAACCACAATGTCAGGTCAAACAGTTGAAGTATTAAATACCGATGCTGAAGGTCGTCTGGTACTGTGTGATGTTCTGACCTATGTTGAGCGTTTCGACCCAGAACTTGTGGTGGATACAGCAACCCTAACCGGCGCCTGTGTGATCGCATTAGGTAAACATGCATCGGGTCTATTCTCATCACATAACCCACTCGCCCATGAGCTGCTCAATGCAGGCGAGCAAAGTGGTGACCGCGCATGGCGTATGCCAATTTGGGATGAGTATCAAGAACACCTCGAAAGCCCATTTGCCGACATGACCAACTTAGGTGGTCGTCCAGCTGGCGCAATCACAGCGGCCTGCTTCCTGTCGCGTTTTGCCAAGAAGTATAACTGGGCGCATCTGGACGTTGCCGGCACAGCCTGGAATAGCGGTGCAAACAAGGGGTCTACTGGTCGTCCTGTACCATTATTGACCCAGTTCTTGATCAATCGCGCAGGCGTTGAACAAGGCGAATAGCCCCAGGCAATAGTCACTGTCGACGCTAATTAGCGAAATAAAAAGGTGAAGCAGTGCTTCACCTTTTTATTACCTCAACCAACAGGGTCTTTGGTCTTATATCAATCAGTATAAGAAAGTGATCGACTCATCGTGTTTTTTGGCCACTAATCCAAGGCGAATGGATGACGGAATGATTGTTCCCTTGGGAGGCTATTCAACTCTGAAGTAGCAAGCGAAGAAACACGCCTAACAGGCGATTTTTAGCACTTTTGATGCTGTGTTAACGAGTTTTAGCCTAGTTCAACTATGCGCTTCACTCGTTTTGAACGTCTATGATATTAAACACGTAATGAACTTGGTGAACGTAAGCAACTGACTAAAATTTATCGATATTAATCGTCCTGATATACGCTATACTGGTTTACTAATAGTCTGCCATTATCAATATAAACAGAAGTGATAGACACAATAGAGAAGGGTATTAAATGGAAGCACATGATTCACTTTTAGCGAGCACTTCATGTAGTAATTGCGCCAACAATGAAAAGCTTCCCTTTGATTTCACTATGGCATTTCAGCCAATCGTCAATGTTGCCACTCAAAAAATATATGGTTACGAAGCCCTAGTGCGTGGCCCAAATAACGAATCGGCTTACTCAATTATCGCTCAAGTCAACAACGAGAATCGTTACGCTTTCGATCAAACCTGCCGCGTTAAAGCAATAAAGCTCGCAGCAGAGCTGAAGCTAGAAGGGATGTTAAGCATTAACTTCCTGCCAAAAGCCATCTATCAACCAGAACGCTGTATTCGTACGACGCTGGCCGCCGCAAAACAGTATGGTTTCCCGACAGAAAGGATCATGTTTGAATTTACCGAAGCGGAAAAAATTGAAGACTGTGGTCATGTAAAACGTGTGGTGGAATATTACCGCTCGCTCGGTTTCATTACCGCTATTGATGATTTTGGAGCAGGCTACGCAGGGCTAGGCCTACTGGCCGATTTTCAAACCAATATCATAAAGCTGGATATGGCGCTGATTCGAAATGTCGACCAAGATAAGGTACGCCAATCAATCGTTAAACATACACTGAATATTTGTCGCGATCTCAATATCACCATCCTGGCCGAAGGGATAGAAACTCAAGGTGAGATGAACTGGCTGAAAGATATCGGTATCGAATTAATGCAGGGGTATCTATTTGCCAAACCCGGATTCGAGTGTCTACCTGAGATCAAATTCCCTCAGGATTAACCGCGCTCCCCTCGCCACACCACCAGCGGGGTTACTGTCCGGCACTTGAACCCAAAGGCAAGTCAAAGCCCTCGAGCAACTTCCCCGACTTCGACACCTGAAACACTGAGTTTATTACGCTATAACAATTAGCTAAATTGGCATCAAACAGTGTAACTTGTTAGGGTATAGCTCTATTTTAGCCATCTCTCGATGAATTGCTTCACCAAAGTCCAAAGGAATCGACCATGTTTCGCCTGTTTATCTCCCTAATCACAGTTCTACTCGTCACTCTCACCTTCGATGTGAGTAGCGCTGCAAACGATGAAACCGTAGAAAAAGTGACGCCTGCAACCGTCGATAATCGTCATACGGATCTCGATATTCTGGATAGGCCATTAATCGAACGCTACATCTTAGACGAGCTCAAGGCGCTGAGAATGGAGCAGCAAGATTTAGAGCGCCGCATGACGGTAGATATTACCGACCGTGAACTGGCGGTGGCCGATAAATCCCTTAATTACGCCAACGTCACCGTGACTTACTTCTTCTATATCATCGCTGGTGTCGCCTCACTGATCGCCTTTATTGGCTGGCAGTCGCTGCGAGAGATTAAAACCAATACCGCTAAACTTGCCGCCGAACAGTTACAGAAAATCACTGAACAATATGAGAATAAGTTCAAGGATCTTGAGCACGACCTAAAGCGCAAGAGTCATATCATCACAAAAAACAACCGTGAAATCGAAATCATCAACGAAATCCACACCCTTTGGCTGCATGCTCAAAGTGCACAAACTCCTGAACAAAAGATCTCTGTCTACAACGAGATCTTAAGTATTCGCCCCGGCGATTTAGAAGCCATGACCTACAAAGCTGATGCCGCGATGGAGATGCGCGAATTTAACTGGGCACTCAGTCTATGCAATCGGGTACTCGAAGTCGATGGCGGCAATGCCCATGCACTCTACCAACGAGCCTGTGCCTTTGCCTGTTTAGGACAAGAAGATCGCGCGCTTTCTGACTTAGAACAAGCCATTGAAAACAGCGTCTCCTTCAGGGAGGTCGCCGCCAACGAAGCCGATTTTGCTAACCTGCGAGACAATCCTAAGTTCGATGTATTGATATCATCTAGCGAGGTCTAATTCAAACTGCCCACGCTGCAGCACCGCGGCCAAAGAAAAGGGACGAGTGTCCCTTTTCGCCCCCCCTTCGCTGTGACTTAACGACAGCCTGGCGAGGAATGTGTAAACGCTTGTGCGACACGGTGAGTGAAGTTAGCTTTGCATTAACGAACGAGAAGCGCTGCTGGCAAAAGCCACTGTCGCGTTTACACTCGGTATCCAACGTCTCTTCGATTTAACCTCACTGAACTCTCACTAAGACAAGCTATTATTTTTACGAAAAAAATTTCAATAAAATATGGCTCCGAATATTGAATTAATGTCGCAAAATAGATTAAAGTATCGGCACTCAAGGACAGAGCTAGGCCAACTCGACTCAAGCATCGACTACGCCATTCAGGGAATGAAAGCCAATCACCATGCACCAACCCACTCCCTCAAAATTTATTCTGTCCCTGTTAATTTGACCCTGTTTATTTGATTAGCTTATTTAGCTAAGAATAATATAAAAAAGGAATTTTATATGATGCGATTTCTCATGATTGGATTACTGTTAGTTGCCAATGCAGCCAACGCAACATCAATCGATGAACATACCGAAGATAAAGCACAGATACGCGCCCTGCTACACCACCTATATATTGATGGCAAAGATGCTAACTCTTCTGCAGAGGCATACTTATACAATTATTTTTTGCCAACCGACTTAAAAAGACTTCACATTGTTTCTGGTTCTGACGGTGAACGTAAAAAATGGAATAACATGTTGCAAGCTTTTGATATTGAAAATGAAAGGTTTCAGCAATATTTGGAGATGCTATCGAAAGCGGAGCACGCTTCAATCAAATTCTTTACCGGTAGAACAGGTGAATCTCAAGCAATCATAGAAGTCGAAGCGCCAAGACAACCACGCTTTACTAAGTATCAAGGGAAATGGTATGCATCAATGTAATTCTAGGATAGAAAAAAATACCCTCAGTAAATATGCCTTATTAACGCTATCGTTATTAATTAGCGCAAATACTTTGGCAGCCGATTGCCAGTATGATGTTAAATATCATTCCAGCCTGAAGAAAGGAAATTTTCTGGTCGATGTTTCGGTAGGGTTACCTGCCAATTTTACTTCTTCGGGTACATTAGAAATAAGTGGTTTCAAATGTGTATCTGAAGTCACTGCGGAACAAGAATTTAAGATGTCGATGAGCAAGCAAGCATCACTGCCTCAATTTGACATAATTTATACTGATCCTGATGGGGTTAGATTCAACAACATTATGCAAGCGAGCGTCTTTCCGTGGAGCAAATCCGTAAGAGTCGATATGCAATCTACAGTACTCGCTGATTTATTGAAGAATATTCCCAAGTTTCGACATTATGAAGACAAAGACAAACCAATATTATTAGACATGGCAAGCAAATCTTCATATTTAAGCAAATGGGCAGAATTACGTAGTCAACGCACCGCCAAAAACCCATTGATATATGCTTACCCACTTCCCAAAAATGAACATGATTTGCTGTTACTCGCTATCGACGAGTTCAACGAAAATTACAAACAGCTTCAGCAAAGCCATATCGATAAGATCGCTAAGCAACCCGACGAAGTGCTCTCAGAGCTATTTACAAAATTAAAAGCAGGTAAACTAACTGATGATGCCTTATCTGGTTATTTAGTTAACAAGAGAGAGTATAGTGATCGGTATTTGCAAGACCTTTTTGATAAACAGATCAAAGATATAAAAAAAGTTGAGTTGCTAGAAAGCAAACCCATCGACGGAAAGGCATTCGTGAATGTCACATATAACACTCAATCAAATCCTACGGTTGTAAAACAGAAATTTTTCATGAAGCGAGTTCAATCTCAATGGTTAATATTTTCTGCTTATAACCTACGTGTAGTGCCAAATTAGGTATTTATAGATGCCTTGTAGTGGCCAAGTTTAGGTGCTGCGGCGTCCATCACATTACTACCGTATGAAGGTCGTACCTTCATGGCCATTTATCACCTGCGGTGAGGGTTAATGAAACGTTAACCTTCGCTGTGACTTAACACCTGTCTGGTGGTGATCGATATGAATATACCAATGTCATGATCACTGGGTCAGCGATGCTCTATACATCACACTGACATGCCCCATATCCTTATGGGACAGATGTGAAGGAACGACCTTATGTGTTGGATTAACTTCTATAATAAAGGCGTTATGTAGAAAATAGATTCTCACTTAAAAGCTTGAGCATTGTAGCTCAAGCTTTAAGTTAATAATTAAGCTAAACAAATAGATGAGAACAAAATAATATCTGAAAGATCAGCATATGCTGATCAACCTAATTCAGATTAGTTAAACTTTAAACTGTGATACAACATCTTGCAGCTCATTACCTAATTGAGCTAATTGACCACTAGCCAATGCCGTTTGTTCATTTGCAGCAAATGCTTGTTCAGCCTCATCCCTAACACTAATGATGTTACGATTAATATCCTCTGCAACCGTTGTTTGTTCCTCCGCTGCAGTCGCGATCTGCTCATCCATATCACGAATATGACGAGTAAGATCTGCAATCGTAATCAAAGAACTATTAATTTGACCTATTAAATCAACAAGTTCATTAGTAGCATTAAAGCTATCACCGACTTCAACCGCAGCTTGTCCTGCCGAACTTTGCAGCTTGCCAATTATCTGTTCAATTTCAGAGGTAGAATCATGAGTACGCTGAGCTAATCCCCTCACTTCATCGGCAACCACAGCAAATCCTCGACCAGACTCACCAGCACGGGCAGCCTCAATTGCGGCATTTAGTGCCAGCAGATTAGTCTGTTCAGCAATACCTTTAATCACATCCATGATGCTGCCGATTTGATCGCTACTACTGACCATGCTCTCCATCGCAGCTGAAGATTGGGTCATTTTCGCACTCAGCTCTTCAACTTTACTTATCACGGTAACGATTTTAGCACTCGCTTCAGCAACATTTTTATCAGCCTGCTGTACTGCATCCGCTGCAGTTTCTGTATTACGAGCAACCTCAGCTACCGTAACAGTCATTTCATTCATAGCCGTAGCAACTTGATCGGTTTGATCTTTTTGATTGCGTGCGCTCATGCTAGTTTGTTCTGTAACAGCTGAAAGCTCAGAAGCCGATGTTGCAAGCTGTAATGAGGAGCCCTTCACTTTGGTGATGACATCACGCAAATTAGTATTCATCGTTTTAATCGCTGACTGTAATAGTCCTAACTCATCCTTACGATCAACGTAAATATCTGATGTAAGATTTCCGTCACTTATATTTTGCGCGATTTCTAATACTGATTTTAATGGCGGAACGATACCATTATTAATAAATATAGTTGCTGATATGCCTGCAACAATAGCAATTATCATTGTGACTAAAACAACAAAATACGCTCTATAAGTAGCGGTCTCTCTTTCTTCATCCTGAAATAGGCGTATTTTTTTACTATCTTTAACTATATTACTAGCCTCACCAACCAACTTTTCACCAAAGTTGTGTTGCTCTTCTTTAATCTTAACAACAGAAAAAACTTTATCTAAATAGCTGTTGAAACTTTCCTTAACACCATTAACTAATTCAACTTCTTGCTGATTCGTCATTTGCGTTTGAACGTTTGCCAGCTGGTTTTCAAGTTCAGCAACGGCAGAGCGCACACGATCTTCTTTTGAATTACCTAACATCATACTCAAAACCGAATAACGACTAACATAAAATTGCGTCTCTAAGTTAGCGAGTGATAGCTGTAACTCGCTATCAATATTCCTACCGGTAAAGTATTTTTTAAGTTCTGACAACATTTCGCTGCTAGTATTAATGCTTGCAACTAAAGAATTTTCTGTTTGCCTAAGCCGTTTTGTAGCGTTATCTATATTAGTAAAAATATCTAAATAACGATCAATATATCCCTTAAGCTCTTGTAGCAAAGCCAAACTGTTTTCATCAGCTCCGACTCTTAATTCATTTTGAGTCATTAGCGACGCGGCCTTTAGCGAACTAACGACTTTAGCTGCAGTTTGTGAATCAAAATCCTTAAGATATTCACGGCGAGCTTGTCCTGCTAGGGTAATGTAAGCGCTGAAATCATCGACTACCTTTTGATTCTCAACTGTAGTTTGAATTCTATCTAATGAAAAAAGAGAAACACCTCCTAATAATATAGTCAATAAGATAACAACACCAAAGCCAACAGACAGCTTGTTTTTAACACTCCAATTATGCATACCACTACCTCAATCCATTGTTAAGTTTAGCTTTTTTACAAATAACCCTATTGTAATATCTATGCTTAGCGAACCTCATTTAGTTCAAAATCAAAAACTATACAAAGCACTACATAAGCTTCAACTAATCTAAATTTTACTTATTAAACATCACTGGTATGTGATATGTGTCACCTAACTTTTTTCAAAAACATTAAGCAATAGCTATCTGAATAAATTGAAAAATGTGATCTTCCCCCCTTATTAACTAAGACTTTACTAAGTAAAAATAGTATAAAAATCTATTTCAACAAGACGTAGTTATTACTATTTCTACCCCACCATCAAACTTTTCTTAAATAACAAAAGCTTACGCTATTTACTCGAGTAAAAAAAATAGCGTTAAATAGCACATCACCAAATCCAAATTTAGCAATCGCTAACACAGGTTAAAAACTAACTAAATAACCCAATGAAAGCTGAATACCTAAATTTTAATTCCATTATGTAAATCTTAAACTAATAACTTTTTCTAAGAATCTCACTCATTAATAAGATGGTACGCCCCAACCTAGTGTTAAACTCCAGTTTGCCTGGTTAACAAAGAAGAGGTGATCATCATGTCTAACTTTCGCGTTATAGGGATTGATTTAGGTAAAAGCACATTTCATCTTATTGCTCATGACTATGCAGGGAGGGAAGTGCTTCGTAAGAAATTAACCAGACCGAGGCTGATTCAATTCTTATCCATTCAAGAGCCAACCATCATTGCAATGGAAGCCTGTGGTGGCTGCCATTGGCTGGCTAGAAAATGTGAGTCATATGGTCATCAAGTTAAATTGATCCCCGCTCAATATGTAAAACCTTACGTTAAAACTCACAAAAATGACTTCATTGATGCTGATGCCATTGCTGAAGCGGCAATGAGGCCTAGCATGAGATTCACATCACCAAAAAGTGAAACCGCACAAGTCGCCACTGTCATTCGTCGTATACGTTCCGGCTACATCAAAGAAAGAACTGCCAGCATGAATAGAATTGGCTCAATGTTGCTTGAGTTTGGTATGAGCTTCCCTAGAGGCCATGCCCATATGAAAAAGCTGTTCCAATGGCTAGCAGATAAAGGTGAACCAATGGAGATACCGTAGAAGAAGCATTAGCATTCCTAGAAGACGCTATCTCCGAAGCGAAGCAATATGCGATTGAATGGTTTATTAACCAATCGTTAGATAACCGAGGGTGGTGTCTTGACACTTGGTCAGAAACTAATTTGCGCAGATTGAGCAATTGCTTACACGGAATAAAAGAAAGTCCTCTCACCCAAGCTGTCGATGCTCTCTTAGGTAAGGATAATAACATTGACGTTGTCGCTTAGATTTAAGTAGGGTGAGAGCAAACATATCGATCTTGTTTTTTTATGCCATAAATGACTCACAACGCTAAATCGAAGAGACAGATAACTCAGTGTATGCGCGCTTTTGGCCCTCGGCGGCATGGATGCCGCCACGGAGCATATAGGGACATCCACAGCGTGCCAAAAGAGTGCATGCACATTCCCCGCCGGACAGGCGATTGAGAACCATGAAGGTGCGACCTTCAATCCCACTCAATCAATGACAATGCGGCCAAACGCTACCACCAAAAATATTACCCAATTTGTTATTCGACAAATCCCCTCCCCCTATGGTTTAACACCCCACTTTTAGTGTAAAATCTCCCCTTTCGTCAATCATCAAGTCAGACTCAGCCAACATAGAGCCAGATAATGCCAAACGCCCTGTTTTACCTGATGCCAGAAACACCCTCTGTGGCAGAGCAATCAGCCGCACAAACCAGTGTATCGGCGACCGATGACGTATACCGTTTGGCATGCCAACTTGCAGAGCAGGCACTTGCTCGCCAGCAGTTAGTCTATGTTCACTGTAATGACCAACAACAGAGCTACGCCATTGACGAAATTTTATGGCAGTTTGAACCCACAGCATTTGTGCCCCATAACCTAAAAGGTGAAGGGCCAACGGGCGGCGCGCCAGTGGAAATTGGCTTTGATAAGCTCGGCCCCAATAAAAAACGTCATCTTCTGATTAATCTTGCAGACCAAGCGCCGCAATTTGCGGTAAACTTTGGCCAGATTATCGACTTCGTTGCTAACGATGCTGCCAAAAAGACCATCGCCCGCGATCGTTATCGGCAGTACCGTGATTTAGGGATCGCCTTAACGACCCAAAATGCGTAACACAACCAATTAATTAGTTTGAGAAGCACACGCTCCTATGGAAAAGACATACAACCCACAGTCAATCGAACAAAGCCTCTACCAAGACTGGGAAGAGAAAGGTTACTTTAAGCCACATGGCGATGAGTCAAAGGGCAACTATTGCATTATGATCCCGCCACCAAATGTGACGGGTAGTCTGCACATGGGTCATGCCTTTCAAGACACCATCATGGATACCTTAACCCGTTACCAGCGCATGAAGGGCAAAAACACCCTTTGGCAGGTGGGCACCGACCATGCCGGTATTGCCACTCAGATGTTGGTTGAGCGCAAAGTGGAAGCCGAAGAGGGTAAGAGCCGTCACGATCTCGGTCGCGATGCCTTTATCGAGCGTATCTGGGATTGGAAAAACCAATCTGGTGGCACCATCACTAAGCAGCTACGTCGTCTTGGCGCATCGGTTGATTGGGATCGTGAGCGTTTCACCATGGACGAAGGGATGTCTGAAGCGGTACAAGAGGTGTTTGTTCGTCTGTATGAAGATGAACTCATCTACCGTGGTAAGCGCCTCGTTAACTGGGATCCCAAACTACACACTGCAATTTCTGATCTCGAAGTTGAGAACAAAGAGAAGCAAGGTAGCATGTGGCATTTCCGCTACCCGCTTGCCGATGGCGCGCTGACCGCCGACGGTAAAGACTACCTAGAAGTCGCCACCACGCGTCCTGAAACCATGTTAGGTGACAGTGCGGTTGCGGTGCACCCTGATGATGAGCGTTATCAATCACTCATCGGCAAATTTATCATTCTGCCTATCGTTAATCGTCGTATCCCGGTTGTGGCCGACGATTATGTGGATATGGAGTTTGGTACCGGTTGTGTGAAGATCACCCCTGCCCATGACTTTAACGACTATGAAGTGGGTAAGCGCCATGGGCTACCTATGTTCAACATCTTAACGATTGATGCGGCGATTCGCTCAACGGCTGAAGTGGTTAACACCGACGGCACCGCCAACAACGAGCTAGATAACAGTCTGCCTGAGCGTTATGCCGGCCTAGATCGTTTTAAAGCCCGTAGCGCCATCGTTGAAGAGTTTGACACCTTAGGCTTGCTGGGCAAAATTGATCCTCATGGATTAAAAGTGCCTTATGGCGATCGCTCAGGCGTAGTGATTGAGCCGCTACTGACAGACCAATGGTATGTTGCGGTTGCACCAATGGCGAAAACCGCCATGGAAGCGGTTGAAAACGGTGATATCAAGTTTGTACCGCAGCAGTATGAGAACATGTACAACTCTTGGATGCGTGACATTCAAGATTGGTGTATCTCACGCCAGCTTTGGTGGGGACACCGTATTCCGGCTTGGTATGACGAGGCGGGTAAAGTGTATGTGGGCCGCGACGAAGCTGAAGTACGTGCCAAACACGGCTTAGCTGACACCCTTGTGCTACGTCAAGATCCAGATGTGCTGGATACCTGGTTCAGCTCGGCGTTATGGACCTTCTCTACCTTGGGCTGGCCTAAAGATACGCAAGCGCTTAAAACCTTCCACCCGACCGACGTGTTGGTGACAGGTTTTGACATCATCTTCTTCTGGGTGGCGCGCATGATCATGATGACCATGCACTTCATTAAAGATGAAAATGGCAAACCACAAGTGCCATTTAAGACGGTTTATGTGACGGGCCTTATCCGCGATGAAGCGGGTAACAAGATGTCTAAATCTAAGGGTAACGTGCTCGATCCACTGGATATGATTGACGGTATCGAGCTTGAAGCCTTAGTTGAGAAGCGCACCGGCAACATGATGCAGCCTCAGTTAGCCGCAAAAATCGAAAAGAGCACCCGTAAAGAGTTTAGTGAGGGCATCGAAGCTCACGGTACTGACGCACTACGTTTCACCTTGGCATCGATGGCTTCAACTGGCCGCGATATCAACTGGGACATGAAGCGCCTCGATGGTTACCGCAGCTTCTGTAACAAGATCTGGAACGCATCGCGCTACGTGTTAATGAACACCGAAGTGCAATCGGATGATGCTGCAGATGATGCAGTAGGCGAGCCATTAGATTGTGGCCAACATGGCGGCGAAATGGAGCTTTCATTAGCCGATCGCTGGATTATCGGACTGTTTAATCAAACCATTAAGACTTACGATGAACACATGGAAAGCTACCGCTTCGACCTTGCGGCCAACACCATCTATGAGTTCACTTGGAACCAGTTCTGTGACTGGTACTTAGAGCTAACTAAGCCTGTGATGCAAAGCGGCACCGACGCGCAGCTTCGTGGTACTCGCCACACCTTGGTGACGATTCTTGAAGCGATGCAGCGCCTGATGCACCCAATGATGCCTTACCTAACTGAGACCATCTGGCAGCGCGTTAAACCGCTAGCGGGCGTTGAAGGCGACACCTTGATGTTGGCAGCGTTCCCTGAGTATCAGGCGAATAAAGTCGATGCGGTTGCGATGGAAGATCTTGAGTGGGTCAAGCAAGTGATCACTGCGGTACGTAACATCCGCGCCGAGCTAAACATTGCGCCAAGCAAGCCGCTTAATGCGCTGCTGCGTGGCGTGAGCGAGCGCGACAAGGCCCGTATCGAGACTAACCAAGCCTTCTTTAAGACCTTGGCCAAACTTGAAAGCATGACCATTCTTGGCGACGGTGAAACTGCGCCTATGTCGACCACTCAATTGATTGGTGACATGGAGCTATTGATCCCAATGGCAGGTCTTATCGATGTGGCGGCAGAGATGGCGCGTATCGACAAGCAACTTGAGAAGCTAGCGGGTGAGTTTAAGCGTATCGAAGGTAAGCTGTCTAACCAAGGTTTCGTGGCCAAAGCCCCTGCTGCCGTGATTGAAAAAGAGCGCGCTAAGCAAGCGGAATACCAGCGTGATATGGACAAGCTCACCGAGCAAAAAGCAGAACTTGCCAAGTTGGAAGCATAACCGCTTTTACAGGCTAGAAGGTTTAAGGGCTGGAAAGCGAAAAGGCTTAGTTAGTCGCTTAAAAAGAGAGGCAGTCGCGAGACTGCCTTTTTTATTATTTAACGAATCAAGTTCGATAAGAAAAGGGTCACACCTTGTAGTGAGCGATATCGGCTTCCATCGATTCGGCGAGTCTGGCTAAATCTTCGGTCGCGGCACTACTCTGCCTCGCCCCTTCCGCGGTTTGATCAGAGATCTCACTGATATTCGTGATGTTGATGTTAATCTCTTCGGTCACCGAACTTTGCTCTTCTGAAGCGGTCGCAATTTGCGTATTGAGGGCATTGATCTGCTCGATGCTATCCATGATCTGTTGTAAAGCTTGTCGTACCGACAGCGATTTATTGACACTCAGTTTCACCTGCTCGGTGCCACTTTGCATCATCTGCATCGAACTTTGCGCGCCCTGTTGCAAACGCTGGATCATCTTCTGGATCTCTTCGGTAGAGTCTTGAGTGCGCTTAGCAAGCGAACGTACCTCGTCGGCCACCACCGCAAAACCTCGTCCCTGTTCACCAGCCCTTGCTGCCTCAATCGCGGCGTTCAATGCGAGTAGGTTGGTTTGCTCTGAAATAGCCTGGATCACATCGACCACACTACCAATCTCATTTGAGTGCTGCGCGAGTAGCGTCATCGCTTCACTCGCACTGGTCAACTCTTTAGCGAGCGCTTCGATAACCGAGATGCTTTCATTGACTACGGTTTGCGCCCCGTGAGCGGCACTATTAGCCTCCTCTGACGCGGTTGCCGCGGCAGCAGCACTTTGCGCAACCTCACGCACGGTCGCGGTAAATTCATGAATAGCGGTGGCGATAAGCTGGGTTTGTTGTTGCTGATCTAAGACGTTGCGTTGGGTCTGAGTTGACACCACGGCGTTTTCTTCGGCAGAGCTTGCAAGACGCGACGTGGATTGATGAGTATTGTTGACCGCTTTTTGGAAGTCTGAGGCGATACTGTTCACATTTGCGGCAATATGAGCAAACTCATCGCTACCACCAAGTGAAATACGCTTCGTCAGATCTCCCGCGGCAATATCTAACGCTGTGCCTTCTAGCTGAGTAACTGACTCGCTAACCCGTTTAATGATAAGGGTTGAGCTTACACTTATGACTAACATACTGATGCCAGAGAAGATGGCTACCAGCCAGATATACTGGCCAATATTATCTTCAGACTGCTCAAAGCTGTTCTTCGCCTCATCGATCTGAAGATCTAAGAACCCTTGCGCCTCACTGGTGATATCTTTAAATAGTGGGTTAATTTTGGTCAACAGGATTTGATTCGATTGCGAATAATCGCCATTACTTAACGCCGTCGTGGCGGGCTTAAAGCCCTCCTCTGTCACCTTGTCGAGTAAGCTAACGAGTCGATTGACCTGCTGGCGCTCACGATCATCTAAATTTGAGCTTAAAATCTCGTTATCGACAATATCATGCAGCTTTTTAATCGATGCCTTACTGGCATCAAGGTGAAACTCAAGGGGATGATTGTGCATATCGGCAAATTTGCTGCTAGGATCATGTTGAAAGCCAAGCAATAGGCCGCTACGGGCCTTCTCTAGCTCATTTAATACTTTACCTGCGCGGATACTATGCTGCATACCTTGGGTATAGAGATCACCAATCGAATCCCCAGCTTGCTGCATTCCAGTTATCCCTTTATAGCCCAAAAACAGAAAAGCAATAATGATCAAAAACACATTCAACTTAAGTTGAAATCTCACTGATTTAATTCGATCCATAAAGTCATTTCCTTGCTGTCGATTCATATCATGTTCAACCCTAGTCTCTCTAGCGGACGATATCCCTATAACGGACTACATGCCTATAACGGACAATGTTTTTATAAGGGACACTGTCTTTATAATGAAGATAGTCTTTCATAATGGAGATCGTCTTTTCTCTTACCGGCCCACAAATTAACAACAAAGCAACAAAATATTAACCACCATAGTGCCACCCATTAAGCATACCTACTAGTAAGTAGATCACAGTTAAGAAATCATTTAATTATTATAAATGGGGTGCTCTGTATAGATTGATATCAACTGCCCCCCTTCCATATTAAGCCACTTGTACCTCATCTTCTGTCACAACATAAAGCAAAGCGCGACAAGCTTAATAAGCCAGATAAGCTACAGGTACGAATACTCATGTTTAAGCGAATTAAACTTCCCGTTAATCACTTTGGTTTTTAGTGCCAAATTTAGGTAAAGTGTGCACTGCAATCACAAGTGGTTATCGCAAGGTCAACATCATTGCGAATAAAACAACAATAAAATAAGAGTAGAAGGAAGGGTATGAGCGACTCCAAAGATGCTTACGCAGACAATGATCTGCGTGAAGTTAAGCAGCTGGGTATGTGGGCTTCCATTGCCAGCTTAAGTTATATTTTCTGGATAGTCGGCGGTATGGAGCTGGTAGAGCGTATTGCTTACTACGGCGTCAAAGCCAGTGCGGGCCTCTATGCCAAGGCACCCGTTTCTGAAGGTGGCTTAGGGATCAGCCTGCATGACTACGGTGTGATCATCTCTATTTGGGCCTTAATGCAGACCTTTATTCCTGTATTTACTGGCGGTATCTCAGATCGCGTGGGTTACAAGGAAACCATTTTCGCCTCGACCATTATTAAAATTTCTGGCTATTTAGTGATGGCCTTTTTCCCCAATTTCTGGGGATTCCTGTTTGGCGCTATCCTGCTTGCCAGTGGTACAGGAATATTTAAACCCGGTATTCAAGGCACCTTGGTGCTATCAACGGGCAGACAAAACACCTCGATGGCCTGGGGTATTTTCTACCAAGTGGTCAACATAGGTGGCTTCTTAGGGCCACTGGTTGCCGTACATATGCGTCAACTTTCGTGGGACAATGTATTTTATGCCTGCGCAGCCATTATCTCGCTCAACTTCCTATTCTTGCTGGCCTACAAAGAACCTGGCAAAGAGGATCGCATGGAGCGCAACCGCAAAATAAAAAGCGGTGAAGTTAGCCAGCAGGCACTATGGAAAGATGCCTGGCATGAACTGAAAAAGCCTGTCGTTATCTACTATATGCTGGTGTTTGCCGGCTTCTGGTTTCTGTTCAACTCACTGTTTGATGTTCTACCGATCCATATCGCCGAGTGGGTAGACACCAGTGTGATTGTGACTAGTCTATTTGGCACGGAAGGGACATCTAATGGCATCTTACAATTTTGGCTCGGTCTCGATAATACTGGGACTAAAGTGATGCCAGAAGGCATGCTCAACCTCAATGCGGGGATGATCATGACTAGCTGCTTCCTAGTAGCCGCACTCACTGCAAAATACCGTATCACCACCGCTATGTTAGGTGGCTGTCTGCTGAGTATCTTAGCCTTCGTGTTTATCGGCGCGACCAATGCGGCCTGGATGATCGTGCTGGCAATTGTGATGTTCTCTTTTGGCGAGATGATGATCAGTCCAAAGAAGAATGAGTTTATGGGTAACATTGCCCCAGAAGGCAAGAAAGCCATGTATTTGGGCTTTGTGATGCTGCCACAGGGGATAGGTTGGGGTCTGGAAGGCTATTTCGGTCCTAAGCTTTATGAGATCTATGCATCGAAAGAAATTTTCTCTCGCGAGCTATTAGCAGAGCGTGGCATGAACGCAAACGATGTCGCTGCGATTCCTCAGGGCGAAGCGTTCACGACGTTAGTGAGCTATACAGGCGAATCAGCGCAATCACTCACCACCTTGCTGTATAACACCCATAATATTGGTATGGCGTGGTATATCATTGCCGCTATTGGCACCATCTCTGCGGTAGGGATATTCATCTACGGTAAATGGCTGCTGAACTTACAGCGCGCCCGAGCCTAACTCAGTTAAGGGAGCCAATGGCTCCCTTTTTATTTGCGCCTCGACCGCTTTTTTACTCCCCCAGCGATAACCCGGTGTAACGCTTGACTTCATCGACGGGCACGTGCAGATATTTGGCAAAATGAAGCGACAGCAGTGCCATTAAGGCAAAAAAGGAAACAGAAGATAACCTAACTGACTCTGCTACACCTAGGCATCACAGGTTTGCAAGCCTGACAGGCACACATCCACCAAACCGTGCACGAGTGCCAGTAATGAGTTCACAAAGAAAAAGACAAGAGTGTAATAAAAGACTCATTTATCACTACTAAAACAGGCTGAGTAGCTCACTTTCTTGTACAGATTGTATAACCAGCCAAGTCCAATAGCGCGCCCTAGACACAAAAGCCGAGCACAAAAAAGGGGAACCTAAATCAGGTTCCCCAAGATTACAACTTTCTCAGTGGGCAGTTAGCAGGGGTATGCCCACTTAGCGAGAATTATTATTGTAGGCTCTAGTGAGCGCCTCCAGCGTGAACTTTATCAACACCGTATGTCTTACCTTCGGCGTGACAGGTTGCACAAGACTCTACAGGTAGATTAGCTGTGCCAGCAGGCGTACCTTGAACTGTCGCACCGTTACTCTCGAAGTGAGCGAGTGCAGATGCACTGATGTGACATGAACGACAGGATTCAGCTACAGGAGAGATGTAGTCTGTCGCAGAGACTTGGATTGAACGCTTACCAGAAGTCAAACCGCCATCTGCTGCGAAGAAGGTCGCACCATCTTTGTGACAGGCTTCACAGTCAGTCGCAAGGGCTGGGTAACCTACAGTTTCCAAGTTCTTATCTAGGTAGATACCACCACCGTAAGAGCCTGTGTGGAAACGGTGAGTCGCGGTCATCAAATCTCTGTGCGAGAAGGTTACACCTTCAATTGGCGCAGTGATTGGTTTACCATCGGCATCGACTTCACCTGTTTGATACATCCCATTTGGATAGTAAGTAACAGGATTTTTATCATTGTGACAATCCATACACTGAGTAAACTCGCTCACACCATGATGCCCTTCCTTAGGAACCGTCAAGCTACCGTGACAGCTATTACATTTGGCTTCAGTTACAGTTACACGAGCAGGATCACTCATACGAGCTTCTTTTGCGGCAACAGTTGAGTCATCTAAGTTAAAGTACTTAACAGGAGCGCTTGCAGACACTTTAGAAGGGTTATTAACCTCAGTACACTCAACAGCCTCACCATCGGCCGCACAAACCAGCATATCCCCTGTCACATAGATAGAGCCAGTCAGGCGAGTAGAGTCGAAGCTCTTAGTCGTAGTCAGGATACCGCCAGTGATAGCCACCCCTTTAACAGACATGCCTAATCCAGTAATTGGAGCTCCGTTGCTATCTACATTACCAATTAACAGTTTACCTGCCGTGTCAATGTATGGATCCAACATAACACCATCAGCAGGTGCAGCGCCATTGATAGTGACCTTAGTAGTAACGGTTAACGCACTAGTGCCATCTCCATTGTCAGTCACTGTCACGTCTTGGAAATCAAGAACCACTTGATCTTGTTCTATGACTCTGTTACCCACTTTGTGAGCAATTTTAGGACTTAAAGAACCAGCACCGTGACAGCCAGAACAGGCTGCATCACTACTGGGAACAATGCCTTTGTGACCTTCACCAGTTTCAAAGTTAACGGTTACGTGACAACCTACACAAGCTTCAGCATAAACATTGTCGTTCCACTGCGTGCCATTGTCGTGACAAGTTGTACATTGATTTAGCTCTGCTGGGAAGTGAACACCTGCAAACTCTTCTAAAGCCTCACCTTTTAGCACACCCCACTCGGCAAGATGACCACCAGCATGAATAGTGTGGATCATTGCGTTGAAGTTAGGGTTAAAGCCTTTTTCAGGATCGTTCTGGTCAGCGGCATAAGCTGGATTATGACACGCAACACAGTTTTCCACTTTCTGATAGTTATGGTGAGCACCGATGTTAGCAATGCGTTGATCGCCTTCACCATAGCCCATTAACTCACTGTGACACTGAATACAAGCAGCATTAGAAACTGAGTCTTTAGCTGACATGGCTAGCTCGCCAGTGGCAGGTATGAAATCAACTGGTGTAGAAAGTAATTTATCGCTAATGCCGACACCAGAAGCATCGGTCACGTTATAGGTACGCACCATGACGCGGAACATGCTAGTTGGATCGCCATCGGCAACCACTACAGGCGCATTGCCATCATGTTCCCATGTACCTGTATAAGTACCTGGGTTTTCAGGATCTTCTACCAAGGTACAAGCATCAACTTCGGCGCCGCCACGAGCTGTCGCCTTACCTGTCGGCGTACAGTACATGCTAGAGCCAAACTCGTTGACCAAGGCATTATTTGACCAGAGCAAAGGCGCGCCCGAATCAGTGGGGTTAGCCATCTGGTTCGTCACATAAAGAGCAACTTTGTCAAGACCTGTGAATGGAACGTCATCTCCTTTACTGTTTTTACCTGTTGCAGTGAACTTAATAGAGAAGTCATCAGTTCCTACAACTACGATATCACTAGGTGCAACAGTTAGTTTGAAGTCTGCGGCAGTGGCTACAGTATCAACGGTCGATCCCGCTGGTGCACCAGGTACACCAGGAGTACCTGGAATGCCAGGTTCACCAGGCGCTCCATCTTTACCGTCATCACCATCACTACACGCGCTCACACCAATGGCACAGAAGAGTGCCATGGCTAATAATGTAATTTTATTTTTTTTCATCGCCATATCCCTTTATAGGTATTTTCTGCTATTGCAGTACCTCTAATATAAGGGAGTTGTGACAAAATGTTAGTTAATTGAATCCAAGTTGTGATTGCAATTTAAAGATTCACTAACGGAAATTTCAAAATTTGAAATGGCGAATTTCAAATTTTGAAATCAGCTGGCAACGAGTAGCTTCTTGATAAGTTGAATAATTAGTTCGCGTTGTTCGATAGAATAGCGACGATACTCTTGCGGATTCTCGATTAACATGTATTCGGGGGACATACTCTCACCGTGAAGACGCTCAACTTCATCGGTGGATAAAGACTCAACTTTAATGCCTGGTAAGCTCGTACAAATTCCAGCTTCAGAGCAGGGTAAAAATGAGATTGACCCCATGGTTAACAAGTGACTATACCACTCGTCTCTGCTGCTGACTCGGGTGATACTCTCGATGGCCACTCCCGCTTGACGGGCAAAAACTTCGAGCGGATCAATTTTGTCATTAAACCCTTTACCGTCGAGGCAGAGAAAGGGATAACTACAGATCGTTTCTAATGTTATTGGTGCTGAAGTAGTCCAAATAGGATGAGCATCTTCCGCCGCAATGCTGATCTGCGACAATGCGCCGAGCGACTCAATAGACAACTGATGCTCATTTGTCGTATCGAATGCGACTCCAATATCAATCTCACCATTATGAATTAAATCTGCCGATTCACTATCCCAACAGACAAACTGCAACTTTCCAATTAAATGACGATATTGACTACGAGAAAATGCAAGTGACAAACTAGCCAAAATACTGGAGGCAACCGCTATTTTTATACACTCGACACTATGTTCTTCAACCTTTTCAGCTACAGACTGTTCTATTTTTAAAACGGCATCACAAAACTGACAAATAGGCTCATACAAATATTCAGCTAGCGGCGTGGGCTTTAAGCCCAACTGACGCCTGTAGAATAACTCGTCATCAAAAGTGGCTCGTAACATATTCAAACAACGACTAATTTTTGGGGCTGACACATTGAGTTGCTTAGCCGCAATATTGGCATGCCCAGTTTGAAATATCACTTTAAAAGCGATCAGGCAAAAGACATCGAGCTCACTGATTTTTTTTAGGCTTTGACTAGTCATCGGCATTATTGTTTATTTGAGCAATCTAATATTTATAACACAATATTCCATCAAAACAATATAGGGCACCATCACACTATTAGCACTCGCTTATTTATTTTTTTATGCGGAACATTTGACTAATTATTACCAGGAATACCTCCAACAGACATCATTTCCGTCGCCGTCAATTGACGACTTTGACCAGGTAAAAGCGATTCATCTAACCTTATATCTCCCACCGATAACCGGTGTAACCCAATCACAGGGTTTCGAAAGCGACCAAACATTCGCTTAATCTGATGGTAACGTCCCTCTTGCAGAGTAACCAAAGCACAATGACTGCTTATGATCTCTAATTTAGCTGGCAACGTCGTGATATCTTCATATGCAAAATAAAACCCTTCTTCAAATGCCTGAATATAACGCTCATCGATTGGGTTTTTCAGTGTAACGACATAGATTTTATCGACCTTAGAATCAGGCGACATAATGCCCTTTGACCACTGGCTATCGTTGGTCAGCAACACTAAACCTGAAGTATTTAAATCGAGACGCCCGACAATATGTAGGTCATCAGTATTGGATGACTCGCTATTTGATTGATTGCTATTAGGTGCATCGTTAACCGCTTCATTGATAAGATCAATAACCGTACGATGCTTATCGTCTTTTGTTGCACATACCACCCCGACGGGCTTATTAAGCATGATATAGCGAGCCTGTCGCTGCTGCAGCACAAGACCGTCGCAGATGATGTGGTTAAATTGATCGATTTGTAGATCAATATCCCTAGCAATTACCCCATCAACCTTTACTCGTCCCTGAGCTAATAGCAGTCTTACCTGCTTTTTAGGTATTTGGATATGACGACTAATAAACCGATCTAATCTTGAACGCTTAGACTGCATTATTCATCCTATGAGTTAGGAACCACTTTATAGGCACAACGACGTGCACCTTCGATGATATGTTCCTCTCTGCTAATCGTTGCCAGATCGTTAAACAGCCATTGAAACAGCTGTAATTCAGAACGACAAAAATTGACACAATGGCTTGCGGCCGCGCAAATAGGACAATGATTTTCTAGCAACCAATAATGATCCCTCTCCCGCTCAACCGTAGCGACATAACCTTCTTCTGTTCTCAGTTTAGCCAGAGCATTAAGCTTAGCAAGTACACTAGAATGAGCTGCTAATGCCTTCTGATAAAGCACTTTACTGGCCTCTTCTCTATGGCGAATCAATTGCTCTAAGCCACTATCGCCAAAAACCACTTTTACCGATTCGATCAGTTGACTGGTGAGATCATCGTGCCTATCAGGAAACAGGGAATAACTTTTCTCGGTGAGTGACCAATAGCGTGTTGGTCGGCCACGACTCGCTTTGCGATCTTCAAAGACAAGCATGCCCTCCTCTTCTAACCCTTGTAGATGCTGACGCACTCCCATGGTTGTTAGCGAGAACTGTTCAGCCAATACCTTGGCAGTAGTTGGCCCCTCTACCTTTAGATAATCCACTATTTTATCAATTGTTTTCTTAGTCACCCTATCTCCCCAAATAACATACCGCAGCCCACATTATTACCTATCGATAACGAGTATCCAATAAATAAGTAAACTTTTTTGTTTACTTTATTATTTACAATCTTAAGTAAATAAATTACATTACAAAACATTAAATAAACAATATGGTTTACATAATGAATATTCTTATCGTCAGCTCTAGTCAAAGAACCCCATCACAAAGCGCTAAAGTTGCAAGTTACATTGCGGAGCACTGCCCACAATTTCAATCAGTTACTCATATTGAACTGTGTAAGTTTACGCTGCCATTTTGGGATGGTGACAGAGCTAGCCCTGCGTTACTCAATAGTAATTGGAATGATATTAGCGCGCTGATCAAACAAGCCGATGCCTTAGTGCTGATCACACCAGAATGGGGTGGTATGGCATCGCCATTACTAAAGAATTTTCTCCTACTGTGCGATGGCCAAGATACCGCCCATAAACCCGCGCTGTTAGTTGCTGTATCGGGGGGCATTAGCGGTGCTTATCCCATTGCCGAACTCAAGATGAATGCACTAAAGAACAACAAACTGGTCCCTATACCTGATCACCTCATCATCAGAAACAGCGAAACTGTATTACTACAAGGTGAACAAGATCAGCGTGAGCAGCAGCTAAGAGGTCGAATTGATTACAGCATTCACATGCTGCATCAATACAGTATCGCGCTAAAAATGGTTCGAGATAACCATCAAGATCAACCCTACCCGAAGCAACAGGAATATAGTTATGGCATGTGATCGTTGCGATCATCTGACCGTGATTAGTTTCCTAAAGGAGTAAGAAATGATCCACTTAGAACATGTTAACTTAGTCGTTAGAGACATCAACGCCAGCTTGGCCTTCTATCAAGCAGCATTCCCTCACTGGACGGTTCGTGGTGGTGGCGAAGGAACTTGGTACGGCAAACCTCGAAACTGGATTCACTTTGGCGATGACTACCAATATCTGGCATTTAATGATGATGGAGAAGCAGATAACCGAGACTTAACAGGCCATCAAGTGGGCTTGGCACATTTTGCTTTTGTGACTCATGATCTTGATGGGGTTGTCAGTCGACTAGCGCAAGCAGGATTTGAGGTTGATAAAGAGGGTGCTATCGATCCCTATCGGCGTAATGTGTACTTTATTGATCCTGATGGATTTGAGGTTGAGTTTGTCGAATACTTGACCGACCACCCCAGCAAACGTAACAGCTACGAAATGCGCTAGCTGCAATATTATTG
Source organism: Shewanella psychrotolerans (assembly GCF_019457595.1). Lineage (NCBI taxonomy): Bacteria > Pseudomonadati > Pseudomonadota > Gammaproteobacteria > Alteromonadales > Shewanellaceae > Shewanella > Shewanella psychrotolerans. The sequence goes on along the minus strand of NZ_CP080419.1, from coordinate 946,083 downwards.
TCTTATGAGCGGGGGCAGATTAAGGTTAGGGGTTGTTTAAGGCTTCTGGTTTTATGTAGAAATGGATTTCAAACTGAGTATCATCTGTTAACGGCATGATGCTGTGCCAATATTCAGGATGGGATATCGCAGTTTCAGAGGCTTTTAATCTTACCTCTCGCTCAACCTCGCCCTCCTTATCTTTATAGCCATAAAACATCAGTTCACCACTAATAACATGGATCTGCTCATAAACTCCTCTGCGGGTAAAGTGACGTTGGGCATAGATATCGGGAATACTCTCTTTACCGAAAACTTCTGTAGTTTTGCACTTTACATAACCTTTTGGTATGCACGACATAGACACCTGCCTAACATTAAAATTCATTTATGAATAAAGATCTAAAGCTAGTACATCGTTGCACAAATTTCTATTGCTATTACACTAGGGCAAATTTTATAAACCCGTGATATGCATGACTAGCTCATTTCGCTATACCACACAATTTATTCTCGATAAGCCATACTATAGTGAGTGCTTCGATCAATCCGTCAGCCTTGATCATTCGATGAAACGTTATAGCAAAGCGGGGATCTTTGTTGCTATCGGAACAATACTCTTGCTAACTGGTGCAAATAATTATGCTTCATGGTTTATTATCGGGCTTGGGGTTCTCGAAGCATTAAGCGTTAAATTCAAACGCCCTTGGTGGCTACTACGCCAAATGTGGAGCAGAGCAGCCGGTAATGAGGTTGAACTGACGATAGATGAGAATGGTATAGCCACTAAATCGGCTTATATAGACTCCATTATCGCGTGGACTGACATTTACCGATTAAAAGAGACTGAGCAAGGTTTCCTTTTCACTCTAGAGCGAGGGCAAAGCTACCTTTCCAAACGCTACCTTGATCAACAAGCTTGCGAATATATACGTAGTAAACAGTAATAGCAGTCCGATTTTAACTAAGTAAAACTCAGGTTAACAAAGTAAGATCGCCAAGGAATGGTGAACAATAATCTATCACTTGTTTATGTAAATGCATTATCTACTTAATTCCCTTTGTTAGAAATGCGAAAATCTACACCGATATCAAGTCGACATTTTTCGACAGCATTTTGGGAGTCATCATGATCAAAAATAAACTTTCTTTAGTCGCGCTCTTTGTAAGCTCAAGCATACTGCTATCAGCATGCCAAACGACTAATCCTTATACCAATGAATCTCAAAATGCCAAAGCCACCAATGGGGCGATCATTGGCGCCATTGCTGGTGCCGCTATTGGGGTTGCCTCTTCAAGCAAAAGTGATCGTGGTAAAGGTGCCTTGATTGGTGCCGCTTCTGGCGCAGCTGTTGGTGGTGGAATTGGTTACTATATGGATGTACAAGAAGCAGAGTTACGCAAACAACTGCAATCTACAGGTGTGAGCGTGACTCGTAATGGCGACAATATCGTATTGAACATGCCAAATGAACTCACTTTCGGTGTCGATCAATCGAATCTGAGCCAACGCGCCAAACAGGTGCTAAATAGCGTTGCTTTAGTTGCGGCCAAATATGATGAAACTAAACTCAATGTACTCGGTTTCACCGACAGCTCTGGTAGCGACGCATATAACCTTCGACTATCACAAGTACGTGCAAGTGAAGTGGCAAACTACTTAATGTCACAAAAAATTGATAACCAACGTATCAGCTCTGAAGGGCTTGGTGAGGCTCATCCCATTGCCGATAACGCCACGCAGCAAGGCCGTGCCCAAAACCGCCGTGTTGAGATAGTTTTGACACCGATGCCAAAAGGTTGATTGAAAGCCCCTAAGCAGCTTGTCATCTGCTTAGGGGGCTAGATAACTTGTATCCCCCGCAGATTGAAAGGCTATTGACTCTAACCTTTCTATCGCGCAGAGCTCCTCTATACGGTCAAGGCTTCTATCGACTGACTGGTTTTAAGACTTCATTTCGCCGACAGGTAAGATCGTTCGACCATATTCACCGTTAAGTACTTGAGCCATTGCAAAATAGATAGCACTCGCACCACACAACATACCTTCAAAACCCGCTATAGTGCCAATCAGTTCGCTACCAGTGAAATCTCTTGCCGCCAGTAAAAAGAACAAAATGGTCAATGAACCAAAGACAAATTGCTTCGCTCTGGGATAACGCAGTGAACCGACAAACATAAATGCGGTAAATGTTCCCCACAGGGCTAAATACCACCCCATAAAGTGGGCAGGGCTTGCGGCAACCCCCGCATTTGGCATTAACATAAGACCGACTAAGGTTAACCAAAAAAGTCCGTAAGAGGTAAATGCGGTGGTGCCAAAGGTATCGCCTCTAGCAAAACACATGATGCCGACAATGACTTGACCAATACCACCGTAAAATATGCCCATAGCAAGGATCATCGAATCAATGGGGAAATAACCCGCATTGTGGATATTGAGTAAAATAGTGGTCATGCCAAAACCCATAAGCCCTAACGGCGCTGGATTTGCCAATTTTGTAGACATCAAGTTCCCCTAATAAAATCTCGTCAATAAATGCGTAGACTGCTTTGCCTGCGCAACAGGCGGCGGATTTTATTAGATGGCTATGTTCTCGGCAATCTCCCGTATCTGTAGGTGGCAATTTAAAACAAAAACATCTAAATACAATGACTTACAGGCATAAATATTCTTAATCATAATTATGTGAGGTAGTTTACTTATTAAAATCAATAGGATACAAACACACCCAATCCGCATGAGACTCTAATCAAGTAATCTATCGATATTGAGACAAGACTCACAAGATGAGACATCTAAGTAACTAAATAACAGGAGAAAGTAATTCAGCGACAACGATTACTACCACTTCGTTCTCACTAACTCAAATAACGAGATGTTAATCACAAACTAATTTAATGCTAAATAAAGTTGAATTTGAACTGATCTAGATCAGCTTTAAATACCACGCCTTTTTGGAAATAAGCTCAAACTCACGACTCAGATTAACAAGCTTTGACTCAACAAGCTTAACCATAAATAAGCATTAATATACTGACCGTCCCAAAAGCATAATCTTTAGCGCCCCTTCAATAACAAAGTCATGGCACTTATGTAACGCAATAGCAGCTTCATTATCGGTATAGACTTCCAATTCACGTAACGGCTAACCCATTGTGGGCTACATCAACAATCGCTTTCAAAAGTGCAGTGCCAACACCTTGACCTCTAGCCGATTCACATACCGCCATCCCCATATTCGCGACATGCTTGGCCCTAGGACCCGCGCAAACCTCCGTACCGTTCGGCCCCCGTATTGTTACCTCATAGCCTACTTATCAAGAGCCTTACAAAATAACGCCTGCCTGCACACCAAAAGCCTATTTTGTAGAAAGAGACGACACAATGTAGGGAATAACACGCTGATTTGAGTTACGCTTGCTAATGAACTATTTAAACCGTGCAAAATTGGGTCTCACTCAAGCTAAAACACCTGCTGACGTTACAAAAATGCAAACAACAGCACACAAGTAACAACAATATTTACTCAGATCGAACACAATACTTGCTCAGATAGAAAACAGTCGAATAAATTCAACATTACAACACCCAGAATTGTGTATCATTTTGCATCATAAAGACTGAAGTATCTGGTTAAAATGTAGTTCAGTGGTAATCTATATTTCCAAATAACCATTATTATAGAAAACGTAATAATCCTAAATCATGAACAAGTTTGCTGTTTGGTTACTAACGACATTACTCCTCTCATTTCACGCTTTTGCTGATAGTGAGGTTTTGTGTGAGGCAAATAATGATTGTATCGAAATTGGTCGCTGGGATATTGGCGTAGCATTAGGTTATGGCGTAAAAGAAAATCCATTGAAAGACCGCGAAGATATCCCTATTTATGTCGCCCCCACTATTGCTTATTACGGAGATAGTTGGTTTTTCGATAATGGCAATATTGGCTATACGCTAGTAGAAGATGAAAAATTTACCATCAATCTGAACACCAGCTTCAGCACAGATAGCGCATACTTCTATCGATGGGATCCATCGAATATATTTATAGCAGGCACAAATCAATTTGCTGTACCCACAGAGAAATTCGCGGGACCAAGGGATGTATCAAAAAAAGCAGAGCCGATATTTAATGAACTTGAAGACAGAAACTTTACGCTTCTTGGCGGAATTGATGCATTTATTTACACCGGCATCGGTATAATCAATTTAACGGTTGCGCACGATTTATTTAACGTACATTCCGGTTCAGAAGCCAAATTTAAATGGCTGTATAATCTCGCATTAGATGAGTGGAGAATTGAGGTAGCCGCTCTCGCTAATTGGAAAAGTGAAGAAATAATCAACTACTATTACAGCGTTAGACCTAGTGAAAACCGCTACTGGAGTGAACAGTATCAAGCGGGTTCGACAACCAATTTAGGACTAGAATTGACAACTCAATATGTAATTAACGAACACTGGGAGCTCGTTTTCTTAGCTCGCTACACTGAACTTGGCGATAAAATCGTAGAGAGCCCCTTAGTCAATCAACAGAATACCAATACTTTTTTTGTTGGCACTGCTTATAGGTTTTAAACCCAGTGCAATTGTCGATATATAAACTTTTACAGATAATTCTTGTGTTAGTTTTTCTGTGTAATACGGTGCAAGCAGCAAACGAGGCCGTTGGAGCTAGTCTATCGCTATCCCCAGAATTTTGTATTACCGATAGTCCAAATAAAACCTGCGATATTAAATTGGTACTCAATTGGCACACTGATACGCCGTATACGGTCTGCATTATGTCTGATAATGAATCATTAACGACGTGGTGCGCCGATTCACCCAATATTAACTCACTGAGCATAATGGTATCGACAGAGAAAGATATTCAGTTCGTGATGATGGATAAAGAAACCCATCAAACCTTAGCCGATGCCAAATTACATGTTACCCCCACAGCAGAGCCTCAAGTTAGGCGCCGCTACCGAAACCCATGGAGTCTATTCTAATGACCGAACCCCAATCACCCCATAGAGTATTACTTGTCGAAGATGATATTCGTCTAGCAAATTTGATTGTGGATTTTTTAAAGTCGCATGGAATGCATGTTGAAGTTGAACGTCGTGGAGACACTGTGCTTACCCGACTAATCAGCTATAAGCCTGATATTATCTTGTTAGATATCATGCTACCAGGAATGGATGGCCTAACCCTTTGTGAAAAACTACCAGACTACTTTGCAGGTCCAATTCTATTAATGAGTGCTCTTGGCTCAAACGAGGACCAAATAAAAGGACTAGAATTAGGCGCCGATGACTATGTCGTAAAACCCGTCGATCCTGCATTGCTGGTAGCAAGAATTAATAACCTGCTTCGTCGCTCGGCTAAACCGCCACAAGCCGAATCACATTGCCTCAGTTTTGGTAAACTAAGCATCGACCCTCATACACAAGCCATTAGATTAGGCGATATCGAGGTCGATCTGACAAGCCATGAGTTTGAATTACTCTGGTTACTCGCTTCGCAAGCTGGACAGGTACTAAGTAGACAATATATCTATCAATATCTACTTAATATTGACTTTGATGGTAAAGATAGAAAAATTGATGTCCGTATTTCACGCCTGCGTAAAAAGTTAGGTGACAACATCGAAACCCCGTTTAGAATCAAAACGGTATGGGGGCAAGGCTATCTATTTGCTCCCGAAGCTTGGAATAACTAGACGGGAGCATCGGTGAAAAGACTTTTTATCAGCCTATACCTACTGCTAAGCCTTAGCTTTTTAGGTATAGGTTGGACGCTAGATAGTTTATGGCAAAAAAATGTCGAAGAGAGTGGTGCTGCCGATGCACCGCTCATTGCATTAGCCCAGTTAATTAGCAAACTTCCAAAAGCGCAAAGAGCCCACTATCTGTCTGAGATCGATACCGCTGCCAATTACCCGCTTCAGTTACTAGACAAAGATAAAATCGCTTTAGGAACCAATGAGCCGCTGACGCAAACCAGCGTTCTAGTCGCTTCTCAGGACAAAGAACACGAGCTCCATTTTATCAAAGTCGATGCCGAACAAATCTTAATGGCAGGCCCTATAGAAATAGACCCTAGAGGCCAGCTTAGAGGCCTGTTTACGCTGTTTTTCTACTTATCATTGGCCTTTGTTACACTCATTTGGGTATGGCCTCTATCTCGCGATCTAAAAACCTTAAGACTGGCCACCAAAGAGTTTGGTCAATCAAACTGGGATACCCAAATCCAGCTTTCACGGCGCTCTCAGGTACAACCGTTAGCAAGTACCTTTAACGAAATGGCCAACCATATTCGAGCATTGATAGAAAGCCAGAAACATCTTTCTAATGCCGTGTCCCACGAAATAAGAACGCCACTGGCTAGACTTAAATTTGCCCTCGCGTTAATGCCACAATACTGCGGTCCAGATTCAAACGAAGCACGTAGGCTGGCGTTCTTAGATGAGATGCAGCAAGATGTAAAAGAGATGGAAAATCTACTGCAAGAACTACTCACCTACGCCAGTTTAGAGTCACAGCGCAAAGCCATTCAATTTGAGCGGTGTGATTTGACGAAGCTCACCCAGCAAACCATTGAGCGACTTCAAGGATTACATTCGATACCGATACAATTTGAGTGTGATATAAAACGGGTAGAAGTCATGGGCGATCCATCGCTTATAGAACGCGCGCTGCAAAACCTAATCATTAATGCACAACGTTTTGCCGATCAGATGATCGTTATCAAGTTGACCATTAAAAACAAAAGTATAGTCTTAAGTGTTATCGATGATGGCCCTGGCATCGCAGCAGAAGATCAGGGTAAGATTTTCGAACCTTTCTATCGTAGTAACGTCGTGCAAAATGGTAATAAAGGTCATGGTCTAGGGTTAGCTATCATCAAGCGGATCATGGAGCGTCATGAAGGAGAGGTGTTACTTCAAAGTCAGCCAGGGTTTACGCAATTTACACTCTGCTGGCCACCATTAAAGGCAAGTTAAACCAACTTTAAGGCTCAGCATCAAAATCAAAACCGTCTGTTGCTGCCGCGCGCTCTTGCAAAATCTCGATTTTCTTTGCTTTTAACAGTGCAAGTTGACGCCTTCGTTTTCGCTGCTTACATAAACGAATGACGTCATATTTTTGTGCATCAGAAAAACTAAGCCAATTAAAACGTTCATCTCGATTGCGCAAACACCCCTTACAATAACCACGAGCATCTGTTTGACAGATGCCAATGCAGGGGCTGGGGATCTCAAAAAACTCTAATTGTTCCATAAGTAACAACTAACCTGAACAGAGGCTAAATTGACACCTTATTTCAAATTCACTCATAATCGTCCCCCTTATCCCACCAGCAAATATGATCTACAAATCAATTAAGCTAAAGTTGGAAATCTAACAAAGTGATTAAAACATAACTGATTTATTTACCGTTTGCTAAATTTTATTCTTAATGAGTAATTTAAAAGTCTTGCATAAATAAGTAGATATGGTCACATTGTTTAAAATATACTCATCAAGGTGTTTGCAATGAACCTTAATAATAGGATAGTCATCCTACTCATTAGTTTGCTAGCTGTTGCTTGTGCAAGCAAGCCCAAGCTGGATTACGATACCCATTACGATTTTAGTCAGCTGCAACAGTTTACAACCCAACCACCACAGAACATCACAGATCCCCTAAGCGCAAGGCGCATCGAGTCGGCAATCGATACCTCGTTAACAGCACAGGGATTTATCAAGACAACTGACTCACCACAGTTTTCAGTCACCTATTCGTTTAAAGTTGAAGATAAGCCGAAAAGCTCAGGCTTATCTATCGGACTGGGTTCAGGTTCTTGGGGAAGTTCTGGTGGAATCAGTGTCGGAACCAGTGTTGGAGTACCATTAGGCAGTGACAGCAATAAAATTCAATTGATTCAAATTGATATTATCGATTTAGCCAGTAATCGTTTGATCTGGCGAGGCAGTGATAAATTTGATTTCAGTGACGGCGGAGTAGAGAAAGCCAGCGAGACTCAACAAACCGTGAGCAAAATATTGGCTCTGTTTCCACCTAAGCCTACCCCCTAATCAGCATAACCCCCTAACCTCGGTTGGCGGTGCAAACACTCGGCTTTGACACCGTCACTTCTATCTACCGCTCTTATCCAAAAAGCCAAGCAGACACTAGGAGGTATGCGCATTAACCGTGCGCCCATTGGCCCACTGCCTTAATGCGGTCAATTGTTCACGCATCACCACAGATAATGGTCGCGTTTTCATTAGTTCATCGAGCAGCAGTTGCTGCGACATCTCAATATTGGTCGCTCTGGCACTATAAATGGCAGAAATGATAGCCTGCTCAATTTCAGCACCTGAAAAGCCCTGGCTCGCCTGTGATAGTTGAGCCAAGTCAAAAAGGCTCGGTTCAAGTTGCCTGCGTTTAGCATGAATGAGAAATATCGCTTGGCGGACACTGTCATCGGGCAAATCGACGAAAAATATCTCATCCATCCTCCCCTTGCGCATCAGTTCTGGTGGCAACGCACTAATATCATTTGCGGTAGCAACTAAAAAAACCTCTGACTTTCGTTCTGCCATCCAAGTTAATAACGCCCCTAAAACCCGCTTAGAAGTACCATCATCGTTATGACTACTGCCTAAACCTTTTTCAATTTCATCGATCCACAATACACAAGGCGACATAAGATCGGCGAGCTCTAAGGCATTACGCAAATTTTTCTCTGTTTCACCTATATATTTGTTATATAAGGTAGACATATCCATTCGTAATAAGGGACGTCGCCACATTCCAGCGACCGCCTTAGCAGCTAAACTCTTACCACTGCCTTGTACACCGAGCAATAATATCCCCTTTGGCGAATCTTCCATATGACTATCGCTAGATGGCATTCGGCGTTTTAACCACTCTTTAAGGTTATGTAAACCAGCTACCTGAGAAAAATCACTGGTATCATATTCAAACTGTAACACTCCCTCCATATCGAGAAGCTTAAACTTTCCTTGGTTGATTCGATCGACATCGCAAAGGGTAATCGCCCCATCATCCACAATCGCCTTATGGGCCAGTCGTCTGGCATCATCGAAGGTTAACCCTCGCAGATTATCGGCAAGTTTACTCACAGCTTGGTCATCGACACTTTGCAATAAACCGTCACTACGCGCCCTATCTATCTGTTCATAGATTAAATTTTGTAGCTGACTAACATCGGGCAAAGAGAGCCTAAAATGAGCACAGTATCGCTGGATTTCGGGCGGTATATCAAAGGCGTGGCTGACTAATACCACGGTGTGTTTTAGTGCCTCATATTCGAGAGCGATCTCTTTTAGTAAGCGCACGTTCTTAGGCGCGTTGTCGACAAATGGATGAAAGTCACAGAGAACATAAATCCCCTGCTGACAGGTTGATTTTATCTGCCCTAAAATTTCGGTGGGATCGGTATTGAACTTCTGTGTCCCCATATTAACGTCCACACGAGTCAACCCCTGAGTTATGCTCCAAGTAAACAGCGGTTGGTAAAGAACCGTCGACACTCGCTTTAATAGCTCTATCACTCTATGTTCTTCGTAGGTTTCAATGATAACTAGTGGCGTGTTAGACCGCAGCACTGCGGTAAGGTCCCTGATATCTTGCATTTAACATCCTTTATGCATAGCTTTAATGGTGCTAGAAGCCTTTCTCAGCCGATGATTATAGATACTCCACATCGATAGCAAATTCAATCGTCATCTTTAAACAAGCAATACAGTTGCATCTAATTTGATCTTACCGTCCAGTTGGCTCGTATTAACGAGATAGTGTCCGCTAGAAAACGAGTTATAGCGATATTTTTTGATAACACGAGTTAAATATGGATGGTACGAGATCAGCAGCGCATCATTTCATTCAATTTGAACTAAGATTGCCGTGAGCAAATTTTTGTATATAGAGTCCTTGTACTCGAAAAATTAGGTGTATCCATATGTTTGATTTTGGTCGTCGTAAGTTAGAGATGCAGCAGAAAGAGCAACATTATCAAGAGTTGCGCTCAAACAACCACATATTAAAAGCTGTCCGCAATAACGTGCCTTACATTGAGTTTTCAGTGGATGGTAACGTATTAACTGCCAATGAGCAGTTTCTTGCGGCTGTAGGATACTCAATGGACGAAATCCAAAGGCGGCATCATAGTCTCCTGTGTGATAAACAGTTAGTAGCAAGTCGCAGTTATAAACAATTTTGGTATAACCTTACTCAAGGTAAACCGAACCACGGCGTCTTTCCGCGTGTTTGTAAAGATGGCTCAGTGATCTGGATTGACGCTACCTATGTGCCAGTGCTCGATAGTAATGGTCGTGTCATCAAAGTGATCAAAATAGCCAGTGACGTGACTCAAGATAAAGTAAAAACGGATCATCAAAAAGCGATGTTTGATGCATTGAGCAAGTCTCTTGCATTTATCGAGTTCACTCCGCAAGGAGACATTATTGATGCTAATGACAACTTTTGCAGCGCAATCGGCTATACCAATAATGAGATAAAGGGGCAACATCATCGTATTTTCTGTACCGATAAGTTCCTTCGTGAACATCCAGATTTTTGGACCTCACTAGCTAAAGGGCGCTTTCAATCTGGCCTATTTGAGCGCGTCACGAAACAAGGCAGCACCATTTGGCTTGAAGCAACTTATAACCCTATTTTCAACGATTCAGGAAAAGTCGTAAGAGTCGTCAAGCTAGCAAGTGATGTTACTGAGCGCATTCAACATCAACAAGCGGTGCAAAATGCATCACAATTAGCATATCAAAGTGCCATAGAGACAGTTGATATTGCCCAGAATGGTGCCAACATGATCGATTCAGCATCAAGTGTGGCTAATGATATCGATACCGCGGTATCTGAAGCGACCAGCTTAATGGAGCAATTAGCGCGGCAATCTGAGCAGATCACCCAAATTGTTAGCACCATTGCCAAGGTTGCCGATCAAACCAATCTTTTAGCCTTAAATGCGGCAATCGAAGCAGCACGAGCTGGTGAATATGGTCGAGGGTTTGCGGTGGTCGCAGACGAGGTAAGAACATTGGCAGCCAACACTTCTCAAGCCACTCATGATATCGAAAAAATTGTCGAACGTAATAGCAAGTTAACCAAGACATCTGAGGAGGGAATGCTATCCATCCAAGCGAAAGTTTCCGAGTGTAATCACCAATTACAGTTAGCCCAATCCTTGATAAACGATATTCGAGAAGGAGCTCAGAATGTTGCAGATACTGTCAATGATTTGGTCATAGAGTAACTCATACAATTTATACTCTTGCTGTGGTGACCTAACTAGACGCCAAAAGAGGTGCGATAAACACCTCTCTTGGACCTCACATTCAATCTAATTGCCCCCATAAGTGCCCTCACATTATTGTAGTTAATGAACAGCATAAAGGTCAGATGTTGTGAATATCTTTAATGCACGACGCTATGGATATAGCTGGTAGGGTAACGCATGGCGCTATTACCGAGGCGCAATTAAAGACCTTGCCTTATCAGCCCTAAACTTTAGTGCTAAATCGTCGCTGAGCCATCACATATTTATACTGATTAGTATTACTCATAAGGCGATGTTTAATCGACTAAATTCCTACAGACTCATTCATTAAAATGGCCACACCCATAACAACATAGGTACACTCACCGCAACCACAACGACTTCCAGAATCAAACCCAGCCGCCAATAATCACCAAAATGAAATCCTCCGGGACCAAGAATAAGGGTGTTGTTCTGATGACCAATGGGCGTTAAAAATGCGCAGGATGCCCCCACAGCAATAGCCATTAAAAAAGGATCTGGATTAACTCCAAGCTGACTTGCAGTACTAATACCGATGGGACACATCACGGCAGCTGTTGCGACATTATTCATTAAGTCTGATAGAAACATGGTTACCACTAACACCAACACCAGAGCCGCTATCGCGTTACTCTGGGCGATGGTATTTAACAGAAACTGGGCGATCAAATCGGCTGCGCCAGTGGTAAACATAGCATTAGCAACAGGAAGTAACGCTGCCAATAGCACGACAACAGACCAGTCGATTGAAGTATAAATCGAACGCACGGGGACAATCCCCAAAATAGCAAACGCGAGCGCCCCCGCAACAAAGGCGACCGCTGCAGGCAAACTCCCAAACGCCACTGCCGCCACCGCAATGGCCATAATTAACGTAGCGATAACGGCATGGCCTTTTTGGGGGACGCTTATCTCACGAGCCGCCAAAGGAAGGCAGCCAAATTGAGAGGCAAATCCTGAGACCGATTCAGGGTCTCCTTGCAGAAGAATGACATCGCCCTCTTTCACAGGGGTAGAGCGTAAACGCTTAACGAATCGCCGACCTTGACGAGATATCGCTAACAAATTAATGCCATAACGAGTACGTAATTGAATATCGGTTACCGACCGATTAACTAACGCAGCCCCTGGGGTTACCACCAGTTCCTGAATAACAACCTCTTCCGATTTGCTGACTGCCACGTCAGAACCTTGATCAAGAACCTGACTATCTGATCGATATACTTCTGCACCTGCTTTAGGGTCAATTTCTCCCTCCTCCGCGGAAGAAACATCTGCTTCCAGTTTCAGGCCTAGGCTGGAAATCGCTTTTGGCAAAGACTCAGGTTCAACCTCAATAACCAGAATATCGCCATCTTGCAAAATCCGCCTAGGATTCGGGGCTGATAGACGCACTTCACGGCGGATCATCGCAATGATCTGAGCATCGGCCTCATCGAGTAATTTCTCAACATCCCGTAAATTCATCTTTTCAGCTTTGCTGCCTGCCACAATACGCACTTCACTCAGATAGGTGCCTGTATCAAAGCTTCCCACATCAGACTGCTTACGCACAGGAACGAGTCGCCAACCTAATATGCCGACAAAGGCGATACCAGCAAGCGCAACCGAAACCCCGACAGGAGAAAAGTCGAACATAGAGAAGCTTCCCATGCCGCTTGATTGCCGAAAACCTGCAACCACCATATTAGTTGGCGTACCAATTAAGGTGGTCATGCCGCCTAAAATTGAACCGAATGCTAGAGGCATGAGCACTTTACCGGCAGGTAGCTCATATTTAGCAGCCATCTGTATTGCAATAGGCATCAAGAGTGCCAAAGCCCCCACATTATTGATAAATCCCGACAACAACGCGGCCAAGTTAATCAGCGCAAAAATACTCAATGTCGGACTGGATGTTGATGGCAGCAGGTGCTTTGCCAGTACATCTACAGCACCCGAAATTTTTAACCCATAACCTAATACCAATACACTGGCAACGGTAATGACTGCTGGGTGGCCAAAGCTCGCAAATGCCTCGTTGCTGGGTACTAACCCTGTAAACACGCCTACAAGCAACGCCCCCATCGCAACCACGTCATGACGCCATTTTCCCCAGAGGAACATCGCCATCGTGATCGCCAGTAGTGCCACAATGATAATTTGATTAAATGACATAATATTTAGACTCTATCTGTAGGAGCGTAAATGGGTTCCCTATTGTCTTTAACCAAAGCAATAACCGAAAGCCATTAATAACAGTCATTAACTGATAGCTTTATCATAGTTCACTTTCTCCATGAAAATAGTAGCTTATTTAAAAGTGACTTTAGTAACAGTCGAGCCTAGCTCTCCTAATAAATTGCTTTCAATCCATTTCGCGAACAAAAAAGGGCTCGCATTGCGAGTCTTTCGATATCATTAAATCAGCGCTTAATGTTACTGCACCTCCAGCTCTGAGATGGCTAAAGCAGCTCATTTTTGCATCACAACCACCCCAAAAAGCGTGGCATCAAGCTTAAGCTGCACCTCTCCTTTCTTCACAGGTACATTAGGTTTTACATTTATCTCTTTCACTACACCACGAACAGCAGGGTCAATCGGACCGGAAACAAAAATCTCTTTAGCGCAGGAGGTTATTAAGGATGGGGACGTTTTATCGCTATTTCATAGGGAATATCATGGATCACTCTCCCCAAAAAAAATAAAAATATCGCAACAAAGATCATGACGCACAACGCAAAATGTTCCAAAAACAAGACCCGCTTTTAACGGTCGAATAGCCGAAAAGCAACTGTACCACACGTTATCTTTTAGCTTTAAAACAATCGCTTGCGACACGCACCCTCCAAGCCTTTATACGGCAACACAGAAGAGTAATTGACTCTATTTCTCATTAAATTCCCTATAAATTGTTGATCGAGTACACACTTGTTCTGGGAAATCATCTAAATATTCCAGTAAAAAAGGTAAGATGCATCAAAATAATGAGTAAAAATTGGCGTTAACACCGACCAATCATATACAAAAAGGTACCCATACAATGATAGGCACACCACACTGTAAAGGCGCGATCAGAGCCATGCTCCTCGGCTGCGGCGAACTTGGTAAAGAAGTCGCTATTGAATTGCAACGAATGGGCGTTGAAGTGATCGGCGTAGATCGATACCCCAACGCACCTGCTATGCAGGTTGCTCACCGGTCTCATGTGATCAACATGCTTGATAAACAGGCCTTGCGAGACGTGATCATCCTAGAGCAACCACACCTGGTCATCCCTGAAATCGAAGCGATCGCAACCCAAACCTTGGTCGATATGGAAGCTGAGGGAATAAATATCGTTCCAACTGCGAAAGCAACACAGCTCACCATGGACAGAGAAGGCATTCGTCGTCTTGCGGCAGAAACCTTAGGCTTGCCAACATCACCCTATTTTTTCTGTGATACCCAAGCTGAATTCGAACAAGCCGTAAAAAAAATTGGGATCCCATGCGTTGTAAAACCCGTCATGAGTTCATCGGGCAAAGGCCAGAGCGTTATTCGTCAATCCTCTGAGATACTATCTGCTTGGCAATATGCCCAAGAAGGGGGACGTGCTGGCGGTGGAAGAGTTATTGTTGAAGGCTTTGTGCCATTCGATTATGAGATCACTTTACTGACGATTAGTGCGGTTAATGGTATTCACTTCTGCGATCCTATTGGTCACAGACAAGAAGATGGTGACTACCGTGAATCTTGGCAACCTCAGCAAATGTCAGCAAACGTGCTAGAGAAATCTCAACAGATAGGCCAAAAAGTCGTTGAAGCGTTAGGCGGATATGGGTTGTTTGGCGTCGAACTGTTTATCAAAGGCGAAGAGGTTTATTTCTCAGAAGTGTCACCGCGCCCACATGATACTGGACTAGTCACCCTGATCAGCCAAGATCTATCGGAATTTGCATTGCATGTTCGCGCCATACTTGGGCTCCCGATAGCGAATATTGCCCAGCATGGCCCATCGGCTTCGGCCGTGATTTTAGCTGAAGGCAAGTCGCAAAATATCTGTTATCAAGGCATGGCTGCAGCACTAACAGAGCCCAATACTCAACTAAGATTATTTGCCAAGCCTGAAATCGATGGTCGTCGCCGTTTGGGTGTAGGGTTAGCTCGCGGAGAATCGATAGAACAAGCAGTAGAAAAGGCGTTAACCGTAGCTTCTAAGGTCGAAGTTATTTTATAGACTAATCGATTTAGGATGTTGGCTTTTTAAGTTAATCGCTTACTAACAAAAAAGGCGCATCAGCGCCTTTTTTGTTGCAGACTAAAACGATTAGCAGATACGATTAACGGCATCACCTTTAATAAAAGCCTTTAAATTATCCAGCGCTATCGCCATTAAATTTGCTCTCGCTTCCAATGTCGCCCACGCATTGTGAGGACTAATACTGATGTTTTTCGCACGCAGCAGCGGATTATTTGCTTCCGGTGGCTCAGTCGAGAGCACATCGACACCAGCCGCCGCGATCACCCCATGATTAAGCGCATCGGCCAGTGCTTGTTCGTCAATCAAACCACCGCGGGCCGTATTTATCAACAGCACATTGGGTTTCATTCTTGCTAGGCTGACAGCATTAATCATCTGATCTGTGTCTGACGTTAATGGGCAATGCAGTGAGATAATATCAGCTTGCTTATACAGTAAATCAAGTTCGCACCAAGTGACGCCCTCGGGCAGATCTGTCTTAGGCCGATGGCTATTGACCAGCACCTGCATCTGAAATGCTCGTGCAATCGTCGCGACTTGGCGGCCAATATCACCATAACCGATAAGCCCTAATGTTTTGCCTTTGAGTGATTGCAACGGCGATAAAGTAAAGCAAAAATCATCACCTTGGCTCCATTGACCATCACTAACCGCGTGATGATGAGCGGCAACTGCTTGGGTATGGTGCAATATATGAGCAAATACCATTTGCGCAACGGCATCTGGTCCGTAACCAGGCACATTAGTCACCGTTACGCCATGAGCCTTTGCAGCCCCAATATCGACAACATTGGTACCTGTCGCTAACACCCCGATATATTTTAACTTGGGTAATGCGGCAATGGTTGCAGCATCAAGCACGGTTTTATTGGTTAATAAAACCTGTGCATCGATGGCTCGCTCAAGAAGTTGATTAGCAGGGGTTCTATCAAAACAGATAAAATCGCCAAACGCCTCAAATCCCTGCCAATTAAGATCGCCAGGGTTTAAGGTGTATCCATCAAGTACAACAATATTCATATTATCTTCCACTTTTACTTATGATAGCGCGATCAAATAAGCATCGATAAACCAAATGGCTGGGCCACTGATAATGATAAAACGTTAAAAGCTGAACTTTATTCCAGCATTAACCTGCCCTTGCCACATAATGTCGGCGCGAATATTCCACACACATTGGTTTGCATCACAAAATAAGGCGTTGTCACTACTGATAAAGGTGGCATATCCACGGGCATCGGCTAAAAGTGAGAATCTTTCTGTCATTTGATATTCAACACCCACACCAAATCCCATCGAAAAACGCGTTTCAATACTGTAGTCATCCGTTGGACGCATCTGCGTCATCCCCGCGCTGGCGGTAACATAGGGACGTAAATTACCCCGAGGGAAATAAAGCGAGCCACCAACATGCAGATAATCAACATCAAGCTGAGTAAGAAAATCTGGGCTAAAGCTGCCACCAAAGCTCAAATCTGTGACTTGATGGCTATAGAGCAAATAGATATCGCCAGGCTCCTTAGTTTTAACCCCGATCATCATGCCATAGTGCTCCGACTCGGCAATTTTAACCTTGGTGCTGGCACTATTGCCGATATTGTTAGTCGAGCTTATCTCATTCGCATCGAGTTCGCTCGCGGCAAAACTATAGCCACCAAAAGGAGCAATGAACCATTGCGACTCAGCATATGCCCCAGTAGATAAACTCATTACTAGCAATCCACATTTACCGCTAAGTAAACAACGTTTTGAACTAGTCATGCTCATCTCCCCCAGCAATATAATACCTGCAAACACAACCTTATCTCATACTGCGATCCTGTTTTACCCTATCATAAGCCGCTTGAATATCTTGGGCTTTTTTCTTAGCAAGCTCCATCATCTCGGCTGGTAAACCTTTGGCAACCAACTTGTCAGGATGATGTTCATTCATTAGTTTTCGATAAGCACGTTTAATCTGTTGGTCTGAATCGGATTCGCTCAGACCTAACACATCATAAGCATCTTTAAGGGATGTTTTATGATGACCACCGCTATGAAAATTAAACTCCGCTTGCCAACGCTTTAATAACTCATCAAGTTGTACCTGACTATAGCCAAGCTCTTTTGCAACCGTTAACAAAATAGCATGCTCATTAGCATCAATTTTGCCATCGGCAAGGGCGGTTTGAATTTGGATCTCAAGGAACATCTGCAGCAGTTCTTTGCGCCCCATCGAAATCAGGCGAAACGTTTTCAAACAGGCTTTTAGATCGAAACCACTCGCTTTACCTTGATTGAAAGCCGCTTGAGCATCACGCCTTGGCTGCCCAGTTAACTGCATTTGATCCATTAAGGCCGTTGCCATGCGGATATCATTTTCAGTCACCCGGCCTGAAGCTTTGGCAACATGCCCCATTACCGCAAAAGCGGTATTAAAAAATAACGACTGTCGATCGCTGCCTTTACCAATAACGGCGCTCAGTTCTGCCCGTTTTTTATCGTAAAGATGCCCAAGCCATAGGCCAATGATCCCACCAATAATTCTGCCAAACATAAAGCCAATAGCAAAACCAAAAAACTTACCCCAAATTTTCATTCAATGACCTATTTTATTTGTTCGCCGTTGCCGCTATGCGGTCGTTTAATTGAGCCAATCGGTCTAAGGTGCCGACATCACACCAATACCCAGGGAAACGTTCGCCAGCCACCAAATCTAAGGCCATTTTTTGCTTTAACAGCGGCGCCAAACCAAATCGACCATCGGGCGAGCTATCAAAAAATGCTGGGCGATATACCGCAATCCCGGAAAACGTTAACCTTGGTTCAGTCGTTAATTCGACCTGATCACCATTTAATCCAAAATCACCGTGAGGGTGCTGGGGAGGATTATCGACCAACCATAAATACGCCTGACGATTCATCATCGCCTTTTCAATAGCGGTTAACGACAGCGGTTTACCATTAATCGTTGGAGGCGCATCGATAAATACATCACCATTGATAACCAAAAATGGCTCAGTCCCCAGCAGCGGTAGCGCCTTCTTAATGCCGCCACCGGTTTCTAACGCTTCTAATTCACGACTGTAGCTGATCGTTAATTGCCAGCGGCGACCATCGCCCAAGGCTTGCTCTAACTTATGACCTAACCATGCATGATTAATAACGATATGCTTAACCCCAAGGGCGGCGAGACGCTCGATGTGATAAATGATAAGTGGCTTTCCAGCGACTTCAGCTAAGGGCTTAGGTATATGATCGGTCAATGGACGTAAGCGCTCACCTCGCCCTGCGGCTAAAATCATCGCCTTCACGATTGCGTCTCCATTAAGGGAATAACCTCGTTATCTAACCATGTCACTAAACGAGCTAACTCTGGGTAAGGCTTAGCGACATCCTTGATATATTGCAGCGTTAACGGAATATCTTTCATATAACCAGGCTTACCATCTCGGTAGTTTAATCGGCAAAATATGCCTGCAGCTTTGAGATGTCGCTGTATTCCCATCAAATCAAACCAGCGACGATATTGCTTTAAGGTGACCTCGTTAGCGAGCAAGCCAACCTCTTTCATCTGCTGATAATGACTTTGCATTAAAGACTCAACAACATCATCGGGCCAGCGCACATAGCAATCCCTTAAAAGCGACACGGCATCATAAGTAATGGGGCCAATGACAGCATCTTGAAAGTCGATAACCGCAAGCTTGTTATCACACAACATCAAATTGCGACTATGGTAATCACGATGCATCCCCACTTTAGGTTGTTCCCTGACATTACTCACCAGCAGTTGGTACACATCATCGAGCATTGATTGAGTCTGAGGCGCGAGCGTTAGCCCCAAGTGATGCACAATTAACCAATCAGAAAATATTGCTAATTCTCTTTCAACAAATGCATCATCGTACAAAGGCAGTGACTTACCGCCAGACTCTGTAATGCTGGCGATAGGATTTAATAGTTCCAAGGCCCGTTGATAATAATCGCTGACATTATCCAAATTAAGTACACTGAGCAGTTGAGTATCGCCTAAATCACTTAGCAGCAGAAAACCTTGTTCAATATCTTTTTCAATCACTTGAGGCGCATATATATCATTGTACTGATACATCTCGGCAAGTGAAATAAACGGTGTGACAGCGATTAAGTCTGGCGGGGAATCCATTGCAATATACTGTTCCCTTTCAAATGAGACTCTAAAATACCGCCTAAAACTGGCATCACCAGAGATGAGTACTATCTGCGCATCCGCGCCTAAAGTTCGCGCTATCCACGCTCGAAGGGCAATAAATCTCTGATCTGACAAGGGCACCTCATGGCTCTTAAGTAAAAATTGCTTTATTATAAAGCAAAATGGAAACAGCAATTAAGATGATTTTTATCTCCTTGCTAGGTTGCTTGTACATTTAGATGCAACTATCCTCTCCGATAACTTGTCTAGACTAAGAAATCACAAAAACGATAAAAGATGCATATCCGTTACTTATTGGCTTTAGTACTGCTTCCGCACCTAGTCTTGGCAGACGACTCAGCAACATCTCTTGATACTGGCGCGCAATGTCTTGTGGAGCCTCCAGTGCCTATTCCTCAAGCGGAAGAAACTGATACGCCAATTAATTTACAGCAAATTACCATTGTTTCAGATCGTACATCGGCAAAAATGGGCGACAAAACCAATTTCGATGGTGATGTTACCTTTAGCCAAGGTGGACGTCATATCTCAGCAGACAGTGCCATATTAGATCAAGCCAACGAACGTTTAGATGCTAATGGCAATTTAGTCTTTCAAGACAGTATGTTCACCGTTACAGCCGACTCTTTAAGCGCTGAAATGCGCAGCAACAACGCCCAATTAAACTCGGCTCAATACTGGCTTCATGGTCAACAGATACATGGTGAAGCACAAAAACTTGAGATCACCCAAGATAATAATCTGCATTTAACCAATACCAATTTCACCACTTGCCCACCAGGAGATAGCTCTTGGTTACTCGAAGCTGAAACGATCAAAATCGATAGCTCCGAAGAGTGGGGAGAACTGTGGAATGCGAAACTAAAAGTCGGTGATGTACCGGTGTTTTATCTGCCCTACATGACCATCCCGGTATCAGAAAAACGTAAGTCAGGTTTTCTTTTTCCGGCATTCAGCACCAGCACAACCAATGGTGTGGAACTGGCGACTCCATATTACTGGAACATAGCCCCTGAATACGATTTAACCTTTACGCCTCACTACATGTCGGCCCGAGGTCTTTTCCTAAAAACAGAGTTTCGTTATCTCATGGGTGAAGCTCAGCAAGGACAATTCAATGCTGAATATCTAGCCGATGATAGTTTGATGCCGAATAAAGACGATCGCTACCTTTATCATTGGCAACACAAAGGTGCAATTAACGACAATTGGCGTGTGTTAGCCAATTATACCAACGTATCTGATAATAACTATTTTAATGACCTCAAATCGGATGTATTGCGCTCAACTGACAACCAACTATCCCGAATTGGTGAAATCGCCTATTTTGAGAATAACTGGGACATTACGGCCAAAGTTCAAGATATTAAAGTACTGGGTGAAGACGAATCCCCTTACCAAGTGATGCCACAAGTCGGATTTAACTATCGTTCGCCTGCACTTTGGAGTGGACTAGATTTTAACCTATTAGGTGAAGCAACCAACTTCCGTCATCAAGATGACCAATACGCAACGGCTAAACGTATCCACATCGAACCAAGTATCACCCTGCCGATACATGGACCAGCAGGCTCATTAACCAGTGAGTTAAAGCTAATGCAAACCAATTACTGGCAAGATTTAACCAGTAATGTAAGCAGTGACAAACTCGACAGCACAGTGAGTCGTACACTACCTCAAGTACGAATACATGGGCAGATTAACTTCGAGCGCTTCACCGACTATTTTGATGCAAACTATCGCCAAACGTTAGAGCCTCAGTTTCAATATCTTTACGTCGGTTACGAAGACCAATCTAATATAGGTATTTATGATACGGCACGATTACAAGATGATTATTATGGCCTATTTAGGGATCGTCGTTTCTCTGGTCTCGATAGAATCGCCGATGCCAATCAAATGACGCTGGGTTTAACGACCCGATTATTTGATGAACATAATCTCGAAACCTTTAAATTTAGTATTGGGCAAACTTATTACTTTGAAGACAGTAAAGTCGGACTCACAGACCCGTCCCTGCCCAATCAAATGCTGAAACAGGAAAATACCTCTAACTCGGTATTAGCCGCGGAACTAAACACCAAAATTTATAACGACTGGTTTATGAGCGGTGCCATTCAATATGACACCAAAAACAGTGACAACAAGAAAAGCGAAGTTACCTTAGATTTTCGCCCTGAAACAAATAAATTACTGCAACTTAGCTACCGCTATGTTCCTGACTTAATTAACAGTAATACCAATGAGTCGGTTAATATATCGCAAACAGGAGTTCGAGCGGCATGGCCTATCAACGACAACTGGTATATCGTAGGCAACTGGTATTACGACCTCAATGAGAGTAGAAGTGTTGAGACTTATACTGGATTTCAATACGAATCTTGTTGCTGGGCGCTTCGCTTAAGTTATCATTACCGCATTAAGACAAACTACGATGACGATTTAGAACCCTCATTCGATGATCGAGAGTTATTTGAACATGGATTTTATCTTAACTTTGTAATCAAAGGCTTAGGAGGTTCTGGACCGCTTGGCGTCGCAGATATGCTTAACGATGGCCTGTTTAATTATCGCAAGCCCTTGTACTTAAAAAACTAGCATTTGATAATTAGTTAACATTTTGCTGAACCTAGATACGGACTTGTAGTCCAATCAGAATAATCGAATTAAGTGGTCGGTCAATAAGTGACAAACGACCTCAATATGCCAAGGATTTTTGTGGATGAGACCCTGTAAACAACTGATTATTGCTTTTCTGACATTAATAATGAGCCATGCCGCCCTTGCTGCACAACCTTTAGATCGCGTAACGGTGCAGATCAATGAAGGTATCGTTTTAGAAAGCGAAATCGCTAATATGATAAAGACAGTAAAAGCAAACGCACAAGCTTCAGGCCAAGCGTTACCCTCAGATAAGGCGCTTCGTACTCAAGTTATCGAACGCCTGATAATGACTCGTCTGCAATTGCAAATGGCCGATCGTATTGGTTTACATATTGGCGATCTACAATTAGACCAGACTATCGAAAACATCGCTAAAGAGCAGGAAATGACGCTTGAGAAGATGCGTCAACAAATCGAAACCGAAGGCTCAAGCTGGAATCAATATCGCGAAAAATTACGTGAAGAGATCACTTTAGGTGAAATACAACGTATTCAAGTTCAAAGGCGTATCCAAGTTTCACCTCAAGAGATCAACAGCTTAGTAAAATTGATCGAAGAGCAAGGTATGCAACAGGTTGAATACCAAATTGGCCATATCTTAATCGAAGTTCCAAGTAGCCCAAACAGCGAACAACTAGAGAATGCAAGCAAGCGTGCCAATGCAGTGTTAAAACGCTTGCAAGATGATGCTGACTTTAAGCAAACGGCTATTGCATCTTCCTCAGGCCCTAAAGCTCTTGAGGGCGGAATTTGGGACTACATGAATATTAATGAAATGCCAACCTTGTTCGCTGAACTACTAACTGGTGCCAAGACCAACGATATTATCGGCCCTGTTCGTAGTGGTGCAGGTTTTCATATCATAAAGGTAATAGATGCTCGAGGCTTACAAACGAAAGAGATAGATGAAGTACGTTCACGTCATATCCTCATCAAACCTTCACCTATTTTATCTGAAGAGCGTGCTAAAGCCATGCTAGATAAGTTTGTTAAGGAACTTCGTTCTGGTGATGCCGACTTTGCTGAACTTGCACGCCAATATAGTGAAGATCCAGGTTCTGCTACAAAAGGTGGCGAGCTAGGTTGGGCGGATCCATCTGTCTATGTGCCAGCGTTTGCTCAAACCTTAGGTACACTAGATATTAATGAAATAAGTGAGCCATTCCGTTCGAGTCATGGTTGGCACATCGTTCAGCTTGAAGAGAAACGCAAAACCGATGCGACGGATAAGTTTAATACTAATCGCGCACATCAACTCATCTTCCGTCGTAAGTTTAATGAAGAGTTACAAAACTGGTTAAACGAAATGCGAGCCGAAGCTTACATCGAAGTGTTTGATGCCGATTTTAACCGAGGCTAATTATATTGACGACTAAACGTATCGCTATCACACCAGGCGAACCCGCCGGTGTAGGACCAGACTTAGTCATTCAACTTGCTCAGCGTGCTTGGCCCGCTGAGCTTGTTGTTTGTGCCGATCCAGCACTATTGAAATCTAGGGCTAAAAAAATCGGCCTGCCAATCCAGTTGCGCCCATATCAACCTAGTCAGCCACCTAAACCTCAAGAAGCGGGTACATTAACCATAGTCCCGTTTCCATTGGTAACGGAAGCGATATGCGGCACGCTAGATGAACAAAATAGTAGCTACGTTATTGACACGCTGAGCTACGCAGGCGAAAAAAACATGAGCGGCGAGTTCGATGCCGTTGTCACAGGTCCGGTGCACAAAGGTATTATTAATCAAGCCGGTATCCCTTTTAGTGGACACACTGAGTTTTTTGCCCATCAAGCTAATTGCCAAGATGTGGTGATGTTACTGGCGGCTCCGGGTTTACAGGTCGCGCTTGTCACAACTCATATTCCACTTGCCTATGTATCGAAAGCCATCACGCGAGAGCGTCTGCACCAAATTATCAAAATATTGCATGAAGACTTGGTTAACAAATTTGGACTGACGCAGCCTAAAATTTATGTCTGCGGTTTGAATCCACATGCAGGTGAAGATGGCCACTTAGGCAGAGAAGAGATTGATGTTATTATGCCCGCGCTAGATGAACTGCGCGAGATGGGCATGAGTATAGTCGGGCCTCTACCTGCAGATACTCTGTTTCAACCTAAGTACCTTGAAGATGCCGATGTCGTATTAGCCATGTACCACGATCAGGGTCTTCCTGTATTAAAGTCACGCGGATTTGGTAGCTCGGTTAATATTACCTTGGGCCTGCCATATATTCGCACCTCGGTCGATCACGGAACGGCATTAGCCCTTGCTGGGACGGGTGACGCAGAAATAGGAAGCTTCGTCTGCGCACTAAATAAGGCTATAGAATTGGCCGACAGAAATGAGTCAAAAAAAGAGAAGTAATGAGTAATAAAGTACATTTAGGCCACACGGCAAGAAAGCGTTTCGGACAAAACTTTTTGACCGATAGCAATGTGATCAATCGAATTGTCGGTGCCATAGCACCCGACAATGATCACGTTATGGTTGAAATTGGCCCAGGCCTTGCTGCATTAACTGAGCCTGTTGCCGAGAGCATAGATAAGCTCACGGTAGTTGAGTTAGATAAAGATCTGGTTGAACGTCTAAAAACTCATCCTTTTCTCAAGGATAAGCTTGAGATCCATCAAGGTGATGCGCTTAAATTTGACTTTAATCAGCTGGTCGAAGAAGGCAAGCAGATGAAGGTGTTCGGTAACTTACCTTACAACATCTCAACCCCACTAATGTTTCACCTTTTTGAGTTTGCACAGCATATTGAAAATATGCATTTCATGCTGCAAAAAGAGGTGGTACTTCGACTATCAGCGTCTCCTGGCACAAAAGCTTATGGCCGTTTAACCGTCATGGCGCAGTATTTCTGCCAAATTATGCCTGTACTTGAAGTGCCACCAGGTTGCTTTACACCACCACCTAAAGTGGATTCTGCGGTTGTCAGATTGGTGCCCTACAAGAATAAACCATGGCCGTGTAAAGATGTCGACCTACTGAGACATATTTGTACTACGGCGTTTAATATGCGTCGTAAAACCCTGCGTAATAATCTTAAACATATTATTTCTGACGATGATTTTGAATCATTGGGTATCGACGCCAGCAAACGTCCAGAGCAGATAACAGTTGAACAATATGTTGCGATGGCAAATCTAGTCGCTAATAAGAAAAACGGCTAAGAACATCAAGGGGAAGCGATTCCCCTTCCTCTCTGTGACATTTAGGACTTTCAATGAACAAACTTGAATCCTCAATTAAAATTGAGGTAAAAACTGAATATATCGAAGAACAATCATCCCCCGATGAAGAGCGTTACCTTTTTAGTTATACCATCACCATAGTCAACCTTGGTGAGAAGGCGGTGACGTTAAAGAGTCGTATGTGGTCAATCACCGATGCCAATGGCCATCACAGCGAAGTCCAAGGTGCTGGTGTCGTTGGCGAAACTCCGACTATCGCTCCAGATACTGCATACCAATATACGAGCGGCACCGTTTGCGAAACGCCGTTTGCCGTGATGCAAGGCTACTATGTGATGCTAAGTGAAGATGGGATTGAATTTAAAGCCCCCATCGCCCCCTTTAGATTGGCAGCGCCAGGATTAATCCATTAGCTCGTCTGACAACTCTAATCATTTCCTAAATCGCTAACTAACGAGTATTTAATGGCAACATACTTTATCGGTGACATACAAGGCTGTTACGATGAGTTACAAGCCATATTGAGTCAAGTCGACTTCAATCCTTCAAAAGATGAGTTATGGATTGTTGGTGATATGGTGGCTAGAGGTAATAAATCACTACAGACCATCAGATATATTAAATCACTAGAAGGTTCAGCCAAGCCTGTCCTTGGTAATCACGATCTTCACCTTATGGCATTGCATGGTAAACTTAAACGCCCAAAGCCCAGTGATCAGCTTACTTCATTGCTCAACGCTGATGATATCGGCGAACTCGTCGATTGGTTAAGATTACAACCTTTATTAAGATGCCACCCTTCTAAAGCGATAGTGATGACCCATGCAGGTATTCCTCCTCAATGGGATATAGATACGGTAATAACAGAAGCGAATGCAGTCCATCAAGCGCTAATAAACCCAAATTACTTAACCTATCTAATCGCCGATATGTACACTAATGATATTGCTCGCTGGACGGACTCAATGCCAAATAAGGCGCGATTAATCTACTGTATTAATGCACTCACTCGAATGCGGTACCTTAATGCTGATGGGAGCTTAGATTTTGACTGTAAACTCCCCCCCGAATCCAATCCCGACAACACCTTGAAACCATGGTTTCAATTTCCAAGTATGACGAGCAACACTCACACATTAGTATTTGGCCATTGGGCAGCACTAATGGGCAAAGTTGACCATCCATCCCTTCAAGCCTTAGATACAGGTTGCTGTTGGGGTGAACATTTAACTCTTTGGCACCTTGAATCTAATCAAAAAATTACCCAAAAGAAGTTAGAAAAGAGTTAAACTGATTGCAATTCTGGCCGATATAAAGCTAGCTATGCATGCAAGAACTCCCCCTGATATTATTTTTATAATTAGGGGGATAACAACAAAAAGCGGAGTACCCTATGAAATTGAATGTCGCCACTAGAGTTATCGGTGGGTTTAGCGTTGTAACTTTATTGCTAATAGCATTAGGTGTTGCTTCATTAATAACCAACGAAAATATCAAATCGAGTACTCTGGTGTTGCAAGATTTGAGTATACCAGCGTTAGAAAGTAGCAATCATCTGACACAAAATTTAGCACTTCAAGAGAAACAACTTTTAGTCGCGTTTCATACTACACGTTCAGAAAAAATGCCTAAAGTTGAACAGAATTTCGAGGAGTATTCTCAGAGTTTTTTAAACGAAATAGGTACCTTACAATCGATCATCAGTGGCCATAGACAAGAGCTGGATGCCCAAATCACTTCGTTAAAAGCTAACTATCAGGGCTTTAAAGATAACAGCTTAAAAATGATGTCAGCACGTGAACAGTCTTTGCAAACTCAAGAAGGTCTACTAAAGCAGCTCGAAGATCTCGAAATTGCTGTCGATGATACCGCATCGCTGCTTATCGACCTGGTCGATTACGAATCCAGCGAAGACCCAACAGAAAGAGAAATCGCTGCAACAGCAGGCAACATAGACACCAGCTTTAGCAGTCTTATCACTAGTAGTTACGACCTCGTAAAAACTACAGAGAAATCGAAGTTCGAAACCATCACCAAAGAACTCGAATATGTAATCAGTGATGTAACGAACAAGCTGGAATATGTAAGTCGCCACTGGGAAGGAGTTATAGACCAAGATGTTATCGACGATATAACTAAAGAAGCAACAAAAGCCCTCGATATGCTTAACGGCGCAAATTCACTCCAGACTCGCAAAGGTAAACAACTCTCGCTTGATGCATCTACAACTAGGCTTTTAGAGCAAGTTGAAATCAACGTTGGCTCAGTAAACCAAAGTATGAATAGCCTTAATAAGCAGATCGAAGTTGTTTCACAAAAAGTCAGTAACGCTGCGTTAAAGGATATCGATAATGCCAGCTATAAAACCATGGCATTAGTACTAATCGCCATTATAGTCTCAATCATTGTCAGTATTGCAGTGATACGTCCACTCAAGCGCTCTTTAGACAGTGTGAATAACGCGCTCGACATTTTGGCTTCAGGCAATCTAACTCATAAGCTAGATGATTCTGGTCATGATGAGTTTGCAGAGTTATCACGTAACTGTAATCGTCTCGTCGACAGCTTAAGAACCCTCATACAGGGTATTTTAGACCGTTCTAATCAGTTAGCTGCCGCAGCAGAAGAAACCTCAGCCATTACCGCTCAAACCACTGCAGGTATTCAAGAGCAAAAGAATCAAGTTGACCAAGTGGCAGCAGCAACAACTGAGCTAAGTTCTAGTGCGATGCAAGTCACAAGCAGCGCCGACGAAGCTTTGACTCAAATAAAACAGGCCGATGATGAAGCTCAGCATATGCGTACCATTGCCGATGAAAACAAACGCACAATACTTGCACTCGCTGACGAAGTCTCAAAAGCATCTCAAGTGATCAACAAGGTACACTCTGACAGCGCTTCTATTGGCTCTATTTTGGATGTTATTCGAGGTATCGCAGAGCAGACTAATCTACTGGCACTCAACGCCGCTATTGAAGCGGCACGAGCTGGCGAACAGGGACGAGGGTTTGCCGTCGTTGCAGATGAGGTTCGTAGCCTAGCTTCTCGTACCCAAGATTCAACTCAAGAGATCCAGCAGATGATCCAAGTGCTGCAACAAGGCACTCAAGAAGCGGTATCAGTGATGGAACTTGGACGCAATCAAGCTAATAGCTGCGTCGAAAAAACAGAGCAAGCAAATATTGCTTTGGAAAGTATCAGCCAGGCAGTGCATAATGCCCATGACTCAGGTACTCATATTGCTAATGCAGCCCAAGAGCAGAACTTAGTCAGCCAGCAAGTTTCCGAGAAGCTAGAGCATATTGCAGCCATATCTGAAGAAACCGCAACGGGTGCAGACCAGACAGCGCAATCGAGTCATCAAGTTGCGCAACTTGCCGAGGAGCTTCAAGCTTCTGTCGGTGAGTTCAGGGTTTAAACTTAAAATAAGCCTGTTATTCTCAGGCTTATACCAATTAGTATAAAGATGTGATCGCTCAGCGAGAATTTAGCGCTTATGAGGCAAGGCAACGAGTGAAGAGCATAGTTGTTCTACGGTCAAACTCGTTAACACAGCATCGAAAGCGCTAAAACTCGCCTGTTAGGCGTGTTTTTGGCTTCCTACTTCTGCGTTGAACGGCCTCACAAGGGAGTGACCATTCCATCGTCCATTCGCCTTGAATTAGTTGCCAAAAAACACGCTGAGTAGATCACTTTCTTATACTGATTGGTATTATTTGGCGAATTCAGCAAATATAAGACATAAAAAACCGGATATAACATCCGGTTTTTTTTTAGTAAAATGTAGCTTAAAACTAATCTAATTACCCCGATATACGCTCTTTTATCGCAGCAGTGATTTCACTACCACCGTGCCCATTAGCTTCGGCCCATTCAACAACGGTTTTACCATCAGCCTCTTTAGCAACTAAATCAGAAGTAGATAAACGTTTTGCCACGAAAGACCCCACATCATTCGCACCACTTTTTATCGCAAAGCGTA
Organism: Shewanella psychrotolerans; assembly: GCF_019457595.1. NCBI lineage: Bacteria > Pseudomonadati > Pseudomonadota > Gammaproteobacteria > Alteromonadales > Shewanellaceae > Shewanella > Shewanella psychrotolerans. Next base: position 916,541 of record NZ_CP080419.1, on the reverse strand, counting down.
AAAGACTATCACCTTCACAGGTGAGTGCTTGATAAACGGTACGCAACTTAACACGTGTTTCTTTTAATTTATTACGTAAACGGTTTTTATCATCTGCATGAACATAGTTGCAAATATTCGCTGCAAGCTGATCATTAGCATCAGCATGTACCGGAACAGTATAAGTATAAGCAGAGGCTGCAATAACCACAGCAATCGTTGTAGGTAACAAGCGCATCGGGTACTCCTATAATATTTTATTATTTTCAATAGAATAAGAATCACTCTATTATTCTAAAGACAACTCAGGACAACACCCTAATTTAACATTTTTTCACCAAAGTGATAAAGCGATATTGCAAGCTTTTATCATTTGTGTGACTTTCGCTTGCCTCTATTTGCCAAGACCCATCATCCCAAAGAGGAAAATGAGTATCCCCTTCTACATCTAAGGAGATCTCGGTCAAGTATAGAATATCCGCTTTAGGTAATAGCGCTTGATACAACTGTCCTCCACCGATAACAACTAGCTCTTCACATTCGCCAGCTAATTCGACCGCTTTCTCAAATGAAGTCGCACAAGTGACGCCTTCAATGAATAAATCTTTCTGCCTACTAATAACGATATTATGACGCCCAGGTAATGGCCGACCTATTGATTCAAACGTCTTTCGCCCCATGACCACAGGCTTCCCTAATGTCATAGCCTTAAAATGACGTAAATCTTCGGGCAAATGCCAAGGCATCTGATTATCTTTCCCGATAACCCGGTTATTCGCCATCGCGGCAATCATTGCAATTTTCATGGGCTCTCCAACGGTCTTTTGCCGTTTATTGAATTCAAAATCAGATCACAGGACGGGTACGAAAATAGAGCAGGCTGGGCATAGCCAATCCCACTGACAGTGCGCCTAAAATAAAGATGGTCTTCAGACCATTACTGACCACCTCGGCAGTTAGATCGGGATTGACCTCAGACAGAGCGGTCAACTGTACCAAGGCGATAACCGTATTGTAGGCATAAGTTCCAGGGATCATCGGGATAATTGCCGCAACCGCATACATGAGCGGCGGTGCAAGATGTCTCTTCGCGAAACCTATGGTTAATACACCGACCAGAGCTGCGGCCGCGAAGGTCCCCCACTCTATCGGCATACCAAAATGCATGAGCAAGGTACGTAAGCTATGGCCTAAAGCCCCGCCAAGGGCACAGTAAGGCAAAAAACGCCTCGGCACATTGAATACCATGGCAAACCCCACCGCAGGCACAGCCGAGAACAGTGCATCATTCAGCAGCTGAATGAACAGATCCATCATAGGAATAGTCCCCCAATCTGCATCGCAATAGTGATCCCGATAACCGACGAAACAGTTAACAGAGTGGCATGTCCCCAACGTGAGATCCCCACATTCAGGTGCCCCTTCACCATATCAGAGATAGCGTTGATCATAGGGAAGCCTGGGACTAGCATCAGTACGCTGGCAGCCATTGGTAACTTGGGGGTATCAGTCACTTGCAGGTGATACCCCAGTTGCGCCACCAAAGTGGTGACAAAGGCGGTAACGGCAAAGTTCAACAGCAGGTTGAAATGTCGCTTGGCAATAGCGAGGCGAACCGACATCCCCGCTGAGGCCGCTAATATCGTGATCAATACAGCCATGGTATCACCGCCAAACAGGTGGCAAAAGCTACCGCACGAAAGGCCGATCATGGGCACTAAATAGCGTTTGGGATAGCTCTTGGGTTGAATGCGGGCAACACGCTTACGCACTTCATTGAGGCCGTAGATCCCCTTTTCGGTCAATAGGCAGATACGCTGCAGCTCGCAGACGACACTCATATTGATACCATGTTCGCGAATCCGTCTGGTCGTCGTAATACAACGCCCATGCACTAAGCTGGTTAAAACGAGTGAATTGGAAGAGATTGAGATCTCAACACTGGCAAGGCCTAACGCCTGACCTAAGCGCTGACTGATCTCTTCTACAAGTTCAGATTCAGCACCATAGGCCAGAAGGAGTTGTGCAACCCGGACCACTTGCCGAGTAATATCATTTTGAGTATCTGCGTACACGTTATTCTCAGAATGAAAACATTAACAAGCGATAGTTATCTTTGATAGATGATCTCAACATCATAGTCATCATCGTCAAAGTCATCATCAAAATCATCATCATAATCTTCGTTAACAACCTCTTGATTCTGTTGATGATAATTATCCCATTTAAACTCAACTTCAGCATCAGGATCGGCTTCTTCTTCTTCAGGAAGCGCATCGATAAAATCCATCAGCTTAAGAGATAATGCTTCTGTACCTTGACGGTTATATGCCGAAATACTAAAGACTTCACCCTGCCAATCAAGCTCTTTAACAATACGTTCAATACGTTCTTGAATCTCTTCTTCAAGCAACAAATCCGTCTTATTAAACACTAACCAACGAGGTTTACTCGCAAGCAATGGAGAATGTTTTTCAAGCTCGCCAACAATCGCACGTGCACTATCAACAGGATCACTACCATCGATAGGCTCAATATCTAAGATATGCAATAATACACGACAACGTTCAAGGTGTTTAAGGAACCGAATACCAAGACCTGCACCATCGGCAGCGCCTTCAATCAAGCCAGGAATATCAGCCACAACGAAACTCTGCCCGTGACGTGGATTAACTACCCCTAAATTAGGCACTAAGGTCGTAAATGGATAATCAGCGACTTTAGGCTTAGCTCTCGATACAGCTCGGATAAAGGTAGACTTACCAGCATTAGGCATACCTAATAAGCCAACATCCGCAAGTAACATCAGTTCAAGCCGTAAGCTACGAACTTCACCCGGCGTTCCTAACGTTTTCTGTCTAGGTGCACGGTTAGTACTGCTTTTAAATCGCGTATTTCCCAAACCATGGAAACCGCCCTTAGCAACTAATAACTTTTGACCGTGAGTTTTAAGATCACCTAAGGCTTCTTGAGTCTCTTCGTCAACCGCACGAGTCCCCACTGGTACTTTAAGAATTAGATCTTCACCACCGTGGCCTGTACAATCGCGTCCGCGGCCATTTTTACCACGCTCGGCAAAATGAAAACGTTCAAAACGATAATCGATTAGTGTGTTGAGGTTTTCGTCCGCTTCTAAATAGACACTACCGCCATCACCACCATCACCGCCATCAGGACCACCATCCGGCACATATTTTTCACGTCTAAAACTAACGCAACCACTACCGCCATCACCAGCTTCAACTCTGATCACAGCTTCATCGACAAACTTCATACCAACTCCAGGCACCGCACAATAGACCGATTATACTGCCTATCTAATCGTACCGCCAAAAAAACAATTATCGTATCGAGCTAACAAACAAGGTTACTCAATGCTTTTCTGGTGCTGGAGCAACATAATCGGCTCATTTCACCAGATATTAATCTTTATAAACAATAAAGCCCTACCAGAGGCAGGGCTTTATAAACTATCTTAGGTGAACTAAGAATTAAGCTTCGATGCTAATGAACTTACGGTTCTTAGGACCTTTAACTTCAAACTTAACCTTACCGTCAGTTAGTGCAAATAGAGTATGGTCACGACCAATACCTACGTTAACACCTGCGTGGAACTTAGTACCACGTTGACGTACGATGATGTTACCAGCAAGAACTGATTCACCACCGAAACGCTTAACACCTAGACGTTTACTTTCTGAATCGCGGCCGTTACGAGTAGAACCGCCAGCTTTTTTATGTGCCATTAGTCAGACCCCTTATTAAGCGTTGATAGCTGTAATTTTAACTTCGGTGAACCACTGACGGTGGCCCATCTTTTTGTCGTGGTGCTTACGACGACGGAACTTAACAATAGTCACCTTCTCGCCACGGCCATGGCTGACAACTTCAGCTACAACCTTACCACCTTCAACTAAAGGTGCACCAACATGAACAGTCTCACCATCAGCAACCAAAAGAACTTGGTCGAATTCGATGGTTTCGCCTGTAGCGACTTCTAATTTTTCTAGACGAACAGTATGGCCTTCAGCAACACGGTGCTGCTTACCACCACTTTGAAAAACAGCGTACATAGCTATTTTACTCCGATATTTCAAGCACGCAGACCTTTTTGGTTTGGCTGGGTGCTATAAAAGCTTTAATGACAATGGTCGCGGAGTTTACGCTAAGTTAGCCAAGCTGACAACCCCTAATTCACTTTGATCAAAAAAAGATCGGAATTACTCGCACATTGTCGTTCTAATACTGTCTTGCAATCCATTTTTAGGTAGAATCTACTTATTATAACAATTTTGCCTTAATTTGGGTTGCCTGAACAACTTAGCACCCCTACAAGTAGAGCCTATATATGGATTTGAACGCCATTCGTCAGCTGGCTGATGCTGATATGAAAGCCGTCGACCAACTTATTTATAAGCAGTTGGAATCAGATGTAGCCCTAATTAATCAACTTGGGTTCTACATTATTAATGGTGGGGGCAAAAGAATGCGCCCACTACTCTCAATTCTTGCCGCAAGGGCCATCGCCTATGAAGGTACGACTCACTTAAAGTTAGCGGCAATTGTGGAGTTTATTCATACGGCGTCATTACTTCACGACGATGTAGTAGATGAATCCCTGCTTCGGCGTGGTCGAGAAACCGCGAATGCGCTATTTGGTAATAGCGCAAGTGTCCTTGTCGGTGACTTTCTCTACACTCGCTCATTCCAGATGATGACAGAGCTTGGCAGTATGAAAGTACTCGAAGTGCTCGCTGATGCAACTAATGTGCTTGCAGAAGGTGAAGTCCTTCAGCTAATGAACTGCAACGACCCTGATACCACAGAAGAGCGCTATATGCGTGTAATCTACTGTAAAACGGCTAAGTTATTCGAAGCAGCGACACGTTTAGCTGGCGTACTGGCAGGAAGCAGCATTGAAGTACAAACAGCCCTAGCCGATTATGGTAAATACTTAGGCACCGCATTCCAGCTGACTGACGATCTACTCGACTATACTGCTGAAACAGAAGAGTTAGGCAAAAATATAGGCGATGATCTTGCAGAAGGTAAACCAACCCTGCCTCTCATCTACGCTATCGCTAATGGGACGGAGCAAGAACAAGCACTTATTCGCAGTGCTATTGAGAAGGGCGATGGCTCAGGCCACATCGAAACCATTCTAAATGCACTAAATCAATGTGGTGCATTAAAATACACAGAGAAAAGAGCGCTAGAAGAAGCTGAGAAGGCGATAGACGCGTTAGATATATTACCAGATACCGATTATAAGCAAGCATTAATATCGCTAGCGAGAATCGCTGTCGCACGCAATCATTAATCGCACTCAGTAAGTCATAACAGCGTCGTTAAGTCTCGCGTTAACCTAAAGTTGATGACAAAGTGTAGACATAAAAATGGAGCCTCTAGGCTCCATTTTTATTACTTAGTTTTAGATTACTTCACAAATTCGACACCAAGCTTTATATCAGCTTTAAGCGTGTCGAGCATTGCATCACGAGCGTTGGCTTCAAACTCACTCACGTCTCCGTATGCAAGTACTTGTTCCACCCCATTCTTACCAAGAAGAATTGGTTGAGCAAAAAATTCGGCATGCTCGCTACCACCGTCTACATAAGCGCACTCAACCACATTGGCTTCGCCTTGTAGACCACGAACCAGTGATAGACCGAAACGACATGCCGCTTGACCCATAGAGAGGGTTGCGCTGCCCCCACCGGCTTTAGCTTCAACAACTTCAGTACCTGCATTCTGAATACGCGTAGTCAGAGCAGCAACTTCTTCATCACTAAAGCTCACGCCTTCAACTTGTGAAAGAAGGGGAAGAATCGTCACGCCACTATGGCCACCGATAACATTCACTTTAACATCGGCCACATCTAAACCTTTAGCTTCAGCAACGAAAGTTTCAGATCGAATAATATCTAGAGTCGTCACACCAAATAAACGAGCTTTATCATATACGCCGGCAGCTTTTAATACTTCAGCAGCAATTGCTACTGTCGTATTCACAGGATTAGTAATGATACCAATAAGCGCCTTTGGACAAGTCGCAGCACACTTTTCAACAAGATTACGTACAATACCAGCATTAATATTGAATAGATCTGAACGATCCATACCAGGCTTACGTGCGACACCCGCAGAAATAAGAACCACGTCGGCACCTTCTAGTGCGGGAGTAGGATCTTCACCAGCAAACCCTTTGACTTCAACCGCCGTAGGGATATGGCTTAAATCAACCGCAACACCAGGTGTTACAGGCGCAATATCATAAAGGGACAATTTCGAACCAGCAGGCAATTGAGTCTTAAGTAGTAGAGCAAGAGCCTGGCCGATACCACCAGCGGCACCAAGTACAGCAACTTTCATAGTTATCTCCGTCAATTCTTGGGTATTTGTGATGCAGATCATAATTCACTGATGGCGCAACATTACTGCAATCACATAAATAATTCAATTATCCGTTAGTCGTGTAGCCAGATATTTTACTTTTCTGCTCTAAATTGTTATTTCACTTGCTATCACGTATAGTCGGTGTGCCAACAAATCTTTCCACATCCCTTCATACACCACAATGTTAAAAGTGAATTTTTATTCACATTTTCCGATTAACACTTGACTTCAGCACTAACTCTATTCAGAATGAGCCAGATTTTTGAATAAAGAATAATAAAATTATGCAAGCAAATAAGAGTCAAGACGAATTAATCAAGACCTTTAAAGCTATTTTGAAAGAGGAGCGTTTTGGCTCTCAAAGTGAAATAGTCAACGCCCTTCAAGCTGAAGGCTATAGCAATATCAATCAATCTAAAGTCTCTCGCATGCTGAGTAAGTTTGGCGCTGTACGTACTCGTAACGCGAAGCAAGAGATGGTGTATTGCTTGCCGGCAGAGTTAGGGGTGCCGACGGCAGGTAGTCCACTTAAAAACTTAGTTCTAGATGTTGATCATAATCAATCAATGATTGTGATTCGAACCAGCCCAGGCGCAGCACAGTTAATTGCAAGACTACTCGACTCAATAGGTAAGCCCGAAGGTATCTTGGGGACTATTGCTGGTGATGACACTATTTTTATCTGTCCTTCTAATATTCAAGAAGTAGATAAGACGCTAGACACGGTGAAATCACTATTTAATTATGCTGACTAAATAGAGGCCGTTACTCTTGCTAGCTCAGTTTAACTTAAGTTGATTAACGCGCTTTTTACCTCTAAAAAGCTAGAGCACAAAAAATGGTTAAATAAAAACACACCTTTAAGGTGTGTTTTTTATTCTATGTTAGCTAACAGCTTAGATTCAGTAGTTAATCAACGACGCTTTCCATAAAGTCCAATGACGGCGCAAAAAACGCGGAGCCTGTTAGTGCTTGAGTAAAATGCATCAGGTGGTCATGATGTCCCTCTCCGTCACCATGGATCATGCTATGCAGCATTTTTTCGAAATGCACCGAATTACGGCAATTAGAGATAAACATTAACCCCTGCTCTTTCATCGACCCATAAGGCATACTCTGCCTTAAAATCTCCATTGACTTACCATCACTGTCTTTAAGATTAACTCGTTTCGTATGGCTAGTTAACGCTTTCTCTTCTGATGCGTATTCAATGTTGTCGATCTTTGTCCGGCCGAAGATATCTTCTTGTTTCTTTAGCGGTAATCTATGCCACTTACTTAAATTATGCGCGTATTTTTGTACATGCACATAACTCCCTGAACGAAATGGCCTATCTTCATCGCCAACTAAAGCCACTTCTTGACGATGACGGCCTTTAGGATTTTCAGTGCCATCAACAAACCCTGTAAGATCGCGAGTATCCATAAATTGGAAACCTCGCTCTTCATCAACAAGTTCAACGAGGTCCTCAAACATCTGACACACTTCATTAGCAACCAAGTGCAATATGTCGTAACGATCACATCGAAGATGAACGAAAAGATCATATTCGTGCGCTGGCGCATCTCGATTGTCAGAGCTCATTGCAGGAAAGGGTTTGAGTTGCGCTGGTCTGGCTATTGGATACAAGTTATCCCAATAATTAGCACCAATAGCCACAAAACCATTAAATGCACTATCAGCGTACTGATCTGATAAGTCATAAATATATTGAGCAATGTTTGCGACACAGGGACGCAATTGAGATTCAACGCCATCATTAGCGCTAAACATTAAATAAACACTATGCAAATTACCTTCTGCGCACACACCCAACTGTTCACGTGGCATAACCTGACTATCCATATAACCCCTACCCTTTGTCAGTCTCAACTTCGGCAATATTATCCGAAACTTTAGCGGTAAATAGTATTACATAACCCAAAAACCATTAAAATGAAACCCATATAACCGTTCAGGTTAACGTGTTTTTCTCCTAACGACCAGATACAGTTACAAAAGTGTTAAGCGTGATACCATTAAAACAAAACTAAGGCATGCTCCAGAATTTTAAAGCTAACACTTTGACCGACTTCAAGCCCGATCTGAGCCGTCTTGATATCGAAAATATGATCATCGGCCTGTACTCGGTAATGACAAATACTCCCTAAGAATCGTCGTTCAATAATACGTCCTAAGCCTTGTTCATCAGCAGTGATCGCTATCTGCTCTGGCCGTAAAAGTAGCTCGCCATGATAACCTATAGCTAGCTCCATTGATTGCGAGCTTTTCGCTTCGCCTATTGGAGTCGCGACGGTCATCTCATCAATTACTGTGGCAGCGACATAATTTCCTTTGCCAAGAAACTCAGCAACATATTTATTTGATGGATGACTATAAAGCGTTTCAGCACTGCCATATTGCGCAATTGCACCCTCGTTGAATAGAGCTAGTTTATCGGCAAATACGAATGCTTCGTCTTTGCTGTGGGTAACAAATACGGCGCTCACGTTACGTTGCTTCAATATAGCGCGGATCTCCAGCATCATCTCGCTACGTACTTTTGCATCAATATTGGAAAAAGGCTCATCGAGTAATAACAGCTCTGGCTCATAAGCAAGCGCACGAGCGATAGATACTCTTTGTTGCTGCCCACCAGATAGTTCGTGAGGATAGCGTTTGGCCAAACCATCAAGTTTAACCAGCGTTAACATCTCATCTAATCTCTGTTGCCGCTCGACTTTACTCAGCCCCTTTACGCCAAACAAAATATTCTCAGCCACAGTCAGGTGCGGGAAAAGCGCATAATCTTGAAAGATCATCCCCACCTCCCGTTGATCACTTGGAATGAATATATCGCCCGCCGACAATAATCGGCCATTAATGCTTATCAGCCCTTGAGTAATTGGCTGAAGCCCCGCAATTGCACGTAGTAACGTCGTCTTACCGCAACCACTTGGCCCAAGTAAGGCAGCGATTTCTCCTTGTTGAATATTAAGATTGAGTCCGCTCAATATCACCTGACCGTGATAATCACTATGAACGTTTTCGATATTAAGTGTCGACATAATTAGCTGCGATGCTCCAGAGAACGATTTAAATAGATAAGCGGAACAAGTCCAACAAGAACAATCACGATTGCCGCCAGTGCGCCATGTTCTAACTGTTCATCTGATACGAATTGATAGACATAAGTTGCAAGGTTTTCAAAACCAACGGGTCTAAGCAGCAGCGCAGCAGGAAGCTCCTTCATGCTCTCGATAAACACCAGCAATAGCCCTGCAAATATCCCCTTTCTAAGTAATGGTAAATGAACGCGCCACAACAAGATTTTCGGCTTAATCCCCATAGTAATTGCAGCCATATCGAGCGTCGGACTAATTCGCTTATAACTACTCTCTACACTGCCAATCGCTATCGCCACAAAACGAACACTGAAACCAAACAGCAATACAAAAACACTACCACTTAAAATCAGTCCGGGACCAATTGCATTAAAATAGGCATAAATGTCATTTATCGCAAAATCTAAGTATGTCAGTGGTACTAGTACGCCAATCGCGAGTACTGTGCCAGGTAAAGCATATCCGGTTGAAGCAAATCGAGAGGGAAGCTTATCGACCTTGTGTGGACTACATCTTCTAACAAACATCAACAATACCGCGATGCAGACGGTAATAACACTAACGAGCACCGCAATATAAAGGCTGTTAACAGCATAGTTGAGAAAGTCACGATTCCAGCTCACCTCAAAATACTGCCATCCATACCCCACTAGAATGATAAACGGTAACAAAAAGGCCAATAATAACAATCCAAAACAGTATGTCAGAGCCAAATATCCCTGCATTTTTGACAACGGATAACGGTCGCCATCATTTAACTCGGTATGCTTTTGAAATAGCTTTTGTTTTCTACGGGCAAACCGCTCTATACCTATGATGCCAAAGACGACAAACAACATGATGGCGGACAACTTAGCGGCAGCAGACAAACTGCCATATTCCAGCCAAGTATCATAAACGGCTGTAGTTAATGTCGGTACAGCAAAGTAACTCACGGTCGCAAAATCTGCCGCGGTTTCCATCGCAACTAATGCCCCACCGACAGCGAGAGCGGGTCTTGCCATAGGTAAGCTTAGACGCCAAAAGCTGCGCCATGGCCCACACCCCATAACCCGGGCAGCATGTTGCAAACTGGACGACTGCTCTAAAAAAGCCGTACGTGCTAAAAGATAAATATAGGGAAACAACACCAAAGCCAAGATGACAGAGGCACCCGCTAAGGTACGGATGTCAGGAAAGAAATAATCTTGAGGCGATTGCCAATTAAACAGGTGCCTCAACCCACGCTGAATAGGTCCCGCATAATCCAATAGATCGGTATAAACGTAGGCGACGATGTAAGCAGGCATAGCTAATGGCAGTAACAAAGCCCATTGAAAAATTTGCCGTCCAGGAAAGTCACAACGTGCAACTAACCATGCAGCAGGGATAGCGATCACCGTGGCTCCGATACATACAGAGAGCATCAATAACAAGGTATTGAGTATATAAGTCGGCAATACCGTGTTGAGCAGATGGGGGAAAATCGATTCATCAAGGGCTGTCGCCTGAATAACGATGGCGACAAGAGGGAGCGTCAATATTGCTGCAACAACATAGCTGGCTAACGACCAACGCTTAGCAAAACCTAAAATCATTAATTATCTCTTTTAACTCAGTCGCACAATTATCTGCCATCAACCTAAATCTAATCTTAAAGAACAAGAATAATAAATGACAAAATGAGCATTATTCGATAAAAAATAAAATAGCCCTCTCTATAGAGAAGGCTATCGCTTAAAGTCTATTAATCTGTTTTACAACACGCCATCACAGATCAAACTGAACCTCATCTAATAACTTAACTGCAGCTTTATGATATTCTGCTAATTTAAAAATCGGCAACTCATCGGATTTAAACTCCCCCCATGACGAGACAAGTTTTGACGGCGCCACATTTAACTTAACTGGATACTCCATATTGACTTCGGCATAAGACTTTTGCGCGGCATCACTTGATAGATATTCCATTAACTTTATTGCATTCTGTTTGTGTGGAGCATGCTTCGCTAAAGCCATACCAGAAACATTGATATGGGAACCTCGATTCTCTTGGTTCGGAAAGTTGATACTTACCGCCTCAGCCCAAGAGACTTGATTAGGGTCTTGCAGCATCTTACCTAAGTAATAACTGTTGCCAATGGCCAGGTCGCACAATCCCTCTTTAACCGCCTTGACCTGAGCGCGATCGTTCCCCTGAGGCTTGCGAGCCAAGTTTGCCTTGACACCTTCTAACCATACTTTGGTTTCCTGTTCTCCATGATGTGCGATCATGGACGCGACTAAAGAGATATTGTAAGGATGCTTGCCGCTACGAGTACAAATTTTGCCTTTAAACTTAGGATCAGCAAGATCTTCGTAGTCTATCGCTATTGGTCCCACCCGCTCTTTGGATGAATAGACATTTCTCACCCGCTTGGTCAATGCATACCAGTCATTTTGTGGCGATCTTAATGCCTGAGGAATATTGTCATTCAAGGTTTTACTATTCACAGGCTGCACGAGTTCTTTGTCTACTAACTCCATTAAACGAGAAAAATCTGATGTCAAAATCAAATCTGCAGGAGATAAGCGCCCTTCTCGCGCAACGCGTTCAGCAATGCCGTTTTTAGAAAAGACGACATTGACCTTCACGCCAGTTTCTTTAGTAAAGTCGGCAAGAATAGGTTCTATCAAAAACGCCTGACGATAGGAATAAACGGTTAAGGTGTCAGCCGCGTTCACTAACGTTGTGACACAAGCTAATCCTAAAACAGCCAAGCTTTTAACAAACTTCATTTATACTCTCCCACAACAATGGTGATAATGATTATCAATTACGGGTAGATTAATCAATCGATTGTTAAACGGCAAGCTAAAATCCCCAAAATCTATCTAGTATAAATTTTGCTCCTTTAAAGGTCTCAAACTAGACTTTGCTAAAAATAAGCAACAAACGGTATCGATATCTTGATTAAAATATTTGCTCTGGTGTTAGCTGTCACCGTCTTAATGTTTATGTTTAAACACAGATTTACTCGAAGGAAATTAAGGCGCTCTAAGAAAACGGTCCATCAACATGATAAAATTCGTCATAGCCCAATTAGTGAGCAACCACCGATTGCAAGTGAGCAGGAATTGATCTCAACTCACGAGGGGAAAGCAACCCCTCACTCCTATCACTGCGTTGAAATTGTGAATGAATCGGGCATGTGTGCTAGCGCAAAAGGATTAAAAGGCAAGCGCTATCTCTCTCAAGAAGCCCCTAGGCTGCCACTAGCTGGCTGTGAAAATGAAGAGTGTTGCTGCCGTTATATTCATTATGAAGATAGAAGAAAATACAATGAAGATAGACGATTAGATTTCGGAGTTACGCAAGAATTATTCGGCGTATTTGGTGAAAAGAATCGCCGAGGATCTAACCGGAAGGGACGACGATCATCAGATTAAAAATAGCGTTAGACTGCTAATTTAAAAATGCTATTCATATGATTAATGTAAAATAGCCATAAACCCAACAAAAACAATAATCGATATATTATTGTCCGACTAACATGATTTAACTACCAATACTTTTCAACCGTAATTTGTCCTGGTGCCCGACGTAAATTTTTCGCTAACCCACGCTCAAGTAGCAATTGATTGAGCTCTTTAATCATCTCGGGATGACCACATATCATCACCTGCGCATCTTCGGCTGTGAGCTTGACTCCTATTTGCGCTTCTATCACACCAGAGAGCATTCCTTGAGGTATACGCATATTAATTGCACCTTCATAAGGTTCTCTCGTTACCGAAGTCACCAATTCAAACTGTCCTGGATACAGAGACTTAAATGATTTCAGTTCTTCAAAGTAAGCCAGGTCATCTGCATGCCGGACACCATAAACCAAAATGACTTTCTCAAAACGACTCCAAGGTTGTGCTGTTCTCATCATTGAAATAAACGGCCCTACAGCAGTACCTGTGGCGAACAGCCATAAATGACGCCCTTGATTAGGTAATTCATCAAGCGTCATAAAACCTGCAGCTTTAGTAGAAATATCAATTCTGTCACCGACTTTCAAAGCTTGAAGGTTTGGAGACAGCATTCCACCTTCAACATTAATCGCCAGCACTTCGACAAAATCACTTGATGGGGCATTAACAAGCGAATAGGCGCGCGCCACACGCTTACCTTCTATATGTTGCGACAATTTTATAAATTGCCCAGCAATAAAATCACCGATATCAGCAGATAGCTTTAAAGTAAATAGTTGATCATTCCAATCTATACGCTCTACTACTCTAGCCTCCCCCCACATATATCCACCTCATCAATTAATTTTAACTGGTAATATATCCATCATTGATGGTTATTTCTCGTAGAGTCAAGATAACAAAAACTCCCTTTAAATAGCGGCTCATTATTGCAAGCAGACAAACCTATCTTTACTCAGGCTCTTTATCTGTAGTAAAGCTGTCTCGAAATGCCATCAAACCTTCCTGCACTAATCCGTAGGTTTGCTCGACACCATCTGCAATATCACCCTCGAGAACTTTGAGACCAGACAAAATGTCTTTTGCTTCATCAAATCCCTGATCGATCGCACCGCCAATAACATCCATAAAGGAACTGAGCTGCTCATCAAACGACATACCACGATTTTGTTCTTGATGAATGGCAAAAAATTGAGTCGCAAAGCTAACAATACGGTCAGCAGTTGCTTCAGGGGAAGTATCAACACCTTGTTCTGCGGCAGTTTCGATTGCTCGCTCACCCATAATAGGTGCCAACTCTTCATTTATCGCCTCAATAGCCGCTTTATATAGCAAGCGCATCGGCTCATTACCTGAACTCAAATTGACTTCTTGTTGAGCAGATAAGATAGCAGAATTCATCAAGTGCTTACTTGCAGCTAAAGCAGTCTTATTTTTGGCAACCTCAGAGACCTGCTGCCCATGATTCGATGTGGTTTCTGATTTTTGACGAGCAACCTCAGATACAGCCCCACCGTGATTTTGAATTTGCATAACTTCCTCTCTCAACATAACAGCCGATCGCCCATCTTCTATTATCGACCATTTTTCAAACAGCTTTAGACAAAAGTGTGAAATTCATCACAATTATTCGAATTTCCCCCCAGACTAGGGTATACTGCGACAGTTGCCATAGTAATGAAGCCACGACAATGCGACTGATTGGTATTTTTATAATTGCAGCATTATGCTTTAGCGCGACATCCGCCGCGCAGGACGCTATAACGAAAAGCGTTATCTTAGTTAGGCATGCTGAAAAATCGACAGAACGACAAGATCCGAGTCTTACTGAAGCAGGGAAGATTAGAGCGAGACAGCTTGCAAAAACGTTAGCAAAAACGGAGCTAACACTCGCAATAAGTACTCAGTTCGCGCGAACAAAAGAAACCTTGGAACCAATCACTAATGCGCAAAAAATTCCGTTGCTAATAATGCCAGCGACAAACGATATTAACCAACATATTCAACAAGTCGTAGCAAAAGTGAAACAGCACGATGGCAACATTATCATCGCGGGACACTCGAATACGGTTCCTCTGATAATAAAAGCTTTAGGGGGGCCGAAAATACCAATGTTATCAGAAGGCGAATATGACAATTTATTCATTGTCTCAATCCCCCAAAATGGTGCAGTAAGCTTGATCCGAACCCAATACGGTGCAAGTTCAAGCAACAATAATGAGTAGCTAAATATTAATCTAGATAGCCCTAGATTTATGGGCTAAACTCTATTACATTAGCAATGCATGGAATAGGGGGCGCTATTAGCCCAAGGTTTAAAGTAAGGAGAACTACTGGTGAGTGATTCATTTTTTGGATCGGGAAGTAAAAGCAAACCGTTATCGGTGAGCTGCCAAAATTGCGACCGATTAACCGTGATCGAAGGTGAAACAATCTGCTTTAAAGGCGGTGAAATAATTCGCCTAACCCCTTATGAGCCAAACAACATGAAGTTAAGCCTACTTTGTGATGGCTGGAGACTGATTAATACCTCCAAGTCAGCCTAAGGGCTAACCATACCTATAAAATCCTGCGAAGATATCTTTGGCTCTCTCGTTACTCCTTCAATTGATGTATCACCAACAATCTTTGACAAAGTCAGTCCTCTGGTTGTCACCCGCAGATAGGAAGTTAATTGCGCGTATACCAACATAAGTTCTTCTTGCTCTAAGCCACGCTTTTTTAATGTAGCCATAATAGCTAACCAGTCAGTATCTACGGTGGCGTGCTGACCCTCAATGCTCGCATGAATTGGTATATTTTTCATCGATATATTCTCGTTGCATTTTGCCTTCAACTTATTATGCAGCTGCAACCTGAACAAGAACTTAATTAACCAGCATTTATACTCATCAGTATCAGAAATTGTTCTACTGAGCGTGTTTTTTGGCAACTCCTTCAAAGCTAATTTATGATGGAGTGCTTGTTCCCTTGTGAGACCACTCAACGCATAAGTCGGAAGGTAAAAACACGCCTAACAGGCGAGTTATAGTACTTTTGATACTGTGTTAACGAGTTTGAGCCTAGAACAAGTATGCCCTTCACTCGTTGCAAACCACAAGGTCTTGCATCTTCCCTACATCCTCGCTGAGTGATCAGCTCATTGGTATAAAGCACATAAGATTATCATTGATGCTGATTCTGGACGGTCCATAGCTTGTGATACACCCCCCCAGCTTTTAACAAGCTATGATGATCTCCTCGCTCAACAATCTTCCCCTGACTTAACACTAAAATTTGATCGGCATCGACTACCGTAGATAGCCTGTGAGCGATCACTAAACTTGTATGTCCTTTAGCCATCTCTTTTAACGCTTTAAGTATTGCCTGCTCAGAATGACTGTCGAGTGATGAGGTTGCCTCGTCAAACACCAATAAAGGAGAGCCCTTCAATATCGCCCTTGCAATTGCCACTCTTTGCTTCTCTCCTCCTGACAACTTTAAACCTCGCTCACCGACTTTGGTATGCCAGCCATCATTAAGTTGTGCAATAAATCCTGAGAGATGTGCCATTTTAATAGCCTTATTCACCTCCTCATCAGAAGCATGAGGTGAGCCATAACGAATATTTTCAAGCAATGAATCGTTAAATAGCACGGTATCTTGAGGTACTATCGCAATTGCTTGGCGTAAGGCATTTTGGGTTAAAGAGCAAATATTGTAGTTGTCTATACATATGTATCCCTGCTGCGCCTCATAAAAACGAAACAGTAATTTAACTATCGTCGACTTACCTGCGCCGCTATCGCCGACAATGGCGACTTTCTTCCCTGGCGGTAATTCAAAACTCACATCATTGAGGATCATCCGTCCATCATAATTAAAGCTGATATTGTCAAAACGTAACCCACCTCGGAGTATCTCTGGGCTGCTCGCATCAGTGCTATCTTGGATTTTAGGTTCTCTATCCAACAACGAGAACATACGTTCAATATTAGCCAAGGCTCCTCGGATCTCTCGGTAGACAAACCCTAAAAAATTAAGAGGCATAAACAATTGCATCATGAAGGCATTAATGAGAACAAAATCACCAATGGTCATAGCTCCTTCACTCACATGTTTTGCGGCAAGAGCAAGCATCATCGTCATTGCCAACGAAATAATGAGCGCTTGGCCTGCATTTAATGCAAATAAGGATAAGCGGTTGCTACGTTTAGCACTCTCCCAAGCCTCTAAGGTCTGGTCATACTTTTCAGATTCATAGGTTTCATTATTAAAATACTTTACGGTTTCGTAGTTCAACAAACTATCTATTGCTCGCGTATTAGATTGCGAATCAGCGCGTGCGGCCTCTCGAACAAATTCAGTACGCCATTCTGTCGCAACAACTGAAAACAAAATATAAGCGGTAACCGCACCTAAAGTGATAAGCGCAAAAAGAACCCCATAATTGTAAAACAAAATGCCCACGACTAAGGCTATCTCCAACATAGTTGGCACAATATTAAACACCATAAAACGCATTAAGAAACTCACGCCACTAGTGCCTCGTTCGATATCACGAGATAAACCACCTGTTCGGCGCTCTAAATGAAACGCTAAATCCAGCCTGTGCAGGTGCTCGAATACGGAAAGGCCTAGACGACGAATCGCACGCTCTGTTACACGACCAAACAGCGTATCTCTCACCTCGGAAATCACAGTATTGAGTAAACGCATTCCGCCATAGGCAACAACAAGCGCAATAGGAACACTAATCATCTGCTCAGTAGATGCAACACTTAAGGTATCGACTAAAGACTTGAGTATGAATGGTAACCCGACGCTGGCTATCTTAGCGATAACCAAACATAGCAAAGCTAACACCACTCGTCCCTTAAACTCTAATAAGTAGGGCCAAAGCAACTTAAGAACATGCCAGTTTAATTTATCAATTGGACCATCAAAATACAGTGTGGGGCGCATAATTACTCCATGTAAAAAAACAAAATACAGATCGCCCCAAGGCTTACATCTGATAATAGTTAGAAAAATTGAACCTATCCCAACTTGAGTGTCTGTGTCTTAGTCACTCTGAATCAAGCTCCTACCTAATTGGTAATACTAACCTAAACAAGAGATTAATCTTGTTGTCTAATATGATTAAAACCAAGAAACTAATTACGCTTAACTCTGTACAGCCCTCGACCTTAAACTAGTCCTTTCAGTGACTTTCAACATTAGTGATTCCAAGAACAGATAACTTACTTTAACGCTGAGCTAAAACTCAAACTGTGATCATATGTCAGTAACAACAATCAACTCCTAGTAAACAGATTCCCCAGACATATCGAGTAGCACTTTAGTTCTACATTTTGTGTAAAAAACGATAAAAAAGAACTAGAATAGAGTGAATAATTTACCAAATATGCTCAAATGAGATGAATTGTTGTTATCTCTTTATATATATTTTGGTAATCTGCACTTGTCGCTAAGGCTGCTTAACCTTAGCGAGTATGACATCGGGAATAACCCCATATAGTTAAAGGAAGCCGATATGCCACAATCATCTGAAGCAAAATACCCACCATTGCCGTTAATACAAACTTGGGTATGGATGATGACAGAATCGAATAGCCCAGAAATTCAACAAAAAGGGCAAAACAACTTGATATCGTCTTTTGGTAGTCTCGCAAAAGCAAATGAATATTTGGTAAAACAGAAGTTAATATAACGACTGTAAGCTAATTTAATAAAAGGAAGCTTACGCTTCCTTTTATCTTTGTTACAAAGCTCTTCTGCGTTTAATAATACTATTACTCAGCACCGCTAATAGCTTTTCTGTATCTTCCCAACCGATACAAGCATCGGTGATACTTTGACCATAACATAATGGCTGACCTTCAACATAATCTTGACGTCCCTCAACAAGGTGACTCTCAACCATGACGCCAAAAATAGACCGATTACCAGCACTAATTTGACCTGCAACATCATCGGCAACTAGCATCTGATTCTTAAACTGCTTACTACTGTTAGCATGACTAAAGTCGACCATAATATTTGCAGGTAGGCCCACCTGAATTAATTGCTCTTGAATCGCATCAACATCTTGCGCGCTGTAATTAGGCTGCTTACCACCGCGTAAAATAATATGGCAATCTGGATTTCCCTTGGTTGACACAATCGCTGAATGTCCATATTTAGTCACAGATAAAAAATGATGGGGTGCACTGGCTGCACCGATAGCATCGATAGCAACTTTAATTGTCCCATCGGTTCCATTTTTAAAACCTACAGGACAAGATAAACCCGAAGCTAACTCTCGATGCACTTGTGATTCAGTGGTCCGAGCACCAATTGCTCCCCAGCACATTAAGTCAGCCACATACTGGGGCGTGATCATATCTAAAAACTCACCAGCAGTTGGAACACCAATATCATTGAGGTCAAGTAACAATTTACGTGCTGTTCTCAATCCATCATTGAGTTTAAAACTATTATCCATATACGGATCATTAATTAGCCCTTTCCAGCCAACTGTCGTGCGGGGTTTTTCAAAATAAACACGCATGACAATCTCTAACTGATCCTTATATTGCTCACGTAAACCGACCAAACGCTGGCCATACTCTAAAGCAGCTTTAGGATCATGAATTGAACAAGGGCCTATCACAACTAACAACCGATCATCACGATGCTTTAATAGTTCATGAATATTTTTTCGTGCGTTAAATACCGTCGCAGATGCATTTTCGGTAGCCGGGAATCGCTCAAGTATCGCGACAGGAGGTAATAACTCTTTAATTTTATTGATGCGAACATCATCATTTTGATAATACATGGTAACGTTTAAACTCCGGCTAACGATTAAATAAAAGTCTCTCTATTGCACTACTTCTTTCAATTTATCCAGTATTGGCTACCATTGCAATCAAACATTGATAAATTTAACAAACATAAAATAACATATTGTTATTATATGAAATTATATTTATTTAATTACAAAAATGCTTATCCCAACGAGCGTTCCCAACCCGTTAAACACAACAACAAAACCAACATGGCCGCCAAGTTTAGCTATATTACGCCACATCAAATCACTCATGCAGCGGAAAAATCTTCGACACGCGCAAAATATAGATACACACTGACTGTAAGCAACCACAAAGGATTGCCTAAACGACTAATGATATGTTTACTGTTTTTATTATGCTAAGAGTTTCGACAATTCAGTCATTTAGCCAATCCTGCGCCGCAAGAAACCCGTTACCGACTTGGCTCATTTATCGCTAAATGGGCTTCAAAATGCGACCTGATATTTGAGTGAGGATTTTAAACTGATGGCGGCCCCGCCAACGCAGCCAGGTATTAATGCTGTTTACCAAACGTGTCGAAGCGGTTGTATTATAAAGGCGAATGTTTGCTTATTATAAAGCGCTATTACAACACAGAGTAGATACGAGTTCCCCAGTGTCTGAGCATCAAATATTTGCGCCAGCACAACGAAAAACAGCCACCTTTGACAATGAGTTAACCTAACAGATAAATAAGGGGATCAAGCAGATCAATGCTAAACCGTCTGCAGAGTAGTATTCAATACTAACTAAACAGAAAGCAAACTATTCAAAGAGAATTGAGGCGGAGAGAAGCCTCAACACGCTATGGCTCTATCCATCGATTTACGTTAGTAAGCCCCGTTAAAGCCATCAAAAAATATAACTTAAGTTCAAACGCCTATGCTAAAAACGAGCATCAAAGATGTTAACCATTAATGGTTTTTCATCGCATGTAATTTTGACTGGTAACGACGTTTATTCATCTTATCCTCAGTTAAGGCTAATGCCTTTTCAAGATTTAATTGAGCCTTACGCTCATCCCCTGTCGCCCAGTACACTTGCGATAAACCGAAGTAAAACTCATGACGATAATTGGCCTTCTCAACCGCTCGTTTATACCAAGTTAATGCAGTTTGATACTCACGGTCAAAATATGCTTGTTGCGCCATATCGTAGTAATAGTAAGGATTACGAATCCTCGCAAGCTCAAGTGTTTTATGAACTTCAGCCCATTCGTCTAATCGCTGCTGACTCGACAATAACACCGCATAATTATATAGCGTCGTTAAGTCTTCGCTACTCTGAGATAAAGCTAACTTGTAAACCGTTTCCGCATCGCTATCTAGCCCTTTATGACGATATAAGATCGCTAACGTATTCAGCGCAGACACAAATTCAGGCTTTAATAATAAGCTCTGCTTAATATAGGCGTAGGCTAGGTTATACTTGCCATCAACCAAAGATTCCGCGGCAATGTTATTAAAGAACATGGCCATGACCGTGGTTTTATCTATGCGTTTTGTGGCATATCCGCGCATGCTTCTTTCTGGTAAGAAATCAATTTGGATTGCATCTTTAGAGACTAAATAGGTATCACTGGTTTCTCTGGGGATTAAACGTAAATTGATATGACCGTTAACCAAATAAAAGTTTCCATGCTTGCCCCAAACAGGCGGAACTTCTACCTCTTGAAACTCTACATTTACATCGAGTACTTCAGCCAAAGCAGCTGTAAGTAAAACTAAAGATAGGCAGTTCCCCGCTCTATCACTAAAGGTTTCTTGAGCAATACGGGTAACATTATCTTGATATATAAATCCACCGTTACTGGCATTGATGTAATTAGCCAACCAACGATTTGCCATAGTGTAATCTCTAGACCTGCGACTATTTTGAAAATCTTGCCTTAATGTCTCTGTGATCTGAGGAGATAGAGAGAAAAGCTCCTGCGGCTGAATAAGGTCGTCAACGGGGGAAAAATGAGCATCCAAAAAATACTGTTCTACATTGTCAATGGGAGTTTCTGATGTCGAAGATGCGCACCCTTGTATGAGCAGAAGTAAAGCGAATAAACATATTATTGACCTCATAATAGCGAACCTTTACGATCACATCATAAAATCTATCATAAGGCAGTAACTTGGCTTTCGCCTCATCAAAGCGTTACAAAATATTAACAACCTTATTTATTTAACGGTGGATCTACCTGAATATATACCTCGTCAACACCAGATCGAGCACTTGGATAGCCGTAAGGGCGATAGTAATAACCACCACAACGAAAATGACGATAGGGAACTGATATAGCTACGCAGCCTGTAGGTAGCGCTTGCAAAATTTTGATCTGCTGCTGCATTCGCAACATCTCTTGCCATTGATGGTCTTTAAGAACCTTATCCCTAACTGCAAACGCATCAAACGGTTCACTCGACTTGCGAACAACCACTTGACCTGAATGAACCACTGCAACAAAAAATAAACTAATACACAATGCTAGCACTCGCATGTGAGTTCTCCAGTCAACAATGACTCTCATTAATAATACCAATTAATATAACTTATCATACATAAAAAAAGGGCCTTTGCGTGAATAGCAAAGGCCCAGATAGAGATAACACTATATTAAGTGATTAGTTAGCACTTTTTAGTGATACAAACTCAGGATAAGCATCGATACCACAATCAGAAGCATCCATACCGTTGTACTCTTCCTCTTCGGTAACGCGGATACCCATCGTTAACTTAAGTGCATACCAAACTACAAATGACGCACTAAATACCCAAGCGAATATCACTGCTGCACCGTAGAGCTGACCCACTATAGTTGCATCAGCATTTGACACAGGCACCATCACCAATCCAAACAAACCAGCCACACCGTGAACCGAAATAGCACCTACAGGATCATCAATTTTAATACGGTCGAACATCACGATAGAGAACACCACAATGCCACCAGCCACTAGACCAATCGCACCAGCAAGCGGCAATGATGGAGATAGTGGGTCCGCGGTAATTGCAACTAAACCTGCTAATGCACCATTAAGAATCATGGTTAAATCGGCTTTACCCCATACCATTTTACATACGATCAAAGCAGATATTGAACCAAATGCCGCGGCAGAGTTAGTGTTTACAAAAATCTTGGCTACTGCTGATGCATTTTCAACATCAGACACTAACAGCTGAGAGCCGCCGTTGAAGCCAAACCATCCCATCCATAGAATAAACATACCTAATGTCGCCATGGGCAGGTTAGAACCAGGGATAGGATTAACCTGACCATTTGCGCCATACTTGCCTTTTCTCGCACCAAGCAATAACACTCCTGAAATCGCTGCAGCAGCACCAGCCATGTGCACAATACCACTACCAGCAAAATCAACAAAACCCGCTTCAGAGAGGAATCCTCCCCCCCACGTCCAGTACCCTTCAACTGGGTAGATCACGCCGGTCATGAAAATTGAGAAGACTAAAAATGCCCACAGCTTCATACGCTCAGCTACAGCACCAGAAACAATAGACATCGCAGTCGCAACAAACACCACTTGGAAGAAGAAGTCCGATTCCAATGCATGATCAGCATCTCCAGCTTGAGAACCAATCAAGCTCGCAAACGATGGCAACCAACCTCCTTCAGCATTATCGACATACATGATGTTATAACCGACGAGCAAATACATAATGCATGCAATTGAAAATAAACATACGTTTTTGGTTAAAATTTCAGTGGTATTTTTCGAGCGAACTAAACCAGCTTCAAGCATGGCGAAACCAGCCGCCATCCACATAACTAACGCGCCAGAAATAAGAAAGTAGAATGTATCTAGTGCGAATCGCAGCTCAGTAACTGTTGCACCCAGTGCCTTTAACTCTTCCATTATCTAATCCTCTTAAAGTGCTTCGTTATCGAGTTCGCCAGTACGGATACGGACAACCTGATCCAGATCCGTAACAAAAATTTTACCGTCGCCTATCTTGCCAGTTCGCGCAGCTGAAACGATCGACTCAATCAGATGATCAACATTTTCAGCTTTGGTGGCGATATCAAGTCTCACCTTAGGTAAGAAATCGACCTGATACTCTGCCCCACGATACAATTCTGTATGCCCTTTTTGGCGGCCAAATCCTTTCACCTCGGTGACGGTCATCCCTTCTATACCCAACCCAGCTATTGCTTCTCGTACATCATCCAATTTAAATGGTTTGATTATTGCGCTGATTAGTTTCATTCCAGCCTCCGGCTCGTAATTGTAGTTTTGTTATAAAAAAAACAATTCAAGCATCAGGCCAAAAGTAAAAACATAAAAAATACATACTGTTAACTTGTTGCGCTGCCAAATTTGAACACACCTACGCACCAATAAGGTGCAAACATGCAGCTAGCGCACAAAAAACGGGCAGTGTTTATTCGACCTATGACGGATTGGTAAAATAGTCTTTATCGGTATGATGGGACACCAAAAAATAGGAGGTAACTATGTTGACACCACAAGATTGTGTACTCGTCATCGTTGATGTGCAGGGCAAACTCGCTCAAATGATGCATCAAGCAGAAACAATGACGAACAAGTTGGAAACCTTAATTAAAGCAGCTGAATTATTTGAAATTCCCGTTGTTTGGCTTGAACAACTACCAGATAAACTCGGAGCAACCAGCCAAAACCTTCAAACACTGCTCTCACCTAAATATCAACCGATAGCTAAAGCACATTTTAGTGCGTGGCATACTGAGGCTTTTCGTGAAGCCATGGAGCGTCATGATCGCAAACAGGTATTAATGGCGGGGATTGAGACGCATATATGTGTTTATCAAACATGTAGAGATTTATTAGATAATTGTTTTGAAGTCAACGTGATTGCCGATGGAGTATCTTCTCGTACCGCTGAGAATAAGCAACTTGGTATTCAGATGATGACCCAATATGGCGCTAAAGTAACAAACTGTGAATCTCTGCTGTTTGAACTTCAACAGCACGCTAGCGGTGAACGCTTTAAAGCCTTACTTAAGATGATTAAATAGTGGTTAATCGCATAAAAAAACCCTGGTTATCTAACCAGGGTTTTTACTAAAACACTTTTACTAAATAATATGGCTTAGTAAGTTGCTTCGCGCTTCTTAGCCTCTTCATCCCACTTAGGCAATGTAGTTTTCTTGAACTCTTCTTTCGCAGCGTTCATCTTCTTCATATCCATACCTAGCGCAGCTTGCGCTTTGGCTTTGGTAGATACATCAGGAATAGCAATTGGTTGCTTCACGCCTTTAGCAGCAAGTAGTTGAGCAAGTTTAACTCGTGCATCACCCGCTTTATCTACTGAAGTACCAAGAATACGCAGTGCTTCATCTGCAGCATGAGCGGCTACACCATGAGATGCTGTTGCATAATCCCAACGCCATTGTGAATGACGAATATCCATAAGAATCGGCTTCATTTCAGCTTCAGTTGCACCAGCATCCCATGCCGCTTTCGCTTCAAAGTGAGCTTTAACTAACTGAGATTCAGCTCGAGCCTTAAGATCACTAACCTTAGTTTGCTTCTCTTTAGTCAAGTTAACCATGAACTCTTTGCTTTGAGAGTGACAAGTAGCACATGTCTCTTCGAAGCGATCGAATGGGTTACCTACTTTGTGGTCGGTAAACTTACGACCTTCAGCATTTTTAACTTTAGGCATATGGCAATCAACACAGGTCACATTGTTCTGACCATGTACACCAAGCTTCCAAGTTTCATAACCTGGGTGTTGTGCTTTCAACATTGGCGTCTTAGATACGGCGTGCGTCCAATCAGCGAACTCCATGTTGTC
The DNA here is from genome assembly GCF_019457595.1 of Shewanella psychrotolerans. NCBI lineage: Bacteria > Pseudomonadati > Pseudomonadota > Gammaproteobacteria > Alteromonadales > Shewanellaceae > Shewanella > Shewanella psychrotolerans. Next base: position 891,022 of record NZ_CP080419.1, on the reverse strand, counting down.
GTAGTAGACTTCCATCTGTTCAACGGTTGTGCCCATATCCCAAGGGAACTTAACAAACCCTTTGCGATCTTTAGTCTTCTCGAAGTAGTACTCTACGTGACACTGACCACAAACCATAGATTGCTTATCTTTCTTAGACGCTTTATCAAATGGTGTGCCTAATGTTGCCATTGCGCGATCGGCGAATGGACGAGACATACGTAGTTTAGAAGAACCTTTCTCATGACAATCACTACAACCGATAGTGTTAACGATTTCAGCGCCACCTTTATACCACTTACCAGTGAAGTAACCATCTTCACCTTGTTCTTCGATCACGCGAGGTACGTCAGGACTCTTACAAGACCAACATGCCATTGGCATTGGACCATCTTCGGCTGATTTAGGTGCACCGGTGCGCAGTGTATTACGAACATCAGTGACGGCATACATGTGGCCACGTGGCGCATTATAATCTTTGGCAAAACCATAACCAGCCCAAAGTACGACTAAGCTAGGCACTTTCTCGAGCATATCGACGACTTCTTTGCTCTCAGCAGTGTCATGCCAACTATCGTACTGCTTAGAAAACTTATCTTTATAAACTTCATTACGAGGCTCTGTTTTTTCGCTCGCCATCACGCCAGTAGCCATAAGGCTTGCCGCGACCAAAGCACTTAGTGCAAAGGTTTTCTTAGTTAATGTTTTCACCATCTCATCTCCGTGTTACTTTTATTGTAGTCTTAATAACCACATCATCTCCATGGCCAAAGTTAGCCTTTAACCCGCACTTAAAATATACCTCTTATGGGGTATCCTGGGTAAAATTTGAGTTAGATCATAATGTGAATGTGTTGTACGTCACACTTTTACCAATATGTTAATTTAATGCACGAAGACTAATAAAGCGGTGTAGTGGATAATCACTAAATTCTGAAATAAATTAATGAGTTCTAAATAGATGAAGAAAGGTAGTCTTACCTCCACAATTTTTGGGTTAATGTTAACCTTTATTTTACTTTCCAGCGGGCTGGCAACCTTTGCTATCGCTAATTTGGCATACAGCCTAGGTGACGCTAGAGCGATTAATGCCTCAGGGTCTTTGCGGATGCAGAGTTATCGCCTGATGTTTTATGCAAACTCGGGTAGTGCTGATGCCGATGAGAAAATTAAAGAGTTTGAAACAACCCTTTATTCCAACGCACTTAAGCGGTCATTAAGTTGGATGGCCCCAGATGTTCTAGGAGAGCAGTATCTGTTAGTGATCCAAAAGTGGAAGGTGATGAAAGCCTATATTGAAGAGGAAAACTCTCGCCTTTATGCCTCTGCACTCAAGGATTTTGTTGATACGATCGACCTTCTGGTTCTTGAGACTGAACAACATGCCGCCTTTAAACTAAAACTGCTCACCGCAAGCCAAATTGCAGGCTTAAGCCTAATGTTGTTGATCGCCTTTTTCGCCGTCCGCTATACCAAGCGAAAAGTCGTCAAACCATTGCATCAGCTAATGGAGTCAGCAAACACCATATCTAAGGGAAATTTTAATGTCGATGTACCTCAAAGCGAATATATAGAGCTAAGTGCGCTTAGTAATGCACTCGCCACGAGCGCCCTGGAACTATCAAGTCTATATGACAACCTCGAGAATCAAGTTAAAGAGAAAACCTTCGCATTAACCCGAGCCAACAATGAACTCAAATTACTCTATGACAACCTCGTCATGCTGCATTCAGGTAAGCTTGAAAAAAATACGATAAGACAGGCACTCAACCAATTAAGAGCACATGAACCAAGCACGTTTATCAGAGTGATCATAGTACAAGATGAAGATGAACAGCTCTGCATCGAGGCTGATGGGGGCTGGCCGCGTTCATCCATAGCACAGATACGCTTTGCCCTAAAATTCGCTGAAAATGAGCTAGGGTATCTCGAAGTTGCAGCAAACGGAGGGATCAATCATGCACTATTTGAAAACTTCGCCATCATGCTTGCTCGTTCAATTGTTATCTATAACGCGGGCGAACAACGTCAACAGTTAGCCTTAATGGAAGAGAGAGGAGTCATTGCAAGGGAGTTGCACGACTCATTAGGGCAACTGCTCTCATTTCTAAAAATCCAAGTTAGCCTGCTGTCTAAAGGGTTAAATGATCAATGCCGTAGCCCTCAAGTAGAACAACAGCTTAGCGAAATCAATGAAGGGGTAAATACAGCCTACGTGCAGCTTAGAGAATTACTATCCACATTTCGCTTAACCATTAATGATCCGAATCTTAACCATGCAATAGAGGCGATGCTAGATCAACTCCGCAGTCAATCAACAGCCGAGATCACACTCGACTATAAGCTCCCGATGCAATTACTCGGCGCTCATCAGCATATACATGTATTGCAGCTCACCAGAGAAGCGACCCTAAACGCAATTAAGCATGCCAATGCCAAACATATCGACATTTCTTGCGTGACCGAAGGTGCTAATGTTCGCATTAGCATCAGCGATGATGGTGTTGGCGTCGATAAATTAAAAGAACGAGATCAACATTTTGGGATTGGAATTATGCATGAGCGCGCCAGCAGGCTTTCTGGTATAGTAGACTTTTTTAGCAATGATAATGGCGGCACCACAGTAACCTTACTTTTTCCGCCAGAAAAAGCACCTGACCAATAGTCGGTTTAGGTAGCACACATTAATTTTTTTATACAGCATACAGCCGCTGGAGAGTTAAAAATGGGCAAACCTTACTCAGTACTCGTGGTAGATGACCATCCTTTATTACGCCGAGGGATCTGCCAACTCATCGCATCAGACACTGATTTTACTCTTTTTGGCGAAGCGGGTAGCGGATTAGATGCGCTATCTTCCACTGCTGAAGATGAGCCAGATATCGTATTACTCGATCTCAATATGAAAGGAATGACCGGACTAGATACCCTTAATGCCCTGCGGCAAGAAGGGGTCACCAGCCGTATCGTTATTCTCACCGTATCTGACGCCAAACAAGATGTTGTTCGCTTGGTAAAAGCTGGAGCTGACGGCTACTTACTTAAAGATACTGAGCCCGATCTACTCCTCGAAAAACTCAAAAATGCAATGCAAGGTCACCGAGTGATCTCTGATTCTGTAGAGGAGTTTCTTTATGAGCGTAAAGATAGTGAAGATGAGCAGATTTGGATTGATAGCTTAACGCCTAGGGAGTTACAGATTTTAGAATTGCTGGCAGAAGGCAAAAGCAATCGAGTCATCTCCGAACAACTCCATATCAGTGAAGGAACCGTAAAGGTTCACGTAAAGAATTTACTCAGAAAAGCCAATGCTAAATCTCGTACAGAAATGGCGGTGCGTTACCTAAATCAATAAACTCTGTCAATTGAACCTTGACGGTTTTTAAATAGTAAAGGCAGCTAACGCTGCCTTTACTATTTCGGTTTAATGCCTGTCTTAGCGGCTATCCTTAATAAATGCCTGCCAACTATCCAAGGCTGCTGCAAAATCCTCTAAACCACAAAAAGCTTCTGATTCACCATTATAGAAAGACATGGATTCATCGAGTTCAACCTCATCTCCCATCTCTAACACATTAGCAAATACGCGAACTTGTTCACTATCTAGTTCAATCGAAATCGCCTTACCCACAAAACGTTTATCACTTATCGCACTTTGTTGTAAAAGTAATATGGTATTTTGTAATTGCTGACATAATTGACTGTCCTCGCCCAGCTCATCGACAAACCACAGCCCCATGATCTCATGGTCCATCGAAAAATTGGCGACTAACGTGCCAGTTAACGTATTACGGCGAAACTCATATTCCATAACCAAAATCCCAAAACAACTATGTGCAAATTTTAACTCAAGCTAATGGGAAATGCGTAGTTATCTAGCTCGGTAAATTGACGTAATCAAAAAAGATCTATCAAGCGACTAAAATCCAGACACAAAAAAGGACGCTATGCGCCCTTTTAGTGTTTAGCTATCGCTTACTTTGCCGCCGCAGCATCTGCTGTTGGCGCAGCAGCTTTTTCAATAGAGAGCAGTTCCACTTCAAATATCAAGGTTGAATTTGCAGGGATACTACCTGTATCTCGATTACCATAGGCAAGCTCAGCAGGAATAACAAACTTATACTTAGCACCGACAGGCATTAACTGCACCCCCTCGGTCCAACCAGGAATAACACGGTTCAATGGAAACTTAGCCGGCTCACCGCGCGCAATAGAGCTATCAAACTCAGTTCCGTCAATTAGTGTTCCCACATAATGGACTTCAACAGTGTCTTCAGCAGCGGGTTTTTCACCAGTACCAGATGTTAACACTTCATATTGAAGACCCGATTCAGTAGTAACCACACCCTCTTTCGCCTTATTCGCCTCGAGGAAAGCTTTGCTTTCTGCTTGTGCTTTTTCAGCTAAAGCAGCTGCTTGTGCTTGACGCTTTTGATTTAAAGTTTCATCTAAACTTTGAAGAACCGTTTGCATCTCTTCTTCAGTCAGCTTGAGCTCATCACTAAGCCCATTGCTAAAACCAGTAATGATTAGACTGCGATCAACCGGTAAACCTAATTCTTCTTGCTCTTTAATGTGTCCTGACATGTACTTACCAATCGAAGCACCGACACTATATGCTTGCTTTTGCGCAGCTGTTTCTAACTTAACTTCTGGCGCAGTTGTTGTTTTTTCTTCTTGATTACAAGCAGTTAAACCTACCACTGCTAGCGCGACCAGAGAAATTTTGTAAATCGACTTCATTAAAGCTTCCTCAGTATTTTCTTGTGGTTACAATAACCTTACTGTTATAAGACGAACCACTCTATACTAGTTAATTAACATATTCCAATTACATTGCTGATGTTTAATCTAAGCTATATGAGTACGACTCAACATTCAGCATAGCGTGACGCTTTTAAACAGCATAATGCAATAACACTTGAGCTACAGACAATATCTTTAGGGACAAGTTCATGAAAAAAAGCAGTTTGCTGCTAATTTGCTCTATTATCACAGCCTGTCAGCCAAAACCTAACGCGACTCCGATTATCTATGAGCCAGGATATAGCGCTACGCTCTCAGCTGGTAGCAGGTTTTTACTGCTCAGCACAGCCCGCAGTAACTTACAGCTATGGGAGCTAAAATCTAACACCCAGCGTTATCAATGGTTTCATGGTAAACACAACGAACAAGCTATCGACACCGCAATTTCGAATAATCTCAAATATGCCGCATCGCTAAGTCGAGACTCCGTCGCCCTTTGGAATCTTGAAGATGGGCAATCTTTAGGTTGGTGGTCGCTACCATCCACAGGGCAATCTGTTTCACTGGCCAATACTGGTGCACTTTTAGTTGGCTTGACCGATGGCAGCGTGATGTCTTTAGCACCCAAAGAAAACCGCTTGATTAAATTTCTCGGCCATACGGAGAAGGTCAATAGCGTCTCCATCTCCAATGATGGACGGCTTGCGCTCACAGGGGCCAATGATAATCAGGTGATTTTATGGCGCGCGCAAACGGGACAACCAATATATCGATGGCAACTACCGAGTCGAGTGCTTAAAGTGAGCATCAGTAACGATGGTCAACTTGCGTTTGGTTCTGATAGCACCAACCAAGGTATTATTTGGCAAACTAAAAATGGTCAGCAGTTAAGTCAATTGAAGATTAATCGCCGAACAATGAACTTTTCATCCGCAAGGTTTACCAAAGACAATACAAGCCTACTTACTGGGTCCCCCGCGCGTGAAGTGATGTATTGGCAAGTTTCAAATGGGAAATTGCTGGCTAATTGGCGAGTTAACCTTACAGAGCATGCTCAAAACAAAGGAGCCGTAGTATACTCTGTCGCTGAAGCGCAAAATAATCAAGTTATGAGCATTAGCAGTAATGGCTTATTAGAAACTTGGGCAATCCCCGCCCAATAGAGGAAAAGATTGGTGCAACTAGAACAAAGAATTGAAGAACTGGAAATGAAACTCGCCTTTCAAGAAAGCACAATTGATGCACTTGATGAACAGGTGATAAAACTCAACGAGTTGGTCAATGAACAACAAGAAAAGCTACGCATACTTATCAGTAAAATACAACAGGTTGAACCCAGCAATATGGCCAGCCAGGCTGAAGAGACTCCTCCACCACACTACTGATAACGCTCCATTATAGCTCGGTATCGATATCGCTATTAACCGAGCATGGAAACCAATCAAGGGGTATTAAATAGTATGGCGATAACTCAACACGCTAGAGCCATTAAGGTGCATAGGTAATGAAACAGTTTTTGGTTGCCACTTTACTGAGTTTAAGTCTGTCAGGTTGCGCCTTCAACAGTATATTCATTAATTATCCTTCTCAAATTGCGCCGATTAAGGCGCAACTAAACTCACCAACCACAACGAATAGCTATCTGCAATTTGATGACAAGCTCAGTGGTGCCGATGGCTTACTATATGCTCAAGAAGCTGGCCGAGTCGCTCAGTTAGAAGGTGATTTTGAGGCCAGTAAAAGCTACTACGCTAAAGCCGTTGCGGCGTATGAGAAATTTGATGACAAGGCTGTGCTGAGTGCTAGTGATTTAGGCGCTACTGCCAGCAGTTTATTTATCAACGACAACGTTATTCCATACCGAGGTCCCGGCTTTGAGCGGATAATGTTGCATCAATACCAAGCGCTCAATTATCTGTTTAGCGGTGATGCCCAAGGTGCATTAGTCGAAGTTCGCCGCAGTAATGAGCTACAGAGCCTAGAGCAATCTCGTTATCAGAAGTCACAAAAATCAGTACAATCAATGGCAAATGGCACCATTGACAACGAGATGGATAGACTCGCCAACGCAGCGGGCGCTACAACGAGTTCATTTTTGAATGCTTACAGCTATTATACCACTGGCCTATTATATGAATTATTAGGGCAACCAAACGATGCTTTTATCGATTATCGAAAAGCGGCTCAAATAACGCCTAACAACCCTTACCTTCAGCAAGACCTAGTACGTTTAGCACAGCAGTTATCGATGCCTCAATATGATGAATTTAAGCGTCGCTGGGGAGAAGCTAAGACTGCAAGTAAGCAGCAAGGGCAAGTCGTCATTCTGTTAGAACGTGGCTTTGTTCCAGAAAAGCAAAGCCTCACAGTGCCATTTACGATAAATGGCAACTGGCAAACTGCATCTTTAGCGACCTATTTTCCTAACCGAATGGCAACTAAACCAGGCGAGATCACCGGCTTAGGTACCGTTTTGACCACAGCGCCTATAGCCAGTATTGATGCGCTCGCCATTACAGCATTAAAAGAAGATCTGCCCGCAACCCTTTTTAGGCAAGCAGCTAGGGTCTATGCTAAATCAGAGATGACTAAAAGCGTTCAAAGTAAATCGAAGCAACGCAACAATGAAATTGATGCGGTAGCAATAGCCATGCAAATTTTTAATGTGGTCTCGGAGCAAGCAGATAGACGCAGTTGGCTAACTTTACCGAGACAGGCACAAATAGCGAGGAAATATGTCTCCTCAGGAAGCTATCAAATAGCGCTCGACCAACGCGCGCCACAAAGCATCGAGGTACAAAGTGGTAAAACAACATTAATTTGGATAATAGATACTGGTAATTACACCCGCTTTTATTCAATAATCATTTAATCTACTTATAGGAATCGGTATTTTATGAAAAAGTTCAAACTTCTATTTATCATTGCAGTGGCAATCGGTCTCGCAGGCTGTCAATCAAAGGTCCAATACGGTGATGCGACTGAAGTAGAAACCGTCAATGAAAACTTCGGTTCCACCGATCTACAAGCGATAACCGCTAAAATGGTCGACAGTATGCTAACTTTCCCTCCAGTGGTGGCCATGACAGCAAATGACCGTCCAATCATTTTTGTTGATAAGATTAAGAATAAAACCTCAGAACATATCGATACTGAATCGGTTACCGACTCGATTAGTAACAAGCTATTACGCTCAGGTAAATTCCGTTTTATCGATATGACAAAAGTCGATGCGGTACGTAAACAGCTCGACTACCAAAACAACTCAGGCATGGTCGATCCATCAACTGCAATCAACTTTGGCCGCCAAATTGGTGCCCACTTTATGTTATACGGCAACCTATCTAGCATCGTTAAGCAAGATGGCAGTACTAAAGATGTCTATTATAAAATGACCATGCGTCTAATGGACCTTGAAACAGGGCTGATTGAATGGTCTGATGAAAAAGAGATCCGCAAGGTGAAGTCTAAGTCTTTTCTTGGCATGTAATGGCTAACGGTATTAATTTAGAACAGATTTAAAAAACCAGCAAAAGTGCTGGTTTTTTTATGCCATCAGGTTAAAAATAGCCGCGATATTTAATCATTAAGGGTCCCGTTTTGAAACTGATTCAGCTTTGTATTGTTGGCGTAATATCACTATTGCTTACTGCCTGTCAAAGCACCACAAATCCAAAGCCAAATTTGGTTTTAAACCAAAATCACAGCATGAGTGCACAGCAAGCCCTGCTGCGAGCCAAACGGGTCAGTGATGTAAATTATCAGCTTGATTTGGAATTAACTCACCCACGACAATTTAGTGGTAATGCCTTAATTAGCTTTAATCTAAGTGATACCGAGCAACCTTTGGCCCTCGATTTTAACCAAGCCAATGTGACCGCTTTTACCATTAACGGCAGCAAAGTTTATCCCAATTACGATGGCAAGCGTTTGAGTATCTCTGCCGCCCTGCTAAATCATGGTAACAACCAAATTAGCCTTCAGTTTCGTAAGCCATACAGCCAGACTGATCAAGGTCTGATCCGATACACTGATCCGATTGATGGTAATACTTATCTCTACTCTCACTTTTTACCGTCAAGCGCACAAATGATGGTGCCTCAGTTTGACCAACCCGATCTGAAAGCCGTATATGACCTAACGGTTACGGCCCCAAATGGTTGGACGGTGATAAGTGCCAGCACTTCTAGCAATCACACTAAAGGTGACTCTGCTACCCGCTGGCAATTCGCTGCAACTCAACCAATTAGTCCACACAGCTTTTCGCTGCATGCTGGGCCCTACAAGCATTGGCGCACCGAACTAGAGCAACTGCCCATCAACTTATATGCTCGCCAATCAATTGCCGAGCAAGTCGATTCAGCCCAGTGGTTTGAGCAAACTAGGCAGGCACTAACCTTCTATCAACAACAATTAGGCATTCCATATCCATTTTCTAAATATGATCAACTGCTAGTCCCCAAGCTACCACAAAGCATGATGGCAAATGCCGCTGTCAGCACTTTTGAGGAGCCAACGCTAGAAACCAAACAACTTCACTTTGTCGTGTCACGAGCGATTGCAGAGCAATGGTTCAGTAACCTTGTCACTTTAAGGTGGTGGGACGATCTATGGTTTAGCCAAAGCCTTGCGACTTTTATGGCTAACAAATCACTGGCAGGAAAACCTAGCGCAGCAATCGATTATCAAGATAAATATGATATTTATCAGATTGATGAACGGGATAATAGTCAACCTATAGAGACCGCAGTAACCACCAGTCAGCAGGTCGATGAGGGAGTTCCCCCTAGCACCATTAAAAAAGGAGTAGCCTTACTTACTCAACTTAGCTTTTTATTAGGTGAAAAACCGTTTTACCAAGGGTTAAATCAATACTTGAAGCAATACCAGTATGGGACTGCCACTCTCAATGAATTTATGGCAACGCTTGCTGCATCAACCAAACGCCCATTGGATGATTGGACAACGAATTGGTTCTATCGAAGTGGTGTTAATCAAATTGAAGCACAGTACCAGTGCAATAATAACCGTATTAGTTATCTTTCCATCAATCAGAGCGCAAGTGATGACAGCTCAGTCCTGAGACAACAAAAGGTCAAACTCGGCCTATTTACCTTAGGTCGCCAAGCACTGCATCCCAATCTGATATCCACTGTCACTTACGATGGCCAGACCACTAATATCAAACGTCTACAAGGTATTAGATGTCCAGATCTTGTTTTTCCCAATTACGAAGACTTAGGCTATGTCAGGGTAAAACTCGACCCTCGCTCACTTGAAACCGCGCTAATACATCTGCATAAAATTGAAAATGCACAACTGCGGAGCATGCTTTGGCAAACATTATGGGGCAGTGTACTAGAAGGAGATCTACCTCTTAATCGATTTTTAGGCAGCGTATTGATAAATGCGCCCCATGAACAACAACCTATGGTATTAGCGCAACTGATCGACAAACTAGAGCAGACTAAAGCACTATTAGAACAGATGAGCCCTAACCAGCAAAGTTATAGTCAAAAAGCGCTGCGAGCTCTGGAACAGATGAGCCTGCGCCTCACCATGACTCAAACCCAAGATCAGATAAAATCCTTATGGTTTAATGCCTATATAAACTTCGCGACTAGCCACCAAGCTATCCAACACCTTGCAGCGCTACTCGCTGGAACCGAACAACTCACTGGCATCAACCTCGATCAGAAACAGCGCTGGGCGATCATTATCCATCTCAACCGATACGATTACTCTGGTGCTCAACGGTTACTCTTTAAAGAGAAGCAAGTTGATAGCTCTGAAATAGCAGCAAAATATGCAATGAGTGCTGAAGTCGCCCAGCCTAAAGCAACTCAAAAGCGTCGATGGTTTGAGCGAGTACAACAACATGATGCTAATAGCGATCCTTTGATGCTAGATAAGTTAACGCTGGTAATGAAGCAACTGTATCCTAGCGAACAGAAAGCACTAAGCCAAGCGACCGCAGAACAACGATTAGCAGAGCTTACCGAAGTAGATAAACGCAATAGTCCCGAGTTTATGCGGTTATATACTCAGTTCCTTTTACCGATGAACTGCTCTTATGCCAGCGTCGCAAAGCTAACACACACACTCAATAATGAATCCCATTTAAGCCAAGTAACTAAGCAAGGGCTCGAGCGCGCTTTACAAACAGAAAAACAGTGCTTATTGGTTAAAGAGCGCATATTTCAGTAAAAGTATCATTAGCAAGAGTTGGAGATAGTCGCTGGAACTCTAAATAGTTAGTTAATTTAGCGAATAGTTAGTCAGAATAAAAACAGTAATACACCAATAACTTATAAAATCAACAAGATAAAACTGGCCCAAGCTTTGCTTAGCATTATCAATAGTGATTAATACCAATCCGTATAAGAAAGTTTGTATCTGAAAGTTTATAAAAATTGAGGTTAAGGGAGAAAACAATGGGACCTTTTGAAATTGCAGCGATAGCGATGATCGGTGGCTTTGCCATTAGTGGTTATAAGGAGTACAACAAACGCCACGCCAATATAGACAATCAAGAAATCGACACCTTAAAAGCTGAACTAGGGAAGTTAAAAGATCGCGTCGTAACCCTAGAGAAAATCGTCACCGATAAATCTTATCAATTAGGTGATGAAATAGACCGCTTATAAAACAAAAATGCCACCTAAAATTAGGTGGCATTTTTCTGGCTACGAGTCTAGTTCTGTTTAAGCAAACTAATATGCCAGCCTATTGATAACTATACAAATAAATGCTTGATATTCTTAAGATCACCTTTCCCCTCTGCAAGTTCTTCAGGCGTTAAACCAGACACTTCATGGGGAAAGACTAACCACTCTTCAGATTCATGAATAAAATAATCAGGTTTTAATTCAACGGCAGTATTCTTTGGCTTGTAATAGGGGCAAGCAATACGTACATCCGTTGGCATATTAAGACGCATTAACTCTTGTAACTTCTCTTTTAACGCATGAATACTACGCCCAGAATCAAATACATCATCTACGATTAGCAGGCCGTCATCCGCATTGGCATTTTCAACAATATAGTGCAGACCATGTACTTTAATCTGCTTGCTTTGTTGATTAATTCCATAATAAGAAGAGGTTCTAACGGCAATATGATCTGTATCTACCTTCTTAAAATCAAAATACTCTTGAACTGCAATACCAATTGGAGCACCACCACGCCATATCCCAACGATAAATTGTGGTCTGAAACCACTTTCATAAACCTGTGCCGCTAAGCGAAAAGAATCCTCAAGCAACTTCTGTGCAGTAATAAAGTGTTTTTCAGACATCAGACCGTCCCCATCTTGTTATATTTAGCGTTATGAGTAGGTAAAGAACTAATCAGAAAGATTAGCTTTCGCCCAAATTCAACGTAGCACAATTAAACCGGATTGATGCTCAAAACGGTTAAAAATTAGCAACGAGATTTTGGAGCTGGATTTTATACTAAAATCACTCAAACTGCAGAACAAAATAGCAAAATGTCGATACAGAATGGTCTTTTAGTCAAAAATTAAAGCCGCCTGACGGCAGCTTTAATTTTTATTATAAAAAGAAGGATTAAACTGGGGTTATTGCAGGTTCTCCCAACACAGTAACCGCAGCAAAATGCTTATCAGTCGCTTCATTAAACTCGGTAGACATCAAGGTATCAACATAATGCCAATCACTTCGGACTTGAGTTTGATTGAAGCTGAGCAACATAAATCCACGATCACGCAAGTTGGTATACTTTAGGCCATCAACAAGATCCACAATACCGGCTTCTGTCACCGTTTGCTGCTCCGCCTCTATACCCAAATAATACTCGAGCCCAGGAGAAGACACCGAGCTCGTCGCAAATTCAACAGCAACAACATCTCCATGACTATCAGATATTTCATTAGCCCAAGCATTGTGAGTATCACCGGCGATAACAACCAGATTAGCTGCTGCAGCCTTAGCCGTCGCTAAAATAACTTCTCGCTCATAAGCGTAACCATCCCAAGCATCTAAGTTATAAGGGATAGATGGCAGCTGTAACAGCCCCATCACCTCAGGTGTTAACTTATGCTGATTACCAATTAAATAACTGTATTCCTGTGTTGTTAATGTCGGATCGTTCGCAGCAGCGCGGGCGGCAAGTTGTGCCAACGCACCTAATTCAGCGTATTGATATACCGTCAGCTTTTGTGTCGCTATCGCTGCAGGCAACATCATGGTGCCCATTAAGACTTGTTGCCCTAACACCTGCCATTTAGCGGTTGAAGTAAGTAAATTAGCTTGAAGCCACTGCAGTTGATCAGCTCCTAGCATGGTTCTCTCACTGCTAGTCACATCAGCCATGAAGCGAGCGCTATCCATGCTATTAGTAGCGTCATCAATGTAGTCAGCATAATCTAACTGCTTGTCACGCGCCAAAAGACGAGTATCAAGCATATGTAAGTCAACTAAATCACCAAAACTAAAGGAACGATAGATCTCTTCATGATTCCCCTCTGTCCAAGGACGAATAGGTAACCACTCAAAATAGGCCTGAAGTGCTGCGGCTTTACGCGCGTCGAAATCACCTTCACCCTCGTTATGATTTTCGGCGCCATCAGACCAAGTATCATTAGCCACTTCATGATCGTCCCATACAGTAATGAAAGGGACCTTCGAATGCAGGCCTGAAAGTGATGCATCACTGCGATATTGCCCATAGCGCGTACGGTAATCTTCAAGAGTCAATAATTCTCCCGCTGGCAACACCTCTCGGCCAAGCGCTGCTGCATTCTCACTGGCATAGCCACCACGTCCATACTCATAGATGTAATCACCAAGATGCACCACTGCATCAAGAGAATCGATTTGGCTGGCTAATTGATATACGTTGAAATGACCCGCTGGAAAGTTAGCGCAAGACATCACGGCTAACTTAACACTATCGACGGCACCCTCTGGTAACGTCTTAGTCAATCCGATGTTAGACACCTTATCACCAGCTTTAAATCGGTAGTAATAATGAGTTCCCGAATCTAAACCAATAGCATCAACTTTAACGGTGTAATCACGATCTTTATTCGTCACCGTCTCACCGTTACCCACTAAATCAGTAAATTCAGCATCGGTTGCGATCTCCCAGCTAACGCTAATATCAGCGTCGATATCTGGTGTAACTCGCGTCCACAAAATTATGGCATTATGCATAGGGTCGCCACTGGCTACACCATGCTGAAACTGTACCTCAGCACTCGACGTTTCATCATCTTTAGCGCTGTTCGAACACCCCATGAGTCCGTATGAAACGACAGCGGCTCCAACACCTTTAGCCGACATTGCCAAAAAGTCCCTGCGCGAATAATTTGTTTTCATTGTTATTCCTTTAATTATGCCGGTTATCCCTTCAGATCTCATCTTACATCTAGTGAGCTTGGTAACTACCACATCGAAGAGAAACACGCATTATTATTTTTATTGCTAGTAAGAGGTCTAATGGCTTTTAATTATCAGTGACTGATGTTGCAGATTTATTAATGATAGGCAACTTTCAAGAGGATATTGTCAGGCCCCTTAATGGTATTGAAACAGGTGATAATTCCGCTCACACTCAAGATGGAAATACCTCGAAAACCCTTTTAGTGAACAGGACGATATCCAACAAAACTGTTATGCTTTACTTATCGATATCTTGAGGGAGTAAACCATGAAAGTGAGTGACATTATGACTGCAGAGCCTATCTGTATTAGCGATCAGGCAACGGCAAAAGACGCACACCTGCTAATGCAAAGCCGCAGCGTAAGGCATCTCCCCGTTATCAGCGAGGAAAGTGGTGATTTAGTTGGCATACTAACCCACAAGAAAATGATCTCTACCGTAGTTCATATGCTGACACATTACGGTAGTGGGGCGTTAGATAGAAAAGAGCGTAAAACCTTAGTCAAAGAGATTATGGAGTCTGAATTTCAAAAGTTGGCTTTAGATGAGCCCCTAGTTGTGGTTGTTGATTACTTTATTAATAACAAACTCGGTTGTCTGCCAGTCGTTGATGAACACCACAAAATAAAAGGAATTGTCACTTCATCTGATTTCGTAAAGTTATGCGCCACATTACTTAAATCCCAATAGCGTAATAGACGCCGATAATGTCTATATTAGAATATAGGCAAAAAATGGTGCGACAATTACCATAGTTATTCCTGTCAAGATCATGGTGAGGCTTGCGACAACGCCCTCCTCTTGTCCAAGTTCAGCTGCTTTTGCTGCGCCAACACCATGAGCCGAAGCTCCTAAGGCTGCGCCCTTCGCCAGAGGGCTTCTGACGCTAGCCAATTTAAAAACCGGCCCACACAGTAGCATCCCCAAGACGCCAGTAATTAACACTAACATTGCCGTCAAATCGGGAACGCCACCAAATGCTGATGTAGCCTCTAAAGCAAATGGCGTAGACACCGAGCGAACCAACATGCTGTGAGATAATTCTGGTGGTAAATAGATCAATTTCACTAACAACCAAGATGAAAGCAAGCCAACAAGCAAACCCGTTATCACGCCTAAACTGATGGTCAATGGATAACGTGCAATCAAACGTCTCTCTCTATAAATTGGCAGTGCAAAGGCAATGGTCGCCGGAGCCAACAAGGCACTTAAGTAATGACTATAAGCAAAATAAGTTGGCAGAGGGATCGCAAATAGCACTACCAAAGTGAGTAAGCTTGTGGGGGTTATAATCATGGGTGATAACCACCACTGACGAAAAGTGCGGTATAAACGCTTACTAACAAAGTAGCATACTAGCGTGGCAAGTAAGCACAACACGGCAACGCTTTGAGAGGAGAGATACTGCAACATATTAGTGACCAGCTACCTTAGAATGTTCAATCGGAGCAAAGACTCTTTTGGCACGATTATGACGTCGTTCAAAGCGAAACACTCTATCGATAACAAACCCTGTTATGAGTAAAACACTAGTGCTACCAAGCACTAAGGTCAGCATTAGGCTGACACCATATTGTTCAAACAGCGGAGCATAATGAAGAGAAGCAATCACTGGTGGAATAAAAAATAGTAGCAACTCCCCAAGTAACCAAGCAGCGCCAACAGCGACAAATCGTTCGGGCAACCAATTGAGCGCTAATAAGCACAATAACCCTCCTAAGCCCACAACACTACTCGGGATGGGTAGAGAAAACAGCTCAACCAGCCACTGCGCCGATAACGCAATCAAGCAAAGTAAGCTTACTTGCAGTAACACCTGAAAAAGACGTTTTAATGATAAAATAGAGTCATTCATGACCGAGTCTTAAACCGAAATGATTGTAATGTGATGATTTTACGCTTGCACTATTAATAAAAAAAATGAATATTATTTATCAACTGAATAACCAAAAGAAATTAAAATATGGATCTGAAGACACTGCATTATTTTGTGGAGATCGTTAACAGCAAAGGGTTTAACCGAGCAGCAGCTAAAATCCATATCAGTCAACCTGCGCTATCTAAATCAATAAACCAATTAGAAGCTGAATTAGAACTTCCCCTGCTGCTACGTGGTAAACGGGGAACAGCGGTCACACTAACCACTCACGGCCAATTGGTTTATCAATACGCGCAAAAGCTATTAGATACCAAACGTGAACTATTTACCGCACTCGATGCGCTTAAAGGGTTAAATAAAGGTGAATTAAAACTAGGACTGGCACCACTTGGCAGCGCAGAACTGTTTGCACCAATCATCGCCAAATATCGTCAACGCTACCCTCAAATTCACACCCAACTCTTAGTTCGTGGTGGTGTGGAGCAAACATCCGCTCTTAAACAAGGTGAGATCGAACTCGCAACAGGCATCATTGAACTCAATCAAGAATTTGAAGGAATAGCCATCCATACCGAACCTATGGTAGTGGTTTTACCTAGCGTGCATCCACTTGCGGAAAAGGCAGTTATTCCTATTAGTGCGTTACATCACTGTGCTCAAATTATGTTTGAGCCTGAGTTCTCATTATACGAAATGGTTATCAATGCCTGTGACAATGCACAGGTAACCATAGAGAACCCAACGCTTGTTAATCAGCCTGAATTTGGTATCGCATTGGTTGCAGCCGGAATAGGGGTGATGCTATTACCTAAGTTCATTGCTGAGCGTTATCAACTCGCAGGCGTGGTCAGCCGCCAATTGACAGAGACAGATCTCAACTGGCGCATGAGCCTATTTTGGGAGAAAGATAAGCCACTTTCATTTGCCGCAAATGCGATGATCAATCTGTTGCAGGAGCATTTAAAAGAAAAGTCTTAAAATAGACGCCGCATGGGTTAACGGCGTCTAATACCAACCGAGATGAAGATCAGTATAAAGATATGGCCCCTTCCCAGTACTGATTGGTCACTATTAAAGGCTAGCGCATTGAATGCTAGCCACTGATTCGATAACGACCTCGTTCACAGGGACATCACTGTGACCATTTTGATTCGTAGTGGCAACGATACTTATCTGATCTACCACCTCCATTCCTTCAATGACCTTACCAAAAACAGCATATCCATAGCTATTTGCACTTTGGTCTAAATGGGGATTATCAAGCGTGTTAATAAAAAACTGCGAGGTTGCCGAATTAGGTGCACTCGTACGAGCCATTGCTATAGTGCCCCGCTCATTAGTAAAGCCAACACTGGCCTCATTCACTATCGGCTCAAAACCTGGTTTGCCAATTAACCCCGAAGTAAAACCACCACCTTGGATCATAAAGTTATGGATCACGCGATGAAAAAGGGTGCCATCATAAAAGTTGGCCTCTACATAACGGGCAAAATTTTTGCCTGTAACAGGAGTATTAACAGTATCAATAGCTAAGGTAATATCGCCCAAACTGGTACTCATCAAATAGCATTGATCGCTAGATAACTGAGGTGTTGGAATTGGAGTCGGCGCAGGGGTAGTATTGCCATCTCTAGAATCAGAACCGCACGCCGTTAATGCAAAAGCCATAAAGGCTACAACCGATAATTTTCTCATTTGTACTTACCAACCTCATTAACATGTAAAAACCATCACGGGAATGTTAAGGGTTGGTAATCGTAAAAACAATATGAGATACAAGTTGTTACGGTAAACACTCTTACTCTGCATACACAATAATGATGTTTACCGTAGCTTGCTAATCGCAGACATAAACGACAAGACAATCGCACCAGCAATCACCCCAAACAGCGAATTGAGTAAGCTCGGTACCAGCATAGATAATGCAGAACCTACCACATGCCATTGCGCCACCAGCGATGCCCAAAGATTAAATTGCTCGCTAATAATATGAATACCGTGGGTCAGTATCCCGCCGCCCACCATAAACATAGCAATAGTACCGACAACGGTTAAACCACGCATTAAATAAGGTGCAGCATTAACCAGTCCACCACCTATCCAGCGCCAAAATCGCGTGAGTACACCTTGGCCTTGTCGTTGACTTAAATAGAGCCCTGCATCGTCAAGCTTGACTATGCCTGCAACTAATCCATAAACACCTATGGTCATCAATACCGCGATCACACTTAAAGTGACAAGCTGAGTTAAAAAGCTACTATCAGCAACCACACCTAAGGTGATAGCAATGATTTCAGCCGAAAGCACAAAGTCGGTACGAATCGCACCAGCAACTTTCTCTTTTTCAAAAGCCTTAAGATCGGTCACAGCCTTAGCTAACTCACTGTGACTCATCTCGTCTTGCTGTTTATGTACCATTGAATGATATAGCTTTTCAAAACCCTCATAACAGAGAAATAAGCCACCAAGCATTAATAATGGTGTCACTGCCCAAGGAATAAAAGCGCTGATTAACAAGGCTGCAGGTACCAAGATACACTTATTGCGCAGGGAGCCTTTAGCCACAGCCCAGACAACGGGTAGCTCCCTATCAGCATTCACACCTGAGACTTGTTGTGCATTTAAAGCTAAATCATCGCCAAGAACCCCAGCTGTTTTGCGCGCGGCAACCTTACTCATTAAAGCCACATCATCCAAAATTGCCGCAATATCATCAAGCAAGGTTAATAAACTTGCACCAGCCATGTTCTCTCCTAATTTCCTTATATTACCGACTATCGATAACGACTCATCTATGTAGTCGCTAAAGTACTCCGCTCAATCAATTTTTACCAGTCCTAGCGATATCAACAAGCTGCTCATTATATGACGGCTGATAAACGGGACGAAAACGATGTAGACTCAGCTACGTTCGTTCAAGCCATCTGCGATGACACTCGGCTTTCTAAATAAAGCAAAATACAGCCAAATGAAACAAACTGAGTCATTTGACATATCCCCAACGGCAACTAAAGGTATAATAGCGTCAAAATGATTCGCTTATCTTCATAGGAACTACTCATGACTCAAGATGAAATGAAAAAAGCTGCAGGCTGGGCTGCACTCCAATATGTTGAAAAAGATACTATTGTTGGCGTGGGTACTGGCTCGACAGTTAATTACTTTATCGATGCACTAGCCACGATGAAGGCTGAAATCGAGGGTGCGGTTTCTAGCTCTGAAGCATCTACTGATAAATTAAAAGCCTTAGGTATTCCCGTTTTTGATCTTAATAGTGTCGATGAGATATCTGTCTATGTTGACGGAGCCGATGAGATTAACAGCCACATGGATATGATTAAAGGTGGTGGTGCGGCACTGACCCGCGAGAAAATTGTTTCAGCCGTAGCGAAAAAGTTTGTTTGTATCGTCGACAATACTAAAGAAGTCGACGTATTAGGCGAGTTTCCACTGCCTGTTGAAGTTATCCCAATGGCTCGCTCATACGTGGCTCGCGAACTTGTAAAACTCGGCGGTGACCCGGTCTACCGTGAAGGCGTTATCACGGATAACGGCAATGTGATCCTTGATGTTTACAACATGAAGATCATTAACCCGAAAGAGATGGAAGAGAAGATCAACCAGATCGTCGGTGTAGTAACAAATGGTCTGTTTGCTCAACGCGGCGCAGATGTACTCCTCGTTGGCACCCCTGAGGGTGTAAAAACCGTTAAGTAAATCTTATTGGTTAACCATATCAAATAAGCCACTCATCGAGTGGCTTATTCTTTATAGCCATGCCCTATTCCTCAGCGGTTGCTCACGGAGAAACGAGACAGCTTAGGTGATAGCCAGTACACTGGTTCCCCCTGTCCAGAATAAAAGTCGATAAGATGAAATCCAGATACAAACAGGTTAGCGATCTAACATCGATCCCTAATGTCGGCAAGGCAACAGCAGAGGATCTGCATCTGCTCGGGTTGCATAATCCTGATGCACTGATTGGCCAAGACCCCTACCAGATGCACCAGCGATTAGAGGTCATCACCGGCAAACGTCATGACCCCTGTGTTATCGACGTATTTATTGCCGCCGTCCGTTATATGGAAGGACACGACGCCAAAAACTGGTGGGACTACACCGCCGAGCGTAAAGCTTATCTCGCGGGCAGAACGTAATCCCACACCAATACACTCTGTTATTTAGTTGCCGCTCAGTCGCTTGCCAAATGAGATAGCATAAGCGGTAGAGCGTAGCTTTAATACTGGGTCATCGCTCGGCTCAACGCCCTTAGAAAGCACGTTAGGATCATAGTTAATCTCATCACAGCTGCTATCACCACTTTGATTGATAGTTAGCAGACCTAAACTAATGATCAAGCGATCTTTCGGCCAAAACAGTGAAGGATCGTCAGTAACATCATCGTCATGCCCAATAATAGCTTGCAGCTCAAACTGTACACTATCGGTGATCAACTCTTGCTTTAGGTTATCAGCTAAAAAGGTCGGTGGTAGTTGTTCCATCTGCTTACTGGTTAAGGGAAGCTCACCCGCAACAGGCACCAAGCGCCATTTAAACTTGGTTTTATGACCGGCTTCATCGACAAAATAGAAGGCATGGATACCAAAGTACTGAGCACGAGAGTATGAACTTGGTGGATTATGAGTTCGTAACCAATTAAATTGGGCCTGTGTACTTGGATGATCTTGGCGATATTGACTGACTTTAGCAAAATCGACTTTGCCTTGCTCATTAGGCACCAGTGTTTTAAGCAGTCCCAAAAAAGTCTGTGGGTCCTTCCCCGGAAAAACGGGAGTCGTCAGGCCTGCAATATTATGAATACTGCCATCTGGCAGACTAAACTGAATGCCCACACCTCTAGGGCTACGAGCCGTTTCATCGGCAAATGGATTACCTCCAGCCATGGAGAATCGAATATTGGCTTTGATCTTTTGGCCACTGAACAAACGACTACTTGAATACGGCATCGCTTCTTGTGACGGTATAAAATCACCAAGCGCACATACGCCTTTCGCATGACCTTTTCTCACGCCTAGATGCTTACCCGACAGCTGCTCAAACACCTGAATAAAGTCATTGCCCTGCACTTCAGCACTTACCATCTGGCTCTGCATGATCGCTGGCAACAGAAGTATAGATAACTTTTTTAGTTTAGATATCACAAGCGACTCCAATATAGATGATTTTACACACTAATTTAATTTGAAATCAGATTAAATTAGGATTGAGCAATGTAAGACCGTAGCCAAACAGTTAATCTTTCACTCTTCCTAAAACAGATAACTGGGAGTGAAAACATCGATAGCAAAATTATCATACCCTGATAAAAGACGAGAGCTGGAACTGGCAGTAAAAATCCACCTTCTGAAGAAGGTGGCTTTGTATTAGCCCCCTCAAAGGGGGCCAAAAGCGTCTACTTATTTACCCAACCTATTTTTGGCTCTATTTAGCCTGCTTATAGCATTGGGAAAATAATTACACTGCCCCGTACGATGGGTAACTGCATCTATCCATCAATGCAAATTACAGGCTAAGCCTAAATGATGATAACCACCTACTGAAGTAGGTGGTTTAGGGCTGAAAACAAAAAGCCCAAGCATAAGCTTGGGCTCATTAAGACAAACTTAAAAGCTAGAGTGAGAAATTGGCGATGGTCTTTTGAATACCGACCACATCGGTACCTTTCTTTAACTCCTTCACTAAAGGATCTTTCTGACCCGAGATCCACAGCTTTAACTCTGAATCCATATCAAAAGTTCCGGCAGTTTCCACCTCAAAATGAGTGATCGCTTTATAGGGTACTGAGTGATAACTGACTTTCTTACCGGTCATCCCCTGCTTATCGATGAGGATAAGACGCTTGTTAGTGAACACAAACATATCTCTTACCACCCGATAGGCCAGCGCTAGCTGTTCATTGTCGCCCATTATTGGGCCCAACTCCTCAGCTAGCTCATCTAAATTTACCTCTGAAGCATTGCCCATTAGCGCGTCGAGTAATCCCATAGCCATTGTCCTTAATCTAGGCCGCGATTGCGGCAAAAAATATATAAGTACCTAACTTACCCATAAAAAACTGATTATCCAATAGCCTATGGAGAGTATTTGCTCCCGACACACTGCTTAGCCTCTAATGGATATCGCATTCCGCTCTACCAGCAAGGTCAATAAACAGCTCATATAACGCATCCGCCTTCAGGAGAGCTTGCCTATTTTGCTTTAGCAAGACGCCATAAATATATTCCTATAGGCACAGCTAAATCATCCCTGATGTAGACGCTTGCACAGCACTTCTCGCAAAGCTTAATTGATGCTAACCACCTACTTCTGTAGGTGGTTTAGGGCTGAAAATAAAAAATCGCCAATTGGCGACTTTTTAGGGGAGAAAACAGATGTGGCAATTAGTCGCTCGATTTAACCTGGCGATTTTCTGCGACCACCAGCATCTCACACTTAGGGCAATCAAAGACCAGCTTTAATACGTCTTTACCTATCTCCAATACCATAGGGTCAGCTTTGATCCCCGGAACCTCTTTTGGACACAGATTAAAATTAAAGCGTAAACAGTGTTTAGTGACCATTAATGGCACATCTTCGGTTACCCCATTTTTCTCATAGGTATCTTGAATGTCGATAACACCATGACGAGTATAAAAGTCTTTGGCCTTTTCATTGGCCACATTACCCAAATAACTTAGGTGTTTAACTGGATAAGTCGCTTCTTGATTATATTTCCATGCTTTTGGACGTTGATAGCCATCGACTCGCGCCAGTTCTAATGCCGCAACCGTGTCACGACGCAAGCCATTTAACATTGAAGTGGGGATAAACCAAGTTTGCTCGGTTTCGATGGCGATCTTACGCGCCTTAAAATCAGTACTGCCTAACTTAGCTAGTTGCTTACGCAGCCCCTGCAGTGTTTTCTCGACGTCGGTTGCCACTGTCTTTTCGACCACTAAAGACTGACTGGCACTATGACCATAGCAGTCGGTCATGGTTAAACATACGCCGTCGTCTGTATCGGTTAATTGCAGATCGACCTCAATCACCCGTTTAGATGACTCTTTAGCTAATACCGCTTCAAATGCCTGATTGTGATTACGATAGATGGTCATCCCCACCTGTAACTCTTTCGGGACGCGAGTAAGATGCAGCTTAAGGCCTTCGGCGCGGTTAACCCGCATCCCTTTTAACTTGTCATCTGACTGTTTAGCCTCGGTAAAGTTACTGGTAAAGAAACATAAGCCATCGCCATTATTGAAGCTTTCTTCTGAACTCACTTCGATAAAGTCACTGCCAATGCGTTTTACCTTGGCAACTTCTTCGCCGATGTACTTTGGCGAGCGAAAATCATTCATCCCTTGGCTGCGCTCATGGACAAAATAATCAGTCTTACCGCGGTTAAAGGTTTTCTCTGGATCTGGGGTAAAGCTATGCTCACAACGACCATGTGACGAGGCGGTAAACTCTGGGCGTCTCGCCATTATTTTATCTAGCTCTTGGCGATAATGGGCGGTGACATTTTTAACGTAACTTAAATCTTTAAGCCGGCCTTCAATCTTAAATGAGCGGACACCTGCGTCGATAAGCAGCTCAAGGTTGTCGGTTTGATTGTTATCTTTTAACGATAGTAGATGCTCATTTTGTGCTAACACTTCACCTTGGCGAGTTTTTAAATCTCCAGGTAAACGGCACAATTGCGAACATTCACCGCGGTTGGCACTGCGGTTACTAAAAGAGTGACTGAGGTTACATAAGCCACTAAACGCAACACAGAGCGCCCCATGAATGAAAAACTCAATTTGCATGTTGGTGTTGGCGGCAACGTCACGGATCTGACTTAAGCCAAGCTCCCTTGCCAATACCACTTGCGAAAAGCCCACCTGCTCAAGAAAGGCGACCTTCTCTGGACTTCGATTGTCCATCTGAGTACTTGCATGTAACGCAATAGGGGGAATATCAAGTTGCAAGATCGCCATATCTTGCACAATAAGCGCATCCGCGCCGGCCTCGTAGACTTCCCAGATCAATTTCTCTGCTGCGGCTAACTCGTCATCCATCAAGATGGTGTTGATCGCAACAAAGACCTGCGCATGATACCGATGAGCAAATTCACATAAGCGCGCAATATCTTCAACGCTGTTCCCGGCTGTCGCACGAGCGCCAAAGGCTGGCCCGCCAATATAGACTGCATCAGCGCCATGTTTAATCGCTTCGATACCGTAATCGGCATTCTTAGCAGGTGCTAATAGCTCGAGGCGATTAGACTGTACCTTTAGTGGTGCTGGCGATACAGAATCGGGGGTAAAAATCTCAGGCTTGTCCATGGGGTACTCAATCAGCTCACTGTTGGATAAAAGTTGGATAAAAATTAGCGCGCGATTATAACAGATCTAGCTCACAGATCACGGTTATCATAACTAGATTTTAGTCATGTTGAAGTGATAAAGCTTAATAATGCACAGCAAGCCAGAGAGTGGGTTCGCTTTCACAGGTCCAACTGACTCTGTGCTTACAGCGGGACGGAATGGTTATATAATCCCCCTTTTTGAGATGAACCACTTGTGAATCATCAAATACTAGCTTAGCTTCACCTTGTAACACCATGACCCACTCACTGCGATCTTGGCAGTACCATTGCCCTTTGGGCGTTACATGAGCCATAGAAATAATACGCTCAATAACAACGCCATCCTGATCCACAATCGGCTCAAACACCTCACAAGTTAAATCGTCTGGTAACGTGCTAAATATATTATGTTTTTCCAAATCAATGATCCGCCTTCGCTACAGAAACAATAAACTGCGCTAAAAACAACTATAAAATGCCAACCCATTCTAGGTGAAATTCTATGTTTGTGTTAAAGGTAGTCTTTGCGCTAACATATTATTTATAACGAACCTTAATAAAATTAGGGGCGCACATTATCACTTTTATTAAAGAAAACAATGACCTTTAAATGGATTTCATTCTACCTATTATTAGTAAGTACGCTAGCTTGTTTGGTAACTAGCAACGCCTATGGCTTAAATATAAATGACCACTATACCGACTCGATTAGCGAGCAGTTTTCCACGAAAGAAGCCCAAGAACACCTTTCTTCAGAGCAAATATTAAACAGTTACCTGAATGGCGAATTTAACCAAATTGAAAACAATGTCGCCAATTTTGGCATAAATGCAACACCTCATTGGCTTGCTATAAGCATTCGTAATCCCGAACAGTTCACAATAGAGAGACAACTTACCGTAAGTAATGCTTGGCTTGATAAAATTGAGTTCTATTTTTACTCCCCAAATGACAAGTACCACAAGTTAGTGCGGGGCGATCATCTCCCCTTTTCTCAACGGGGTAACAATCAACGATTCTTTAATATTGACTATGGGTTTCCCCCTGGCATCACCCATCTACTTATTCGCGTAGAGTCTATCGATCCCATGTTAGTACCCATATATTTTCAAGATGAAAATGAATCCGTAGCTCATCAACGCTTTGATAGTTATAGCTACGGCTTTCTGTATGGCGCAATATTCTGCCTATTGGCATACAACTTGATGCTATTTATCGGCCTAAGAAATGTAAGTTACTTTTATTATTCATTGTTTTTACTTAGCTTTATGATTCTCAACATGGCCTACACAGGCCATGGATATCAGTGGCTATGGCCTAACAGTATTCAATGGCAACAGCTGGCAAACCCGCTATTAATGGGAATATTTAACCTCTTTGGCTTACTCTTTGCGCTTCATTTTTTATCTATCAAAAGGCTAAGTCTATTGCTATATAGGAGTGTACTAAGCCTGTGTGCCATCTTCTTATTACCACTCATTATTATCTTAGCGATGGGCGAACAGGCCATTGCCTTATATATTGCATTTGTCTTTATGTTACTGTTTTCAATATTGATGTTGATATTGGGGATGTTTGCCATAAAAAGAGGAAACAGTAACGGCAAACTGTTTTTACTCGCTTCAATGACATCAATGCTTGGCACAGCTTCCACAGGTATAACGGTTTTGGGACTGATTCCCTATACCACATTGAGCTACCGAGCATCTGAAGCGGGCATGTTAGTGGATATGACGTTATTAGCTTTCGCATTAGCACGTCAATTTCGTCACATCGAAAATGAAAAACTCCACGCTCAATATATGGCTAAGCTAGACCCGCTTACAGGCCTTAATAATCGTCGAGCCTTTTATGAGTTAATGCCTCAATTGTGGCAACAAAGTCAACCTAAGCAGGGCTTGAGCCTTGCCATGATCGATATCGACTACTTTAAACAGATAAACGATAGATTCGGTCATTCCTGTGGTGATTTAGTGCTAGCCAAGGTTGGCTCAATGTTAATGCAGCAGTTGAGACAAAAAGATGTGGCTGTAAGGTGGGGAGGTGAAGAGTTCTTACTGGTTTTTTATAACACAAAATTAGCCGATGCTATTATCATCGTTAATGAGTTTGCTGCACAAATACAGCAATATCCGTTTGCTAAAGGAGATGAAACCTTCAATATCACCATAAGTGCAGGTGTCGCTTATGGAACAAGTAATCAATGTACTTTAGGTCAGCTTATTGATAAAGCAGACGAACTCCTTTACTTAGCCAAGCATGAAGGGCGCAACCAACTTCGCTTCTAAAGGTCAGCGTTACGTTGGTTAATCCGCACCGATGACCACAAAGTGGTGCAGAACACCAATTACCCCTTTGCTTTATATAATCTCGCCCTCAACTTTTGATTTTCAACTTCTATATGCTTATAAAAATCACAATCCGCTAATTTTGAAGCGGCGGCTTCATCCAATACTAATACAGCATGACGATGTAGCTGTAGTGCTGAAGCTGGACAAGAAGCGCTTAACGCTCCCTCAACCGTCGCCTTAATCGCATCGGCCTTATTATCACCAGTGGCGAGGAGTACCACTTTCTTTGCGTCCAAGATGGTGCCTATCCCCATTGTTATGGATAAATGTGGCTGATACTCTCCTTCGCTAAAGAAGCGGGCATTATCATCGATTGTCGCCTTAGTTAATGTCTTAACTCGTGTACGAGACATTAAACCTGAAGATGGTTCATTGAAACCAATATGTCCATTACGGCCAATCCCAAGTAGCTGAATATCAATACCACCAGCGTCAACAATTTGATTCTCATAACGCTCACATGCCTCTATAGGATCTTGGGCATCGCCTGGTGGAACAAAGGTTTGGGCCTTATTAATATCGATATGCTCGAATAGCTGTTCATTCATGAAATAACGATAACTCTGTGAATGAGAACCATCGAGACCAAGATATTCATCGAGATTAAAACTTGTTACCTGGGCAAAAGAGACCTCTCCAGCCCGATTGGCATTGATTAGTTGTTGATAAAGCGACACTGGCGTCGAGCCCGTCGCCAATCCAAGCACAGAGTCAGGCTTTGCCTTTAATTGCTCAATAAATATATTCGCTCCATATTCGGCGACTTCTACACTATTTTTTAGAATAACAATTTGCATATTTTTGACTCATTCAGCCGTTAGTAACACAGATCGATGCCGCCAGTTATTAATGCCCAAAACATGATAAGCGCATCAATGCCCCAGTGCGGGTGATCAAATTAACATTACTATAACCACGAATGACAGCGTTGTCATTATTAATATTGCAGTATATTAGTTCAAATATAGCTAGCATATAAACCCAAACTCAACATGATATAATCCACTTTTAACCTCCAAGAAGCTCGCTAACTCATGTCAGACAGTCAACAAGACTTAAACCGTGATCGTATCAAAGCGTCTCACTTTAAAATTTTCAAACCTTATAATTACTTAAGTCAGTTCGTACCCGAGCGACGTAAACGTAAACCGCTTCTGGCTGATTTGGCTGCCTTCCCAAAAGGCATAATGGCTATTGGGCGCCTAGATCATGATTCTGAAGGATTATTACTATTGACGACCGATGGGATGACAAGCCACCTAGTTCGCAGCAAATCAATAGAAAAAGAATATTATGTACAGGTAGATGGAGATATAGATGCTAAGGCATTAGCGCTGTTAACAACAGGGGTCAATATTGGCATTAAAGGGGAAAAGTACCATACCTTACCTTGCAAGGTATTTAAACTAACACAGATTCCCGAACTACCCGATAGAGGACGAGCCATCCGAGACCCACGCCATGGCCCGACAAGTTGGATATCCATTACGCTCACCGAAGGTAAAAACCGTCAAATACGTAAAATGACCGCTGCAGTTGGCTTTGCCACCCTGCGCCTAGTGAGAGTGCGTATAGGCAATATTCATCTCGATAATATGGCTTCAGGCGAAGTAAGACAGATAGATGACCTCCCCAGTGCAATATGTTAAGTGAATATCTCGTTATTAAGACTAGCGAAACCTAAGATAAAAATGACGCTAAATCTGTTGCTAATAACGGCCGACTGTAAAGGTAACCTTGTGCTTCATCGCATCCTGCGTTAATGAGAAACTCGGCTTGTTCCTCGGTTTCAACCCCTTCGGCGATAACCGTTAGATTCAAGGCATGTCCCAACGCAATAACCGCCTTAGCGATAGCTGTATTGTGACTATCACAGGGAATATCTCTGACAAACGATTGATCAATCTTTAACTTATGTATTGGCAACCGTTTAAGGTAAGTGAGTGAAGAATAACCCGTTCCAAAATCATCCACAGATAACTCAAGACCCAGATCACCTAGCTTCTTCAGCAAGGTGATCACCGTCTTAGGATCCGACATCATACAGCTTTCCGTCACCTCTAATTCTAAGTGATGTGGTGGCAAACCGGTGTCATTTAATACCCTTTTGACGTCATCATAAAAGTTCGCTTGTTGTAACTGTGGTCCTGCGACATTAACCGAAATACGCTCAAAGGTTTTTCCCTCGTCTAACCAGCGCATCCCTTGAGTCGCAGCATTTTTTAGCACCCACAAGCCTATTTCGTATATTAAACCGATTTTTTCTGCCACTGGGATAAAGATTGCCGGAGAGACATTGCCTAAACTAGGGTCTTGCCAACGAAGTAGCGCCTCAAATCCACTGCATTTAAGCGTAGTGAAATTAACTTTGGGTTGATAAACCAGATGAAAAGCATTGTTAGCAATTGCATCGTGGAGCGCACTTTGTAATTTCAGGTGTTCGATCGATTCCAGCGTTAACGATTGAGTATAAAAAGCATAGTTATTTCGGCCATTAGTCTTGGCCCTATGCATCGCAGCATCGGCATTACTTAATAAGGTATCACAGTTGTCACCATCGCCAGGATAAAGGGCGATCCCCATACTCGCAGTGAGACGAATTGCGCCACCGTCAAACACAAACGGCGCGTCAAATACTTCTCGCAACTGACTGACCATCAAAGCAACTTGATCGCTACTCTCGATATGGGATAACAGCGCCACAAACTCATCACTACCAAGACGAGCCAAAGTCCCTCGACTATCCAATTTAGCGGCTAAACGTTGTGCCAGTTCAACCAAAACCGTATCGCCAGCAACATGACCAAAACTATCGTTAATATGCTTAAACAGATCAACATCGATAAAAATGAGAGCAAGTTCGGCTTCTTCTCGCTTAGCATGACGTAGCTCTTGCTCAAGCTGCGCGGACAGTGTCATTCGGTTAGGTAATTGAGTCAAAGGATCATGATAGACCAAACGCGCTAACTCTTGCTCACTCTGTTTTTGCGCCGAAATATCAGTAAATACGGCGACAAAATAACGTACGTTATTATCATCATCATACATTGAACTAATCGTCAGTCTCTCAGGGAAAATAGCACCACTTTTATGGCGATTCCATACTTCACCGTGCCACTTTCCTTGAGTCAAAATCGCGTGCCAAAGCGCCTCGAAAAACGCTTTACTCTGTCGACCTGAACTAAATATTCGGGGGTTCTTTCCAATCACTTCATCACGACTAAATCCAGTGATGTCAGTAAACGCACCATGAACTTCGACGATATTGCCAGCGGCATCGGTGATCAATACACCCTCTAGCGAATTTTCAAAGACGCTAGCGGCCATTTCTAACTGCTCTTGGGCGGCTTTATGAGAAGTAATGTTTCGCGTTATTCCTATAACCCCTTCTAAGATACCATCATCACTGACCACTGGTACTTTGGTGGTTTCAAGCCAAGATTTTTTATCATCTATATCAAGACCTTGGCATTCAGCAGCCGTAATCTGTACCCCACGAACAACAGCGTCATAATCTCCCTGTACGAAAGCCTCTGCTAGCTTCGAGTCAAAGATCTCGTCATCGGTATGGTTAATAATTTGATCTCGAGGACGACCCCAAGCCAGCTCAACACTATGGTTAGCAATGATGTATCGCCCAGCAATATCTTTCATCCATATATGTTCTTTGATGCTATCGATGAACAGCTGCAGGTCTATTGGTGGAGATAAGGGAGATTGCCGAGATGCTATTTTTTGTTGGCGCGAAGACTTAAAAACACGATTCAATGATAATTCGATAGAATCAACACCCATCATAATCAATCTATTCAAACTTGGGGAGTTGCCACCTTGGGTTGAATCACTGACCTTATTAGATACAAGGCATAATGCGCCATAAACGGCTTTTTGCGGCCATAAAACAGGAATAAGACTGATGCCATCTTCAGACCGATAAACTTCTGTAGGCTCGGTTAAATGGATTAAAGGTGTTAATAAATTAAGGCCTTGTGCAACAAGCTCATCAGCGCGTAACATATCGTCAGCCGAAGCGTTTTGACATTTTAGCAGCAAACTTAACTCATCTAACTCGCCTAAAACGTAAAGAAAAATACTGCCATCAAAATGTTCAGACAGAGTATCTATAGACTCCTGCCATACCTTAACGTGTTGTTGTGAAAGCGAAATATTTATCACTATCTGCTGTTACCTTTAAAAATTCAAAACAAAACTATGTTTTACCGCTATTTAGCATATCGTCATTTAAAGCGAATAAACACAATCAACAGAAAACTTCTGGACGATAATAAACAAATACAATTAAATCATAGATTAAATCACTATACACCCCACTAACTAAAAGTCGCTATAAAACACCAGAAATGGATAGAGTCGGAGTTAAGAGGTAGCCCTTCTGACATAGAAACCGTGCTAATACCCATTAGTACAAAGATGTGATCGCTCAGCGACGATTTAGCACTAAAGGTTAGCGCTGATGAGGCAAGGTATTAAGGATGTCGGCAACATGCAAGACCTTGTTGTTTACAACGAGTGAAGCGCATACTTGTTCTAGGCTTAAACCCGTTAACACAGCATAAAAAGCGCTAAAACTCGTCTGTTAGGCGCATTTTTTACCTTCCGACTAGTGCCTTGAATGGCCTCACAAGGGAACAACCATTCCATCATTCATTGCCTTGAATGAGCTGCCAAAAAACACGCTGAGTCGATCACTTTCTTAT
This sequence comes from Shewanella psychrotolerans, assembly GCF_019457595.1. NCBI lineage: Bacteria > Pseudomonadati > Pseudomonadota > Gammaproteobacteria > Alteromonadales > Shewanellaceae > Shewanella > Shewanella psychrotolerans. The sequence goes on along the minus strand of NZ_CP080419.1, from coordinate 859,594 downwards.
ACTGATTAGTATTAAACTGATTGGTATCAAAATATTTAGACATAAAAAAACCAGCCATTTGGCTGGTTTTTTAACTCCTGTCTAAGCTTATCCTTGAGGACGCATTGCAGGGAATAAAATTACGTCACGAATAGTGTGAGTGTTAGTAAACAGCATCACCAAACGGTCAATACCTATACCTTGACCCGCTGTCGGGGGTAAACCGTGTTCTAATGCTGTGATGTAGTCAGCGTCATAGAACATAGCTTCATCATCACCAGCATCTTTAGCATCGACCTGCGCTTTAAAGCGTTTATCTTGATCTTCAGCATCGTTAAGCTCAGAGAAACCATTAGCCACTTCACGACCACCGATAAAGAACTCGAAACGGTCAGTGATGAAATGATTTTCATCATTACGACGCGCTAGCGGTGAAATGTCCGCTGGATAACCAGTAATGAAAGTCGGTTGCATCAGCTTAGGCTCAGCGGTTTCACCGAAGATCTCTTCGAGTAACTGGCCACAGGTCCAGAACTTCTCGATTGTCATACCTAAGCTCTTAGCGAGGTTACGCATAAATTCAACGTCTTTGACCTCTTCATAGGTCATTGACTGAATGGTTTCATTGTCTGGGTTGTACTTCTTAATTGCGTCTAGCATGCTTAAACGCGCATAAGGACCACCGAAATCAACAGTATGCTCGCCATACGGAAGCTGTGCGCTACCACATAGCTCAATCGCGATAGAGCTGAGCATCTCTTCGGTAAGATCCATTAGATCTTTATAGTCTGCATACGCCATATAGAATTCCATCATAGTGAATTCAGGGTTATGGCGAGGCGATAGACCTTCATTACGGAAGTTACGGTTGATCTCAAATACGCGCTCAAAACCACCAACCACTAGGCGCTTAAGGTAAAGCTCTGGCGCGATACGCAGATACATAGCGATATCAAGCGCATTATGATGAGTTTCGAACGGACGAGCCGATGCGCCACCAGGAATGCTATGCATCATTGGCGTTTCAACTTCCATGAACTCTTTTTTGATCATAAAGTTACGGATTGCAGATACCACTTTAGAGCGCATGATAAACGCATTGCGAGACTCTTCGTTAACGATCAAATCGACATAACGCTGACGATAGCGAGTCTCTTGGTCAGTTAGACCATGGAACTTTTCAGGTAGTGGACGCAGCGCCTTGGTGAGTAATTGGTACTCTTCCATGTTGACGTAAAGATCGCCTTTACCAGAAAGGTGTAATTGACCAGTAACACCAATGATGTCACCAATATCGAGACCTTGATATTTCTCTTTCAGCTCTTTCTGTACATCTTTACCAGCATAGGCCTGAATACGACCGCTCACATCTTGGATAACCAAGAATGGACCACGTTTCGCCATGATACGCCCAGCAATAGAACGCTGAATATTCATGCCTTCCAACTCTTCTTTGGTCTTGTGACCAAATTCAGCTTGGATATCTGCCGCTTTATGTTTTCGATCGAAGTTATTTGGGTGACCGTTAGCAGGGCAAGAAGCGCGTACATGCTCCAACTTGGCACGGCGCTCTGCAATTAACTTGTTTTCGTCTTGAGTTTGTTCAGTCATCTTCTTCTCTCGTTAAAGGCCAGATTTAAGGCTAGCTTCAATAAACTTATCCAGATCGCCATCGAGGACGCTCTGAGTATTTCGATTCTCTACACCGGTACGCAGATCTTTAATGCGCGCATCGTCGAGCACATATGAGCGGATTTGGCTACCCCAACCGATATCAGACTTAGCATCCTCGGCGGCTTGCTTATCAGCATTTTGCTTAAGCATCTCCAGCTCATACAACTTAGCTTTAAGCTGCTTCATTGCTGAATCACGGTTCTTGTGTTGTGAACGGTCATTTTGGCACTGCACCACGGTATTGGTCGGCAAATGGGTAATACGGATCGCCGATTCAGTCTTGTTGACGTGCTGTCCTCCGGCCCCTGACGCGCGATAAGTGTCGATACGCAGATCCGCTGGATTAATGTCAATTTCAATTGAATCATCAATCTCTGGATAGACGAAAACCGAACAGAAAGAGGTATGGCGCTTACCTGACGAATCAAATGGTGATTTACGGACTAAGCGATGTACGCCCGTTTCGGTACGTAATGAGCCAAACGCGTATTCACCAGTAAACTTAATGGTCGCGCCTTTGATACCGGCAACGTCACCATCGGTCACTTCCATCAACTCAGGCTTATAACCCTTTGCTTCACCCCAACGCAAATACATACGTAGGACCATGTTGGCCCAATCCTGCGCCTCTGTACCACCAGAGCCAGATTGAATATCCAAGTAACAGTCTGATGCATCATGAGGGCCAGAAAACATGCGGCGGAACTCGAGTTCTTCTAAGCGTTTTTCTAAATCACTTAGCTCACTAGAGGCGTCGTTAAAAGTCTCTTCATCGTCTTCTTCAATAGCAAGTTCAAGAAGACCTTCAATATCTTCCAAGCCACTATCCATATCATCGATAGTCTTGACGACAGCCTCAAGAGAAGCACGCTCTTTTCCTAATGCCTGAGCATTATCAGGATCATTCCACACTTCAGAGCTTTCAAGCTCTCGGCTAACTTCTTCTAGACGCTCACTCTTGGCATCATAGTCAAAGATACCCCCGAAGAAGTTGGGTACGGTCAGCCAACTCCTTGATTTTAAATTTTACTGGATTTACTTCAAACATGACTTTTTCTACTTAAAAAACGATGGGCAGGAGTGCAAACGCGGTATTTTAACTCAATCACCCGCTTTAGCCTAGGGGCAGTGAACTTTTTACAGCTTGTTTTTAGCGCTATTTAGTTGGCTGTTTTGATAACCCAAAGACCATGACCTTGCTTCATTTTGCGAAGCATCACCGGCAATGCAGCCAAACTAATCTAGGCAGCGCCCACCTCAAGTTGCTTGCCATGCTTTAATGACGATTTCATCCGCTTTTGTATTAAAGCTACTCTGGTTTGTTGATTTACTCGACTTAGCTTAAGAATGAGAGTGAGCGAAAACCAACATATATTCAAGGGCTAGCCATAATTTTTTATAAGATCTAAGACACATCTCACCAATTGAAATTTGCTAGCTATACTTTATTAATATGGACCAAAAGCGAAACCAATGTTGCTATCACGAAGATGAAGGATTTTCATGCACTGAGCCCGCAGAACCTTCAGGTTTGTGTTACTGGCATGATCCCAAAATCATCAAAGATAAACCTGACGATATTGCCAGACTCGAGGAGTATGCTCGAAGCGGCGGTATGCTTCGGGGTATAAGTCTTAAACATGCACAACTTCCCGGCATAGACTTAGTGCGCCATCATCAAAAAACCGGGTTTGACATGAGCCATGCCGAGCTTTACCGCGCCAATTTGCAAGGCGCACACATGTTTAACCTCAATCTGCAAAATGCCAGCTTAATGAAAGCAGATCTGCGCGAAGCTAATGTACACTGCGCCAACTTAGTGAATACAAACTTGCTTGGTATAAAGTGGAATGGGGCCAAAATAGAGAATATTCATACGGGTAAGGTGCTCAAGCAAGAACGTTTAGCCAACGAAGCCGATCGCCTTAGAGAGCACGAAATCGCCGACGACTATTTTGAGCAGGCAGAAGAGATCTATCGTGATCTACGTAAAGCCGCCGAACGTGAAGGGTTATTCGCCATGGCAGGGGATTACCTGCGTAAAGAACTCACCATGCGCCGCCATCAAATGCCTAAATACAGCTATTCTCGCATGCTATCGAAAATGATCGATATTTTTTGTGGTTATGGTGAGGCCCCAATAAGAGTTATCGTTTTTTCAATGGGGTTGATCTTTGTCTGCGCGCTACTCTACCTTTTTACGGGATTAAACTATGATGGTAATGTGCATATTTTTAAATTGAGCAACAGTTTCTCCGCTAACCTCAATCTCTTCTTTAACTGCCTATATTACTCTGTCGTTACATTTACCACCTTAGGTTATGGTGACTTTACCCCAATAGGATATTCGAGGGCCATAGCCGCTATAGAAGCCTTTACCGGTAGCTTTACCATCGCATTATTTGTGGTTGTATTTGTGAAAAAAATGACACGTTAAACCTTCATGCTGCCAGCCCTAGCGGCAAAATCAGATAGCGCTCACCAAACCACCCCAGCAAGCCTCGACACGATCCCACTCTTCAGTACTATCGTGATCCCAACCACACAAACAGCATTAATTTGCACTACTAAGACCTGTCGCTAAAACAGCTCTGGGTATACTCAAGCAAAGCCTTAATCTCTATATGTACTAACTCAGGGTCATGGATTGCCGAGCATAGTTCACGAATCTAATGAAGGTCCCTATTAATGATAAAACTCAGTTTCGATGGTAAAACGGCTAATGCATCCTTAGGTGAAAACCTGCTTACCTGTGCCACCAATGCAGGAATAACAATCCCTAATTTGTGTCACCACACACCTCAACCTCACAGCAATAGCACAATTAACAATAAACAGAGCTGCGGGCTCTGCTATGTAGAATTGACCAATTCCAAAGGTGAAGTAACAACGGTCAAAGCCTGCGAAACCAGGATAACGGAAACAGTCAGCATCATTACCCATTCAGCAGCACTGAGTAAGATCCGCCAAGCATCCCTAAAACAACTATTAAGCGATCATTTTGCCGATTGTGAAGCTCCTTGCCAGCAAGCCTGCCCCGCAGGCGTCGATGTCCAATCCTACCTATTTCAAATAGCTCAGGGCAATCACCGAGAAGCAGTCAAGATAATCAAAGATACCTTACCACTGCCCTTATCTATCGGCCGCGTATGCCCCGCATTTTGTGAGTCTGCATGCCGCCGAGGCGAACTCGATGAGCCGTTAGCCATAAGGCAACTTAAACGCCATGCGGCCGATATCGATCTGCAGGGTGATAGTTACATTCCCAATAGAGCGCCTGCAACGGGTAAAAAAGTCGCTATTATTGGTAGCGGCCCAGCAGGAATAAGCGCCGGCTTTTATCTATCCAATGCTGGCCATGAGGTCACTGTATTTGAGGCGATGCCCAAAGCTGGCGGCTGGTTAAGATATGGCATTCCCGAGTATCGCCTGCCTAAAGCGATACTGGATCAAGAACTCGAATTACTCTGCAAAAATGGGATGAATATTCAAACAAATACTCGTCTCGGAAGAGATATTCACCTCAATGGTCTATTGGACTCTTTTGATGCCGCCTGCCTGGCCATTGGAGCGCAAAAAGCCGTACCGATGAACTATCCAGGGGTCGAGCTCGATGGCTGCTACCTTGGGGTTGATTACCTGAGAGACTTTTGCACCGATAAACACTACATCACAGGCAAAAAAGTCGCCGTCATTGGCGGTGGCAATACGGCTATAGACTGTGCCCGCACGGCTCTCAGAGAAGGTGCAGAAGTCACACTGGTTTATCGACGCACTCGTGATGAGATGCCTGCCGAAGATTATGAAATTGAAGAGGCTGAACACGAAGGTGTACGCTTCTATTTTCTAACTAATCCCATTGAGAATCATGCTGACAGTCATGGGCGTATTAATAGCGTCACCTTCGAGAAAATGGCACTCGGTGAAGCAGATGCTTCGGGGCGACGATCGCCTAAAGCCACTGGCGAAACCTTCAATGAGGCGTTCGATACGGTGATCCCTGCGGTATCACAAACACCCGATATGGCGTTTCTTGGTCACCCCGAAAGCCAGTTGTCTACAGGTGAAGTCGCACTAACGCGCTGGAACACCTTCTCAGGTTGCGAACACACCATGTCATCTGGTATTGAAAAGTTATTTGTTCTCGGTGACTCTCGAACAGGCCCCGCCACAGCGGTAGCCGCCGTAGCAGATGGCAAGAAAGCCGCTGAAGCTATCCAAAAACAGCTTAATGACCAGCTCACATGTGAACTCACACAAAAATCGTTTAACTCAGAAAAACGCAGCCAAACCCCATTAAATACGCATCATTTTCCTCAGCGATTAAATCAAAAAAAAGCAAAAATGGCTGAACTTTCAGTAGAAGCGAGACAGCAGAACTTCGATGAAATTGAGCTTGGATTTAGTGATGAAACGGCCATTGCAGAAGCGGCTCGCTGCCTCGAATGTGGCTGCCAAGCTAACACCGATTGCAAGCTCAGGGATTATGCTAGTGAATATCGTATCGACAACACAACACTCGACAGCGAGCAACACCGACATTTTGTCCAGGATAGCAGCTCACCTTTTATCAACTTTGATCCCAATCGCTGCATCAGTTGCGGCGCCTGCGTTGCCATGTGCCACCAACAAGCTGGACATAATGCAATCAGCTTTGAGGCCGACAGTTATCTGGCTATTCCGCAAGGGGCGCCACATGACACACTTCGTCAGGCTCCTCGAGCCGGATTTACTGCCACAATGGCAGACAGTCAATGCGTGCAGTGCGGCAACTGTGTTCAAGTTTGTCCAACTGGCGCGCTAACCGATGCGCGCGACAAGGCCCAGGGGCGCAAGGCCGCACTAAAACAAACATCCACTATCTGCACCTATTGTGGAATTGGTTGTCGAATGACCCTTCATACCGACCCAACCAACGACAAAATACTGCATATAAGTGGCGACGCAGCATCACCTGTCAACGAGGGAATGCTGTGTGTCAAAGGGCGATTTGGCTTTGACTTTGTAAATAGCGCTGAGCGTCTAACTACTCCACTGCTACGCAAGCAGGGACAACTGGTCGAAGTAAGCTGGGATGAAGCTATCGCCTATATTGCAAGCAAGCTTAAGCAGATCAAAGAGCAGCATGGTAGCGATGCCATCGCAGGTCTTGCATCCGCCAAAGCCACCAATGAAGATAACTATCTATTTCAAAAGCTATTTAGAAGCGTTATCGGTACCAATAATATCGATCACTGCGCTCGTTTGTGTCATGCCTCAACGGTAACAGCTCTGCAAGACGCCCTAGGCAGTGGCGCCATGACTAACGATATTCCATCGATTAAAGAGTCTGATCTCATCTTTATATTAGGCTCAGATACTGAAGTGGCTCATCCCATTATCGCCTCCAAGATAAAACAAGCTATCGACCAACATGGTGCAAGACTCGTCGTTGCCGATCCAAAACGAGTCAGTATTGCCGACAAGGCTGAGCTTTACCTTTGCCATCGCCCAGGTTCAGATGTCATGCTGCTTAATGCCTTAATGCAGCAAATCATTGTTAATAATTGGCACGATCTTGATTACATTGAACGCCGTGTCGATGGATACAACGCGCTATACAATGAGGTGATGAAACCAGATTACAGCCTTGAAAATGCGGCATTAATCACCGGTGTCAGTGCAGAGCAGATAAGCTTACTTGCCAAGATGATTGGCACTGCCAAGAAGACGGCAGTTTATTACGCCATGGGGATCACTCAACACACCAGTGGCCATGACAATGTCACAGCTATTGCTAACCTACAACTGCTGTGCGGCAACATAGGCGTCGAGGGAGCGGGGATCAATCCTCTACGGGGCCAAAGCAACGTACAAGGCGCCTGTGATATGGGGGCGCTACCTAACTACTTTACTGGTTATCAAAAAGTCGATGACCCGAAGGTACAGCGCCGCTTTAGAAACGCTTGGCACAACGAGGAACTACCTTCAAACATTGGCATAGCCGCAACCGAGATGATGCATTCCTTGGCTCACGGACAACTTAAAGCGCTCTATGTCATGGGGGAAAATCCGATTCTGAGCGACCCTGATCAGGCCCATGTACTCAAAGGGTTAAAAAATGCTGAATTATTGATAGTTCAAGATATCTTTATGACAGAAACGGCTCAGCTTGCCGATGTCGCGCTACCTGCGGCGAGCTTTGCTGAAAAACAGGGGCACTTCACCAATACCGAGCGCCGTGTTCAGCAGTTACAAGCGGCTATCCCATCTCCGGGTGAAGCTCGTCAAGACTGGCAGATCATTAATAATATCGCCAATGAACTCGGTGCCAATTGGTCATATCAAGATGAGCGCCAAATTTGGCATGAGATCAACCAAGTCACACCACAATACCGCGGCATTAATTGGCAGAGCCTCGATGCAACTAACCCTATAACTAGCGAAGGGATACAGTGGCCTTGCCCAAGTGAAGGGCATCCCGGCACTCCGATTTTACATACTGAGCAATTTACCCGAGGCAGAGCAATTATGACGCCTGTAGGCTATAGACTGCCAGCGGAAATGCCCTGTAAAGAGTACCCTTTTATGCTGTCGACAGGGCGGCTTCTAGAACAGTTCCATACAGGCACTCTGACTCGGAAGACTGATGGCTTAAACCAATTAGCGACACCTAGAGTGATGATATCGGCTTTCGACGCCGATAAACTGCAGCTCAGCAATGGCGATATGTTAACTCTTTCTACTCGGCGTGGAGCGATTAATATTGCTGCTTTTGTGACTAAGCGAGCGCAAGCTGGCGTGCTGTTTTTACCATTTCACTTTGCCGAGGCGGCAGCCAATAAACTCACTAATAATGTGCTCGATCCGGTAGCAAAAATTCCTGAGTTTAAGATCTGCGCGGTGAAAGTTGAAAAAGCACAATACAGCGAAGCGGTATAGTCAAAGTAGCGGAACTAAAACAGGACTAGAAGCCTGTAGTTAAAGCAGTGCTCACAACAAAAGGCCGCTAATGAAATAGCGGCCTTTACTTTTACACTTTAGAGTAACTAAACCTTAAACTGTCCCAATAGCTTATCTAAGTTACGCCCTTCATTGGCCAAACCTTGGCTAATATCAGACGCATTGTTGCTCGATTGCAACAGCTCATTAACGATATCTTGGATAGCAAACACGTTTCGATTAATCTCTTCTGTAACCGAACTTTGTTCTGTCGCTGCGGTGGCAATTTGCGTACTCATATCGTTGATAGAGGTCACCGCCGAGGTGACAGCACCTAAACTATCAGAAATCGCCCGTGATGAGATGACCGAACGATGGCAGCTCTGCTGACTCGACTCCATACTGGTCACCGCTAGCGACACCAGATTGTGAAGCTCAGACAGCATCTCATTAATCTCTAAAGTGCTCGCCTGAGTTCGACTTGCTAAACTTCTCACTTCATCGGCAACCACCGCAAAACCGCGTCCTTGCTCTCCCGCTCTAGCCGCCTCAATCGCTGCATTAAGTGCAAGCAAATTAGTTTGTTCTGCGATACCACCAATAACGCTTAGTACGCTATTAATTCTCTGAGATTGCTCATTAAGCGAATTAATATGATTAGCTGCGGTATCGATTTCAGACATTAAGTTAGACACTTCATGTAACGAGCTGTCTACACACTGCTGGGCATTACTCACATCATCAGTGGCGGCATGGGTCGCTTCTGCAACCTGGCTGGTATTCATTGCCACTTCAGATGCTGTCGCCGACATCTCAGTGATAGCCGTAACCACTTGGTCGGTTTCATTATTGTGACTAATCAACTGTGCGGCCATGGCGGCAGTTTGCGCTGAAATATTGTCGGCGCCACCTTTGACCTCAAGGGTGGCTCTGGCAACATCTTTGATAATCCCCTGAAGCTTATCGACAAATTGATTAAACGCTCTACCCAGCATGGCAATTTCATCACTACCATGAACATTTAAACGCTTGGTTAAATCACCTTCTCCTTTGGCGATATCTTCAAGGTTTTGCACCATGTTATGTATAGGATTAACCATACGCTGTGCGGCAATTAAAATAACCACTGCAGTTACTGCGACTAAAATAAATGCGATAAAGATAATCATCATGATTTTATCATTCATATGATTAGTCATCACATCGCGGTAGCTATCCACCTGAACATCGATATCATCGGTATAAGCGCCCGTTCCCAAAATCCACTCTTTACCCGGCACGGTGGCGGAGTAGCCAATTTTAGGTACTAGCCCTGTGACCCCAGGCTTAGAGTAATCGTAATTAAAGAATCCATCGTTGCGCCTCGCCGAATCGATAAGTCCCGCAACAATTTTCTTACCATTGGGATCGGTCATACCGATCTGTGCAGTACCTTCTAATGCAGGCTTAACTGCATGAAAACGGTTAAAACCATCGAAATCGTAAATATAGAAATAACCCGCACTGCCAAATTTGACATTACGTAGTGCTTTATTGACATCCCCAGCAGAACCAAGACTTAACTGGTACTCGACGATATCCAATGCGATATCAACTTGGTCTTTTAACTGTGCCTTTCGTTCGCTATAGAGACTATCTCGAAAAGTGGTCATGTTCTCTTCAAGTGAACTAGATTCGAGGTTATAGGTAATCGAAACCAAAAACAAAAAACTTAAAATCAAGGGCGATAGTGCAAAAACCAGCAGCTTATTCTTCATTTTTAATTGCCACATTTTTTTCTCCTGGGGCAAGTGATGCATCTACAAGCTAAAATATAGCTAATAAATGGGAATATCAGTGATTATTTATACTGAGGCGGTAATAGATCAATAATTTGGCTGATTGAACACTCTTCAGCAAAAGAAAGCAACGTTAGTTAATACAATAAGATTAAAGTGTTAAATAGATCAAGTCACCTAACACTAATTGCAGCGTTCTGTTTATCGAACGCTTTAAGATAAAGCAAATAATGTCATCCAAGAAGCAGTGTTAAATTTGAACTAATACCAAGCAGGCTAAAAATAAATAACAACCACATAATGTTGAGCCTAAATAGTTTAAGTAAACTAAAACCAATCAGCACAATGAGAACATCAACCAAAGAAGTCAAAGCACTGCTCATCACCGGAGTAACAAAAGCCGTCACAAGCAAGCCCACAACTGCCGCATTAATTCCCGAGATCCCCCCTTGTATTGAAGGAAGCTCAAGAGAGCTTTGCCAACTGTGACATACCGCTAAAAATAACAAAAAACCAGGCAAAAATATCGCTATTGTTGCGATAACAGCCCCTAACAATGGTGTATCGTTAAGTAGTTCGGCACCGAGAAAAGCAGCAATTGAAAACATCGGTCCAGGAACGGCCTGCGCCATCGCATACCCAGTAAGAAAACGTTCACTAGTCATATTCTGGCCAACCGTCATTTCTAGTAATGGCAGCACAACATGGCCTCCACCAAAAACTAAAGCGCCTGCCTGATAAAATTGAGCGAATAACTGACTCATTGGTTCATTCTGATCAATAAACAGCAAGCTAAACGCAAACAGTAATACAAATAAAACTAGCCACTTGTAATTAAATTTGATTGATTGAGCAGATTGATGACGCTGTAGTGTTGCATTTAAAGAACGGGGAGATAAAAAATAATACCCCATGGCGCCTGCAATGAACAATATGCCCAGCTGACTCCAAAGAGTTGAAATCGATAACGAGATAATAGCCGCCAACATCATTATTATCCGAGTTATTAGTTTACGACAAAACTGATTATACATAGATAGGACGGCATCAAAAACAACCACTACGGCCATCAACTTCAGCCCATGGATCAAACCATTAAACCAACTTTCATTGAGCCAAGGATCACTGGAAACAGCCAGAGAGAACAGCAACACAAAGGAGGGAGAAGTAAACCCTAAAAACGCCGCTATACCGCCAAGTAAGCCAAATCTATGGTAGCCAATGGCAAATCCTACCTGACTAGAGCCAGGCCCTGGGATCACCTGGCTTAACGCGACAAAACTGGCATAGGTATTGGCATCGAGCCAATTTAATTCATCGACGAAACGTTTTTTAAAATAACCGATATGAGCAGCAGGACCACCGAAACTCATCAAGCCTAATAGAAAAAACTGCCAAAAAATCGCCAACACCATCGCATCCTTTTATCCAATAGAGCCGATAGATTATTACTGCTGCGTGACAGCTTAATGACAGACTTTGGTCAATGCCTCTTTGGTATCAAGCAGGATTAGATCTCACGTTGTAACATGACTAGTACTTCGAAATGGTCCGTATGAGGAAACATATCAAAAAGTTGTACCTTAGTGATTCGGTAACCATTGATCTGTTGTAGATCTTTAGCCAAGGAGTACGGATTACAACTTGAATATAAGATAGCCTTAGGGGCAAATTGACTAAGTGAATGACAAAGCGCTTCGCCAATTCCCCTTCTTGGAGGATTAACAATAATCAGATCGGGTTTATCTTGGGCATCGCCACCACGAGCAAATTCGGTAGAATCAAGTGCAGTAAATTGCACATTTTTAAGCCCCATTGCCGCTGCTGACATCTTGGCACAAGCGATGGCTTCAGGCTCAATTTCAATACCCGTTAGTGCTATCTGCTTTGATGCGCAATGCAAGCCAAAACCACCCACACCACAAAACAGATCCCAAATCGCACTAGGTTGTAATTGCGCAGTCCATTCACGAGCGGTTTGATACAGTTTTTCGGCAATCTCTGGATGAGTCTGGAAAAAACTTTTAGGGCGAATAAAGAGAGGCACATCATTGAAGCGCTCCTCTAACCGTGTTGCTTCACTCAGAAAGATCTCCTCGTCACCTTCCAAAATAGCCATGTGAACGGGTTGCAGATTAACTGACACCACTTTTATCTGCGGATATTCAGAGAGTAATGTCGATAGTTCCCGCTCGATGCGCTCAATCGCGGTTGTCGAACGCAGTACAAACCTCAGCATATACTCACCACGCACTTGACTGCGCGTCAGCAAGATATACTTAAGTTCGCCTTTTTGTTTATCAACGCGATAAGGCGGGATCCCAGCTTGGCGTACGAAGCGTTCGAGTCGATGCAACAACTGCTGCATCTCTGGGGGATAAAGCGAACAGTCGCACAAGCTAACAGGCTGACCACTTGGGCTAACTAAACCTAAAATAGGTTGATGCGCGGCGCCAAGCACCACCATTTTCGCCTTATTGCGAAATCCGCTCTCTGGACCTGATATTGGTGGCAACCATTGCTCAACGGAGATGTCGGCAAAAAGCTCACCTAGTACTGCTGACTTTGCCGCTAACTGCGCCGACAACGGCATCTCAATATTGCGACAAGATAGGCACTGCTTGGCATCGAAATAAGCACACTTCACGAAAACTGGACTCGCTAAACGGGATAAAAAAGGCGCTACACTTTAGCCCTTTTACGGTAAAAAATCATCCCATCACTGGGATTTATTAAACACTGCAGAGTTAGATTCATACAATAGCCCTTAATCCAAAGTCAGTGAATTAATGTCAGCTTTAATTGGTCTCGCCCCTAACTGCTCAGCAATCCAGGTGACTGCCACCTCTGCAGTATGGCGAAAAGTGGTTAACTTACCGCCATAAATAGTTAACAGATGTGGGTGAGTTTCTTGGCTACTCATCAAAGTCTCTCTTGGAAGGTCAAATGCCTCGCCACTTAGCTTTGGCAGCACCCTAATACCACAATAACGACCGACTATCTTTTTATCTAATTGATTACTATCGGCGAGATGTGGAAAATAGTGGGCAAAAATACCCAGTAAATAGTCGGTTTCGGCACGAGTTATTCCAGCATCTTCTATTGTCGAGATTGGGGTTTCTGTGGTGCCAACCATAGTCTTACCATGCCAAGGGATCACAAACACCACGCGTTTGTCATAAATCGATTCAAGGTACAAAATCCCACTTGGCGGCAGAATATCGAGCACCAGATGACTCCCCTGCACTAACTCTATGTTGACCTTAGAGATTGCGGGTGACACTAGATCTAGTGTCTGATTAACCCAAGGACCGGTAGCATTGATGACACTTTTAGCGAAGATCTGTTTGGTTTGTTGCTGACATTGATAATCCAAGATACAGCCTTCAGCGTTATGAGTGATGTGTTTAATATCGACGTTAATTTCAATAGTTGCACCTAAGGCTTTGGCACTTTTTGCTACGGCTAAGGTTAAGGCATGATCATCTGTTTGCGCATCCCAATAGCGAAACACTGCACGCAATCCCTCAAGCTTTAATCCCAGTGAAGTCCACTCTTTAGCGTCGACAGATTTAAACTGCCCCAAAGTATCAAATTCACTTAACATCGCATAAAGACTTAAACCCGCACGTATTGCTAACGGACCTCGCTTACTCCCTTGATAAATAGGAATATAAAAAGGCACAGGCTTAACCAAGTTTGGCGCTAAAGTTAATAATGCCTTGCGCTGAGCCAAAGACTGTCGCACAAGACTAAGTTGCCCTGTCTCTAAATAACGTAAACCGCCATGAATTAGCTTACTAGAATTAGCAGAGGTTTTCTCTCCGATCCCCTCTTTTTCTAATACGAGAACACGATAGCCAGCAGCTTGCGCACACTGGGCAATGCCGACACCCGTAATACCGGCGCCTATTATCACTACATCAACAGCGTCCATACTGCGTCCTCTGGTTACACACTTATTGCGAAATTCAGTTCTTATCAGGTTTATCAGCGTTATCTAGGTAGCGGTAAGCCTTATCACAAAGTTGCTTTAACTGGGCAAACTCTTCGGGTTCGCCACCTAATTTACAACGCATTTGCAATGGAACCTCTACAGCCTGCTCTCTCAACAACGCCCCTTTATCGGTAAGGTGCAGAACCCTTACTCTTTCATCGAGTTCACTTCTGCCTCGGTTGACCAATCCCTTTGCTTCGAGTCGTTTAAGCAGTGGAGTTAGCGTCCCAGAATCCAGATGCAGCTTTTCACCAAGTGTTTTCACGCTAATTCCCTGATGTTGCCATAACACTAACATCGCTAGATACTGGGAATAGGTTAAATCCAAACGTTCAAGTAAAGGTCTATAGGCACGCACCATAGCGTTCGCCGCACTATATAACGAGAAACAAACCTGATTTTCCAAAGAGAGAGGATCACGCTGACTATCTTGACTCATTTTGACTTTACCATTATTTAATTGCACACAACCTTTAGTCAGTTTACTGCAATGACGAAACAAAGTGAAAATTTATCAAACATTTTATTTATAGAAATCTAAAGTCAATAAATTGTCATTTATACATAGACTTAATCAAATTACTACGCAAAACCATTAAGATAGTATCCGACTAGATTATGACGCTAGAAAAATAGCATCGCTTTGTCATTACATTTGACCAGTAGCGAGCAAAAACATGATTGATTTTCAAGCGAAAAAGGCCTAAGTTGCGTCCGAGGTTTAGATTTTTACTTTATAAAACACATTGGAGGTGTTCACTGTGAAGCGTCAGCTAATAGTGGTTGTGCCATTTCTGTTTCCCCTACAAGCGAGTGCTTATTGCCCACAAAACATAAATTTTGGCGATATTCCGTTTGAAAAAAATAGTTCGTACTTTGCTAATAAACATACAAAACAATTACAGCAGTTAATAGAAAAGACTCAGTCTGACAATGGCTACTTGCTGTTAGAGTTCCCCGTATTCAAAGGCCAAACAGATAAGAAACTGAGACAGTATGATATGTGGTTAGCGAATCGCCGTATCGAGCGTGTCCGAAACTATTTATCACAATCTGACTATAACCAACCCGTCGTCACTCGTATCCTCACCGCGAGTAACACAGACTCTCGCACATTGAGCATACATTGGTGCCAACCAGAACATGAGCAAACGATTGTCGCAGACGCAAACCAAAATCTTCACAATCTTGAATAGTGTTAAGCTACTTTGGCTAAATCAAAAATCGATACATGTGTTATTTCAGCAGGCAAAAAGCAGTGCTGGTTAACACTTTGCGTACATTTCAAGATTTCCATAGCAAATCGAGAACATAAACTTAAACTCCCCTTTTTTGCACAGTAAACTGTTGCTAGAGGATTTACGCCTTTGTCATCATGCTCTTGATTTGGTAAACACTTCCCGGGGAGGGAATATGTTAAGACCCCTGATTCTATGTTTGTTAATACTCTTTAGTACAATCCCATCATTTAGTCAGGCAGCTGACAGTCCAAACCCAGCGACAAGTACCTGGCATTATGTAGATGCGCAAGGCCAGCTAAAAATAAAATTGTACTTCTTCTGGTCTAAGACCTGTCCTCATTGTGCAGAGGCTCATCCTTTCATCGATGCACTACCTGAAAAATATCCTTGGATTGAGCTTGAGTCCTATATGGTTTCAGCAGAAGGAACCATGGATAAATGGCAGCAAATAGCCACTGAAACTAAGGTGCCTGCACGTTCAGTTCCCTATATAGCATCATGCGAAAAGGCTACTGTAGGCTACAGTAGCCAAGCGGTTACTGGTGAGTATATTTTACAAAGTCTCAAGACATGCTACCGCTCATTGGGTGGAAAAATCGATGAAGCAGACACAGGTGTTACGTCCGTTAATACTTCTACCGATGATGCATCCCCATTATTTGCCACTTGTAGTGAAAGCGCAGAAGAAGGCACCTGTGATTTAGGCTTGAGCAACAGCGACGAAACTCAGGTTAGCAATGTACAACCAATTGAATTACCGCTTATTGGGGTGATTGCACCAGAAACACTTTCGCTTCCAGTGCTTACTGTCGTGCTTGCTGGAGTCGATGCATTTAATCCATGCGCCTTCTTTGTATTGCTGTTTTTACTATCCATTATGGTTAACGCCAAAAGCCGCAGTCGCATGTTGATCGTTGGCGGGATATTTGTCTTTTTCTCTGGCTTTATCTACTTCTTATTTATGATCGCTTGGCTCAATATTTTTGAGTTACTCGGCGCAGGCAGTGATGGGGGATTAATAATCCTAGGCGCAGGGCTAATGGCATTAATCGCAGGAACGCTTAATATTAAGGACTATTTCTTTACCAAAGGTGAAGTCACCTTATCAATGTCTGCCGAAAATAGAACGGGTTTGATAAAACGAATGGGCAAACTCACGAGTGCTAGCAGTATGGCCGCGATGATAGCCGGCACTGTGGTATTAGCCATTCTTGCTAATGCATACGAGCTATTATGTACTGCAGGCTTCCCAATGATTTACACCAGCGTTCTATCTATGCATGAACTGCCAGCTGTGGAACGTTACATGTATTTGGTGTTTTATAATGTCGTTTACGTGATCCCGCTTGCGGCTATTGTTATTGCGTTTAGTGCGACCCTAGGCAAACGTAAACTCACTGAAAAAGAGGGGCAAACCCTAAAATTGATGTCTGGCATTATGATGATTGGCCTAGGCGGCACATTAGCAGTTGACCCAACGGCGCTACAAAATGTCACCCTAGCGGTGGGCTTGATAGCAGCCTCAATCGGTTTAACTTTTGTCGTGACGCTAACCAGAAAACTGGTGACTAAAAACAGCTAATAAGACCTTTTATTGGGTGAACACGTTCGATTAAAAGTTCACCCTAAGGTTTTACCAAACAGAGCCGATAATACTATAGTTAAGACGTGTCACCCTACTTATGTAACAGACATACATCAATTTAAGGCGGTAATTATGGCAGTAACAGTTGGAACAAGTAATCTTCAACCCAACCTAAGCAACGGAAGTGTTGGTGTGAAAGTGGCTCAACTTGCTAAAGAGCAACAACAGGCTGAGGGAGAGATTGCACTACAATTGATAGAGGCGGTGGATGCAGCCCCTAGTGCACAACCTGTTGGTAATAGTGGTCACAATATTAATACAACAGCTTAGTCAGAAAAAATATCGATAGCAACGCCATCCACTTAATCGATCGAGGTAAGGTTTTTAATTGTGCCTCGGTAACGGCTCCATGCATTACCCTATCTTCTATACCCATATCATCGTGCATTAAAGACATTCACAACACCCGACCTCCAGGGATGGAGGGAATGTCTTAAGTATATCGGGAACACACAAAACCTTGTTGTTTGCAACGAGTGAAGCGCACAGTTGAACTCGGATCAAACTCGTTAACACTGCATCAAAAGTGCTAAAAATCGCCTGTTAAGCGTGGTTTTACCTTGCGAGTTCTGCGTTGAATGGCCTCATAGGAGAGCCAAGCATTACATCATTCATTCGCCTTGAATGAGTTACCAAAAAAACACGCAGAGTCGATCACTTTCCTTTACTGATTGATATAACAGCCTCATCGAAGCTTTTGGGTATATAATTGTTCACACCTAGAAAAACTGCTCAGATTAGCTAATAAAATATAAATTTACTCAATATCTTAGCTAAATTATATGGTCAAATAAAAAACAGCCAGCATATAGCTGGCTGTGATCAACTTAATCTATACCGCTTTAAGCAGCAATCGTCTCGGTCGACTCGCTGTGGCGAATTAGATAATCGAACGCCCCTAAGGATGCGGTAGCGCCGCTTCCCATTGCGATGATGATCTGCTTATAAGCCGAGTTAGTGACATCCCCGGCAGCAAACACACCAGGTAGTGATGTTTCACCTTTACCATCAACGATAACTTCACCTCTATTAGTCAGTTCAAGCGTCTCTTTTAACCACTCTGCATTGGGTATTAAACCTATCTGCACAAAGATACCGGCTAGCTCAACGTGATGACTTTCACCTGTCGCTCTGTCTGTATAATTTAGCCCATTAACGCGGGCACCATCACCCGTTACTTCAGTGGTCATCGCCTGAGTAATAATTTTAATATTGCCCATGGACGCAGCTTTACGCTGTAATACTTCGTCAGCGCGTAATTTACTGTCAAACTCTAGCACAGTGACATGTTCAACGATATTGGCTAAATCTATCGCAGCTTCAATACCTGAGTTACCGCCACCAATCACCGCAACTCGCTTCCCTTTAAACAGCGGGCCATCACAATGCGGACAGTAAGCCACACCTTTTCCGCGATATTCTTGCTCACCGGGTACGTTCATTTCACGCCAACGAGCACCTGTAGCGAGTAATATGGTTTTACTGCGCAGCACGGCGCCACTTTCTAATTCAAGCTCGAAAAGCTCAGCGCTCTTTAAACTCAAAGCACGTTGGCTATCCATAATATCGACATCATACTCATGAACATGGGCTTCTAAATTGGCAACCAGTTTAGGCCCCTCAGTCGCTTTGACAGAGATAAAATTCTCAATCCCTACGGTTTCAGCCACCTGCCCACCAAACTTATCGGCGACGATACCTGTACGTAACCCTTTTCGAGCAGCATAGATAGCAGCTGACGCCCCCGCAGGGCCCCCGCCAACCACTAATACATCGAATGCCTCTTTCTGATTAAGTTGCTCAGCCTTTCGGCTACTGGCATTGACATCGAGCTTATTGAGAATTTCAACAACGCTAATGCCACCGACAGAGAATGCTTCACCATTAAGGTATACCGACGGCACGGCCATGATATTACGTTCATTCACTTCGTCTTGGAAAAGTGAACCATCGATCATCACATTGGTAATATTAGGATTGATCGCCGCCATCATATTCAATGCCTGCACCACCTCGGGACAAGTTTGGCAGCTCAATGACACATAGGTCTCAAATTGATATTTGCCAGGCAGCGCACGGATCTGCTCGATTAGTTCACTATCGAGCTTGAGTGGATGTCCACCAGTATGCAATAACGCCAATACTAGTGACGTAAATTCATGCCCCATAGGTAAACCAGCAAAGGTGATTTCGCTTTGGGATTCTTTATTGGTTACAGTCATCGACGGGGTGCGCAAACCCGCAGATTCGGTCAATGACACTAAATTTGATATGTTAGCAATATCTGTTGCTAACGACTTTAATTCTTGCGCTTTGGGACTGTCATCTGCAGATACGACAAGTTCAACTGGGCGCTTGAGGTTTTGCAGATAAGTAGTCAGCTGACTTTTTACATTCGCATCTAACATGAAAACTCCTAACAATAAGACAATGATTAATGATTCAAGAAAACTAAGATAAAAGGCCAGCTCACGCTTTGCAGGGAGCTAACATAAGCTGGCAGGAGATAATGGGGCTTAGTTAATCACCAAGCCTTATCAGATAAGGGAGATGAGTCCTTATCTGATAGGAGTTAGCGAGACATTAGATCTTACCAACGAGGTCTAGAGATGGTGCAAGTGTTGCTTCACCTGGCTGCCATGCTGCTGGACATACTTCACCGTCGTGAGTAGCAACATATTGAGCAGCTTGGATCTTACGAACCAACTCAGATGCGCTACGGCCGATACCTAGGTCATGAACTTCAGCAACCTTGATTTGACCTTCAGGGTTAATCACAAACGTACCACGTAGCGCTAGGCCATCTTCTTCGATCATCACGCCAAAATTACGTGTGATAGTGCCGGTTGGGTCACCAATCATTGGATAGTTGATCTTACCGATAGTGTCTGAACTGTCGTGCCAAGCTTTGTGAGTAAAGTGAGTATCAGTAGAGACTGAATACACCTCAACGCCCATAGATTGCAGCTTCTCGTAATGATCTGCCATGTCACCTAATTCAGTTGGGCAAACAAAAGTGAAATCAGCTGGGTAGAAGAAAACGACTGACCACTTACCTAGTAGATCTTGCTCTGTCACAGAGATAAAATCGCCATTGTGGTATGCAGTTGCAGAGAAAGGCTTGATTTCAGTGTTGATGATAGATTGTGTCATTTATAGCTCCATTTACGTTATTAACGGATTTTGTTACGGGTTGACGACAACTGCCGAAACCCTGTATTCGTTGTCGATGGAGTAATAATAACGACTGAAGGCAATTAAATATAACGGATAAAAGCTATCATGCTAATCGGTTTTTGTAATTGAACTATTTTCCCAACTCAAAAACCGATTAGTAAAAAGATAAAGTCTTTTAAATAGTAATCACTGCCAGTGCTCAAAACGAGTAAGGCTGCGCGCTAAAGGAAAGTCGAGTTGTACTGATAATTGCTGTGCATCTGCCTTCAAACCGCTACTGGTTATATCTCTGGCCACTTTGCCAGCAATCACAACCCAGTTGCCACCTCCTGTTAAGCAGGCTCTCACCTCAGAAAAGTGGATTTGCAACAAGGCTAACAACTCCCGATTTTGGCTATGTTCCTTCCAACAATTAAGCACCAAGTAACCATCGGCTTTAACCATGCTCGATGCATTAGCGATAAATGTCTCGGTCAATTGATTCTCATCGACCCCATCTGCACCGTATATATCGGCAAAGATCACATCGGCCTTTTTATGATCACGCTGCACTAAAAAATCGGTCGCATCTTGATGAATGAGCGAAAGCTTCTTACCTATGGGAAGTTGAAAATAGCGTTTAGCCACCTCGATCACGCTAGCCCTAAGCTCAACTGCGGTAACATTAATCGCCCGATCGTAATTACGCAATGCGTGAATAAGCCCCCCACCACCTAGACCCAATACAATCACTCGCTTTGGCTTAATAAACAGTAACACCAATAACATAGCTTGAAGGTAAGTATGCTGAGGAATATGCGGTGCGCTCTTGAGTAACTTACTTTGTTCGTCCGTGTCGCCAAATGAGAGTAAACGCATATCTCTATCTTCGAGTACGATCACTGGCCCGAACTCATCTTCACTGCGGTGTATAGTCTGATAATCTGTCATGCCATTTCCAAAATAAGCCCATTACAATAAGCCGCTTATTTCTTAAGTACTAATAGAATTAACATTATGAAGCAATTGCCTATTCAACACAGCAATTATCCCAAGTTGAATTGAGAAATGTCATTGGAGAACACAATAGTGAACGATTAATGGTTAGTATCATCTAATTCATACGAGGTCATTTACATCAGCCTTAAATACAACATTGATAACCCATTATTGCGGCAATAAAACAACGAGAATTGAAATAGCATCAGCTTAAGGTCAACAGTCTGTGACTGAAGATTAATTGCATAAATCTAGGCAATGTAGTATTTGTTTAAAATCTAATATTTATAGTAGTTTACTCATGACCCAATCACTGCTTATCATCTGCCTCTATATCGCGATATTTATTTTCGGTCAGCGTCTGCTCAACAATTGGGTGAATAAACTAGCACAGTTAAAACAGGTCTCTCAAACCCGCTCTAAACTGGTCACCCAATATATCAGCTACCTGTTTTTTGCCACTATGACTTGCTTAATGATAGTGTCTCTGGGCATCGAATATCAGCAAGTATCTCTGTTTATCTCCTCAATATTTGCCGTGTTAGGCGTCGCATTAGTCGCGCAGTGGTCAATACTCAGTAATATCACTGCGGGTATACTAATTTTTTTCGTATTTCCCTACCGTATTGGCGACAAGATTAAGATCATCGATAAAGATGAAGATGTAAGCGGCGTTATTGCAGAAATAAGCCTGTTTCACGTGCTGATCGAGCGAGAAGACAATGTTGTTATTACCTACCCGAATAATTTGATGTTACAAAAAGGGGTACTAAAGTTATCTCACAAAACCCCGAAGGCTATCTCCATTGATGAGCATAAAGACCATACCCAGCAGCAAAGCGATTAACTAGAGGTATAAGCATGATAACAACCTTACTCTACAATCCCAAAGACGACACTTTAGTCAAGGGAGGTGAATCGGCAATCGCTACTTGGCAACAGAGCGAAGACAGCATTTTATGGCTTAATATCGAGGGGGAATTAACTGCATCGCTGCAACAACAATTACAGCAAACCTTTGGCTTACACCCATTGGCGCTTCAAGATGCGTCTAGAGATAGACATCCGCCCAAAATCGAAGATTTCAATGATCACACCTTTATCATTTTAAGAGGCTTGTCTGCAGATTCTGAATCGATAGACTGCAATAACATTCTGCTGGCGATGTTTGTCAGCGAACGTTTCATCATTACCCGTCATTTAGATCGCTCGTTAAGCATTGAACGTACGATGACAGCGCTCGAATCAGGCTCGCTTTCCTTGAGCGCTGGCACCGGAGCGATAGCGCTCAAAATAAGCCGCTTTGTCATTAAGCGTTATCACAAAATCTTGTTTGACCTTGAAGTTCGCCTCGAAGAACTCGAATCGGTCATGCTGACCACAGCCGATGACAAAGTGCTCGCCGAAGTGGTGCTTTATAAAACTGATCTCACGCGATTACGACGTAATTTTCACTATCACGTAGAGTTATTTAACACATTACGCGACGAACAGTTTGCGCCATTTGACAGTCGTTTAGCCCATGAAATTAACGATGTGTGTGAGCATCAACACCGTGCCGCCAGCCTCGCGGATCTCTTCTATCAGGTATCTAGCGATCTTATAGATGGTTATATCTCTATTAGCGCCCACCGACTAAACAACATAATGAAAGTGCTCACCATTATCACCGCTATCTTTGTCCCATTAACCTTTATCGCGGGCATTTATGGAATGAACTTTGAATACATTCCAGAGCTAAAACATCACAATGGCTATTTCATCGTATGGGGAGTCATGTTGACCATCACTGCGGTATTAATCTGGCTATTTAGAAAGAGAAAGTGGATTTGATTTGATAACGCAATAAATAGGCGAACCTTAGTTCGCCTATTTATTATGCTTCAAACCTACGAGCTGGCTTGATGTTATCCATAAACTAACGCAGGACTCGATGGAAAAAGGCCACCGCTTGCTGATAGATCTGTAACGCCAACGCTGGGTCGTACCTGTCTCCTTCATCACGCATAAATGCATGCTGTGCATTCACCTCATGCCAACTGAACGTTCGCCCAGTTTCTGTCAGTCTGTCGTAAATCAACTTACGCCCTTCACCAGACACGTGAGGGTCTTGCTTACCGAACACCAATACTAACTCCCCCTGGATATCGGCGGTTCTACTCAGAGAGTCATTACCACTATTGCACGGTAGCGTATTTGAATGGATGTCTGTGGGATAAAGACAAAATGCGCCAACCACATCACTATTTAACGCCGCTCGATAGGCCAAATGACCACCGATACATACGCCCATAGCACCGACCAGACTAGTACAAAATGATTGGCTTTGGGCAAATGCCACTAACGCTTGAGTATCAGTATCGTGATGCTCTAACCCTTTAGTAAATTTGTCCTCATTGCCTTTATCTTTACCTACGTCATCATAGGCAAGAACAGTACCGATAGGATTGAGTTCATGGAACACTTCTGGCACTAAGACCACAAAACCGTGTCCAGCCAGCATCGCTGCCGCTCTTGCTATAGGTTCGGTCTGTTGAAATATTTCGGAATAGAAAATGATTGTAGAAAACTGCCCCTCAGCATCAGGGCGATAGAGATAACATCTCATTGTCCCTGTAGGGGTATCGATATCGTGAACGTCCTGCTTAACCATCATACTCACGCCCTCAGGCTAATAAATTTGACTATAAGTTATCAGCCAAAGAGATGAATGTCAGTTATCCTCGCAAATTAAATAAACCAACGCTTTATTAATGATAAAAACTGAGCTAAAACCCAAGGTAAACTGGGATAACTAGTGATTATAGCTATCCCATTGGTATCACCACAGCGCTTTTATTCCTCCTGCTTAATAGAGCTGGTTTGGACACGCTTCGCCATTAAGTAACTGTTTGATGTTGCTCAAGCTAGTATGGGCAATAGCGCCTAGCGCTTCTTCTGTAAGGAAGGCTTGGTGACCAGTAAATATGACATTATGGCAAGCCGATAAACGTCTAAATACATCATCATGAATGATCTCATTTGACTTATCTTCGAAAAATAACTCTTTTTCATTTTCATATACATCTAAGCCCAATGAACCAATTTGGCCCACTTTCAATGCTTCCATTGCGTCGATAGCGTTAAGTAATCCACCGCGACTGGTATTAATGACCATCACTTTCGGTTTCATCTTAGCAAAGCTCTCTTTATTCAACAGATGATGATTATCTTCGGTCAGCGGACAATGCAAACTAATGATGTCACATTGTGGATATAGCTCATCTAACGAACAATATTCGACGCCTAAATCGAGCACGGTTTGATTTTGATAAGGATCATATGCAACGACTTTACAGCCAAAACCGAGCAATATCTTTATGGTTGCAACCCCAATTTTACCGGTTCCAATAACACCAACTGTGCGGCCATACATATTAAAACCAACCAATCCTTCGAGAGAGAAATTTGCATCTCGGGTGCGCTGATAGGCCTTATGTACCTTACGATTAAGGGTTAACATCAAGGCGATAGTATGTTCCGCGACAGATTCTGGAGAGTAAGCAGGCACATTGACAACTTTTAGACCTAAGCGTTTTGCGGCAACTAAATCGACATTATTAAAACCGGCACAACGCATCGCAATGATTTTGGTGCCATTTTTAACTAACTCAACCAGCACTTCCTCACATAAAGAGTCATTTACAAAGGCGCAAATCACCTCATAACCCAGTGCCAATTTTACCGTTTTCATGCATAAGCGAGAATCAAAGTATTCAATATGGGCACCAAAGGCACTATTAGTGCGATTGAAATGTTCCATGTCATAGTATTTAGCACTAAAAAAACCTATTTTCATTTGTCGTTACCTAATGTTGTCTTTGCATTGTATTAAGCAGCGCTCAATACCCAATTGAATATATCTGTCGTTTAACAACGAATATGACCACAATATCTAAACTATGCCTTAGTATAACCAAGCATTATTGGCTATTGAACAATTGTCCACATCAGAGCTCAAAGTGAACAGACAAGTGCAGTCTAAAGCACAGTTTACAGAATAACAGCGCAGCGATCTCTGTCGCTAAATGTCTTTTCGAGTATTTCCTGATAAGCTGAGCCTAAATTTACCCACTTTACGAATCATATGGGACGAAAGCAGATCTCCGAAAAACAGTTTTGGGTGCAGCGACTCAGTAAAACCAGCTTAAGAGCCTTACATATTTTAGGTGTTGTTGGTGCGGGCGGAGGTATTTTATTAAGCGTACCTATGGCTGATTGGGCCCTTTATTGGATTATCGCGATGGTATCTGGCTCAATGTTAATGCTATGGGAAATATTTCGTGATTGGCGCTGGTTAATTCAACTTAAGGGCGCATTAACGATAATGAAGCTTGGACTGTTAAGCTTGTTCATTCCCCTCGCTAATTACAAACCTGAGCTGTTGATAACCATCATATTGTTATCTGTGGTGGTTTCTCATGGACCAGCAGGTCTGCGCCACTATTCGATTATTCATAGGCGACGTATCGATGGAAAAAAAGAGATTAAAGGATAACGCGTCAAAGTTACTGACTAACCATCTTGATTTGTTAAACATCAATAGCAATAGTCAAGTACTTGATTTGGCCTGTGGTAGTGGCCGTAATGGCTTATGGCTAGCCGAACTAGGAGCTAATGTCACTTTTGTCGATAGAGACCTAAGTGCGCTTAGTGACACCCCAACACATTGTCATACAGTCGAATTTAATCTAGAAACAGGCCAAACTCTCCCTCTCGCACAGCAATTTGATATCATCATCGTGTTTAATTACTTACACAGGCCGATATTCGAGTCACTAAAGCAGATGCTCAAACCCGGCGGTTTTTTGGTATATGAAACCTTTATCACCACTCAAGCAGAGTATGGTCGGCCGAAAAATCCTGATTTTTTGTTACGCGATAATGAACTTTTAGATGAGTTCAATGATTTTGCTGCTTTGCACTATTTCCAAGGTAATGTAGGCTGTGAAGATGACCCTTGCTTTAAGGCACAATTGATTGCCCAAAAGCCAAACAATTAAAAGCCAGTCACCTAAAAGCTACTCAATGACAAGCAAGGTTAGGCTTCATCTAAATACAGCATAAGGATATCCACATGTTTCCCTACCCTGAACAGTATCGACTCGCAGCACCGCCGCTGATAACCGCATTTATGGTGGTATGGTCGTTATTGTCTCGGGCATTGCTTGGTGATGCGAGTCCTATTGGTTTCTACCCACTATTCATGCTGTTCCCACTGGTAATTTTACTTCACGGTCATTTGATATGGACGGCAAAAGGAATGGAGCGATTAGATCAAGCCATCTATGCCTTCATTCACCTCTCGCTGGCATTCGTTGTTTGGACTTTTGCCATCATGCATGTCAATGGCCACAGCCTGTAAAGCTCGACTAACTTAACTCGTTTTCCTTGCTCGCAACTAAGGTAAAAGGTATCTTTGCTGCCGCTTAAAAATGACGAATAGACTATGACCGATTTTGTATACGCCCCACCCACTTCGCCATGGCTAGAGGTGGTTCATCAAGATAAAGACATTATTGTCCTTAACAAGCCATCGGGACTACTCTCAGTCCCTGGCCGCGATCCCAATTATCACGATAGTATCTACTCACGAGTCCTCAGTGAGCACCCGAATGCTCAGATAGTTCACCGTTTAGATATGGCGACTTCAGGGATCATAGTCATCGCTCTTAGACGCAGTGCCGAACGGGAACTCAAACGTCAATTTAGAGATAGAGAGACTGAAAAAACCTATTACGCTAGAGTCGCTGGACACCTAAAATCGCAGTTCGGGACAGTCGTTCTTCCGCTGATTTGCGATTGGCCTAATCGTCCAAAACAAAAAGTCGATCACAAAATTGGTAAACCTTCGACCACCCATTTTGAAGTCGTTAGTAGGGCCAAGCGTTCAACCTTAGTCAAGCTGACACCAATCACTGGTCGCTCTCATCAGCTTAGAGTGCATATGATGGCGCTTGGCCACCCGATCCTCGGCGATAATTTTTATGCCGACGCCTTAGCTAAACGTCTAGCACCGCGTTTATTGCTGCACGCTCAATCACTGACAATAAAACACCCATACAGTGGTGAGGTCATGACGTTTTCGACAAAAATCCCCTTTGTTGACGTGACAGAGCAGCAGTAACTTCGCATTATTGATATCGCCGTCTATAGACGGCTTTTATTAGCCTATCCAGCTACAGGATGCTGGTCGCATTAAATCGGCATAATAAGCGGTTAGCATTAACCCAAATGATGTTATAGCCAGCTTTAAACACAAAAAGTTAGCCGTTTAACAAAAAATACCGTAAATTAATTAACAATATTAGTCATTATGCGGTATCTATTGATGGATAACTCATTTCAACGCGATCAACTCGACAATCAAATTCTTTCAGCCTTAATGGAAGAAGCTAGAACCCCGTTTGCCGAATTAGCCAAACGATTTGGTGTCAGTGCTGGGACGATACATGTGCGCGTAGAGAAGATGAAACAAGCTGGAATTATCACTGGCGCACAGATCACTGTTAACCCAAAAGCATTAGGCTATGACGTTTGCTGTTTTATAGGTATCAACCTCAAAAGTGCTGGCGACTACCCTGCTGCTATCGCAAAACTGAACGCCCTAGAAGAGGTCACCGAAGCTTACTACACCACGGGCAACTACAGTATTTTTGTCAAAGTCATGTGTCAATCGATTGATGGCTTACAACACGTCTTAATCAACAGGATTCAATCTATCGATGAGATTCAATCAACCGAAACGCTGATCAGTTTACAAAACCCCATTGTTAGAGCAGTAAAGCCTTAAGTGGAATAATTAAAAGGCAACCCATATAAAAGAAAAAGGCTAACGTTCGTTTAATGCCGATCAGTTAATGCCAATATGATCGGTTGACTGATCTTTAAAAGCCGTCAAAATCCAGTACAGACTCTTGTTTGTACTGGATTTTTTAATGGAACTTTCTGAAGCTTTAGCGCGTACTTCTATCAATCGACCTACTGAGTTCACCAATCTTGGGGAGCTTCTTTGTCCAGAGCTTATTCAAAACTGTTTACAATCCAATGGTGTAGCCACGCTTCGTAAGCGAAAATTACCTATGGAGTCTATGATTTGGGCTGTTATCGGCATGGCTTTATTTCGGGGGGAGTCCGTTAGGCAACTGATTAATAAACTGGATATTATCCTCCCAAATAAGGTCGATTATGTTGCTCGAAGTGCTGTCACTCAGGCAAGAAAGAAATTGGGCAGTGACGTTGTAAAAGATATTTTTCGACAGACTCAAAAGAGATGGAACATGCTGGCTGAGCATCCACAATGGTGCGGCCTTAATCTTTATGGCGTGGACGGTGTCGTCTGGAGAACCCCTGATACACCTGAAAACGATAGCGCCTTTTCTCGCACGAGCAACCAATCGAGTAATGCTTCCTATCCTCAAGTTCGCATGGTGTGTCTAATGGAACTCAGTAGTCATCTGTTAGTCGACTCATCTTTTGGGAGTGTAGCTGAAAATGAAATGGCATTAGCCGCTAATCTCATCAACAATACGCCGGATAACAGTTTAACCCTGTTCGACCGGGGCTTTTACTCGTTGGGGTTATTACATGACTGGTCACAAGCTGGCAGTAATAGACATTGGTTAATGCCATTGAAGAAGAATACACAATATGAAGTGGTACGTTCTTTAGGGCGACAAGATAAGCTTATCAGGCTAACCACAACCCCTCAATCTAGAAAGAAAAGGCCTGATTTACCTGAGTTTATGGAAGCACGTTTACTCACTAAAACAGTGAAAGGAAAAACGCTGCAAATCATCACTTCACTCACAGAGCCAATGCGTTATCCATCAGGTGAAATCGTTGATTTATATGCACATCGATGGGAGATAGAGTTGGGGTACAGAGAGATGAAGCAGTATATGCTTGAAACTCGGTTTACACTCAGAAGTCAGCTTCCGGAATTAATTAGGCAGGAGTTGTGGGGAGTCCTTCTTGCGTATAACTTGCTGAGATATAAGATGGTATTGATGGCACACTCATTAAAAGGGGTCTTCCCTAACCAATTGAGTTTTAGAGAAGCGTCGTCGCATATTATTTTTAAACTATCCCAACTTCCTAGCATATCTCCCGGCAATATTCCTAAGGTAATCTTTGATATAGAAAAAAATGCAAAACAGTTTGTTTTAGAAGGAAAGAGGGAGCGTAGTTATCCTAGAGTGTTGAAGTGTTCGAAGGACCGATATCCCATAAAAAAGAAAGCCGTTCACGTTAAGTGAACGGCATTAAACGTTCGTTAGCCTTTTTTATTACTTCACAAATATATTAAGCTTTAAATTTGCGACGCATCCATACAAATGGCAATAACATCAAAGTCATCCATCCAGCAGCACCACCATTATCGGCTTTAATAGATTCAGCAATTGAAACATGAGTCGTTGCGACATCAGAGTTACCATTGCTATCAGACACTGTTAACTCAAAAGATAATATCATTCCTTTGCTGTCAACTTCTGGAGCCTCGAATGTAAACGATGCAGCAGACTTATCAATTTGAACAGGTGTGCCACCTGTTTGTACCCACTGATACTTTAATGCATCATCGTTGCCATCAAAAGATGAAGATCCATCAACAGTAATACTTTGACCCTCATATCCTGTAGCTGGAGAGCTAGCGATAGCAACTGGCGCAACTTCAGCGACACCAAACTTAAAGGTCTCTTCTATAGCGTCACCATTACGCTCATTAGTAAGCTTGAGCGCATAAGGATAACCAGCTTTAGTTGGAACCAGGTCAAATCCTACTGACAAACTCTCACCAGAAGAGGCCTCTTGAACGACTGTCCAAGTAATAGTATTGCCTTCCATTACACCATCATGAGAAATATTAGCGACCTTATGACCAGCAGACATCTGAGCACTAAAACTATATTCTCTATCTTCATCGGTAAAGTTAGGCTCGACTTCAAAGCTAACACGACTTGCTTCACCAGCGACCATCGCATCAGACAAGTCTGTCACATGCGTTACATCAATGGTACGAACAATACTATACGGCAATTGAACCATAGCTGACTTATCACCAGACTCAAGAACAACTATACCAGCAGAGTTTTTGTCGGTATCCCAGTTAAACGTCAGGTTAAACTTACCATCGGCTTCATCAACCACAACTGCAACATCATCACTTTTTGACTCATCATTAGCCAATACCGAAGTGACTCTTACAGTAACATCGTCACTTCCGCCCGGAGTCGATGCCTTATAACCGTCAACAACGATATAATAAACACCGGCTGGTAGATTAGTAAATGCAACCGCTTCATTAGAATCAGGGCCAGCACTGCTTCCAATCTGAACATAGTTAGCATCAAAAATGCGAAGGTCCACATCAGGTGCGGTTTCTGAAGAGGTAGAGAAAATAACATTACCTAAGTCATCAGGTAATTCAACACCAATGATTTCGTAATCATCCTCAGGTACACTCAATACCGTTGGTTCGATTAGATTCGACGTTTTATCATAGGCTCCAGCAGTAATATTACTTAGTTCATTAGAAGTAAAACCACTATAGGTAATACTCCCTTCTGAGCGAGAAGCGGTAATAGTTAAGCTATCTGGTAAGTTATCACCGTTAGACTTCACCGCAACAGGAAGCTTAACCTCTGGCATACCTTCAGAAGCGAGCTTGATATTAGCAAAGTTCCAACCTGCGCTTGCAGCAGAAACATCAGCTGTAACAGTAAGCTCTTGCGTTTCACCCGCCTTCAACTCAAAAGTACTAGGCGTTACGCTAAGCACTAAGCCATCGGTAGCACCTAAGCTACTTGCAGTCCACGCACCATCTTTAGTCGCCTTAACCGTTCTTGTCCAAGTACATTTCTCTACGCACTTAGCGTTCGCCATTGTTGCTAAGTTAATTTGAGAAGGTTGTCCACCTAAGCTTGGATCGGCTTTAACATAGTCAACATAGCTCTCATCCATCACTAAACCAGTTTTAGCTGCAGCCTCAACATTTGCATAGCCAGCGCCCATGTCAAAGAAATCTGATGGGGTTGTGCCATCATCTTTAAGGGTCGTTTGATTAGCTGTCATCATCAATGCAGACTGAACTTCAGCAGGAGTCCAATCAGGATGGATGCTTGCCAAAAGTGTCAAAGCTCCGGCGATATGAGGACTCGCCATTGATGTACCGCTTAGGAATGCGTAGTCACTTGGATCTGGAGAAGCTTTAAATGCATCAGACTGGTTATTAGCATAAGCAGCAAAAATACTAACTCCTGGTGCCGCAATTGAAGGAGCAATAACATCTGGTACTGATTTGTTAGGTCCACGAGATGTAAACTCAGCAGCAATACGTGCTAGTTTGTCATCATGGATAACCTTTGTGCCGCTTATGGTCGCCTTGTGATCTGCACCACTCGCTAACCACGCTCGAAGCACATCACCTTGAGCAGCATCGATATGAATTGCAGGCAATACGTGAGCATCTGCAACAACAGAATCAGCACCACCGCTAACATTTGCCAAAACTAAAGCTGAGGCACCACCAGATTTAACATTACGACCTTTATCAACTCGTGCTATTGCACCACGATCACAAACAACGATGGTATCTGCGGCAAATGTATTCTCAGGGAAAGGCTCAAGACACTGTGCAGGATCATTATCTGGATCATTAGCATTTTCAAAATCACCAGCATAAACAATAGAACCAGCAAAGGCTCCAGTCATTGCTTTACCCGTTAGTGCTGCAGGAGCTGCGGTATCTCCGCCGGTAAATCCACTAATTTCCTTTTCAGAAAAATCACGGTCATGGGTGTAGGCTGCAACTGAAGTTAACCATGGAGCATCTCCTGGCGAACCAACAGTTTCAGGTCCTGGACCAGAGTTACCAGCAGACGTCGCGACATGTATGCCCGCTTTGCGTGCAGAGAGGAACGCAAGAGCATCGGCATCATTCCAAGGATTACTTGAACCACCACCAATAGAATAGTTAAGTGCATCAACACCATGCTCAATTGCATGCTCAACAGCTAAAACCGTTAAAGATGGGAAGCAACCACCAAACCCAACATCATCATCTTCACCAGGAAGACAAACCTGATATGAAACAATATTTGCGTGAGGCGCTACACCAGACATTGAATCAAAAACCACGCCAGTATCGCCACCGTCAGCATCAGGAACATTCGTTCCAACTAGAATATTACCTGCTGTCGTGCTTGCGGTGTGTGAACCATGACCATTATGATCTTCACCATTAGCTGGGACATCAATATCATAATCAATATACTGATCGGTTATTGCTGGCCAACTATGAACACCAATCAACTTATCGTTACAAAGCTCTGGATAATCAACGGCACAATCCCCCGAATAGACACCGGGTCCCCAAGGGTTAGTATGGTCATAATTATCACCACCGATATCAGCAAATGATGGATGATCGCTATTAACGCCAGTATCGATAATACCAACGATCATGCCTTCACCCTTGCTCTCAACGCCAGTTGCATCTCCACTCCAAACTGCTGGCGCTTTGATGATTGCTGGACCAGCGTCAGTCATTGGCTTACGTAACACTTCTCGTTGAATCTGGGCAATTCCTGCAATGTTAGCAAGTTTGGCAGCTTCATTCTGAGTCATTTCAATGACCATACCGTTATAGGCCAGCGTCGTTCTCTGCTTAACGTCCAACTTACCTAATAAAGAACGCGCCTTAGATAAAACCGAATCTTGACGTGAAGTAAGCAAGGAACGGTAAGATGTTACATTTTTACTATTAATATCAAGTTTACGATTCTTATACTTAACCACTTCAGCGGAAGTCGCCTCATACCCTGGAATCCCTCCTTGATAGAGTGCTACAGGACTGTCAGTAAGGCGAACAAAATATCTATATTTCCCTTCCGGTAAATCATGTTCCGGTGAAAAAACAGCTCGATTACGTACTACCTGCTCCTGAGAGTAGGACTTAGAATCTACCTGAGGAATTAGATTTTTAACGTTGGCTGGCTTAGCTATAACAGCCGCAGAGGTTTGGATAGAACTTATTGAAGCTGCACTCGAAGACATGCTTAATAACGCAGTAGAGACTGCAATCGCGATTTTAGTTTTCACTTGTCAATTCCTTAACTTCTTATAGTATTTTTATTATGTCGGCTCTATCAACAGATAAAGCAGAACCTAATGCTCCCTTCCCAGAATAATCACTAGGTCAATACGACTTCGTCAGCACATTTATCTAACGAAGTACACCTTTTAACACGGAACGAACAAAAAAAACAAGACAGAAACAAAAGAAGTTTATTTGAAACAAGAGAACAATAAGAAAAGGGATGGCGGAAATTGTAAACCGTCATCTAAAAAACACGACATGAAGCGGAGGTAAAGCGATACTCACATAAATTACAAATAGTTAGACTTGGTTTTAAACCTCAAAAACATTGGTCATCACTTTATACAACTCGGTCCCTTGATAAACAGATGCTGACGCAAAATGTAAAATAGGAACACAATCTTGAGGTAAAGATAGTGGGGTGAGTACCTGTTCTGAGCCGTAATGATCTAACCGTAAAATGTTGGCAAGCGGTTGACCAGCCTCTAATGTTTGACCCACTTTAGCCAAGTACTCAACCATGCCACCGATGGGAGCATGATATTTTTTATAGTCCTTTAAGTAACAGCCAAACCTTTGCATATTAGCGGGTTCAACACGCTCACCTATAACGCCACGATGACTCAAATACGCCATAATCCCCTGGGCATCGACCAAAGCATCTTCTAGATCGATATGTTCCTGTGAACCGAGTTCCAAGGTAAATGCAGAGACTGGCACGGCAAACTTTCTGCCTTGCGTCTTAAGATGCTCACTAAGTTGCCACCATGGACAAAATATCGACTCATCCATTGCACCACCAAAATCATTAGGAATAAATAAAGTGTAAGGAATTGAAAACAGCTTCGCCGCTTCGGCATCGTATTCGGGGCAATAGAGGTGCTTACAGGACTTAGGTCCGGTATGTAGATCTAGAACAATATCTGCACCATGACCCATCAGCTGTAAATTCACTGCTTGATGGTGACCCGTGGTCACCCCCCAATCACTAACTAACCTCGAATGGCAACGCTCAATCAATAAAGTACGATAGTGCATAACTAACGCCTCATCATCTAAATGAGCATGCTGTTCATACCAAGTCGCCACATCGATATTATGATCTAAATACTCTCGGTTCCAATTAACGCCTGTAATAGGGTCGAAACGCCCTAAGGTAAACTCACCACTTTTTTGATTAATGCCTAAGGGGTTAGCCAAAGGCACCAAGGTTATGCGGCCCCGCACGTCGCTATCTTCCAGTAAGCGCATAAGCTGATAGATAACCGCATTGCCCTGTACCTCAGCGCCATGTACATTCGCTTGAATATAGACACTAGGTCCCGATATCGAATCAGGCTTAAACTGAAAAATAGGCAGTTCTAAATCTTGCCCTGTCGCCAATTCACCAATTTTAAGCATGGTTCGATTCGGTTTCATTACGCACCTTCAAACAAATTTTCATGTAGCGAACGAACAACTTGTGCCGCTTCAGATTCTGCTACCAAAACACACAAATTATGTGGACTAGCACCTTGACAGATCATGCGCACGTTATGGGGTTCTAGTACTTCAAATACCCGTCGGCAGACCCCTGGTGTGGAAGCGATTTTATTGCCAACAATAGCAACTAAGGCCAATTCATCCTCAACACGAACGCGGCAGTGCTGAGATAACTCCTGCAACAACGCCTCGCTGAGCAAGCTATTGCCAGCCGAATCTGAGCCGGTTTTATCTAATGTGAGCGACACATTCACTTCGGAAGTGGTGATCAAGTCGACACTAATTTTATGCCTAGCCAAAGTAGCAAAGGTTTCCGCTAAAAAGCCTTGGGCATGTAGCATCTGTAAACTATGAAGATTGAGTAATGTTTGATCTCGGCGCACGGCAACCGCGCGATAAATAGGTTCATCACTCACCTGATGACGGATCCAGGTTCCTCCGAGCTCAGGCTCTTTACTCGACCCCACAAAAACTTGAATTCTTTGTCTTACCGCAGGCAAGATTGTCGCAGGGTGTAACACTTTAGCACCAAAGGTTGCCATCTCTGCCGCCTCATTAAAGCTGATCTCGGCAATGGGTTTTGCATTCGGAGCCAAACGAGGATCGGTCGTATAGATACCTGCGACATCGGTCCAAATTTCTACCGCCGATGCCTTAAGCGCCTCGGCAAGTAAAGCTGCAGAATAGTCGCTACCGCCCCGCCCTAATGTTGTCGTTGCTCCCAGCTCATCAGCACCGATAAAGCCTTGGGTAACAATACGCTGACTAGCTAACAATGGCGCTAAATGTTCAGAACATAAGCTAGCTATCTGTTCTATTTGAGGTTCTGCACGACCAAAATGGCTGTCGGTACGCATTACTTGGCGAACATCAAAAGAGGATGCAGACTCACCTTTCTCACGCATTACGGCAGCAAAAAGGGCTGATGAACACTGCTCACCTTGAGACAACAGCTCATCCATCGTCGCCTTATTACGCTCTAGGCTAAGAGACTCACTTAACACCGCAATTCGGCTAAGCACAGTATCTAATCGAGCAGCAACATCACTCGGACGACCTAACTCATCGAGGATTTTATATTGAATCGATGCAATCTCTTTCAACAGTTGCTGACGTCGACAGTCCTCGAGTTGCTCTTGAGTAAGTTCAACCAGTAGGTTAGTTACACCACTGGAGGCACTGACAACAACGACACGCGTATCGGAACTGGCAAGAATAATATCAGCACAACGACTCATAGACTGATAATCAGCGACTGAAGTGCCACCGAATTTTGCAACAACAATAGACATTAGCTCACCTCAACTTGATTAATTGAGACAGGCATTAAAACTTGAATAGTTAACATGATTACGCTCCGAACTAACTTCGTTCGAAGAGCCTGGTGCAAAGATTACGCACCCCAAGACGGGAAACAGCGATCACCACCAGAAGCTCTCCACCAAAACAGGTGACAATCGACGGGATTCAGCCCTGACGACCGATAAGCAGATGAACCAAACAGATGCTTATCTCGGCGTTAATCTCCCTCATAAACCGTCATCAGAGTTTGGACTCTTCAAGCTTACTACCTAGTTAACGCTCCTCTTCTGTATCTCAATCAATAAAGATTAAGATGGACGAAAATTAGCAAACATATCTCTAACAAGTCAACGATTTTTATTCTATTTGAATAAGTTTCTCGTTCAACTCTGCAAATCCTGTCAACATTGTAAACAGCTAAGCCTTTAAGGATAAATATCTGGCAAACCGCTGACTAAACTCACCCGCGACGAAAAACACCCTAAGGACAGTTCGTCATAGTTAACTAAACAAGGAACCAGTTGCAGCTGATCTTGCTCTATATAATAGATAGCGTTTTGATTAAACACCCGACCTAAGGCGACCGCATCTATTTTATCCATAGTTATCGCCCAGCTTTTTTCCATATGGCTCTTGTCTGATGAACAGCCAACCACAGATCGGTAGGGATATTGTAGCTTCAATATATGCCGCTGAAGCTGCTTATCTAACAAACGATTCTGTGAGGGGAAGAGTATTTCACCTCTCGGATTATGAGCAGTAATTATTGCGAAGGATAATAAGGGAGAAAATGTTTGGGTTAATAGAAATTGTGTTTGCTGATAACAGTGCCAAAAATGATCAATCTCGGTACTCATCACTAAATCATTCCTAAATTAGACTCTGGAAATTATAGCAAAATAGCGCCCACTTACTATACCTGTGATATACATCACTTTATTAATTTTTATTAATTCACTAAATAACAATGACATAGAGAATTTTTAGTGACACAGATCAAATCTCAAAGCAAATTTGTTAACATTTCATTTGTTAACAAATGACTAAAACGAGTACAATAGCAGCTTGATTCACTTCCACTCATCTAACGATGAAATACTTTTTGTTACATCTTGCTCCTGAGGCAGTAGCACAAAGTTAGTCAGTTTCCTGTATAAAATGTAAGCTTAGGCTGTTTTAACATTTAAACTTGAAAATAGTTGATAGTTAAAGGAACTATTTCCTACTACAGTTAATCGAAGTGAATACAATTCGCGTAGCTTGTTATCAAGATACGCATACTTTACTAATCATGAAGTGTGTTGCTGTTTCAGGCCAGTTTTATGGAAACACCTACGTGAATCAGTAATGGTCAGCAAGACAAGATAGGCCACAGCACCATCAGGCGCTCATGGTTAGAACAGATTTAAACAAATATTAGGTAAATAAATATGCAAAACCCGCACATTCTGATCGTTGAAGATGAAGCCGTTACCCGGAACACGCTAAGAAGTATTTTCGAGGCTGAAGGATATGTGGTAACTGAAGCCAATGATGGCGCAGAAATGCATAAAGCAATGCAGGAAAATAAAATCAATCTAGTTGTTATGGATATCAACCTTCCAGGCAAGAATGGTCTTTTATTAGCTCGCGAACTCCGTGAAATCAATAATATCGGTCTAATCTTCCTAACGGGCCGTGATAACGAAGTTGATAAGATTCTAGGGCTTGAAATTGGTGCCGATGATTACATCACTAAGCCGTTCAATCCTCGAGAATTAACTATCCGAGCTCGTAACCTGCTAACTCGTGTAAATAGCACTGGCGCAGAAACAGAAGAGAAAAGCTCTGTTGAATACTACCGCTTCAATGGTTGGAGCTTAGAGATCAACAGCCGCTCATTGGTGAGCCCACAAGGCGAGTCATACAAGTTACCACGTAGTGAATTCCGCGCAATGCTGCACTTCGTTGAAAATCCAGGTAAAATTCTGACTCGTGCAGATTTATTAATGAAAATGACAGGTCGTGAGCTTAAGCCACATGATCGTACTGTAGATGTGACTATCCGTCGTATCCGTAAGCATTTTGAAAGCTTACCAGATACGCCAGAAATCATCGCGACCATTCACGGTGAAGGCTATCGTTTCTGCGGTAACTTAGAAGAAGCATAAATCACATCCAGCTAGCGCAAATGTGATTTGATTAAAAACCACGGTCTACAAACCGTGGTTTTTTTATGTTTTGAATTGCCTGTCCGGCAGGGAATATGCTGATACCTCTGCTCCACGGTGAGCTTGGCGACTGCCATATGCCTATGAACTAAAGAATAAGATTGTCAAACGAGCTTTTAGATAGGGATTGCATCAAATCCATATATGGACTTGATACAATCTGCGGGAGTCAACCGTTAATAAACACTCATTTTTTTCCGATAACAAAAAGCCCTGCCGCTTATTATCCCAAGCAACAGGGCTTTATTTTTGGCTAAGACTAAGCGCGATAGCCTAGTGTTTCAACTGCTTATCCAAGAAGTCAGCCAATGAACGATAAAGATGAGTTCTCACCTTCTCGCCGCGCATGGAGTGCTTAGAGCCTGGGTAATCGATCATTTGGAACAGCTTACCTTCATCTTGAAGCGCCTTGTAGACGCGAGTACTGTTTTCAAACAACACGTTATCATCAGCCATGCCGTGATACATCAACAGACCAGATTGATAATCTTTCACATAAGGTAATACGCTGCTGGCTTCATAACCTTTGGCATTGCTGTCGGGGTGTGAAAGATAACGTTCGGTGTAATGAGTGTCATACAGTGACCAATCAGTAACGGGTGCTCCAGAAATTGCCGCTTTAAAGTGGGTCGGCGCTTTGAACAGGCTCATCAATGCCATGTAACCACCATAGCTATGACCATAGATAGCAATATTGTCACCATCGACATAATTTAGGCTACGCAGAAAATCGACGCCCGCCTTTTGATCGTTCACCTCGGCTTCGCCCAGATGCTTATAGATCACATGCTCAAACTGAGTACCACGATGGGCAGAGCCGCGATTATCGAGCTGAAACACGATAAAGCCTTGCTGCAGTAGATACTGAGTAAAGTAATCTTGCTCGCTCCAGCTGTTAACCACCAACTGAGCATGAGGCCCACCGTACACACGCACCACAACGGGGTACTTTTTGGTTGCATCAAAGGAGGTGGGTTTAAATAGACGATATTGCAACGCCTGACCATCTTCGGCTTTTATCTGACCAAACTCAGGCAGTTGCCATTGACCGAAGAAGGAATAAAGCGGGTGAGCCTGATCGACTTTATTCTGCTCAACCCAAGCTAAATGCTCACCTTTGGCGCCATGCAAACTGATCTGTGGCGGCTGAGCTAGGCTATTAAAATAATCGAGATACACGGCTTGATTATCGGCAAATACCGGGCCATGCATACCACTTCGCTCGCTTACCTGCTCAACCTTGCCACCTTTTAACGCTACTCTGAACAAGTGCTTTTCGATGATGCTTGCTTTGCGACCAGTAAAATAAACCCAGCCGGCTTTTTCATCGATAAACTCCACTTCGTCGACAGCCCAATCACCACGGGTCAACTGTCTGATTAAGCGCCCCTGTAGATCAAAAAGATAAAGATGGTTGTAACCATCACGTTCCGACGCCCAGATCAACTCGGGCTGCTTTTTCAAAAAATGCAGATCGTTATTGAGATTAACCCACGCATCACTTTGTTCTCGTATGACAGTAACTGGCGCCTCATTATCTCTTAAGTCAGCAATACGTAGATCTAACGTCTGCTGATCGCGGCTTTGCCACTGAAACGATAACAGCTTGCTATTGGGTAGCCATTTTACTCTCGGCAGATAGATATCTTTGTCTTCACCGATATCGATCCACTTAACTTTGTTGTCATTAATGTTCACCACAGCAAGCTCGATGGTGACGTTATTTTTACCCGCATAGGGATAACGCTGTTCGGTGAGCTTAATACCATCGGCATAAATTTCGTTACGTGTCACCTGCTCGACACCCGACTCGTCAATACGGGTAAAGGCAATCGACGACTCATCGGGTGCCCACCAGTAGCCTGTCATGCGGTCCATCTCTTCTTGAGCGACAAACTCTGCCATACCATTTTTAATCGCCCCGCCACCATCGGTAGTTAGCGCGGTTAAGGTTTTCGTACTGAGATTTAAAACATAAAGATTTTGATCGCGAACAAAAGAGACAAAATTGCCTTTAGGAGAAAGCCTCGCATCAGTAGTAAAACCCTCACCCGTAGGCAGCTCGGCAACCTTACCATCGGCAATAGAGTAATAATAAAGCGCGCCAGATGCAGGAATTAAAATGGCCTTGCTATCATCAGCCCAAAAATATTCCATTATCCCGTCACCATAGATGCGCTGACGTTCGCGCCTCGCTTTCTCTTCATCCGAGAGTTCAGCACTTTTTAATCGATCGGCATTGAGTAAGATTTGCTGCTTCCCCGTAGCCACCTCCATCTGCCATAGGTCATAGAAGTATTGATCGTCACTGCGCCCGGCAAGATAGGTAACTAACTTGCCATCGGGTGAGAGCTTTAAGCCGCGAGGGCTAGTACCTGCGAGGGCTGGGGAAGCATAAAGCCGTTCGATGGTTAAAGGAGTGTTGCCGCCAACAGGCTGTTCTAAACCAACTTGAGAAGCGATCACAGATTGAGATAAAAGCATAGGCACCGCCATAAGGGCTGAACTTATCCATTTTTTAGTCATTATTATGTCCTGGATATAAAACGAATTCGATAAACCTGAGTAGCATACAGGCTCGAGCATTGTGCCTCAAACTAGCAAAAAACAAAAACCAACCACTTTGACACTGAAAAAACAGCAAAACTGGGGTAGAATCACCAACATAATTAAAACATATAATCTGGATCTGACCTTAAGCGTAAGCTTAACTCTCTATGTCATAGGAAATAACATGCAAACTCTGGCGCAAAACCTCAGTTCACAAGGGATAGAAGCCCCCTTATCTCAGCTTATTCTTACCCTAGCCGACACCTCGAAAGCGATTAGCTACGCCGTTCGTCGCGGTGCTTTAGCGGGTGTACTCGGTGCTACCGAGCAAGAAAATGTTCAAGGTGAAACCCAGAAAAAGTTAGATATCATCACCAACGACATGCTAAAAGATGCCTTAAAAGCCGACAGCACTGTGCGTGGTTTAGCCTCTGAAGAGGAAGATGATATCGTTGAGGTCGGCCAGAATGGCGATTACTTGGTGTGCTTCGATCCATTAGATGGCTCATCAAATATCGATATTAACTCACTTGTAGGCACGATTTTCTCAGTGCTTCCAGCACCAACAGGTGAATTAAGCGAGCAAAGTTTCCTACAATCAGGTCGCAACCAAGTTGCCGCAGGTTATGTGCTCTATGGTCCTTCAACTATGCTGGCATTAACCACAGGCCAAGGGGTGCAACTGTTTACCCTAAACCCTGAAACCAATGAATACCTGCTAACCGATGAAGCCATGTCAATCAGCAAAGACACAAGCGAATTTGCCATCAATATGTCAAACCAGCGCTTCTGGGAAGCCCCAATGCAAACCTACATTAGCGATCTGCTACTGGGTAAGATTGGCCCTCGCGAAAAATCATTCAACATGCGCTGGATTGCGGCCATGGTGGGCGATGTTCACCGTGTACTCTCTCGTGGCGGCTTATTTACCTACCCTACCGACAACAAGAACCCTGAGAAGCCATATAAGCTGCGTTTGATGTATGAGGCCAATCCTATGTCGTTCCTTGTAGAGCAAGCAGGCGGTAAAGCCTCGACGGGCTATGAGAACATTATGGATATCGCGCCGACCCACATCCACCAGCGTGCGGCGGTGATCTTAGGCTCTGCCAACGAAGTCGATGCCTGCCTTGAATACCACGGTGTTGATTACAGCGAAGAGCCGAGCCTGTAGGCGTTAGCCAATTGCCCGTGTCACTCGCAACAGAAAAAAGTCGCCAAGGGCGACTTTTTTATTACCTCTAACTATGACATTTTGAGCTATCGATTACTTGCAGCGTCTTACAGATTAGGTTTTGCGAAAGACCAAGCTACGAAAGACCGCCACGAAAGACCGAGCCACCCATAG
The DNA here is from genome assembly GCF_019457595.1 of Shewanella psychrotolerans. NCBI lineage: Bacteria > Pseudomonadati > Pseudomonadota > Gammaproteobacteria > Alteromonadales > Shewanellaceae > Shewanella > Shewanella psychrotolerans. The sequence goes on along the minus strand of NZ_CP080419.1, from coordinate 817,173 downwards.
TTAATCAATAACATAGCACCACTATTTGCTAGTGGTTTCTACGCCTATCCAGATAAGCATGACAAATGAGAAAACTCATCGATATGGCAGTCAGCGGAGCAGAAAATAGGTTTGAATAAGTGAAAAGATAATAAAAAAGTAGAATTTAAGGCATCACAAATTGACCTGACTAACAGGCCGAATGCAGAAGTGGAGAGCGGCTAAAGGCTAGCTGAACTGAAGGTGCTGGCAACTACTTGCAAAGTGCCTTCGTCGTTTTTCTAGGTGGGTATAATAGTCATCAACCTCTTGCACTGAACCAACTGGCCCTCTAAAGAGTTTGCCAAAATCTGTCGTTAATTTGAGCCAGGTTTCTGCTGGAACATTAATTCGTTGCAAGATATTCTCAGCACTTTTAGAAATAGCGCCTCGTTTATCTTCTCGGATAACCCGTCCAGTTTCGTCCACCAACTCAAGGTAATCTTTAAAGCTGAACGCTATGCCTTTCGGTTGTTGCGTTCGCTCATTACCAATAAACGGCAAAAGAGGCTTAGGCTGCTCACCGTTCAGTGCTGCATTAATACGTAATTGGATACTGGTGTAGTCACTGTGCTCTGGAGTGCTGGCTATCTTAGCTCTAACAGGGTTTAACTCAACATACGCCATACAGGCTAACAGTGCAGCTTCATCAAGTAAGGCTTGGCTTTTAAAGCGTCCCTCCCAAAAGTGCCCTGTGCAGTTATCTTCCATGTTGGCTTGCCTAGCGATGGGCTCATTGAGGCAGCGCATAAACCAACTGACATCACTGAGTCTTGAGCGATAAGTGGCAATAAGGTGTTTTAACTGGCTAACGAAATGCACTTCAATTAACTCACCTTTGACAAAGCGTTGAGTTAGGTCATTACCGGTAAACAACTTATGCCACTGTTCAACCACTTGTCTATCTGACCAGTTATTCACCGTCTCGATATCGATATGAAGCACTAGGTGAAGATGATTGCTCATTACACAATAGGCTGCTACATCAATGGCAAACACTTCTGATAGCTTCTGTATTTGGGCTTCAACCCACCCCCGACGATGGTCATAATTTTTACCCGTGTATTGGTCTTCTCCGCATAAGAACGCACGGCGAACAACGCGGCTACAACAATGATAATAGGGTGTGTCTTCGATGCTTATTTGAGTTCTGCGAGGGCGTGGCATAAAAACCTCCTTGTTCATGCTCTTCCAAAGCATAGCCGGAGGTTAACCTCTGCGCCATTAACGATGGGTGTCTTAACGATGGTGCATTAACGATGGGTGAGTCACACCAAAGACTGTCAAATCGAAGAGATAAAATCACCTAGTGTAAGTGCGGTTTTGGCCTTCGAAATCATGGATGATTTCGCTGAGCCCTGATGGATGTGCTCGCGGCAAGCCAAAAGAGCGCTTGCACATTCCTCGCCGGACAGGCGATTAGTAACAGTGAAGGTGTGACCTTCAAGCACACTTAACAAATAAGATGCGGCCAAACGCTACTCAAGCAAACATAAAAAAATGCCATCCCTTCATTCCAAGGGCAACAAACTTTGGGGCAAAACCTTCTTAGCTTTTAATTCTCAAGTCACACCAAACACTGTCAAATCGAAGAGATAACATGACCCAGTGTAAGCGCGGTTTTGGCCTTCGAAATCATGGATGATTTCGCAGAGCCCACATGGAAGTGCTCGAACAACATCCTTGTTTAAAAGCCAGTTCGGCAATCCCTGCCTCTCGTTCGTGAGCTCGAAGCTATGCTTCACTCACCGAGCCAAAAGAGTGCTTGCACATTCCTCGCCGGACAGGCGATAAGTAACAGTGAAGGTACGACCTTCAAACCCACTTCCCAAAAAACACAGCCCAACGCTACTTGAACAAACGCTACCTAAGCAACCCCTACAGAAACAACCACCTCGCCAGTAAAATGCAAAAAAGCCACAGTGCAATACTGTGGCTTTTTTAGCGGCGGCTTCCTAGCCACCTTTGAGTCTTACTAAACTATGCCAACAACCTATATTAATAAATTATGTTAATAATCTATAAGTTAGATTGATAAGAAGATTTAGTTCTTCTTAGCGTATTTCGCCGCTTCTTCACCCGCTAGACGACCGAAAGTGATGATGTCAGAGATAGCGTTACCCCCTAAGCGGTTAGCACCATGAACACCACCAGTGACTTCACCAGCGCCATATAGGCCAGGAATAACCTGTTTCTTAGCATTCATCACTTCCGCTTTAGTATCGATCATCACGCCCCCCATAGTGTGATGAACACCAGGAGTCACTTCGATAGCGTAGTAATTACCTTCGTTAAGTGCACGAGGCAGGTTTGGACGCTCAAAATCAGCATCTTTACCGCTAGTCACAAAACTATTGTAACGTGCAACCGTTTCAGTCAAGGCTTTGCCGTCAATTCCAACACCAGGCATATCACCGAGTTTAACTAAGCTATCCGCTGTTGGCGCGACACCTAAACCAATGTACTTATCAATTTTCTTCAATGATTTACGTACTGAATCATCGAAAATCAAGAAGGCTGATTTACCCGTTTGATTAAGAATAGCCGCAGACGCTTTATCACGAGTAGTGATTTCGTTAACGAAACGCTTACCTTCACGGTTAACCAAAATTGCACCGTTACCACGAACGGCTTCGGTCACCATTACACCACCTTTAACAGATAAAGTTGGGTGAGCTTGGATATATTCGATATCTTTCATCGCTGCGCCAGCATTTTCAGCCACATCGATACCATCACCTACCGCACCAGGTTGGTTAGTAGAGATAAAGCCTTTTAGCTTAGGATCAAACTTAGCGACGCGTTCATTGTTCTTAGCGAAACCACCAGTAGCAAGAATAACCGCATCCGCTTTAACCCAGTAGTATCCCTTATACATACCCTTAACGAGGATACCTTTAACTTTACCGCTATCGTCTTTAAGTATTTCGATACCGCGGGTGTTCATGCGTAAATCGATGTTACGTTTAACCGCATTATCATAAAGCACTTGAACCACGTGAGCCCCAACACCAGCACCACCCGTTGGACGGTGTGAACGGTTAACTGATGCGCCACCCATACGGCCCACATCGTTCAGATCGGCGCCCATCGCGGTCATCCAATCGACAGAACCTTTAGAGTGTGAGCTTAAAATTTCAACTAATGCTGGATCGTTAATGTTACGGCCACCTTTCATGGTGTCCTTATACATTAACTCTGGGCTATCGGTAATATCTTTGGCTTTTTGTTGATCGGTCCAAGCCGCGTTCATACCACCAGCGGCTAACTTAGCGTTACCACCAATAACGGGTTCTTTCTCGATAAGAATAACTTTAGCGCCATTATCATGAGCAGAAACTGCAGCAGAGAAACCTGCGCCGCCAGAACCTACAACCACTACGTCAACGGTATCATGCGGTGCGCTAGCAAGAGCTGCTTGACGTTCTGATTTGTCTTTTGCCAATTCAGCAATAGTAGGCTCGTTACGCTCCCACTTCTTAGCATATGGCATGTTAAAATCGAAGCTATGGCAAGAGTCACAGTAAACCATAGATTTTTCATGAGCGCTGTGACATGAGGTACATGCTACATCGCCAGGGAAATGAGAGTCATGAGCATTGTAATGTTCATGTTTAGTGCTTTCAGCCACCTCAGCTAGAGTACCGTGACAAGAAACACATTGTGCATTTTCATAAGTTAAACTGTCATTTGATAGTTCACCGTCTGGTGTATGGCAGCTATCACATTCTTGGTTTTGCACGTGGAATTCGGCTAAATTATCAGCCGCTATAGCATTGCCCACTAGACCGGCTGTGCCCATTAATGTGGCAAGACAGACTGCAAGTTTCATCTTTTTCATTTTTGCTCCCCCTTCTACATTTAACGACGATTAGCCTGCTAACTATAGAAGCACTCTCATTATTTTATTAAGGTTGAAGTGGTATTCACTTTCGAAAGTAGCGTCAAAACTTATCTTGATTTGAACGACTATTACTTTCGCTCGATTTAATCTTTACCCATCGCCTTAGGACCAGCAATAAAATAACCAGAAGTAGAGTGATAAATGACACCTCAATCACAAGCAGTAAAACTGCCTATGCAAAGATGCATAGCCACAAAGAGGTATATGCAATTTTGCATAGCCCATGTAGAGATAGATCACATTGACTCTACATTAACGTAAAATGTATATAACGATTTGCTAATTCGCGCAATACAGCACAGTTTCAATGACAGGTTGGAGGTAAAATTACGCTATGAAATATCTCCTAATTATCCTGTTCAGTATCATCCCCTCTTCCCTGCTAGCCCAGGAAAGCATTGTCTTTGGCGTTCACTCAAAAACAGCGCCATTAGAGTGGCGTAATAACGGAGTCGATCAAGGGTTTAACATCGAATTGATAAATCGAATCGGCCAGCTAATAGACAAGCGCATCATAGTGCGCCGCAAGAGCTTCCAGCAGTTACTAGAAGATGTGCATAATCCTAATAGCGATATCGATGTTATCGCTGTGGTGAGCCCTGTAAATTTAGATCGTAAGTTAAATCAATCCGATCCCATCTATGCCACCCATGCAAAAGCGTATACGCTGCAGGGCAAAGCACTAATAAACAACTGGGCCGATCTGGTTGGTAAGCGTGTTGCTATCAAAAAAAGTGCATTTGTAGATGTATACCTATCTGGCTATCCACAAAACTTTGAACGAGTGGATGTCGATCTCTATGAGACAGGATTTCAGCAGATGATTGACGGCAAAATTGATGTCGTTATTGCTGAAAACTTCGTCGCAAGGCGTTTACTCCCCCTCTACCCATCGGTACGTAGCTCAAGCAATGCGCTCATCTATGGTGCGTTTAACTTTGTTTGCAACGGCGAAAAAAACGCGCTAATGAATCAGATAAATGACGCACTTAGACAACTCAAACTGTCTGGCGAATATGACAAACTCGTCAATAAATGGTTTGGTACTGGGCGAGAAAAAGTTGACTTAACCTCTACCGAAAAGCGGATGTTTTCCTTAGCCATTTTAGTGGCTGTCATCTCTGCCATCGGGATGATCTATACCGGATTTATTAGTGCTAGCTTACGTCGCCATACTAAGGCGCTCGACGCCGAGCTAATTCAACGCAACCGAATAGAAGCTGAAATATCCGAGCTGTCGAAACAATTCCAATCTGTGCTTGATGGGATCCCCCATGGAGTCACCATAGTCAACCAAGAGTTACAACGCTTATGGAGTAATGACAACAATATCCACTTGCTGGTTTCCGACGAATTTTTCTATATCGACAATCGCTCTTTCGTCCTAAAGACAGCGGTACTTGATGTACTATCAAGCCAGAGCTCCTTCATTGCCGACATGCAGTACCAACAACAGTATTGGCAACTACAGATACACCCTATTGCCGAAGATCAGGTCGTTATTCTGCTTGAAGAGTCCACAGAGCAACATCGCCTACGACAAGCCAATGAAGAAGCGAGTCGCCTTGCCTCGCTTGGTGAATTATCGGCAGGTATTGCCCACGAAATAAATAATCCAACGGGATTAATCGTGCATGCGGTATCGCTATTTAGTGCCGCAATAAAAGACTTAACGCCTGCCACGGTACATTATCAGAAGCAAAACCCCTTTTGGCAGGTTGCTGGACTACAACCCCAAGTGGCCATGGAGGAGCTATCTCATAGCTGCAACACTATCGAAGAGGGTGCAAAGCGTATCAGCCGGATCGTTAACGATCTAAAACGTTACGCCATGCCTCATGTTGCCGACGAATATACCCAAGTGTGTCTCAATGATGTGGTCCAAGTCGCGCTGCGCCTGACAGCAAATCAAACTAAATATCACCAAGTAACCACCATGCAGTGTGAACCAAGCCCGCACATTAAGGGCGATGCTCAGCAGCTACATCAAGTACTGATTAATCTTATCCAAAATGCTTGCCATGCTTGCTCTGAACAATCTGGGGCCATAGTGATAGAAACTCATGTTGAAGATGATAAAGCCATATTGAGTATCACTGACAACGGCTGCGGCATGGATAGCGCCACATTAAAGCGTATAACTGAACCCTTTTTCACCACGAGACGCAACCTAGGAGGTAGTGGATTAGGGTTATCGGTATGTAGCCGAATAATCAAAGAGCACCGCGGAGAAATGCAGGTGCAATCGAGTCTGGGTAAAGGCACACAGATCCGCCTGACCTTCGCATTGGAACAACAGGATTAACAAGATGAAACTGGCCAGAAATATTCTTTTAGTCGACGATGAAGCCTCTTGGCTCCGAACACTTGCGGTAACGCTAAGTCGTCTGGTTCCCGAGGCCGATATCGACAGCTGCGTCGATAGTCGCCAAGTGAAGAACCGACTTCAAGTGGGCGACTATGCTCTAGTGCTGCTCGATTTGACGATGCCGTTTCACTCTGGTGAAGAGTTGCTAGCCATGATCCGTACTGAGTTTCCCAACACTCGGGTGATTATTGTGACAGGCGTGAATGAGGTCGATACAGCAGTGCGCTGCATTAAAAAAGGCGCCTATGATTACTTCATTAAAACAGACAATGTGGACGATCTCGCCCACACGGTGCGCCGAGCACTCGAAGTCGTCGGGCTTGAAAGAAACTACCTCTACATCAAAGAGAAATTTTTAAGTCGCAGCTTAGATAACCCCCAAGCCTTTAATAATATATTGACCTGCGAACCACAGATATTAGATCAATTTCGCTATCTCGAAGCCGTCTCATGTAGCCCTGAGCCATTACTCATTTATGGTGCCAGCGGTACAGGTAAAAGCGAGTTTGCCAAGTCTTGCCATAGCCTATATAGCCCAAACGAGCCCTTTATTAGCATCAACTTAGCGGGCATTAATAGCGAATCATTCGAACAGAAAATGTGTGGCCAACTCTATCATCACAGCAATGGTGAATTAGAAGCCGTTGCTGGATTACTCCATCAAGTGGGCAGCGGTGTCCTCTATCTAAATGAAATTGGCGCGCTACCGCTTAACGCCCAAGTAAAACTATTAGCGCTATTAGAAACCAAACAATATTACCCATTAGGTAGCGATACCGCCTACCCAGTAAAATGTAAATTTGTGGTATCGACACAAGACGACTTACTTAAACTCCATCAAGCGGGTCAGTTTCGCAGCGATCTGCTTTATCGTTTGCGCGCCCACAAAATAAAATTACCACCACTAGCGGAGCGTCAGCTGGATATCTCTATGCTAATCAATCATTTTATTGCGCTTGCCGCAGCCGAAATGAATTTACCGGCGCCGATCCAACCGTCAGACTTAGCACCGAGACTCGCCAATTATGATTTTCCAGGCAACCTACACGAGTTAAAAGGAATGGTGTTTGACGCGGTCAGCCGCAGCGATGGTATTGCACTTAACACCTCTCCGTTTATCGAGGCGATTAATGAGCACAAATCATTGCACGAAATCCCCCAAGATCAGATTATCTTCCCCAAGGTGTTACCCACCTTAGCGCAGATGAATCAGGCCCTAATGGATGAAGCCATGAGTCGAACCGCCAATAATCAAACCGCTGCGGCGCAGATATTGGGGATCAGTCAAAGCGCGCTAAGTAGAAGATTAAAAGGACACTAGCGATAACATTGAACATGCAAAAACTAAAAAGCTCGCTTTAAAGGCGAGCTTTTTAGGTCAAAACCAGATTTAGGCTTGATTCGTTTGTGCCAGTCTAGCTTCAGCTTCTTCAGACTCATGCTCTTTTTCTGTGGCATCGACAATGGTCAACACCGCCGCATCACCCACCACGTTACACGAGGTCAATACCATATCTATCAATCGATCTAGGGCTGCCACAATCACGAAGGCTTCAATAGGTAACCCCATCTGATGAATAAGCACACCTATCATTACCATTCCACCACCTGGCACACCACCAGCTCCAACTGACAGTAGGAAGATACTAAATAGCAACGATGGCAACTGCTCCATCGCAATAGGCGCACCAAAGGAGTTCGCCACAAAGAAGATAGCAATAGTGATGTAAATCGATACGCCGCCCATGTTCATCGTCGCGCCTAACGGAACACCAAACCCCGCAACTGCGCGCTTAACACCTAACTTTTCGGTCAAGGTGCGCATGGTCACTGGGATAGTCGCATTAGAGCTGGCAGTCGATAGTGAAAACAGGATCTGCTCTTGCGTCTTAGCACGAAACTCTTTCGCGCTAACCGACGAAAATAGACTCACGGCAACCGGGTATACTACGAAAATCCACAGCAGTAATAATGAGATAATCACCACCATATATTCGATAACACTCATAAACAAACTGGCTTCTAAGGTCGCTCCAAGCTTAAGCATCAAAGCAAACACCCCGAAAGGCGCCAGTTGCATCACTAGGCCGATGAGTTTCATCATCAGCTTGTTGCCTTCTTGAAAACCTTGAGTCAGCAAAGGTACCGCACTGCCCATCGACTTGAGTACGCCACCCACTAACAATGCCATAAAGATAACTTGTAGCATGTTGCCAGAGGTGAATGCCGACACGGGGTTATTAGGCACAATATTAACAATAAGCTGCATCAAATTAGGCAACTCGGTCGCGGTGATCTCTGCTCCAGTGCCGCCAGACATGTCGACCCCAAGGCCCGGTTTTAATAGCAGAGCAACCACTAATGCCGCAAAGATAGCGACTAAGGTATTGATGATGTAAAAACCAAAAGTTTTGCCACCTAAGCGTCCAAAGCTTTTAAGATCATCTAACTCCAACACACCACACACAATACTGACGAATACCAGCGGAACGACCATCATCATGATCATGTTCACAAACATGGTGCCCACACCAGAGGCGACTTCGACTGTCATGCCAGAAAATAGCGAGATATCCGCCAGGAAATACTGAATGATGGAGCCAAGAATTAGACCTGAAAATAGGCCAATAAAGATCCGAGTTGAAAGTGATTTTGTCATATGTTTGCCTTTAATTTAGCGTATCTAATTGCACGCTTTTATCTAAATATCTCATCATTTGAGATCAAGACTCGAGGTGGGAACCCCACTAAGTAGGCAAGGATAGTGAATCATGCTGGCATCAATTTCAATATCAATTAAACCAAGTTAAATCAATCACAAAAAAACAACAGCAAAAACCAAGCGTAAGCAACTGAAATAAAGCTACAAAATAAAAAGGCGACCTTAAACACTAAAACAAACTTTTACATCACATCATATAAAACAACTGTAGGGCCAAAAAACGCTCAAAAATAGCAGGGATATCAACTGCAAAAACCACAACATACAGCAGTAAACCCCACCAAAGATCAAGTGTTAAGTCAAAATGCCTGCACACTATATAACAGCAGTTGATCCCACTGATGTTGCAGCAAGTTAAACCAGTACTCGCACTGTTTTAGCACAAAATAAAAGCCGCCAAACCAAATATTATAAACAATTGATTTAGCAGCATTAATAAGATTAATTTAACAACAAGGTTAACCTAAAAGATAACATTTAGTGCTTAAGCTAACCAAAGCTCCACATCACGAATAATAAAGTTGCCAGTATAAACCGGATGAGGTTCACCTATTGGCTCTAGCTCAAAATAGCGGCGATGATCTTCAGGTAAGCCCTCATAACCACAAATCACCTGATACAACCAACTCTCTTGATCCCACGCCAATGCCAACTGTTGGTGATATTCTAGCGCCGACTGCCGCAACCCAGAATCAATCACAGCGCAGAAGTATTCATCGACCGCCAGTTTTAATGGATTATCAGGGATATCGAAGTCTTCAGCATCGACTAAGGCAAATGGCACATCGTGCTCACGCACAATCGTCTCGCGACCCACACGGGAGATCGCCTTGATCTGCGCCACCATCTGCAGCAGTTCGCTCTCATAGCCAGTATTATTCACATCGACCGCGGCGGGAGCCAATATGGCATCGGCGCGATTAAACAGTGTCGGCAGTTGCTTATGGCCAACGTGATCGGCTACCTGATAATCAGGATGCTGATCGGTATAAAGTAACCAGCCTTTAAGCAGACGAGTACGCCCCTGGATCTGTCTAAAACGCCCCAGTAGTTCAAGTAAACGGCCCTGCACCACACTCAGCTCCTGAGTACAGTCACTCAAGGTTTCCTGTAGGGTGGTGATAAGTAACTTACGTAACTCACGGATATCACCGGCGATTTCACCCAGCTCACTAAACTGGAACATCTCTAAGCCGTTAAGCAACTCAGAAACCTGACTCTGGGCTAATTCGTTTTCACGGATCTTGGCGTTGATGGTACCGACATAACCAAACTCGTTGTTAATCCGGCTCCAAAGTACCCGAATCGAATAACGTATGCCTTCTGCAAAGCTATAGACATGCTCACTTAAATCAGCCAGATAGGCCTCACTGGCACTGTAATCCACCGCATGACGGGCTTCTTTATAGTGATCGGCTAAGGTCTTAATCGTGGCGAGCCCTGAGCCAACATTGGCATCAATTTGACGATTACGCTCATCGCTTAACGCTTCTTCCAACAGTGCACGCACTGAGCGCTTAAGGCGCAGCTCTTGATCAGGTTCTGGGCGCCACAAGATATCGGCTTTACGCAGCTTCTCTACTGCCGCAGCATTCTCGCCATCTTCAGCAACCGAGCCAGATAGGTACACATCCATGACCAACTCGGCATGACGCCCCAGCTGTTTAAGTAGCGTTACCCCGGCTTGGTGTAAGTTACTACTCATATTAGATAAGATCCCTTTGAGTGGCGGTTTCGGCTTGCGCCTCTAAGCTTAAGCCTTCGGTTTCATCAATAAAGCGGATCACTTCATAAAGATAATCCAGTTTGCCAGTGGCGATATAGATTTGCTTCTCGATATTAGGACGCAGCAAATACCCTAGCTCCACCAAACGCTTAAACACCAACTTTATCTGCGCGTCCACTTGGCTACTGCTAGAGCCAAACAGACGATAATGGCTGATCTTAGCCAGTTGCTCGCGAAACGCAGGCGTATCTTCGATGCGCATCTGTAACTCGCTTAAACGCACGGCAGCGCCTTCAGATAACGGCGCATCTTGACCACTGGCCTCTTGCACTAGTACCAACCATTCCACCAGCGGGATCAATGCATTACAGATATCCTTAAACTGACTCGATATCACTTTACGTTCATCATCGCCGAGCTGAAGATAACCACAAAAAAACACCTCACCTTCACCGGCCGAGGCCACAGTACGGTTAATCTGATTCAGGTATTGCTCAACGCTATCGCGTGCCGATTGAGACTTTAGCGCACGCCAAGCCTCTTCGTTACTGGTGCGGCAGATAAACTCACCGCGCAACAAGCTTTCAATCAAAGCGCCCTGACCAACTAATACAGTTTGTGTGGTGCTACTCATTTACACAGCCTCCTTGGAAAATCGTTGGCTTAACTTGTCGGCGATAGGATTAACTTGTGGCTTAACCACCTGTAACTTCTTGGTCTGTTTGTTGATGATATAACGGTTAACAAACAGGTTAAGCACCTCAGATTCTGGGTTAGGGAACGCACCTAATACACTGATATTGTTGTTTTCACAGGCATCAAAAATCTTTTTCACGTTACCGTGGTGTAAAGTCCCCAGCTCATCGATAGGCCAATGAATAGTGACGTCGGCACGTCCTCTGAGCAGTCGGGTAAAGGCAAGCAGGAACTTACACAAGATCAGATAAGCCATACCATGGCTCGATGATTCATTTAGCTGTCTGTCGGTTCGAATAATAAGGTCGCTGTTCCCCTCTTTCAGACGTAGCTCAATCTCGAGCAACTTAGCGATCCCGCCAGTTAACGCAGCGCGGCCAATAATATCGAGTGCTCGGCGCATACTGTTGGTGTAGTGCTCATCGGGCAGCTCGGCAAAGCCATCGGCCTTCCACAGACGGAACGCCTTAACAAACACCTCAAGCTCAGGCCAAAACTCCAGTTCACTAATGCGTGAGCGGATACGAACCGCAGATTCGCTAACCCCATCGAGAAACAGTTCTTCACCCACTTCACGAGTAATACGCGCACTTTGCGAGGCGATGCGGCGATCGATATCGGCCAGTACATCGTAAAATGCGGTTAGATCGATACCAAAGTTACGCCCCTGTTCACGCAGGCCCATTACCGCTTGCGGCACCATAACATTAAGTAACTGCTCAAGCTGTGGCACCAATTTACGATAGTCCAGCAGACGGATGCCTTTATCGTTAATAAAGCTCGACTCTTCACGAGCGCGCTCCCAGGTTTCGGACAGACTCGAACCTGACTTGCTGGCGATCACCGAATCAAAGTGCTCGATATACTGTTTTACCGCCCCAAGTTGCTGATCACGGCGTAGTAATAACTCTTCACCTTGGCGCAGACGTTCGGTCAAGCCACCTTGAAGCTCATCGTTATTGGCTGGCAGTTTTAACTCAGCCAGTTTACGCATCACGCTGCGTAGCTTGGTGAGGTTTTCAGACGCCTCAACCTGAATCGCATCCGACTGTTTACGCTCACCATCGAGGATTTGACGCTGATGTTTAACCTCATTGGCCTTAGCTGTTAGCTGCTGCTCTAGTTCCGATGCGGCAATTTTGACCTGACTTAACTCTGTTTGCAGCTTAGGTTTACGTGAAAGCCAAGTGTGCTGATACCAGTCATCGAAACGCAGCACTTCGCTGCGACGTTGCTCGGCTTTGCTAATATTGGTTTCGAGATCGCGGATCTCTTGCTTAAGCTTAACGATCTTGTCTTCATCTACGCCGCGAGATTTAAGCTCGTTCTTGTACCATTGCTCACAGGCTTTCAGCTCGTTTTTGGCATCTTGACGGCGCTGGTTAATATTGGTTTTAACCTGAGCTAGCTGATTGTCGAGCACACCGACAACCTCTTGCCAATAGGCATTTTTCTCCATCCGCGCTTCGAGGGCTTGCTCTTTTTGCTCTTCGATCCACGCTTGATGTTGAGACGCAAGCTGCTTAACCTCGCTATCGAGGCGGCTAAGTTGCTTTTGCGCCTCGGCCTTACGACCACTTAACGCCTTATTGATCTTTTCTTGCTCGCTACGCTTCTCGTCGAACAGGCGGCGTAAATCATCACGGCTATTCTTATAAGCCGTCTTAGCAAAGGTCAGTTCACGATTGAGCTTATCCAGTTCGGCGTTAATCGCCACCAGCTGATCTTCTGCCTCTGCCTGCAGCGCTTTGGCAGCATTTAACGATTCTTCCGCTTCGCTATAGCGGCCGCGCAGCTCCTGCTCAGACGCCGCGTATTCAGGGATCTCAAGGGCTTTTAGATCGAGCGTTACGCCGCAGAAACTGTCTTGAGGCTCGGCAAGCGTCGGGTGCAGATCGCTACGATGTAGTAGCTCTGGGTTGATTAACTTACCGATATTAGTTTCCCAACCCGATACTTCTTTGCGTAAATATTCGAGTAAGGTGTGGGATTGTGGGAAAAGCACATGATGCAGCTCATCAAGCTGAGTCTGACGCTCAATGACGCGCAGACCGGCTTGACGCAGCGCCTCGTTGGCTTGATCGCGCTTAGCCCTAAGTTTTCGCTCTTCACCGCTGAGTCTATCAAGCTTAAGGTTGCAGGCTTCTTGCTCTTCATCGGCACGGGAGATCCGCTCATCAAATACCGCAAGCGCCAGCTTTTCCTCTTCACTATAGGTGACATTGTTGACCTGCATAGTCAGCTGGGCCGCTGTCAGTTTAAGCTGGTATTCCTGTTCGCTGTGCTTAGCTCGCCCAGCGTCCATCTGTTCACGCCACTGCAGCTCCAGTGCGGCAAGCTCATTGCGAGCTAACGCTTGCTGCTTGTCTCTGGCCTCACGGTGTTTATCTTGCTCTTTATCGAGTTGTTCAAGTTCGCGGTTGAGGTTTTCACCAATCTTACTGCGACGGGCGTTATAGGCCGCTTCAATATCTTGGTGTTTTTCGGTTTGCAGCTTATGACGCTCGGTTAAGTTCTCTAAACTGCCACGCCAGCTAGGCAGCTGCTCAAGATCCAGCTTGGCTTGCTCGATATTGGCATCGAGAAACGAACCATGCTGATCTTCGATAGCATCGAGTTCATATTCAATCTTAGCCACATCCCCCTTTGCCGCGGAGAGATCAAGGTTAAGCTCGTCACGAACTTCTTTCCACTCATCATCGAGTTGGCGTAGTTTAATGCCCAGCTCTTTAGAGCGCTGCTGATGTTGTTCTTGGCGCTCAACTTCTGCGGATTCATCTTTACCGTAGCCCCGCTTTAAGCTCCCAAGACGCTGCTCTGCACTCAGTAACTGGTTGAACTCTTGCTCTAACTTGTCGAATTCGGGACGGATCTGCTCGAAGCCTTGAATAAGCTGGCTTTCTCTAATCCAGGCTTCTACACGTTGTGGATTGAGTCGCGATGTCGGCGGGTTAACCCCATCTTCTTCAAGAATGGCAGCGATCATTGATTTGATCGTTTCCATCTTGCCCTCTTTCGAGTGCACCGCTTTGGCTAGCTTCTCAATATGGCGCAGCGAGTGCTCGCTCTGACACAGTGAAAATTGACGGGCATACGCCCTAAGCTCACTGCGGTTGCTGCCCGTGCTCAGAAGGGCGCGATCGTTTTGAATAATGGCGCGATATTCACGGGTATTAAGCAAGTTACTTACCGCAACGCCAGCCCGCTTCATCTCACGGCCCAGTTCAGCCATGTTATGGCATAAAATAGAGCCGCCTTGCTGTGACTTAACATAATCGTCTAACGCAAACTCTTTTGCGATAAAGCGGTAGTTAACCCCTTTACCGTCACCCGCTGAGGCTAATACGGCTTGGCTAAATAAGCCATCATCACGCGTGTACTCGTAAATGATATAACTTGAATCGTGGGGCAGATACCAACGCTCGAAACTGTCGCGTGTAGAGGGCACCACTCGGCTCGGGTATTCGCCATAAAATACCGGGACTAAACGCTGTAGGGTGGTTTTTCCAGATGCATTGGTACCACAAATATTAGTATGTCCATTGAGGGCGAGTTCCACTACGCCGGGGAGGTGCGTATTAATCAGCACTATTCGATTCAAGCTTGGCATCTGTATCCTTATCCAAACGGCACTAATGATCGACAATAGCTCGATACTAGCCCGTATAAAATCCAGTCGATATTAAGGCATCACTAGATAGGGTGTGCAATATAATCCCACTAAAGTAAATCAAAGCAGCAGGCTTGGCAATTAAGGCTGAAGATAGCAGCTTTTAGACGTTTAAAAAGCGCGCTGAGAGCGAAAATTGGTACAAGAAACAAACAGGCAGGCGACAACAATCCACAAGAATAATGCGATTCTTGTGGTCGACCTCTTCCGAGAGCGGGACATGATCAATAAGGAAAATTAAAACCCTTGGGCAAAGATCCCAAATGAGCAAAACACCGCCACAAACCAAGAAAGCGATCTCATGGTACTTTTATCAAGCAGATATAAAATATGGTACAGGATGCGTGCAAGCACATGGACGATAGCCAACAGCGCGACGGTATCGTTAACCTTACCCAGCGCCATGACAGTTAATGCCGATAGACCAAACAGTACCAAAGACTCAAAGGCATTTTGATGCCCAGCCACAGCGCGAGCGCCAAATCCAGTTAACTGCGCCTGTTGGGTTCTGGGATGGCTGTTATCATATCCCCCATGTTTGGCCATCGCCACTGCCACAGGCCCTTTGGCCAAATAAGGCAATAGCATGGCTATCAGTAAGCAGGTCAATAATATCGTCATGGTTATTATTCCTTATATCAGTCAGTTGCTAGGTGCTAGCAACGGTATTGATTTTCATCGCGCCTTATCGAGTGCATCGCAGAGCGCCTCAATCCCCAAAACAGTTCTTGGCGTAGCACGGTGTAACAGATCGGCATTTAACTGGTAAATGTGTGCTTGTTTCACCGCGGGGATCTCTTGCCATTTGGACCAGTCGATACCATTGATATTGCCCTCATCTTGGCTTTGCAAAATCACTTGCGGCATTTTCAGCAACACGGCCTCAAGGCTCACCTGTGGATATTCATTAGCGGCATCGGCAAACACATTTTCGCCGTGACACACCTCGATGATCTGCTCAATCCAACTGCCCTTAGCCACAGTCATTAAGGGCGTGGACCACAACTGATAAAACACTTTAACCGCACTCTTTTCATTATTGCTAAGGCGTAGGGCTTGCAGCTTGGCAAGGTATTGTTCGGCCACCCGCTGTGATTGCGCTTGATGACCTGTACGCTCACCAAGGGCTTTTAGATCATCGGCAACAGCTTGTAACGATTTGGGGTCACTATCAAAAATAGGGTAACCAAGCTGGGTTAAGCGCTCAATATCTTCCAGCTTATTACCGCTGCCCCAAACCACAATCAGATCGGGATTAAGCTCAATAATCCGTTCTATCTGGATGCCATAATAGCCACCAACACGTGGGATCTGTTTTGCTGCTTCGGGAAAATCGGCGTGATCTGTAGCCGCAACGATACTGTCTCCTGCGCCTATCGCATAAAGCATCTCAACCCCATGGGGCGAGAGCGCAACAATCCGGCTCGCGGGCGCTGCCAGCAAGGTAGAGGAAAATAAAAATAAGCATAAAAACAAACATCTACAATACATATTGACTCTTATCAACCTAATTAGGATAACGTTTAAAGGAAAACTGTTTTTTAGCATCAACAACGAAAAGCAATATTACTACTATAGCGTTTCGACACAAGCTAAAGTAGCATGGGTTGTAAGCCGAAAAATTAATCAGTACAGACATTTAGAGTTATAACCGCGCGCCCATAGATAATGTCTATACTTTTAAACAAATGTTGACTCACTAGCGACAATGCAAGCAACGGAGTACCCAGCTTTGTCTACATCACTCAAATTCAGTAATAAACCTAAACTAACCAAACCGAGTAGCACACTCCCGCCATGGCTGGTTCTGATCGTTGATGATGATCATGCCGTTCATCAAGTGACTAAACTGGTGATGCGTGGTTTTGAATTTTGTGGACGCAATATCGAATTTTTATCAGCCTTTAATGGCGAAGAAGCTAAGCAGATCCTAACAGACCAGCCCAATATTGCCATGACACTGCTAGACGTTGTCATGGAGAGCAACGATGCAGGTCTGCAACTAACCCGCTGGATAAGGGAAGATTTGGGTAATCTTAATATTCGAATTGTACTGCGTACTGGCCAGCCGGGTCAGGCTCCTGAAGAAAAAGTGATCCGTGATTATGATATCAACGATTACAAAGAAAAAACCGAACTAACCCACGCAAAACTCGTCACCGTATTCTATGCAAGTCTTAGAGGCTACCGGGATATTATTAAGCTTGAAAGAGCAAAACTCTCCCTTAGACGAGCAATCAGTGCAATTTCATCAGTTTACGATGTGCAGAACCTGCGAGAGTTCGCTTCAGCAGTGCTTGAACAGCTTAATGACCTGTTAAACTTTAACGGTGATGGGCTATGTGCCAGCATCACCGAAAGCTATACGGCAAGCTCCAATGAGGGGCAGCTTAAGATCTTAGCGGCAACCGATGCCTACTCAGATATGCAATTAGACAACAGTATTGATAACCTGCCAGCATCGGCTAAAGCCTCGATCCATAAAGCACTGCAAGACAAACAGCATCACTTTGATGAGTATTCAGTCACCTGCTATTACCGCAGTAAAGTGGGCAGTGAAACCGTTGTCTACCTCTCGTTTGACAATAAAATCGAAGCCGAAGGGCAAGAATTACTAGAGATATTCACCGCCAACGTCGCTATCACTTATGAAAGCCTACTACTGCGAGAAGAGATAGAGGACACCCAAAGATCGACCATCTATATTCTCGGAGAAGCCGTAGAAAAACGCTCCAAAGAAACTGGAGCACATGTTAAACGCGTCGGTGAAATATCCGCGCTGCTGGGACGAGGATTAGCCTTGCCAGAACGCTATGTCAATGACCTCCTCCAGGCTGCTCCTCTGCACGACATAGGCAAGATAGGGATCCCAGATGCCATACTCAACAAACCGGGAAGATTCGAACCCGATGAGTGGGAGATCATGAAACAACACGCATTTATCGGTTACGAACTACTGGCCAGTTCAGATAAACGTATATTACAAATGGCCGCGACCATCGCCCATCAACATCATGAAAAATGGGATGGCACGGGTTACCCTCAAGGATTAGCAGGTGAGAATATCGATATTGCAGGCAGAATATCAGCACTTGCGGATGTGGTTGATGCCCTAGTGAGTAAACGTTGCTACAAACCGTCTTGGCGTCTGCCTGAGGCACTCGATTATGTAAAATCTGAAAGCGGTAAACACTTTGACCCAACACTCATTAGCATACTGTTTTCAAACCTAGATCAATTAGAAAAGATTTATGAACGTTATCCAGATACCTATAATCTAGCTTGATTAACTGATGCCATTAAATGACCGCAATAGGCGACACTATGAAGACAACACTCTTTGATGACACAGAAAGCCGCATATTAGCTGAGGCCGCACTGCGAAAAATATCTGAAAACACCTCCCGCAAAACGGGAGATGACTTCTTTCAGGTGTTGGTAAAAGATCTCGCTCAAGCGCTGGACATCTTCTATGTTATCGCCGGTCGTATCGTCAAAGATGAAACACAAACCGTCCATAACCAAACCATCGCGATATGGGCTGGTGATGACTATATGGAAAATATCAGTTATCCGCTCCAAGATACCCCTTGTCACGAGGTCATGACCGACAGCATATGCTTTCATGGCAGTAATATATGCCAACTCTACCCCAAAGATAAGCTTCTGGTCGATATGGGGGCAGACAGCTATATCGGCATATCTATGGTCGATACCCATGGTGAGACTTTAGGGATACTGGTCGCAATAGATAAAAAGCCCATCGATGCCAATAAACGCTTATTGGCGCTGTCTTTACTCTCGATATTCGCCACTCGTTGCGCCGCAGAGCTACAACACCAAGATAGAGAGAATCAACTCGAAAACCTAGTTAAGCAGCGAACTGCAGCACTAAAGAAAACCCAAGAAAGTCTATTAGAAAAAGAGAAAATGGCTTCTTTGGGCTCACTGGTTGCGGGCATTGCCCATGAAATTAATACCCCAATAGGCGTTGCCGTGACTGGTGCATCTAGCCTGATTGAGTTTGCAAGTGAAATGGATCGACGCCTCAATAGTGATGAAGTCACCAGAGAGGAGCTACAAGAGTTAATTGATCTGATCACCCAAGGCGCACAGCTCATCGATGTCAACCTGCAACGAGCGGCAAGTTTAATAATGAGTTTTAAACAGTTAGCAGTTGATCAGAGTAATGAGCACAAGTCAGAAATTGAACTCGGTGAGTATATCGATAGCATTTTTATCGCCCACGCTGCCGCAATGCGAAAAGCCAAAGTCAGCTATAGACTCAAGATAATTGATAACGTCAGTATCCATCTCCATGTGGGCAAGCTAGCGCAACTGTTTTCTAATTTGATAATGAATAGCCTCACCCATGCCTTTCCTGAAGATAGTGGAGGCCAGATAACGGTTACAATCGAACACAAAAAACAGCAGGCAATAATTACTTTTACCGATGATGGCGTCGGCATTAAACCTGAAGTTAAAAGTCATATATTTGATCCGTTTTTCACCACCAACCGCGGAAAAGGCGGTAGCGGTTTAGGCATGCATATTGTCTATAACATCGTGAGTAACTTTAATGGCAAGATCGCCATACCAGATACAGAAACGGGCTTAACACTTAAGATCACCTTGCCGTTAATCGAAGATTAATATCTGCAGCAGCGCCGACACAGCGTTGTCAGCCGCCTCGATTTGAGCCTATGGGAAATTTTGAACATAAATGAGCTGACCTCCGAATGAAGGTATTAGCATTGTTTGGCTTGTAGCATTTGCCGGAATAGGTTTTTACATCGCTGATGGTAGCGTTAACCTTCATGGTTTTGAATTGCTTGCAGCAGGCCTCACGTGCAAACACATTTGTGACACGGTGAGTGAAGCGGAGCTTCGTGCTTACGAACGAGAGGCATGGATGCCGAACTGGCTTTTAGACATGGACGTTGTTCAAGCACTTCCATGTGAGCTCTACCTCGGCATCCATGCCTCGGAAGGTCACAACTGTGTTCACACCTAGTTTTCTATCTCTTCGATTTGACCTTACTGGTACCACTTGGGCAATCACAAGTTAACTCATTTCTGGACATTTTCGAGTTAAAACCTTAACTCTAACCTGTCTGTTTCAGATAAAAATTTCTATGGGATAACGCCCTAATCAGCCGACGCGTTAGCGGTCGGCTGCATTTGATTGTTATGCTCTGGTTCGATTAGGCGCTGTATCATTTGGTCGTAAGCTCTTTGCCGTAGTTGTACCGCCAACATTACCGAACAGAACAGCAGAAAGACAAAGCCGGCAACGGATGTAGCTCCATGACCAAAACCAAGCATCCCAAGTGAAAGCAGACCAAGAATGCTGAAGAAGCCTATACTCAACCTCAAAAACCAGAGATCAATAAATCTAAAAAATCTGTTTCGTGCAATTTGTGCGTACCGGAACTCGCCTCCTTCATAAGAGACCATTCCTGGTGTTTTCTTTAGTGCATAGATAATTTTTGAACACTGTTCATGTCGGATGAGCTCAATAATATCTCCGTAGCTCATTCTTAGTCCATGAATTAGGCGGAATAACTCGGTCACAGAATGAATGCTCTCTCTGCCGACTGCTTCTTCAAATTTTTCTAGGAGTTCAGCTTTGATTTTTCTTGATTGTCCTATATTGAAAAGCACCAAAGCAATCGTTCCAAGAGATGAAATTAGGCCGAAAGCTAATTTCGATATTACTTCAATGTCCATATTTCTCTCCGAGAGCATAACGCTTTTCTACACTGGCGAAATTGCGCGGAGCGTGATTGAGTCCAATGCCCACTGCGAAGCAGTTTTGTGGGCGGGTGCTAGAACTTGTTATATTTTCGTGCTCATTAATTTAGTACTACCTTGGAAACCATATTTTTTATATAAACTATGCGCATCATCTGTGGCAAGCATTAGAAATTTACCTTTCCACCTTTCATCATTAACAATGACATCCATAAGCCACTTTCCAATACCATTACCTTTGTGTTCGGTATCAATGATTACGTCCGCGATATACCCAAACGTAGCATAGTCAGTTACCACCCTACCAAAACCGATTTGTTCTTTGGCCTTATATACTGAAAAGCACACTGAATTATCAATTGTTGTTTTTATAACATCGATACTTCTAGTTGATGCCCAATATGATGATTCTAGTAATATTTTCAGAGTCTCTATATTAACCCGCTCTGAATCATCGGTAATATAATATTCGCCATTGTCTAGTTGCATATACTTTCCGAAATATAACGATCGTGATTCACGAGCCGAAGGTCTCGTGTAATGGGTTGTTCTTTACTTTCGGAGAGAGGCGGTTATCGCTACTCAATCCGTGAGTTCATATTCCATGCCCTTGGGGCTTAATTGATGCCCCCCTGCGGCGTGAGGGAAGCATCGCTTCTTTACTTGAAGTCAATTGCAGGTCTCTTTAAAGCTTCGCTTTACGAGCCTTAGCAAGTGCCTTCAAGCTATCATAAATAAGGCGTTTCTTCCATCGCGTTTGGCTCTATCTATTCCTTCGGCTAGACTTAAATATCACTTCTTTTTTGCTAAAAATCGTCTACCGCAGGTCAAGAACATTTTATTAGTGCGCATGCGCGTTTACCTCGTTGGACCAGTGAAAACGCGCACAGTTAACTATCTGTATGTAATGAACTTATCAGCATTTTGCTAAATATACCATCTGGAAAAACGCGCATGCGCGTTTTCCAAACCTATTATCTACTTGACGAATAGTATAAGTGATTAATTTTAACACTATTTATTTAAGCCAAAATGAGAAAATGCGCACGAATATAGGATAAAAATCGTTCAAAATCCTGATAATTTGAATATAACTGTATACTTATCCCATTTTTTGATGGGCTGTATGTAGTGGTATAGTGAATCACATCTCACGGGTGTCGCGATGATAATTGCTAGGCCAAAAAGTCCATTCATTACTGAGCTACCGAAAACCCATTAACCCACTTTTGGGCAAAAATCAGTTAGCTTTTGAACTAGCAGCTCACACCAAATGCAGCTTAATCGAAGAAACGTTAGAACCCAAGTGTAAACGCGGCTGCGGCCTTTGCCAGCATGGATGCTGGCGTAGAGCCCACAGGGACTGTGCTTGCGGCGAGTCGCAGAAGTGTTTGCACATTCACTCACCGCAGGTGATAGGTTGCCATGAAGGTACACTTTCAAGCACTAGTTCCAAAAAAGACTCCGCCAATTACTACCCAAACATAGTAAAAAATGCCAAGCCTTCATTTAAAGGGCAACAAACTTTGGAGGCACTTTTAATTCTGAATTCACACCAAATACGACTAAATCGAAGAGGCGTTAGATATAGGTGTAAGCGCGGTTTTGGCCTTCGAAATCATGGCCGAAAATGTTCCCGACATTGTTTCGGCATTCACGACTTCCATGTAAGTCAGATGATTTCGCAGAGCCCACATGGATGTGCTCGAACAACATCCTTGTTTAAAAGCCAGTTCGGCAATCCCTGCCTCTCGTTCGTGAGCTCGAAGCTATGCTTCACTCACCGAGCCCAAAGAGTGCTTGCACATACGTCGTTGCTTCATCTCCTTGTGATCACGACATTGGTACTTCCATGTACAGCACTCGCGGGACTGGCGTTAGGTAACAGCGAAGGGTCTCCCTTCAAGACTTTCAATAAATGAACATGCAGCCAAACTCTATCTAACTTAATAATCAAATCCGATTTGCGCTTTAACGCCGGCTTCAAAGGCGTGTTTAATCGGTTGCACTTCACTCACGGTATCGGCTAACTCTAAAATCGCGCGATGGCACGCCCTTCCAGTAATGATCACGTGTTGCATTGGCGGCCGATTCTTAAGGGCCTCAAGAACCCGATCTAACTCAATGTAGTGATAACTCACCATGTAGGTCAGTTCATCGAGCAAGATAATATCTATGGTGTCATCTTTAAGCAAAGCTTCAGCGGCTTCCCACGCTCCCATCGCCGCTAAGGTATCTTTCTCTCTGTCTTGGGTTTCCCAGGTAAACCCTGTGCCCATAACATGAAACTCGACTCCCACCTTCTCTAATACGTTGCGCTCTCCACAAGGCCAATTCCCCTTGATAAATTGCACTACCGCCGCCTTTTTACCATGGCCGACGGCTCGGGTTATACTGCCAAAGCCACCTGTAGACTTGCCTTTGCCATTACCAGTAAGTACCAGTAGTACCCCTTTTTCGATTTGCGCCTTCGCTATCTTAGCATCGACTGCCGCTTTTACTTTTTGTTGACGGGCCTTATGACGCTGCGCCTTTAGCTCATCTGTGCTCTTGCTACTATCATCCATCTTATCTGTCATTTTCATTCCTATTCATTCGCCTAGAGCCCTATTCCCTCACTTAGAGCGAAGTATTCAGTACGTTGTGCTTTTATGATTCTATTATTGGAAGATCATTTAGCTCGGCTAATGATCTATGTGCTTGCTGAAATAATTGCTGAGACTCTTTGCATATCCATATGTTCGGCTAACATATCTGCTAGTCGGTCTAACTGCTCTTGCCTCAGTGCATCAATATCTATAGCGTCAGGGCCCATCTTTCCTGACTCGCTCATGCCAGCCCAGCCCATTCCTGCCCAGCTTAGTAGTAAGCGGCACGCCTCTGGCGTATCGAAAACACCATGAAGATAGGTGCCCAAGATCTGCCCATCAGAGGATAGGCAGCCATCATGGAACTGACGACCATCATCACTGTTTAACATCATTAGCGCCGTTTGCTGAGAGAGAAGCTTAGAGCGGCCACAATGGATCTCATAACCACTCACCTTAGCTTGTTCACCGAGCAGATTTAAACAACCTGACACTTGGGCTAAACGCTTATCTGGGGTCAACTCCGTGACTATTGGCAGAAGGCCGAGACCATCACTCTCACCGACAGCTCCCTCAACACCTAAAGGATCATCAATTGCAAGCCCGAGCATCTGGTAACCACCGCAGATCCCAATCACCTTGCCGCCATACCTAAGATGGGTTTTAATCAGTTTGTCCCAACCGTTATTCAACATGGTCGTTAAATCTTGGCGAACGCTCTTACTGCCGGGCAAAATAATCAGATCCGCTTGGGGCGCTGTGCCATCAAATGTTGAAGTCACTGTCACATAATTAAACTCAATATCTGGATGTAAGCGCAGGGCATCAAAATCGGTATGGTTACTAATGCGCGGCCAAACCAACACCAACACCTTAAATTTCGCTTGAGCAGATTTTTGCGGTGCGACCATTAAGGCATCTTCGGCGTCCAGGTGCAGATCGTTCAGGTAGGGCAATACGCCTAACACAGGTTTATTGATCTCTGCTTCAAGCCAATCTAATCCCGATTGCAGCAGGCCAATGTCACCGCGAAAACGGTTAATCACCACTCCTTTCACTCGCGCACGCTCGGAGTCGGACAACAAGGCTAAGGTGCCAACGATATGGGCAAACACGCCCCCTTTATCGATATCGGCAATCAAGATAACCGGGCAATCGACCTCTTCGGCAAACCCCATGTTAGCTATATCACCTTCACGCAAATTAATCTCGGCTGGGCTACCCGCCCCCTCAACCATAACAAGCTCATATTGCGCTATTAATCTTGAGAGTGAATCAAGCACCGCAGCCATCGCCTTAGTACGATAACCCGCCGCATCTTTGCCAAAATAGGCTTGGCCGTCCATATGAGATAGCGCTTTACCTTGCACTATCACCTGCGAGCTGGTGTCGGAACAGGGCTTTAACAAAATGGGATTAAAATCCGTGTGGGCTGCTAAGCCACAGGCAACCGCTTGTAACGCCTGCGCTCGGCCAATTTCGCCACCATCAGCGGTTACGGCACTGTTTAGCGCCATATTTTGCGGCTTGAAGGGTGCGACCTTAACACCTTTCCGCGCAAAGTAACGGCACAGACCAGCCACCAAGGTACTCTTGCCCGCATCTGACGTGGTGCCCTGCACCATTAAGATTGATGATTGATTGCTATTTGAGGACACTGTTATCCAACCCATTCATTAACTATTTACGCCTCACTGCCCCTTCAAGATCATAGGTAATCCCGCCGTAACCAACACGACCTCATCGGCTAACTTTGCGATGGCCTGATGCAACCACCCTGCCTCATCAACAAAGCGGCGACTTAAAGGATCACCTGGCACTACGCCTGTACCCACTTCATTGGAAATTAATATTATCTTTCCCGGTAACGTCGATAGCACACGTAAAAAATCGGCTTTAATTTGCGACCAATCGCTACTGGGATTAAGCAGGTGATTAGTCAACCACAGGGTTAAACAATCGACCAAGATAACTCGATCGTCTTTAGCCTGCTTAGTTAAACACTGGCTCAAGTCTAGTGGACACTCGAAAGTTTTCCACGCCAGCGCAGCTCGCTCTATTTTATGACGCGCAATACGGCAAGCCATCTCATCATCAAACGCCTCGGCCGTTGCCACAAACAGACACTCATCGCCCTTGGCGACGTAATTGGCAGCAAGCTCGAGGCCATAGCTAGATTTACCGCTACGCGCACCGCCTAAAATAAAATGGATCATGACGCTAGCGCCAAAATAAACAGATACACCGAGAGTTCACTCACCTGCTGCGCGGCCCCTAAAGTATCACCGGTATAACCACCGATTTGCCGCCTAAAGCCCCAAATTAACAAGTAGCGCAGCACCAGCAACAAGGCGCACAGCCCTAGCGCCGCAGTGATCCTGCTAATCCAAAGGGCTAGCGCTCCTGTTATCAACAAAATAGCGAGTTCATTTATGGTTTGTGATTGAGCTAAAGGTTTGCTTTTACTGCTGGCATCTTCACGGACATAGGGTTCGGAAAAAATCAGCGATGCCGCCAGCACGCGACTCAAACAGTGAGATACGATAAGCGCACTCACCACTAAATGTGGCGCATATAACGCTATTTCACTGAGCAGTACAAACTTAAGTAGCAGCGCAAAGACCAGCGCCAAGACGCCATAAGTCCCCACACGAGAATCTTTCATGATGGTGAGCTTATCTTGCAACGTCCAGCCACCACCAAAGCCATCGGCGGTATCGGCTAAACCATCTTCATGAAAGCCTCCCGTGGTCAACACACTTGCGATCATAGCCAGTACAATGGCAATGCTACTGGGGAATAACTCGCTGGCGATCACATAGACCAGCGCACTTATGCCACCCACCACTATGCCGACAGCGCCGAAGTAACGACTCGCTTGATTAAGCCGCTCGCTGTTTACCTCAACCCATTTAGGCATAGGGATGCGCGTAAAAAAGCCCATCGCAATAAAAAACAGCTGCAACTCTTTTATCATCATCTTGCTCTCATCATTTGCGTCCACACGTTAAACCTTCAAGCCCTATTCCCCTCAAGCTATCAAACCTGCCAGCCTCAAATCTCAATCGACAAATCTTGTAAGCTAGCCATCTCGTTGTAAAAAGCCGCCGCAGCACGCACTAAAGGCAGGGCGAGTGCCGCACCAGAGCCTTCACCGAGACGCATGGATAACTTAAGCAGTGGCTTGGCCTGCAGATGGGTGAGCATTAACTGATGGCCACGTTCATCGGATTGATGGGCAAAAATCATATAATCTCGAGCGGCAGGCGCTATGCTTGTCGCCACCAAAGCGGCCGCCGTGGCGATAAAGCCATCGACGAGTATCAACATCTGATGCTCCGCCGCAGCCAACATAGCCCCGGTCATTTGTACAATTTCATAGCCACCAAGGGCCGCCAAAACAAGATAAGGATCAGATAATTGGTCGCGATGCAGATAAAGCGCCTGCTCAATTAACATCTGTTTACGGGCAAGGGTTGCCGAATCAATACCTGTGCCGCGTCCAACACAATCGGCCACGTCTAGCTTTAAGATAGCGGCCATAATGGCCGCCGCAGAAGAAGTGTTGCCTATACCCATCTCGCCAAACGCAATAAGATTAGTACCATTGTTATGATGAAAAGTGACGCGTTCGAAGGCCATAGCAAAACCTTGTTTTACCGCCCCTAAGGTCATCGCACTCTCTCGATGAAACGCATTTGTTCCAGCTCCGAGCCTGTGATTAATGAGGCGTTCGTCGCTTTCAATAGGAGTCGCAATACCGCAATCTATCACCTCCATATCGAAACCCGACTGAGCACAAAAAACGTTAATGGCTGCGCCGCCATTGAGAAAATTCTGTACCATCTGCGTCGTCACTGCACTCGGCGCAATTGACACACCAGAAGCCGCAATCCCATGATCGCCAGCAAACACCAGCAACTTAGGATTATTAATCGATGGTGACGTTTTTCCCAACACTTGCGCTATCTGCAGCGCTAATGGCTCAAGCTCTCCCAATGCCCCCAGGGGTTTAGTTTTGCCGTCTATTTGGGCTTGAATCGCTTGATCAAACTCATGACTCACTGGCGTTATAGTAAACATCTCTTTCATCTTACTGCGTCCTCACCTTACTGCACGAGAAACCGATACGAAGCCTATCCACGTCGCTTGGTGGCTAAAATAAATAAAAAGAACAAGCTACCAATAACGGCAGTGATAATGCCGATTGGCAATTCTTGATAACTCAGCAGGCATCTGGCCAACACATCTATCCAGATCATAAACAGGCCGCCAACCAAGCCTGTGGTCAACAAGGCAAACCTTCCAGGCAACAATAGCCGCACCATATGGGGGATCATCAAACCCACAAAACCGATACCGCCGCAATTGGCCACCAGCACGGCGGTAATTAAAGAGCAAAGCAGCAACATACCTAGGCGCAACCCCTGTACATTAATACCTAAAGTATGCGCGGTCTCATCACCGGCCTTCATGGCTAAGATCTGGCGTTTAGAGAGCAAGATGATTGCCGTGGCTAAACCTATCACCACAAAAGGCAAACTAAGCCCTGCCCAGCTTGCCTTAGCAAAACTCCCCAGACTCCAAAACAGCACAGAAGCCGCCGCTTGAGGACCGGAGAAATAGAGCAACAGACTGGTCAGTGCGCCAAACATAAATGATACCGCCACTCCAGAAAGCAACATGCGCTCGATCTGAGTGCTCATGGCTCGGCCGCACAGTGCCAGTACCATCAACACAGAAAGCGCCGCACCAATAAACGCACCAATGGGCAAGCTAATGCTATTTATCAATGAGCTAGGCAGTGTGCCCGACATCGCATTTGAGTTACCAAGTAGGGTGATCACCAATACCGCACCAAACGAAGCCCCAGAAGAGATCCCAAATAAATAGGGATCGGCAAGCGGGTTACGGGTAACGGTTTGCAATACTGCGCCAGCGATCGCCAGACCAAAGCCCGCGATAAAGGCCAGCAGAATACGAGGCAATCGTAGTTCCATCACAATCCGTGAGGTTACAGTGCCACTAGACTCACCATTTATCCCCCCTAATATGGCATCAATAACTTGTTTTACCCCTATATCGGCCGCGCCAAAACTGGCCGCTAAAATGGGGGTTAACAGAGAAAAGAGGACAATCAATACCACAAACAACATGACTCGCTTTAGCTTATTTGTGCCCAAGGAGCCTCGTATTACCTCGGTGATCATTTAACCTTGTCCCCTTTCAGATCGCGCGGTCCCAAATATCTGCTATTGGCAGGGTTAGCTTCTATGGATGAGCCACAGGCCGCGCCACCTTGATCGCCTAGATGGCGATAACCGTAAAAATAATTAATCTGCGGATTGCCATGTTGTGGATGAGGCAATACCTGACAGCATACGCCAAAAACCTCGCCAATCTGCTGCTCGGTCAGCACCTCTGCGGGCGAGCCTTGGATCACCGCTCTGCCTCGATTAAGCAGCAATAATTGATCACATAAGGCACTGGCTAAATTCAGATCGTGAATAGAGATCACCACGGTAATATCTAACGAGCGCAGTAGTTCTAAGATCTGGATTTGGTAACGAATATCAAGGTGATTTGTTGGCTCATCAAGGATCAATAATTTAGGTTTCTGGACGATGGCACGAGCGATCAATGCCCGTTGTTTCTCACCGCCCGAAAGTTGCTCATAGGATTGATTAGCCAGCTCATTCAGACCGACAGTTGCAAGCGCATGACGTACCTGCACCTTATCTTGCTCACTTGTGAAGGAGAATGCGCCTTTATGGGGCGTGAGCCCTAAGGTCACCAATTGCGCCGTCGTCATATCGAAATGATGGGGGGTATCTTGTAAAACGACAGCCACTTGCCGTGCAAATTCCTTAGCGGATAGCTCACTCGCAGGATGACCAAATAAGCAGATATCGCCTCGACTAGGGGTCAAATAGCGATAGAGGCAACGCAATAGGGTCGATTTACCCGCACCATTAGGACCGATAATCCCAAGCATTTTACCTTGAGACAGCTGCACACTGACATCAGACAAAATTTGGCGTTCGCCGCTGTGCCAGCATATGCCTTTAGCGGATAAGGCGGTAACGTCTTTAGTCACAAACACCTACCCAAGGTGCGGCCTTAATGCACAGGTATCGCGCGGCAAAAGATAAAGACAGGGCAACCGCCCCAAATGTAATGGTCATGAGTAGCTCCCTCAAGTCACCCGCTTGAGTCATAAGGCTATAAAGTAAGGCAGGTATCCTGACTCGTGGTTAACCTAAGGTACTCGCCTTATTTAACACACTCACAGTTGCGGGCACAGTTTGGGCTTATGGCTGATCGCCTTCCCAATTCCCTATTAAGTTTAAGTTACTCGACTCATGACTAGAGACGAATCTCAACACCTTACTCTCGGCATCTTCGCTACTGAAATTTCGCTATTGAAAGACACCTAAAAATTGTTGGTTATTATGCGGTATTTCAAGCAAGAGACAAGCACTAGCTATCGCGACATCAAACCAGCACTGACACTTATCGCTTATCTTCTATGATTCAGCCCCAATGCAGTCGCCAAAAACCCTTGCCATCCTCATCTCTATAATGAGTAATTTTCACCACACTGGCATACTCAAGGCTCAATTGCGTATAAAAGCCTACTGCCTTGATCACCCCTAGCGCCTTAGCCATTAAATAACGAATAACACCACCATGGGTAATAAGTAGCAGCTTCTCGCCACTATAAAGACTGACCAGCTCATCCACCAACCCATCGAGACGTTGCTCAAAGGCTGACATGGCTTCAGCTTCAGGTAAAGGGAACCGCCAAGGATCCTGCCAATAAGCCGTTAACTCTTGGCCGTGATCTTCATGTAAAGTGGGAATTTCAAGGCCATCCCAACGGCCAAAGTAGATCTCCTTTAAACGTTCATCAAAGCTGATGCTCATTCGCCGCTTGCTGGCGATATGTTCAGCAAAGGCGGCACAACGGATTAAAGGCGAACTCATTACTCTGTCAACGGCTTCGGGTAGCTTCGCATAAGCCAATTGCATCTGCGCAAAACCGATTTCGGTCAGCTGAATATCGCAATGGCCCCGCAGCAGATTTCCACCTTCACATTCGCCATGACGCATCAAATACAGCGTTGTTTGAGTCATATAAAACAGCATCGACTAGCTTGAGTGTAATACTTGAGGAGGATACTCTTAACCGATAATACATTGCAATAAATGATGATTCAGCTTTTAGTAATTTACAAAAATCCATTGCCATATCCATTTAATCAATTGCATCGCTACAGTCTCTTCACTGCCTAAATAACGAATAACATAGCTAGGTTATGAGTCCACAAAGGTTATACTATTTTGACTTGCCCTAAGCGCTATAAGTCGATTAGTATAGGCAAGAAGTATAGACGTCTATACGTTTATACTTCCGAGTGAACATAGCAAGCGTTATCGTACCCTGAATGACACTGCATTAACCTCATAACGATGGTTTCCCTGCAATGACGTAGTTAGAAGTTAGTAAAAATAGGTAAAACTTTATGGCGACCCATACCCCTGTTAATCATGTAAGACAGATAGCACCGCAGATCATCGAGCAACTCAAATCGCAGATCTTGATCCTCGACGGCGCAATGGGCACCATGATCCAAGAGCATAAGCTTGAGGAAGCAGCCTTTCGCGGCGAGCGCTTTAAAGATTGGCCCTGCGATGTTAAAGGCAATAACGATCTGCTCGTACTGACTCAACCAGCCATTATCAAAGATATCCATAAACAATACCTGCTCGCTGGTGCCGATATCATCGAGACGAATACCTTTAACGCCACTCGTATCGCCATGGCTGACTACGAGATGCAGGAACTGTCCGCCGAAATCAATCTTGAAGGTGCACGTCTTGCCCGCGCCGCCGCAGATGAGGTCAGCGCAGAAACAGGTCGTGCTTGTTATGTTGCCGGGGTTCTTGGCCCCACCAACCGCACCTGTTCAATTAGCCCTGATGTCAACGATCCTGGTTATCGCAATGTCAGCTTCGATCAGCTGGTTGAAGCCTACCGCGAATCGATTGAAGCGCTCATCGAGGGCGGCGCCGACATCATCATGGTGGAAACCATCTTCGACACCCTCAATGCCAAAGCCGCGCTGTTTGCCGTTGAAAGTATTTTCGATGAGATAGGTCAGCGTTTACCTATTATGATTTCAGGCACCATTACCGATGCCTCCGGTCGCACCCTAACCGGACAAACCACCGAAGCCTTTTACAACTCGCTACGTCATGTTAAGCCACTGTCGATTGGCCTTAACTGCGCCCTTGGCCCACAAGAGCTACGTCCCTACGTTGAAGAGTTGTCAAAAATTGCCGAATGTTACGTATCGGCGCATCCTAATGCCGGACTCCCTAATGAATTTGGTGGCTACGATGAAACCCCAGAGGAGATGGCCGAGGTTATCGGTGAATGGGCACAAGAAGGCTTTCTCAATATCATTGGTGGATGCTGCGGCACAACCCCTGCGCATATTAACGCCATTCGCCAAGCGGTGATTGCACATCAAACCCGTGAATTACCGACTATTCCCGTCGCCTGTCGTCTATCGGGTTTAGAGCCACTCACCATAGATGAAAACTCACTGTTTCTAAACGTCGGTGAACGTACCAACGTGACGGGTTCGGCCAAATTTTTACGCCTGATTAAAACTGGAGAATATGAAGAGGCGCTGTCAGTTGCCCGCGAACAGGTAGAAAACGGTGCCCAGATCATCGATATCAATATGGATGAAGGCATGCTCGATGGCGTCGAGGTAATGCAAAAATTCCTTAACCTTATCGCCTCCGAGCCCGATATCAGCCGAGTGCCGATCATGATCGACTCCTCCAAATGGGAGGTGATTGAAGCAGGCCTGAAATGCATTCAAGGTAAAGGTATCGTTAACTCCATCTCCCTCAAAGAGGGCGAAGAGAAGTTTATCGAGCAGGCCACCTTAGTGAAACGCTACGGCGCTGCCGCCATTATCATGGCGTTCGATGAAGTCGGCCAAGCCGATACCAAGGCGCGTAAAATCGAGATCTGCACCCGCGCCTATCGCGTATTAGTCGATAAGGTGGGCTTCCCACCTGAAGATATTATTTTCGATCCCAACATTTTCGCCATCGCCACAGGCATTGACGAGCATGACAACTACGCCGTTGACTTTATTGAAGCTACGGCCGAGATAAAACGCACTCTGCCACACGCGATGATCTCCGGCGGTGTATCGAACGTGTCGTTCTCATTTCGCGGTAACAACCCAGTGCGGGAGGCGATTCATGCGGTATTCCTCTACCATGCGATTCAAGCCGGCATGGACATGGGTATCGTCAACGCGGGGCAGTTAGCGATTTATGACGATATCGACAGCGAGCTAAAAGCGCGTGTCGAAGCCGTGGTGCAAAACTTACCTTGCCCAGTTGCAGATTCGAGCAATACAGAGCAGCTGCTGGAGATCGCCGAGAAGTTTCGCGGTGATGGCAGTCAAGTTGCTAAGAAAGAAGATTTAGAGTGGCGCAGCTGGGAAGTGAGCAAGCGTCTTGCCCATGCCCTAGTGAAAGGCATTACCGACTTTATCGATGAAGACACCGAAGAAGCCAGACAGCAGGCCACTCGGCCGCTGGATGTAATTGAAGGGCCGCTCATGGATGGCATGAACGTGGTCGGCGACCTCTTTGGCTCGGGTAAGATGTTCCTCCCCCAAGTGGTCAAATCGGCACGGGTAATGAAAAAAGCGGTCGCCTATTTGAACCCCTATATCGAACTAGAAAAAGTCGAAGGTCAGTCTAACGGTAAAATTCTGATGGTCACCGTAAAAGGTGACGTACACGATATCGGTAAGAACATCGTTGGTGTGGTGCTGGCCTGTAATGGCTACGAGGTGATCGATCTAGGGGTGATGGTACCCGTGGAGAAGATCATCGAAGTCGCCAAGGCAGAAAATGTCGATATCATCGGCATGTCAGGCTTAATCACCCCAAGTCTCGATGAGATGGTGCATAACGTTAAAGCCTTCCATAAGGCGGGGCTTACCATCCCCTCGATCATTGGCGGCGCGACCTGCTCGAAAATTCATACCGCAGTTAAAATTGCGCCCCACGCCCCAACAGGTGCTATCTATATTGCCGACGCCTCACGCGCCGTGCCTATGGTGTCGAAACTGATCAGCAATGAGACGCGCCAAGCCACCATCGATGCCGCCTATGATGAATATCAGGTGATGCGCGACAAGCGTAACTCGCAGGAGAAACGTAAGCAGATCATCCCGATTTCCGCCGCGCGCGATAACCGTTGCCAGCACGATTGGGCCAATTACACCCCATTTGTGCCTAACCAACTCGGGCGTCAGGTGTTCGATGACTACCCACTGGAAGACTTAGTCGAGCGTATCGACTGGACCCCATTTTTCCGCAGTTGGGAGCTGCATGGCCATTTCCCAAAAATCTTGGAAGACAAGGTGGTCGGTGAAGAAGCCCGTAAACTATACGCCGATGGCAAAGCCATGCTTCAACAGATCATCGACGAAAAATGGCTTACCGCCAAGGCGGTTATCGGCCTGTTCCCTGCCAATACCGTAAACCATGACGATATTGAGCTCTACACAGATGAAAGCCGCAGTGAACTTGAATTAACCACTCATCATCTGCGGATGCAGATAGAACGTGTGGGCAACGATAACTTCTGTCTGGCTGACTTTGTCGCCCCCAAAGACTCAGGCGTTGCCGATTACATGGGCGGTTTCGCTGTCACCGCAGGTCATGGCATCGACGAACATGTTGCCCGTTTCGAAGCCAACCACGATGACTACAACGCCATCATGCTCAAATGTTTAGCCGACCGTTTAGCCGAAGCGTTTGCCGAGCGGATGCATGAGCGTGTCCGTAAAGAGTTTTGGGGCTACGCCGCAGATGAAGATCTCGATAACACGGCACTGATTCGCGAAAAATACAAAGGCATTCGCCCAGCACCGGGTTATCCCGCCTGCCCAGATCACACCGAAAAGGGCTTACTGTGGGACTTGCTTAAGCCAGATGAAACCATTGGGCTTAATATCACCGAAAGCTACGCCATGTTCCCCACCGCCGCGGTATCGGGTTGGTACTTCGCGCACCCGCAATCACGCTACTTTGGCGTGACTAATATTGGCCGTGATCAGGTAGAAGATTACGCCGCACGTAAAGGAATGAGTATCGAGGAAACCGAGCGCTGGCTAGCACCAGTATTGGATTATGACCCAGAGTAGGAATTGATTCAGTAATCAGAATCGACCTTACGCTAACGCGGTTTTGCGTCGGTCTTACGACTTTCCTAGGTCGTAAGACCGCATCGCAAAATAGTAACAGTAAGCCCCATAACTTATGCTCCAAACTAATACAAAATTAATATCCACCATCTACAATAGACACGCACTGACGAACTAATTTAAAAACCAATTCAATAGTCTAATGTAAACCAGACGATCAAGTAGAAGGAGATCCACTCGTGAAGAAAGTAGGGATTCTATTAATCTGCCTGCTGATGCCCTTTGCTACGGCATTTGCACAAACCACTAAACCGCTTTCAGTCGATGTACTGTGGCAACTCAAACGTATTGGTAGCCCAATTATCTCATCGCAGGGTGACTATATTGTTGCACCAGTAACTCAATATGATGTCCCTGAAGATAAAGGTTCAACCCAGTTATGGCTGTTCGCTAAGGATGGGGCGAGCCAGCGCGCGATTACCGCCGAAGGAATGAGGGTCAGCGAGCCACTATTTTCTCCCGATGGCAAAACCTTAGCCTTTGTTAGTAAGCGCGACAAAGATGAAGATGGGCAAATTTATCTATTGCCAATGGATGCGCCCGGTGAAGCCCAGCGACTAACGAATGTCCCTGGTGGCGTTTATGGCATCAAGTGGGTCGGTGAACATCTCTATTTCATTAGCCGTATTTATCCTGGTAAAAACTGGGATGAAATGACGAAACAGTTAAAGGCAGACAAAGATTCGAAGGTCTCTGCCCATCAATGGAATGCCCTGCCCTATTCAAGCTTCGATCATTGGATTGAAGAGGAACGCCAAGCCCATATCTTCCGTATTCCAGCCAAGGGCGGCGATATAGAAGCTGTAACCCAGCCGCTAAAAATCGAATTACCTCGCTCTTCCCAAGGGGCTGACAGCTATGATATCGACCCAAGTGAAACCTGGGTGGCGTTTAACGCTAACGGCTGGGAAGCCGACCTTAAGACTCGCCAGGTCGATCCTAAGATTGATATCTTTTTGGCCGCAATTGGCAGTGATAAAGCGGTAAATCTGACCAAAGATAACCAAGCGCCCGACAGCAATCCCTCATTTAGCCCAGATGGCAAAACCTTGGCCTTTACTCGCCAACTCATTCCTGGCTTCTATGCCGACAAGTCACGCCTGATGCTACTCGATCTAAAAACACATAGTGAACGAGAGCTTGCCAAAGAGTGGGATCGCTCTGTATCAAGCTTTAGTTGGACGCCTGATAGTAAAGGGTTTTATGCCGCCATTGATGATGCCGCCACCAGACGGATTTATCACATCAATGCCAAAAATGGCAAAGTAAAACCTATCACTAAGGCCACCAATTTTGGCCAGCCAGCTATTGCTAAAGACGGTACCTTAGTCGCGACTAACGATAGCTTCCTCTATCCTGCCCGTGTTGTCGCGGTAAATCCCAAAAATGGTAAGACTTCGCGTTTAGACTCATTTAACGATGATGTGCTGGCCGATGTTGATATGGGCACCTACGAGTCGGTCACCTACAAAGGCTACCAAGGTGATGATATTCAGATGTGGGTGCACTATCCTCCAGGATTTGATCGCAGCAAGCAGTATCCGTTGATGATGCTGATCCACGGTGGTCCTCACAATGGTATCTCTGACGGATTTCACTTCCGCTGGAATGCACAAACCTTTGCTTCTTGGGGTTATGTTACCGCTTGGCCTAACTTCCATGGTTCGAGTGGTTTTGGACAAGAGTTTGCCGACAGCATCAACCCCGACTGGAAAAATAAGTCACTGGAAGATGTGTTAAAAGCCGCCGATTGGTTTAAACAAAAACCGTGGATCGATGGCGATCGCATGGTCGCTGGCGGTGGCAGTTACGGTGGTTACTTATCCTCAATCATCTTGGGCCAAGAAAACCCCTTCAAAGCCCTGTTAATTCATGCTGCGGTTTACAACATGTACTCGCAAATGTCGGCTGACTTTGCGGTCCATAGCACTCGTTTCGGCTACTACTGGGAAAAACCTGAGATCTATCAGTCCATCTCACCGCACTACTTTGCAGGCAACTTTAATACGCCGACACTGATCATCCATGGGCAATTGGATTACCGCGTTCCCGTAGGTCAAGGCTTTGAGCTATTCCGCACCTTACAGAGTCGCGGTGTCGAATCACGGATGATCTATTTCCCCGATGAAAACCACTGGATCTTGAAGCCTAATAACTCTATCTATTGGTATAACCAAGTTAAAGATTGGATGACCCACTACGCCGAGCCAGGTGGGCGCTAAACATCAACAAGACTCAGGCTTAACCGCTTGTCGATAAAATCTGAAGAGGCTACCGAATAAGGTAGCCTTTTTCATTTATTAACCTCAGCACTTGCTGCTAGCAGGCGCTTTTAGCATCACAGATTATGACTGATATTTAGGGCATAATAAGTCAATGTAAAACCATAGAAGTGAGTCCGCATGATACTAATTACTGGCGCAAGCAGCGGCTTAGGGGCGGCATTAGCCAAGCTTTATGCCGATGAGAACCAAGACGTGACTATTACTGGTCGCGACCAAATCCGCCTCCAGCAAGTCAGTGACGCATCAAATAAGATACAAAGCATCGCCGCCGATCTCAGTGATGAATCGAGCGTCTCGGCGCTGCTGGATCAGTTGCCCCATAGACCCGGCAGTGTTATTCACTGCGCTGGCAGTGGTTATTTTGGCCCCATCGAAACACAGCAAGTCACTGAGATAAATAAGTTACTGGAGAATAATGTCACCTCCACCATACTGCTAGTGCGTGAACTCGTTAAACGCTATAAAGATCAGAAGATCAATGTGGTGGTAGTGATGTCTACCGCGGCCTTAGCCGCCAAAGCGGGCGAATCGACCTATTGTGCGGCTAAGTGGGCGGTGCGCGGCTTTATTGAATCGGTACGTTTAGAGCTTAAAAATAGTCCGATGAAACTCATCGCCGTGTACCCCGGCGGCATGGATACCGGTTTTTGGCCGAGCAGCGGTAAGACACTGGATACCTCTAGTTTTATGTCGGCCGAGGAAGCGGCGGGGATGTTAAAACAAGCTGTGACGGCAAGTGAACATGGTTATATCTCAGATATCACCATTCAAAGGGGCTAGCGGTATAGCTAAAAACAGAAACTAAAAAGCAGAGCTAGCGCCATCACGCAATGACGGCACACTCTGCCTTTTGTTAATTTCAACTGCCTCAGTAACGACTGCTAAACTGAACTATTGCTTAGCTAATTGTTATTTAACTTGTATCTGGGTTAGTTAAGTACCGCAATAACTGACAAATGGACCAAAGCTCGCGGGGGCTGGCTTTGCGTAATCCTCTGCCCCCGATTGCGCAGTGTATGGGTTAGCTAACACACGAACCAGCTGTTCGAACGGCTGATAATCACCATGCTGCTCGGCGGCCTCGATCGCCTGCTCCACCAAATGGTTACGGGCAATGTAGAGTGGATTGACCTGATTCATCATCTTGACGCTATCGAGCGTGGATATCGACTCCTTCGCTAGGCGCGTTAACCACAATTGACGCCATTGATTAAAGTTAGTGCTATCGCTGAAGAGCTGTTCGCTGTCATTGCGACCGGTTTCTAGATCACTGGCCAGCTGACGAAACAGCAAGGTAAAATCCACCTTTTGACCCTGCATGGACTCAAGCAGCTGCTCGCCTAACTCAAAATCAGTATCCTCTTCTGTGGTTAAGCCAAGTTTGGCGCGCATCCCCTTAAGCCAGTGGTATTTAAATGGGGTCCAAAAGTCGCTGACAGCTTGGGTCCCTTCGGCTATAGCCAACTCATCATCGGTATTAATCAATGGTAATAAGGTTTCGGCTAGGCGAGCTAAATTCCACTGAGCAATAGCAGCTTGATTGCTGTATTTATAGCGCCCATCTCTATCGATGGAGCTAAATACCGCATTGGCATCATAATCATCGATAAAAGCACAGGGGCCGTAATCTATGGTTTCGCCGCTGATGGTCATATTATCGGTATTCATCACCCCATGGACAAAACCCACCAATAACCAGTTAGCAATCAACTTGGCTTGTCTATCTCGCACCGCGCATAGAAACGCCAGATAAGGCTGCTCACTCTGCAATACCTCAGGGTAATGACGACCAATGGCGTGATCGGCTAATAGCTTAACCTTATCTTGCTCACCTTGAACGGCAAAATACTGAAAAGTCCCCACACGCAGATGACTCGATGCAATCCGAGCAAGCACTGCACCTGGTAGTTGCTGGTTATTGCGTAAAATAGTCTCACCTGTGGTCACCGCTGCCAATGCTCGGGTAGTCGGTATATCAAGGGCGTTCATCGCTTCGCTAACAATATACTCCCTTAGCACCGCACCAATGGTCGCCTTACCGTCACCACCACGAGAAAAACGTGTCGGGCCAGAGCCTTTAAGTTGTAGATCGAAGCGCTGTCCCTGTTTATCTAATACTTCGCCGAGCAATAATGCCCGGCCATCCCCCAGCTGGGGATTAAAGCCGCCAAATTGATGCCCAGCATAAACCTGCGCCAGTGGCGAGGTCCCCAGTGGTGCATTACCTCCCGACAGTGCCAGAGCCAGTTGATCGCTATCGAAATTAGTTAGGCCAAGCTGCTTGGCCAGCGGCTCATTTAACTTGACTAACAGGGGAGCGGGCGCCACGTCTCCGAGACAAGCGACATAAAAACCATCAAGTTCATTGGCGTAGCTGTTATCGAAATTAAGGCCAAGATCGATAGGAGTCTGGGTCATGGTGATATCCGTAGCTGAAAAAGTGAATCGAGAATGCATGTCACTACTTTAGCTTAATTACGCCAAGAAAGAGACTGTAATTTACGGAGATAATATAGGCTCAAACCCTTACAAATAAAGGGGATTTGATAAATTGACAGTCTCAGACGGCGCTAAGGCTTATACCGTCATCTCAGAGTCGAGTGACTCAAGGTTCGAGATCGTCGGAGCAAGCACAAGTCGAGTACCTTGGTTCAAGTAAGTAGTACAAGCGACTCTTAATAGGGAACTAAAATTACTCATCTGTGGGTTTTTAAGTTGCACCTCACCATAGATGCGGGTTAAAAACTCAGCAATAGTCAAATCAGTCTCATCCGCTATCTGTTGTAAAATCTGCCAAAATACCGCCTCTAGGCGAATACTGGTAACCACACCATCGATACGAATAGAACGAGTCTTAAGGGCAAATAGTTCAGGCTCGGCACCGGAATAGATCTCACACATGATTTTCTCCCTGTTTATCACATCAACCTAGCCTGAACTCATTTGTGCTACAAGGCAATTAGACCTTTATCCCCCTTAACTCAACAAGGCGTTAAATTGTGCTAACCATGCAGGATGCGCAGGCCAAGCCGGTGCCGTCACCACGTTGCCATCGGTAATAGCATCCGTTACCGCAATATCACAATATTCACCACCAGCTTGAGTTACTTCAGGCGCGCAAGCTGGGTAAGCAGAAATTCGTTTGCCTTTAATCACGTTAGCGGCCGTTAATATTTGCGCGCCGTGACAAACCGCTGCGATAGGTTTATGACTAGCGGCAAAAGCCTGTACCAGTGCAATGACCGCCCCATTAAGTCGTAAATACTCAGGCGCTCGTCCACCAGGAATTAATAAGCCATCGAAGTCTGCTTCTACAACCTCTGTAAAAGTGCCGTTTAAACTAAAAAGGTGACCCGGTTTTTCAGTGTAGGTTTGGTCTCCCTCAAAGTCATGGATCGCGGTTTTTAGGTTATCTCCCGCTTTCTTGTCAGGACAGACTACAGTCACTTGATGCCCTACCATCTGCAATGCCTGAAACGGCACCATTAACTCATAATCTTCGACAAAATCACCCGCAATAATTAGTACCTTTGCCATCATTCACTCCTTGTCTGTTAATGGGACAAAATACAGTCTAATCCGATCTACTTTACCGATCAAAAACAAGGTGAGGTAATAGCCGATTACTACAAGACGAGTTAGGCTAAATAGGTGGGAAATAGATACGAAAAAGCGCCCGCTGGCGCTTTCAAAAAGAGAGGGTAAAACGATAAACAACGGCCCTTAACGAGTGACTTTCACCTCAGGTTCATTCAGCATTGCGAGTAACGGATTAGTCGCCATCACCTTGGATTTGAGCAGGATACCAATCACTAGACCAGCGATAAAGCCACCAATATGAGCCCAGTAAGCAACGCCCTCACCCGCCATTATTAGTCCAACAATATTAAAGCCTAGCCAGATCCCAAAGAAAGCTAACGGACTGAGTTTCTTCTGATAAACAACAAACATAAAGGTTAGGCTGGCGTGACGGAACCACATCAAATACATACCAAATAATCCGGCAATGGCACCGCTCGCACCGACCATATAAACGCTTGATGCTGGGTCTGCGACAATTTGCGCGCCCGCGGCGGCAAAGCCACACAGTAGATACAGGCCTAAAAACTTGACTCGGCCAAGTGCATCTTCAAGATTGTCTCCGACCACATAGAGGAAATACATATTGCCAGCCAGATGCATCAAATCTCCATGAAGGAACATATGACTCAGCAAAGACCAAGGATGATGCCCCGTAAGTAGATCGCTCGAACGCATGGCAAAGTTGTCAAATACCGTATCTGTGGTGTTGATATCGAAACCATACCCAGCAAAAATTAAAATATTCAGCGCCAGCAAAAGGTAGGTCACTATCGGACGCGATTTTGGCTTGATATTAAATTCGACAGGCATCTGTGATAAAAACTGAAATACCCAAGTTTTCACACTGATGTTAGCATCCAATTCACCCAACAGATGTTTCACCCTAGGGGAGTTAACCACCTTACTGCGTTCGTGCTCATCAATCCAAATGCCACTGCATTGATGACATACGTCGACCTCTATCTGATAACCATCCATCAAATGATAACGCTGCATGTTAAAGTCACACTGCTGGCAAAAACGCAGGGAAATCCCTAAGTGTTGGCCTAAGGTCTCTTCGACTCGCACCGCATCATCACCATTATCGGCTTTCGATAGTGCTGCATTTAGCTCGCCATTTTCAAACCA
Organism: Shewanella psychrotolerans; assembly: GCF_019457595.1. Classification (NCBI taxonomy): domain Bacteria; kingdom Pseudomonadati; phylum Pseudomonadota; class Gammaproteobacteria; order Alteromonadales; family Shewanellaceae; genus Shewanella; species Shewanella psychrotolerans. The sequence goes on along the minus strand of NZ_CP080419.1, from coordinate 775,420 downwards.
CATACCACCACATTTTTTACAGCTATCAACTTCTTCACCATAAAAATGGTTTACTGTCATTACACCTAGCTCACAGCCAGGACAACTCATTACCATCATTAAATCCCTTTATTAATCAACAAAAATATCGTTACGCTTTAATTCGACGGCCAAAGCGCTATAGTTCGCCTTTAATGCTGGCAAGGTTTTATCACTAACCTCTTGAGTTAACTCTTTAAGCAAACCAGCACCATATTTAACCCCATAGATACGCCCCTCAATCTTGTCGATAATATCGGCTGACTGCATGTAAAAGCGACGGATCTCAGACAGCAAGGCTGGCGGTGTCTCTAAGGTATAGGGTGAATAACGCATGTTTTCCCATACAAAGTTCGACATTACAGGGTGGTGACTTTTTATATCATAAGGCGCATTACTTGAAATAAAATCGGCGTACTCATTGATAATAACCACGTTGTCATTCACTTCATCATACAGAGCCTGACGTAGGTAATAGTTATTTTGCTTATTGGTGAGGTTGTCAAAAGTGATTGCCTGAGATAACCCTTCTTGCGCAGCCAGATAAACCCCGACTATCGTTGCGATGATCATAAAGATCTGACTCACCCAGAAGCTGGTTTTTATTAGCTCACCATTATCGAGCTGAAAACGTTTGGTATGCACTTTATTGGCACTGGCATTTGAATTGATCTCCATATCCTACAGATTCCTTTAATAATACCAATCAGTATAAGAAAGTGATCTACTCAGCGTGTTTTTGGCAACTAATTCAAGGCGAATGGACGATGGAATGGTCACTCCCTTGTGAGGCCGTTCAACGCAGAAGTAGGAAGCCAAAAACACGCCTAACAGGCGAGTTTTAGCGCTTTCGATGCTGTGTTAACGAGTTTGACCGTAGAACAACTATGCTCTTCACTCGTTGCCTTGCCTCATAAGCGCTAAATTCTCGCTGAGCGATCACATCTTTATACTAATTGGTATAACATATGTAACTGGCAGTTTATCAAGCAGCTAGCTAATCTAGCTATTTTTAAGAGGGCGAATACTAACATAAGAATAAGTTAAAAAGTGCTCAATAATCATGATTGTAGCAATCAAAGCAACATGTTACCTAGCCTTCATGACGCCAGCGCTATCTCAGTCGTCATCGCGATGGCTCCGCAGATCTATGGCACTCAACGAGTGATACCAAACAATATAGATTCTAATAATTCGAATAATATGGGCAAAATTTCGCTATATTCGTTCGATGTAATAGTTGTTAATCTCAGCTTAATCACCTCTTGCTACGACACACTATTGAGCACAATAGTGCTATGAGTTAGCAGGCTACACAAATTTGGTCTCAAGCGAGGAAACAGAAATGAAAGTATTAAGTCAATTTAGCGCCAGACCCGCAATGGACGGCGACGGCGTCAACATTCGACGAGTCGCCGATTTTCAGAACACCAAGTTCGATCCCTTCTTGATGCTTGATGAGATAAAATCCGATGATGAACAAGATTTTATCGGAGGTTTTCCACCGCATCCTCATCGCGGTATCGAAACCTTTACCTATATTCGTAAAGGTGGTTTCGAGCATAGAGATCAATTGGGTAATGTAAAAGCCATTCGTGCCACAGATGTTCAGTGGATGAGCACGGGCAGCGGTGTGGTGCATTCGGAAATGCCCTTGGCCGATGCAACCGATGGACTGCATGGCTTTCAGATCTGGCTCAATATGCCAGCAAAAGATAAGATGCGTCCTGCAATTTATAAAGACAGTACCGATACTCGTAACCCTGAAATCAGCAATAGTGATGGCGCTGTACTACGCGCCTTAGCGGGCGATTGGCAGTTTGCAGGGGAAAACACCATTAATGCTCCTGTACAGGGATTAGCAGGCCAAGGTATGGTGGCCGATCTCATGCTTAACCAGAACGCTCGCGCCAAGATTGATCTAAGTCACCGCCAATATGCGGGCGTATATCTATACCAAGGTAGTCTGATTAATACTGAGCAGAATGAAACCAAACAGTATCGCGAAGGCCAATACCTAATCGTGGACAGCCAAACTTTATTGAGTTTACAAGCAGGTGCACAGGGGGCTGGCGCATTAATCTTTGCGGGAGATCCTATCAACGAGGAGATCGTCCATATGGGACCGTTTGTGATGAACACTCAGGCCGAAATCCGTCAGGCGATTGAGGACTATCAAGCCGGACGTTTCGGCGCCATCTAAAGCCCCTCTATATTTATCAAAGAGCGCACAATAATGGTGTGCGCTTGATCAATTCAATTAAGTCGTTTACAGCCAAACACCAACATCGCCCTGATTGCATTAACACTTACTAAAGCAACTAAATATGTATAAATTGTTAACAATAAGTGAATTTTATTGCACTTTATTAGCTCTTTTACGCAAAAAATTAGTAATTTGTTTAAAAGTAATACTAATAAACTTGAACCGTATCAAAATTTAACACATCGAAGCTGTGGTAATTTTTAAGTCATCCTTAACTTAGAGAATATTTGATGAAATTACTTCCGCTATTTAAACCCCTGCTTTCATCACCGATAGCACAGTGTATTTTACTCCTAACGGCACTCTTTACGCCTTCGGCATTTGCAAATGCAGCCGAAAGTGCAGAACAAGTGTTAAATCTCACCGCGTCAGGCGCGGGCTATGCTGCAGTGGCCATCTTCGTCTTAGCCTATCTGTTAGTTATGGGTGAGGAGGTGCTGCACCTTCGAAAGTCGAAACCCGTATTAGTTGCGGCAGGACTTATCTGGGGCATTATTGGTTTTATTTATGTGCAGCATGGAATGTCTGAGCTCTCAGAGGCCGCCTTTAAGCACAATCTACTTGAATATGCCGAGCTACTGCTGTTCCTGCTTGTGGCGATGACGTATATCAATGCGATGGAAGAACGTAATCTTTTTGATGCACTACGTGCATGGATGGTGGGACGCGGTTTTAGTCTGCGTACCGTTTTCTGGCTAACGGGATTCATGGCATTCTTTATTTCTCCCATCGCAGATAACCTGACAACAGCGCTATTAATGTGTGCAGTGGTGATGAAAGTGGGTGGTGACAATAAGAAATTTATCGCCATCGCTTGTATCAATATTGTGGTGGCTGCCAATGCTGGCGGTGCCTTTAGTCCCTTTGGTGATATCACCACCTTGATGGTATGGCAAAAAGGCATGGTCCACTTCGGCCAATTTATCGACCTGTTTATCCCCTCTCTGATTAACTATCTCGTGCCAGCCGTAATAATGAGCTTCTTCATTGTTAACACGGTTAATCAAGCCGAGGTCGAAAATGTGGCAATGAAACGCGGTGCGCGCCGAATTGTTGCACTGTTTTTGATGACTATCGCAACCGCCGTATGTACCCATAGCCTATTGGGTTTACCTCCCGTCCTCGGCATGATGACAGGACTCGGCTTTCTGCAGTTTTTTGGTTTTTACCTACGTAAGACCTTCCCTACGGCGGTAGTTAAGGCACGTGAGCAAGCTGAACGAGACAATAATATTAAGCGTCTAGAGCAACTCGGCAACGTTGTACCTTTCGACGTATTTGCTCGTATCGCCCGTGCCGAATGGGATACCTTACTCTTTTTCTATGGCGTAGTACTGTGCGTTGGTGGCCTTGGGTTTATGGGCTATTTAAGCCTAGTGTCTGAAGGCATGTACACCCATTGGGATGTCACCTACGCCAATATCGCCGTCGGCATACTCTCTTCTATCGTGGATAATATTCCTGTGATGTTTGCGGTGCTCACCATGAATCCAGATATGGCATTAGGCCAGTGGCTGCTAGTGACGCTAACCGCTGGTGTGGGTGGCAGCTTGTTATCGATTGGCAGCGCTGCTGGCGTAGCCCTTATGGGACAAGCACGTGGTACCTATACCTTTATGACCCATTTAAAGTGGTCACCAGTAATTGCCCTAGGATATGTCGCCAGTATATTGGTGCATCTATGGCTGAATTCGGCGCTGTTTTAATACCAATCCGTATCACAAAGTACGCTTTGGCTAATAAAAAAAGGGACCATAAATAGGTCCCCTTTTTATGCGCTGCGGTTTCTACGCCAGAATGAGGAAACCAACAAACGCAAGCCCTGCAGCAATAAGAGCATAGGGAAGCTGAGTCACCGCATGGCTGACAAGGTTACAATCTGAACCTTGAGCGGCCAGCACGGTAGAGTCGGAATAGAAACATGCTTGACTACCAAATGATGACGCCGATAACAGCGCGCCGATCACTAACGGAATATTGGCATCAACCGCCTGAGCCAGTGGCATGACAATCGGTATCGAGACCGCAAATATGCCCCAGCTCGATCCCGTTGCAAATGCCAATATCGACATGGTTAAAAACACCACTGCAGGCAAGAGTTGTGGGGTCATAAATGGACTGAGATTACCAATCACATACTGTGGCAACATCAACTTGTCACACACATCTTTAAATACAAAAGCCGCGATAACAGTACCAATAGCAGGCAACATAGACTTAAAGCCATCGAGCATCTGTTCCATCATCTCAGATAGTGGCATTAGGCGCTGCACAGCGTAATAAGGCATGGTGATCGCCAATGTGGCAATCAAGCCCTTAAGCACATCGATATCGAAATACAGGGTAAAACCCACCAGCAATAAGATAGGCACGAAGAAATTATGCAATTTACCGAAGTTATCAGCATGCTTAAACTCATCTTCGATCGCCTTCACACCATAATCATCAGGGGTTTGCACCTCATCAGGATTGCCTTGCTTTAAAGCCGGTTTCCCCTGAGCCGCGGCTAACTGCGCTTTCTTCATCGGGCCAAATGCAGGCACTATTCCCAAAATAACTAACAGCACCATAAACACGGCAAGCCAAGCGTAGATCATATAAGGGATCGCTGACATATAAACAGCAATACCTTGCCCTTCACCGGCGACTCCGTTATCGACTAACAAACCGCCAAAGAACACCGCCCAAGTTGAAAGCGGCACTAATACACAGATAGGCGCCGCTGTAGAATCAACAACGTACGCCAACATCTCACGAGACACCTTAAACTTGTCGGTGACTCGCTTCATGGTTGAGCCAACGGTCAACGCATTGAGGTAGTCGTCGATAAAGATCACGACACCAAGGATAAAGGTCATAAACAGTGATGATTTAGGTCCTTTGGCAAATTTTAGCGCGTAACGACCAAATGCCATCGATCCACCGGTTTTCACCAACAGCGCGATCAATGCACCGAAGCCACCACATACTAAGATGAGCCAGCCAATGGTTTCATCGGCCATCACGGATAATGAGATATCAGAAAAATTGCTTAGCACTTGATCGGGTTGATACATCACTAGACCGACTAACGCACCAATAATTAATGAGAGGATTGGACGGCGTAACCAAATAGCTAACACCAAAACCACCACAGGTGGGATAAGACTTAAGGCTGTCGGTTCAGACATGGCTTAAGGTCCTTCTTAAATTGAGCCAATATGGCAAACTAATTTCACTAGGCGTGATTGAATAAATTTTCAACAACGCTTAATTGCTGCTTTATTATGGACATACCACTGATCACAAGCTGGAGATCAATGCCTTTTTGTGCACCCTAGTTAAAACATCGGCGGCAAAATAATCCTCAAAGCAAGCTGAGTCAATAATAAATATTTATTTGGATAAAAAAATATTTTCACCTTAAACACAATCAAAGCTAAGCGACTGAAAAATAAAAATATAAGAAAGTGTTAAACGAGTAACCAATCACCATGTGATTCCCGTGGTTATTCACCTAATCTGCTTATCTAAATGTTTATTGGCTGGAAGGTGTGATTTGAGACTCAAGTGCTAGAGGCTCGAAAATCGATTTAAACATCGATGTTCCATTGCAGCTCAGCACCTTTAATCACAATTTACAATGAGAGAGATGACAATCACAAATAGCGTGTTAATCTGCCACTGGTGTCAATCAATGGAGTATGACAATGACAAATTCTACCACCCCTGTACATCCAACTGCGGCTATCAAACCTGCTGTATCGGCTCGGCCTATTATTCTTGATTGCGATCCTGGACATGATGACGCGATATCACTCATCTTGGCGTTAAGCAGCAACCAACTCAGCCCATTGGCAGTTACCACCAGTGCGGGGAATCAGACCCCAGATAAGACCCTCAACAATGCGCTACGCATTCTAACCTTACTTAACCGCTCTGACATTCCTGTTGCCGGCGGCGCAATAAAACCTTTAGCGCGCGAACTGATCATTGCCGACAATGTCCACGGCGAAAGTGGTCTAGATGGCCCTAAACTACCCGATCCCGCTTTTGCGCCTGTTGAGCAAAATGCGATTGAGTTGATTGCACACAAAGTGCGTCAAAGTAGCGAACCCGTCACGCTTATTCCATCGGGACCGCTCACTAACATTGCGCTGTTTATTGCCAATTATCCTGAGCTACACCACAAGATTGAGCGTATCGTTCTGATGGGTGGCGCTGCAGGTGTTGGCAACTGGACTCCCGCCGCAGAATTTAATATTTTCGTCGATCCAGAAGCTGCCGATATGGTATTTAAATCTGGTATCCCTATTACCATGTGTGGCCTAGATGTCACCCATCAAGCACAGATCATGGATGAAGATATTGAGCGGATTCGTCAAATCCCCAATCCTATCGCCCAATGTGTTGCAGCGCTGCTAGACTTTTTCATGATTTATCATAGAGACCCTAAATGGGGCTTTACTGGGGCACCATTGCATGATCCTTGTACTATTGCTTGGTTACTCAAACCTGAACTTTTCAACGCGCAAGAGTGTTGGGTGGGCGTCGAAACCAAAGGGGAGCATACCCAAGGTATGACCCTAGTCGACCGTTATCAACTCACAGATAAACCTGCCAACGCCACAGTGTTATTTGATATTGACCGTCAAGGGTTTGTCGATCTTATCGTTGAATGTTTAACCGCTTATAACCAATAAGTCACTCATAGAGTAGGAGGGAAAGCCCTCCTACTTAGGACAAGGAACCCATGACTAGACTACTTATTTTAGGCAGTGCTAATGCCGATCATGTAATGAATCTGGAATATCTCCCCAGCGCCGGACAAACCTTGTTAAGCCAAAACTACCGTCTCGAGCATGGTGGCAAAGGAGCTAACCAAGCTGTAACTGTTGCTCGCCTGCGAGACCCCAATACTCGGGTCGATTTTATCTGCCACCTTGGTGACGACGCCATAGGTGAAGCCATGGCGAATTCTTGGCTCAGTGATGGTATTCAGTCTGATGGGATCAACACACAATCGGATGTTGCAACAGGAACGGCGATGATTTTTGTCGCCAATAACGGCGAAAATATGATTGGAGTATCAGCGGGAGCCAATGCTTCTTTAACTCCCAAAGCACTTGAAAAACACCGCCAACTTATCATTGATGCTGACTATCTGTTAGTACAACTTGAAAACCCAGTGGTCACTATTATTGCCGCCTTAGCTTTAGCAAAAGAGCATGGTGTCACCACCATTCTTAACCCTGCGCCTGCCACGGTATTAGGGAAAGAGCTATTTGGTTTAGTGGACATCATTACCCCCAACGAGACCGAGGCCGAAGCACTAACGGGAATCGAAGTCACCGATGAAGAAAGTGCTAAATTTGCGGCGCAGATGCTACATCAACTAGGCCCAAAAACGGTGATCATTACCTTAGGTCAACAAGGTGCGCTGCTAAGTTGCGAGGGTTTTAGTGGCATCATCCCCGCGGTAGAGGTCAAGCCTATTGATACGGTAGCGGCGGGTGATACCTTTAACGGCGCATTAATGGTTGCCCTGAGCGAAGGTAAAGATATGGTTAGCGCGGTAAAATTTGCCCACCAAGCTGCCGCTCTGACAGTGACCCGTGAAGGCGCTCAACGCTCTATTCCTTATCGTCACGAAATCGCTAATTAACGAGCCTCACGACAATCGAGTAGCAATTGACGAAAATGGCCACCGAGATCTTGACTCGCAAACTCGCCGCCAGAACGGGCCAATTGTTCCACACTCAGCAAGGCTTGCTCTAAGCCTTGCTGCTCAACCAAGACTGACGCATAAGTGGCTAAATCTGCGCCTTGCTGCAACAGTGAGATGATCTGCGACAGACTAAACTCCTGCTCCATTGCTCCTTGAAGGTCGCTCATTAATTCGGTAATTTTTGTCGACTCCGCTAATGCACCCTCGACACTGACAAGCTGACCTAAGGGATCATTCGCTAATGTCGTTGCGATGCATTGAGACAAAGAGCCCGCCTTAGCGCCACTGGCAACCACATCAATACCTTGGCTACGGATCTCATCGATAATGCTTTTAAACTGTTGATCTTTATCCAGCCAAGCTTGTTCTATTTGTGTCTTGTCACTACCAATAAAACCGCAACTAGCAAGAAAAAGGAGCCCAAACACTATCATTGATTGCGTTATCGTATTCATCTATCGCCACTCCTTCAACATATAAACGATTAACCTGAGTTCAGGTCATTTAACTTTATTAGCAATAAAAAAATAAGTATAGGAACTCATACCAATCAGCCCCCAAATACCGCCCTATATTGGCTCAAAAAAAATACGACACCCGCTCATTTTTTGATTGATTTACCAGAAAAACAGGCGTAATGTTCGGCGATCTGAGCAAAGATGCTTAGCCTCAAACAGCGAGTTCATCGATGCACAGAATAGGTGGAAAACTTAGGTAATAATAGAGGATATTAAATGAGTAAAAATCGCAACAGGAGCGGTGCTATCTCCCACGATAGTGGTCGCGGAATAATTAAAGACAATGCCCTAAAGGCTATCGTTACCAGTGAGTTATTTAGAATGCGCACTGAGAAGCCAAGAAAAGGCAAAGGTTCATATAACCGCAAACAACAAAAGGGGCAAATGCTGAAGGGCGTTGCCCCTTTTGACTTTTTAGGCTTGCGCGTTTTGGCAGCCTAACGACTCATTAATTAAAGCCACACATTAATTGTAACAACGCCGCATAATCCCATAGCAATAAAAGTTAAACTCAGTCAAAATCAGCCTTTATCACTATTTGCTTAATCAACTCACTTAGCAAGTTAATCATAATAGCTAATCGTCGTCAGTAAGGACGCTGTTGTATATGTCATCTCAATCGGTTCTTCCCAAATTAGTCCCTATCTCTTTTTTGGCTGTCGTGTTGATCTGGTCCACGACACCACTGGGCATTGTATGGAGCAGTGAGTCGGTACATCCAACCATGGCGGTTCTGCTGCGAATGGTAATAGCACTGGTGATTGGCTCAATGATCATTTTGTTTTCTAACATCCGCCTACCTTGGAACAAAACAGCATTTAGACTCTATGGCTTCTCCTCGATAGGCATTGTTGGCGGCATGCTGCTGAGTTACTTTGCCGCGCGTTATCTGCCGTCGGGCACCATGTCACTCATTTTCGGCCTATCACCTTTGCTTTCAGGGCTTTTGGCACAAAAATTACTTAATGAACCCAAATTCAGTCGGATGAAGATTATCGCGTTGGTGGTGGCATTCACGGGGTTAGGTGTCGTCTGCTCAGCAAAGCTGTCACTTGCAAGCGACAGCTGGATAGGCCTAATGCTTATCTTGTGTGCCGTATTTTTGTTTAGCCTAAGTGGTGTACTGATTAAGACGGTTAACATTGCCATTCACCCTATCGCGAATACCGTGGGCGCCCTGCTATTTTCAACCCCTCTATTTGCATTAGCCTGGCTGCTATTTGATGGCACAGTTCCAATCGATACTTGGTCATTACGGTCCATGGCGGCCATCATCTACTTAGGTCTGTTTGGGTCATTAATCGGCTTTATTGCATACTTTTATATTTTGCAGCACCTCAATGCTAGCACGGTCGCACTAGTGACTCTTATCACACCTGTATTTGCCATGGGGTTAGGTGCAGTGCTCAATGGAGAGACAATAACCGATGCGCTAATCATTGGTGCAGGCCTAGTACTTGGCGGCTTAGGCCTATATCAATTTGGCGATAAATACCTCAGCAAAGGCTCATCGGCACTAGAGGCAACCAACAACAGAAAATAGGCACTCGCTACTTTCATCCTAGAGCGCTTTGCTCTCGACGGGTATGGGGGCAGGTTTGCAAATCACAACAGCGATACTGCCGCTGCAACTTGCGAATATAGTTGATACGTTGACGATACGCTTCACTCTCAAGGTACAGCGCCTTATTCACCACAAAGCCTAAATCAGATACATGACAGGTTTTCATATTCAGCTCCTTATCTATTGACCTAAAAGGTCATAGAGACTGGGACTACTAGACAACAATAATCACAGCATAAGTCGTACCAAGATAAGCTTAAATGAACTAACTCACTTATATACTGGGATATAACAGACTTATTAATGGATACGTTGAATATGACCTAACCGATCAAGTGTCAAAGATCTGAGCCAATCACTCCTCTTCTGCAATGGAGATGTGCATTCTGCTAATGTCGCGGTTCCATAGCTGAATAATTTTTCGTGTTTTGTCCTTATTCCAAAAACATTTACCAAAAATGATAATGCCAGCCCCTTCAAGATCTCGACGAGCGCTCACCGCAAAACGCTTCTTCAGCTCAGCGTTAAAGCCATCGATGGGAATACCGACATCTTTGCAGTCGGCGGGATTGAGCCAAGACATCGCCTTATCACTATGGGAAATTGTCCCCCAATACATGCGTGGCGCACCATTTTCTGTAGGCTCTGCCTCACTAAAATTAACGAATAAATTCTTGGCGCGCCAACGGTATTTTTCATCTGTATACACCCAAAGATCCGATGAGGCCAAATCGCTACCACGTAATAAGCTATGCAGCAGCTTCTCTAAGCCTTCGCTGCCAATTTTAGGATTAGGCTCAAGCGGTTTTTCAGCCACATGATAGCAAGGTTTTGACTCATTGATGTCGCTCTTGATGCGCTTTTTAGGTGAGGATGTGTCAAGGGCTTTAACGTCAACCTGACTTGTTTTCACTTGTTTATTAACAGGAAAATGAGATCTCGGCACCTTAGTGAAATCGATAATGAGCGCTTCGCTATCGACGATAAGCTGATTCACCTCAACCGCATCAAGCTCCTCTCGCTGACGACTTAAAGAGGGTTTAAACTCGCGGCAATCAAGCTGATGATAACGAGAGCCAAAGCAGGCCGCTTTACCATCGCTTGAAGCTTTCCTGAAATAGGCTTTACCATCACATACAGGGCAATATAGATGCTGGCGTAACCGTTCCATTTCCGCTTCATCTAGGGCTTGAAACCTAAACACCGAATAGGTGACCTGAGGAAGATCATCTATCCGGCAAATCGCATCTAACATTGACTACCTCTGCATTAACACTCATGCCAGCGTTAAGGATGTAGATTAAAATGAGTACACCTTTAGATGAGTGCAACCACTCGCTAAAAAGCAACTCACCAGCCTCTCACTTATCGCCCGTTTCTTGGCTGTCGCCTGCTAAAATCCCCTCTTGCTCAGCGACCTCTCCATTGCCTAGCCAGGTAATAAACAGCTCATACCAAATGGCCAAGATCACCGCGCCTAAAAAGAGACCAATAATCCCAGCCGTCAACATACCGCCAATAGCGCCAATAAGAATAACGGGCATAGGCACATCGACACCACGCCCCATCAACATAGGTTTAAGGACGTTATCAGATAAACCACCGAGTAAAACCCATATACTAAATATGGTCGCCGATGTGCCGTCCATGGTTGAATATGCATATCCAATCAACGGGAGCACGATAATTAGTGCAGGGAGTTGAGCGATTCCCATAAACAGCACAACCAAGGTCAGCAACCCCGCTAGCGGAATACCAAAAACGAATAACGCCAAGCCCATAATCATGGTTTGAATAAACGCGACACCGACCACGCCAAGTAACACGCTACGAATCGTCGCAGCCGTTAGGCTAGTCCATGCTTTGGCATCAGGGCCAACAGCCCTAACGGCAACTTTACTCACCGCGCTAGCACATGACTCTGCATTTGCCATAAAACCAGCAGCGATCAACAGGGAGATAATAAACATCACTAAGGTTAACAGACTGCTACCAATAAGCCCCGCGAGTGTAGAAAATGTCGATTTAATTTCTGGCAAAAATTGTAAAATGGCCTTCTCTACATTACTCGCAATCGAACTCCACCCTTCAAAAAGCTTGTCGCCAATTAAGGGGATCTCAGCCACTCTTTGAGTTGGACCTGGAATATTAATGTTGCCGCTTTGCAGTACCTCTATGGTACGTGCCACACCATCAAAAATAGAACCGCTTACCACAACAACAGGCGTAACTAACAGGACAATCCCCAGTACAGCTAATACTACTGCCGCTAATCCCCTACGCCCTTTAAAGGCACGTTCGAGACGATGAGTTAATGGCATTAACGCCACCGCGATAATCGCGCCCCATAAGACAGGAATAACAAAGGGTCTAACAATATCGTATGTCCATACAATTAAAATGAACAACAACCCGATACGAATTGCCGATTCCATCATATTGCTAACAAACCACTTTCTTTGTGCACTTAGATCCTGATTGTCCATAATTCATTCCCTACTATTTTTAGTTTGCGATAAACCCGTACTGACTAAACTTGCAACAACAACTGCCATGTAAAACACACCAACAATTGCCTCCATGTAAACCATAACCTGAGCAAATGGCGTTCTTGGACTAATATCTCCATAACCTAAGGTCGTTAATGTTACAAAACTAAAATAGGTTAATTCCGATAGATTCTGCCTCCAAGGTCCTCCTTCGATGCCATTAAAGGCCTGAGGAGATACAACAAAAATCAAAATATAGATTATCGACCAGATCAATCCAATCAATAGAAATAGCACAATTGAGCCAATAATTTTATTGGCATCAACATGACCAACAAACAGAATTTGCCGCGCTATCGATCGAAACGTTCCCCAAAAAAATGCCATCATCAAAACCAGTGTCAGATAATCGAGCATTTCGATAGCAAATAGACGATAAATTAGGGTTGCAGCAAGCCAGCAGATGATGAGACTCACCATAAAACGGGTCCACGCCTTGTCGAAGCGTAAACTCAATATACACACCCCAAATGTCAATAAGGTGAAACCCTCGACAATATATTCAAGTATCCCCTCGGGCATCACATTAACCAAAGAGGCACTGATCAGTAAGGCAATAAGCGCCAGCGCGGTATAAATAAAGTTGTTACGTTGAGTAATTTTTCCCGACATTTAATACTCCTCTTGTCAACACAAGGATGCCGCTAAGCCTTTTTATTCGCAAGTTCAACAACGCTCAGTCCCATACTAAAAAGGATGATCAACCATGATCCACAAATTCGTCCCCTCCTCAGATTGAGCGATATCGGTTCGAACCACTAAACCCGCCATCATAGCGCGCAGCGACACGCCATAGTCATACTTAACATCTTTTAGTAACTCACTGGCTCGATAAGACTCACCAACGCGACCAACCTCCACAAATCCGACTAATTGCAGCCAATCGAGATGCAGAAAACGCAGCCAATTAATATCGGCAATAGGGTTAGCCCTCAGGGTATAACGATATTCCGCCGTACCATAAATAACCGCCTTATCATGAAAGCGATTTTGATCATAACCACGCATGCGATAGAAGCCACCAAGCCGAGCGCCCTCATTGTAAGGGGCATTTCCAAAAACGGTTCGAGCGCCCATCTCGTTATATTTCAACTCCCATGAGGGTGAATATCCAGTCCAAAAGTTAAGCGCGACAACACGTTGACTGGCATATTTAGAACTCCCCAAGGAGAAATATTTACTCATATCTAAGTTGATAAAAGTCCATTCGTGGTCAGACTCAAACCAAGCCGCATCATGAGAAATAGACAAATACTGACGACTGCCATAAGAGGGATTAATAGGAAAATCTGTGTTGTCGTAGAGTATTCCCAGTTCAAGCGCATGGATGGTACCATCTAAGGTGTTGTGTTCAAACTCGAAGCTTTGATAGCGATTAAACTGCCTGAGCACAAGTACTGTAGCTCCGCTCTCAAGTGGATTCCACACTTTACCGCCACTAGGCTCTGATACCAGTAAACCACCCTCTAACTGATAACTCACTAGACCACTCTTTTTGGTTGCCCCCCAAGGCAGGGCGTACTCAAGTTTAATGTCGAACCAATTTGACGCGCCGTCTGCTTCAAGGTACTGCTCATTAGAAGAATCATTGCTACCAGGCAAGGGTTGATCTGGTGGCACAAATTGCCCACCCAATCCAGTATAAGCACGTTGATTAGGGTAATAGCCAAACATGCCATAAATGCTTAAAAACATTCTATCTGTATTTGGAAGAGCATAATTCCAAACACCGCCAGCGATACCTCGGCTAACATCGCCACCAAACGCGGTTCCCCCTATCGTCATCTGCTCCTGATAATACCCGCTTAACATACCGCCAACCCCAAGGTTTAATCCCATGGACTCAGTATTAAACAAATAGGGTAGCACTAGCTCCTCTTTCGCTTTATCAGGCATTTCGGCGCGATTAATAGCAATTTTAACATTTGCGGCAGGAGCCGCCTGAACGAAAGGGAAAAGGCTGCAACTAATCACCAACAATCCAACAAAAGCCTTACAACGCGGCCCCATTATACTCTCCGAATAAATGCTAATAAAAACAATATAACCTCATACCAATTAGTATAAAGATGTGATGGCTCAGCGACGATTTAGCACTAAAGGTTAGCGCTGATGAGGCAAGGTCTTTAATTGCTCCCCGGTAACAGCCCCATGCGTTACCCCACCTCCGATATCCATAGCGTCGTGCATTAAAGACATTCACAACATCTGATCTCCTTGAATGGAGGGAATGTCTTAAATATGTCAGGAACATGCAAGACCTTGTTGTTTGCAACGAGTGAAGCGCATCCTTGAACTCGGGGCAAACTCGCTAACACTGCTCAAAAGTGCTAAAACAACCTTGAAAGATCTACAGGATCTAAGCTTAATCAAATATAAATTACTGTCTCACTCTCAAAGTGATCATGACCGGCGCATGATCGGTACTGTGACTATCAAGCGCATACTCAGGGTTAATCAAATGACGCTCATAGGTATGATAATGTTCAACCTCTGCAAGACACTGATCGTTATGTGGGTCAAATTCACTCGATAACAATATGTAATCGATCACCGCCCCTTGATTTTGATGATAATGAGTTGCAGGCCTAGCAATCGCTGTGGGGCAATAATGAGAGTCTTCAAAAAGTTGATACGCATCTTGTAAGCGGTATTGTTGAAACTCTTTAACAGAGAAACAAGTTAACAAACGGGTATCCTTTGAGGTAAGGCCCATCAGCACACCATCATTAAGGCTGTCATTAAAGTCGCCCATCAATACAACGGCATTTTGCGTTTCTGCGCGGCGTTTGGCAATAGCATATCTAAGCAAACTCGCCTCACTGCCTCTAACGATGGCAGCGCTCCATTTAGCGGCGGCTTCAATGGCAAAACTCGGTTGCATCTCAGTGATATGCTCGCCTAATAACTCTAGTCCCTGTTCAACGTCAAATTGCCCGCGCTTAGATTTAAAATGCACTATGTAACAGTCACATGAGCCAATAAAGGGTAAAGCAACTGTCGCGCGTAATGGGACACGACTAAATTGAAAGGTATCACTCAACCCCATTAGCGCTGCTAACTTGCTATCAGGCTCACAAGGTGCAACATCGACGATTTCATACTTAGACGCTAGTGCCACCACTGGGCTGCGATAGATAAAGCCATCGCTGACCTCGGGTTGATCAACAACAGCGAAATAGGGATAGCCAGCCGATAACGCTAAATTTCGCAAGGCATCGATAGAAAAAACCTCTTGAAACCCGACAACATCGGGTTGATGGATTGCTAAATACTGAATGAGCCAGTCGCACTTTTTCTGCCACTGTTCATGGGAGTAAATATTAATAAAATCATAATATGCATTGGGAGGCGCTAGAAAATTAAACAGATTAATAGTGGCAATTTTTAAGCGTTGCTCTGCGATTAAATCAATAGACAATCAGCCTCCTTTCGCGCTCAATCAACGCCCTCACCTCATCCACCAAAAGAGTTCTCGGTGAGCTCAATGAAAGTAATGCGACCGCAACCTCAAACATGATAACCATGGCAGATTAAATGAAATATCAACCAACAAATCCTTATTCTATGGCAAATAATGGCAGATAATCAGGATCAAGGTAATAATTTCAGCATCAATAATACCTTAGCGTCATCACGCCCATAGTATAGCGATGAGCCTACAATTTAAGGCTTGCGTTCTTTTTATGCTATTGCCATAGTAGAAATCATCGCCAATCACGGATGACTCAACCTATGTTGCCAGCAAAACCTTCTCTAATGAAAGCTCAGGCCGATGATGAGACCGCCGCAGGCCCCATGTTCTCAATCAAAGGCGACAACCCTCTTATTTGGCCACTACTTTCACTACTCCAAAGTTCAAATCACAGTTGGAAAGTACATCACCTTGCCGCAGAACTACAGCAAAAAGGCCTGTTGCAGAACCTAGATGATAATGCCCAAAAAGCCCTGTTTAAACAAAACTTCTTACTCATGAATGCGCTGTTTGAACTACAACAGATGCTACTTCCAGATAGCTGGCTGCAAGTAAAATCGATGGAAATCCAAATTTTCAGGATCATCCCTAGCGATCTCAATCAACAGCTATATGAAGCCGATGCGCTACGTGATTACTATATGGATTGGCGTAACTACGACACCTGCCCAAACATTATCCAAGAGATGTTAGAGTCATTTTGGAATCGTTATGAACAATACATAGGCGCTAACCCCAATCTTATGCACAAAAGTCAGGCGTTACGGGTATTTGAACTCGATGACAATGCCACAGATAAGATGGTGCGAAAACAGTGGCGTAAGTTAGCACTCATATGGCACCCAGACCGAGAAGGCGGCGATGCGGCCAAATTTCGACAGGTTTGTGAGGCTTGGCAAACTTTGCGCGTAAAATGATAAAAAATCATCTCAATATACAACTTAGCTCACACTGTAGGCGCTGTTTCTTAGCACCAGTTCAGTCATGCTTAAGCTTTCGCTATTATGCTAAAAAACAATTTAATTTTTACGCTTAAGACTTTTGTACAGCGCAGCTGTCACTAGAGGACTCTATGATTAAACATATCGCATTAGCGCTCACCTTAGCTGTAGCGCCATTAAGCAGTTTCGCTACACAATTTATTGAAGGTAAACATTTCACTACGGTATCTGAAAAAGCCCCCAGTGCAGAACCCAAACTGACCGAGTTCTACTCTTTCTATTGCCACAACTGCTTCAACATGGAGACGCAATATCTTGGCGATATTAAAGCAAACCTAAAGCCAGAGGTGAGCTTTGACAGCAAGCATGTTGACTTCATGAACAGCGATATCGGCACAGAAGTGATGCGTTCACTGGCGGTTATCCAAGAGCTCAAAGTGCAAGATAAGATGATGCACGCGATGTTTGTTGCCATTCAAGGCAATGAAGGAGCCCACGGACATGATCATAACCACGATCATGGCGCCCACGAAAAACCACAAATCAACAACCGCGCCGATATCAAAAAAGTCTTTGCCGACAAAGGCATCGATATCAGTAAATATGATGAAATCGCAGACAGCAAAGCAGTTAATGAAAAAATAGCCCTATGGCGTGCGCAGCAACGAGAGTTTCGCATTCAAAGCGTGCCAACCTTTATCGTTAACGATAAATACGCCGTTAACCTCAGCGAAATGCGCACCCTTGGTGAGCTTATCGACCTGATTAACTATCTCGCGGTAGAGCACAAGTAAGCCCAGCGCTTAGCGTCGATTTCATAACATCGATTTCATAAAAAAAGGCTCCCACGGAGCCTTTTTTTATGCGCTTTGTTATTTAAATAAAGCACATAACAGAATAACGAGCTAAACATTAAACAATGGTATTATAACCTTAGCATCATGATATGACGCTAGCAGAAACAAAATGTGTGTTGGCACATCATTTTGTCAAAATTTGTCGCTATCATCTGCATCAGGCTAAATATAGTCAAATTACTACAAGGAGTATTTATGTCCCTTAGCCATAAGCAAAAAGTGTACATACCAAAGGAAGTTAGAAGTAATCAATACATTACAGCGGAGATTAAGGTAACCGATGAGTTGCTGAGTCATTACCCTGACTACAACACATGTTACCAAACACTGAGTCATACTATTTTCAACCTAGCCACTGAAGAAGATATCCGTAATATTCATGTGATCACCAATGATAAGCTACCCATCGTCCGCTTTCATACCGAGGCGTATTGCTTCCCAACGGCAGAGCAGATAGTGTTTTTCTATAATCCTCAATACCATGAAGCACAGACTCTTCATAGTCAGCCAGGTTACCGCGCACGTAAGATAAAAATTCTATTCTTAGCCACCGGTGACGAAATTCGCAGCAACTCGGCTAATTTTCACATTAAAGTGCTCTCTTTCCTCGAAAAGTTAGCGCCACAACTGCCAGAAGCCGCTCTCAAAATAAAAATCCGTGATCATCAACATCTCTCTTACGATCTCTTTGCAAAGGCCAAAGGCAATAAAGAAACCTACGGCTTTAAGCTGCGCCCTATCGACCTAAGATATAAAGCAAGGAACTGCCCACTGCCTGACGATCATTGCTCAATATGCTATGTCACAGTGAAATTAACCCTAAGCCGCAAGCTCAAACAAGAGATATTACCGAGTCATACCGATGACTATAGCCCGCTGTATAAAAAGCTAGAGGAGACATTTCTCCAAGCGGCATCAGCCAAGCAATTGAAACAAATAGCTATGGTTGCTAATGAACTAACACCACTGGTACGCAACAGTAAATATGACCAAGTTGAACGCACCGATGAAGTGCAGATGCTGGGTTTCAATCCCCATCAAGAAACGCAGCAATTTGTGAGTCATTGGGACGGAAATCATTTAGTCGAAATGGTTAACTTTATTATTGTAGCCGAGCCCAAAGACTGTAAAGATGCAGGTTTAGGTCGTTTTCTGAATCAAGTCGAAGATGCACTCAAACTGCTGACTTCTGGACTCGCATTAGATAAATCCCGTGAAAGCTTGATCGTCCGATTCTACCAGCACATTAGCTATCAAACCGCTAAGTAAAATCGTGCACTGGCCGCTAGCTCATAGGCTTAACGCGATGAGTTAGCGGCTAGTGAGTCAACCGCGACAAGTTGTCCCTAAATCCCGCCGAGTTAGATAATGACTATAAATCCCGTCTAACTACGTTAGCGAAGTCCACTGATGATCATTTAAAAAAATCTAAGCCACTACATCAGATATGGCGTCATGTAGTATAAATATACTGGTGGAAATCAGTTATTGACGCCATAGTCGTTGGTTAGGTAATTGCTATCAACACACCCACGAAAACGATACCTATAAGGATGTATAGCCCTACTTTGCTCGTCTCAAACTGTTTAGCTCTAGCTTGAGCTTCCGCTTGCTGAACCCGAACAAACTGGGTATCGAAATAGTCAACCTTATTTTGCAACTGCATCACCGAATCGGTTTCTTCAGCCTTGGAACTACAAGGAATGCTATCCGTTACAAGGGCAAAATCGCCCTTGAATGCATGAACTGTGTATTTATAGTTTCCAGATCTAAAAGTTTCTTTTTCAAAACCCAAATTCAAAATTGCGTTGCAGCCAGCTTCTCTTGCTAAAGTCTCAATATGCTCCCGAGCCTCTTCGAAATCCTTTATGAAGCGAGTATTAATTGCCTGTCTTTTTTCAACGTTTCCATGTTTGGGTAATTTGCTTTTGCTCGTAAAAAAATCAACGACCTGCTTTTTAAAGTAAACTGTCGGAATACTCACTTTTTTCGCCGCCAGCCCTTTTGGCGTTGGCGTCGGGTCAAACTCTATTACAACATCTTTTACTAGCTTAACTTCATCGTTTCTATCTAGTAAACCAGACACATGTAAGAAGTAGCTTTCACCATCCTCCCCCGTTACGAATCCATATTTTTTATTTGCAAGATATGATACAACTTTACCCTTCAAACCTATTCCTCTTTATAGTTATTCCATTTGAATGCTGAAAACAAGCCACCCATTATAAAACAAAAACATAATACGCTTTCGGTTTATGTTCAATCGCCGTGCTGTGATTTAGCCATATCTAGGTCGATACGATATTGCCGGAATATCGATGTATGACGACATTAACCCTTCTGACTTGAAAATGGCGTATTTCAGCTGCACTAAACCAACCTATTGCACCAGAACAACAGGTTTTGTGATGCAATAAAGCGTTAATATCAGTCTATTTTGAAATGCTGGCAGCTCGCGGCAAAGTGCCGTCGTCGCTTCTCTAAGTGTTCACAGTAATGGGTAACTGCTTGTAATGTGCCCACCGGGCCATGAAACAATTGACCGAATTTGCTGATAAGCTTAACCCAATTTTCATGAGGGATATTCAACCTTGTCAGTACGTTGGCACTGTTTTCACTGATAGCGCCACGTTTATCGTCACGAATAATACGTCCAGTATCATCAACCAGTTCGAGGTAGTCTGTTAAGGAAAAAGCAATACCATTCGGTTGATTGTCGCGTTCATTGCCGATAAAAGGGAGTAGCTTTTTGGGCTGCTCACCTTTTAAGGCAGCCTTAATGCGTAGTTGAACACTGGTATGGTCTGAGCCCTCAGGTGTCGCGGCCATCTTGGCTCGAATGGGATTCAAATCAACGTAGGCCATACAGGCTAAAACCGCGCCTTCATCTAACAAAGCTTGGGATTTAAAGCGTCCTTCCCAGAATCGACCCGAGCAGCCATCTTCTTGATTCGCTTGCCTTGCTATCGGTTCATTCAAACAGCGCATAAACCACGAAATATCACATAATCGACTTCGGTAAATTGCGATAGCATGCTTGAGTTTAACCACTTCATGGGGTTCAACTAACTCACCTTTTATGAATTTACGGGTTAGGTCATCACCATTAAACAGCTTATGCCATTGTTCAAGCACTTCTCGGTCAGTCCAGCGATTTGCGGTCTCGATATCAATACGTAGCACCACATGAAGGTGATTCGACATTACAGCAAATGCTGCCACATCAATGGCAAAAGCCGCTGCAAGCTCAAATAGCAGCGATTCAATCCAACTGCGGCGATGATCATAATTTTTCCCCGAATAAGCATCATCACCACATAAAAAGGCTCGCCTTACTACACGGCTACAACAATGATAATAGGGAGTGTCTTCAAGACTAATTTGGGTACGGCGAGGACGTGGCATAACAACCTCCTTGTCTAATGCTCTTTCAAAGCTTAGTAGAAGGTCGTTTCTGATGCACATTAACTATGGGTGTCTATTTATTTTCTCTGTAAATCATACAGTAAAGCAAATACTTCCTTAGCACAATGCGAACAGGATCATGTATCGGTTCAACGCATTCCTGAGCTACAGTATGTAAATTCATTCACCGGAAAAATATAATGAATATGTCACATTATTCACATTTGGATTCATATAAAATGTTTTAAATTATTATTTAATTAAGGTGTGTTATGAAAGCTAAAGTTTGGCTGTTGTCAGCATTGGCGTTTCCACTGTTTTTTACTTGCAAGAGTGCTAATGCAGAGGTAGAAATGGGACAATTCATCAATATCTGTAAAGAATCAGAAGATATATGTGCAATGATGTTTTTTTCGACACTAGACGGAATCAAATATGGTTCATTTACTAATGAAGACTATCGAGTAGGTTCTGACACTCAAAATAAAAAGCTTTTTGTTTGTTGGAAGGAATTAAATAAAAATAATCAGGGATATCTCTTTGAAGAGTTTTACAATAACTTGAATATAGAGCAATTTACCAGTGGTCCTGGCGCAAAACTTCCAGTTGCCTATGTCCTTACTTTTTCTTTAAAATCCAGATACCCTAGCTGTAGCTGAAAAATATTATTGTCTATCTTCATTATCACTGTTCTATAGTAATCTAAAGTTGATCACTATAGCCCCTGACAGTTATATGGACTATTTTCAGCTATGAATCGGCAAAGAATCGACTAATTTCAGATTCGAAGTTAGTATCGAAAAGAAATAAACCTGTGGCCAATTTTTATTGGCCACAGGTTTAGCAATAGGTTTCTGAAAACAAGCCACCCATTATAAAACAAAAACATAATACGCTTTCGGTTTATGTTCAATCGCCGTGCTGTGATTTGGCCATATCTAGGTCGATACGATATTGCCGGAATATCGATGTATGACGACATTAACCCTTCTGACTTGAAAATGGCGTATTTCAGCTGCACTAAACCAACCTATTGCACCAGAACAACAGGTTTTGTGATGCAATAAAGCGTTAATATCAGTCTATTTTGAAATGCTGGCAGCTCGCGGCAAAGTGCCGTCGTCGCTTCTCTAAGTGTTCACAGTAATGGGTAACTGCTTGTAATGTGCCCACCGGGCCATGAAACAATTGACCAAATTTGCTGATAAGCTTAACCCAATTTTCATGAGGGATATTCAACCTTGTCAGTACGTTGGCACTGTTTTCACTGATAGCGCCACGTTTATCGTCACGAATAATACGTCCAGTATCATCAACCAGTTCGAGGTAGTCTGTTAAGGAAAAAGCAATACCATTCGGTTGATTGTCGCGTTCATTGCCGATAAAAGGGAGTAGCTTTTTGGGCTGCTCACCTTTTAAGGCAGCCTTAATGCGTAGTTGAACACTGGTATGGTCTGAGCCCTCAGGTGTCGCGGCCATCTTGGCTCGAATGGGATTCAAATCAACGTAGGCCATACAGGCTAAAACCGAGCCTTCATCTAACAAAGCTTGGGATTTAAAGCGTCCTTCCCAGAATCGACCCGAGCAGCCATCTTCTTGATTCGCTTGCCTTGCTATCGGTTCATTCAAACAGCGCATAAACCACGAAATATCACATAATCGACTTCGGTAAATCGCGATAGCATGCTTGAGTTTAACCACTTCATGGGGTTCAACTAACTCACCTTTTGTGAACTTACGGGTTAGGTCATCACCATTAAACAGCTTATGCCATTGTTCAAGCACTTCTCGGTCAGTCCAGCAATTTGCGGTCTCAATGTCGATACGTAGCACCACATGAAGGTGATTCGACATTACGGCAAATGCTGCCACATCAATGGCAAAAGCCGCTGCAAGCTCAAATAGCAGCGATTCAATCCAACTGCGGCGATGATCATAATTTTTCCCCGAATAGGCATCATCACCACATAAAAAGGCTCGCCTTACTACACGGCTACAACAATGATAATAGGGAGTGTCTTCAAGACTAATTTGGGTACGGCGAGGACGTGGCATAACAACCTCCTTGTCTAATGCTCTTTCAAAGCTTAGTAGAAGGTCGTTTCTGATGCACATTAACTATGGATGTCTATTTATTTTTTCAGCCCGAAGGGCGATGCTGCCTTTGCTTGTTAGTGGTTTTTGACGATTAATTCGCATTTATAGCCGCCATTTTCGCTTTCCAAATTTGTGCTTACATAAAGTGTATATTTTCCTGGCTTGGAAAATATTGCTTCATTGCCGCCTTTACTGTCCCACCGATATCCCGTTGTTACTGGGGTTATTTCAATTGCGTTGACGCCTTCAAATTGCAAGGGAGACATTAAAGAAGTCATCGCCGATGGCGGTGAGCCAACAACCAAAAACAACCATAGATTCTCTTCGTGTCGATATACGGCAAGTTCTTTGCCGTGATGCTCACCAAGTTTTACTTGGAGAGATTCTCCTAGGTTTAATTCGCGTGGAACACATGAAACCATCTTATCTGATTCTAACCAGATGGTTTCTGGGGCCTCTGATTCTTCAGCAATCCCTTGCATGCAGGAGAGAGCGAAGATTAGAAATAGAGCTCGGTTCATGGTTGACCACTAACGCCTTGCTTTGGGGCCGCAGTGCATGCGCGAAGCGCCGGAACGGAGGTCCCAGCCGCGCAGCGGCGACAACAGCAACTTGTTATGAGTTGCCACTACGGAAGCTCCCCTAGATATGGAAATGCGCACCAGGACAACAATACAAATAGGGTGAGATTTGCAGTATATGCCAGCGCCCTAGACCCTTTAGCTAATGCTGTTGCCGATATTACAAACGCAACGCCAAAGCCCAATAAATTTTCAATGGCCACAATCTTGGTATGTTCTGGGCCCTGATATTTGATGCCATACTCCCATGCAATTTGAAAGTACATAAAGTTAAGAACGCCAATAGCGACCACCAAAGCCAAAATAATTTTAGTGAAGTGTACCGAAGAAGATGAAAGTTTAAGTACCAATAAGTAAAGTGCCGGAGTGACAAACGGAAAAAGAATCAAGGTAACAAATGCAACAATCACGATAGGTAACGGCATTGGAACCCAGGCATTGGGCACGCGACCTAACACGATAGCGCCTGAAACTGCTGCCAATAATACAGCCCCGCCATACATCCATTGTTTATGGGACAAATCCATGACTCTCCTGTGACTCATAACCTTTTATTAGTGCGCATGCGCATTTACCTCGTTAGACCAGTGAAAACACGCACAGTTAACTATCTGTATGTAATGAACTTATCAGCATTTTGCTAAATACACCATCTGGAAAAACGCGCATGCGCGTTTTCCAAACCTATTATCTACTTGACGAATACCATAAGTGATTAATTTTAATGCGATTTATTTAAGCCAAAATGAGAAAACGCGCACGAATACAGGATGAAAATCGTTCAAAATCCTGATGGTTTTAATATCACTGTATACTTATCTAGTTTTTAATGGGAAGTAGTGAATTACATCACACACGTGTCGCGATGAAAATTGCTAGGTCATAAAGTCCGTTCGTTACTGAACCACCGACAACTTGTTAACTCATTTGGGGGCAAAAATCAGTTAGCTTTCACGCCTTAAACACACCAATACCACCAAATCGAAGAGACGTTAAATACCAAGTGTAGATACGCCTGTGACCTTCGGTTTCAGGGATGAAACCGCAGAGCGGCCAGGGATGGCGCACAGCGTGTCACAGGCGTATCAGCACAGCCCTCGCCGGGCAGGCGTTAGATGGCGATGAAGGTACGACCTTCAACTCATTTAATAAATGAGCGTGTCGCCAAATGCCAACCAAGCAAACTAGAGAAATGCCAAACCTGCATTCTAAGGGCAACACATTTTGGGGCAAAACTAAGTTAGCTTTTGCACTAACGGCGCACACAAAATGAATCCGAATCGAAGAGATAGAATAGTCCAGTGTAAACGCGGCTGCGCCCTTCAAACACATTCAACTTAAACCCTAGCACCACCGAGCACAAACCGACTCGAAGCAAAGCAATCCCAAAAAACCTAAAACCTAAAATCTAAAATCTAAAACCTAATTGGGGCTAATTACGGATAAAATCCAGTAGGTGCGCTGCCGCACAAATACTATGCACTATGATAAAAGCGATAAAACCATGGGCGGCGCTATGGTGATAACTGCGCCAATTGAGCGCCTCACTGCTGCCTTGAGTAATAAACCACATCACCCCAGTAAACGACACTAAAACCAGTAAGATTAAACCAATCCCTTCAATAACACTAAACAGTCCTCGACCGCCCGCTAGGGGGATTTTACCTTGCTTAAGGCCGCAGATATCATTGCTCAGTTGACTAAAATCGCCTACAAGCCAAGGAAAATATTGACGCCATTTACCTTTCACGACATTGGTCAGCAAGATAGAAACCGAGAAACAGGCAACCAATAAGCCCAGATAGACGTGTAAATAGTCCCACATCGACGCATTAGCCCTAATGGCACGCCCCATGAGTAGCCAACCGCTAGTGGAGATTAAAAATAGCGACGATAGAATCAACACAAGATGTTGATATTCAATCACCTTCTTGCCCAATGAGGTGAGCAGTTTAACCATTTACTATCTCCTCAATACGGATTGCCACTAGAGTTGGTGCAATTGCTGTGCATACTGACTGACTTTATCCCAGTCAGTATATTCCACCTTAGTATCCGCCGCGGTTGGCCCCTTAGTTATCCACATAATAAAGCGAATGATGTTTCTATCGACGGCGTTATAACCTTGATAATCTAAGTTACCGCCGAATACGGCTAATAGCTTAGGCTTCCATGTTGTTTTCGCTAAGAATGCTTGCATATATGGGTTAGTTTCAGGGGTGTTTTTAGCCGGTTTTCGCGCCACTAAACTTACCGAAAAAAAACTACTGACCTTATCACTAAGCTGATTAATATTGCGGCTAATAAAATCGTAAACCGCTGGATTATGTTTACCATGGCGGATACTGGCACCGATCACCACTTTGTCGAAAACATCGAGTGCGGGCGCCTCATCAATACTGGCACAAGTCACCTCGTTGCCATAAGACTCTAACTGCTGCTTTAGATAGTCAGTGACTTTGCGTGTCTGTCCGTGAACGCTGGAATAGATGATTAAAATTTTACTCACTGATACCTCTAATATTATTAATTTCAATCTGTAACATCATCATAAGTCATCTAGGTCAACATTTAGTTGAAACAGATCACGAGGGATAAGTGCAAAACATCGAGTAAGTTTACCTACATCACAAATTAATTCCATCGATGTAAAACACAGGCAGAAAAAAGCGGAGCTATGCTCCGCTTTTACCTTTACGCTGTCGGTATAACCTAAGCTATAACGACATCACAAAAGCGATTAACTGTGCCCGTTCACTGACGCTCAAGGCCATAAAATTATCGGTGCTAGTTTGCGCTTCACCACCGTGCCATAAAATCGCTTCTTCTATGGTATTTGCACGACCATCGTGTAAAAAGCCCGCTTGTGGATTCACCGTTTGAGTTAAACCTATCCCCCATAACGGCCGAGTGCGCCACTCATTACCATTAGCTAAAAAGTCAGGACGACCATCGGCAAGCCCCTCTCCCATATCGTGGAGCAACATGTCAGTGAATGGATAGATAGTTTGTCCTTTTAATGCATCAATCATTGGTATGCCACCAATATCCCCCGAGGATTTAGTCACAAAACTCGGTTGATGGCAGCCACTGCAATTAAGCTCACTAAATAGCCGAGCACCTTCACGAACATCGGTATCTTGCACATTACGCCGCGCTGGCACAGCTAAGGTTTCTGCATAAAACACCACATCATCACTGAACGCCGCGCTGGCCTCTGGGGCACCACTCTCATCACTGCCAGTATCGGTAAAACCTGTGCGAGTTAAATAGCTATCATGCAGCGAGGTGCCGACAATGCTTTCGTCAGGAAACAGCGGATTGGTTATACCGATATCGCCTCGCAGCGCACCTAAGGATTGCACTCGCACACTTGGAGTATTGGCTTTCCAACCAAAACGCCCGAGTGACACTGGGTTTTTATCTCCATTTTGGGCTTTTACCGCATCGAAAACATAGTTAGGACGACCAGAAATATGGTCGCCATTCACATCATTCTCATCGGCAAGGGCGACAATATCGGCCTCAGGAATGGCCTCTAACAAACCGAGACCAAAGACGGGCATACCGTTACGCCATCCCATCAGCACATCATCTTGTAACAGGTTCGAGGTAAGGTTACTGCTAGCCTTGGTTTCCCCTGGGGCATCAAACGGGTTTTCAACCTCAAATAGGGGCTTTTTCAAATTGACGCTACGGCCATCGGGATAAGTCACGGTATGAGTCTCATAGGAGAGATACACATCGGCCTGACCACCAAACAGATTTTGCTCCCAGTCCGCACGCGCCTTAAGCACGCCACGATGAAACAGTTGCCCCCCAAAATTAGGCACAGGGATCGGGGCGCAGTAATCATTTTCCATCACCCCCTCAGTGCAAGGTACATCGGGTGCTTTACTGATTCGAAGAAAGATCCCGGCTTCTGAGCCCAGTTTGATACGCATCTTACCCGCAGGAATACTCGGTGTTGAGTTACGGCCATCTCGTTGATGACAAGAATTACAGTCGGCATTGTTAAACACTGGGCCTAAGCCATCAAGCTCTGGATGCTCACTATTGGGAGCCGTGGTAAAGGCGGTTTCAAAATTGACGTCTCCGGCGAGATGCTGGCTGAGTTCTGCGGGGGTGAGGTTGACCGCAGGGGTCGAAAATCCATGGCCAGATGAAGCCGAATCGAAGGTTGTAGTCTCTCCCCCCAATGCCGCTACATCGGTATAAGCTGGATAGACTTTATCTGGCGTTGGTGTGGTCACTTCATCACCCGAACCACCGCAACCGCTTAAACAACAAATGATCGCTGCCACGCCGAGCGCTTGGCGTTTAATATTATTTTTAATCATTAACTTACTCACATTTAACCTTGATAAATCTGGGGGCTTTGGGGCAAAAAAAGAGGAGAGCGCATAGCGCCTCCCCTTTTGTATTCGCCCTATTTCCCTTGCCACTCTTGCAGTAATGGCAGTACTTCGTTTTGTAGGCTAGTTTGTAACTTGGATAAGGCATCTACCGCTTTTTGTACCCTAACTCGCCCTGCGGTATCTTGTATTGCCTGACGGAATGGCATGTTATTGGTTCCTGCGATGGCGCGGATCTGCAAAATAGCCTCATCGATTTCTCGCCCAACACGGGTGGCTAACTCTGGATTTGCCGCGCTAACAAAATCGACAATACCTTGTTTATCCGCCTCACCTGTAAATTCACCTTGGTAGACATTACGTACCCCAATGATGTTGTCACTAAAATCGGTAAGCGAATTCCAAGAATATTGAGACTCTACCTTTGACGTATCGGCAGTTTGCGCCGAGCTACCGAAGGGATCGGCGATCTTACCGTTGCCCACTTCGTCGACGATACCGATCATCCCTTTAATCAACTCTTCAATTACCCCAACTTGAGAGCTATAAAAGGTATTGCCATTAGTCCCTGGTGTTTTAAGTAGCTCACCATAAGCGGCACCAGATTTGCCATCATGACTAACTAGCCAGGCATCGGCGAGGATCCGTGTATAGTCACGGAACACTTCGGCAAGCCCCATGAGATAATCGCGCTCATTTGCGCTAAGTTCATCGATACTTTTAACGTTGTTATTAACCCCATCGCCAAAGAGTAGATATTCCATGGTATGGAAACCTTGAACATCATCGTTCCACACTTTGATGGTATCGGCGTCAAAGCCAGAGCTATTTGCCAATACCGTTTGCAAATCTGTGGTGTTTAGCGGCCAGCTATCTAAATGGGGATCGATACCCAACGAGTCTACAGGACCAAAAATGTGCGATTCTCCCTGCTCCCAAGGCTGACGGGCATCTTTCCATGCCGCTTGCGCCGCCTCCAAATTGGCCTGAGTTGGTGTTGCCACTAAGGTTTGGGTCGCTAAGAGTAATGCCGTACCACGATCGGCTAAAATCGAATATCCGCTGACAATCACGTCATCACTTAGATTGACTATCATCTCGTCAGCCGAAAAACTAAAGCCCGTTTCTGGCTCCACGACGGGGGTATCGTCGCTACCAGAGCCACCACAAGCAGCTAAAGAAGAGATAAGGGCTAAGGCGATCGCACTGTATTTAAGTTGTTTCATTGATAACTCCATTTATTTATTCGAAATGACGGTCAGCGCCACTTATAGTGAGAATTGATATCCAACACCTAAAGCGAAAAAGTTGGTATCAGGAATGGCTGCGACGGCAACTTGCTGACGCCCAGCTTCAGCCTTAATGACGATTTCAGGAATTGGAGAATAGTTAACCCCGAGGCTGGTCCAGGTGTTTTCGTAACGTTTGGTAGCACTGCCACTGTCCACGTCGGCAAGCGGATTGGCATAATCGAGGTTGGCAAATACCGTTAATGGAAGGTCAAAGAAGTGATGTAAATCGATACCCGCTTCGATAAAGAAGGCTTCAGACTCGCTGCCCAGCTGGGCAAAGTTACCCGGCTTTAAGCCTGGGGTCGATTTATTCGCTTGAGTGATCGCATCGGCATCACTCAAGGTGCCATACAGATATTGACCACGTACGATCCATGGCCCTTCAACATAGGCTCCTGACACGGCAAGAATGCTGACACTACCATCGCCACTTACCTTGTTACTCTTATGGCGATTACCGCTCGTGTTACCGTAATAGTACGCCACACCAACGGCTGTACCTTTTTTAAAGCTGCCATAATCGAGGCGCAAAGCATAAGCTAAGTCGTCGGCATTGACGCTTTCGAAACGCTTTTGATGCCCTGACGCTATCCAATCGTAGGTACGAAAATATTCAGAATTCAAACCACTAATCACTTGAGCCTGATAGTGAAAGTCGGCATATTCACCAAAAATTCCCACCCCAGTTTCATTCCATACTGCGGGCAACATAGCCGCTTCACTACGATGACGCAGTACGGTCAGGTACTGATTAGGTTTATGTAATATGCTAGACAAGCCGATAGGCAGATGAATGTTACCGAACTTAATCCCAAAATGTTGATTGGGACGATAGCGAAGTTGGGCCTTTTCAATCATCACTTCACCGCCCGCTTCGACCTCTGACTCAAACTCACCAAACTCATCGAAACCATCGTATTCTAGCGCGCTCCCCGTGCCGCCATGTTCATATTCAATTTCGACCTCCATGTCCCATTCATCAGTAAACTGATAACCAAACTCGGTCACAATACGCTCGAGATCGAAACGGCCACGACGCTCTGGTCGAGTATCTTGAACATTGTCATAGTATTCATCACTGGTGTAATTAACACTGCCATATGATTCGAACTTAAATCGACTCCAAGGGCTCTTAGCCGCTTCCGACTGCACCAGGGTTTTTACCACTTCTTGCTGTTTTGATACTTGCTCCTGCTGCTGTTGAGCCATTGTCGCCAATTGCTGCTTCAATAACTTAAGTTCATTCTCTTGACGCTCTATTGCCTGTTGCAATACTTCAGGATCGACCGCAGCCAACGCGTTAGTCGATAAGAAAACACTCATCCCGAGTACCACTGCATTTAGATCCCACTTCATATTATCTCCACGCTGAACAAACAGCTTCCCCCCCTAAATGCGAGCAACATACATTAAATGCAAATCATTCTCATTATAATTTACATTTGTTAATAACATTTTTGCAAAATAACGATCACATGAAAATATCAAGCAGAAGAGGTTGGCAAAGATTGAATCCATCTTGGTGACTAAATAAACATGAGGTAGACTAGCTGTCTGTTTTTTCTCCCAATAATTAAGCAACAACTCATGCAGAAAAGTCCGCAAAAACTATTGTTATTAATGACATTTGTTATGTCTCTGGTGTTTTCTGTTTGGCAAGTATTACTGAATAACTTTGTTATCGAACGGGCCAACTTTACTGGTGCTGAAATCGGCATGTTACAAAGCCTCAGAGAAGTCCCCGGGTTTCTGGCATTCACCGCCATCTTCATTTTACTGCTGTTAAAAGAGCAGACATTTGCACTGTTATCTTTGGCGCTATTAACCATAGGTGTCGCCATCACTGGGTTTTTCCCGCAAGTGATTGGCCTCTATCTCACGACGATCTTGATGTCGGTAGGCTTTCATTACTTTGAAACAATAAATCAGTCACTGACATTGCAATGGATCGACAAACAAGAAACGGCAGGATTTTTAGGTAAAGCGTTGGCTTGGCGCTCGGCTGCAGCGCTAACGGGATACGCTAGCATTTGGATTATCATGACGTGGCTGCAACTCGATTATCAGTGGATGTATGCCATCATTGGTGCACTCGGCTTAGTGATGGTCATTATCTTAGCGGGTTATTTCCCACAGTTTCCTCAGGGGGAGCTCCAACATAAGAAAGTGATCTTACGCAAACGCTATTGGCTCTACTATTTGCTGACCTTTTTCTCAGGCGCAAGACGTCAGATATTCATGGTTTTCGCCGGCTTTATGATGGTTGAAAAGTTCGGTTACAGCGTTAGCCAGATCACCGCACTGTTTCTGATTAACTACGTGGTTAACCTATTGTTTGCACCTGCAATTGGTCGGTTTATTGGCCGCATTGGCGAGCGTAATGCCCTGACCTTGGAATATATTGGCTTAATCATCATTTTTACCAGTTATGCCTTTGTCGAACAAAGTGAATTTGCTGCCGCACTGTACGTTATTGATCATCTGTTGTTTGCTATGGCCATTGCGATAAAAACCTACTTCCAAAAAATTGCCGATCCAAAAGATATCGCCGCGACCATGTCAGTGAGTTTTACCATTAACCATATCGCGGCAGTCGTTATCCCTGCGTTATTGGGACTTTTCTGGCTTTACTCTCATAAAATAGTGTTCTTTATCGGTGCTGGATTTGCGCTATGCTCCTTGATGTTGGCATTCAATATTCCACGCCACCCAAGTGCGAAGAAACAAGTTAACTGGCCTATTGGCGCTAACTCTTAATTGCCTAAACAGACACTAGGGGCTATAAAACTTTTACGATAAACTGCTTTAATGCACCTATTACATAGAGCAACGTAAACATGGCTGAAGTCGTAAAGGTATCTAACAATCAACTTGATGTGTCTGCACGCAAAAAAACCTTGCTGCTAGGACGACAATTAGGTTTAGGTAGCGAGGAGGGCTATCGGCCATCGAATGCATCTATCATTGAGCGCGCCGAACATCGAGCGCTCAAACAGGCGAGCCAGTACCAGAGTAATATTGAGACCATCTACGCTATCGCAATATCTCACAGCTCATCAGAGGTCACTGGTGCGGACTTAGATCCTGACTGGGTACACCAGTTCTTTAAATTGGCAGAACAGATCCACAACCGCAACATGCAAGAGTTATGGGGACGAATCTTAGCCAACGAAGTCAGCAGCCCAGGGAATTTCAGCTTAAGAAGTTTGGCAGCACTCAAACAGCTGACCCATAAAGAAGCACAGATGTTCGAGAAAGTGTTAACCATGGCAGCCACCATTAATGGTGATTCAAAGCTCAAGCTTATCAATGGCTATCGTCACACAGGAGGCATTGGGCAACTGTTTAGAAAATCGGAAAACGTGAATATCGCCTTTTCACTGTTTGGATTACCCTACTCTTCAATCCTCACCCTGATGGATGCAGGATTGTTACACAGAAGTGAGTTCGAAACTGGTGAGCTAACCTCAAAGAATCCTATCAGCTTTACCCTAGCAGGCATTAAAAAGACACTCACCCCTAAGCATGGGCATCTGATCTTAAGCTACTATCGATTAACCTCTACCGGGGATGAATTAGCTCAGCTAGTTCACCCCAAACCAGATGAAGAGTATGCGAAGGCGCTAGGCGCCCTATTCACTAAAGATTTTAAACTTGATTAGTGACAGCTAGAGTTTCTTCAACAGAAAGATTAGCTTCATCAGGATTAAACCAGTTTAAGCTAGTCGCTAAACCGACAACTTCACCAATAATCATCAGCGCTGGCATCTTAAGTTCTGGTGATGCAGCTAATTGTTCAAGCTCACCTAAGGTACCAATAACGCTACGCTGATTTGCGGTAGTCGCTTTAGACACAATCGCCACTGGCGTAGAGGCAGCGCGGCCAGCGTTGATCAAGCCTTGCTGTATGGTGCCTGCATTTAAAATACCCATGTAGATAACGAGCGTATTTTGGCTATTGGCATAGCTGCTCCAGTCGGTTGGACGACTCTCAAGTTTGCAATGACCGGTAATAAAAGTGACCCCTTGAGCATGCTCTCTATGGGTCAGGGGAATACCAGCATAAGCAGAGGTACCGCTCGCAGCAGTAATGCCTGGAACCACTTCAAACGCCACACCCGCCTCAACCAAGGTTTCTAACTCTTCTCCGCCACGACCAAAAATAAACGGATCGCCACCTTTGAGCCGCACCACGTTTTGACGAGTATAGGCTTTAGTGACTAAGAGTTGATTGATCTCATCCTGCGCTGCACTGTGTTTACCTGCGCGTTTGCCTACGGCAATCTTTTCAGCATCTGCAGGCACCAATGCCATGATCTCATCACTCACCAAGGCATCATATAATACGACATCTGCTTTTTTTAAGATGCGATAAGCCTTAAGCGTTAATAGCTCAACGTCTCCAGGCCCAGCCCCAACGAGCCAGACCTTGCCGAGTGCCTGCTGCCTGGGTAAAGTAAATAGTTCCATGTTCGCATCTCTCACTGTGTAGTCAGACTAATATACCGCCATTCTTATTCCCTAAAAAAGAGCTAATAGTTAACATTTATTCCTTTTAGTTATTAAAAATAGAGACAGAGATGATAAGAGTTACTTTTGTAAAATAGATCAATGGTATAGAAGTGAGATAAACTGAAGAATATAAAAAGGTGCAGAATTGTGCTTCAGATGTTAAAACTGCTGTTCATTTTTACGCAATACCACATCATATGATCTGTGCTAAATGGTGCAAACAAGGACCCCTAAAATGAAAGTTGCTCATTATTGCTTATGCTTGCCTCTATTTGGCCTACTGACCTTTTCCTCGCAAACCTATTGCACAGAGAAACCAGCGGAAGCATCACCAAAAGAGAGTAATGATTCATTACTCAATGAGAGGATAAAAGATGAATTGGCAACGGCTGAGCTGCCTTTTGTGATCACTCCTCACAAGGTTAACTACATCTTGCCAATGACCTATAACAACACCCCCAATGAAGCTCCCTTTAAAGAGGAGATAGAAAGAAACTCAGCAGAGGTCGATAAAGCTGAAGCCAAGTTCCAGATTAGCTTCAAGTTTCCCTTGATGTATAACGTCTTTGGTGACAATGGCCATCTGTTTTTCGCCTATACCAACCAATCCTATTGGCAAGTTTACAATAAAGAGGTGTCATCCCCTTTTCGTGAAACCAACCATGAACCCGAAATATTTATGATGTTCAACAACGATTGGAAAATTGGCTCATTGACCAATTCGATTTGGGGCGTGGGTGCAGTGCATCAATCGAATGGGCAATCGGGTAATCTCTCCCGCAGTTGGAACCGCATTTATGGCACTATGGTGTTTGATGACGGTCCATTAGCATTGGGAGTAAAGGTATGGTGGCGCATCCCCGAAGATGAAAAGGAGTTTCCCACCTCACCTAAAGGAGATGATAACCCTGACATCTTAGATTACATGGGTAATTTCGAAATTCACGCTGTTTACGGGCTTGATGAGCATAGATTTAGCCTGATGCTTAGAAACAACCTCGAAAAGCCTAATTATGGTGCGATAGAAGCGACTTGGAGCTACCCTATCGTTGGCACGCTTAGGGTTTACGCTCAGTACTTTAATGGCTACGGCGAGAGTTTAATCGACTATAATGCCCATACCAATCGTCTCGGTATCGGCGTGTCGATAAACGACATATTATAGCCCCCAAATAGACTAAGGAGCATGATGAAATTCGGACATCAAACCATTATCAATGGGTTCGGACTGATCATGCTCATCAGCTGTATTCAACTCACTTTTATCGCGCTGCGGAGCGAGCCTCCAAAGGCGCTACTCAGTCAACAAGAGATCCACACCGATCTCGTGCTGCTTGAGCAGAAAATTGCCACTCACTCGTCTTTGGCCGCTATCGCCCCGCAGCATTTTGAGCAGTTTAAAAAAAGGGCGATGCAAGTCGCTAATTCACCGAGAACAACCATCAATCGCGGTGAATTTGCCATCCAACTCCTTAAAGTGCTCGCACCACTCGATGACATTTCCAGTCGAGTGTCAAACATTCGAGCCAAACAATACCTTCCCATCACACTGCGCCAGATGGATGGTGGCTGGTTAGCCTTAAATCGTAACGATGAGCCTCTAGATGCAGATTTTCCCTTTATCACACATATAGATGGCCTGCCATTAAAGCGCTGGGTAGCTGCCAGCCAACAATTTCTACCACCATCGATACAATCCGTAGCCACCGAGCAAGCAAAGATACTGCGGATGTTATCGATACTGCGACAGGAGATAGGTATCTCGAGTAGCGAAACGGTTCGTTTAACACTCAGTGATCAGCAACAACATATCCGCCAACTCAGCTTGGCCGTCGAACGGAATATACCTAGAGCGCTGCAACCTTCGAAGACCACCACAAACTTCAACAATACGCCAGAGGGTTTCTTTAGCTTTAATGATCTCAGCCAATTTACGCTCGGCAACTCACTCGAACAGTCTCTAAAACGCTCCCTATTTTCACCTATTACTATATTGGATTTACGTCATGCTTATGGCAATGGCGAACAGTTACTCGCTTGGCTAGCTAGCTATTACAGCCCAGCAGTGGCGGCGCCGCTCAGTGGAGTGAATCTATCGAACACTTACGCCATCGCTCGTTATAGACGCGCAGCAAACGTACGAGGCGACTACCTGACGCCAATGAACTTTGTCCCCTACGATTCATTATCGAGACAAGATCAGTATGAAGTTGATCTGACAGAGCAGCAGATAGAGACTCAGTTCGATGACGGTTTTAGCCAATGGCATGTTCGAAAATGGCAACAACAAGCGCTTCCGCTGCATCTATTGCCTCAACCCAAACCAGGAAAATTGATACTGTTAATCGGGCCAGGCTGTCGTCAGCAATGCCAATGGATAGCACATTTTGCAAAACAGTGGCCCAAGACTGTCTTAATTGGCGAACCCACTCGGGGGGATTTCGGCAAGCATCATCATTTTAAGTTACCCAGCAGTGGCATCACAGTGGCTATCACCAGCAGTATCATCTTTGACATGGTAGGACAACGTTTGTCGGGAGTCCCCACCAAACCAGATATTGAGCTTCCCATCGATGAGATACTCTATTGGCAAGGGATCCTTGCCTTAGTTAACGCGCACAACCAAACCAGTAGTCACTAACAATAATCCTCAGGTGCAATACCGCATCTGGCAAAATACCGACAAAAGGACGTCCAACATGAATACCCTTTTTAAACGCTTCATCATTAGTGCAGGCCTAATCATCAGCATCTGCAGTGTTAACTTGGCTCAAGCTACCGACCTTAACGTCGGTGACAAGGCACCTGAATTTCGTCTGCAAGCCACCGATGGCCACTTTTATCAGCTCAGTGACTATCTTGGAAAACAAACCTTAGTGCTTGCCTGGTACCCTATGGCGAACACCCGAGGTTGCACGCTTGAGTGCAAATCATTAGTGCAAAAAGGGGATCTTATTCGCCAATACAATGCGGTATATATGATGGCGAGCGTCGATGACTTAGAAGACAACCAGAAGTTTGCCAAAGAACAGCAAGCCGATTTCCCCATGCTTAGCGATCCCACTAAAGCGGTAGCCAAGGCCTATGACGTACTGAATCTGGTTCGAGTCGCTAGCCGCGTCACTTTCTATATAGGTAAAGATGGCACCATCTTAAAAATTGATGATGACATCAACCCAGAAACGGCTGCTGAAGATATCGCAGCAACATTAGCGCAGCTCGGTGTTGAGAAGCAGGGCTAGGTTCCGTCTATGTTGAAGTAACCATTTAAACCAATGCCTCGAAGGCAAGGTCGTAGGCCTTGCCTAAATCAAGCGTCTTGGGCTTATCAGCTTTCAATTCGCTATTTCTCTTATCAGTGGCTTTAAGCGTCGCGGGATGCA
This sequence comes from Shewanella psychrotolerans, assembly GCF_019457595.1. Taxonomy (NCBI): domain Bacteria; kingdom Pseudomonadati; phylum Pseudomonadota; class Gammaproteobacteria; order Alteromonadales; family Shewanellaceae; genus Shewanella; species Shewanella psychrotolerans. The sequence continues at coordinate 737,900 of NZ_CP080419.1, read as the reverse complement.
CAAAAATGAGCGGCACTGGCGTAATAGTCAATAATACCCCTTCAAGTATAAATGTGCCCGCTCCACCAGCACCTTGGCCAGTGGTAGCACGTCGATTTAGCACTAATTGCTCAACATGATGTTCAATGCAATATGCACTGAACGCTTCACAAAACGTCTTGATATCTTCTACCGTTGGCGCCTTAGGAATGGCAATTTTATTGACCTTAGTGGCCACGACTCGATGCATGGCACGCGTCCCGTCAAGGCTAACTAAACGCACCTCATTGCCCTTTAAAAATACACCTGTCGTTATCAAAATATTCACCTCTACACAAAACATAAAGCCCCATCATTATGATAAGTCATAGTGATAGGGCTCTAGGAGAAACTTGCTTTTTAATGGTATTACTTGTTGTTATGGGTCTGCACAAAGGAATCGATAACAATACCTTGAGCATTCACATCCACATCAAGCTTAACCTTCATGTTGTAATCTTTAAGAGTGGCAAACTCAGGAGGAAGCGACTCGCCGCTCATCTCCATAAGGGTCATCATAGGCGTAAATATCTTGCCGTAGTCAGCCGACATACTCAGCAAACCATTCGCCGACAATGTCTCTTTTGCTAAACCATCAGCGATCGCTTGACTCTTGTTGCCGCTATAGATAGCCAAATGATTGCCTTTAAGTGCCATGTTAGCGCTAAAGCCAAGATATGGCGGCAGTTGCAATGCACGGTTGAGATCAACCGCACTACCATCTGTCGGTAACTGGATATTAGCAAGCTCAGGTGCAAATGGTTTCACCATGTTAAATAGGGTGGCAGGATCATCAGCCGATAACGTCACTATGGCATCGAGATCTTTAAGCTGAACCTGTTCAGTCCCCTCGCTCAATTCATAATCGATAAGCGACATAGACAGGCCTTTAACACCATTAGCCATTCCGGTGAACATGCCTAACATAGCAGGTGATTGATTTGCCATTTCAGCTTGCATCTGCTGCAATGGCCCACATTGATATGAAGGCGTTAGCAGTTCGTTCCATACCTTAGTCAAGGCTGGAACAAACTCGTTGACATCGACACCTAAGCCAAATGAAAACACACTGTTATTCACATCTTGGGTATAGGCAGGTAAGAATCCACGGATCTGCTTTAGTGCGCCCATGATCACCTGATTATGACTTTCGATCACAGTGCTAAAGCCCATGCGAGTCTGCTTATCTTTAATCTCAAACTCTGTATAACCGATGACGGTTCTAGGCCAGTTTTGCGCGATACCCGTTAATTCTGTGCGGCAAACATCGGATCTCAGCTCAGCAAAAGGATCTTCTTTAGTGATGGAATAAAAATGATTCAACTGTTTCGCCAGCTGATTACCATCACTAGTGGTGATAGCCTTAACAAGTTCTTGATGATTGATATAGCTGATGCCATCTTTTAAGAAACTATGCTTAGCAAAAATATCTTCGACAATACCCGCTTCACTCAGTGGATTAGGGACGGCTTTGATCCCGAGCGCGGTTTCAAGCAGGGCTGGATCGCTAAAGCTGGTTGCTAACGTGATAGTTAACACCCCTTTATCGATAGCCAATACGAGATCTATCTGCTCCTCTTCAGTTTCATCCAGTAGCGGATAGGCACGGTAACTAATGCCTCCTATCGTTCGTAGCTGGTGAGTTAGGCCACTTTCGGCATCGATACCATCTAATAACGCCCAAAGCACGTCGGGCTTAGCAACATCGAGCTTAAGGACAGGCAAAGCACCTAAGGTATAAAAATAACTGGTTAGGTTATCAGGTAAACCAAAGGTGTCGACAAACGTCTGACCATCTTTTATCGCGGCCATATAACGGTTAAATAATCCGAGGAAAAACTTAATACGTGGATCATTTTCATATTTCATAAGCTCATGAAGATCTTGAGGATATTGCTTTTGAGCATCAGAAATTGAATCGATGTAGTCTTTGATTGGAAATGGCTTGAACTGTGCTGAAAAAACTGGCGTATCTGCTGGCACGAATGCCAACATTGCATGATTGGGCTCGGCTTCCTTCTGCTGAGTCACCCAGTATGCGCCTGCTCCAATAGCGATCACTGCCGCTGCCACTAATGCCTTTTTCATTAAAAACTCCCTTTAAATTTTATAGCGGCTACGGCTTTAATTGAGCCTAAAACTCGCTTACACACAAATCGTGACACGGATGATACTATATGGATGAATAGAAAGGAAAATAACTCTGTGGCTTAACTTGTATCTTTAAAGATATTTTGAAATAGATATGAGGGATTGTGATTGGAAGCTCCCTGGATAGCCACAGCGGACTATCCAGGGCCTAAAGCTATTAATTAGCATGCGCTAGCAGGCCAATCAAACATCAAGCTCTCGCGAGTGCGAGGGTGTTTCGATATTGTCGGCGGCTCTGTCTGTAACTTAAAAGAGGAAGTAAGTTACGTGATCCAAATTAGATCGGATACAGACAACATATCAAAACCATCTACGGGAACTTATCACTATAGATCAACTAAACAACCTGTGCATAACGCTGTGCAAAAAAAGTGCACAATTCATAATAAAGTGCTAATCCTTTAGGCTAAGATCGTCTCATTGTTAGCTGAATAACTCTGCAAAACGCTGCTTCTGGCAAAACGCACCATTAGATCTCGTAATGCAATCCACATTCGCGCTTCAGACCATTAAAACGCGTTTCCTCCTCAGTCATTCCAAGCTCTAATGGCTTACTCGAATGAGTATCTCCCACAGAAACATACCCTTTCTCCCAAAGTGGATGGTATGGCAGTTGATGAGTGGTTAAATACTCATGCACATCCTTATTACTCCACTCTAAGATCGGCAATAATTTATAGCGATTGCCATGAATAGCCAACACAGGAAGCGCTTCACGAGTGCTAGATTGTGACCGTCTAAGGCCAGCGAACCAGGTTCCCACATTAAGATCTTGCAGCGCATTCTGCATAGGGATCACCTTGTTGAGCCGGTTATACTGCTCGAGACCATCGAGCCCTTGTTCCCAAAGGCGACCAAATTTAGCCTCTTGCCAAGCGGCACTCATAGGTGCGCGATACACCTTGAGGTTAAGGCCTAAACGCTCGGTCAATTCATCGATGAATTGATAGGTTTCGCTAAACAGATAGCCAGTATCGGTTAAGATCACCGGAATATCGCTTTGGATCTGACTCACCAGATGCAACATCACCGCAGCTTGGATCCCAAAGCTCGATGAGAGTGCATGGTTGCCCGGTAAATAAGCCAGCCCCCAAACCACTCGCTGGGCAGCGCTTAAGGTTTCCAGATAAGCATTTACCCTAACCAGCTCGGCTTGCTGCTCGACTTTTGGCGCATTGAGTAGTGCCAAAAGTGCATCGGCAGAGATCACGGATTTATCCATGAAAGTCCTTAGCGGCATCTAAAACCGCCTTCACTACGCCAACGCGCACAGTGAAGTTACCAAAAGTTTCGCCAGCTTCACGCTCACTCACGTAGCGAGCAAATAGCACATCTAACTCAGATAGAATCTCAGCTTCTTGAATATTCTCACGGTAAAGCTTATTCAAGCGCGTACCTTCAAAGCTAGCACCAAGATAAAGATTGTAACGTCCAGGGGCCTTACCCACTAAGCCGATTTCGGCAGCAAATGGTCGAGCACAACCATTAGGGCAACCTGTCATGCGGATCACTATGCCTTGATCGAGAAAACCATGTTTCTCTTGCAGCGCTTCAACCTTAGTCAAGAAATCAGGAAAATAACGCTCAGCTTCCGCCATCGCTAAGGCACATGTTGGCAATGCCACACACGCGATAGAATGACCGCGGGTTTCAGTGATCAACTTGCCCATCAAGCCATGACTGCGGGCAATAGCTTCAATTTGGGCCTTATCAGCTTCAGCAACGCCAGCGATGATAATATTCTGGTTTGAGGTCATGCGAAAATCGCCTTTATGCACTAATGCGATCTCACGTAATCCCGTCTGCAATGGCTGACCTGGAAGGTCTTTAATGCGGCCACCTTCGATGAACAAAGTTAAATGCCACTGGTCATCGACCCCTTTGATCCAACCATAACGATCGCCGCGATCACCGATCACTACATCTCGCTTTGGCTGAAACTTAATACCTGCTCGCAGCTCAACTTCAGCCTTAAATGCCTCAAAACCATGTTTAACTATGGTGTACTTCAAACGTGACTGCTTACGATCGGAGCGGTTACCCCAATCACGCTGTACTTTAAGGACCGCTTCGGCAAATTTTAGGCAATCTTCGGCTTTTATAAAACCAAAGTCATCGCCAAGACGCGGGAAGGTAGCCACTTCACCATGGGTTGAACCCATGCCGCCACCCGCGACTAAGTTAAAGCCAACCAGCTCGCCCTCTTCGGCAACAGCAACAAAGCCGAGATCATTGGTGTACACATCGACATCATTATCTGGCGGCACTGCAACGGCCATCTTAAACTTACGCGGCAGATAAGTTTTACCATATACAGGCTCAACCTCATCCCCTTCGCTCACCGCAACCTTGTCATCACCTAACCAAATTTCGGCATAGGCTTTTGTGCGCGGTAAGTAGTTATCCGATAGCTTCTTCGCCCAATAGTAAGCCTGTTGATGCAGCTTAGACTCCACTGGATTAGGGTTACACATCACGTTACGGTTCACATCACCACAGGCGGCAATAGAATCGAGAGCCTCTTTATCGAGATCTTGAATAAGCGTCTTCAAGTTGCGCTTAGGAATACCGTGATACTGGAACGTCTGGCGCGTCGTTAAACGAATACTATTTGAGCTGGTCAATGTCGACGCTATCTTATCGACGCCTAACCACTGCTTAGGTGTACACACACCACCAGCCACGCGAGCACGTAGCATAAAGCTATATAAAGGCTCTAACTTCTGCTCTTTACGCTCGTTACGCAGATCACGGTCATCTTGCTGATAGAAACCATGAAACTTAATAAGCTGCTGATCACCTTCACTAAAAGACCCTGTGAGAGAGGTATCTAGCCCCTCTTCGATAGTGCCACGTAGATAATTGCTGTCAGTCTTTAGGTACTCGTTTACTGATAATTTTTGTTCGCTCATGGCTACTGCCTTATCCTTTTCGAGCAGTCTTGTTATTACTGCTCATTAATCTTTTTAGTCAAATTTACGGGTATCAAGACCTAGGGTTAATAGACATCTTTTTGATAACGCTTTTCGCTACGCAATGTTTCTAAATACTCTGCCGCCTGCTCGTCATCTTTACCGCCGTATTGCTTCACTACATCGACCAAGGCTTGATGGACATCTTTTGCCATACGTTCAGCATCACCACAGATATAGAGATGCGCGCCATTTTCTAACCATTGCCATAAAACTTCACCGCGCTCGGCGATACGGTGCTGCACATAGATTTTATGGGCCTGATCGCGCGAAAATGCTGAGTCTAAACGAGTCAAAGTACCGTCTTTGAGATACTGCTGCCACTCGGTCTGATAGAGAAAGTCTTGCTCGAAGTGAGGGTTACCAAAGAACAACCAGCTCTCACCGCTCGCCCCTTGCTGACTGCGCTCCTGCATAAAGGCCCTAAACGGCGCCACACCAGTACCAGGACCTATCATGATCACAGGAGTTTCAGGATTTTCGGGTAGACGAAAATGGTTGTTAGGCTCGACATAAACCTTCACCTCGCGCCCCTCTTCTGCGCTAGCAAGGAACAGAGATGCACCGCCATAACGCTTGACGCCATCACGCTCATCTTCAACTAAAGCCACAGTTAAATGTACTTCAGCTTCAACTTCCGCTTGACTCGAGGCAATCGAATACAAGCGTGGCGTAATTGGGCGTAACAGCTCAACTAATTGAAATGGTGTAATATCCACTGGATAGTCAGCGACCAGATCGGCCAACTGATGATTAAGCACAAACTGGCGGGTTTGTTCTCTATCTTCACTTAACGTCTGCAAAGATTCACTGCCACTAAGTTGTGCCCAGTTTTGCACCAACCCCGGATAAAGCTGAGTCAATTCACGTTTATCTTTTAGCGCATCGAATAGTGACAGGCTTTCATCACCAATGGTCACTTCAGCTTCACCATCGAGTGACAAGCCAGTCAAAATCTCATTGACCAATGTGTCTGAGTTACTAAACCATACCCCCAGCGCATCACCGACTTGGTAGTTAAGCCCTGAGTCACCAAGGTCTATCTCGACGTGGCGCACATCTCTATCTGAGTCTCGACCTGTGAGTTTTTGACTCGCCACCAACTCAGCAGAATAAGGTTTCTGTTTGGTATAAGCCGAAGTGGCTACATTGCTACCTATGGATACCACACTCGCACTAGAGGCCGTGACTAAAGGCTTAACCGCTTCTAATACCTGCTGCTGCCACGTGCTCGCAGCAGCTTCATAGTCAACATCACACTCGACAAGCGGCACGATAGATGTTGCACCTAATGCCGATAAACGCTGGTCGAAATCTTTACCCGTTTGACAGAAGAACTCGTAGCTAGAGTCTCCCAACGCTAACACTGAATAATTAAGCTGCTCTAAACGCGGGGCACGCTTGGACGCTAAAAACTTATGCAACTCGATTGCATCATCGGGCGCCTCACCTTCACCATGAGTGCTGACAACTGCCAATAATAGAGTTTCTTGCTTAAGCTGACGCACTTTATAGTCGGCCATTGAGACCAAATTAACCGCATAGCCTTGAGCCTGAGCTTTTTCAGCCAGTACGCTGGCCACCCCACGACCATTGCCCGTTTGGCTGCCATATAAAATGGTAATGGTTTGCTCTGGCGTACTTTCGGCGCTTCCCGCATTGATGCCAAACTCTGCGGTGGCAGAAAGATAACCGCCCATCCATGCCAGCTGCACGGCATTCAGTTCAGAAGTGAGTTGCTTAAGCTTATCCACCTGTCCTTGGGACAATGGAGAAGCCAACGATGAAAGCTCTTTTAACAACATGGAAGACGGCCCTTTATCAGTGTAATTCACTCAGCTTAATCCTATATTCAAAAAGCAAAAAAGAATAAAATCTAATTTTTAATTCGATTTTGGAATATACAAAGTACAAGAATTAAGCTACAAAAGTGTGGACGGGTTAAAAGTTTTTGCTCCGACCAGTTAAGAAATGGTCACTATGAGAAATATGCACTTGTGTCTGACCACACAATTGCCACAATGAATGGCCGATGCTACAAGTCAATTTTCTCCTATTTACAATGGTTTAAACTTGTACAACTGAGCATCGACATAAAAGCAATGTCACCCGAATGGGAATAGAGTCCAAACTTATTATCCATTTGGGCTTACGGCTTATTGATACTAAGCCCTGCTCTGAGCTTTAAGCTAAATGGATTTAGCCCTAAAACACGATAATTTTTCTGTTTGTTTTGCCTAAAAAAAGCAATCCAAGTTAAATTGAATGGGTTCTCATGTGTTGGTCCACATGAAAACAACAATGGTGTGGGTGATAGCTCAACGCTTCAATCAAACACCTTAGAAAGATAGAAGTTATTATCGAAACATAAACCGATAGCGTATTTAACTGCGTTACACCGCAGAAAATAGATCAGGCTATTATTCATTAACTATCAGGGAATAGTCATGCAGATTGGAATACCGAGAGAGAGTCTCAATGGAGAAACCCGGGTCGCAGCGACCCCGGCGACCGTAGAGCAACTTAAAAAGCTCGGCTTTGAAGTTGCAATTGAAGCTGGTGCTGGCCAGCTATCTAGTTTCGATGATTCAGCCTTTGAAGCTGCCGGAGCGAGTGTCGTCGATAAAGTATGGGACGCTGACTTTATTTTTAAAGTTAACGCACCAACGGACGCCGAAATTGAGCTGCTAAAAGCAGGCACAACGCTTGTTAGCTTTATTTGGCCCGCTCAAAACCCTGAATTAGTAGAAAAACTATCCCAGCGCAATGTCACTGTGATGGCAATGGACATGGTTCCGCGTATTTCACGCGCTCAATCGCTCGATGCCTTGTCATCCATGGCCAATATCGGTGGTTATCGCGCTGTCGTTGAAGCCGCGCATCAGTTTGGCCGCTTCTTTACCGGACAGATTACCGCTGCAGGTAAAGTGCCACCAGCCAAAGTGTTAGTCATTGGTGCAGGTGTTGCTGGTCTTGCAGCCATTGGTGCTGCTGGCTCTTTAGGCGCTATTGTGCGTGCATTTGATACTCGCTTAGAAGTGGCTGAGCAGATCGAATCTATGGGCGGAGAGTTCTTAAAACTCGACTTCGGTGACGAAGAGGGTGGTTCATCTGATGGCTACGCTAAAACCATGTCGGATGAATTTATTGCCGCAGAGATGGCCCTATTTGCCGAACAGGCAAAAGAGGTCGACATCATCATCACCACCGCATTAATTCCCGGTCGCCCCGCGCCAAAGCTCATCACCAAAGAGATGGTCGATAGCATGAAGCCAGGTTCCGTGATTGTGGACCTCGCCGCGGCCACTGGCGGTAACTGTGAATACACCCAATCCGGTGAGTTGATTGTCACTGACAATGGCGTGAAAGTGATTGGTTACACGGATTTACCCGGGCGCCTACCCGCTCAGTCATCACAACTGTATGGTACCAACCTCGTTAACTTGATGAAGTTAATGTGCAAAGAAAAAGACGGTAATGCCGTACTCAACTTTGATGATGTTGTCATGCGTAATATGACTGTGACTAAAGAGGGTGAAATTACCTTCCCGCCACCAGCGATTTCAGTTTCTGCTGCGCCGCAAAAGCCTGCCGCGAAAGCCGAAGCCAAAACCGCTGAAGTGAAACAGCCTTCAAAACTCAAGTACATCTTAGCTGCGTTAGGCGTGGTTGGCTTTGGCGCTGTAGCCTCTGTCGCACCTCCAGAGTTCTTGTCACACTTTACGGTATTCGTACTGGCCTGTGTGGTGGGTTACTACGTGGTATGGAACGTATCCCATTCACTACATACACCACTGATGTCAGTGACTAACGCCATTTCAGGCATCATCGTTGTCGGCGCCTTACTACAGATCGGCCAAGGCTCGACCTTAGTCACTGTTCTGGCTTTTATCGCTGTGCTTATTGCCAGTATTAACATCTTTGGCGGCTTTACCGTCACTCAGCGCATGCTGAAGATGTTCCGTAAGGATTAAGGGGGTTTAACGTGTCTCAAGGACTGGTAACAGCAGCATATATAGTTGCAGCCATACTCTTCATCTTCAGTCTCGCAGGATTGTCGAAGCAAGAAACGGCCAAACATGGCAACTTATTCGGAATCATAGGTATGGCTATCGCCCTCGGCGCAACCATACTCAACCCAGACACCAATGGTGTGCAATGGATAATCCTTGCTATGGTCATTGGTGGCGTGATCGGTGTGCGCTTAGCATTAAAAGTCGAAATGACTGAAATGCCAGAGTTAGTTGCCGTGCTTCACAGTTTTGTGGGCTTGGCAGCGGTGCTCGTCGGTTTTAATAGCTTTATTGACCTACATCCACAAGCGGTAAATGAAGTCGTCGTGGCCGTTGGTAGCGATCTTGACAGCACATTAGCTGCCGTCAAGGAAGCCTACAGAGATGCAGCCAACGCCGCCGATAAGGTACATTTAACCGGTGCAATGCTTAATATTCACTTGGTTGAAGTGTTCCTCGGGATCTTTATCGGTGCAGTCACCTTCACCGGTTCGATTGTTGCCTTCGGTAAACTGCGCGGCATTATCTCATCGAAACCTATGATGCTACCCCATCGCCATAAGCTTAATCTGCTAGCGGTATTGGTATCATTCGCCTTGATGGTGTACTTCGTAAACACTGGCGGCACTATGCCGGCGCTACTACTGATGACACTGATTGCCTTCGCCTTTGGCTGGCACTTAGTGGCGTCGATCGGTGGTGCAGATATGCCAGTGGTTGTTTCAATGCTCAACTCCTATTCAGGTTGGGCAGCGGCGGCAGCAGGTTTCATGCTATCAAACGATCTATTGATCGTAGTTGGCGCGCTCGTTGGCTCTTCTGGTGCGATCCTCTCTTACATCATGTGTAAAGCGATGAACCGCTCGTTCATCTCTGTTATTGCGGGTGGTTTTGGTAGCGATGGCGTTGCTTCTACAGCCGATGAAGAGATGGGCGAATACCGCGAAACCAATGCCGAAGATGTGGCTGATATGTTGAAAAATGCAACTTCGGTTATTATCACTCCAGGCTATGGTATGGCCGTTGCTCAGGCACAATATCCGGTTGCAGAGATCACCCAGAAACTGCGCGAACGCGGGGTCAAAGTGCGCTTTGGTATTCATCCTGTTGCAGGACGCTTACCGGGCCACATGAACGTACTGCTTGCCGAAGCCAAAGTGCCTTATGATATCGTGCTAGAGATGGACGAGATCAACGATGACTTTAACGACACTGATGTGGTGCTAGTGATTGGCGCTAACGATACGGTTAACCCAGCAGCGATGGAAGATCCAGGAAGTCCAATCGCAGGTATGCCAGTGCTTGAAGTCTGGAAGGCACAAAATGTTATCGGCTTTAAACGCTCAATGAACACAGGTTATGCCGGTGTGCAAAATCCGCTGTTCTTTAAAGACAATACCCAAATGTTGTTTGGCGATGCAAAAGCCAGTGTTGAAGCGATTTTAAAAGCACTTTAACGCAGCAATGCACATACAGAAAAGGGAGCACAGGTTGCTCCCTTTTTTATTTTAATAACCCTAATACCAATTAGTATAAAGATCTGATCGTAGTATAAAGATCTGATCGCTCAGCGACCATTTAGCACTTAAGTTTAGCGCTGATGAGGCAAAACAACGTGTAAAGTGCATACTTGTTCTAGAGTCAAACTCGTTAACACCGCTTCAAAAGTGCTAAAACTCGCCAGTTAAGCATATTTTTTACCTTCCTACTTCTGCGTTGAATGGCCTCACAAGGAAACAAGCATTCCGTCACCCATTGCCTTGAATGAGTTGCCAAAAAACACGCTGAGTCGATCACTTTCTTAAACTGATTGGCATAATATCACCACTATGATCAATAAGTGGGATAGTACAACTTGCATAAATTTTCTACATCTGATTATATTATCGACGATACTTAAATTAGGTCACCCTAAAAAGGCAACTAAAATGCACGCATCAGCAATCGATAATATGTATCTATCTTTCGAAGATAGACGAATTGCCCATGCTAAATCAGGTGAGCATTGGGATAGATTAACCACTGCACAACGTTTCGCGTTTTACACATTAGCGAAACTGGGTTATCAGTTACTGTTTGTTAGGCAAACCCCAACCACTAGCACTGCGGTGGCAAAGCAAGATGAGCTGCTAGCAACTATAGATGATGATGGTGATATCGATTTTAACCCTACTTTGGTGTTGCGTGAGCGTCGCGCTCCTCGGCAACAGTAATTCGTAACTAAACGAATCCCGTTACTGAAAGTAACCTAAGTAAAATAAGTCACAAGAAAAGGAGCTTCTAGGCTCCTTTTTACATTTTGCTTCATTCACCATTCATCGCGTTTTGGGTTAACCAAGACTCGGCAGCTTGCTTGCCCATTAGCGTTTCTATCGTGGGGCGAATATAGCGTCCCATTTCAGGGCGACGCCAAAACATATAATGGGGTAAGCTGTGCATCACTCCTGAGCCAAATACCCGCTGAATTAAACTCGAAAACTCATTAAGTTCATCTTGATCATATTGGCTAAGCCTAGGATAAAGATCATCGATCAATGCATCGAACCCCTCAAACTCAGCCAACTGCTGCCAACTATATATCTGCATCAACTGGCCAAGCATAGGCGTCGTCCAATGAGACATCGCAGACGTACTTGCAAACACAGCGAGATTACGACGATGATATTGTTGCCATGCCAAATCATTCGGTTGATTGTTCTTTGCTAACGACCAGAGTAGATAAATATCGGCAAGCCATTCATGTTGATATCCTGATAGCCGATGATTGTTCAAGTAAATAGAGTGGGATGAAGCGATAGCCAGATGACCTAACTCATGTAACAGAGTCAACTGAACCGCATGTTGCAAGGTTAAACTGTACACCTGCCCATTCAAAAGCGCCGAAGAGGCACGAGGAATGTTATCAGTAGCGAGCAGTATTACCCCAGTAATAGACTGATGCCGAATGGGTCTAGCCATCGCGCCTCTATGACCCATTTCTTGCAGTAACACATTAGGATCTTGAGGCAGTTGCTGCCGAGCATCAGCTGGCAGCTGCGCTAAACATATTGTTAATTGAGGCGACTGACACACCAAAGCTTGGCCTTGGGGCATAGGCGCCCAAAACCAAGCAGAGGCAAGCAGCAACGCCTCGGTTATCACTGCTTAGCCATAATATTTTCAATAATGGCCGTAGTTGATACGCCATCTTCAAAGCCTAACACTTCAACGCTGCCACCCGCCTCGATAACCTCTTTACCACCGGCAATATCTTCAACCTTATAGTCACCGCCCTTAACCAGCATATTGGGTAATAACTTGGCGATAATACGCTGCGGCGTGTCTTCACTAAATGAAACCACCCAGTCAACCGAAGCGAGTCCTGCGAGCACCGCCATGCGTCTATTTAAAGTATTTACCGGACGACCATCGCCTTTAAGACGTTTAACCGAGTTATCATCATTGACCGCCACAATTAAACGCTCGCCTAAAGCCTTAGCTTGCTGAAGATAGCTGACATGTCCTGCGTGCAAAATATCAAAGCAACCATTGGTCATCACCACACGCTCACCGCGAAGTTTGGCCTCTTCAAGCGCGTAGACTAGCTGTTCTTCACTGAGGACACCAAAGCCAGTTTCGCCATGACTTAGATTCAATGCGGCAATCAACTCAATTCGGCTAACAGTCGAGGTGCCGAGCTTGCCTACAACGATACCGGCTGCCGTATTGCCTATGGCACAGGCTTGTGGCAAGTCACTTCCCGCAGCCAAGGCCGTCGCTAACGCAGAGATAACCGTATCGCCCGCCCCCGTGACATCATATACTTCACGGGCAACGGTCGGAATATGTAACTCAGGCGCTAAACGACTGATCAGCGTCATTCCTTTCTCCGAACGCGTAACTAACATAGCGTCTAAATCATATTCGGCTAACAGTGCTTGAGCTTTTTCCACAAGATCGGCTTCACTGGTTACGCTGCCAGCAACTTGTTCAAATTCAGCCATATTAGGTGTCAGTAAACTCGCGCCACGATAACGTGAAAAGTCACTGCCTTTGGGATCGACAAGTACCTTGACCCCTTTCGCTCTCGCTAACGCGATAAAAGCTTGTGGATTATCGATAGCGCCTTTGGCATAGTCGGAAAGCACCACTACCGCAACATTTTCAAGTTCTGACTCGGCTTGTTTTAGCAGCGCTTGGCTGTGGGAAGCAGCATAAGGCTCCTCGAAATCTAAACGCAATAACTGTTGATTTCGTGACATCACCCTAAGTTTAGTGATCGTCGGTTTGTCTGCCACACGGTGCCATTTGGGCTCAACCCCCAGAGTTTTCACTCCTTGAGTTAATGCGTCCGCGGTTTCATCTTCACCGACAATACCCGCTAAATGAACTTGGCCACCTAAAGCCGCAATATTCAAGGCGACGTTAGCCGCACCACCGGGTCTATCCTCAACCTGATTAACCCGCACCACCGGCACTGGTGCTTCAGGCGATATACGGCCAGTAGCCCCTGTCCAATAACGATCTAACATCACGTCACCGACTACGAGAACTTTGGCTTTTTCAAATGCTGGCAGAGAAATCTTCATATTGCGGTTATCTTTTTTAAAATTAATCCATGATTATACCTAATTTTACGCATTTTTTGAGTTAGAATAAGCGGTAATTTTCATTAATAACTCTGAGATGTCCGTGGTCGATAAAGCACAATTCTCCTCACAATTTTTCCACCCTAAATATTGGCTGATCTGGTTTGGTGTCGGAGTGATGCGGCTCACTCAGCTTTTACCGCTATCGATACAGATGTCCTTAGGTAAATGGTTAGGACGCTTTGCAAAAACCATAGCTGGCAGTCGAGTGAATATCGCTAAACGCAATATCGAACTCTGTTTTCCTCACATGTCCGCTACCGAGCAGGCACAGCTGTTAACGCGCAATTTTGAAGAGACAGGCAAAGCGATCTTCGATATCGCCAATGCATGGTGGTGGTCTGATAAAAAAGTGCAACGTCATATGACAATTAAAGGCCAGCAACATGTAGAACAGGCAATTGCCAGCGGCCAAGGTGTCATTTTATTTGCGGTGCACTGTCTACCACTTGAGATGGGCGCTCGTATCCTAGGTCAATTTCAGCCTGGCGTAGGTGTCTACCGCCCCCACAATAATCCACTGATGGAATACCTTCAGGTCAAGGGACGTTTGCGCTCCAACAAAGGGTTAGTACATAAGCGAGATATCAGACAGATGGTGCGCAGCCTGAGAAGCCCCAATGTGGTCTGGTATACCGCCGATCAGGATTTTGGTCGCTCCAGCGCCGTCTTTATCCCCTTCTTCGCTGTACCAGATGCGGCGACCATCACGGGTGCCACCACCCTAGCTAAGCTGGGCAAGGCCAAGGTGATGCCTTTTATCGTGGTACGCAACCCTGATGACCAGGGCTACACCATAGAGATCCAACCGCCACTAGAGGATTTTCCTGGGGAAAATGAGGTCGAGGATGCGATTCGCGGCAACAAGATCATCGAATCGATGATCGAACGAAATCGTGCCCAATATATGTGGTTACATCGCCGCTTTAAGACTCGCCCAAATAAAGACGATCCATCACTGTATAAATAGCACTTACCTCTAATTCAAAAGCCAGTATTGCACTGGCTTTTTGATGCCCCCTTTCTAAGCCATCACTAGCACTATCAATTAGACATTCATACAAATGTCAAATAGACACGCAAATGTCATTTTGACAATTAAAAACAGTGTCCTATTGACAGTCAAGAATAAACAAAAAGCAACAAAATCATTATAAAACAACTAATTAGATAATTGGCACAAACCCTGCTCTATACAAGCACATCAATACCCATACTAAATTTGTACAGAGAGGTTTTATGAGCAAACAACGGCTAACAGCGATAGCTTTACTACTGGTGCTAATCGCTTCTTTTACTGTGTTGCTGAGCATCGGCAGTGAGATCTATAGAGAAAAACCCCCTATTCCAACTGCATTTGTCGGTGAGCAGGGTCAAGTCCTTTACACTCAAGATGATATCGAGCAAGGGCAGTTAGTCTGGCGTTCAATGGGGGGGCATCAACTCGGATCTATCTGGGGACATGGCTCATATGTCGCGCCAGATTGGACCGCAGACTGGCTACACAAAGAAGCTCAAGCTTGGTTAGATATCACCGCTAAAAGCCGCTACAACCTGCCATTTAGAGAGCTCAACTCTGAAGTGCAAGCGGGCTTAGAGCAAGCACTACGCGAAGATATGCGTCAGAACAGTGTGGTTGATGATGCTAAAGGTACTATCACTATTTCCTTATCGGACACCCGTATAGCTGCGATAAACCAAGTCGGTGAGCACTATATCGCTTTATTTGGTGATGATCCTCAGCTCTCGGTTCTAAGAGAGCAATATGCAATGAAAGAAGGCACAGTTCCTGATTTAGCGAGACGCCAGAAACTCAATGCTTTTCTATTTTGGGGATCATGGGCAGCCGTCACCGAACGAGCGGGTGAGAATTACACCTACACCAACAACTGGCCCTACGATCCACAGATTGGAAATACACCAACCTCAGATAATATCGTCTGGTCTATTTTAAGCATTGTTACGCTTATCGCCGGTATTGGTGCTTTAGTTTGGCACCATGCTGCAGGCAAACATGAAGATCTACCTAAACCAGCGAGCCAAGATCCACTATTTTTAACTAAGCCTACGGCATCACAAAAAGCGGTAGGAAAATACTTTGTCACGGCTATAGGTCTATTTTTACTGCAAATATTCTTAGGTGGTATCACAGCGCATTATGCTGTTGAGGGGCAAAACTTCTATGGCATCCCCCTTTCTGAGATTCTGCCTTACTCAGTCACTCGTACTTGGCATACACAATTAGCCGTATTTTGGATAGCAACCGCTTGGCTAGGTACAGGCCTTTATATTGCCCCAGCGCTCTCTGGACATGAACCCAAGTTCCAACGCCTTGGTGTAAATATTCTTTGGGTCGCCTTAGTGATCGTCGTCCTAGGGTCTATGGCCGGAGAGTGGATAGGCGTTCAACAATATTTCGATCTCGACACCAACTTTTTACTCGGTCATCAAGGTTACGAATATATCGATCTCGGCCGCGTCTGGCAGGTATTGCTGCTTGTAGGGTTACTCATTTGGTTAGCGCTGGTAACTGCTGCGATTCGTCCAGCCCTGAAAGTTAAAGGTGAAATGCGCCCTGTAATTTGGGTACTGTATGCCTCTTGTGTCGCCATTGGCCTATTCTATGGTGCAGGCTTGTTCATGGGAAAACACACTAACTTAGCCATTGCCGAATATTGGCGTTGGTGGGTGGTACATCTGTGGGTTGAAGGCTTCTTTGAAACCTTTGCCACTTCGGTCATCGCGCTCATGCTAGTTCGTCTAGGGTTGATCCGTGGTCGTAGCGCTAACGCCGCGGTACTATTTACCACAGTTATCTTCTTAACCGGCGGCCTTATCGGTACCTTGCATCACCTCTATTTCACTGGTACGCCCACGGCGGTTATCGCATGGGGCGCAATCTTCTCTGCACTGGAAGTGGTTCCACTAGCCATCATTGGTTTCGAAGCCATGGAAAGCTACCGTCTACGTGAAGCAAGCCCATGGATGATCCATTATAAGTGGGCCATCATGTTCTTCGTCGCCACTGCATTTTGGAACTTAGTCGGAGCAGGCGTATTAGGTTTCTTAATCAATCCACCTATTGCCTTGTACTTTATTCAAGGGCTAAATACTACAGCAACCCATGGTCACGCCGCATTTATGGGAGTATATGGCATGTTAGGAATGGGATTAATGCTATTTTGTCTACGTGGACTGACAGGTCAAATTGTCTGGAATGAGAAACTACTTAAATGGGCATTTTGGACGCTTAATATCGGCCTAGCGGCCATGGTATTTATGTCTCTTCTACCTGTGGGCATTACCCAGTTCTTCGCGGTACTTGAACATGGCTATTGGTTTGCGCGTTCACCAGAGGTGATCCACAGCCCTCTCGTTGAAACCTTAGTTTGGATGCGTATGCCGGGCGACATTCTGTTTGGCGCAGGTGGTTTATTTATGGGAATATTTCTTTTTGATCTCATCAAAAAAGCCATCAATAAAAAGACACAACCAGTATTAAGCCAGGATCAACTCTCGGCTAATGCATAGAATGTTCATCAGCAATTAATATAAGGGGGTCATTAAGCCCCCTTTTTACTGACTACTGGCACGAGATAAAAGCATGATATAAAGTCGGTCAGCCTGTACCATCTAGTATTCTGACCACAAATAAATGTATGCAATAATGGTTAACCTATGTAACCGCCATCCCATATAAAATCGGAGATTTCACATGGCGTTAAGTCAAATAGAACTTACTCGTATGGCCCTAGATATTACCTCGGGGCTGTCGAACCATGACCGATTTTCCCGTTTGCTCGATACCATTCGTCAATGCCTGCAATGTGATGCAGCCGCCCTACTACAATTTAGTGGACAACAGTTTACGCCACTCGCTATTGATGGGCTTAGCCCCGATGTGCTCGGCCGACGTTTTGTGCTGCAAGATCATCCCAGACTCGAAGCCATTGCCCGAGCAGGTGATATCGTTCGCTTTCCTGCCAATAGTGATTTGCCCGATCCTTACGATGGATTGATCCCTAATCAAGGCGATAACCTTACCGTGCATGCTTGTATTGGCCTTCCTCTAATCGCCGACGGCAATTTGATCGGTGCCATTACGATAGATGGTTTCGACCCCAATCAATTTAAATCTTTTAACAATGAGCAACTACGAGGCATTAGTGCTATCGCAGCAGTCTCTCTTAGTAATGCCCTATTGATTGATAAATTGGAGAAGCAGGCACTTCAAATTCAATGGGATAATGCCCCCAGCAACTCACGCATCAATGCCTTAGAAACCGAATTAATAGGCCAATCTGCTGTCATGCAGACACTACAGCAAGAGATTGCCGTTGCAGCACCAACGGATCTCAACGTGCTGATTCTGGGCGAAACGGGGACGGGTAAAGAGCTTATCGCCAATGCGATTCATCAAGGGTCGCTACGCGCCAATCAACCACTCATCTACTTAAACTGCGCAGCATTGCCCGAATCCGTTGCCGAAAGTGAGCTCTTTGGTCATGTCAAAGGCGCCTTTACAGGCGCGATTAGCAATCGTAGCGGCAAGTTTGAGATGGCCGATAAAGGCTCACTCTTCTTAGATGAAATAGGTGAATTGCCATTAACACTGCAAGCTAAATTACTGCGAGTCTTACAATATGGCGACCTACAGAAAATAGGTGATGATCGCAGTCTCAAGGTCGATGTTCGTATCATTGCTGCGACCAATAAAAACCTAAAAAATGAAGTACTCGCAGGCCGATTCCGTGCAGATCTCTACCATAGACTCAGCGTATTTCCCTTAGTTGCACCACCACTGAGGGAGCGCGATCAAGATATCACCCTATTATGCGGTTTCTTTGTCGAGCGCAGCCGAAAGAAATTAGGGTTAAAAGGCTTAATGCTCAGCCCAGCGAGCCTCAAGTTACTCGGCGACTATTCTTGGCCAGGTAACGTCAGGGAGTTAGAACATAGCATCTACCGCGCGGGGATATTGGCCAGAGCAAAGGCAACTAATAACATCGCGCTTATTACTCCCGAGCACTTTGAGTTTTCGACCAACATAGAGCCTGCAAAGCCATCCTCGCTAGAGATGCTGCCCAGTGGCATCGCTGGTGGCCTAAAACAGGCGACCGAACAGTTTCAAGCGGGTTATATTAGTCAGGTGTTAGCTCAACATGAGAATAATTGGGCCGCAACCGCCCGTGCGTTAAATATCGATTCAGGAAATTTACACAGACTAGCAAAACGGCTAGGGTTAAAGCATTCTAAAAAATAACATATTCCCCATACAGGGCGGTATCGGTGAAATTGGACTCTTCTCGACACTTGATTAATCCATTGCTGATAATAGCAATGGCCTCTATATCGACTCTTACTCAAGCGAGCGAGCAAGAGTTAGCGACATTAGCCGCACCGCTATACCAACTCGAGCAAACCATACAATACCAGCGTCTCGATAATGGCTTACAGCTAAGGCTGTTACCCCTTAAAAATAAGCAAAGTGTCGCACTGGCAAGTCAATTCGGGGTCGGCTCTCGTAACGAGGCTGTCGGTCAAACGGGTTACGCACATCTGTTTGAACATATGCTTTTCAAAGGCAGTCAAAATGCCCCCGGAGACAGTTACAGCCAAACGATGAGCTCCCTCAGTGGCAAATTTAACGCCAGTACCTTCTTTGATTACACCAATTATTATTTGAATGTCCCAAGCCACGCCTTGCAGCTGGCACTATGGTTAGAAGCAGATCGTTTTATTCGTCCCGCATTAACGGAGCAAACCGTAAAAAATCAGCAACAAACCGTGCTAGAAGAGATGGCGACGACCATAGATAATCAGCCCTATATTCGTCCTGCTATGGAGTTCTTACTAAATCAAGTGAAAGGCAGCCCCTATGGCCATGCCGTGATTGGATCTAAAACCGATATTGAAGCGGCAACCACCGAGAGCCTAACTCAGTTTCATCAAACATTTTACCGACCCGATACCCTGCAACTAAGCATAGTGGGGCAAGTGCCACCACAGACACTCACCTGGGTAACAGCGTATTTTGCTGACTGGCCGATGCCAAACAACAAACCTCAAGGCTTTCATCCACTCGAGGTTAACAGGCAGTCGGTACATCATGAGATCATCGATGCTAGAGGCCCTTGGCCAGCTTTGCTACTGGCATGGCACACGGTTGGTCGTTCGCATCAAGATGCCGCCGCCATCAGTTTAGTTGAATCCTACCTGTTACAAAGCCGCTCTAGTGTATTAGAGAAACTCAGCCTCACAGAGCCGAAACAGTTGCTGTATTACTCATTGCCATTGACCATGGAACATTTTGGCGTGATGAACCTTGTGATGGTGCCAAGAGCCAACACCTCCTTAGATCAGCTCACCGAGCAGATCACCGCGATTATCGATGACCTTGCCGCTGGAGGGCTCACATCCGAACAACTTGAGCAGTTAAAGCTGCGATCACTACAGCAGCAGCTGGCAACACTTGATAACGACATCAGCTTAGCGACAACACTCAGTGCCACTCTTGAACAGGACAGATTAACCCCGCTATCTGGCCCCTGGGAACGCATAAACGCAGTGACCAACGACGATATTATTCGAGTGACTCGACAATATATACAGCCTGGTGTCGTCCGTTTAGATCTGCTGCCACCTTGGTATATTCGCTGGAGTAAAGCCCTACTCGAATGGCTACCGACGGGGTGGACCGACTCATTAGAGGAGCAAGCGCTATGAGGACGTTTGTTGTAAAGCTGTGCGGTATAAAATCAGGCCTCTTACTCAGTGTTTGTCTCATCTTGCTGATTTGTGGCGGTTGCCAGCAGACCAAAATGACCTTTACCCAAGTTCAATCCCCCGTGACCCCGAGCTTCAAACCGTTAATCAACGCACCTAAAATAGAATCGTCATCAGATTCGAGCCAAGTAGAACCCCATTTTGCGCCGCAAGTAAGTGTGCTAGCCCCATTTCATCACCTGCATATTCTCCCCGGAAGGTTATCTGCACTTAACCGTATTCATTTAGTCGCAATCAGTCCAAACCAGCCTTATCAAGATGCCGATATACTGGTAAAGGCGTTTCATGAAAAAGGACTTTGGCTGGCAAATAAAGCATCTGCAAAAACACCGCTCAACTGCATAGAGAGTTTTAAGCCACAAGTAAATCTACACAGTATTACACTCACTCTAGCCTGCCCTGATAATCAGCTTGAAACCGCCTTATCACTATTAATCGATACATGGTCAGCCGATAGTTTTAGCGATCTAGATATTGCCAAATTAAGCCGACAACTGGCACTCGATAAACATATTAACGCGTTTAATGGTAACGAAATAGAGAAGCTGTGGGCGGAAAAAATATTGGGGAAAAACCATCCTTATAATAGTGCGCTCAATAATGAATCACAGCAAAAAACATTAACACATAAGTCTCTTGAACAGATTACTCATCAAGCAGCGAATCAAAGCCAGTGGCATTTGATCATCGAACGCGACGCACCAATTGAGCCACAGCAAAAAACGGTTATCACAGCGCAGATGAAACGCCTGCCAGTGCCATCGAATTTCAGTAAACCAAAGCAAGATAACTTTAAACCCTATGGTAAGACCCTCTACGTTATCGATGCGCCGGGCAGCGTACAAACCCAAGTTCGCCTAGGTTACCATTTGCCATTACAGGTCGATGACAGTCATAGCGACCAAATGGATAGCACTTTTAATTGCGAGCTGCTCAGTCGCTGGCTAGGCAGAAGTTTTTCAGGAAGGCTTTACTATGATCTGCGTGAGCGACGAGGACTCACCTATGGAATTTATGGGCGCTGCTTCGACAACCCCATGGCAACAATTCTAAAGTACTATGGTAGTACTCAGTTACAGCACACAGGGGCTTTTATTAAAGGGATTTTAGATCATTTACAGCTAGCCCAAACTGAGCTCGCCGAAAACGACGAGATTAAAGCACTCGCAGATTACTATCAAAACCAATTCAACTTAATGTTTGACGATCCCGCTCACCGTACAGCGCGCTATATTCAGCTGCTGAGTAAACATCAAGAGTGGCAAGCGATAGTGAATCAGCAAGCTCAATGGCAACAGCTCAATCCATTGATATTAAAACAAACAGCACAGCAAGTGTTTAACGCTCCACCAGTGATGGTTATCCGTGGCGATCTGGATAAAATAACACCCGACCTCCAAGATAAACTACCAGATTGGCAGATAATCACACCCTAGGTTTAATTGTCTCATTTATGCCACATTATAGTGCTAGCAATCTGCGGGGTTGTGTTTAAGTAATATATCGATAGAATAGCTTACACATTTTGATACAACTAACATAACAATAAAGTCGTACGATTTAGTCGTTTCAAACATAACCCTAGTAACAAAGTAGTACATTATAAGTCTCATAAGGAAGTGAAATGTATAATGGTGAATTATTTACCCTGAGCAGATGCCCTAGAAATATTCAATTCTTAAAAAGTACTGCGGGCTTACTCAACTTAAAAACAAATATACTCACACACCAAAATACCGATCCACTCGTCTCATGGAAAAACTCTGAACATGAGAAAAAGATCCTATTTCATTTCATCAATAATGTTCAAAATGATCTTGTCAATATCCCACCAGCGGTAATGGACGACGGTAAACATGTCGCTATTTGTGAAAATCTATCTTTAGATGATGAGTTGATACTTTTGAAACTTGGTTTTTCGGCTGCAGCCAACACAGAAGAACCAGCCCACAACACATTGAAAATGATTGATAATGTTTTAAGTGAAAACTTACATTTCAGCCTAAAAGCACTTTCAAAATATATTTTAACTCAACAAAAAAAATCGCTGTCCAGCAATCAAGTTACTTTATTTTCAGGCATAACCAAGAAAGAAAAAGAAGTACTCTCTTTTGTCTGTAAAGGGCTGAGAAATTCTGAAATCGCTAACAAGATGAACGTTTCAGTCAACACAATAAAAATGCATCTACAGAACATTTACAAAAAAACAGATTGTAAGAGTAGAGGTCAACTATTAGTAAAATACCAGCAGCAAACATAATAATAATGGATAATATTGAGAGTTGAATATTATCAAAAAGGATAATTGAGTAACGAAGTTGTGACGATAAAATAGCCTAGTCTAAAAATGTATTCTCAAGGAGAAAAGAGATGTTAAATAAAAAACAACGCGGTCAAGGTATGACTGAATATATCATTATTGTTGCACTCATTGCCGTTTCGGCTATCGGTGTATACAGCTTCTTCGGTAAAACCATCCGTAATCAGGTCGCTGGACTATCGGCAGAGATGTCGGGAAATGATTCTTCCGGTCAAATTAGTAATGCACAAGGTGCAGCAACCAAGGCAGATCAAGTAGCAAATAAAGATTATAACCTTGGTTCCTACGACAAGGCGGCTAATAGCAGCGCTAAAAGCAACTAGAAATTCCTATTAGTGCTACTTCAAGCCACTAATACTATATAAGCAAGAAGTAGTGTGCTTCTTGCTTTAAATCCGATCATAAAAGGAGTTTATGGTGAAAAAATCAACACTACTGGGTCAAGGAATGACAGAATACATCATCATAGTCGCCTTAATTGCAGTATCAGCCATTGGGGTTTATAGCTTTTTCGGGAAAACCATTCGCAATCAAGTCGCAGGCCTAGCAGCCGAACTTTCAGGTCGGGATTCAGGCGCACAAATTGGCGCAGCCAAGAGCTCAGCCAGCGAAGCAACTCAAGTCGCCAATAAAGATTACAACTTAGGCAACTACAACGAAGGAGCCAACGGTGCAAGCGGTGGAACGGGTTCTGGAGGCGGTAGCGGCGTAGATTAATATCGCTGTTTCGCTGACGTTTTAACTCCAAGAGATTCCCCCTATGAATTTAATATCGACACGCTTTAAACAGCGAGGCCAGGCGATGGCATTATCGTTAATGTTAATGTCGCTTGCGCTAATGACCGTCATGTATAGCTTTAACACATCAAAGTTAAACCTTAATGGCACTAAGCTGCAAAATACCGCCGATAACACCGCCTACAGCGTGGCCACATTCGCCGCTCGAGACTTCAACTTTAAGGCTTATACCAACCGCGCATCAGTAGCAAATCAAGTCGCAATCGCCCAGATGGTGGGGCTTTCCTCTTGGTTTAACATGACAGATAGATTCGCCCAAAACGCTTGTAACACTCTCTGCTGGGTGCCATATCTTGGTCAGGTACTTTCAGGAATTAAGAGCGCCGTTGGTACCATAAATCAGGTCGCTCAACCTGTCCTCGAAGGGATGATTTTTCTCGAAGATAAAATGCTCTGGGCACTAAGCAGCTCACAACAAGTTATTCATTACGCAGGACTGACATCGAGTGTTGCCTCTGCTGGCGATGTTGTAAAGGCTAATGACCCTAACGCAAAGCTAGATTTAATGCAAAATCCACAACTGCTTGGAGACGTCCGTGATGTCTGGATGAAATTCCAAAACCGCCATTCTAGGCAAGCCAATTCAGGAAAGAGTACTCAATTTAGTGATTTTATTGGGGTCACCTTGAATTCTCGCGATTCATTCAGTGAGAAACGCAGCTACAAGCTCGGATTCCCTTGGTCATTAACTGCTTTTCCGCTGCGCTGGAAAACCTATAAGACTGGTGGCAGTGATTTGATCAGCAATGGTGAGAATGAGGCGGAAACTTGGACCTCTATGGATACCATCAGCTTCCACTTATCTAAATTTCGCTGCAGTTGGTCTGGCTGTCGCTGGCGTGGCTTTAGAGAGATCCCACTAGGTTGGGGCGCGACCACCTCAGATGATCGTGCAGACATATGGAGCGCTGGTAACAGAAGCTCTTGGGGAGAAAGTCGAAAAAGAAATGGAACTGCTGCCAAATACGCGGCCTACAACCAAGAAACTCATGGTGATTACGGTGGTGTACGGCCTTTCTATGGCCTATCGAACGATGCTTATAAAAAGAGCCAAACAGATAACATTGCCATCGTTGTCTCCAAGTCTCGCGACAAGGTCCGCACCACTGACACTGCAACGCTTGTTGGTAAGGGAATAGATCCCGCTGTCGATGAAGAGATGCTGGGCGATAGAATGACCGCACTGTCGACCGCACAAGCTTATTATTCACGTCCTCGCGATCTATCTGCTTGGGTCAGGGCCGATGGCCGCCATGAGTACGGTAATCTTTATAATCCGTTCTGGCAGACTCGTTTAACCGACTCCAGCAATGGCGAGCGTAGCATCGTACTCGCCTTAACGAGGATGTTGTAATGGCTATATCCTCTCAACGCGGGCAAGCACTAGTCGAAAGCATCATAGGCTTAAGTTTCGTGGTGATCCCCTTGCTTATCATGATGCCATTTCTCTCAAAGATTACTGGAGCACAACACAGAGCAGAACAAGCGGCCCATTACAGCGCATGGGAGCGTACCGTTTGGAAAGAACGTAATCCAGACCAGATGCCAAGTAGAAGTGGTTTGTATGTGGCAAAGCGCTCAGAAACAGAGCTAATGAAACAGATTCCTTGGCGTTTTTATCAGACTGACGGCCAACAAATTACTAGCCGATATCAAGATAAATGGGACTGGCAGCAGAATGTTCACCCCTTGCTTAAGCATCAAATGGAGCAAGATACTCAACAGGCTACCATTTTAAAATCAACTCAAGAATCACCAAATAACCAAAATGAGCTAGATAGACTCACCGCGACTAATCGTGGCGGAGATACCCCAGGCCTCTACGGTAAGAGTGTGGAAAAGGCGGTTGATCTAATCTCTTACACAGGATTTGACCTCGAACTTGACCAATACTACCGAGCCAGCGTAAGTACGGATTTAGAGAACCTTTATCTCGCCCCTTTTGACAACTTAAACCTCAAGATCAAAGGTCAAAGCGCCCTACTCGCATCGGGGTGGAACGCCGCAGGACCTCACCATGTTGAAAACCGCGTACGCCGTTTGGTATTGACCAACTATATGGATGTTGGCGTGATCAGAACCGCGCAACGTCTTGTCGGCATCATTCCCTTTGGCAAAGAACTCAAGCCCAATCGACTCAAGCTGGGTTTTGTGAAACCTGATGTCTTACCTAGTAACCGCCTATGCACCTATGGCACTAAAAATTGTGGAGGCTAATCTATGAAATCCAGTTTGTTCGTCGTATTGACCCTTGTTAGCGTCTTCGCTTACGGCAAAGATTGGCCCAATGTCGAGTTTCCAGACACTTCGGAAGTGGAAATTGTTGCCGATGAGATGCAATACAACGGCTACCCAATGAAGACATGGGTGGTCAAAGATAAGCGTAGTTTGATGGTGATGGCCGACTTTTTTAAAAAGCAGTGGCAGGCAGACAGTGAACGCTTCGATGCCCGCATGTTTAACGGCGACTATGTGATCAATAGCCTGCAACCACCTTATCTACTCACAGCACGTATCAATCAGCAATATCAAGGAGTTGTCGCTTATGTCGGCATCACCAAGAACATGGATAACACCCAGCTGGCTAAAGTAAATCGTGACAAATTCCCCAAACCTAGCGGCGCGGCTGTACTGTCTGATATCCAATCACAGGATCTCTATAAACTGGGTAGAACAGTCATCCTCAGCAGCACTCAGAGTTTATCGAGTAACTACCACTATTACCGTAGACACTTTCAACAAAAAGGTTGGATTGAAAACTCGGCCATTCTTGATACCAAGGCAGGTAAAGCCGCCCTACAAATGAGTCAAGGAACGGACAGTGTCGACATTAGTTTCGATACCAAAAATTCACAAGTATACATAGTTGCCAATCAAGTTACACAAGGATGATAACCAATGCGATTTAACATAAAACACGGCCGGGGTCAGGCTAGTGTCGAATATCTAGTGGTATGTGGGGCGCTCATCGCAGCACTGCTAACGCCGGTATCCAATAATCAGAATGTTTTAGAAATTAGCGCAGATACCTTAACCGATTGGTACACCGCTTTTGCCTATAACAAGTCTTTATCGATTCTTCCTAACTAATTTCAGGTTTTACAATGAAACTTAAATCAATTGATTTCAATTGGATATTGCTAGTTATTGCCTTGATATTAGGTGGTATTTCAGCGTGGGCAACCAAAAATTACTTTATCACCAAAGAGCAACAACTACGTGATGAACTGTCACATGACAATATTGAGATGGCTGACGTCATCGTTGCTACCAAAGAGCTGCGTAAAGGGGATATTATTTCAGATCAAAATATGTCGGTTCGGCAAATTCGTGCCGATACCCTGCCTCTGGATGCTATTCACCCAAGTCGCTTCGGCGAAGTTGCGGGCCAGATGATACTCGAGCCTATGTTACCGGGCAGACCACTCATAGGAACCTACCTACCCGGTATGCGAGTAGCCCAATTTTCAGACATTCTCCAAGAGGGTCAGCGGGCTATTACCATAGATATCGATGAAATTAACTCATCGGCAGGCATGCTCGTGCCTTCAGATCATATCGATGTGTTACTCGCTTTTAAGGAAGATAAAGACGGCAAAGATCGTGAAAAGTTACAACTTCTTATCGAAGATGCAACGGTATTAGCGACCGGACGACGCAGTATTGATATCAACCCCGAGCTAGTCGATACCCTCTATGATAATCCAAATGCCTACAACACAGTGACATTAGCCCTATCAGTTGAAGACGCTGCACGAGTCGCACTAGCCAAGGAGAAAGGTGATTTCGTTACCCTACTAAGAAACCAAAAAGAGACCTCAGCCCTAGAGTTTGTCTCGTTACATGAGGGACAGATTTTCGATACCTCAGAAGAGAGACTAGAAAATAGTGTCGAAGTGATCACCGGTGGCAGCGGCATCAAGACCAGTACCCAAACCTACCCCCTTTCAAACGAGATGTTAGAGCAGCTCAGTCAACAAAAAGATAAAGCCGTATTATGAAACTATTAAAAATTATCGCCTTTTTTGGGATTTGCCTCATGCTGCCCTCTGTCACCATGGCACACAATAATAAGCAGATGAAACTCTATGTTGGGGCGGTTGAACTTTATAAGGCCAGTAACGTAGAACGTATCGTGGTAGGTAACGGCAAAGTACTTAGCGCTAAAGTCGTTGATAACAAGGGAGTGTTACTTATCGGTGAAGCGCCGGGAAATACCGATCTTCAGCTTTGGCAAAAAGATGGCAAATTGATCAAGCTAAGCCTTACAGTGACATCCGATAACAGTCTGCGCACCACAGCAATGGTAAAGAAGATGCTCAGCGCCTTTCCATCGCTGACCGTCACCGAAAGTGACGGCCTAATCATAGTACAAGGCGAAGCAGCTCTTGGGCAAAAAGAGCAACTGGAGAAGATCCTTGAGGGTAGCCCAAATATTGTATCTCTGGTGAAGTATCTAAAATTTGCTAAAACCATGGCTCCCATGGTGAAGATGCAGGTCAAAATCGTCGAATTCAATAAATCGACACTAAACAATGTCGGCATAAAATGGGAAACAGCTATGGCGGGCCCCGCCTATGGTGTAGCAAAAGGCTTTACCGCTAACCCAATTTTCAATGTTGCCTCTCCAGGGCAGTACACCGAAGCAATAACCGAAGCGATCACAGGTAATATCGGCGTATTAGATACTCGCGGATGGAGCTCACTGGGTATCGTCTCTGGTATCGGCTCGCAGATCCAACTGTTATCGGAAAAGGGTGATGCTCGTATGCTCGCCGAGCCTAACCTAACCACTCGCAGCGGTGAGTCAGCCAGTTTCTTAGCTGGTGGTGAGTTTCCAATTCGTAGCGTCAGTGGTTTAGGTGCCGTCGATGTCGAATTTAAAGAATATGGCATCAAACTCGATATCGAGCCTGTTGTTGATGATGAGCTCAATATTGTTAGCCGAGTGATGGCAGAGGTCAGTTCTATCGATCCCTCCGTTGCCGTTGACGGTGTTCCCGGCATGCTAACCCGCCGCACCGAATCTGTCATCAATGTTAAAAACCACGAGACCATAGTGATCTCCGGTTTGGTTAACAGCGAAATGTCAAAAATTGTCAATAAGTTTCCTATTCTCGGCGATATCCCCATCCTCGGAGAGCTATTCAAGTCACGTGACTTTAAAGATGACAAGACCGAATTAGTCATCTTTGTCACCCCGGTCGTTGTCTATCCGGGGCAAGAAGATCACGATGCTCAACTCAATCGTGGCCTAGAGATGGCCGAAGAAGCAACTAAGCTCGAAGCTTTCTATATCTTGGACTAGGAGTGTCACATGTTTAATGTCTTAGTGAGTACAACAAAAGGCACCAAGGTTGGCGAGTTTCAATGTATTCATAGTGAGTGCATTGTTGGAAAAGATCCAGAACAACTGATCGTGTTAAGAGGCTTTAAGATCTCTAAACATCACGCGACGTTGCGCCAAAATGAACAAGGAATTTTCATTCTAGATAACAAGAGCCGAACGGGTATTAGGGTCAATGATGAAAAGCATCAAGAATTTGGCCCGCTATCACTCAAAGATAAAATACAGGTGGGTGATTACCAGTTAAGAGTGCAAAGCAGCGATCCTGAGTTTAATAGTAAACCAGCGACCGACTCGGCGCCTCAGCCTGCTCCAACGCCGGCAGTGCCACTCCCCAAAAAGGATATAGCACCACCAACGACAATAGATTCAGAGCTAGCCGCCAAGATACAACTGCGCAACGAATGGCGTCGTAAGGTACATACCGAACTGCTTAAGCAGATGGACCTGCGCCGCGTTAACGTTAACGAAATGAGTGACGTTGAACTCAGAGCGCAAAGCGAAGTATTGATCAAACAGATCATCGACAACATCAATCTTCCACAAGAGATCGAAGTAGCTGCGTTAACCAAAGAGGTACTTGACGAGACCATAGGCCTAGGTCCTTTAGAAGCACTGATCGACGATATCGATGTCACAGAGATCATGGTTAATAGCCATGATCAGATTTTCTATGAAAAGGCTGGTAACCTTTATCTTTCAGATATTGCCTTTTCAGATGATCAAGCTGTCTTAGGTGCGATCGAGCGGATCGTAACACCTATAGGTAGGCGAATAGATGAAAGCTCGCCCATGGTCGATGCTCGCCTAAAAGATGGCTCAAGGGTTAATGCCGTTATCCCTCCTCTAGCGCTAAAAGGTCCCTGCATAACAATACGTAAGTTTATGCAACGCAGGCTCAATTGCACCGACTTAGTCAAGTTCGGCTCGATGAGCGAAGCCATGGCGGACTTTCTCGAAATGGCTGTCATGCAAAAACGTAATATCGTTATCTCTGGCGGTACGGGCTCAGGTAAAACAACGTTACTGAACGTGCTGTCAAACTTTATCCCCGACAACGAACGCATTGTCACAGTAGAGGATGCTGCCGAACTACAGCTTTACCAACCCAATCTAGTGGCGCTTGAAGCCCGGCCACCTAACCAAGAAGGCAAGGGAGCGGTGGAGATCCGCGATCTGGTGAAAAACTGCCTACGTATGCGACCAGATAGAGTGGTTATTGGCGAATGTCGTGGTGGTGAGGCGCTAGATATGTTGCAGGCAATGAACACGGGCCATGACGGCTCACTAACAACAGCTCATTCAAACTCACCACGAGACTGTATTTCCCGCCTCGAAGTGATGGTGATGATGGCTGGAATGGATCTGCCAGTAATGGCAATACGTGAACAGATCACCTCTGCGGTTAATATCATCGTGCAGCAATCTCGTTTCTCCGATGGATCGAGACGAATTACCAGCATCTGTGAAGTCACAGGGATCGAAGGTTCGATGGTACAGCTATCGGAGATCTTTAAGTTTCAACAAACGGGCTTCAACGAACAAGGAAAAGTACAAGGATATTACACCGCAACAGGCACCTTACCAGAGTTCTATGAGCAACTAAGAAAGCAAGGTGTTGCCGTTAAACTCGACATTTTTGACAAGGAAACTGGTCATGAGTAGTCCGATATTCGCGGCTATTCTAGCCTTCTTCTCGGTCAGCTTGTTGATATGGGCGCTAAAACATCTATCAACCCGATTCGCCAAGCGCTATCAGGAAACTTTTACCAGTTCAGCCAGAACCAACCTATTCGATATGTTTCTCTTTATCGAGCCTCGGCAGCTGTTCTGGATAAATATGCTTACACTCATCGCCGTGCCCTTTTTAATTAGAGTGTTTTTAGGATCATGGGTACTGGGTTTTATTATCAGTATCGTTTTGGCGCTACTGCCTCGTTTTGCTTACAAGTTCCTTCACAAGCGACGTCGACGTAAGTTTGTCCACCAGCTACCCGACGCGCTCAACATGATCGCCTCATCAATGCAATCGGGGGCCAACGTCAGCAGTGCCATCGAATTTATGGCAGAAGAGATGGAAGCGCCAGCAAAACAGGAGTTTCAACTGTTTTTAAGAGAACAAAGACTCGGCGTAGAGTTTAATACGGCATTAGACAATATGTTTAAACGTATTCCTGAGGATGAATTTCAACTCGTTACAGCAGGGATGCAGATATCTAGAGAGGTCGGTGGAAATCTGGCAGAAGTTCTCCAACGTCTATCATCTACCCTGCGACGAAAGATAGAGATGGAAGGCAAAATCGATGCACTCACCTCACAAGGTAAGATGCAGGGTGTAGTGATGACCCTGCTCCCCATCTTCATCGGAGTGGTGCTATATCACATGGAACCTAGTGCTATGGGGAGAATTCTCACCGAACCCTTAGGTTGGGCGCTAATCGCCATGATCACCATCATGCTGACAAGTGGTTACCTGTCGATTCGTAAAATCGTAGCAATAGACGTATAGGATAAATTTATGGTCAATCTCATTGTTGCCTGTTTTGTAATTTCCGTCGTCTTTCTCGCGGTTAGTTGCATTAGAATCTATCGCAGAGTACCAACTGAAAGTCGCGAGTTTATGGATCCCCTCTCTCCGGGGTTAAAACTTATTTGGCCGCTTGTCAGGCTGGTCGCCTTTTATATCAGTGAAAACTTAAGTGTTGATTATCTAGAGCGAGTCTCAAAGAAGTTACAAGTATCAGGCTTGTCATACATCATGACGGCCGAGCAATACTTCGCCATTCGTATTTTAAGCACCCTGTTTGCGCTAGGCTTAGCCATTATCTGCAGTGCCTTACTTGACACCTACGTTACTCAATATCTATTACTAGCAGGCGTATTCGGTTACTTCCTCCCAGTAATGACCCTCAACGACCTACGTAAGAAGCGCCAAGGGCAAATAGTTAAAAGCTTACCCGTCTATCTAGACTACTTAACAATGTCGATCGAAGCGGGACTCAACATGACAGGCGCCCTTAGCCAAGCCGTCGAGCGCGGGCCTGCAGGGCCGCTCAGAATCGAATTTGAAAAGGTGATCCGTGATATGCGAGCGGGTATGTCCAGAGCCCAATCGTTTCGTAATATGGCAAACCGAGTTCAAGTATCCGAAGTCAACAGCCTAGTCAGTGCGCTTGCTCAGGCAGAAAAAACCGGCGCCAGCTTGGGTCAAACCTTAAGGATTCAATCGGATCAACGCCGAGTGGAACGTTTTCAACGTGCAGAGAAAAAAGCACTAGAAGCCCCGGTAAAACTGGTATTCCCACTGATCATCTTCATCTTTCCAGTAACCTTTATGATTTTGGCATTCCCGATTTTAATGAAATTTATGTATGAGCTATAACATGAAAAAATCAACAATAACCACGCCCAAAGGGCATGCGATATCAGAGGTATTTATCGCAAATACTCCATGGCTAAGACTAAGAGGCTTACTCGGTAGGCGTCCGCTTTCAAGCGAACAGGGGCTGCTTATCTCACCTTGTAACTCAGTACACACCATAGGTATGCGTTATCCACTGGATATCGTTTACCTCAATAAACACAACAAGGTACTTAAAGTCACTAGAGATCTAAAGCCTTGGCGCAGCAGTGCTTGCAGAGGAGCGACCACAGTATTGGAATTAATGGCAGGCAACTCTAGCCAGAAGCAGATCAAACCAGGAGATACGTTAACATGGACAGAATAAGGTTGCGCACACTCATCGCCATATTCGCCCTTTTACTGGCAGCATGCTCTTCAACTCCAAAAAAAGAGGAGCATCAAGGTAATGAGCAGATCATCGCGATTCAGTCTCAAGCTGAGCGAGCCTATAAGTTAGCCATGCTAGATCAAGCTGAGAGTCTCTACTTACAGGTTCTGCAAAGTGTTCCTAACTATGCCCCAGCCTGGTTTAGGCTCGGAAATATCTACACTCGCACCAGTCGCCATGAGGCGGCGATCTCGGCCTATATGCGTTGCATAGAACTTGAGCCTAACAATCAAAAAGCTTGGTATAACATGGGATTGGTTCGCATTAAGCAATCGACTAATGTGTTGACAAGTGCCAGCGGCCAAGGCGATAAAAATTCACCTGTTGGACGTCAAATTCGAGCACTACTCGATGCATTGAATCAACTGCAGAGCCAACCTCAAGCCGAGGCACAGGCATCACTATGATGTTGCAAGTAACTAGGCAGAAAGGCCAAAGCATGGTCGAGTTTAATCTCGCCCTGCCCTTCTTAATGCCTATCATCCTCGTCGCCATGATGTTGATCGTCCAATGGGGATTTATCTATGCCAGCAAGAGCACCTTAGATGCAGCCACCGTATCGGCGGTGAGAGCAGGAACACTGCATCACGGCAATATCAGAGATATCCGCAAAGGGCTTGCCCAAGGCATGATGCCGCTATTTGCTCACGGCACAGGCATGACTGACACACTTGAGGCTTTGGTTAGGGCGCAAGTAGCTGCGAACGTCCAAGCAGAAATCCGCGTTCTTAGCCCAGATCAAGCCACATTCGATCAATTTAAAGTCAGAAGTAGATACCCTAGTGGCCATATTTACGAGATCCCCAACAATAACTTGATGTATCGAAATCCCGGCCTCAAAAATGTCGGCAATAATCGCCAGCTCAATGTACAGGATGCCAACTTACTGCAGATTGAAGTGCGCTGGTGTCAAAAACTCATTGTGCCCTTCGCCAATTACATCATAGAGGAGATCGTCACCTCGGTACTTTATCAGCCGAGTCGAGATCAACTTGCCTGTAATGCGCTAGGACTTGCGACTGGCGACAGTTATTTAGCCTTAACTTCTCAAGGGCTGATGCGGATGCAAACGCCATTTCGCATGTAAACCAACGACCAAACATTAATTAGTACTATTTGGATATTCCAACATATAGGGACATACAAAGATGAAATACACGTTCAAGCTAACCAAATACCACTGGCTAGCATTATTACTCACTTCAACCATAGCGATAAGTGGTTGTAACGGTGAACTCGAAGAAGGCGAAGGACAAGGCACAGAAGTGCCAACCGATCCTATCGATCCGACTAATCCAGATCCAACCGACCCAGACCCAACGGATCCGGAGCCAACCGACCCAATAGAATTTGTTGGCACCTGGGAAAACAAGGATGAAGATGGTGACGGCGTACCAGATGAGCTAGATGATTATCCTTTTGATGCGAGTAAGAGTAAATATCCGCTATTTATCGAGCAGGAACCGAACGATAATCCTAGTGTTGCGACAGCGATTGAATTTACCGATGGTGTAAGAGTTCAAGGTGTTATTAGCTCAGAACTCGATAAAGGTGACCTGTTTAAATTTGAGGTAGAAGAGCGTCGTTCGTTAACTGCAATTTTTAAAACGCCATCATCGCGCTTTCAACCACAAGTATACATATCCAATGCCGATGGCTTGGTTATAGATTCGATTTTTTTATACAAATATGCCGTTCCTAATATCTATGTAGTTAACTTTCCTATCTATGATCCAGGCACTTATCAGTTAAGTGTAATAGATGAAAACTTTGCTGGTGGCCCTGACTTGTCTTACGAAATGATATTCTTTAATGACGAAGATGTGGATTCATTTGATGATATAAAAGAGCGTGCTTTTGCATCTGATTTAATTACAAATGACATGGACGAAGACAAAGTACTTGATGGTTTGGAGTACTTATTTGGTTTAGATACCGATGGGGATAATTTACCTAACTGGACTGATGTAGATGCTGATGCTGATACATTCTCTGACTTAGTTGAAGGTGATAGTGATATTGATGGTGATGGTATACCTAATTTTTTAGATAGGGATTCTGACGGCAACAATTTGGACGATCAATTAGAAAGTGGTTCTGCTAATTCGCCATTAGACTTTGATGACGATAATATTATCGATCACCTTGATATTGATGATGACAATGATGGTATTTTTGATGCTAATGACTTGCAAAGGCTTTCACCGGCTAAAGTACAGTTATGGCAAAAACCAGGTGACTTATTTATTGAGACGATAGCAACCTTGTATGAAGATACAAAGGTTAAGTATTTTGTCAGGTCTGGTGACAAATTTGAAATTGAAGTTGATGGTTATCCAAGTTCCTCTAATTCGCCAGTTTTAGTTGTAAATATTCAAGGAAAACTGTTTAATTTGCACCCTATTACAACTCGCACGGATGATGGATTAACCTATCTAAGTTTTTTAATGCCAACAGTCAAAGGTAGCGGAGAAGTTTCGCTAGCAATTGGTGAGATTAAGTCTGAGCCATACCCTATTGAAGTTGGTAGCGCTGATTTACCTTTACTTAAAGTGAATAATGTAAAGGAAGTGGCTGCAGGTGATGTGATTACACTGCAAGGTGATAATTTTGATGATGATACCTTAGTTTTTTTCAATTCAACTCCAGCTGTAACTCAATACCTTAATAGCAATGAATTAAGTTTAACCGTACCAGAAGGTATTACTGGCGGTAGTTATTCTGTCAATAATAGTGTGGGTAAAAGTAATTACATTACTTTTATCGTACAACAAAACGTACAGATTAATGTTGTAGCTCCAAATGCAAAACAAATTACAGCAATTGGTGGGATTTATCCGGAGTTAGCTTTACCACTATCATCCGATAACTACACGGTACAGAAAATGGGGACGAGCGCTGAAGTTGTTTTTACTTATACCGATAACGGTTATGAGTTAGTTAGCTACTTAAGCGCCATTCATTATGTTGGTGATACAAACCTCGAATTTTCATATCGTTCAACAGCATTGGCTAATATGGTTTTGCAGTTAAATTATTACCTTGAACCTAGAGGGCTAAATACAAAGCAAATTGCACAATTTATTGAAAAAACGTCGGTATATGAAGAGTATGTTTCTGAGGTCGAAGCGCACTTATCTGAGAGCAGTGACTTTTTTAGTTTTAAAAATCGTTCAGATGAAACCGTAAAGTTTTTAGCTGATTACGAAGCACGTATGCTTAAAGAATTAACGAGCATTCAAAATTTACCCCCAACAAGTCGAAGCCAAGTTAACCCTTCTAATTATGCGCTCAATGATAGAAATAACTCAGTATTATCAACTTTAGAGCCCACTATTGTCTCATACCCAGAAACCGTTGGAACCTGGAATGCTTTTGATATGACGATGGAGGCGACAACTTTTTTTGAAAACCAAGGCGAATTAGCGAATAACTGTGGTGAAGGGGTTGACCCTAAATGGTACCAAGTGCTCAATTTAGATGGATGTATAGAGTTAAAAAATCGCAGTCAGTTATATCTAAGTGCTCGAGTTTATGCGTTAGACCCAAAGACAGGATTAATGAAACAAGACTTAGCATCATTAAACTCACCTATTGAAAATCATGTTTCACAGCCTTGGGATAACGCTATGCTCGGGCCGATTACTGGGACATTTCTTGGCGTTGATGTTTGGTCTAGTGACTCACTTATTGATAAATGTGTTTATAAAGACTGTTTATATCAAATAGTAACACCAGGTGTTGACGGTGTTTTTGGTCCAAGTCCATATCAGTTTAATGGTACAGAAGACTATAATATAAAAGCCAATAAAGCTCGCCAATACCTCGCCATAAGAACGATTATTGACAACATAGTTATTCGTTTTTATTCCATATTGTTTGATGCAGCAGGCATCGATTTAGATGCTCCGGAGCATCGCTCTAAAGATAAAGTATTAAAAATCATCAAAGCGGTTTATACCGGAGTGCCAAGTATTGGCCAAGAAGTGGCTAAGATTTTATCTAAAGATACAATTACAGAAGCAGATTGGACGAATCTTGCTAGCGCAATAGGCCAAGGCTTGTATGAGAGTGAAATTAAAAAGGTGCTTAGTGATCCTTTAGATCTTGGTTCTTATGGGCCAGTGACAAAAGCAATTCTATCTACGTTAGAAATTACCCCAGAACAGTTTGCTTTAAAAATAGCTCAAAAAGTAGCTGAAAAGTTTATTCCTGGTTGGGGGCAGGTTACTGCGGCATATGAAGCAAGTACTCTCGCTTCTTCAATGATAGATATGGTGGCGACGATTAAAGATTTAATTGTTGTACCTACTAAACTTGATTTTATTGTTACGTGGGGCCTTAAAGCATCTGACATTACCCCGCGTATGATCCAAAAAACAGGCCAGACTAAAAGTTTTACCATTGTTGGAAGTGGCATGGCAAAAATACCCAGTAGCTTGGGTCTTGAACCAACTCCTCCCCAAGTTAAGGTTTACGACCTTGGCAATAGAGAAAAAGAATTGTCTACAGAGGTATCTTATGTTAATAAGCAAGGTACGGAGTTGACGTTTTATTTGCAATATATAAGCGAAATAGAAGCCGCTGTTGGCCCATTAAAAGTAGAGGTTGAACATCTTAATAAAGTTGCAACTGTGCCTTATGACATACTCATAGGCAGTGATTTAACGATTGCGGATATTACCCCCGCTAAAGCCAGTGCGGGTGAAGAAGTTGTTATTACGGGGGTTGGCTTTAGTCGCTCAGTTTCAGGTAATAAAGTAACTTTTAGTGGTGCTAATGGTCAACGCCTAACAGCCCCAGTCAAATCTGCATCTACTGACTCACTAACGGTTGTTCTCCCTAGTGGGGTTGCCTCTGGTTATGTAACAGTTGAAGTAGCTGGTGGTTTAAGCAATGAATATCCATTCTCTGGTCCAGCAGCTGTACTTATTACTTTTGGAGATAATGGTAATTTGAATGATGATGTGTTTAAACTGAGTGTGGATAACCGGGTGGTGTATGATAATAACCAACCAGAACGAAAGGTGGGCCCATTAACAGTTGCATTAGATGATGGTGATCACACTGTACAATTAACGGGTATTAGGGCTGATGACGGTATTGCAACTTATTATATCGAGTTTGCAGGTGATGTTATTAGTGTCAGCGGAGATGAGTTATCTGGACGAGATTTATGCCCTAACACACATAAGACTTATCAGCTAACGGTTAAAAGTGGCTCTAGTGTTGTCAGTAAAAGTAAATCTAAGCTTTCAGCACCATTAGTATTACTGAATGAGTCTGCAGCTGAGCCAACAGAGTGCCCTACGACTGGTAATTAATTTAACTCGCCCCGAAAGGGGCACAGTTTTATGCATTAAACGCTTATTCGCATTATGTGGCATACATTAACCTCTGTTTACTTGTTGTCGTTTTATCTCTGCGATGGTCAGTGTAAAACTATTATGAGAATAAAGAGTAAATTTATAGAAAGAGCAAATAATTAGAAGTAAATATGGCTAAAAAAATAGAGTTAGATGATAAATCTTGGTTTTATAACCTGCACATTAAAGGGATGCGTAACTTTAATGCACAGAGTGATGTGAGTTTATATGTCGCTAATATAGGTTACCCTCTTTCTTTAGGTGTTTCGCTGTTATTGCTTATTTTGATGGTCGGTTTGGCGGTGTTACCTCTTAACTTCCCTAATACTGAGCTTGCTCGTGCATTAGTATTAATCAACGTGGGATTATTACCTGTCTATTTAATAGGGCGGTATTGGCTGGTTAGGCGACGTTACGGTATTAGTGGGACATTACGTTGCTATGTGAGCCAGCAGCGTCTAGCCATTCCTGCTAATGCGATAATCAAAAAACCGTTGGGGACGTTGGAGTTACAACGCGATGACATTGAGCACCTCACGGTAAAGTATAAATCTCAAATGCATCGTCTACATGTGCGCAATCATATTACCGCTTGTGATATTAAGCTAAAAAACGGTGAAGTCATTACCCTTAATGCGATGTATTTCCCGCTTAAGCACATTGTTTACCTGCTGCGTTTTTTTGACTATCCAATGAAAACGCAGCACGGCAATTGGTCATGGACTTTTTTGCCTAATATAATAGCCCTCACATTTCCTGTTTTAGCCAATGTCGTTGTCACAGGCATACTAATGAAACACTATTTTTTTTAGTGTATGTTCAATTGATTACATATATGATTGATTGTGAGTTTTTAAGAGTTAGTAAAGAAATAACGTAAAATTAAAAGGATGTTTTTATGTACAAATTGATCGCTATCATTTCATTTCTACTTATATCGACGCCTTCAATGGGTTCTCCTGATGATAAAGATTTAATTCAGTGGTTGGCAGCAGCAAAAAAAATTGATCAGTCAGAGCCGAATGCATTGTGTAAAGCATCAGTCGATGTTGTTAGAAATCAAGATGTAAAATTATTCAGAAAGGTGTTTGCTGCAATACCAGCAACGGATGAGCAAGTAAAAGTACATTTATCTGAGTTACATGATAAATATTTTAAAACATCATATTTAGGTATCGATAATTATCAAATAGATGAAAATGCGGCGTTAGCTTTTGAAGATGCTAAAAACTCCACCAGTAACTTAGTTAGTGAAAGCGCAAAACAGCGGGGTTATGACTTAGCGTTGTGGGTTGCATACCGTTTCGACACGATATCACCAAAGACTAACAAGGCTATTCAAGGGTCTGGAACTTGCAAGCTAGCCTATTTACAAAACCAGTGG
Organism: Shewanella psychrotolerans; assembly: GCF_019457595.1. Taxonomy (NCBI): domain Bacteria; kingdom Pseudomonadati; phylum Pseudomonadota; class Gammaproteobacteria; order Alteromonadales; family Shewanellaceae; genus Shewanella; species Shewanella psychrotolerans. Next base: position 698,326 of record NZ_CP080419.1, on the reverse strand, counting down.
AAGGTTATTAAGTTATTGTAGGTAATCATATGGTGTAATGGCATAGTCAGTTTGGCCACCTGAACTGGAGCAGCTCTGGGCGACAGTGGCAAAGGTAACAGTACCTCAACGGCTTGTAAGTTCCTTCGTATAGGCGAGAACTGGTATTTCCGCTCACTAAGGCTATAACCTTAAATTAGTCGCAGTGTTCGAGGGTTCTACTCGTACTAGAAGGGCAATTTTATTGCCCTTTCTATCAACTTAAGCGGAAATAAAAAGTCATGATGCACTGTATCCATAGTTAGCAAAGGATTCTCAATCGCGATGAAATCACTCAAGCACCTGCAAGAAAATCTGCAATGGTTCGACATCACCTTCTTAAGCCAATATTACGGTCTTGATAGCAAGTGGTAAGCCCCTAGAACAATAGACACTTCATAGAGTTATAATGAACCAAAAATATGAGGTGTTACATGCGCGGAAAACGTTATCCTGATGAGTTCAAAATTGAAGCCGTCAAACAAGTCACTGAACGTGGTTATAAAATCGCTGATGTGGCAGAAAGGTTAGGTATCACAACTAAAAGCTTGCATAACTGGATTAACAAGTTCGATAAACCAGAGAAGCAACACATCACCATTGATAATCAGCAAGACGAAATTCGTAAACTGAAAGCAGAGCTTCGGCGAGTCACGGAAGAGCGAAATATACTAAAGGAGGCCGCCGTGTACTTTGCAAGCGAGTCAAAGAAAAGTACACGTTCATAAAGTCTCGACTCGACCAATATCCCATAGCCGTACTGTGCCGAGTGCTCAATGTTCATCGTAGTGGTTTTTATGCTTGGCTAAAGCAGCCCTGTAGTAAGCGTACCATTGAAGATAAGCGACTTCTGGGCAAAATTAAGCAATTTTGGCTAGAGAGCGGTTGTGTCTACGGTTATCGAAACCTGACTTTAGATTTAAAAGACGATGGCGAAAGCGTCGGGAAAAATCGTGTTTATCGAATAATGAAGGAAGCCCAAATAAAGGCCATTCGAGGTTACAAACGCAATCCAAGCTTTGGAGGTGGGAATATTAGCCACACGGCACCAAATACGTTAAATCGTGGCTTTGATGTCGCAGAACCCAACAAGGTTTGGGTGACCGACTTTACCTATATCCGTACGCATGAGGGCTGGCTATATTTAACAGTTGTTATTGACCTTTTTTCTCGTCAAGTCGTGGGTTGGACGATGAAGAATACACCTAAAGCTGACTTGGTAATTGATGCACTATTAATGGCCATTTGGCGACGTTCACCGAAATGTAAGGTTTTGATACATTCTGACCAAGGAGTGCAATATACCTGTTCTGATTGGCGTAGCTTCTTAAAAGAGCACAATTTAGAAGCCAGTATGAGTCGACGAGGAAACTGTCATGATAATGCTGTCGCGGAAAGCTTTTTCTCGTTGCTGAAGAAAGATAGAGTTAAGAGAAAAATCTATAAAAACAGAGATGAAGCTCGCTCAGAAATATTTAACTATATCGAATATTTCTATAATCCTGTGCGTCGTCATGGTAGTAATAATGGACTGTCTCCTGTGCAGTTCGAAAAACAGTACTTTGAGAAACAGTTAAGTGTCTAAGAAATTAGGGGCTTACCAATCCGTGCGTAAAACTAAAGTTTTATTTTTAGCAAATAAGGTTACATCTCATTGTGATGCTTTTTTGTCTAGATTAACATCCACTCCTTGATGGACGATTTACTGTTGATATAAAGGACTATTTTAATGAAATATGCTTCACTTTCTGCCTTAACACTTGCCGTTATTCTTACTGGTTGTGCTTCAGATCCAGGCCCTCGTATGGCACTCGAAAAAACGGTCGAAGTCGATGGTACAGTGCTCAAATTTAATGGCAGTTATCACGATAAGAAAAATATTTTGATCTTAACCGTAAACGGCGACCCCATTATGCAAGGCCGTTTTCCTCCTTACACTCCAACTCAAAACTTAAACGCCAATTACAGAGATTTTGCTGTACGCAGTCATTGCTACTTTGGTTCAGTGTTAGGTAATCAAGGCGGTGCCTTTGGTGCCATCGCAAGTGTAGTGCAATCATCAAAGAGCAGCACGGCCGATAAATGCGAGTTATATGTCAATGAAAAGTTAGTCGATAACTTATATTTCTAAATTTCGACTTAACGATTATTCAGGGGGCTTGTTCCCCCCCTGAATTAATATCTCATGGCCCATCTTTTGTGGTATAGCTTTTATAAATCAGCTTTATAAATCAGCTTTGTGGGCAACCTTTATGGAGAGTCGTCAATCAAGGTTAGATTGATTGTATAAACAGGGAAGCTAATGGCAATCAAGCGATTATTAAGACTAGCGTACGACCGCTGCTCGGCAATATCTTTTATATTTGTTCTCACAGCGATAACATTCAGCAGCGAGCTACTCGCAATGTCGACCCGCGATGCCATCCTGAATTTCAAACAAGATACCAGCACTATCGTCGAACAATCTCATCGACTCAGTAAACAGCATGCTCGGCAAATGGAGCTGTTATCACAAAAGCTGGACGAAACTCAAAGCGCTAAAATCGTGCTACAAAGCGAATTCATCGGTGATATGACACAGACTGCCGAGCAGATGTTAGCGCTCGCTAATGAGTACTTACCTCATTATCAGCATTTTCTCGCAAACATCGATAAAGACAGCGACTGCTACCAACCCGAGCAATTAGCGCGATTTCAACAAACTACAACTGAACTGCAAGACTATGTCGATAACATCGACTCCCTGCGAACAACCCGAGATGAAGCCGAAGCGTTCTCGGCATTAGTGGCGTTCAATCTTGGTCAAACTCAGGTCAATATGCTGGTAGACATGTTTGAGGTGTCTAAATTCTGCTATTTGTCTGAGGCTCTGCCCTCTCTGGTTGAAGATGTTCAGATCGTCGAAACTGAACTGGTTGAGAAACTGATACAACATGGGGCGACAGATGAATTTGATCACGCGACGTTGCAGACGGATCTAACAAGGGCACCTGACCCTCAAGCACCGCAGCTACAGAACAAGTCAGTTGAAACACTGACGCTAAGCTATGAATTTACGGCTAATGATCTCCCTTATTTTAACGATCTTAGCACTCTTGAAGTCAGCGATATAGCTGAACTCAAGCAACTTACGCTGACCAATCAACTCAGTATTAATGACCAGCTTCAGTTACAACTGCCTGATTCAGCATTAGCAGATATAAGCCTGCCATACCAAGCCCGTATTACCGGTGTTGTCGAGACCGACAATGAGCGAGTCACCCTAGATATATTACTAATCCGCTCGCCATCATATTCCATCGGTGCAATGTCATTTAACGATCCACAAATAGCAAGCTGTATAAAAGCTAGCGCCAAGCAGCTTCAATTAACTAACAGCAATGAGCTTACCCAGCTTAACTGCCGTCTGTCATCGACAGTAAATCTTGACGACCTGCAAAAATTCAAACAACTGCAAACAGTCAGTTTAATGGGCGGCAAGCTCACTGATTTATCCCCCTTATCGAGCTTAGCGCAATTAGAAATGCTCAACTTAGAGCGAAGTCAGATAACCCAGTTTGGCGATATCAGCGGACTATCAGCCAACCTGATGCTGTCAAATATCGACACTCAAGATTGGCAGGCATTAGCACAAAGCCAAGCAACATCGGTCTCCATCATGAACATTACAGATTGCTCGCGGTTAGCCCCTTTAGCGCACCAGCCTAATGTCGCCTTAATGTATAAAGGACTTAACCCCAATGAAATGATGGCGTTAATGCAACAGGTGGACAAGGGCAAAAAATCGCTGACAGTGTTAACCGATTGCTCTGCTCCCAAAAACTAATAACCAAACAGCTGAGCGACAGAAACTGAGCGACATAGATAGTCGATGGCCTTTAGCCAATAAACTGTAAAAGGAAATACAATGATAAAAAAAATGTTATTAGCACTATGTAGTACTTTAGCGCTTAGCGCTCAAGCAGAGACAGAGCAACTGCCATTTACACCGCTTGTCGATAGCCAGGTTTATAAAAAGCAGACTCGTCATTATATTCCTTTTGCCTTTATCTCAGGTATTGATAAGGGGTCATATCAAACTCAAACTTATGCCGGACAGCTAAAACGCATCTATTATGAACTGCCCACCAGCTATGACCCTAGCCATGCCGTTAATAACTATAAAGCACAAATTATAAAGCTAGGAGGCAACATACTGTTTGAGTGTCAGCTAGATGCCTGTGGTAACAAGAGCAAACTATCGAAACAAGTGAGTCCGCTTCACGATATTCCTAAAAGCTCTCCGGCGCTACTCACAGCTAAGCTCCCCCTTAAAAACAAACAAGTTTACCTCTCAGTCTATGCCGCCAATTGGCAAAATGGTGCTGGGCTGCAACTGGATATTATCGAGGAAATCGATGAACCATTGGATCTGTTAACAACCAATCAAGCCTATCTCGGCGCGGTGGTAGAACAAGAGTCATTTAAAGACAGAACAAATAAGGATACGCAAGGCGCTAGCGATCATCCCATGATAGCCAGACTACCCGGTGCCTATATTCATGATTACCTACAACAAGGATTTGGCCAAACCTTAGTGTTCGATGGCGTCGATAAAGACCAACACAAAATCAAAACCCTTGAAGGTAAGATCACCGATATAAACTATAAACTTCCTCGTGGTTATTCTGAGTATGAGGTCAATGCCAATTACAAGGCGGCGTTAGAAAAACTCGGTTTTGTGCGCGGATTTCACTGCCAAGGTAATGATTGTGGTCAATCACAAAAAATTCATCCACGCATCAAAACATTTGCACATATCGGACAGGATGAAAATCAGTTTTACTCTCTCTATACCTTAACTCGCCCCGAGGGTAATGTGCATGCCATGGTCTACATTACAGGTTACAAAAATGGCCTATGGAGCGAGCTTAAGCTCGTTGAAGAAACTAGCCTAGTAGATGATAGGTTAGTTATTGATCTAGAAGGTCTAACCGATAAAATTGCGCAAACGGGTCACGTGGCGCTAGACGGCCTGTTGTTTAAGTTTGATAGCGATGAAATGTTACCAGAAGCCGCCGAAGTGATAACGATTGTCGCAAGTTACCTTAAGGCGCACCCGAAGCAAGACTTTTATGTTATCGGTCACACCGATGATCAAGGCAAGCAGAGCTACAATCAAGTGTTATCAGAAAAGCGGGCTAAAGCAGTAGTGCAGTCATTAACAACTCAGCACAACATCAACAAGCAACAGCTTACCGCCAAGGGGATTGGCGAATATGCCCCCGTCGCAAACAATAGTAACGATGCAGGTAAGCAGCTTAATCGCCGTGTGGAACTGGTACTTCGCTCCGATAATAAGTAATCCCAATCAGTATAAGAAAGTGATCTACTCTGCGTGTTTTTTTGGCCACTCATTCAAGGCGAATGGATGATGGAATGCTTGTGCCCTAGTTAGGGCTTCAACACAAAAGTCGCAAGGTAAAAACACGCCTAACAGGCGAGTTTTAGCACTTTTGATGCGGTGTTAACGAGTTTGAGCCTAGTTCAACTAGGCTCAAACTCGTTGTTTTGCCTCATAAGCGCTAAATTATCGCAGAGGGCTCACATCTTTATACTGGTTGCCATCACTACGCTACAAAGCTTCTGCCTTGTATAAATACCCCACAATTCGCTGCCAAAATAATCTTACAAGCTCCGCAGGCCCTAGATACCCAAAATCTGCTCATAGATATCTAATACCCTTTGCGTATGCAACGCCACCATTTCTATCGGTAGTTTGCCACTTTGCTGTTGCAAGGTCAGGTGATGATTCTCATCTCGAAGATAACAATAAGCCTGAGTCAAATGCTGTGCACTCAGATGTGGTAAGAGTTCTAGTTCAGATAACACCTCAAAAATCCGCACATTATCGGACCAGATAGCCAACTCTGGATATGCGTGAGTATTAGCAAGCACCAAATATTGAGCAATGAATTCAATATCGGCAATTCCCCCTGCACTCTGTTTTAAATCGAAATAACCGTCCTCGACTTTAAGTAAATGCGCTCGCATCTTCTGGCGCATCTCTCGCACCTCTTTTGCCAGCTGTACTGTATCTCTTTTAGTCGCTAATACTTCAGCCCTTAGCTGACTAAATCGCGCCGCGAGCGCATTGTCACCAAATAGAAATCGCGCTCGCACCAATGCTTGATGCTCCCATGTCCACGCTTCCTCTTTTTGGTAGAGACCAAAATATTCAATTTCGCTGACTAATAATCCTGAGGCGCCAGATGGTCGTAAACGCATGTCGACCTCATACAATTCACCCGAGGTGGTACGAGTCGAAAATAGATGCAAAACACGTTGAGCCAACTTAAGATAGAAGTGACTAATATCGATCGGCCTGTCACCATTGGTTTCTAGGCTGTTAGGGTATTTCTCACGGCTATAGTCATGCAGAAAAACCAAGTCAAGGTCGGAGCCATAACCGAGCTCAATACCTCCAGCTTTACCGTAACCGATAACCCCAAAACCCATATCGCCCGCTTCGAGATGAGGCGGTACACCATGACGCGCTGCAATTTGTTGCCATGCTTGAGCCACCACCTGCTCAATAATAGCTTCTGCCAAAAAGGTCAAATGATCGCTTACTTGCATAACGGGTAACACACCAGTGACATCGGCGGCAGCAATCTTTAATTGTTGAGATAACTTGAACTGCCTTAACGCCTCCATCTGCTGCTCCATATCCTCTTCGGGCACGCGCAACAGATATTGGCGCAGCTCACTCGGATAATCATCAAGGGATGTGGTGTCGTATAAGTGAGCGGGATCGATAAGCTCATCGAGCAACATCGGAAACTTCGCCAGCTGCTCACCAATCCAGGGGCTGGCAAGACACAAACTCACTAACTGCTGACGCGCGCCAGGGTTTTCAAACAGCAATTCTAAATAGGTGGTACGAGTCAGAATTTGATCTAGTACCTTAGATACTGGCGCAAATGCTTTGGAGGGATGTGACAAATGAGTAAACTCTTGCAACAGCAGCGGCATCAGCTTATCTAATGTATCACGCCCTCGCGGCCCAATAGTGCGCTTGGCTACCGTATCTCGCCAACGTCTAAGTGCAGGCCACAGGTCTTGATCTTCGATACTTTGCTCCGCCATCAGGCTAATAGCATCTTCATCATCTTGGATATTCCACAGCTGCTGGGTCCAAAGATCATTGATTTCATCATTATCATGCCCCCCCACGGTTTCTCTAAAATAGCGATGTATTTTGCTCATCGCATCTTCAATATGAGTACGTAATTGGGCTTCACCCGCCATTCCCATGGCGAAACAGAGGCGTTGCCAATCGAGGTAAGTCGACGGCAAAGTTTGCGTTTGATGATCAGCAATTGCTTGCAATAGGTTTTCGACCCGTCGCAGCAGTAAATAGCTATGCTTAAGCTCGTCAACAGCAAGGTATTCCAGTTGCCCTAAGCTGTATAGGGTATCAATCGCCGCAAATAGACTCTGTTGCCTTAGCGCAGGCTCACGGCCGCCTCGAATTAGCTGAAAACTTTGTACCACAAACTCGACCTCACGGATCCCACCAGCACCAAGCTTAATGTTGTCGGTTAACTGACGACGCCTCACTTCTTGGGTAATTAACTGCTTCATTTTCCGTAATGATTCGATAGCAGAAAAATCGATATACCGTCGGTAAACAAAGGGGCGCAGCATATCGTGCAGTTCATCAGAGTGTGCGGTCCAAGGCCCTAACGCGCGAGCCTTAACCATGGCATAACGCTCCCAATCTCTTCCCTGCTCTTGGTAATAATCTTCCAAACCACTAAAGCTCACCACTAACGGACCGCTTTCACCATAAGGTCGAAGGCGCATATCAACGCGATAGACAAAACCATCGACCGTGACTTGATGCAATAAATTAACTAAACGTTGCCCCATGCGAATGAAAAATTGCTGGTTATCTTGAGAGCGGCGACCACCGACGGTTTCACCATGCTCAGGGAAAGTAAAAATGAGATCGATATCAGAGGAGAAGTTTAGCTCGCGCCCCCCCAGCTTCCCCATGCCGAGAATGATTAACGGTTGTGGATTACCGTCACTATCACATGGGGTGCCATATTGCTGGCACATCTGACCATAGAGCCAATCGCGTCCCGCAATAATAAGAGCTTCGGCCAGTGCCGAAAGATCTAATAGTGATTCATTAAGAGCGCTATAACCGAGAAAATCCCGCCAGGCTAAACGCACCATCTGCCGATTTCGATAACGGCGCAATATCGCTTTGGCTTGTTCCTCATCATTGGCGCCACAGAGTAAAGACTCAAGCTCCGATGAAAATGAAGAACGATCAAACTGCTGAAGTTGACCTTCAAAAAATGACATTACCCAGTTAGGATGCCGACACAACTGCTCGGCAACAAAATCACTCAAGCCCATGATTTGACGTAACTCTGACTCTTGGGCTGTCGTGAGTTGTTCGGGCATATCTGGCCATACTTCAATAAGGCGCTGCCAGTGCTGCTCAGCAGCTTGATTGACTACTTGGGGTAACACTTGTTCTCGAATATTTTCCATAGCCCAAACAATCCCTAACATTTAAACGGTCGACATAATATGTCTTGAGTGATATAGATATGTATCAATTGAAACTAAGCTGTCACCATCTAGGCACTAGGCCGTGATAAAACAGCAGTAGATAACGAATTGATCATGCTTAAGGGTTACTATAATCCATCTAATCGCGATATTATGCAAAGAAGTGATTAACTGATCATCCATTATCAGTCTCAATCTAAACTAAATTTTATGGAGAACACATGGCAGTGATGCTAATGCGAATCGTCACCCTAGTATTACTATTGACCTTAACTGGCTGTGGTGATGACAGGCCTGAAAAAATCGCAAAATTTCAGCAATTAGCTCAGGAACGTATCAACACCTTAGGTCAGATGTTGGACAATGGCGAGATCCGTAACGCCAACCTTCTCAAGCAATACACCAATATACTCGAAAGCCAGAAAACCGAGCTGGTTCCACTGCTCAATGAGCTATCCAAAGATGGCACCAGCAAGGGGCCGATGTATACCTCGTTAAAACGCCGTCTGAGCGAACTAGGTAATGGCAATAATTTCGTCGATCTTGATCAACAACTCGAAGAGGCGAATAATCTCTACCAAGCAGCCGATCCAAGTCTATTTAACGATATGCTTTCCGACCCAGTTAACGTTGTCGCTGACATGTCCGATGGCGCCCTTGCTCGGGTTAACTCTATTAGTCGAGAAGCAGCGGTGCTCGCCAATGGTGCCGAAGATTTTGGTGCCGGCAGTCAATTAGTCGGAAATCCCGCCTATGGTAACTGGCAAACAGGCTCTAATGGCATGTCATTTTGGGCTTGGTATGGCATGTACTCGATGTTTTCTAACGTGATGCGAGGCCCAGTCTATTACGACCGTTGGTCTAGCCGTCGCAACTATAGTTATTACAACGACGTAGGCCGCTATCGCTATACCTCGCCAAAACAGGCTAAAGCACAAAATCAAACCTTTGAACGCACCAAGAAGCAATTTGCTAATCAAGGTAAGCGGTTCGATAGCCCTTATGCTAAATCACGGGCCGGCTCGACCAGCCTTTCACGCCAAAGCAGCAGTGTCCCCAAGGCGAGTACCGTAGGCAGAGCAACGGGCGGCAGTAAGTTCCGTTCAAACTACTCAAAAAATAGTAACTTTAGAAATTCAGGAAGTCGCACGACTCGCGGTGTCCGTCGAGGCAAATAAACAGGAAATCGAGATGACAATTTTTCAAAACTTCGGCATCACACAAGATCTGGCAATCATACTCTGTATCGATCTTACGATTGCGATAGTGCTATTAACAGCAATGCGTTACCTGCAAGGTTGGAGCATTAAAGTGAATAGTACTCACGAACTCGCTGAGCAAGACAATTTTGCCTTTGGGATCAGTACTGCAGGCGCTGTAGCGGCCTTAGGTATTGTGCTAACAGGCGCAATAACAGGTGAAGCAGCGACCTCATATTTAACTGAGGCGATAGGCATGAGTGCCTATGGTATTTTTGGATTAATCTTGATCAAGTTTGGGCGTCTGCTACATGACAAAATCGTCCTTAACAAGATAGACAAAAACGCCCTTATCCTTAAAGGCAATATGTCTGTCGCAATAGTCGATGCCACCGCTGCAATTGCCACGGCGATCATCATTCGCGCGGTACTTATCTGGGTAGAAGACCTCACTATAGATACCTTTATTGCTATCTTCAGTGCCTTTGCTGTCTCTCAGCTAATGCTAGTGCTGCTGACCAGAATGCGTGAAAAAGGCTACGCTAAACGCAACCAGAATGCTTCAATGCAAGGAGCGCTTGCCAACGGTGATATCGCTGTTGCTATTCGTCATAGCGGTTATATGCTAGCGATGGCGTTAAGCTTTAATGCTGCTAGCCATTTCATTATTTTTACGCCAGAAGCCCATTTTAATAATATTATGGGTTGGTTGGTGTTCTCTGTGATCATGTTAGTCGCGCTGTCATTACTACAAGCGTTAGTCAAAAAGTTAGTGCTTGCCAACATCGATTTAGCCGCTGAGGTAGAACAACAACACAATATTGGTATTGCCACGGTAGAGCTGGCTATTAGCGTTGCAATCGCGCTTATTCTCACCAGTCTTATGATCTAACTCGCTCGCGCTTTAAAGGATTTAATGCAATCAACTTATCCCCCAGCGCCAACCCCTGTTGGCGCTAAAAAACTAACCTGGTTTGACGATCTACTCCTGCTCGGCATTATGGCGGTATTAGCAGCCTGCGGTCTGATTTACGAATATTTACTCTCCCATTACGCTGGTCGCGTACTTGGCGCATTAGAAGCCGCTATCTACACTATGATAGGCCTGATGATTGTTTCCATGGGGATTGGGGCATTTGCCGCCCGAAAAATCCGCTGCGCCTTTACTGGATTTGCCATATTAGAACTCAGCGTAGCCCTGTGTGGTGCATTAGCGATTTTGATCACCGCCGCCGTTATCGGCTTTGGCCAGCAACTGCCAATGATTATAGCCAACACCATAGGCCTGCCACCCGACCAACTGCCTCAAGGCGGCTTCATTGGTAAACTGCAAAAACTCAGTGAGTACTTACCCTATTTCTGGGGGGTATTACTGGGCTTAATGATAGGGATGGAGATCCCACTTATCGCCAGGGTGAGACAATCTCTATGCGAAGAACATCTGTTACATAATGCGGGCACCATTTATGGCGCCGATTATATAGGTGCTGGCGTTGGCGCGGCGATCTGGGTAACACTCATGTTGGCCATCGATATTCAGCTGGCAGCGGCCCTTACGGCGAGCTTTAATCTGCTGGCAGGCTTTATTTTTATCTGGCGTTTTTGGCACAAAATTCGTCATGCAAAAATACTACTGGCAGGGCATCTCATTGCCAGCGTGGTATTGCTAATTTTAGCCAATCATGGGCCACAGTGGGAGCAGCAATTTAATAATCTGCTCTACAAAGACAAGGTGATCTTTGCCAAATCAACCCGTTTTCAGCAACTCACCTTTACCGAACGTTTACGAGGTAACAACCTGCCACCTGTTTATTCACTTTATATCAATGGACGTTTGCAGTTTGCCAGCCAAGATGAGCACATCTATCACTCGTTTTTAGTTCACCCGACACTCGAAGCGAGTGCAAGACGCAACAATATTTTGATCATAGGTGGCGGAGATGGCTTAGGACTACGCCAAGTACTTAAGTGGCACCCAGAACACGTGACACTAATGGATCTCGACGCTGATCTGGTCAAGCTATTTAAGTCTGGTGATCAACAGATGCCAACAAGACTTTCGCACGCACTAACCCAGCTCAACGGAAATGCGCTTAACGATAAACGAGTAGAGCTAATTTTCGATGATGCCTTTAATGGTGCAGACAAACTGATTAAACGCGGCGATAAGTTTGATGCCATTATTGTTGATCTTCCCGATCCGAGTCATCCCGATCTCAACAAACTCTACTCAGATATGTTCTACCGTAAGCTGAAGGAACTATTGAGTGCGGACGGCGCCCTAACGGTTCAATCCACCTCCCCTTACCATGCCCCTAACGCGTTTATTTCTGTAGGTAAAACCCTCACCAGTGCGGGCTTTAATGTACAGCAATACCATCATAACGTGCCAAGTTTTGGTGAGTGGGGCTGGAGTATTGCAACAATGACAGGCAAAGATGCCAAGCAACGTTTGCAAACATTAACGAGTCTGTCGATTGAAGAAAACTGGCTGACACCTGGACTGATTAAGGGTAGCTTCGAATTTCCTGGCAATTATTACGATCATGCTGATGAGGTAAAGATAAATGCAATCGGCTCAACGCAGTTGTATCGTTATCATCAGCAGGCTTGGTCTGAAAATGAAAACCTGACACTTTTTGAATAGCAAAATAGCACTTGACATATTATGTCGTAGTGCTATCTTTAACCGCAGACATAATATGTCAAAGAGGACAAATATGAACATTCACAATATTGCAAACCACCTCAATGCTCTTGGTGACAACAGCCAGACAGGCTTTCAGTTTGATTGCTATCCCATTGACGGTGATGTTGAAGTATTGCAGGTCAATATTATTGGACGTGAAGAGATCCCATTGTTTGTATCGGTAACGGAAAACCAAGTGCTATGTATTAGTTACCTCTGGGGCGAAGATGAAGTTAACCAAGAACGTCGCAGTGAGATGTTCGAAACCATGCTTGAGCTAAACATTCCAATGCCACTGTCATCGTTTGCAAAGATTGACGACAAATATGTGGTTTATGGTGCTCTGTCAGTGCAATCGAGCATGCTTGAAATTGAACAGGAGTTATCAGTGTTGTCTGACAACTGCCTAGAAGTTATCGATGAACTCGCTGATTTCTTAAACTAACGACTAACCAAATTAAATCATGTAATGGTGAGCTAAGCATCTGTGTTTTGGTAGCCGTTACACTGTAAAGGAGTCTCAATATGGGCATTCTAAATAAGATATTAACTGCGTTCCGTGGTGGTGCAACCGAAGTGGGTCAAGGTATCGTCGATGCCAACTCTACTCGTATTTTCGAACAAGAGATCCGCGATGCAGAGAAGCACCTCACTAAAGCTAAACGCGAACTCACCGACGTGATGGCCAAAGAGATGCAAGCTAGCCGAGAAATCGATCGCCTAAAGCGTTCTATCTCTGAACATGAAGGTTACGCTACACAAGCACTTGAAAAAGAAAATGAAACATTGGCATTAGAAGTTGCAGAAAAGATTGCCATGCTAGACCAAGAACTAGCAGAGCAACAATCGGCAAATGACAGTTTCAACGCTCATGCGACACGTCTTAAAGAACTTGTGCGTAAAACCGAGCGTCAGTTAGCGGATTACCAACGTCAACTTTCTATGGTTAAAACCACTGAGAGCGTACAAAAGGCAACCGCAACAATCACTGATTCATTTGCCAGCAGTAACTCTAAGCTGCTTAATGCTAAAGATTCACTTGAGCGCATCAAGGCTCGTCAGCAACAGTTTGACGATCGCCTTAAAGCCTCTGAGACATTAGCAGAAGAAAACAGCGATAAATCGCTACAAGCGAAATTGGCAGAAGCTGGGATTGGCGAACAAAAATCTAATGCTAATGCTGTGTTAGAGCGCCTTAAAGCGCGTAAATAAACACGTTTGCCTATTTAATGAAAAGCACCTCTAGGCTAAGCCTACAGGTGCTTTTTAGCCATTCCCCTCAGCGTTAGGAGTATTTCATGGGATTCTTAAAAGGGCTTTTTGGTAAAAAGGCACCACCGCCACGACAACTGAGTCACCCCAACCACCTACAACTTGGTGACATGATATCAATGGACGACAGCTTTGCTCTTCCCCCGCAGCTACGTGGTCAACAACTGCGAGTCGAAGCCATTAATACTTATGAATTTGAACGCAAACAAATAACAGAGTGGGTGTTCAAAGGTCATGGTAATGACACGCTATTTTTATCACTCGATGAAGACGATGAAACCTATCTTGGCTTTTCACTGAAGATCAATCGTGCACAAGTTGAGCAGCTATTCGATCTCGATGCCTTTAGTGATATCTTTGAAGAAGATGTTCAAGCTCAACTGACAGTGCAACACCCTATTGCCGAGCAACTTGAACAGTGGCTTGGAAAGCAATACCATCAAATAAATTTTGCCCAGTTTGGCTATTTTCACCGCCAAGACTACCGAGGCCAACGTCCGCCACAGGATGAACAGGGTGCAACTGGCGAGCAATTTGAAAGTTATCTGTTACTCGATGATGAAGAACGATTTGCCGTTGAGGTCGAGGTCTATGAGGGTGGTGAAACCGATGTCATGCTTACTCTATATCGCCCCTTAAGTGATATCCGCGAATACTGGCCTGGTAAAACATGACAACAGATGGTGCATAATGTTGGAGCGGGCGACATTATGCCGTTGAATAATCAATAGGCGATACGACCTAAGGTGAGTTAATGACTAAAAGCAAAAATCCACTTCCAGAGCAATGGCTGCAAAATCAAAAAGCCGCTAAAGCAACTCAAGTCGCCTTCGATCTTGATGAAAAATTTCAATATTCTATCCGTAAAGCAGCACTCGATTCAGGTGTCAGCCCGTCGGATCAAATACGTGCGATCTTAGGTCTGTCGGTCACCAAACGCCCCAAGCGGCCCCGTCTCACCGTCTCATTAAGCCTAGATGACTATGAAAAACTGGCAGAAAAATACCAGCTCGATGCGAGTGAGCAACTGGAAATCAAGCGCAGAGTACTTGACGACTTGGTTCATTTTGTAGATGGAAAAGAATAAACTAACTAGTCGAAACCACCGACAAAGAGTCAAAACTCGATTTGACCAAAACTAAGGGTTTATTTTATGGCAGAAAAAAAGCGCTGGTTGCTTCCAATCAATCAGGCTCCAACGCCATTTCAGTTGGCGATGATGGTATTGTCACTTATTTCTGTGATCATAGTGTTGATGCTAACCTTCGCCAAACTAGAGAGTGAAACCCGTCGAGTACTCCTGTTTGTTGATACCAGTATCTGTACCATTTTTATTAGCTATTTCTTAATCAACTTATACCGCGCCGACAGCAAACTCGATTACATCAAGCATAACTGGATCGACCTTATTGCCAGTATTCCAGCCGTCGAACCCCTCAGAATGGCACGTCTGTTCCAAATATTGCGCGTTATTAGATTAATTAGAATGACCCGCTCAATTTTGGTCCCTATGATGAAGCAGCGACGTCAAGCGACATTAGCCAGTTTATTGGTCGCGATGGTCACCATATTAACCTTCGCCTCAGTGCTTATTTTGATTGTCGAAAGTGGCGAACCCGGTGCTAACATCCACACCGCCGAAGATGCTATCTGGTGGTCATTAGTGACGATTTCAACGGTTGGTTATGGCGACTACTATCCTGTCACCACGGTTGGGCATTTTATTGGCGGCATCGTTATTATTTGTGGCGTCAGCTTCTTTGGGGTAATTTCGGGTTATATGGCATCCATCTTTATTGCTCCCGACGAGCACGAAAAAATGGAAGTTCAGAGCAAAGAGATACGCTGCGAGTTGGAACTAGCCCTGGCTAGAATGGAGCAGAATCAACAAGAGTTAATAAAACAAATAGCCGAATTAAAACAACAGGTGAATGACAAACAAAGCTAATGAAAACTAAAAAGCCCTGACAGCATAACGTCATCAGGGCTTTATTTATCATGAATTTAGACCTCAAGGCTTAAACCATCAAGACTTAAGTTATAAAGACATTAGTTATCAGCTGATCTACCAATAGGGATGCGCTTTCAGCGCCGAACGTCTCGAATGTTCCATCGCAAATAACAAACTATGCTCTTTATTGTCGAGCCACTCTTGCATATCAATCCCCAGCTGGTGACTAAGCAGATTAATACAACGATAAGCGGCTAAGGTTCTGATCCCCAGCACTAAGTCTCGCCACGGCGCTCGAAACTGATCTCTCGCCTTAGCATCATAAAGCTCACCATAAGCAACCCCGACAAAGATACTTTCATCCAGCGCCTGGGCAAATGATTGATAATCTTCACTGTTGAGATCGGCTTTTGAGGGCATCAACTGCGTAATACGTTGCCAAGATGCCTCCTGCATCTTATCGGCAAAGTGTTGTAGCCCCATACCGATATCCACATTAATTTTACCAGCCTTGCACTCAAACAGCAGGTTAACTAGTTTAAGTTGCAGGTGCCCATAACAAGTATCAGCGAGCATGGCATCTATTGCATTAGGCATATTTAATTCCGCTAAGCCTTGATTCGCAGCAACGGATATCTGCTGTGCTTGGGGTAAACTAGCAAGTAAAGCCGCATCATTATCAAGGATCTCCGCTAAGCTCAAACCTGGTTCGACATACTCAAGATGACGCTCAATACAATCAAACTCATGGTTTAGCTCACTATCCAATAGCTCAAATTGAGATAATGAACAACGAATAAGACGCACGCAAGCTCGCAACCTATAGCTAAGTAACGGCAATTGCTCAACAGAGTCCCTAGACTCCAACAGCATCGCCTCGAGCAACTGCCAACGTTCCAGACCTGTGCTCAACAAGGTAACAAATGCCTGCTTTAGATCGTTAACTTGACCTAACTGAATAAACTCCAACGCCTCTAATTGTAGCGGACTCGCCATTGCAGCAAGACGATAACCTCGCTCGGCCTTGCTAGCTCGTCCGAGTCTAGTGGGGATCTGTTTAGCAACACCTTCTGCAAGAATTAATAGTGCCTGAGTATCGCCTGCGAGCAGTTCAAATTCTAACTCACAGATCGGCTCACTCAGCCCATTCGCGGAGATTTTACCGATATCGAGTGCCACTTCCACTAAGCTATCTTGCAGGTAAACATGCCATTTCATCCGGATAAAATCGGTATCAAACAATGACTGTAATTGCTGTTCAACCTGCTCAATATTTGCACCGATTGGCCAAATCTTCTCAGGGAAAAGTGATAAATTGACCTTTACTTGATCAATATCAATATTGTATTCGGGACGAGAATGAACCCCGCCAACCACACTGCCCGCCGTCTTTATTGTTTGCTCAAAACAGCCGTCACAGCCACGAATTCGCAATCCCATGTCCCAATGACGCAATTGTAACTCTGGGGTATCGAAGTAACTATTACTAAGATGTTTTGATCCTTTTGGCTCACTATGGGGTAGACTATCTAGCAGCGAAACCAAGGCTTCTCGTGCTTTTTCGGGGAAAAATAGTTTAAGTTCTATTTCGGCTTCCATTCGCCAATTGCTCACTTTTTGATTAACCAATCAGAAGATGTCATGAAAGTTTAATTATAATTTAATCAAGCCTTCATAGTGTAATATTGCTGTAATAAATGCCCTTTAGGATTATGCTTTGAAGTTTATATATAACTCGTTAGAATAAAAACTGTGGGTTTTTATATAAAAACACAGTTTCAATACGCGGACGCTTGGGTTAACATGCGCCCGCATTTTCCAACAGTGGAATAACCTAAATAGGTACACGGCAATGCCAGTAAACTCTATTTTGGGCGTGTTTGCAAAATCGCCAATAAAACCGTTACAAGAACACATAGATAAAGTGCACGATTGTGCGTCGATTCTAGTGCCATTTTTTGAAGCTACTGTCGCAGGCGACTGGGACAAAGCTGTTCAACTTCGCAAGCAAATCAGCCAAGCGGAAAGAGAAGCAGATGAACTCAAAAGAGAGATCCGTCTGACTCTGCCTGGTGGCTTATTTATGCCAGTTGAAAGAACTGACTTACTGGAGCTACTTACCCAGCAAGATAAGATCGCTAATAAAGCGAAAGACATTTCAGGCCGAATCATTGGCCGTCAACTACTTGTCCCAGAAGCAATACAAGAGCCTTTTTCTGCATATCTACAGCGTTGTTTAGACGCGGTAGCGCAGGCAAAACAAGCCATTAACGAACTCGATGACCTACTTGAAACTGGTTTTCGCGGACGTGAGGTAGATCTTGTCGCTAAAATGATCGGTGAACTCGACCAGATCGAGGAAGATACCGATGATCTACAAATCAAGATCCGTCGTCAGTTATTTAGCATTGAAAATGAGCTAAATCCTATCGATGTGATGTTCCTCTATAAGATAATTGAGTGGGTTGGAGACTTAGCAGATCTTGCTGAGCGCGTCGGTTCCCGCCTAGAGCTAATGTTAGCTCGCGTCTAAAACACAAGTTATCAAGGTATCAACATGGTTGATGTATTAGTCACCAATGGGCCATGGCTTATTGCTATTGCAGCCGCATTTGGATTTTTAATGGCGTGGGGTATTGGCGCGAACGATGTCGCTAATGCTATGGGAACCTCTGTAGGTTCTAACGCTATTACTATTAAACAAGCGATCATTATTGCAATGATCTTCGAGTTTGCTGGTGCTTATCTAGCAGGTGGTGAAGTCACAAGCACGATCCGTAAAGGGATTATCGATTCGGCTTACTTCATCGACTCTCCAGAACTACTGGTATACGGTATGATTGCCTCTCTGCTTGCAGCAGGTATCTGGCTAGTCGTCGCTTCAGCATTAGGCTGGCCTGTATCAACAACACACTCTATCGTAGGTGCAATCGTTGGTTTCGCCTCTGTTGGTGTGAGTGCAGATTCTGTCGCTTGGGGTAAAGTATTTGGTATTGTTGGCTCATGGATTGTCACACCCGCTATCTCTGGTTTTATCGCCTTTATGATATTCCAAAGTGTGCAAAAGCTGATTTTCAATACCGATAAGCCTCTCGAAAATGCTAAACGTTATGTGCCTTTCTATATGGCACTCGCTGGCTTTGTTATGTCACTTGTGACCATCAAGAAAGGGCTTAAACACGTTGGTCTTCACTTTTCAAACCTTGAAGCCTATGCCCTAGCGATAGGTATTGCCGTATTGGTTGGCTTAGCGGGTATGATTGCCATCAAGCGCCTGAAAATGAGCGACAAAGCCGATCGTCAAACTCAGTTTGGTAATGTAGAGAAAGTCTTCGCTATCTTAATGGTGGTGACGGCATGTTGTATGGCTTTCGCTCACGGTTCAAACGATGTTGCTAACGCCATTGGCCCGCTAGCAGCGGTTGTATCTGTCGTTAACAGTGGCGGCGAGATCAGCAGCAAAGCACCGCTTGTTTGGTGGATTCTGCCACTTGGTGCGGTCGGTATCGTCATGGGTCTGGCTATCTTTGGTAAGCGCGTAATGCAAACCATTGGTAAGAACATCACTCACCTGACACCTAGCCGTGGCTTTGCAGCCGAATTAGCAGCAGCGTCTACCGTTGTCATTGCATCTGGTACTGGTCTTCCTATATCTACTACACAAACCTTAGTCGGTGCGGTATTAGGTGTCGGTATGGCTCGCGGTATTGCAGCTATTAATATCGGTGTTGTACGCAATATCGTGGTATCTTGGGTGGTTACACTACCTGCTGGTGCGGCGCTCTCTATCGTGTTCTTCTTTATGATCAAGGGTATCTTCGGATAATTGATCTTAATATAGAGATATATCTAAAAAGGAAGCCAATCGGCTTCCTTTTTTGTTTTAGCGCGACTAAATACCAACATCTACGCCCCCTAACAAAAGCAATTTGAAGATGATATCAATCAGTATAAGAAAGGGAATATAAAGCTGTTATACCCATTAGTATAAAGATGCGATCGCTCAGCAACGAGTGAAGCGCATACTTGTTCTAGGGGCAAACTCGTTAACACAGCATCAAAAGTGCTAAAACTCGCCTGTTAGGCGTGTTTTTAGCTTCCTACTTCTGCGTTAAATGGCCTCACAAGGGAACAACCATTCTGTCATCCATTCGTCTTGAGTAAGTTGCCAGAAACACCCTGAGGCGATCACTTTCTTATACTGATTGCTATCAGCAAAATAAAAGCCTGTTTGAGATACCTTTGTTATCCTAGGTTCAATTTAACTAACCCTTGCAAAATTGTGTCTAAATCCCTAGCATGTGGCAATATTTCGTTGAAGAGAACTCAAAGTGTTAAGACTACTATCTATCGTTGCACTGATGTTGCTGTCGCCCACTCTTTTGGCAGCTGAGCAAACCCGATATATTTCGGATAACGTCTTCACCTTCCTCCATGGCGGCCCAGGGACTCAGTATCGTATCTTAGGCAGTGTCGAAGCAGGCCAACCCATCACCTACCTAGGTGAGACTCAAGATGACTACGTAAAAATTATTGACCATAAGGGCCGTGAAGGCTGGGTCGACGGAAAGTTGGTTGCTAGTGATAAGAGCTTTAGGGTGCAACTTCCTGAAGTGGAGGCTAAGCTAGAAACGGTTCAGGCTGAACTCGACGAGCTTAAAGCACAAACCAATAATAGCGATCAAACCATTCGCCAACTACGTTCACAACTCGCAAGTGCCGAAGAGCAGCTTTCTATCGCCAGTAACGAACGTGATAGCGCAGTGCGTGAATTGACACAGATACAAAATAACGAGCGTTTTGAACAGCTCAAGCAAGGCGGGATGATCGCAGGTATTGGATTAATCTTAGGCGTTATTATTGCCTACCTCCCTAGACCTCGCCGTCGTCAAAAGAATCGCTGGTGATCCCAAGCGATAATAGATTAAAAGCCAGCACTTTGATTGCTGGCTTTTTTGTTTTACCTCAAAAATGATAACAAATCGACAACATCCATATTTCCCCAAAGCCGCGTAAACACTGGGTTGGCGCACAGTCTCCACCGACCAGACCAAGCAAAGTTCACATTCCCGATCACAACAGTGTTCCTTATCACATTTTGGAGGTATAATCGGCGCGAAAAAGGCGCCAGATTGTATACAAAAAATAATAAGCGTCTTAACACATACATTTTGTTCAAGCCAAAACTGTCCCTAAATTAGGTCCAGGTGGAAGTTATTACTATGTTCCAAGCAAGTGAAGTTCTAACTGGTCGATACGACTCAGCTACCCTAGATGAGCTTTTTCAAGCGATCACCAACAACTATATTGTCGATGAAGAGCAATACCTCGCTGAACTGATTAAACTGGTTCCATCAAGTGAAGCAGAGATCCAGCGAGTCACTCAGCGCGCCCATGATTTAGTCAGTAAGGTCCGCCAATACGATAAAAAAGGCCTTATGGTCGGTATCGATGCTTTCTTGCAGCAATATAGCCTAGAAACACAGGAAGGCATTATCCTGATGTGTTTAGCCGAAGCCCTGCTGCGTATTCCTGATGCGGAAACTGCAGATGCATTGATCGAAGATAAGCTCTCTGGCGCCAAGTGGGACGAGCATCTCAGCAAGAGTGATTCGACACTGGTTAACGCTTCGACTTGGGGACTGATGCTCACGGGTAAGATCGTTAATCTAGATAAAAATATCGACGGTAAACCGAGCAGCTTACTTAACCGCTTAGTCAACCGTTTAGGCGAACCTGTGATCCGTCAAGCCATGCTTGCCGCTATGAAGATCATGGGTAAGCAATTCGTACTTGGACGCACAGTAAAAGAAGCACTTAAAAATAGCGTTAACAAACGTAAGCTCGGCTACACCCATAGCTATGACATGCTAGGTGAAGCGGCACTCACAATGAAGGATGCGCAAAAGTATTTCGATGACTACTCAAATGCCATCGCAACCCTAGGCGCTGAAAACTACGACGAAACCGAGGCACCACGCCCAACGATTTCTATCAAGCTGTCTGCGCTACATCCTCGTTATGAAGTGGCTAACGAAGACAGAACCATGACAGAGCTATATGACACCTTAATCAAGCTCGTCATTCAAGCTCGTAGTCTCAATGTCGGCGTATCTATCGATGCCGAAGAGGTCGACCGTCTAGAGCTATCGCTAAAACTGTTTGAAAAGCTATATAACTCAGATGCAGCCAAGGGATGGGGATTACTCGGTATCGTCGTTCAGGCCTACTCTAAGCGCGCTCTACCAGTATTATGTTGGCTTACCCGCTTATCTAAAAATCAAGGCGATGAGATCCCTGTGCGTCTAGTCAAAGGCGCTTACTGGGACAGCGAGCTAAAATGGGCACAAGTCGCGGGTGAGAGTGGCTACCCACTTTACACGCGCAAAGCGGGCACCGATGTGTCATACCTTGCCTGCGCGCGCTACCTATTGTCTGATGCCACTCGTGGTGCCATCTATCCTCAGTTTGCCAGCCACAACGCCCAAACCGTTGCCGCTATTTCAGATATGGCGGGCGATCGCTCATATGAATTCCAGCGCTTACATGGCATGGGCGAAGAGCTATACGACACACTGCTTGCAGAAAGCGGTGTCAGTACGGTTCGTATTTATGCCCCAGTGGGTGCCCATAAAGATCTACTGCCCTATTTAGTTCGTCGCTTACTTGAAAATGGGGCTAACACCTCGTTTGTACACAAGTTAGTCGACCCTAAGACACCGATTGAATCTTTGGTTGTCCATCCTTTGACGACCCTACAAGGCTACAAAACCCTAGCTAATAACAAGATAGTTCAGCCAGAAGATATATTTGGTACTGAGCGTAAAAACTCTAAGGGAATCAACATGAATATCATTTCAGAGTCAGAGCCATTCTTCGCGGCTTTAGACAAGTTTAAAGACACTAGCTGGTCGGCAGGTCCAATCGTTAACGGCGAAACCCTCAGTGGTGAAACCATTGAAGTCGTCAGCCCATTCGATACCACTAAGGTGGTTGGTAAAGTCGCATTTGCCAACAACCAAGCCGTTGAGCAGGCACTCGCCAGTGCTCATAATGCCTTTGGTAACTGGTGTTCAACGCCAGTAGAGGTTCGTGCTAATGCACTACAAAAACTCGCCGATCTGTTAGAAGAAAATCGTGAAGAGCTTATTGCACTTTGTACTCGCGAAGCGGGTAAGAGCATTCAAGATGGCATCGATGAAGTTCGCGAAGCGGTTGATTTTTGTCGCTACTACGCAGTACAAGCAAAGAAGATGATGGCGAAGCCTGAACTACTGCCAGGCCCAACGGGTGAACTTAATGAGCTATTCCTACAAGGTCGCGGCGTATTCGTCTGTATCAGCCCGTGGAACTTCCCACTGGCGATCTTCCTAGGTCAGGTCGCTGCGGCGCTAGCCGCAGGTAACACGGTTGTAGCTAAACCTGCCGAACAAACCTCTATCGTTGGCTACCGCGCAGTGCAACTCGCTCACCAAGCGGGTATACCGAAAGAAGCGCTGCAATTCCTACCGGGGACTGGTGCAACGGTTGGTGCAACGATCACCGCTGATGAACGTATCGGTGGCGTCTGCTTTACGGGGTCTACGGTTACGGCTAAACGCATCAATCTGACGCTAGCCCAGCGTGATGGTGCGATCATTCCGCTCATCGCCGAAACAGGTGGCCAAAATGCCATGGTTGTCGATTCAACCTCACAACCTGAGCAAGTAGTTAACGATGTGATTTCTTCCTCATTTACCAGTGCAGGCCAACGCTGCTCGGCACTGCGCGTGTTGTTCTTACAAGAAGATATTGCAGAGCGCGTTATCGACGTAATGAAAGGCGCGATGAACGAACTGACCATAGGTGACCCAAGTTTCGTCAAAACCGATGTGGGTCCAGTGATTGATGCCACCGCTAAGGCAAACCTCAATGCCCATATCGATCATATCAAACAGGTGGGTCGTCTGATCAACCAGTTGGAGCTGCCAGCGGGCAGCGAAAATGGTCACTTCGTGGCACCGACAGCGGTAGAGATCGATTCAATCAAGGTGCTTGAGAAAGAACACTTTGGTCCGATCTTGCACGTGATCCGCTATAAAGCCTCCGATCTGCCAAAGGTTATCGATGAAATTAACTCTACCGGCTTTGGTTTAACATTAGGCATCCACAGCCGCAACGAAGGTCATGCGCTAGAAGTGGCCGATAAGGTTAACGTGGGTAATGTGTATATTAACCGTAACCAGATAGGCGCAGTGGTTGGCGTACAGCCATTTGGTGGTCAAGGTCTTTCTGGTACTGGCCCGAAAGCGGGCGGCCCACACTACTTAACTCGTTTCGTAACCGAGAAAACCCGCACCAACAACATCACTGCAATCGGTGGTAATGCGACGCTACTTTCCTTAGGCGATAGCGACGAGTAATAAGCTGTTTTAAACCGCTTGTACATTAAAGCCAGTGATTCACATCACTGGCTTTTTTATTTTTAACTGCGTTGCAGATCAGCTCCTATACTTAATACCGATCAGTATAAGAAAGTGATCTACTCAGCGTGTTTTTTGGCCACTCATTCAAGGCGAATGTATGATGGAATGCTTGTTCCCTTGTGGGGCCATTCAACGCAGAAGTAGGAAGCCAAAACATCCAAATAGGAAGCCTAGCATGAGCGAAAAACAACTGACTCTCGATGAAGTCTGCACCCTACTCGATAAAACACCCGCGACCATTAAACGCTACGCCCGAGAAAACCTGCTATCGAATATCGCCGAGGGTGATGACTACCTTTTCAGCGAAGCCGAAGTACTACGCTATTTAGAGTTTGCTAAACGCTTAGGTTAACCTCAGTTAACCCACATTTGGGCTGTGCAATCTTCGATGCAAACTGGCGTAATGCGTATCTTGTTGCAACAAAGTTTGATGGTTGCCACTGCAACGAATCACCCCATTGTCCATCAGGTGGATCCTATCCATCTGTGCCATTGCCGTTAGACGATGGCTTATCATCACTAGAGTTTTATCTTGTGCAAATGCTAACAATAGCGCCATTATCTCTCGCTCGGTGCGTTGATCTAGCCCCTCTGTTGGCTCATCGAGTAACAGTAGCGGCGCATCACGCAGCAGAGCTCGGGCGACACCGATACGGCGCTGTTCACCTCCAGAAAGCTGACGCCCGCCCTCACCAATCCAAGTATCTAGCGGCTTATCACCTTGAGTCAATGTGGCTAGTCCGACTCGATTTAGTACCTCTATCAGCTTAAGGTCATTAGCGGCAACGGCTGCCTTTGTCTCTGCACGGGTTAAGCCTTGGGGTATCTCATCAAGCTGAGCTAAGGTTAAGTTATCTCGCAGCGTTCCAGTAAACAGATAAATACGTTGACTCACCACTGTCATACCGCGGCGCAGTTCACGTTCACTGTAGCGATCAATAGGTTGCCCATCTAAAGTCAGCTCACCCGCTTGTTGCTGCCACTCTCGGGTAATTAACGACAACAGGCTCGATTTACCACAGCCCGTTTGCCCAAGTAACGCAACTTTTTCGCCCGCTTTGATGGTTAAATTGATCCCATTGAGCACCTTATGCCCAGCAAGATAACCAAAATCAATATCTTTAAGCACTAGCGCACCTTGGGTGACTTGCCGATGCGAGGTTTCATCAAACTCAATACTAGGTGTTTTATCTACCAACTGATTAACACGTTCAGCCGCTGAAACACAGGCAGACAGATGCTGAAATGCTCCAGCCAGTGGCATCAACATCTCGATACAGGCTAAGGTCGAAAATACAACGAGAGCAAGCATGGGGCCTGGCGGCAGGTTATCGCCAACCCCATCGGCGGCCAAATAAAGCAAAGTAACAACAGCCAAGCCGTGAGATAAGACTAACGCGGCCTGACTCAGCGCGGTAACATTGGCCATCGCAGCCTGACTGGCAAAGAGTCGCGACTGAGCCTTATCTAATTCGCCACGAAAACGCGTCACTGCGCCAAACAGGGTTAGCTCAGATTGCCCCTGCAGATATTCGAGCATGAGCACCCTAAAATGACGCTTAGCATCCAGTTGCTCAATGCCGGGCTTATGCCCCAACTGGTAAAACGTTAACGGTAACAGCACCCACAACATCAACAACAGACTGCACAGGGTCAATGCCAGGGTTGAATCAAACCAACCGAGGAACAGATAGAGCGCGGCGATCATCAATAGTGAGGCCGCCATTGGGGTCACTAAACGCAGATAGAGGTGATCGAGCGTATCGATGTCTGATACCAAGCGATTAAGCAGATCGCCCCTACGCACCCCTTGAAGATCACTGGCACTGAGTGGCATTAGCTTGCGCCATGCCCAGCAACGAAGGGTTGTCAGTAACTTGAAGGTGGCTTCATGGGTAGCAAGACGCTCGCCATAACGACTGGCGGTACGAGCTATCGACAAGAAGCGCACGCCGCCGGCTGGGGTAAAATAGTTAAATGCCTGCGCCGTTGCCACACTGAGGCCCGCCACCGCAGTGGCCGATAAAAACCAGCCAGACAGTGACAACAAGCCAATACCCGCCATTAAGGTGGTAATACTCAAAGTTAAACCAATAAGCATCATCAGCCATTGGCGCCGAAACAGCTTTAAAAATGGTAGCAGATGCGCCACGCCGTTACGCTTCATAGTCGCACCTCATCTTCTGTTCCTTTTACTGCCACTGGTTCTATCTCTTGTTGATCGTGGCACATATCGCGAAATACCCCGACCTGACGGGCTAAATCGCTATAACTCCCCTGTTGCACCACAAGCCCTTTGTCTAACACAAAAATAGTGTCCATCTGAGCTAAGGAGTCCAATCTGTGAGTCACCATCAATGAGGATGCACAGCTCATCGCTTGCGTTAAGGCAGACAACACCGCTTGCTCGCTGTGGCTATCTAAGCTTGCTGTGGGTTCGTCGAGTAAAAACAGTTTGGCGTCTTGACCTAATGCTCTGGCAAGACATAAACGCTGGGCCTGGCCAACAGAAACCCCTCCACTTTGCTCACCAATAGGATGGGACAGCCCCAATACTTGTTTATCGACAAAGTCACGAATGTTGGCTTTATCGAGCAGTGACAAAATGGTCTCATCACTCATCTCTGGGTCACTCATTGCAATATTGTCGCGGATCGTGCCGTGAAACAGTTGCGGCTCTTGCCCAAGCCACGCCAAATGACGGCGATAACTCACTTTATCGAGTTGACTCAATTCAACACCGTTGACCAATACTGAGCCTTGATAGGGTAAAAAGCCGAGTAACATATTAAGTAAACTACTCTTACCCGCACCGCTTGGACCAACGAGTGCGATATGTTTTCCGGCGTGTAATTCTAAATTTATAGGCCCGACTAACCTTTTGCCATCGAGACTATTAACGATGACATCTTGCATCACTAGCTGTAGTGGTGCTCTGGCAGAAAAAGGCTGTAATGCTGTAGGCGGCTTGTCTGCTTCAACTTGATGGTTAAGGAGCTCCATCAAGGCTTCTGCAGCGCCAATTGCTTGGGCTTTGGCGTGATAATGGGTCCCCATATCACGCAGTGGCTGATAGAACTCTGGTGCTAAAATAAGCACAAACAAGCCAGTAAATAGCGTTAGCCCAGCGCCATAATGACCAAAATCTAAATGATCGAGAAAACTAAAACCAAAATAGACCGCCAACACGGCTATCGATACCGCGGCGAAAAACTCAAGTACCGCAGAGCTTAAAAATGCCAACCGTAAAACCGACATCGTACGCTCACGGAACTCTTCTGAAGCCGTTTCAATCACCTTGACTTCATTGCCACCGCGATAAAAAAGCTTGATGGTGCTCATCCCTTTAAGACGATCCATAAAGTGGCCACTGAGCTTCGCCAGCGCGCTAAAATTTTTGCGATTAGCATCGGCTGCGCCCATACCCACTAGGATCATAAATAGTGGAATAAGTGGCGCCGTCGCTAACAAGATGATGCCCGCCGCCCAGTTAATGGGAAACACCACGGCTAAAATCGTTAACGGAATAAACCCAGCTAACATCATTTGCGGCAAATACTTAGCGTAAAAGTCATGCAGATCTTCGACCTGCTCTAATACAATACTCGCCCAGCTTCCTGCGGGTCTTCCCTTAATAAAGATAGGCCCAAGGTCGGTTAACTTATCTAAAACGGCTTTACGAATCGCGCCCCTTAATAGACAGCCAGCCTTAAAGCTAACCCGTTCTCGCCCATAGGCTAATAAGGCTCGAAGCACGATAACACCAAGCAAGGCATAAAAGTGGTTAATAAACTGGGTTTTAGGCAAAGACTCGATGATCATACCCTGCAACATAGTCGCGAGTAGATAAGCTTGCGCTACCAAGGCAAATCCCGTCAGTACACCCAACATGACAGTTAGGTTGAGGTAGATACCACAAGTCGATTTTTGTTGTTTCAACCAACGAGACAATACTTTTTCTAAGCTTTTATCCATGGGGCTCCGAAGAGAACGGGTTTAAGGGCAAGAGGAGGCATATTCAATATTGGTGAAGTATCGCAGGCAATCAACAGGGAATAAATAGCGGCTAACGTAAATGTTATGAGGCTCACAAAAATTGAGCTAGATCAAAAAAACTGGGAACTCAGTTTTTATCGAGTTTGGTTTTAAGGTGTCAGGTTTGTTGGATTTTGATGGATTTCATGCAGTCTTCATGTGGCTAGGTTAATGACTGTAGCCACTGCTGGGGGTTGTGTTTGCTAACGTTTTGAAGGTCGCACCTTCATGGCTGTCTAACGCCTGCCCGGCGGGGGACGTGCAAACACGTTTTTGGCACGCCACAAGCACGTCCCTGTGGGCTCTGCGAAATCATCCCTGATTTCGAAGGCCAAAAACGTGTTTACACCAGTATCTATCGTCTCTTCGACTTGACCTTATTGTTTGCTGCTATGGGTTTAGCTTTGACCCAAATTTGAATTAATTAGAGAGACTGAAAAGCATACCTTCATGGCAACCAATCACCTGCCCGGCGGGTGCAGTAAATGGATGTACCAATGTCACGATCACATGGATGTGATGGAGTGACCTCATGTGCAAACACCAGTATCTATCGTCTCTTCGATTTAACGTTATTGCACAGCCTAGCTTTAAAAACATTCTTGGACAGAAATGGGTTAGAGTCAAAGCTCTTAAAGTGATGATTCTTATTAGGGAAAGTATGGCAAGCTGATATACGGTAACGCCCAAAGCAGCAGCGCGCGTTAGCGCGTCTGACTGCCTTTGTTTGTTAGCTGACTATTCGCATTCTGAACAATCAGCTCTCTTATTTTTACTAATTTGTTCACACCGAGCACATCACGCAATGAGTTCTGAATGTAATTAAGTTGAACCTCTGGATGGTTACTTGATGGCTCTTTCCAGGACGTAAATGCAGACAGAATTTCTAACAACTCTCGAGCTGCCTGATCTCTATGCTCCTGGTTGGTTCCTTCACCCTTGGGCATTTTTATATATTCACTATTAGCGCCCAAGGTGCGAAGCTTGTCTTCAAATTTGATTAGTTGTAGATCAATGTCATTCGTAAGCCATGCTGAAAACTTAAATCTCAATTTGGTCAAGTCACCTGCGAATCCTATGGCTTTTTCACTATCACGATTACTTCTTAAATAATGAAAAGCTTCCATAACCTTTTCAATATATAGCTCTGAAAACTCAACATGCTTATCAAACACCGTCCCAGCCATATGAGACATAGCGCCTAGGTTAAAAACTTGCTGTTCATGCTGTAACTCAGATTGAATTTCTTTCTTGAAAGCTTCTAATTTTTTACTGTATTCGTGACCGATAGACTGCTTGAGGCGCTCTTTTAACCAAAAGACTCCAATTACATTAATCAATAAAGCCAAAATACCGGATGCTGTTAAGGTTACTCCATCGATCAATTTACTCTCCTTGGCAGCTAACATTTGTATAGTGCGCATGCGCACGTATTTGGCAAAACACGCATGCACATTTAATAAACCTATTATTTAATTTTTGCTGAAGAAAAGCTATTGATTTATAAACACTCTACCAGAGTATTACTGGGTAAACGCGCACAGAAATGAGCAAAGTGAGCATTGGTATTGATGTTGAATCGAATGTCATTCGTGATTATTACTTATCGATTCGTAAAAGTTGGCCAAGAGACTCTTCACTGTGCTTTCCAGCTTATTGCCTGTAACTAATAAAGGGGCAGCTTTTGAACTAGCAACGCACACCAAATGCAGCCAAATCGGAGAAAGTTAGATACCAAGTGTGAACGCGGCTGCGGCCTTTGCCAGCATGGATGCTGGCGTAGAGCCCACAGGGATTGTGCTCGTGGCGTGTCGCAGAAGTGTTCGCACATTCGCTCACCGCAGGTGATAAGTAGCCATGAAGGGTCGACCTTCAAACTCACTTGACAAATAGACATGCAACCAAACGCTACTCGCACCCAATACCGTCAAATCGAAGAGACGTTAGATACCCAGTGTAGATACGCCTGTGACCTTCGGTTTCAGGGATGAAACCGTAGAGCGGCCAAGGATGGCGCACAGCGTGTCACAGGCGTATCTGCACATAAGCGAGCCGCAGGCTATTGGTTACAACTCAGGTTAACGCTACAACTAAGTAACTAAACTCAAACTACAACTAATGTAATCAACGGTAACAAGGCTAATTTGCCGATTAGCCCCAACCGGCTAACTTCCCTTCTCACAAGCCCCCAACTTTCTTGGTAAAGTTAAACTCACCACGCATCCCTCCTTCCAAGGAAGATCGGTGTGATCGGCGCAATTATCTATGGTGAACTTGCCCTTGTGCTGACGCATCACGTCGCAGCAGATGGCAAGCCCCAGCCCCAAGCCGTCGTCTTTAGTCGAGTAGAAAGAGGCCATAAGATCTTGCGCCTTGCCCTTGAGACCGGGGCCATTATCCACCAGCTTGAGGCTCACCTGCTGCTCACCATAATCAAGGCTAAGTAGCAGCCGCTTCTCCCGCTCTGAATGCATCTCGGCCATGGCATCGAGACTGTTTTTAATCAGATTCACCAGCACCTGATTCAAGCCGACGCTATCGCCGCACAGATGATAGGACGCGCCCTGAACCTCCTGAGTGAGGACAACTCCCTGCTGCTGAAACTCGCGGCGAAACAGCGCCAAGGTGTTGGTGACCAGCTCATCGAGGGACAGCTCTTCATACTGGGATTTACGCCGCTGAAGCAGACCTCGAATGCGGTGCACCACGGCACCTGCCCGAGTAGACTGAGCGTTGATCTTTGCCAGCAGCTCGTAGATCTCTGAGTCGGCATCACCATGACGGTTGAGCTGCATCATGCCGCCTTCGCTATATTGGGTAATGGCGGCGATAGGCTGGTTCAGCTCATGGGCCAAACCCGAGCCAATCTCGCCGAGGATCGCCGCGCTCTTCATCCGCTCTACCTGCAGCGCCTTATCCTTGAGCTGGCGCTCGGTATCGATCAAAAAGTCACTCTTCTGCCTGAACTTATATTCCAGCCAGAGGTGATAGACGGTGGACACCAGAAACAGCAGTAGCAGCGTCAGTCCCCACTCCTTGTTCTTCTCCATCCACTTTAATACCGTATAGTGCAGCGGCGGCGGTGGCGCCTTGAGTTGTAACTCTTTGAACAGTTTGATCACCCTGAGCTGACTGATGGGCGCTGTCCAGCCCAGCGTCTTGGCCTGAATGGCGGCCGGATGATCCGAAGGCAAGGCAAACAGTGCCTGGGTGATCTTTTGAGTAATGGTCGAGGGCACGGTATCGGCAGCGGCAAATGACCAGTTAGGATAAAGCTGGGTACTCACCAGGCATTCATAGCCCACAGGCATCGTGGGGTGGATCACTCGAAAATCTTCTTTGTTTACCAACCCCTCCTCAATCATCTCCTCCAGCGTACAGAAGGGAGTGATAGCGGCATCGACGGTCGCGTCGCGCACCTGATAGACAATGGGTTCCAGCGGGAATCCCAGAAAGCGCAGCGAGCCGAAGTAGTTCTCAGGGCGATACCCCATCTTATGCAGCAGACCTATGGCGGCCTGATAGCCCCCCAACGCCTGAGGATCACTGGCCACCAGATGTTTGCCTTCGAGATCTTGCAGGGTATAAATCTGACTGTCGGCGCGCACGATAATGGTGGAGCCGATGGCAAAGGTGGCACCGCCATGCATGTGGCTCTTCATGGTCGCCAACCAGGAAAGCGGAAATTTATTGCTGAGGTTTAAGTATTGTCCAGGGTTGGTGACGATAAACTGCAGCTCATGGGCCAGCAGTTGGCGGCTCATCTCATCGAAATCTACCGGCACCACCTCAAAATGGGTGCCAGGCACCTCTTGAGAAAGATAATCCATCATGGGCTGCCAGCGATCAATTCCCTTCTGCACCCCGTGATTAGCCAACACCCCGACCCTGAGATGGATAAGATCTGCGCGATCTTGCTTTTCCCCTTCGGCGCAGACACTGGAGCTCAGTAACAGGCAGAACACAAACAGGCTCAGCCAGCCAGTGCGCAGACAAGATACTAACCATTTACCGAATTGCCTTTTCATCGCGCGCCCAATCACTTAATCCAAGCCCTACTCTAAGCAAGAAGCCAACACTTTGATGTGAAGCGGTGCAAACTCCCTCTAGTACCAGCATCAGAAAATGATCATTTAGTGATCTGTCTCAAAGGCCCCGACGCCATTTTTGCCGCTTGTCCGTCAAGACGCTAGGCTAGATAAAACTGACTCAGGAGATCCCATGTCACAAACCCTGCCCCTCTACTTGGTCGACGATGATGAAGCTGTGCTCGATTCGCTGAGCTTTATGCTGCACCAGTTTGGTTATCAACTCACCACCTTTGTCTCTGGCCTCGACTTCTTAGACAAAATCGATTTAAATCAGGCGGGATGTGTCGTGCTCGACAGTCGTATGCCGGCTATCACAGGCCAGGCTCTTCATCAGCGCCTGAACGAGATCAACAGCCCCTTGGGAGTGATCTTTTTAACTGGCCATGGCGATCTGCCCATGGCGGTCAACGCCTTTCGCCAAGGCGCCTGCGACTTCTTCCAAAAACCTGTTTCGGGTCAAGCCTTGGCCGCTGCCATCGACAAGAGCATGCTCCGCAGCCAGAAGGCCTTCGAAGCACTGCAACTGAGCCAAAACCTAGCGACCCTCAGCGAGCGTGAACATCAAGTGCTGGAACTGTTGATTCAAGGTAAAACCAACAAGCAACTTTCCGAGGCACTCTATTTATCGCTGCGCACCATAGAAGTACACCGTTCTAACGTGATGAAAAAGCTCAAGGTACACAACCTGGCAGAACTGGCAAAATACAGCCAAATCTGATGCTTAAAATACACTTTCTGACTTTTTACTCGGCTCAGTCTGGCTGTTAGCCCTGCCCTTTATCACCCAGCGGTTCCCCCTCCGACCTTCCTCTAAGCGTGAGTAAAGGTCACATTTTTTTTACATTTGCGCTAAAAATCGTTGCGCCAGATCACGCCTGTTCTTCCTATGTGGTTTACCACAATACCCCTGTATTTCATATGGGATAACAATAGCCTCAGACCTCCTGCGGGAGGGAACAAAAACCAATAACAGTGTGTGATTTCATCTGCTCAGGCAGATGAAGGAGGAAACCATGATAAAGCTTGATAGACGAACGTTTATTAAGGGTGCTGGCGCAGGGGGAGCAAGCTGTGCACTAGCGACATTATTACCCGGTTCTTTAGCTGCGCTGGAGCAGAAACCCTTAAAAGGGGTGGGCAAGGAAGTCGCCAGTATTTGTGAAATGTGCTCGACACGTTGTCCTATTTCGGCACGAGTCGTCGATGACAAGAATGTATTTATTAGCGGTAATAAGGAAGCCAAGTCTTTTGGCGGTAAAGTTTGCGCCCGAGGCGGCGCCGGTCACAGCCTGCTGTATGATCCGCAGCGTATCGTCAAACCGCTTCGCCGGGTCGGCGAGCGCGGTGAAGGCAAATGGGAAGAGATCAGCTGGCAAGAGGCCTATAAGACGATCGCTCAGAAGCTCAATCTGATTAAGCAAGATCATGGCCCAGAGGCCGTGGCCTTCTCCTCTAAATCAGGCTCACTCTCAGGCCACCTGTTCCATTTAGCCAAGGCATTTGGCTCACCCAATACCTTTACCCATGCCACTACCTGCCCGGGTGGTTATGTGATTGCCGCCAAGGCGATGTTTGGCACTAAAGTGAAGCGTGACTTAGGCAACTCCAAATACATCATCAACTTCGGTCACAATCTCTATGAAGGGATCAACATGTCCGAGACTCGCGGCATGATGAAGGCGCAGATGGATAAAGGCGCCAAGTTAGTGGTATTCGAACCACGCTTCTCCGTGGTCGCCGACAAAGCGGACGAATGGTTTGCCATACGTCCGGGTACGGATGTCACCGTCGCGCTAGCCCTGTGCCATGTGCTGATCTACGACAACCTCTACGACCAGGCCTTTATCGAGCGCCACGTGGAAGGATTTGATGCCTTCGCCAAGGAGGTCAAAGCCTACACTCCAGAATGGGCCGAAGGGATCAGCGACGTGCCCGCCAAGGACATTCGCCGCATCGCCCATGAGTTTGCCGGCAAGGCGCCCCATGCCGTAGTGGACTTTGGTCACCGCGCCACCTTCACACCAGAAGAGTTTGAGATGCGCCGCGCCCTGTTTGCCGCCAACGTGTTAATCGGCAACATTGAGCGCAAGGGCGGCCTCTACCTGGGTAAGAAGGCTAAAACTTACAACAAGTTTGCCGGTGACAAGGTCGCTCCAGGTTTAGGTAAACCCGGTGTCGAAGGCATGCCTAAGCCTCAAGCCAAGCGTATCGACCAGGTAGATGAGCAGTACGCCATGATGTGGTCATCAGGCGGTATCTATCAAACCATTCTCGATGCCACCTTAGCAGCCAAACCCTATCAGCTTAGAGCCTGGGTGATGAGCCGCACCAACCCGATGCAGACCATGACAGACAGAGCCTTGGTGGTTGAGACCCTGAAGAAACTCGAGTTTGTGGTCAGCTGTGATGTTTATATCAGCGAAACGGCGGCCTACGCCGACATCATTCTCCCCGAATCCACCTATCTGGAACGGGACGAAGAGATCGCCGACAAGTCAGGCAAGAGTCCAGCCTACTACGTGCGTCAACGTGTGGTTGAGACCATAGGCAACACTAAGCCAAGCTGGCAGATCTTCAAAGAATTAGGCCATGAGATGGGTCTAGGGCAATACTTCCCATGGGAAAACATGGAAAGCCTGCAACTGCTGCAAGTCGATCGTGACGTGGCACGCTTAAATGAAATTAAAGAGAAGGGCTATGTCAGCTACGGCAAGCCGCTAATGCTGCGTGAACCCGCTATGGTAGCGGCGTTCGTGAAGCAGTATCCCAATGCTAAACCTACCGATGACGACGGCACCTATGCCAGCGCCATGAGCTTCAAGACCCCTAGCGGCAAGATAGAACTCAGCTCAGATAAGGTCGAGCAGATGGCCGCCGGTCGCGGAGTCATTAAGTATCGTCCAGTCAAACTCAAACAGGACAACGAACTCTACTTTATTCAGGGCAAGGTAGCGGTGCACACCAATGGTGCCACCCACAACGTGCCCATGCTGGCCAACCTGATGTCTGACAACGGCGTGTGGATCCACCCTATCACCGCAGGACGCTTAGGGATCGCCAGCGGCGATAAGATACGTCTCACCAGCAGTGTCGGCAGCGAAGAAGGTACCGCCCTGGTCACTCTGGGTATTCGTCAGGATACCGTGTTCGCCTACATGGGCTTCGGCTCTAAAAACAAAGAGCTATCCAGAGCGACCGGCAAAGGGGTTCACTGCGGTAACCTGCTGCCAAACAAAACGGCGCCTGTCTGCGGCATGAATATTCACACTACTGGCATCACGCTAGCGAAGATCTAATAGGAGTCCAGTATGAGTAAAAGATATGTAATGGTGCACGACGAGAATCGCTGCATCGGCTGCCAGGCCTGTAGCGTCGCCTGTCGCAGCGAAAACGGTACCCCAGAAGGGGTCACCCGTCTGCAAGTGCGGGTCGAAGGCCCCTTTGGCGATGCCCCGCACCTGCACTTTAAATACAACCGCGTCTCCTGTCAGCAATGTGAAAACGCGCCTTGTGTCACCGTCTGTCCGACAGGCGCGGCCTATGTGGGCGAAGATGGACTGGTCTCAATCAAAGAAGATAAGTGCGTCGGCTGTATGTACTGTGTGGCGGCCTGTCCCTACAAGGTACGTTTCATTAACCCTGAAACCAAGGCGGCCGACAAGTGTAACTTCTGTAAGGATACCCGCCTAGCCCGCGGCGAACTGCCAGCCTGCGTGACCGTGTGTCCCACCGATGCACTCACCTTTGGCGATGCCAACGATCCAAGCAGCGAGGTGGCCAAACTGATCAACACTAAAGCGACCTATCAGGAGAAAACCCATCTGGGTACTAAACCCAGGGTTTATCGCATTCCAACTAAACGAGGGGGGATACAGTCATGAACAATACCTGGGGCGATATGGCGCAATATGATCCAGTCACCTGGAACTGGATTATCGCGGTCTACCTGTTTATGGCAGGCCTCTCGGCAGGCTCCATCCTGATCGGCATAGGTCTGCGCTGGTACAGCAAAGATAAGTCGGTAGAGAGTGCAATATTAAAAGCGGCGGCGATTATCAGCCCAGTGGCTATCTCTGTCGGTCTTGCCTGCTTAATATTTGATTTAACTAAGCCATTTGATTTCTGGCTTATTCTAATCAACTACAACTTGAGCTCGGTAATGTCCATAGGGGTGCTGGCTTTGTTAGCTTACTCACCCATAGGGATCGCCTACTCCTTAATTGTGTTGCGAGATGAGCTGCCTAAGTGGAAATTGGGCTTCCTAGTGCCAGTGGCACACGCATTAATGCCATTTAGAAAGGTGATGGAAGTGGTGTTATTTGTGCTCGCCATTGGTGTCGGTGCCTATACAGGCTTCCTCATCTCAGCGATGAACGCCTACCCGATGTTAAACACGGCTGTGCTACCGGCACTCTTTTTGGTATCGGGTCTGTCTGCAGGCGCCGCAGCCAACGCCGTTGGCGCGCTGCTGATGTTTAACACTCACCCCCATGATGCGAATCTGGGTAAGATGCACGGCCTAGAACTGCCCGTGATGCTAAGCGAGATCATGTTCCTGTTCATGCTGTTCTGCGCCCTCTACTTCAAGGGCGGTGCAGCTGCAGCGGCGCTGGTGTCACTCACTACAGGTGTGTGGGCAAGTGTCTTCTGGGTCGGTGTGGTCGGTATCGGTTTTGCCATCCCACTGCTCACCATGCTGATGCCATCACAGACGCGCCACAGCAAGGGCGTGATGATCGCGGTGGCTTGCTGTAGCCTCACCGGGGTGCTGGCGCTGAGACACTTTGTGCTATATGCAGGGCAGAGTTATATTAGCTAATATTGTTTGCACTCTTAAGGTCACGCTAGGCTAAGCAGTAAGTAAGCTAGCAGCAAACCTAAATGACTTAATGTTAGACACAAAAAAGCCCAGAGATGCATAGCATCCTCTGGGCTTTTTCATCAACTGGCCGACAGGATTTTATTTGTCGTCTTCGTCGTAGATGTCGTCTTCATCTGCATCGTGTTCGGCGCGCCATTTCTCGGCAGCAGCATCCTTCTCGGCCAAAGCCTGATCGCGCTCCGCGCGTTGCTTAGCACGACGTTCGTTACGCACCATGAGATTTTCAACAATCTGTTGTAATGCTTTATTGCCCCACTCATTGGCTTCTGCTTCGGTAGCGAAACCTTTTTGAGATTTAGAGACAACCGTCTTACGTGCAGTCATGCGGCGAGTCACTTGTGCAGTCCATGTACCTTCGGCTTCGATCACACGAAGACCGTATTTCTTTTGTTGCGTCATTGTATTTCCTAATTCGATCTTCGAGTGTCTAGTTCGCTATCAATATGGGTTGGGTGCTGCTGACATAAAAATGATGTAAAGCAGAAAGGCGGCTATTGTAGTCTCCTTTGCACAAAACTCAATCATGAGCGACAGAATAATAGCATTAAATTGATTTTACTTAACCCGCTAAGCAAATATTCACCATGCCGCCGCGATGCAAGCGACGATCACTCACTGCTTTTTACACTTTCAGAGCGATTAGCCTATACTTTTATCCACACGAAAGACCCAACGTAATCTTTTAACTGTACGTTTGCTCGCCTAGTTTCACCGAATAATTAGCGATTATTAAGCAGATCCTGTAAGATGCACGCCCGCCAGCGTACCTGGCACCTGAAATTTTGCTGCCCTTGGCAGCCCCAAGAGACCCATCTATGAGTTTTACCTCCCTAGGTTTATCCGCCCCAATCTTAAAAGCTGTAGCCCACAAAGGTTATGAAACACCCTCTCCTATCCAAGCACAGGCAATACCTGCAGTGTTAGAAGGCAAGGATGTAATGGCGGCGGCACAAACCGGCACGGGCAAGACGGCGGGCTTTACCCTGCCACTGCTAGAACTATTGAGCAAAGGCGAGCGTGCTCGCGCGAAACAAGTGCGCGCCTTGGTATTAACACCAACACGAGAGCTCGCCGCACAAATCGCAGAGAGCGTCACCACATACGGTAAATACCTGCCGCTTCGCAGTGCAGTGGTATTTGGTGGTGTGGGAATTAGCCCACAGATCAGCCAACTTAATCGTGGTGTCGATATTTTGGTGGCAACCCCAGGACGTTTGCTCGATCTTTATAATCAAAGAGCCTTAAGCTTTAGCCAACTCGAAGTCTTAGTGCTCGACGAAGCCGACCGCATGCTGGACATGGGCTTTATTCACGATATCAAAAAGGTATTGGCCATATTGCCGCCAAAGCGCCAAAACCTAATGTTTTCGGCCACCTTCTCCAATGAGATCCGCACCTTAGCCAAAGGCTTAGTGAATAACCCCGTCGAGATCTCGGTGACGCCACGTAACACCACGGCTAACACTGTAGAGCAGCTAGTTTGTCCTGTAGACAAAACTCAAAAGTCAGCTGCACTAGTACAACTAATTAAGCAAAACGATTGGCAACAAGTACTGGTGTTTAGTCGCACCAAACACGGTGCCAACCGTTTAGCCAAGAGCTTAGATGCCAAAGGTATCACCGCTGCTGCGATCCATGGCAATAAGAGCCAAGGCGCACGAACCAAAGCCCTCGCCAACTTTAAAACCGGTGAAGTACGAGTGTTAGTGGCGACCGATATCGCCGCTCGTGGTCTCGATATCGACCAACTACCGCAAGTCGTCAATTTTGACCTGCCAAACGTACCAGAGGATTATGTGCATCGCATTGGTCGTACTGGCCGTGCGGGTGCCGATGGTAAAGCGATCTCTCTGGTGAGCAGCGAAGAGTTTAAACTGCTAGCGGATATTGAACGCCTTATTGGTAAAAACTTGCCACGTACCGAAGTGGCTGGGTTTGAATCGACTCACAAACTGCCAGAGACTGACTTAACGCCTAAGCGTCATAACCAAAACCGTGGCCCGCGTAATGCTAAGCCAAGCGGCAACCGCCCACCGCGTAATAGTGGTGGACACAACCGCAATGACGATAAGCCGCAAGCCAACCGCGAAGGCCAAAGTAAACGTCGCAGTGGCGCAGCCAGCAAACCTAGCGCCGAAGGCCAGAGCCAAGATCGTCAAGGTCAAGACCGTCAAGGGCAAGGACAAAGCAAGAGTCCTTACCAAGGCAAGAGCGAACACAGAGATGGTAACGCACCAGCACGCCGTCGCACTCGCCGCCCGAGCCAAGCGGCTACAAAAGCCTAAGCTCACAGATAGCGGACATACGACCGCTAATAGCAAAATAAGCCTGTCATTTGACGGGCTTTTTTATTGGTCAGGCACTAGCGTTGACTTAGCTTGGGAATTTACCGACAGCATGGCGTTCGGCATGGAGAGGCGTATGACATGGCAACAGGGAAAATAGACCAAATAGACGAAACAAACGCTTTGAGAGCCCTGTCGGCAGCTTGGCTCATCTATTTTTTAGTGAGCTAGTGCAAATAAAGGTCGGAGTGTCATATATATCAGGACGCATCTCATAGGGCCGCTCGCCCTGCTCTTGCGCCTCTTCCTTCTCCTTGAGAAAGTCGGTGATGTTAACCAGTTCGGCATTATCGAAACGCTCCCCAAGAGTGAGGCGCTCCTCCTTTGCCGGTATACCTGTGGCGATAACCATCAACTCAAGCTCACACTCAAGCTCGGGCACAATCGACAGGCCTATGATCACCTGTGCCTGCCTGTCGAGATGTTGCTGCACCAAGGCGCCGATGGCATGGTATTGGTTTAGCTCAATCGCCTCGGTTGCCACCACGCTAACGATAGCGCCTTTGGCACGGGACAGATCCATCTCTTCCAGTAGCGGATGATTAAGCGCATGGGCAACCGTGTCGGCCAAGGCATCGCCCGCCTGCTGTCTTGCAACGCTCATGGCCGCCCGCCCTTGATGGCTCACCACGGTGACGAAGTCGTTGAGATCGATATTGATAAGCCCAGATTGGCTGATGGTGACCGTCAGCCCCTGCAATACATCCTGCAGCACTCGATTGCTCTGACTAAAAGCATTCACTAGGGTGACCTTCTCATCCAACATGGCCACCAACCTATCATTGGGCAGCACTATCAAACTATTGGCCTGAGCTGACAACCTATCGACGCCTTGCTGGGCGACACGATTACGCTGATCACCCTCGAAGTCAAAGGGAGTGGTAACCACAGCCACCAGAGGCTTACCAAGCCGCTTCACCACTGCCGCGATAAAAGGCATGGCCCCAGTGCCCGTACCGCCGCCCATGCCGCCGGTAATAAATACTAAGTCGGCAGCGCCCACCAGCTCGCCGATCTCTTTTTCCGACTCCTGCGCGGCGGCCAAGCCTTTATCTGGGTCGGCGCCTGCGCCTAATCCGCGGGTGCTATGATCGCCTATCTGTAATCGACTCGTACACTGGGCACTGGCCAGCGACTGAGCATCTGTGTTGACCGCCACCAGCTGCACCGCGTCACTGAGCTCGGCCTGACTGAGTTGATTAATGGTATTGCAGCCACAACCGCCTACACCAACAACCAAAATCTTCGGCAGATAACCGCCTTGGGGAATGAGATCGAACATGGTAAAGCCTCCATTTGATGACTCGACCTAGCTTACCCCGCAGCTGCGACAAACTCCGTCGCAGCAGTTTGATATTGTTGATTTAGCTTGATTGCCAAGCGGCTAAAATGCGCCCTGAGCTTGGGCGGCGCCACCACTTCGACGCTATCGGCCATCTCCCACAGAAAGGCCCTGAGCCTGGGAGTATCCTTCACTTTAGCCTGCACTCGATAACGGCCATCATCAAGACGCTCGATATGTTGATCGGCGGCGAGCTTAGCCTGCCTGAGAATAAAGTTAGCCGAGGGTGAAAATAGCAGATCGATATTGATCCACTCTGGCTGACGCACCCCGTCGTGCAACGCATCCGCAAAGTTTTCGCGAGTCATCACAGGAGTGTCGAGCAGGCGTACATGACGAACAGAATCTATAGGCCGGGCGTAGAGCTTGGTGTGAAAGCTGCCGATGGTAAACACCAGCAAGGCCACGCCATCGCTAATCTTAATCCCTTGCAGATTTATCGGTGAATAGTCCACCCAATGCACCTCTCCCTTGATAAAACGCTTAAGCTGACAGGCTATCTGACGCTTTTGCAGCAAGGCCTCCTGCACCGTCGCCAGCACCTGTGGATCTTGCTCGATAAGCATCAAGGGCAGAGGCTCAGGCAACTGAGCCACGCGACAAGCCCAGTAGAGCCAAGATCTGTCCGAGTCGCTGCCCAGCACCTGATCGGCGCGATCGAAATAGGGCGCCAGCTGTTTGAGGCTATCGGGCGGCAACAGTTGACGAGCGTTATGTTTCAACGTGAAAAACGCCAAGGCCACATGACGGTCCATCAGGGTAAGGTTCATCCCCTGCCAACAGGCGGCGACCGACCAACCGAAGGGCTTGCACCTGTCGTCCATCTCCAGGCCGAACAGCCCCATCTCATACATGGCCTTGAGTTCGCGCTGCACAGTGCGCAGCCCCACATCGAAGTTCAAATCTTTGAGGTGCTCGGTGATCCTATTGGCCGTGATCCGTCTGGGATGCCTAGGGATCAGCTCAAGCATCTTAAGCTGACGCTGGATATTGGTTTGCATTCAGAGTTCCCTTGATGAGCTATATCAACAGCATACTACTCACCTACGACAAAATCTGTCGCAGCGATTCGCTTTGCTTCATAAATGTCAGGACTAGGGGCTCATATTGATACTTCCCATGTCCCTATGGGTCACGTGTGAAGGAGCGACCTCAAGTGTTGGTGCGGCTGAGAGATATTTTTAGCTGTTTTCGATTGGAGGATTTAACGGCCTTTGCCATTTTAAATGTGGGTTTTGAACCATGGCTTCATGGTGAGCCTATCACCTGCGATGGGTGAAATGTATGGATGCACCAATGTCGTGATCACATGAATGTGAGTAAACGGCCTTTTGTGCCCCCTCTCTTCGATTTAGCGTTAATTGTATGACTAGCGCAATCTGACTTATTTTTGGACAAAAGTATTTAGACCTTCGAATGAAGGTATTGGCTTTTTTAGCTTGTAACCTTTAGCTGCATAGGTTTTTACTTCGCTGATGGCAGCGTTGGACTTCATGGTTTTGAATTGCCTGCGGCAGGCTTATGTGCAAACACATTTGTGACACGGTGAATGAAGCAAAGCTTCGTGCCTATGAACGAGAGGCATGGATGCCGAACTGGCCGTTAGACAGGGATGTTGTTTGAGCACTTCCATGTGAGCTCTACCTCGGCATCCATGCCTCGGAAGGTCACAAATGTGTTTACACAGATATCTATCGTCTCTTCGATTGAGCGTTAATTGTGTGACTAGCACAAGCTGAAATATTTTTGGACAGAATGCGTTATAATATTAGATCAGTAACGCCCCAAGCATGGGCAATTTTCAAGCTGGCTAAAATTAGGAACGTAGCGACGGAGTCAGCTAAAAATTGTCCCATTGACTTGGCTTGTTAGTTGCTGATTAATGATAGTATCAATTTTCAAATGCAACGCACTTGTATCTATACAATAAAATCACGGCGCAATTACTATAACTCTTTCTCTTGCTGATACTGTATAGTTTTTATTTCCTATATATAGAAGCATTTCTTGCTCTCCTATATCTGTTGGTTGCCATACAACGCTTAACATATTGTTAGCTTTGTCAAACTCAACGCGGCAGTACCCTGATGTTACACGGCAATCTCCGTCAATTTCTGATAACGCAGTATACTGGTAATTAATAATTAGGGCTTTGTCTACTTCAATTTCGGCGACATTAGAAGTTACTTGATTAAGTTTAATTAACTGCGTATCTACCGCAATCAGGCCCCCTTCAGTATCAATACCGTATAATGTATCGTCCTTTTCAATCATACTAACTAGCTCGTCAGGCACTTTATATCGGGCAAAATGTTTTGGTTCAAAAGGATTTTTAATATTTAAGCTATTTAAATAATAGTTCCCACTTACCATGTACTGGCCAAATAACTGATCACTACTCAAAATTTTAAAATTCTCAAAATGTATTTGAGATAATGTAAGCTTTCTATTATGTACATCGTAAACTCGCAAATCACTTTGACTATCATCTATCCGATAAACAGCTCCATCATTCACTAAAATTGAATCAGGCCAGCCGGAGTCGGCATCTAAAAACTGGTCGCAACCATCAGCGTCATCTTTCCATACACTTACAGGCTCTGCTGTAGCTGTAACCAATGAACAATCCCCCCAAACATAGTAATCACCGTTTACATCAACACCAAAAGTATTACCGAATCTGCGAATGTACTGTGGATCATTTGGCATACTAATATCTATTGCATCATATAGCTCATCAAAGCCTTCATTTTCACACATTTCACAAACATCTCCGTTATGAGGTATATAAGCATATTGTGAAGATAAATAGAAAGGATCTGAAGCACGGAGAGTAATAGGGTATTGAGCAACTAATAGCAGCGATAATGGGTTACTCGCATCAATAACATCAATGCCATAAGAGCCTACTAAATAAAGGTGTTTGTTCGCAAAACCAAACTGTAAGTACTCCCCGCTATAGCTGTTT
This sequence comes from Shewanella psychrotolerans, assembly GCF_019457595.1. Classification (NCBI taxonomy): domain Bacteria; kingdom Pseudomonadati; phylum Pseudomonadota; class Gammaproteobacteria; order Alteromonadales; family Shewanellaceae; genus Shewanella; species Shewanella psychrotolerans. The sequence goes on along the minus strand of NZ_CP080419.1, from coordinate 654,498 downwards.
ATCTCAATTATTTCAGTGCCATTATCTTCCAAGACAAGGAGTTTGTTACTTAACAGAGCGTATAAATATTGTCCGTCAGAGGTTAAAGATTTTAAAGGTTCGTCATATGTAAACTGACGAACTGCGCTATTAGTGCTGTACCAATCCGCCATAGGTATTGGATATTTGTTTTGTGAACGTTCACCGCTATACTTTTTACTGGAGATATTTACCGTACTCACATTGGTGTCATAATCATCAGACACGGTAAGCTCAAAAGTATAGATGCCATCATAATCGGATAGCTGTAGTTGTGGAGAACATGCGGTTGTATCACTTAATTTTAACTCAGGACCTTCCAATTGCTTCCAAAAAAAATTTAGATTGCCGATATCTGTATCATTCGGATTACAATTTAAGTTAAAACTTTCGTAATTAAAGTATGTTTTATCTTCCCCTGCATTAACAGGAAATAATATCGGGGTTATCGTTATATCTACAGTATCTGATGCTGTTGCCCCTTCATTATCTGTCACGGTAAGCTCAAACACTATTACTTCTTCAGTATCTACACTTGGTGTTACAAAGGATACAGCAGTTATATCTGTGCTTGATGTTTCTACCATGGAACCGCTAATTTGCGACCAATGGTAACTTACTATATCCCCGTCTTCATCAGAACCAGTACCGTAAAGAGTAATGGAGCTTCTTTCAGTAATAGTTTGATCAATACCTGCATTGGCAATTGGTGGGCTATTGACTTTGTCGCTAGAGCCACCGCAAGCAGATAGTCCGAATAGGGTAAAAAATAGAATGAATAATTTATAACTAAAGTCCATGTTGGTTTTTTCTCCTTATAACTCAATAGGGGGGACTGGGTTACATCAGTACTAGCTTGTAATCAATAGCACCTAACGATCGTGATTCACGAGCCGAAGGTCTCGTGTAATGGGTTGTTCTTTACTTTCGGAGAGAGGCGGTTATCGCTACTCAATCCGTGAGTTCATATTCCATGCCCTTGGGGCTTAATTGATGCCCCCCTGCGGCGTGAGGGAAGCATCGCTTCTTTACTTGAAGTCAATTGCAGGTCTCTTTAAAGCTTCGCTTTACGAGCCTTAGCAAGTGCCTTCAAGCTATCATAAATAAGGCGTTTCTTCCATCGCGTTTGGCTCTATCTATTCCTTCGGCTAGACTTAAATATCACTTCTTTTTTGCTAAAAATCGTCTACCGCAGGTCAAGAACATTTTATTAGTGCGCATGCGCGTTTACCTCGTTGGACCAGTGAAAACGCGCACAGTTAACTATCTGTATGTAATGAACTTATCAGCATTTTGCTAAATATACCATCTGGAAAAATGCGCATGCGCGTTTTCCAAACCTATTATCTACTTAACAATGGATGCAATTAGTTGATTTTAATGGAAGTTATAATATCAACAACGGCAAAACGCGCACGGATTTAGACTTAAAATCACCCAAAAGTCACATAATTTAAATATGACTGTATATCTGTCCAGTTTCTACTTCTTGTGGTGAATAGCCCAAACAGGACCTAGATAAGAAATTGTAGAGCAGTAAGTTTGCGATTTACAGGCTGACCACCGACTCACTTCGGGGCAAAACCAAAACAGCTTTTTCATTCCCTCTTCACACCAAACACGGCCAAATCGAAGAGACGTTAGATACCGAGTGTAGATACACCAGTGACCTTCTGTTTCATGGATGAAACCGCAGAGCGGCCAGGGATGGCGCACAGCGTGTCACGGACGTAGCTGCACATTAAGCCTGCGGCAGGCAATAAGCTTCAATGAGGGTCGACCTTCAAACTCTCTCAACAACTAAACATGCTGCCAAACGCTGCTCAAACAAAGAGATAGGATATCTCGATGAACTGCCCCCGCCAAACACCAGACAACAAAAAAGGAGCTAACGTTAGTTAGCTCCTTTCATCGAATCTATATGAATGTTACACACTCACTGCTGGCTAGCCTAATCGTTAGCTAATACGATAAGTTAGCGCAGTTCCCATGCGCGATAACTCTTACCTTTAAGCTTGCCTTTAGTTATCTTGTTAAGTGCCTTATTCAGCACTTTACGATCGACAGCAACATATGAGCGGAATTCGGTGATCTTAATTTTACCCACTTCGGTGCCTTCGATGCCGTTGTCACCCGTTAGGCAACCTAAGATATCGCCTGGACGAACTTTGTTCTTCTTGCCACCGTCGATTTGAATCGTCACCATGCGAGGCTGAGGTGGATAGGTATCGAGTAAGCTTTCGCTCGGTAGCGCCTCATCCACGATGTCACGGCCGATCTCATCTTCAAGCAGTGCGATCTTATAGCCATCTTCATGATTATAAAAAGTGTGCGCAGCGCCTTTACTGCCCGCGCGACCTGTGCGGCCGATACGGTGAATATGCACTTCGGTATCGTAGGCAACATGGTAGTTAACCACCATATCCAGCGCATCGATATCGAGTCCGCGAGCGGCTACGTCAGTTGCCACCATCACGCTGGCACTCTTGTTAGCGAATCGAAGTAACATCTGATCACGATCGCGCTGCTCTAAATCACCGTGAAGTGCGACAACACTAAAGCCATCATTAGCCAATTTAGCGGCCACATCTTTGGTTTCGCGTTTGGTATTACAGAACACTACAGCGCTTTCAGGCTTATGGTGCAGTAGCAGCAGACGTAAGGCTTTCATGCGATCGTTGTTATTACCGCACTCATAAAAATGCTGATCAATGGTGTTACCGTCATGCTTACCTTCCACTTTAACCATTACCGGATTAACCAAGAACTGCTCACTAATGGTTTGAATTTGCTCAGGGAAAGTGGCACTAAACAGCAAAGTCTGACGTTCACGCGGGACTTCAAACATGATAGCGTCTAGCTCCTTTTGAAAACCCATCTCTAACATACGATCGGCTTCATCGAGGACTAACATGTTCACGTTTTCAAGATCTAAGCGACCACGATCGAGATGATCGATAATACGACCCGGTGTACCAACAATAATATGAGCACCATGTTCTAGTGAGCCGATTTGTGGCCCCATAGGCACACCGCCACACAGAGTCAGAATCTTAATGTTATGGATACCACGCGCCAAAGTACGCAGATCGGCAGCCACTTGGTCGGCCAATTCACGGGTTGGACACATAACTAACGCCTGAATACGAAAACGTTTTACATCAAGTTTGTTAAGCAGACCTAAACCAAAGGCGGCGGTTTTGCCTGAGCCTGTTTTACCCTGACCAATGACATCTTCGCCATTTAGGATCGCGGGGAGACTTTGCGCCTGAATAGGCGTCATCGATTCAAAGCCGATGGTGGTTAAGGTATCGAGTAACTCTGGTTTTAACGGCAGGCTATTAAACGCAGTCGCAGTGTTTTTATCGGCTTGGCTCACGGTATTTTCCTAGTCGGATCATGCTGAGCTAGGCCGAGTATTAATCGTGCTTGCGCAGCTAATCGAATGTTATCGCTTGTAGATAGGCTAGCTAACCCAACCACATCTATGATGACCAAATGCGTTAAGTCCTGCCCTGTATTGGCGGCGATTATAGCAATGTTTTAACTAAAGTGCGTTAGGCAAGTGAGGTTAAAGAGATTAATCCATAAAAGCCCTGCACCAAAGTTAGCGAGTCGTACTGCGGCGCAGGGCTTAGATAGGAGACGTTATGCGGTTGCTAATTCGCCCTCATCATTATCGCTATTACTGTCTTTGGCATCGAGACGTTTAATTACCGCGCCATAGATAATCAAAGAGACAGCTGAAACACTCGCAATACCGGCAAAAACGTACCATATGTAGTGTGCATGGGATGATGCTTCAACCCACAAAGCGTGGTCACTAAAGGTGCGAGGATCGGGGCAATATGCTTCGAGCAGATATCCTGACAGACCAAAACCCAGCAGTGAACTGATAAACGAGTGTAGATGTGAGAAGCCCAAGTACAAACCTTCTTCGCCCTTAGGTGCCTGCAGTGAAAAATATTCCAAGAAGCGAGGCGAAATAAAACACTCAGCTAAACCTTGAAACACGATCCCTATGATCATCATCGCCGCAATAGGATGCATGCCTAAAATAGTTTCACTGCCAGCAAACATATTGCCCGATGCCATTAACAGTGCCGATACTGGCATGATAAACATACCAATAGTCATCGATGATAGTGCGCTGCGTTTAGCCATCATTGCGGTCACGACACTGACGCACAAAAACACCACCAGCGGATTCACGTTAGCGTACCAAGACGGCGAAGAGCCTTCGCCAGCCATGCGCAGTACATATTTTGGCATAGTGGCATAAAGCTGATGTTGCACCATCCAAAAACCAGAGATAATCACGGTAAGTGAAATTAAACGACCATTAGACAGCACTTTCGTTAATGCTTGCCAGATTTGGCCTAGGCTCTTACCAGAGCGATTATTGTCGGTACTTTTGAAGAACAAGAAAATACTGACAAAGGCGATAAAGGTCATGGTGGCGGCGAAGTAGTTGAGGTTAATGAGCCCCATATCGCCCATCGATTCACGTAGCGGTTTAACCACGGTCTTACCTGAAAACGCCCCTATGTTGACCATCATATAGAAAATAGAGAACCCTTTGGCACGGGTTTCTGCGGTGGTCGATAAGGCTACGGTTCCTGTGATCACCGCTTTAATAAAAGAGCCACCGATCATGATAATAATTAAGATAGGAATAATCGCCCAGCGAATATCGGCTTCTCTTAAGCCATGGTAAACCGTGTCTTTACCGTATTCCACCAGCCCCTGGGTCTCGATTAACATGGGGAAAATGGCTAATGACGCATAACCTATAGTCAATAGGCCAAACGCCAGCAACAAGGCGCCCCTGAAACCGATTTTATCGGCCAGAGCACCACTGAATGTCGGTAAGAAATAGAGACCGGCCGAGAAGGAGCCCGCAAGCCAAGCCGCTTCGACATCGCTAAAGCCCAAAATACGCGATAGATAGAGAGTGATAACAATAAATACGCCATAATAGGCGGCGCGCTCAAGTAGTTCGACCCCGTTAGCGATCCAGAACATCCGCGGAAATACGGTTTTTGTATTACTGCCAGGATTGGATGTGACTTTATTATTCATTTGATGTGATCCAAGATAAAAAAACACATCAAACTACCGCGAGCCCTTTAACAACGCAACAGTTGTAACCGCTATTAACAACTATTTTTCATTGATTGCGATCCATACCACATCCGATAACAAGCCTAGATCTGAGTCTGCATTTCACCATCGCGATCTAAGAGCTGTTACTTTTGGATCTGCTCACTTGCCGCAATTAACCCTAAACTTATCAGTCAGTTCTATGTAAACATTCCACTCCAGCATGGCGTTTCTCTCCTATACTTATTTTCACATAAGGAGAAAGCGCTATGTTAACACTCAATATTCGCCAAAAAGTGGTACTCGCTACTATCATCTCAGTGGTTTTATCCATCTTTTTAATTAGTCTCTATGCGATGACGAATAGCCGTAATATCATCTTAGACGGTACCCTTAACCGAGAGCTACCGGCTGTACTTGGCGAGGTTGCTAATGACGTCAATGGTCAACTGTTAACGCCGATAACCATCGCTAAAGTGATGGCAAATAATCTTAAATATCAATCTTATATTAACCAAAGCGAACCTAAAGAAATTCAACCTGAGCTTATTGAGTCGCTTGCGAATATTCAGCAAAAATTCAATACCATTACCGCTTTCTTAGTCTCTAAAAATACAGGCAACTACTTTACTCACGAGGGCTTATTTAAAACTATTTCGCCAACAGACAGTCGCGATAAATGGTTCTATAACTTTCTCGCCAGTGGTAAAGAATATGATTTCGCCATTGATGTCGATGACCTTAACCATACTTTGACATTATTTATCAATTATCTAGTAAAAATAGATGGTCAAGCTAGCGGGGCGGCGGGGGTTGGCCTATCACTGGACAGCTTAGCCAACAATGTTAGGCAGTATCATATCGGTGAGAATGGCTTAGTTTTTTTAACCGACGGTAAAGGGATAATCAAAATCCACGCCGATACCGCCAACGTGGGTAAGAGTGTTAGCGAACTGGGTGATATCGATATTAGCCAATTGATGAATCAAAAACTGTTTGCGACCTCTGAATACCGCAAAAACGGTGTAGATACACTAGTGGCAAGTCGTTATCTCGACACCATAGGTTGGTACCTCGTCGCTGAAATTCCTAAAGACGAGCTATATGGCCCGATCAATGATGCAACTTGGTCGTTAGTGGTGATGGGGCTTGTGCTCTCACTGATTATCATGGTCAGCAGTACTTGGTTAATCAATCGCTTGATCGCCCCATTTGGTGAGCTAGCCAAGATACTCAAAGCGATCGGTGAAGGAGAAGGCGACCTGAGCATACGACTCGATGACACCCGACAAGATGAAACAGGCAGTATGGCCGAGGGATACAACCAATTTGTCAGCTATTTAAGTAAAACTTTACAAAGCGTTTCTGCAACCGGAAATGATCTGTTTGATGCCGTCGAGCGCATAGATAATCAAGCCAAACATATGGAACATGAGATCAATGAGCAGGTGAGCAAAATTGAACAAGTGGCTACCGCAATCCATGAAATGGGTATGACAGCCGAAGAGATCGCAGGCAGTGCAAATAATGCCGCGCAAAATGCACAAGTCGCAGGTGAATCCGTTAGCCAAGGCAATCTGTCGGTACAAAACACCATAGCCAGTGTCGCCACCATGAGCGAGCAGCTCAACCATACCAGCCAAACCATTAGTCAGCTGGCGGAAGATGCCAACTCCATTGATACCGTGTTAGAAGTGATCCGAGCGGTGTCTGAACAAACGAACCTGCTGGCGCTCAACGCTGCCATTGAGGCCGCTAGAGCCGGCGAACAAGGACGCGGCTTTGCGGTGGTCGCCGACGAAGTGCGAACCTTGGCATCACGCAGCCACGCATCAACTGAAGATATTCGTCATATCATCGAAAAGCTGCAAACGAAAACCCGCGATGTCGTTGAAGCCATTGCCCAGAGTACCGAACTTAGTGAACATAGCCAGCAGGAGGCGATCACCTCTGGCGAACACTTACAAAGTATCTCTGAGAATATTTTGGCAATGAATGAGATGAGCGCGCAGATCGCAACCGCAACTGGTGAACAATCGAATGTGGTCGGGGAGATTAATCCCCATGTTACCGCGATTGCGGATATCTCAAGCGCCAGCAGTGAAGTCGTACGCCAGACCTCTTTAGATTGTAGCGATCTGCGAGAGATGGCGGTGCAGCTAAACGAATTGGTATCACGATTTAAGTTTTAGTGAGCCATTGCCAGCCAAACGGCTTAAGTACTTAACCTTGCTTAAGCCGTCGCATCTTAGGTCATTAATGGTTATCCTAGCCGCCATTGAATGACCCTATTGTAGAGACAACGTTTTAGCGCTATGACAAAAAATAACATCAGTAAGACTCAGCTAGTTGAACAACTAATGCAGTGGAAAAACAAGCAGATCTCAGCCGAGCAATTACAAGATTGGATGGTAAGCCATTATGAGCCCGATGAAGTCGATATTGGCCTAGGTGAATGCGAATGGACTATTGAAGCGATGAATATCGTAATGAATGAATATGAGATAGCCAAACTAGACAAGTTTCGCCAAGAGAATGCGCAACTTGCCATCGATTTCATCGACACCGACGAATCACGCTTTAACCAAACTCGGCATCTATTCTTGCAAGATGGTTTTAGAGACTAGCGTCTAGCATAGAGTAGACTCGGCGCGGCTATGGCTTAAACACTCCGATCACGCTGCCTGTTGCCTTTGCGGCCACTTGCTCTTCGGTTTGCTGGTCGCGATAGTCGCATTCGACACACTCAACCGTCTCAACGCCCTGCTCTTTAAACAAAACAATGGTGTCGGCCGCTTTACATTTAGGGCACTTTGCCCCAGCAACAAAACGTTTCTTGACTCTGATTCTACTCACGCTGCAATTAACCTGCTGACATAACAATAGCTGTGTTGATGGACGCATTTTGCCATAAGCAGATCAAAAAGACTCCAATTAGTTGGAAATAGTTCCGCCTAAAGAGTGGCTAAAATAGCCGTTTCTACGCTATTATCCTCCTCCAATTGTCTCCATGTAGTATCAAATCAACCGCAATGATCACCATTACTCAAGCGCAGCTTATTCGTGGCACCAAAACCTTATTGGACGAAACGTCACTAACCATCTATCCCGGCCATAAAGTGGGGTTGGTTGGCGCCAATGGCACAGGTAAGTCATCACTACTCGCCTTAATTTTAGGGCACTTGAGCTTAGATAAGGGTGAGATCAACGTGCCAAGCGGCTGGCAAATATCCACAGTGGCACAGGAAACACCAGCGCTGGATGTCAGTGCACTAGAATATGTTATCGATGGTGACCGAGAATATCGTCAGCTTGAGCAGCAACTACATCAAGCCCAACTCGATGACGATGGTCATGCGATTGCGCTACTCCATGGAAAAATTGATGCCATTGGCGGTTATGCTATTCATTCTCGTGCTGCGAGCTTATTAGCAGGCCTGGGGTTTAGTGAAACTGAGCAAAAAAATCCCGTTAAGAGCTTTTCCGGTGGTTGGCGCATGCGCCTTAACTTGGCCCAAGCACTATTGTGTCGCGCAGAACTGCTACTCCTCGATGAGCCAACCAACCACTTAGATTTAGATACCATGTATTGGCTTGAAGGTTGGATTAAGTCTTATCAGGGCACGCTGATCTTAATCAGTCATGATAGGGACTTTATCGATGGGATTGTCGATGAGATAGTCCATGTAGAGCACCAGAAACTCAACTACTACAAAGGTAATTACAGCGCCTTTGAACGTATTAGAGCCGAGCGTATGGCGCAGCAGCAAGTGGCTTTTGATCGCCAACAGAAAGAGCGCTCGCACATGCAGTCATTTGTCGACCGTTTCCGCTATAAAGCCAGTAAGGCTAAACAAGCGCAGAGTCGCCTAAAAGCCCTCGAACGCATGACCGAGCTGTTACCCTCAAAAGCCGATAGTCCATTTTATATGGAGTTCAGACCACCTGAAGCACTGCCTAACCCCTTAGTAAAAATGGAGCAGGTCTCCGTGGGCTATGGCGATAAAGCCATCTTAAATCATGTACACCTAAACTTAGTCCCAGGGGCGCGTATCGGCCTACTTGGTCGTAATGGCGCGGGTAAATCGACGCTCATTAAGCTATTGTCAGAACAACTCAAGCCCATGAGTGGCATCTATGAAACCAATCCCGGGCTTAATATTGGTTACTTCGCTCAGCATCAAATTGAATTTCTACGCTTAGATGATTCGCCACTGCAGCATCTAAGTCGTCTATCACCTAATCACAGAGAACAGGAGCTGCGCGACTTCTTAGGCGGCTTTGGTTTTAACGGTGATATGGCGCTCGCTCCTGTTCGCCCCTTCTCTGGGGGAGAAAAGGCGCGCTTAGTGTTAGCGCTGCTGGTGTGGCAACGCCCTAACCTATTACTGCTCGATGAACCCACCAACCATTTAGATCTTGAGATGCGTCATGCGCTAACCATGGCACTACAATCGTTCGAAGGCGCGATGATCATTGTGTCTCACGATAGGCATCTGTTGCGTCTCAGCTGCAGTGATTATTACCTGGTCGACCAAGGTGAAGTACGCAGTTTCGATGGCGATCTCGATGACTATCATCAGTGGTTACTCGATGCCGCCAAGAGTGAAAGTAAGAACGAAACAGCGCTAGAGGCATCACCAGCCCAAGATAAAAAATTGCAAAAACGCCTCGAAGCAGAATTAAGACAAAAACTTTCGCCCATGAAGAAAGTGCAAAGCAAACTGGAAAAAAGCCAACAGCAGTATACTGAAAGATTAAGCGAACTTGAGAACATGCTCGCAGACACGAGCTTGTATGATGCCGATAATAAAGCCAAGCTCACCGACGTATTAAGCGAGCGAACTAAGCTAACTCAAGCCCTCGAAGAGAGTGAACTTGAATGGCTTGAACTGCAAGAAGAAATAGAAACGGTAGAGCAAAGTGTCAAAGCTGAATTAAGCTAGCCTACAAGTAGCTACTGCTCTAAACATTTATTTGTAACAAGGATGACAATAATGACCTATCTTAATCACTTCGATTTGTCGCTATGGCAAGAGTGTGATGGGCTTTATGCCAAGCTGCAGGAAGCGTGTCTTAAATTACAAGACGCACACGGCGTTAACGTTAATCTGCTGCTGCTCGCTCATTGGCTAGACAGCCAACGTTATTGGCTCAGCACCGACGCATGGCAGCAACTTTTTGCACAGATAGACTGTTGGGAGCAGCGGATATTACAACCTTACCGCCGTCTTAGAAAGTTAAGTAAAAACAATTTAACAGAAAATGAATATCAGCAAATGTTAGATGTTGAATTGATGCTAGAGCGTAAAGAACAAGGGCTAATTTTACATAAATTAAGACAGTGCGCGGCAGAAGACACCTCACATAATCTGCCACGCTATCTGAGCCTATTTGGTATAGATGTTAACCTCTACCCCGAGTTGAGCTAAACAAGTCCAATTCGGACGTGCAGTTTAAGTGCTCAATTCAGTCAGCAGGTTAGCTTAAATCAGCTTTTTAATTTAAGCTCCTGCGCCAGCAGTGTCGCGTTTCTTGCAGTGATCCCATAAATTGACAGCTGCGGATTAGCGCCTAAGCTGGTTGGAAATAACGAGCCATCCATCACCGACAGATTGTCAAAATAATGTGAGCGCCCTTCGCTGTTCACCATCGACATCTTAGGGTCTTCTCCCATTGGGCAACCTCCCATCACATGTGCACTCGCCACTATGGTTTTTAGCGGTGCTAAGGTCATCTCTGCAATCGCTTTTTTAGCTTGGGGCCAACTTGATAGCATCGACATGCCTTCGCTGATGGGTAATACTTTTTCGGCACCAGCGGCAAATTGAAGCTCAGCCATGCTGGCAAATGCCCGTCGAGCCGCTTCCCAGAAGGCATTGTTGAGAGGGTAGTCTAGGGTAAATCCGTGATCAGTTAATTCCACCTGTCCACCTTGGCTATCGGGATGATAACCATCTCTGACCAATGCAATAGTGACTTGAAGTTGATTAAACTGTGCCATCAAATCCGCATGGCTTTGGCCGTAACCTAAGGTTTTCGATGCAATTAAAATCGGGTGCACTGGCGGTACTTCCAATTTATAACCCAGATCGCCAGCGGCCCCATTTTGCCAAACAAATTGATCGGAATAGATAGATTGCGGCGCACCACTATGGCCGTTAATCGCATCGTTAAACAACGCACCACTCAGTACCGTTGGGTGTAAAAAGGTCCGTTTGCCGATAATGCCGTAGGGGTCAGGTAGTTTAGATCGCATCATCAAGGCTGGAGTATGAATGGCGCCCGCACTCAAGATGTAATGTTTGGCCTTAAATAACAACTCAACCCCAGTAGGCGTTAATGTTTGACTCAGTGCTTGGGCCTTCAATCCAAAAATTTTATCTTGGTGATATTCAATTTTGGCCACTTTGGCACGACTAACTAAGGTGGCTCCACGCTCTAACGCTGCAGGAATGGTAGTCACCAACATCGATTGCTTCGCATTAACTGGGCACCCCATGCCGCAATAGCCAGTATTCCAGCAACCAGCTACATTGCGCTTGATCACTGTATACTCCCAACCTAATGCCTCACATCCCTGCTTTAGTGCCATATTGTTACGATTAGGCTCAAACTCCCATTTGCTGATATTGAGTCGCTGCTCCATCTTGGCAAACCAAGGGGCGAGCGTTTCTGTGGATAGCCCCTTAACAGACTTCTCTTTTGCCCAAAACGCTAATGCGTGATCAGGAGTACGGATCGATGTAGTCCAATTAACTGTGGTTGAACCTCCCACCGCCCGGCCTTGAAATATCCCAATCGCTTTATCTTTGGTTTTCATCGACGCGGCTTGTTGATAGAGGTTTGGATAGGCTCGTCGCTCCTCCATATTAAAGCTCTCGGACGACTTCAGTGGCCCGCCTTCGACAATGATCACCGATAAGCCAGCTTCAGCCATGATCTCGGCAGCAACGCCGCCGCCTGCGCCGCTACCAACAATAACCACGTCGGCTTCGAGCGTTAAGGGAGCGCTAACTTGGCTGGCATCAATATGATTCCAGCCCTTGGCTAAACCTTCTACTATGGGATCTTGTATGGCCAAGACTCTGCCTCCGAGCTGAATACTCTTTTTATATTATTAAGTAACAAACTAACGATAGCGGGTTAACTGAACAAGATGGGCTTCTCATAATTTAATCGCCCCCAATGTTCGGGACAAGCATAATAACTGGCCACCACCAACTCCCTTAATCCTTGGTAGGCCGTCACCATCATATCGAGATAACTCGATCGCCATTTTTCTAACATCTCAATAAGCTCATTAGGCGTTCGAAGCAACAGGGGGGTCATACTGCCAGTAAGGAGCAATAATCCTAAGCGAGACTCAAGCAGAGTTAGCAGCTGTTCTAGCTCATCGCGGGCGTCTGTTGGTAGCAATGCCATCGTTGCGACAATCGCGTCTATAGTGCGATTCTGCGCCGCTACACGTAAGGATTCGGTTTGTGGCAAGGCACCATCGAGAAACACCGGAACCAATAAACTAAATAGCAGCTGATGTTCGCTATTAAGGTGCTTGTTCACCCCCACGTAAGAAGGACTGTAGAGATTAACCCCGAGCGCCAGCGCTCCGGTACCCGCGAGAGCCGTGACTAAAAACGTACGTCTATTCATTGTCTCCGCTATCCTTAATATTACGCTGTCGATGTTAGGCCAAAAGGTGCCTTAATTTCAGTCCAAGGATCTGTGTTACACTAGCGTTACTTCTCATAATTAAACACACGTTTTAATATTCAGCAATAGCCAATGATGACAAAGCCTCTATTTACGCCACCATGGTGGGCGAGAAACCCTCATATTCAAACAATATTGCCAGTACTGACTAAGGTGGACAGACCTGAACTAACAAGGCAACGGTTGGAGCTAGATGATGGCGATTTTATCGATCTCGATTGGTTAAGCCCCCCCACTCAAGGTAACCCTATAGTCATACTGGTTCATGGCCTAGAGGGAAGCGCTGACTCACATTATATTCGACGCCTGCTGAACATGATGGCTGACAAAGGGGTATGCGCAGTCGTCCATCACCATAGAAGTTGCTCAGGTGTCACCAACCGTCTGGCTCGCAGTTATCACAGTGGCGATACCCAAGACTTACAGACCACGCTAACCATGATTGCGACGCAATATCCTGATAGCCCAATATCGGCAGTAGGTTATAGTCTTGGCGGTAATGTATTGACCAAATATTTAGGTGAGTACAGAGAGGCAAGTCTGGTTAACGCAGGAGTGATCGTATCGGCACCACTGCAACTCGGCGCCTGTGCGACAAGGCTTAAGAGCGGGTTTTCAAAGATTTATCAAAGCTACTTAATAAAGCAGCTACAGCAAAAAGTGCATGATAAGCTCAGCGTACCCAACCTAACGGCGCAAATGCCCGTTACTCAAGCAGAAGTCGCACAATTAACTACGTTTCATCAGTTTGATGATAAGGTGACAGCACCACTGCATGGATTTACTAGCGTTGAAGATTATTACCAGCGTGCCAGCGGTCTACCCTATTTGCGCCACATCACCAAGCCAACATTGGTCATTCACGCTAAAGATGATCCCTTTATGAATGATGAAGTGATCCCAGCCCACGATGATTTAGCCCCAGCAGTCACCTATGAACTGCATAGCAACGGGGGGCACGTTGGCTTTATTGATGGAGGTAGCCCCTTGCATCCCAAATACTATTTAGAAAAACGTATTCTCCACTTTCTGTTCGGCCAAGGATAAAAACCATGTTAGTGCCATATCAGTCGTTATTGCAGCTTCCCCAAGCCACATTGGAAAATTTAATAAAAGAGTTTCTGCTGACCCAGATGGAAGATGGTAGTTTTGTTACGATGGATGATCACGCAATGTCAATAGCCATTGCTCAATGTAAGCAAGCATTATCACGCTCTGAACTTGTGGTGGAATACAGTGAAGATGACGAATCTATTGCGATTCGACACAAAGATAACACGCTTGCGCAGCACCCATGAATGAACAGGAAGATTGACCTTTAACGGGTCTGTGCCGTATAACTATTGCTCCACCGCTGCTGTGCAACGGTGTCTATTTCAGCATTTCTTAGGTAAATAAATGTCAGCTAAACATCCTATTATTGCCGTTACAGGCTCCTCTGGAGCAGGCACAACCACCACCACAACAGCATTCAGTCACATATTCCGTCAGCTCGGAATCAATGCTGCCGTGATCGAGGGAGACAGCTTTCATCACTACACCCGCCCAGAGATGGAACTGAAAATTCGTCAGTCTCAAAATGAAAATAAAAACATTAGCTATTTTGGCCCCGAAGCCAATGACTTCGCGAAGCTAGAGCAGTGTTTTAGAGACTATAGCGCAACCGGTCAGGGAGAGACTCGCTCCTACTTACACACCTTTGACGAGGCGGTTCCCTTTAATCAAATGCCAGGTACTTTCACTCAGTGGCGACCACTGCCAGAAAATACCGATATGCTCTATTACGAAGGGTTACATGGTGGCGTGGTCACTGAGGACTGCAATGTCGCTCAACATGTCGATCTGCTTATTGGCATGGTACCGATTGTCAATCTTGAGTGGATCCAAAAAATCATTAGAGACACCTCTGACAGAGGCCACAGCCGTGAAAAGGTGATGGGGTCAATTGTGCGCAGCATGGATGATTATATTAATCACATGACACCACAGTTTTCACGCACTCATATTAATTTTCAACGCGTGCCGACGGTAGACACCTCGAACCCGTTTAGCGCAAAAACGATCCCTAGCTTAGATGAAAGCTTTGTCGTCATTCGTTTCCGCGGCATAAAAAATGTCGACTTTCCCTATTACTTAAAAATGATAGATGGCTCGTTTATGTCTCGAATTAATACCTTAGTGGTGCCCGGCGGTAAGATGTCATTGGCAATGGAGTTGATATTAACGCCACTGATCCGTGATCTATTAGAGAAGAGACAGCATCTGCTCGATTTAGATAATGAATAATGATACCGAATGCAGGTGAATTAACTTAAGCTTCGTTTAAGTCTGTCAGCGTATACTCTTGGTTATCGGGATTTCAGGCGAAAGACTGATAGTTAGTATACTCTTGGGAGTGAATTCCCCCATCTTGATCTGTTTGCTTCCTTGAGTATGCTAGCGTACCTAATCTCCCTCTCTTATCATTCCCGTCAGTAAATTCATCGAATACCAAAGACAAACGGCCATTAATTTTGAGCAAATAAAAACGCCAACCTCTTTCGACATTGGCGTATAACATAAGCTGGAGTTAAGTAACTACTCACCCAAAGGGATCACTTCACGATAGGGTTTTTGTTGCTGATAATGGTGCAATCTTGCTTCAAACTCATCATAGCGATTGTACTCAGCGGTTTGTTTCAGTGCTTCAATAGCACGCTGCTGCGTATTGATCGCGGCGGTATAATCACCAATTTCCGCATACGCTGCAGCTAAGTTATCTAAATTAGTCGGGTCTTGATTATTAGCCGCAACCAATCCTTTACCTATTTCAATGGCCATATCACCATTACGATACTCAGATTCGGGACACGTAGACAATATCCATACAACATTTCCTAGAGAAACGTCATCACCTACAGCCAGAAATCGGTCAACAGCCTTACCGCAGTTACGTTCAATTCCTTGACCACCGGCGGCATAAATAAAACCAAGGCGAAATTGCGCCCACTTATCATCTTTATCTGCAAGTTGCTGATACCAATGTTCAGCTAAGATCAGATCCCGTTTGATAATTTTGCCATCAAAGGCCAAATCGGCAATAGTTTGGGCAGCTTTTAGATGCCCTTGCTCGGCAGCCTTAATAACCCACTTAACCCCAAGATTTTGATCTTGTTCGACAAAACGACCAGACAGATACATTAAACCAAGTAGAAATTGCGCCTCAGACTCTCCCAGAGTCGCTTTTAGCTGAATATGGGCTAACTTGCTTGCTTTCAACGATTGCTCTGTCTGCGGAAGGGAAAATGCCAACACACCTTGACTGACTGACATGCCGGCCAATAATACAACGGCCATTATCCAAGCATTAATTTTCACGGTATCTTTTCTCCTAGGCCATTCACGCCATGTAAGCACTAAATGGTTCAACCACAACGTTTGGCAGCTTCAATCTTACATCTACATAACTAGAATCCAAAATTACGTTAGCAATAATTGACCTCTCAAGTCGAGAGAAAAGCACATTAAAATGCATTTAATCTTCCTGTGGTCACATTATGGTAAGGACTGTGAGGTATGGTAAAGACTGTAAGGCTAAGTTAGATGTGATTTACGCAGCATTGTCAGGCAAATAACATGCGGTTTTTAAGGTATTAGTTGACATATATTACTAATGTATCAAAATAAACCTCCATATCTAAATGGTAGTAGAATTGAGTAACGCCTTGCATCTTTATGGCAAAGTTTGATCTCCAACGAGGTTTTTTCAGCTCAATTGACGTAGTCTGCTTATTTAGCATATTCTTGTATTTACATTAATCAGTCGAGGAACACAGGCATGGCTCTGATTGGTAAGCCTAAACCGGATCCAACTTTGGAATGGTTTTTATCACACTGTCACATTCATAAATACCCAGCCAAAAGCACTCTGATCCATGCAGGTGAAGACTCTGATACTTTGTATTATATCGTTAAAGGCTCTGTCGCTGTCTTGATTAAAGATGAAGAAGGTAAAGAGATGATCCTCTCTTACCTTAACCAAGGTGACTTTATCGGTGAACTAGGTTTGTTCGAAGAACAAGCTGAGCGTACTGCATGGGTTCGCGCTAAACAAGCATGTGAAATTGCAGAAATCTCATACAAGAAATTCAAGCAACTTATCCAAGTTAATCCTGAAATCTTAATGAAACTGTCTTCACAAATGGCTTATCGTCTACAAAGCACCAGCCAAAAAGTGGGCGATCTAGCCTTCCTTGATGTTGCTGGCCGCATTGCGCAGACATTATTACACTTAGCTAAGCAACCTGATGCGATGACCCATCCTGACGGAATGCAGATCAAGATCACTCGTCAAGAGATTGGTCAGATCGTGGGTTGTTCACGTGAAACCGTTGGCCGTATTCTTAAAATGCTTGAAGAACAAAATCTTATTCAAGCACACGGTAAAACAATCGTGGTATATGGTACTCGCTAAGCTAGTATTAAGTTAGATTTAATAGATCTTATATAAAGTGGCCTGACATCTTGTCAGGCTATTTTTTTAGGACAGCGTTAGTGAAACCGATATACTTTGTTAGCGTATTAATGCCCTCACTCTTATCTGTCTCGTCGATTCAGGCGCAGCCGCTTATCGAAGTAGAACATAATCAAGCCAAACAACTTGTGAGCGAAGGAAAAATCGTCTCGCTTGATTTCGCCCTTACCCATATGAAACGATACTGCGCGGGTAAATTACTCGACGCTCACCTTTATCAAAACCAAGGCAACTGGCATTATGATTTACAGCTGCGTAGTGATGCTGGTGAGATGATCTCTTTGAGTATTGATGCGACTACAGGTAAACCTCAACAATACACGCAACTCCCCATTGCTTGTCGAATTGACAAAAAATAGCCTTAAGCTACATCCGCGAAATTAAAGAGTGTATTATCTTGTTAGTAACGCGACATAAATCGCGCGTTCAGCTAGTCACTCACAACCTAAAATAGGTAGATGCTTACTATGAAATTGCTGCTCGTTGAAGATAACCCCCTTTTAGTTGAAGAGCTCGCAAAGCAGCTCAAACAGGCTGGCTATGTCACAGACGTCACCGATAAAGTCAGTGAAGCAGACTACCTGACTAAAGAGACTCACTATGATTGCATCATTCTTGATATTGGCCTCCCCGACGGCAATGGATTAGATCTACTGCAAAAGTGGCGTACTCAAGGACTAAACACACCTGTCATCATGTTGACGGCGCGCAGTCAGTGGCACGAAAAGGTCGAAGGCTTTAATGCTGGCGCTGACGATTACCTTGGAAAACCATTCCATACCCAAGAGTTACTGGCACGGATCCATGCTCTGATCAATCGCGCCCATGGCAAAACCAACACGCCAACCAAAGAACTGAGCTTCGAAGGCGTTGTCTTAGATGAGAATCAGCAAAGTGTGATGGTGGGGGAGCATAATTTTGAGCTTACCGCCATGGAATTTCGGTTACTGAAAATCTTCTTGATGTCCCCAAAAAAGCTACTCTCTAAAGCACAGTTGACCGACAAGCTATATCAGTTTGATGATGAAAAAGAGAGCAATGTCGTCGAAGTTTACGTTACCCATTTACGTAAAAAGCTCGGAAAAACCGCTATCGAAACTCGCCGAGGTCAAGGATATATCTTTCACGGCCTGAAACAATGATATCGATTCGGACTCGGCTAAGCCTTTGGTTATCAGCTTTAGTGATCATCTCCACCTTCGTGGCGATTGTCATTTTTGAGTCTATGTTGCGCCAAGCGTTTCACGACTCTATTATTGCCCGCTTAGAGGAAGATCTGCAGCAAGTATTGGTTGCCATCACCTTTGAAGATGGCGAGATAAGCATAGACAATAGCCAGCTCTCCAGTTTCTATAAACCTGTCTATTCTGGCCGCTATTACCAACTCAATGTGGATGATATCGAACTAAGATCACGCTCCCTGTGGGATCAGCGCCTCGATGTTCGTCCTCTTACCAAAGGTCAAACTCGGGTTTGGCAAACCAAAGGCCCACAAAATCACGATATTCAACTACTTTCAATCGGCATAAGTAGCAAGAGCGCGAATATACAAACGACCCTGACCGTTGCTCAAGACTTAAGTATTGGCCGTCAAGTGTTCACCCAAGTCTACGGTACTAAGTTAGGGGTTAACCTCGCCATGTTAGTCGCCATGGTTTGCGGTATTTTTATTGTTTTAAGGCAATCGTTTAAACCGATAAGTGCTATGCAGCAAGCCTTAATAAGACTTCGCGAGGGCGAAATCACCTCCTTGGATGTTAACAAGATCCCCCCCGAACTTACGCCGATTGCCGAGACATATAACGAGTTATTGCAATACGCGAGCAAACAGATGGAGCGTAGCCGCAATAACTTAGGGAACCTTAGTCATGGCTTGAAGACGCCACTCGCGGTAATGCAACAGCAAGTTGAAACGCTGGGGTTGAAAGATCCAGACTCGGCCATTGCGCTGCAAAAGCAACTAGATCAAATTCACAAGATGATCGAACGCAAATTGGCTGCGGCAAGAATAACAGGCGACATGCTGCCAGCTGCGCAAATGCAACTGCCAAAAGATCTGCTCGACCTCACTCAAACACTGGATAAAGTACATCAAACAAAACAGGTGATTTGTCAGTTTGACATTCCCGATGCGGTTTCACGCCTACCTATCCACCGTGAAGATGGCATGGAGTTGATAGGTAACTTGCTCGATAACGCCTACAAATGGGCAAAGTCACAAGTTTTCATCAACGTCATCAACAAGGGAGACACTATTGAGTTCACTATTGAAGACGACGGTCCAGGGGTTGCTAATGATGAACTTTCACAGCTTACTGGCAGAGGAAAACGCTTAGACGAAGACATTATGGGTCATGGTTTAGGTCTTTCGATCGTCAAAGATATTGCCGAGCAATATGAGATTAAGCTGGACTTCGATCGAAGCCACGATCTTGGTGGATTAAAGATCTGCTTGGAGTTTAAAAAGCTATAGCTTTCATCGTTAACCAGCAGTTTTATCGTTAAAAAAGCCGATAAATTAATATCGGCTTTGTTTTTTTAAGCAATATGCTTACATCGCATTGGTGCTTTCAAAGATCTTGTCAGCAGAAGCTGCCACAAAGCCCGTGTAGAGCTCGCCGTCTGCTTTAGGGTAACGTAGAGCAAACTCATAGAAACAGCTTGGAATACGCTTTACAGTGTCTTTAAAGGCGACATCAATCTTATCTGCCATGGTTGAAGATTGCTCAAGTAACACCTCAGCAGAACCTTTCACTTCCCCACCGACGCTGTTAAGCACAAAGCCAGCCTGCTTAAGCGCATCATTCACTTCAACTATGGTGTGATAACCTGGCAGATGGTTAATCGACACCGTAAAGTGGTTAGCACGATAACCAAATGCGGCTACCCATGCGGCGTATTCACTTTCAGCAAGCAATGCTTCATAGGTGCTAGAGTCTAATTCCCAGTGGCGACCAGAATATAAGAAGTTATCCGCAGTAGTTGCTGCCACTTCAACTTGGTCAACCAAGCCTTTTATGGTGGATTGTAGCTCAGGACTAAACGCTTCAACCATCAACTCAGAAATGAAGACTTTGGGCTGAGTCGGATCTGAATGCTCAAAGTGCTTCGCCTTTAACTTCTTCGCTTCGAAGTGATAATCACCACATGCTACATATCCGATTGACTCGAAATGCTTGGCTAACACGCTCAAGTTTACTTTATCAATATTAAAGGTACGTAGCGCAATATGATCGTTAATAATATCGTCACCCTTAGCCAGCAATTGGTGTACTTTCGCGGCCGAAGGTGTCATCTCAACATAGTCTTCCCATAAGGAAGCAAATAGCTTATTTACATCTGTGTGCATTAATTTAATCCTCAACGGTATCCTAGTGCTAATCATTAGCTCACGCCACGTTAGTATTATTGTTATCACGATATCAACTAACCAGAGTACAGCGTCATCTCTTTAATGTACGAGCTATAAAAATGGGATATCTCAATAAGATATCCCATAATTTCATATTAAACAGTTAAGCCTGGACTTAAGGTTGCCGGCAGACTGACCGCATCGGCTTCAACCGAAGCAACAGGGTAAGCACAGTAATCGGCGGCATAGAATGCACTTGCCCTATGGTTACCCGACGCTCCGACACCACCAAATGGGGCCGCGCCTGACGCGCCAGTGATCTGTTTATTCCAGTTAACGATGCCAGCCCGAATACGCGCGAGGAAATACTCATAATCATCACGGCTATCGGCCAAAATACCAGCAGAAAGACCATAACGGGTATCGTTGGCCAGCTTTATCGCTTCGTCAAAGTCGCTGTAGCGAACCACTTGTAACAATGGGCCAAAATACTCTTCATCTGGCAGTTCAATCACCTGAGTGACATCGACAAGACCGGGAGAAACTAAGCCTGTACCCGCCTCAAGATGAGTCAGTTCAACCAAAGCAGTACCACCTAAGTTGATTAAATTGCGCTGAGCTTCAATCATACCTTTAGCCGCAGCTTCAGAGATCATCGATCCCATAAACGGCTGAGGCTGAGCATTCCAAGGACCCACTTTTATCTGCTTAACGGCTTTTATCAGTTCCGCTAATAGTGCATCCCCTTGAGTTCCCTTCTCTAGGTATAAACGACGAGCACAGGTACAACGCTGACCCGAAGAGATGTAAGCCGACTGAATAATGTCATGAACAGCGGCTTTAGTATCTTCAACCCCTTTGATGATAAGCGGATTATTACCGCCCATCTCTAAGGCTAAGATCTTACCTGGGTGACCGGCATATTGTTGATGTAAAATATGGCCAGTGCGTGAACTACCAGTAAAGAACAGGCCGTCGATTTGTGGATGAGAGGCTAATGCCTTACCCGTTTCGACTTCCCCCTGAACTAAGTTAATCACACCAGCAGGAAGCCCTGCTTGCTGCCAAAGCTTAAGCATTAGCTCAGCCGTTTTGGGGGTAAGTTCTGAAGGCTTAAATACCACGGTATTACCGGCAAGCAATGCTGGCACAATATGACCATTAGGTAGATGACCTGGGAAGTTGTATGGCCCAAATACCGCAACAACACCGTGTGGCTTATGACGCAGCACGGCGCGCCCTGCTGGCGTGTCGCTTTCACTGGTGCCAGTACGCTTATTGTACGCCGCAACTGAAAGCCCAATTTTACCAATCATGGCTCCCGCTTCAGTCGCCGTTTCCCACTGAGGTTTACCCGTTTCTTGAGCAATGGTTTCTGCGATCTCAGCCTTGTTAGCCTCAAGCTGATCACGGTAAGCCTCAACAATCGCTAAACGCCCCTCAAAGCCAAGCATAAACCAATCAAACTGTACATTACGGGCAGCTTCAACAGCGCTGTTAACTTGCTCTGGTGTCGCGGTTTTGCTATTCCAAATAATTTCATTATTAGCAGGGTTTTTCGATGTCACATCGTGACCAAGACCGGCAACCCACTGGCCGTTAATAAATTGACTCATTGTAATTCCCTAAATTGCCAAGACACGGATCTGCTCACCTTGAGCAACCATCAATGCAGTTGCAAGCTCAGGTGAAATTGTCACTTCATCAGTTTCGTCACTGACCAGCAAATTTGCCGATGTAGCGCGATAATCCGCTAACAAAGTATTTGAAAGAATAAAGCAGCTTTTTGATTCAGGCATATCACCGACATTCACGGTCAACAAACGACTCTCTCTCACCGCTCGAATATCGTTAAGATTACATTCAACCGTTGGACCGCCATCGAAAATATCGACATAACCACGGCATCTAAAACCTTCCGCTTGGAGTAGATTCAATGCTGGACGCGTATTGGCATGTACTTCACCAATCACCTTCTGCGCTTCTTCAGGCAGTAAACAAACATAAACAGCATTTTTAGGCATCATCTCAGCCATAAACGCCTTTTGCCCTAAACCAGACAAATAGTCAGCTTGCACAAAATCGATACCTAAGAAGTTCTTTTGCAACCAGCCATAAAAAGGTGAATTACCTTCTGTATCGCTCTCGCCACGCATTTCAGCAATCACCACATCACCAAAACGTGCAGCGTGTTGCGCTAAAAAGAGAAAGCGGCTACGTGACAACATACGGCCGTTATTATTTTTACGATAAGATTCACGTAAAAACAGCGTACATAACTCAGCAGAGCCAGTGTAATCGTGGCATAGCGTCAGCGTTTCAACTTCATTGCGTACGCCAATTTGCTCTGAATAGTAAACTTCGGTACCTAATCGATAATGATAAAAGGCATCTACCATGCCAACCGCAGCTTCGATTCCACAGGTACCGACCACTTCACCGGTCTCGGTATCTTCCAGAACCATTAGATAGCCTTCATCGAATGGTTTGTCGATCTGTTTAACAAATGATGCTTCGACGCGAGCAATTTTACTTCTTAATAGCGCTTCATTGACGGGTAAAGACGTGAATCCATGACCTGACTCCACAGCGATTTGATATAGAGCCTCATAATCGCTGGAACGAATGGGACGGATAATTAACATCTTTGGTCTCCTCAGTTTTGCTCGTCACTCAAATGCAAATCCCTGTTAAATATAAGACAGGCATTTAGCATCTAAGATTCAAGTATTTCTACTGACAAAAAAAAGCGCGAATAATCTATCCGCGCTTAATCTATCTATTAGCCAGCAACCACTTTAGCTACAGCACGTTCGAAACGAGCAAGACCTTCGGCAATATCAGCCTCAGGAATAACCAGAGAAGGGGTAAAACGAATAACATTTGCACCAGCGATCAGTGTCATCAAACCTTCAGCCACTGATGCAACGAGGAACTCTTTTGAACGACCTTGATATTGTTCATTTAACACCGCACCAATCAGTAGACCTTGTCCACGGACCATTTCAAAAACATGGTACTTGTCGTTGATCTTGTTGAGACCATCGCGTAATAGCTGTTCGCGACGCTTAACACCATCAAGTACTTCTGGCGTATTAACAACATCTAAAACCGCATTACCAATGGCACAGGCTAATGGATTACCACCATAAGTTGAACCATGAGTACCAATTTTAAGATGTTCAGCAATCTCATTGGTGGTCAACATAGCTGCGATCGGGAAACCACCTCCTAAGGCTTTAGCTGTGGTTAAGATATCAGGTACAACATCATTACGCATATAAGCATATAGCTCACCTAAACGACCGACACCTGTTTGTACTTCATCGAAAATAACCAATGCATTGTGCTTATCAGCAAGGGCGCGTACGGCTTTTAAGAATTCAATGTCCGCATCGATAATGCCACCTTCGCCTTGCAGCGGTTCTAACATAATCGCACAAGTCTTATCCGACACTTCCGCTTCTAACGCGACGATATCATTGAATGGTAAATGGGTAATGCTCTGTGGCTTAGGGCCAAAACCATCTGAATAAGCCGCTTGCCCACCCACACTCACGGTGAAGAAAGTACGTCCGTGGAAAGCTTTATCGAAAGCGATAATTTGATCTTTTTCTGCGCCAAACTTCTCCAAAGCGTAACGTCGAGCCAGTTTCAACGCGGCTTCGTTTGCTTCTGCGCCAGAGTTAGCGAAATACACTTTATCAGCAAAGGTAGCATCAACCAGCTTAGTGGCTAGTGCTAACGCAGGTTCGTTTGTCATGACATTAGAAAGATGCCAAAGCTTCTCTCCCTGCTTTTTTAGTGCGCCCACAAGTGCTGGATGACAATGACCTAAACAGTTAACAGCAATACCGCCAGCGAAATCGACGTACTCATTGCCATCCTGATCCCAAACTCTGCTTCCCTCACCACGAACAGGAATAACGGCAGACGGTGCATAGTTAGGCACCATTACTTCATCAAATTGGGCTCGGGTTAACGTATTGTTCACACTCATTCCTCTCATCCTTTATTTGTTGCCGATGGCTCAAAAGCCTGTCGTATCCGTCTTTTATCTTAACGATTGCCTATAGCGGCGACGGTTGTTTAGTTATCTTAAGTGACATTAATAACGAAAATGTGATCAAAATACCAGTTTCTTACACTCTAAGTAATGATTGAGAGCACGATTAGTGCATAAAGATTTGGGCTTAAGAGTTATACAAGCGTTTAGCATGGGGGTTTTGGGCATAATTAGTCATAAAAAAGTTTATTTGCACCCAAATTCACTAAGCATGCATCAATAATGCATATATAAACATCAAGATGCTATCACTTAGTATCCACACTTGTTAATTTTGCTGCTTTTTAACACAATGAAGGCAGCCAACCGCTGCCTTGATAACCTCAAACCTAAATTAAATCGAGCTTTCGATAATTTTGCCCTTTGAGACGAATATGCTCCTGTTCTGATAATTCATAATAATCAAACATTAAGCGTTTTTCTTTAGGCGAAATCATCCGCATCTCTTCTAGCATTAACACCTTAGCAAAGCAGCTTGCCCGCGCGACTAATGCCGAATAATCGGATAATTCGCTATAACTTAGGGTCTGGTCTAGTTCTGCTTGTACTTGGGTCAATGGGCTTTGCTCGAAATTAAGCAAGCTTAGCAGTTGCCAATTGAGTTTTTGTGCATGCTTTAATACCTGTTGATAAATGTTATCTGCTGGAAACTCTGTCGCCAAAACCGCGTCATAAAGCTCTTTATCTCGACTACTGCTAGCTTCTCGAAGCCAATTACCCCAGACATTTTCATATACTTTGGCGCCGTTCTTCAACACGACAGAGGTTCCCAATTGATGTAGTAAGCTACAGCTATAAGCTAACGCAACATCTTTCTCATTTAACTCGGCAAGTGCTTTGGCTGCAATACCGGTTAACATGGCGTAACGCCATAGCTTTCGCGTTGTCCACAGTAAGTTAGCATGACCAGTAGGCAGCCAATTACGTAGACAAAAATAAGGGATCAACATTCGTAAATTTTCAATACCGATAAAATTAAGCACTAACTTTATCTCGGTGACTTTAACATCGGAATGTTGTTGGTATTTATGACGAAAAGAAGCGCTGTTAACGATATTGGTTAAGTCTCGACACAGCCAAGGAAGCTCACTGATGAGTAGGCGTAAACGGTTCAAATCTAAATTCTTTTGATGCAATGTTTCTAGCACCAACATCTGATTTTCATTGATCCCTGAGTGCTTAAGTAACAACTCAGGAGAAGCCAATTGATTGTCGAGGGTGGAATTAACCGTGGTAATTAACTGGGCCGATACCGCTTCAAATACTTGCTTTGCTTGAATTTGTTTAGACAAACGCTGAAATACGGCATCGCGCTCGATGGCTAACTTATTAGCATCCCCCTCAAGCTCTCTATCTAGTGCATCAAACATAGATGCGGCAGCTTTTTGCTTACCTACGATGACTTGCTTCAAAAGCCGATGTTCTATCTCAATAATAATACCGGGGCGCACGCCACCCGAAACGGATTTACCCACCTAACGCTTTCTCCACGGAGTCTAATTGCTGTTAACTTAGCATATATTACACCAAATCACTGACTTGTAAGAAAATTGATTAATACCAAATAAAACGGGCCGCCAATGGAGACCCGTTTTATTATTTAAGCTGGACTAGGATTATTTAAGCTCTTGTTCGAAGAGTTTAAAAATACGACGATATTCATCTAACCAACTAGAGGGCTGACGGAAACCGTGTGGCTCAACTGGATAAATCGCAGTTTCAAACATGGGCTTCTCAAGCTCGATCAAACGCTGAACTAAGCGCACACTATCTTGAAAGAACACGTTATCATCAAGTACACCACTCATAATTAGCAGCGGTTTTTGTAATCCTTCGGCATGTTCTATCGGGGAGCTACGCTCGTAAGCGATAGCATCGATATCAGGCGTGTTTAAGATATTAGAGGTATAAGGTGCATTATAGTGAGCCCAATCCGTTACAGGACGCAATGCAGCCCCCGCTTGGAACAGATCAGGCTCTGTGAATAGTGCCATAAATGTTAAAAAGCCGCCGTATGAACCACCGTATGTACCGACACGATTAACATCGACATTAGCATTGCTGCCCATCCAACTTACGCCATCTTTCAAGTCTTCCACTTCAGGATGACCCATGTTGCGATAAACGGCCGTCCGCCAGTCACGTCCATAACCCTTTGATCCCCTATAATCCATATCCATGACAACGTAACCTTTTTGAGTTAATAGGTTATGGAACATAAATTCACGGAAGTAACCAGAGAAGCCATAATGTGCATTTTGCAGATAACCGGCCCCGTGGTTAAAGATAACAGCAGGATACTTGTCTATATTGGCTTTATTGTAACCTTGCGGTAAATACACCCGAGCATAAATATCATCAGCGCCATGGGTCGATGGCACCTTAACAACTTCAGGCGCTTGCCAAGGATATTGCTTAAACGCGTCACTAGTATAATGAGTCAACTGCTTTAGCTCACCGCCAATAGACTGAACAAATAACTCGTTTGGTTGAGTACGACGAGATGCACTAAGCAATAGCTTAGCCCCGTCTGGACTCAAGCTATAATCAAGCTGACCATCCCATTTCGTCAACTGCTCACTTTGACCTGACGTAATTTCAACGCGATAGACGTTGTCTATGCCTGGATGGTCTTTATTCGCTTTGTAGTAGATAAACTTAGCTTTAGGGCCCAAGGTAATATCGCTAACCACATACTTGCCTTGAGTTAACGCTTTAGCCTTACTGTCTTTAGCCTTCAAATAAAGGTGTGAGTAACCCGTTTCTTCAGAAAGATAATAGAGCGTATCGCTGTTAGGTAACCAGCCAAACTGATTAAAGTTGTAGTTTACCCAAGCGTCATCATGCAACCTATGTTCAGTAATAAGCTTGCCAGCGTTCAAATCGACTCGAGCTAACCAACGATCTTTGTTGTCAACGGCTTCAAGCATAATGGCAACTTGACTAGTGTCACTTTGCCACTGAATAGCACTTTGACTCCAACCCCAATCTTGCATCAGTTGGATTTTACGTGGTGCTTTTTCGCTTTTATAAGACTCTCCTTTAGCCTTAGCGTTTTCAGCTTTTACCGCGCCAAGCACATCAGCATCGAATCCCTTAAGCCCTTCGATGGTGATATCACGCTTTTTGTGCAACTCTAAATCCAACAACACTAAGCGCTCACCAGGCGGATTATCTTCAGCAACCCTTGCTCTAGCTGGCACGGAGTCAACATAGCCTTTACTTCCCAAATAGTTAGGCATAATGTCATGTTCGCTGCGCCAGCTGTAACTTTTGTCGACCAGAGACAGTAGCAAATAACGGCCATCGGGTGACAAACTCATCTCTGAAACCACCTCTGCATCACCCAGATACCAGGTCTTAGCCGCAACGGTTGGATCTAACTTGGTCAATTCAGCCTGATATTGCTCTTTTTGCTTAGCCTTGCTTTGTTGCAATGCCACATAATCGATCAATCTATGCTGTTGCTTAGCGATATAGCTATCAGGCTCTTGAACTCCCTGAGGTGCTTTAGCCATTTTGATATTCGCAATCTGTTCGTATAGGCCAGTATCTTGGTGGATCCTAAATACTTGCTCCCCCTGCCAATAGGCAATATCACCATTTTTCAAAAAACGAACACCATCAACATTGGTATTCTGTCGAGTTAATTGACGTACTCCCCCTGTAACTAAATCCTTAACGAACAAGTTACCTTGGTAGATATAGGCTTTTTGGCTACGACTAGTGTCATAAACACCGCGTTGTTGGTCGGCTAGGTGTAGCTGCTCGATGGTAAGCTGCGTCGCATTTTTTGCATCGATAGACTGCTGATAGTAATCGAGTATTGCTGAGCTATGAGGCTGACGGGCAAAATAGACAGATTGACTGTCATCGCTCCAATATTCACCTTTAGCGAAAACCCCCATCCAATCGGGATTAGCCATAATTTGATTGAGTGTTAATTGCTGCTCAACCGTTGGAGGTGTGACTAACGAGACAGGCACTGAATTGATCGCCTGAGATGATTCATCTTGGGGAGTAGCGGCGCATCCCCCTAAAATAGTAAGGGTCAATAAACTTAGACCGAAACCACGAAAAGCACCCTTCATCTTGCTTCCTTATCGTTATTTTGCAAAAGCAGCTGTCGCTACATAGGCAGTTATTTTGCTGCCTTTTATATCATAAAATAACGAAGAAACGCGGATGATCACTGATAAATCTTGTAACAGTTTGAAAAGAAAATCGACATTTTAGGGTCAAAGATTAACAACCAACATAGCTTAACAAGATTTGTTCACGAAGTTCTTTAGTAACGCTAACCCTTGCTCAGTCAATATTGACTCAGGATGAAACTGCACACCATATATGGGCAAACTACGATGGCTCATTGCCATAATTTCCCGGCCATGCTGCGGATCGTCAAACCAAGCATCAAGCTCAAAATTCTCAGGAATTTTATCAACTAGCAAGGAGTGATATCGAGTGACCGTGAGCGGTTGATTTAGATTAGTAAACAGACCTAGATTACGATGAGTAATTGCACTTGTTTTGCCATGCATAACACGCTTTGCACGCACGACTCTTGCTCCAAAAGCCTGAGCTATTGCTTGATGCCCCAAACAGACTCCTAATATCGGCAACTTACCGGCAAAATATTTAATCGCCGCCAAGGAAATACCCGCTTCATTCGGCGAACATGGGCCGGGTGAGATCACTAACAACGTAGGCGCTAATGCCTCTATCTGATCTAATGTAATTTCATCATTACGTTTAACGACAATTTTTTGCCCTAGCTGCTGAAAATACTGCACTAAGTTAAAGGTAAAAGAATCATAGTTGTCGATCATTAAGATCATATTACTGTTCGCTGGCCTGACGTTTTGGGGATTGGATACTGGCGCAGATGCTAACACAGAGTGAAATAGGATTCATCAAATTGAAATCGACGGCAACATTATAACAATCAATATAAGGAAGTGATCGACTCAAGGTGTTTCTTAGCAACTCATTAAAGGCGAATATTGGTATTACTAGCAAGATTTATAGCGACAAAAAAACCAGCCTTTTGGCTGGTTTTCATCACAATGCAGCGTCTATTTAACGACGGTAAGATGACTACGACGTTTAGGTTTATCCGTTTTCGTCGCAGGCTTATCTGCAGACTCTACCGAAGGCTTATCATCAACAACCGACAGACCTGTTTCTTCAGCCTCAGGCTCTAATTGATATGCTTCTTCCTGATCAAAAACAGTACCTGCACCGTTCTCACGAGCATAGATAGCGACAATAGAAGCCATAGGCAATAAAACCTGTTGAGGTACGCCGCCAAAACGAGCATTAAACTCAATAAAGTCATGCCCTATCTGAAGGTTTCCTACTGCACTAGCCGTAATATTAAGCACAATCTGTCCATCCTTGACATATTGCTGCGGCACTTGTGTACCTGGAACATAAGCATCAACCACTACATGCGGAGTAAGCTCATTATCCATTAACCAGTCATAGTATGCCTGTAGCAAATATGGACGATTAGGTGTCATCGGCTTCATTAGATACCCATGCGCATTTCGCGCTCGGCTTCTGTTAATGATGCTTTAAATGATTCACGATCAAAAATGCGCGTCATATAGGCTTTAACTTCTTTTGCTGTACGGCTATCGAGTTCGATACCCAATACAGGCAAACGCCAAAGTAGTGGTCCTAAATAACAATCTGCTAAACCAAACTCTTCAGCCATAAAATAAGGCATTTCATTAAAGATTGGCGAAATAGACGTTAAGCTCTCTTGTAACTGTTTACGAGCAGCGTCGGCACGATCACCATTACGGATACGATCGACCAAAGTGTACCAGTCATTTTCGATACGGTGCATCATCAAACGAGTTTGACCACGTGAAACAGGGTAAACAGGCATTAGTGGCGGATGAGGAAAACGCTCATCTAGATATTCCATAATAATGCGTGAGTTATATAGGACAAGTTCGCGATCAACGAGTGTAGGAACTGTATTATATGGATTTAGCTCAATTAGATCTTCAGGCATCTCGCTAGGGTCAACCTGCAGAACATCGACAGTTACTCCTTTTTCAGCCAAGACAATACGGACTTGGTGACTATAGAGATCGTCTGCGCCTGAAAACAGGGTCATGATTGAGCGTTTATTGGCAGCAACAGCCATTGATACCCTCCAAAATTAAAATCAAAAAGCTAAAAAAAGCAAAAAACAAACGAGGGGCAAAGCCCCCCGTTTAGAATATGCGGATAATACATTCTAACCTTTATTGGGGGTTAGTGTACATCTTTCCAATACTCTTTCTTTAAGAGATAGGCCACAATAAAGAAAATAAACAGGAAGCCCAATACCCACCAACCTAAGCGTTCACGCTCAAGTTTGACTGGCTCACCCGAATAAACCAGGAAGCCAGTGATATCGCGAACCACTTGATCATACTCTTCTGCAGTTAACTTACCGCCCGTTGTGACTAAAGTGCCATCTTCTTGTTTAACCGGCAAACCTTGCAGCTCTTCCAGTACGTGTGGCATGGCCACTGACGGAAATACTGTGTTGTTTACGCCAAAAGGACGACTATCATCCTGATAGAAGCTCTTCAGGTAAGTGTAGATCCAATCTTCACCACGCACCCGAGCTACTAGAGTCAAATCTGGAGGCGCTGCGCCAAACCATTTTGCCGCATAAACTTCTGGAATTGCGTTTTCCATCAGATCGCCAACTTTAGCGCCCTCAATAAACATATGCTTATTACGCATATCGTCTAGTGAAATGCCTAAGTCTTCAGCGACACGATTATAGCGTTGGTATTGAGTGCTATGACAACCAGAGCAGTACTGTTGGAATGACTCTAAACCACGCTGCAGTGACTCTGTATCTTTAAGATCGACGTTAGCACTTTCTAAATCTACATGTGCTCCACCTGCCGCAAAGGCAAGAGATGGCACCAATGTAACTAATGCAATTAATAATTTCTTCATTAGTGAGTCAACCTCTCTGGTACAGGCTTAGTTTTCTCATTCTTGCTGTAAATCCATAAAGCAAGGAAGAAGCCGAAGTATGTCAGAGTAAAGATACGTGCAGCAATTGTTAACGCTGGCGTTGCTGGAACAGCACCTAAGTATCCTAAGATAACAAATGATACCGCAAACTGACCAATGTTCAGTTTATGGATCATGCTACGGTAACGCACAGATTTAACCTTACAACGATCTAACCATGGCAATACGAACAACACAGCAATTGCTAAGCCCATGCCGACAACACCTAGTAACTTGTCAGGAATCGCACGCAAAATCGCATAGAATGGCGTGAAGTACCATACTGGCGCAATATGCTCCGGCGTCTTCATCGGATTAGCCGCTTCGAAGTTTGGCTTCTCGAGGAAGTATCCACCGCCTTCTGGCATAAAGAACAGCACGTAGCAGAAGACAATCAGGAAGCCAGCGACGCCCATGATATCTTTCACTGTGTAGTATGGGTGGAATGGGATACCATCTTTCGGCCAGCCATTCTCATCCTTGTTCTTCTTAATTTCGATACCGTCAGGATTGTTAGAACCCACTTCATGTAACGCAATTAAGTGTAGAAATACCAACACAACCAAAACTAATGGCAACGCAATAACATGCAATGCAAAGAAACGATTTAGTGTCGCGCCAGAAACAACGAAGTCACCACGTATCCAAAGTGTTAGATCATCACCAATCACAGGGATCGCGCCAAATAGCGAGATAATGACCTGAGCTCCCCAGTAAGACATTTGTCCCCATGGCAGCAGATACCCCATAAAGGCTTCAGCCATCAGTACCAAGAAGATCAACATCCCAAACAGCCAGAGTAGTTCTCTTGGCTTTTGGTATGAACCATAGAGCAGTCCACGGAACATGTGCAGGTAGATCACCACAAAGAAGGCTGAGGCCCCCGTTGAGTGCATGTAACGTAATAGCCAGCCATACTCCACATCACGCATGATGTATTCGATAGAGGCAAACGCACCTTCTGCAGTCGGTACATAGTTCATGGTTAGCCAGATACCGGTTAGCAGCTGGTTAACAAGTACCAACATGGCTAGCGAGCCAAAGAAGTACCAAAAGTTAAAGTTAGTAGGCGTCGCATATTGTCCGACATGACGGTTATAGGTCGCCGTCATAGGAATACGTGCATCAATCCAATCAATAATATTCTTAACCATTACGCAGCCCCCTGATCGACACCGATAATCACGTTGCCGTCATCAATATATTGATGAGGTGGAACAACAAGGTTCAATGGAGCAGGTACGCCTTGGAATACACGACCCGCCATATCAAACTTAGAACCATGACATGGACAAAAGAAACCAGACGCAACACCTTCAACCTGCTCACCAAAGGTATCTGGTAGATACGTAGGAGAACAACCTAGGTGAGTACAAAGACCTACAGCGATAAAATACTCAGGCTTAATTGAACGAACCGCATTCTGCGCATAAGCAGGTTGCTGTTCTTCACTTGAGCTAGGATCTCGTAGCTGATCGTCATGTGTGGCAAGACCTTTTAAGATCTCTTCTGTGCGACGGACAACCCATACAGGCTTTCCGCGCCACTCAACACGGATCAGCTGACCCGGCTCTAATTTACTAATATTTACTTCAACCGGCGCACCTGCAGCTTTCGCTTTGGCACTCGGATTCCATGACTTTATAAACGGGACCGCCACAGCGACGGCACCTGCACCACCTACTACGGCGGTTGCTGCGGTCAGAAATCTGCGACGTCCGGTATCGACTGGC
Organism: Shewanella psychrotolerans; assembly: GCF_019457595.1. NCBI lineage: Bacteria > Pseudomonadati > Pseudomonadota > Gammaproteobacteria > Alteromonadales > Shewanellaceae > Shewanella > Shewanella psychrotolerans. The sequence continues at coordinate 620,968 of NZ_CP080419.1, read as the reverse complement.
GCATTGCTCATCCACTTATCTCCAGAGAGTGTTGGAATTTTTGTTTTAAAAATTTTTGAAAATGGGGTTCTACCCCAAAGAGCAAAAATCAAATTTGAGGCGGGGCTCATTATAGCCAAAAATTAGAGACAGATCATAGTAAAACAGAGAACAAAGTTAACTATGTAAGCAAAACAGCCTATCTAGAGGATTATATGCAACTACTCGGAGGGTATATATTCAATATTTAGCAGGTATAGTAACTAAAAAACAAATAACAACTTTATCTAAATTAGTTGTTTACTGAAGTACATATAAAAAAAGCCCGAACTAGTCGGGCTTTTTAAAATTATAACGCTTATTTGCCGTTGGCATGCTTCATATACTTGAAGAAGTCACTGTCTGGCTCTAACACCATGACGTTAGATCCACCTTCAAAGCTGGCTTTATAGGCTTCTAAACTACGCAAGAATGAGTAAAACTCAGGATCTTTATTATAAGCATCCGCATAGATCTTAGCAGCAATCGCATCACCTTCACCACGAACAGCAAGGGCTTTACGCTCAGCTTCAGCAATTTGAATCGTAACGCTTGCGTCAGTCTTAGCACGAATGATTTCAGACTGCTCTCTACCTTGCGCACGGTGTTCTTTTGCTACTGCGGTACGTTCAGCACGCATACGCTGATAGATACTTGAACTCACGTTTGCTGGCAAATTGATCTGCTTTACGCGCACATCAACAACTTCGATACCCAGATCTTTTGCACTGTCAGACGCATTTCTTAAGGCATCTTGTTGCAGTTCATCACGACTACCAGAAACAATATCTCTAATAGTGCGGCGACCAAACTCAGTACGTAAATCGTTATTTATCTTACGTTGTAATAAAGACTCAGCTTGAACCTTGTTACCACCGTTAGTGGCAAGATAGTATTTTTCATGATCTTTGATGCGCCATTTCACATAGGAATCAACCATCAAATCTTTCTTTTCAGAGGTAACAAAACGATCGGCTGCGCCATCCATCGTTTGGATACGTGAATCTAACAGCTTAATCTTATCAACCAATGGCAACTTAATATGTAAACCAGGCTTATAAATCCGCGTTACGCCATCATCTTTTAAGATCTTACCAAAACGAGAAACAATAGCTCGCTCACCCTCATTTACAACGAGCAGTGATGATAAGCCGATAGCGATCAAAATCGCCGCAATAATTACTGATAATCTACCCATGATTAGTTTCTCCCCTGGCGAATGTTGTCGCTACGAGAAGGACGCCCATCAAGTGGAATTCCAACACTATTTACTACGCTATTAACTGAATCAGTCGAAGTATCGTTCACAACCGTTTTAGGCTGCTTAGATGACTTACCCTGTTCCATTAGCTTATCTAAAGGTAGATACATCATGTTGCCATTGCTTTTAGCATCAACCAAAACCTTATTGGCTCCAGAATAAACTTTAGACATAGCATCGATATAAAGACGATTTCGAGTCACTTCTGGCGCAGCTTTATATTCAGGTAAAAGCTGTTCAAAGCGAACCACTTTACCGCGAGCTTCTAAAATTTCACGTTGTTTATACGCGTTAGCTTGCTGCTCCATACGCTGAACGGTACCACGAGCCTTAGGTTCAATCTCACGAGAATAAGCTTCGGCTTCTCGAATAAAGCGTTGTTCATCTTCCTGTGCAGAAATTGCATCATCAAACGCATCTTTCACCTCTTCAGGTGGACGCGCAGGCAAAAAGTTGACATCGCGGATCTCTATACCCAAATTGTAAGGCTCAATAATGCGATTCACTTCATCCCAAGTATCACGACGAATTTGGTCTCGACCAGTGGTCAAAATGTCATCCATCTTGTTGTGGCCAACCACATAGCGCAATGCACTATCCGTCGCTTCACGTAAACTTGAGTTAGCATCAACTGCGCTAAACATGTAGCGATAAGGATCGACTACAATATATTGCACATCAAGCTCAACCAACACGACGTTTTCGTCAGCAGTAAGCATGCTGCCAGATGCAGGTATAGAGCGGACGTTACTCACGTTCACGGGATAAACTTCATCAATAAAGGTCGCTTTCCACTGTAAGCCTGGCTCAACTTGGCCAATATATTGACCAAAGCGTAAGGCTACGCCTTTTTCAGCTTCTTTAACTGTATAGAAACCTGAAAGTCCCCATACAACCACTGCGATACCTAAGACAATAACGAATCCTAATGCACTGAATCCACCGCCAGAACCGTTACCTTTGCCGCCAAAGCGTTTAGAGATATTCTTAAACACTTCGTCTAGGTCTGGTGGCCCTTTGTCATTGCCATTTTTGTTTCCCCAAGGGTCTTGACCCTTGTTACCGGGCTCGTTCCAAGCCATTTAGCACTCCATAGGTGTATGAAATAAACGAGATTACTAAAAACTACTCTACTGCTGCTGTTTCAACAATAAAGGTTTCCAACTCCCCTTGGCTCTGCTTTGTTAATCGATGCCAATCGGCCTCTAATAAACGTACAGACAAGATACAGTTCCCCAGATCGTCATACTCTTTCTGCTGTATCACATCCAGTCGATAAAACTGACCAAGATAATGCCCAGCCGTCGCTGGGATTTGCAAGGTTAACTCTAGAATGACACGTCCAACAATTTTGTTGATTGCCTCCTGGAGCAGTTCCAAGCCTTTTTGCTGCTGAGCCGAAACCCAAACACGCGTAGGGACCCCTTCATCGTCGTAATCGATCTTAGGACCTACATCTTCCAACAGGTCAATCTTGTTACAGACAACCAATTGTGGAATATCATCGGCACCAATCTCTTTGAGCACAAGCTGCACTTGCTCAAAGTTATCCCCCATATTTTCATCAGCACAATCGACTATATGCAGCAAAAGATCAGCTTCACGAGTCTCTTGTAGTGTCGCCTTAAATGCTGCAACTAGATCATGGGGTAGATGCCTAATAAAACCAACGGTATCGGCTAAAATCACCGGACCATCTTTTAACTCTAACTTTCGCAGTGTTGGATCTAGCGTAGCAAATAACTGATCTGCTGCATAAACGTCAGAAACCGTAAGCGAGTTAAATAATGTTGACTTACCCGCGTTGGTATAACCCACTAAAGAAACTGTGGCTAATTCACTCCGCTGGCGAGCTCGTCGACTCTGCTCTCGCTGTTTATCGACTTTTTCCAGACGTTTGTTAATGGTTTTAATACGACCACGCAATAAACGTCTATCTGTTTCAAGCTGAGTTTCACCTGGGCCTCGCAGGCCGATCCCACCTTTTTGTCTTTCTAAGTGGGTCCAACCTCTAATGAGGCGCGTTGACATGTGGCGCAATTGCGCTAGCTCCACCTGTAACTTGCCTTCATAAGTACGTGCGCGTTGGGCAAAAATATCAAGGATCAATGTAGTGCGATCTAACACACGGCACTGACACACCTGCTCAAGGTTTCTCTCTTGTGCAGGGCTTAATGGATGATTAAAAATCACCACTGTGGCTTCTGTTGCAGCAACAAGCGCTGCTAACTCTTCCGCTTTACCTGAACCAACAAAAAACTTACGATCTGGAGAACGACGACTTCCCGTTATCACACCAACGGTTTCAGCACCTGACGACTCAACTAATAAACGAAGTTCAGTAATATCTTCTCTACTGTCTTCATCCGAAAAGTCTATATGAACAAGAACTGCAGCATCTCCCGCTTCATAGCGATCAAACAAAAAGCAAACTCCTCAGGAAATTACTCAGCACTATCATCTTGCGGTGCGTTATAACCGCCAGCTTGATTTGGTGTGTGGTGGTTACTCACGTTAAATGGACGTGCAGGTACCACAGTAGAAATAGCGTGCTTATATACCATCTGGCTGACAGTATTCTTCAATAAAATAACAAACTGATCGAATGACTCAACCTGTCCTTGAAGCTTGATACCGTTAACAAGGTAGATAGATACCGGAACGCGTTCACGTCGTAATGCGTTCAAAAATGGGTCTTGTAAAGATTGCCCCTTTGCCATTATATAATTTCCTTTTTATTAAAATTAAATAAAACCTAATACAGCATCAATTTCTGGTTTGGTTTTAGTATTATATAGAGTGAATGAATTAGCTAGCGACAATACTGTTTTAGTCGGGCTAGATTTGATTCATTTCCACTTTCTAGCCAATTTAGTTCAGCCCACCCTCGTAACCATGTTAATTGACGCTTAGCCAATTGCCTAGTCGCAACAACAGATTTTTCGACCATAGTATCATAGTCATAGTCTCCATCGAGATATTGCCATGCTTGACGATAACCAACACAGCGCATCGAAGGAAGGTCTAAATGCAGGTCTTCCCGAGCCTTCAAACGCTCAACCTCTTCAATAAAACCCTGATTTAACATCAATTTAAATCTTTCTTCTATAGCTCGATGTAACACTTTACGATCGTTAGGCGCGATTCCAAATTGAATAACTGAATAGGGTAATGCTTCAGATTTAACTTCAGTCAACTCAGTCAGACTTTTACCACTTATACGATAAACCTCTAACGCTCTTGATAATCGCTGAGGATCATTAGGATGAATCCGCTTCGCAGAAACGGGATCGATCTTGTGTAACTGTTGATGCAAAACTTGCCAGCCAAGGGTTTCTGCTTCCTTGGCAATCTCTGCACGGATCTGCTCATTAGCCGCAGGTAATGGAGATAACCCTTCCAAAAGCGCCTTAAAGTAGAGCATGGTACCGCCCACTAACAATGGGGTCTTGCCTGCATCAATAATATTTTCGATCTCTATAAGCGCATCACGACGAAAATCTGCCGCAGAGTAGCTCTCACTGGGATCGCGAATATCAATGAGTCTATGGGGTGCTCGGCTAAGCTCCTCAGCATTAGGTTTAGCGCTACCGATATCCATGTCTCGATAAATCAATGCTGAATCAACCGAAATGATTTCACACTGATGCTTTTCGACGAGTTCGATAGCTAACGCCGTTTTACCAGAGGCCGTTGGTCCCATTAGGGTCAAGATTGTCGGCTTGTTGTTGCTATTCACTCGTTTGCTCACCTAACCAATTCTGCCAAGGTAAAACCTTAGACTCTGACATAATATGTTGTTGCTGCGACTCAGATAACTGACAAAAATCAGTCCAAAGTGCTGCCGCCGAACTAAAATTAGCTCGGCTCTGTGTTACTAACCAGTTAGTGATCGCTTCATCTGCTGGTTCTTCGAAACGAATCCACTGTAAAAACTCAGGTATCACATTAGCTAACTGGCTCTGCCTTAGATATGGGGGCACTTTTTTGATAATCAACTGACCGAGACGAATAGTTAACTCTATTCCTAACTTTCTAATCAGTAGTGCTCGTTGGGCAATGGTATCTTGCCAATCTTCATCCAACTTTATTGATACGGGCATTAAAAGTGGTTGACCAACTAAGCCTGATGATAGTTTGCTACTAATTTGGCTTCGGACAACCTCATCGGCAACCATTGAAAATGAGATCAGCCGTAGCTCATCCGCTTCTGTGACGACCCAAAACTTGCCCGCAAGCACAGCAGGCATAGCTTTACCTTGCACAGGCTTATCTTCAATAACCCTAGCGTTAGGCGTTGTCATCAATTGTGCGTAGTTATTGATCGCAGTTTGAGATGGCAACTCTGGAGCGCGATAGTTATCAGTTCGCGCACCATGATTGCTATAGTCCCCACTATAAGCAGAAGCACGTTCACGAACACCCGCTGTCGGTGCAGACCAAGACAATGAGGTATCACGCTGCCTATGACTAATTGGCGGCTCACTACTGCAGGCATTAATCACCTCAGTTTCATATTGGTCGTCATCTTCCTTATCAAGCTCAAAGCCACAAGGTTCATTTGTGACACCGAGCGGCAATTGCTCAGCCTGTGACAATGCAGACTGTAATGCCTGTAAAATAAAATCATGTACATAACGACTTTCATGAAATCTCACCTCATGCTTAGCCGGATGCACGTTCACATCCACCTGATGAGGGTCGAGGTTCAGCATAAGCACATACCCTACCTGAACCCCTTCAAGCTGCTGAGCAAATGCCTGTCTAACGGCATGGTTCACTAACCGATCACGAACTAATCGACCATTGACATAAAAGTACTGGGTATCATTAGCGCTAGCTTCAAAATAGGGAGACTGAATATAGCCAGTTAACTGTAAGCCATTGTGTTCACAATCTACTGCTAACGCATGCTCAGCAAACTGCTTGCCACTGATCTGGGCTAAACGTTGTAGGTACTGTTGCTCATTTTTAGCTGGACGATAATGACGAACCATCTTGCCATTATGTTTTAAGGTAAAATGGATATCACGGCGCACTAACGCAATCCGTTTTAACCATTCATCAATATGGGTGAACTCCGTCTTATCACTTTTAAGAAAACGACGCCGTGCTGGTGTATTAAAGAACAAGTCGACCGCTTCAACCGTTGAACCGACAGGATGAGCCGCTGGAATCACTTTAACCGCCATATCAGAACCTTCAGCATACGCCTGCCAAGCCTCGGCTTGTTCGGCAGTACGGGAAGTCAAGGTCAAACGCGACACAGAGCTAATACTCGCAAGCGCTTCGCCACGAAAACCAAAGCTTAAGATTGCATCGAGATCATCCAAGGTGGCTAGCTTCGAGGTGGCGTGGCGCGACAAGGCTAAGTTGAGCTGTTCCTTTGGGATCCCAGAACCATTATCTTGGATCTTAATCAGCTTGCTACCGCCTTTATCGATCTCTATATCTACTCTTGTGGCGCCAGCATCTAAGCTGTTTTCAACCAATTCTTTAATAACTGAAGCTGGACGCTCAACGACCTCACCCGCCGCTATTTGGTTGGCAAGCTGTGGAGGCAAAATTTTAATCGACATTTTTGACTCCTTTAAGCGCGAGGAATAACCAGTTTCTGGCCAATACGTAACGTATTGGATGTTAACTTATTTGCCTTCTTTATGCTCGCTATCGAAACTTGGTAACGATGTGCAATAACAGACAAGGACTCACCTTTGGTCACTTTATGGCTAATCATCCCGTTTTTAGCCATTAACGTATTGGCAGGGGGATTGTTCTCAAAATAACGAACAACGCCTTTATGGACTGCATTTGCGATATTGTTTTGGTGCTCTCGTTGGGTCAACAGACGCTCTTCTCTATGATTCGAAATAAAGCCTGTTTCGACCAAAATGGAAGGAATATCTGGCGACTTAAGCACTGCAAAACTTGCCGCTTCAGGCTGATGCTTATGTAACTTGGTCACTCGCCCCAAATTAGACAATACGTCACCGGCAATATTGTGACTAATCGCCATAGAGCGATCCATCGACATATCGAGCAAGGTCATTGCCAAATATTGTTCGTTATCAGTATTTTGAATAATCTCGCCAGCACCACCGAGCAACTCCGAATGTTTCTCTTTTTGCTCCAACCAACGACCTATTTCACTGTTTGCGCGACGCATCGATAACACCCAAACCGATGCCCCTTGAGGTTGAGGAGAAGTAAACGCATCAGCGTGAATTGAGACAAGTAGATCGGCTTTACTATTTCGGGCGATTTCAGAGCGCTTATTTAAGTTAACAAAATAATCACCAGATCGGGTCATCACCGCCTTCATACCTGGAGTCGCATTAATTTTTGCTTCTACTTTTTTAGCGATCTGAAGAACCACTTTCTTCTCGTAAGTACCTGATGGTCCTATTGACCCAGGATCATCACCACCATGACCAGCATCAATGGCAACGATAACATCTCTCATTTTTTCAGAAGGATTTACTTTTGGAGCCTGTTTTACGCCACCAGCACCACCATCAAGATCCACAACCAAGCGATTGCCGTAGGGCGCTGTAGGAGATAAGGCAAAAAGATTCGCTTTAACCGGTTTAACGAGATCAATAACAAGGCGCAAAGTGCCTTTCGACGGCGGCTGGGAAATGCGCACCTTTTTTACAAGCTTACTATTATTCTCAATCTTGCTCAGGTTTACGTTCTTCACCGTTGAATTTAAATCAACCACTAGACGATATGGGCTGGTGAGCGTGAAATGAGTGTATTTTGGCGCTTCGCTCAGGTCAAAAACCACTCGTGTAGATTCAGGCGCCGCCCATATGCGTACACCTTCTAACTTATTTGCACTGTGCGCGATTGCCGGTACGCATAGCAGCAATACAACTAAAACAGATTTTATAATAGAATCAATTCTTATCATTATTATGCAAACTATCTAACAACTTCCCACCTGCCAGGGTTTGTGGAGTAAGCGTAACCTCTCGCCCTTTGCTTAGATACTTTATATCGATCAACAAATCGGCTTCGGGCAAAATACCATCACCCTTATCTGGCCATTCAACGATACACAAACTCGAAGCAGAAAAATAATCTCTTATCCCCATGAACTCTAACTCTTCAGGGTCACTCAATCGATAGAGATCAAAATGAAAAACGTCTATTCCGTTTAATTCATAAGGCTCAACAAGTGTATAAGTCGGACTCTTTACTGCCCCGCGGTGGCCCAAGCTTTGAATCAAGCCACGACTAAACGTGGTTTTACCCGCACCTAACTCACCACTAAGATATAGGGTCAAAGGTGGTTTAATCGCCTGCGCTAACTTTTTACCTAAGCTAACCGTTTCAGACTCATTTTCAAGATAAACTTTCACTGGCACCATTTACTATTCGCCGCAACCTAATAGATAACAAACCTCTTAATAACTGGATACTTTACCCGAAAGTGATCTCTATCTAAACAAACATTAGCGCTTTTTAATCTCAGCAGCCTAAATCTTATCTACCAACAATCGAATATAAGGGAAAAGATCGCAAGCAAGCATTCCTCTCTCTCCCTCTTTAGCAGCCATATCAGCAGCGATGCCATGAACGACAACACCAGCACTAGCGGCATCCATATTGGTCATACCTTGAGCCATCAAAGCCGCGATAATACCGCCTAAAACATCGCCACTACCACCACTTGCCAGTCCTGGATTGCCAACGGGGGCAACATGACAATGGGTACCATCATAAATCAAGGTTCCGGCCCCTTTTAATACTATGACGCCGCCATACTTTTTCTGCAGCGCATATACAGCTGCAAACCTGTCACGTTCAACCTCTTCAATGCTGATGTCTAACAATCGAGCGGCTTCCCCACTATGAGGCGTTAACACCCAATTGTCCTGTTTTTGCGGTTCGAGCGACAATAGATTCAGTGCATCAGCATCCACGACACTGGGTTTATCACTTAATCCAGTAGCTTTTAATAAGTTATATCCCCAATCGTGCTTACCTAAACCTGGCCCAATGAGCAACACATCCGCCCAACCAAGGCGTTGGTAAACTTCCATGTCAACTAACTCGCATCCCCAAAACATTAACTCAGGCCTACCGGAATTGATGATGGGCAGATGTTGAGGACGTGATACCACCGCCACCAAACCTGCGCCTGCTCGTAGGCAACTTTCTCCAGCTAATCTAGGGGCCCCCGCCATTCCAACGTCACCACCAATTACCGTGACTTTCCCACAAGATCCCTTGTGGCTGTTCTTGGCACGTATTGGCAAACCGAGATCTGTCATTCGATAGGCTATATTAAAACATCTTGTTTGCGGTAAAAATGGAGTAAGCCCAATATCGGCAAGCCATAGAGCTCCAACACAATCACGGGCCTTACCAGTAACTAAGCCTTGCTTGACCGCACCAAAGGTTAAGGTTGCATCGGCTTTGACTGCAACGACACCAGTACCAGTATCGGCCTCTATTCCAGAAGGGATATCTAACGAGAGTATCCAGCCATTATGTTGATTTATCGCATCAATAACGCTAGCGATAGGCGTTGACACCTCGCCATAAAAACCGGTTCCTAACAATCCATCAATAATAACATCGGCACCATCTAACGCGAGTTTAACGTCATCAAGCACTCTTCCCCCAGAAGCAATAAAGGCCGCTTTAGCATGGGCGATACCTTCACCGAGCTCATCTCTTTCGACAGCATACAATTGGACATTGCAACCCGCTTCCAGCAGTAAAGTGGCACAAATGTAAGCGTCTGCACCATTGTTTCCATATCCTGCAAAGACTGAAATATTGCCGCCAAGGCGCTGAGCATTTTGTAATAATTCAAATGCAGCCTGCCCCGCCCGCTCAATCAGTTCAATTAAGCTAACCTCTTGTGAATTAATAAAGCTGACTTCGGCGTCCCTAATCATTTGCGCAGAATATAGTTCTTGAGGAAGCTGAGCTTCAGTAAACAACATAGGTATCTCCTTGAGAAAAGCTTTTATATAAAACAGTTACCTTAAATAAGCTTTAAGCATATTCGATATTGACCGTTTTATTGCTGATTAGATTCATTAGAAGCAGGGCTTATTGAAGGAAGATTGATCTTGCACAAAAAATGAAGCGCAGCAGTGGTACTTTTGTTACAAATTCAATCCATAACTAGCACCCGCTAATGCAAAACAAAAAAGCCTGACTTCGGTAAATACCAAAATCAGGCCTCAAAAGTCACTTAACTAGGTAGACTAATTAACTAAGCCACCTCTATACGTGATTAGTCGTTATATTAAAAGCAAAATCAAAACAGCGACTAAATGTCTTCCATACGAATACTATTATGGACTAATCGCTGCTGCTGGATCTTCTCGACACGAACCAAATCATTAAGTGCATTTTTGACATCGCCAGGAACAGACGACTCGGCAGTCTTTTGCAATAGCCCGATGAGTCGATTATCTAAGTCTAGATGTAGCTCAAGTAAATCATCTTCATCCATATTGGCTTTTACAACAAGATCTTGGCAACGTTTGATAAAGTCTTCGAATACGATATCGTTATACCACAGCTCTAACAGACGAGATGGTGCCTCTTCGATGTAATCATCTATCTTCTGAGACACTTCTTTTTCATGTTGTTGCAAGTACTCTAGCATCAACTTCACGCGAGAAGAGTCTACGCCATCATGTAAACGACGATATAGCTTAGCCATCTCTAAACGACATTTAGAGACATATGCTAGCTGTTCATTTAGCTGTTGAAATCTCATCTTACCTTCTCCAATCGATGCCAATTCTAGGCGTTAGTACTGACTTGATTTCATTATGGAAGTATTTATCCCAGTTTTTTTTGAACAAGGTCATAGTTTGAGTACTTCTAAAGTCACTACATTAGATAAGCTTAAAGAATTTTATCTCATATCACGCAAATGCAAATTCTGTGATCTTCTCGCCGCAGCATTGCCAACTAGTTGCTAATTTAGGCGCTTTGGCAACCAACTTACCCAGCAACAACTTACTTAGATTAAACTCTTTTTAATAAATTAACATTCACCGCTTGCATCGGACAGCCACTTGGTAAGGCCTGAGAAACCTAGACACTTTCTAGCGACTGCAATGAACGCCTACAACACTATGCCCCCAGCTTTAAGTGAAAACATATCTGCGCCAGCAATACAAAAGCGGCACCCATTGGGTGCCGCCTTACGAGTATTCAACTTGCGATTAAGCGCAGTTTATTTGTCGAATAAACCTGACGTGGCAATTTTACGCGCATAGCGGTGGCCAGAGTGGTCTTCGTTATTCACGTTGAAATATACAATCACTAGGTCTCGGCTCGGTGATACATATAAACCTTGAGTCATCAAACCACCTTTCCACATATCACCATCAGCCCAAAGTACATCCCACTGACGGCTGTTAGCAACGATATCGGTAGAACCTAAGTAGTCCTCCATAACCGCGCCATCGAAGCCTTTCATAAAGAATTCGTGAGAACGTTTTTCAGTATGAATGCGTTTTAGAATGTCATCTGAAACCACTTGTTCGGTAGCGATTTTGTTCCAGCTTGGCGTGTAAAGCATACCAAAGCGTGCGAAGTCTCTCAGGTTACTAGAGATTAAGCCATGAGCCGCGACAATACCGTCGGTAGTCATGTGTAACTGTAGTGAACCTTCAGCGCCCACTTTTGACCATACTCGACGGTCAAATATTTGATGCCAACGTTCGTGCTCTACTTCTTCAGCAATAAGCACTAACATTTGAGTAAGGCCAGAAGCGTACTGAAAAGACAAACCAGGTTCTTCTTTAGCTTTAGTGCTTTTAAGTACTTCAGCCAGCTTTTCTACACCATGTTTTTCATTAGGAAAACCAAATTCCGCTTCATAAACACGGCGCGCCACGTTATTTGGGTCAAAGCGAGACTCGCTGGTATCTTCCAAATCCATACCCGTCGCCATATCCAAGATATCGCGTGTGGTAATGCCGTCCCAATCAGTGCCTTTAAACTCAGTTAAGTAGTTAGTTACTGGGGCATTTTCGTCAATTTTACCTTCGCTGATCAGCATGTCGATCAATAAGCTAGCGGTAGGTTTTGCCGACGACATCCATACGTGAACGTCCTCTTGGCGCATCCGTGGGTATTTTTCATATACAATATTACCTTTATGCACCACAAGGAAACCCTGCGCACCATCAGATTGCTCTAAAAACTGATCCAGTGTCAGCGGCCCTTTTAATTTACTTTCTGAGATCATGTCGGCTTTAATCAAGCCCACTTCAGGCATTGGCTTTTGCCCCAATGGCATCACCGCTTGGCGAGCCGGTAACACAGCCGTAGGTAAAAACTCAGAAGCACGCATGTTGAAATAAGCAGAAATATCACCGCCTAAAAACAACTCGCCATAGTTTGCTTCACGCGTTGCCTTCTCAAGTTCGATTGGAAAACCATTTTTAAACTCAATAAGAGGCGTTTTTTCTTGAGCCATTGCTTGCGGCAAAGCGCAGGCAAAAGCAGAGGCTAAAAGCACAGATTTAGAAACTTGACTAAACTTTTTCATGATGAACCCTATAAACATTATCTTGTTACACAAAGCCTATAAGCCATGGTGGCCTTATAGGTTTAAAGTTAAATAACTCGCCACTAACAATTATTTGGCTTGCCAGTTTGGTGCACGTTTTTCAGCAAAGGCCGTAGCGCCTTCTTTGGCATCTTCGGTTTTCATTAGCCATTCAAAGCTCTCTTTCTCAACTTTAACGGCTTCTGGTAGAGGTAAATCCAAACCTTTCATTACGGTGGTTTTCATTTTTTGCACTGCCAAAGGCGCACTTTTAACGATGTCTGAGGCAATTTGCTCACACCTGTCCATTAACTCTGCTACTGGCACAACATGGTTGACTAAGCCAAGGCGGTAGGCTTCTGCCGCATCAATACGGTTACCTGTGTAAAGCAACTCAAGCGCATTACCTAGAGGGATCACACGAGGTAAACGTTGGGTACCGTGACCACCAGGGATCCAGCCTAGGCGAATTTCACCAAAGCCATAGTGAGCATCGTCTGTTGATACACGAATATCTGCACCAAGAGCTTGCTCTAAACCACCACCATTACAGTGACCATGAATAGCGGCAATCACAGGTTTAGTCATGGTAAGTAGGCGAGGATATAAACGGTCAACATAACCGTCGGCAGCTGGAGAATTCACCCATTTAACATCGGTCCCCACACAAAAGGCGCGACCTTCACCACTGATAATGCCAACTCGTAAGGTAGGATCATTTTCTAGTTCATCCCAGGCATCGGCAATAGCATTGTAGGTATCGCCATCACAAGCATTCATCACTTCAGGACGGTTAAGTTTTACGTAAATAACACCATTTGCTTTTTCAACGATTACTTTTTCCATTTATCTATCCTCTTGATAATTTGATTTTTTTAATACTTACGGTAATTAGGTTTGCGTTTTTCGGCAAAAGCCGCCATGCCTTCTTTCTGGTCTTCAGTACCAAACAGGCCATGGAATAAGCGGCGCTCTAAATTAAGACCAGGCGCCAAAGGTAGTTCTGCTTGCTGGTTAACCGCTTCTTTACCCGCAAGCACCGCTAAACGGGGGTTGCTGGCAATGGCACTTGCTAATGTCATGGCTTCATCGAGCAACTGACCGTCTTCAACGACTTTAGTGATCAAACCGATTCGCTCAGCTTCTTCGGCGCTGAAAGGCTTGCCAGTCAGGATGTAATACATGGCTTTGGCTTTGCCTACCGCACGCGTTAATCGAGCCGGACCACCGCCGCCTGGAATCACACCTAGCGTTACTTCAGGTAAGGCAAATTTAGCGGTGCTATCGGCAATGATGATGTCGCACATCAACGCGATTTCGGTGCCGCCACCAAAGGCAAAACCACGCACTGCCGCCACTACCGGTTTACGCAGCTTAGCCACTTGGTCCATATAGGCCGCAAGGTTGCCACGATAAGCCGAATCAAAGTCTTGTGAGGCAATCCACTTTAGGTCTGCGCCAGCGCAAAAGGCTTTGTCGCCACCCGCCAATACCATGCAGCCTATAGCGTCATCTGCATCGAAGGCTTTCAGTGCATCAGTCACATCCATTTCTACTTGTTCATTTAAGGCATTTAATGCTTCAGGGCGATTAAAAGTCACCACTCCAACATTGCCAATCTGTTCTGTTGTTACGTATTTGTAGGTCGCCATCTTTAGCTCCTGATTAATTACTAACTATTTACAAGTTGTTGATATAAATCGAAAACCACATCAACAATGAGCTTATGACTCGATTGGAGGTAGTCGTTCTCTCAATACCTTTTTCGAAATTCTGTCTAGGGTTGAACGTGGAAAGCTCGCCACAATCATCACGTTTCTAGGGACTTTGAAATCCGCCAGTTTTTCACGACAGTGGGCTATCACTCTCTCACTCACTTGCTCATGTTTGAGTTTTTTGCCTTCATCACTCAATGAAACAAATGCAACTGGGACTTCACCTAACATGTAGTGCTGCTGGCCAACCACGGCACACTCCATCACTAAACCGGTTTCATCGATGGCAGTTTCGATCTCTAGTGCAGCAACGTTTTCACCGCCAACTCGCAACATATCTTTGTAACGCGCGACATAATGCAGCCAGCCTTGCTCATCGATGCGGATGATGTCGCCGGTATCGAGTGCGCCACGCTTATCGAACGCTTCCGCGGTATGGTCTGCTTGTTGGTAATATTCTTTAAACAGCGTCACGCCGCGATCGCCACGCACGAACAAGAGACCTTGCTCGCCTGGCCCGGCTAAACGCCCATCTTCTTCCTTACGAATTTCGATATCGTAGAAGGGTGAAGGACGGCCAATGCTCCCCGCAGGGCCTGGGTGAAACGGGTCGGTCACGATGCAAGCAGAGAGGGTTTCCGTCATGCCCCACATCGCCATAATTTGTACACCAAACTCTTTTTCAAGCTCGGGCATCAGCTCAAGCCCCATCATCACTCGGACTTTATGGTCTGAAGGCACCGGCTTACCTTTGAGCGCTTTAAAAGCGAAAGGAATCATAGATATCCAAGTGATATCATGATCAACACAAGCATCCCAAAAACGCGATACAGAGAATTTAGGCTGCACAACGACAGTACCGCCGACCCACAAGGTGCTTAATAAACTGATCTGTGCGTTGGCATGAAATAGGGGTAAAAAAAGTAAAGTTCTGTCGTCGTTATTTAAACGCAGGTTGGTTGACATCGACTTACCCGCCCACAATGCATTGGCATTGCTCCACATAGTGGGTTTAGGGCGTGAGGTGGTGCCTGATGTAAACTGAACCGCAAAATTACGCTCAGGATCGCGCGTTAGCTCAGGAATGGACTCATTGCACGCGAGATCGGCAAAGGATTCTGTATGTAAAGTGGCAACAGCTTCTGGTGCCATCTCCCCAGAGACAATCACGGGCGTTAAGTCGCCGCATGCTTCACGCACCACATTTGCATAGTCTGCTGACGTGATCGCACACACAGGGTTCATGACCTGCGCGAAATAGTGAACATTTTCCGCCACTGAGCGCGTATTGGTCGTCACCGGCACAGCACCAAGATAGGCACAGGCAAACCAAGCGATAAGAAAATCAGGCGAATTGTCAAAATGCATTAAGACAAATTTTCCTTCACTTACTCCGCGCTTTTTCAGTCCTGCTGCAACCTGCTTGGCTGCAAGTGATAACTCCGCATAAGTCCAAGATTGACTTGGGCTACCATCGAAAGGAGACCAAACAACAAACGGCTTGTCTGGTTGGCGCTCAACCCATTGGTTCAGCAGCCAAGCAACGTCCATACAACGAAACTGTTCCAATTTAGAGGCTTTATGTTCGTTTACTTTCATCAACTTATTCTCCTTTCAACGATAATTGGCGAGATAAACCTTAAAGACTAAGGATTACGTTTCTCTACATAGATAACGTGATGAGCAACGCATACAACTTGACCATGTTGGTTAGTGGTCACTTTCTCTTCAGTGATCAAACCGTGAGTCGGGCGTTTAGGATGATCTTTTTTCTCAATCACTGTCATGGTGACTTGAATGGTGTCACCTTCAAACACAGGGTTTGGGTAACGGATTTTGTCGTAACCGTAAGACATGCCATGTGGATTTAATGGCTCACCTTGAATACATAAACCCGTGCTGATACTAAATGTCGCATTGCCATGGATAATCGGCTTTTTAAACGGTTGTGTCTTACACCACTCAGCATCAGTGTGGTGTGGCATCCAGTCACCCGAATGCATTGCGTGCATAACAAAATCAGTCTCTGTAATGGTTCTGCCTGCAGTCGTACGTGTTTCGCCGATTTCAAAATCTTCAAAGAATTTGGCAACTTCTTTATATTTCGCTACTTCACTCATATCTGTTCTCTCTTTTTGAATTCTGCATGGCGCAGAATTTAAGGAAATTTAGCTTGGCATCGAACATCTGCACCATGCCATCTGGCTGAGCCTATCCTCGCTGAATATCAATCGCGGGGTAGGCTCAACCACTTGGTTTTATGCGGTTGGAGTTCGCTTGGTTACATACAACTCATGCTCAACATAAGCCACGGTGTCGCCACGTTGGTTAGTGGTCACTTCGGTCTGTGTTATCAGGCCGTGTGTTTTCTGCTTAGGATGGTCTTTCTTCTCAATGACGGTGACTTCTACCTTGATAGTGTCCCCAGGGAAGACAGGCGCTGGATAACGCACTTTGTTAAAGCCATAAGCCATGACGTTTGGATTTTCTGACGAAGATTGGAAAATCAAACCTGTACTGACACAGAAAGTCAGGTTGCCGTGGGCAATACGCGTTCTAAATGGTTGCTCTTTAGCAAATTCTTCGTTGGTGTGATGCGGTTGCCAGTCTCCACTGTGCATGGCGTGCATGACAATGTCGGTTTCCGTAATGGTGCGGGCGTTAGTGACAAAACTTTCGCCAATTTCGAAATCTTCAAAAAACTTATGATCTGACATGATATTTACCTTTTAGTTGAATTTGGAAACCCAACCTGGCCATACACCCAGGTTGGTATTACATCGTTTCGATTAATGTGATTAACGTGGAAGTCCAACGGCTTTCGCTGCAACCAGTGCCTGCACTTCTTCTTCGCTATAGCCAAGGCCAGTTAGCGCAGATATAGTATGCTCGCCAACTTTAGGTGGGTTTTGCGGCTTAACCTTGTTAATGCCGTTACCTTCAACCTGGATTGGGCTATCAATGGTGCGGATCCCCTCGGTACCCTCTACTTCAGGGAAGCAGCCATTGGCGATCATGTGCTCGTCACGAGTACACTCTTCTGTGGTTTGCACCACGCTGAAGTTGACTCCGAACTCTTTTAGACGTGCTTTTACCTTAGCGAGATCATGCAGGCCAACAATCGCTTGCATCTCATCAAACAGCGCTTGATGATTTACAGCGCGCAACTCAGGCGTTGCAAAACGCTCATCACCTTTTAAGTGATCCGCACCGAAGGCATCGCGTAAGTTATCAACGTTGTTTGGGTTCAGCTCAACGATAATGACATAACGGTTATCTTGGGTTTTGAACACACCGCCAGTGACAGGGTTTGGCCACTCTTCACGGTGATACTTCTTCATCGCTGGTGCGCCAACTAATGCGGCCTGCATCATGCTTGAGTTAGCCCACAAACCGTTATTCATCAGAGAGGTAGAGACTTTAGAGCCTTTACCGGTACGCTCTTTATGGAAAAGGCCTGTCATTACTGCACTGAACAGTGCCGTGGCGGTATTCAAGTCGCCGGTGCCAACTGGGAGCGGAACTGGGCCTGCTTCTTTCGGGCGTAGCTCTTCCATAATGCCTGTACGTGCATACCAAGCTGTCATGTCAAAGCCTGGAGCATCTTTGTCTGGACCTTCCAAACCGAAACCGTTAATCCAGGCGTATACGATTTCAGGATTGACCGCTTTGATATCTTCGTAGGTGTGCTTAAGATGTTTTTGCACATTACGTGGAGAGTTAGTTAAGAACACATCCGCCGTCGCAACTAACTTAAGTAGCGCTTCCTGTGCTTCTGGCTTTTTCAAATCCAGAGCCACTGACTTCTTAGTGCGGTTCTGTGTATAGGTGGTGTAGGCAATTTTGCTTTTTGGCATACCAGCAACCATGTGACCATAGCGCCATGGGTCGCCTGCTAGCGGTTCAATCTTAATCACTTCAGCACCGTGGTCGGCAAGCATTACGGTTGCAGATGGTGCAGCTGCCATTGATGCCACTTCAATTACTCGGATACCTTCTAGAATTCCAGCCATTATGGAGTCTCCTAATTTGAACTAAATCTATAAAACCTACGCATTAATAAATCTATTGATTGCAATGTGTTGGCTTAACTAAAAATCCAGTACAACTTGATTGTTAAATGCATCTTGGTTGCACAATGAATTCAAGTGACTGATTGCGTGAACCGGCCAAAACAGCAGGGCCCATAGTTGGGGTGATAAAATCGCAATGTTAATTTGCATTGTGATTTAGCCTCCCCTTCTTGATTCACCAGAAAGTAGTCAATGTATGATTAGGTCCTCCTCAAGCTAGCGGGGGGGAACTCATCTTTGTTGCCATCTCTCCGTCTTGTGATTAATTTATGCCAGTTTTTCATATACGAACAATACAATTTGAAGGACTGAACCCTTCAAACAACTTTTGGTAACTGAGCATGCTTTAACCGATAAGCCAGGATTCAAAGGGGCTTGACTCAACCGAGTGGGTGCCACTGACGGCAAACCAAGAGATAAATCGAAGTAAAATTATTTGCAGTAAAAAACAAAGGGTGTGAGAAAAAACTTGCTGGGGCATATTGGCTGGCCCTTACCTCTGCAAGGTACCGCACTTACTCTACGCAAAGCGGCAACTGAGCTAATGTCGTGAATAATATTAAAAGGGAAGTTAAAACTGAAAAGAAGATTGGAGCGACATATCGGCTTAGAAACAAACAGCCGATGACCTATACCTTAGCAAGGTATCGCACTGACTCTGCACAAAGCGGCAACTAGGCTAATGTCGTGAATAATATTAAAGGGGGAGTTAAAACTGAAAAGAAGATTGGAGCGACATATCGGCTTAGAAACAAACAGCCGATGACCTATACCTTAGCAAGGTATCGCACTGACTCTGCACAAAGCAGCAACTAAGCTAATGTCGTGAATAATTTTAAAGGGGAAGTTAAAACTGAAAAGAAGATTGGAGCGACATATCGCCTTAGCAACAAACAACCGATGACATACATCTTGGCAAGGTATCGCACAGACTCTGCACAAAGCATCAACTGAGCTAATGTCGTGAATAATTTTAAAGGGGAAGCTAAAACTGAAAAAAAGATTGGAGCGACATATCGGGTTCGAACCGATGACCTATACCTTGGCAAGGTATCGCTCTACCAACTGAGCTAATGTCGCATAAATCTTTAAACTTGGAGCGACATATCGGCTTCGAAACAAACAACCGATGACATAAACCTTGGTAAGGTATCGCCCTTTTGCTCTATACAAAGAGTCAACTGAGCTAATGTCGCATAAAATTTTGGAGCGACATATCGGGTTCGAACCGATGACCTATACCTTGGCAAGGTATCGCTCTACCAACTGAGCTAATGTCGCATAAAATTTGGAGCGACATATCGGGTTCGAACCGATGACCTATACCTTGGCAAGGTATCGCTCTACCAACTGAGCTAATGTCGCTTAAAATCTGTGAGTCTGGATATTGGTGTAGCCAAACTTTTTAATTTGGAGCGACATATCGGGTTCGAACCGATGACCTATACCTTGGCAAGGTATCGCTCTACCAACTGAGCTAATGTCGCATTTCAATCTCTACCAACGAACATGCTAGTAAAAAGTTGAGGCCGCATTATAGGAGAATTTCGCCCCTCTGCAACCCCCTAATTTAAAATTTTCTCTCGTTTGGTCAAATTTTAAATACTTTGTCACGATAAAATTGCAATTCAGCGATAGATTCCTGGATATCGACCAGCGCTTGGTGGGTACCTTTCTTCTTGAGCCCTTCCATCACCTCTGGCTTCCAGCGACGAACCAGTTCTTTAATTGTACTAACATCGATATTGCGATAGTGGAAGTAATCTTCAAGCTCGGGCATATAACGATTTAAAAAACGTCGATCTTGGCCAATACTGTTACCGCACATAGGTGAAACACCTTTTGGCACATATTGTTTTAAAAAGGAGATAGTTTGCTCAATCGCTTGAGATTCACTGATATTACTCGCTTTTACTCGATCAATTAACCCAGATTCACCATGATGTTTTTGATTCCAATCATCCATCTTTGCTAGCACATCATCAGGTTGAAAAATCGCAAGAACAGGACCTTCAGCTAAAATATTTAGCTCCTTGTCAGTTACAATAGTGGCGATCTCAATAATTCTATCGATGTTAGGCTCTAACCCAGTCATCTCCAAATCAACCCAAATCAGATTACTTTCATCCGCAGCCATATATCTGCCTTATAAATTAGTGTTCGCCTAAACTCAGGCTTTTTTGTTTAAGACCGTGTATCATACTGCTTTTTTAGACGACACAAAATAACCTTATTTTGACGATGATGACACTGTGAGCAAAAAGAAACCCCTAAGCCAAGGCCAACGCCGCCGTATGCGGGCCAATCACGAAAAGCGTTTGCAGCGAAAAGACGCTGGAGATACAGCTCCTGAATTACAGGATAGCTCACTCGGCCCAGAACTACTCGGTACTGTGATATCCCGTTTCGGTCAACACGCAGATATTGAAACCGAAGATGGCCAGCTCGTTCGCTGTAATATTCGCAGAAATATCGAAAGCTTAGTGACTGGTGACAAAGTGATTGTCCGTTTAGCTAACGAGACAACCGCTACCATAGCGGGTGTTGTCGAGGCAGTACATCCAAGGCACTCTTCGTTATCCCGGCCCGATCTCTATGATGGCATTAAAATTATTGCCGCCAACATTGACCAAATCTTAATTGTGTCATCGGTCGTGCCAAGTTTTACAACCCAGATAATCGACAGATACTTAGTTGCAGCAGAAGATACGGGTATTTCACCCGTTATCATTCTCAATAAAATCGATCTACTCAGTGAAGCCGAAGCTCCACAAGTTGAAGCTGCACTGAAACGTTATCAAGATATTGGCTATCAAGTATATCAAGTCAGTAGCATCAAAGGTGACGGCGTCGAAACCATAAAGTCACTATTGAAAGATAAGGTTAGCGTGTTTGTCGGCCAATCAGGTGTGGGGAAATCGTCATTAATTAACGCATTACTTCCTGATGCCGAGTTAATTACCGGCGATGTATCATCTAACTCAGGCCTAGGCCAACACACTACAACGACAGCTAAGTTATTACACTTCCCTAGCGGTGGAGACTTAGTCGACTCTCCAGGTGTTCGCGAGTTTGCATTATGGCATCTCCCTGCTGAACGCGTCGGCTGGTGTTTTATTGAATTTAGAGATTATATTGGCACTTGTAAGTTTAGAGATTGTAAACACAAGAATGATCCAGGATGCGCCATTACAGCCGCATTTGAAGAAGGGAAGATATCTGAAGACAGATATAATAACTATCACCGCATCATAGATAGTCTCGATGAGCAGCGCCATGCACGCCATTTCAGAAATGACAACGACTAACAAAAAAAGCCATATTGTATTTGAAGGATAAATAACGTGGACAAACTGAAAATTGCTTTGCAATACGTAATGCCAAAACACCTGTTATCACGACTTGTCGGCAAATTGGCCGCTGCTGAGCTAGGTGCCATAACGACTAGCGCCATCAAATGGTTTATCAAACAATATAAGATCGATATGAGCGAAGCAGCTCAAAGTGAACCTGAAGCGTACTCCAGTTTCAACGCGTTTTTCACTCGTGCCTTAAAACCTGGGATCCGTCCATTGTGTCAAGATGATGATTACATTGTTCACCCTGTTGATGGTGCTGTGAGCCAATGCGGTCCAATTAAAGAGGGGCGTATTTTTCAAGCCAAAGGACATGACTATTCGTCACTAGCACTGTTAGGCGATCAAGCGGAAGATGCCAAACGCTTCGAAGGTGGTGATTTTGCAACCATTTATCTAGCACCTAAAGATTATCATCGGATTCATATGCCAATTAAAGGTACCTTGTCGAAAATGACCTATGTCCCAGGCGAGTTGTTTTCGGTAAACCCGTTAACGGCTGAGAATGTGCCAGGACTGTTCGCTCGTAATGAGCGGGTTGTGGCCATATTTGAAACAGAAATTGGACCGATGGCGATGGTGCTGGTGGGTGCAACTATTGTCGCCAGCATAGAAACGGTATGGGCAGGTACAGTGACACCACCAACCGGTAAACAAGTGTTTACTTGGGACTATCCAACGCAAGGTCCAGAAGCCCTAACCCTAGACAAAGGCGATGAAATGGGCCGATTTAAACTCGGTAGCACAGTCGTGATGCTATTCGCAAAAGATGCGCTTGAAAAATTTGCTGACGATGTAAAACCCAAAGCTGTAACACGCATGGGTCAAGCCTTTGCAAAGATAGACTAGAGAGTATATTGAACACAAGATCAAGCAGCCACACAGGATTAATCGAGCTTCATATTGCCGTACTGCTCTTTGGTGGAACGGCATTATTCTCAAAACTGATCCCTCTTAGCGCACTCGACATTACCTTGCTGCGCTGCGCTGTGGCGGCCGTGATCTTAGCCCTTATCGTAAAAAGCACTGGCACTCGGCTTCGTCTCAAAACCCAAAAGGATTATTTCATTGCCGTTGGCTTAGGCGTCATCGTCAGCCTTCATTGGGTCACCTATTTTGCGTCGATGCAACTGTCATCCGTGGCTATTGGCATGATCGCCTTCTTCACCTATCCAGTAATGACGGTATTGATAGAACCTATTTTTACTGGAACCAAACTCAAGCTAGCAGATCTAATAAGCGGAGTCAGCGTTCTTTGCGGTGTCGGCCTACTGATACCAGAAGCAACACTAGGCAATGATGTCACTTTAGGGATCATGATCGGTATTTTCTCAGCCATGCTATTTACCGCACGAAATCTACTGCATAAACGCTACTTTTCAGAATATAGCGGCCCACAAGCCATGTTCTATCAAACTGCCGTTGCAGTGCCGTTTCTGCTGCCTTGGCATCAAGCTGACATCAGTGCTATTGAAAATAATGT
This sequence comes from Shewanella psychrotolerans, assembly GCF_019457595.1. Lineage (NCBI taxonomy): Bacteria > Pseudomonadati > Pseudomonadota > Gammaproteobacteria > Alteromonadales > Shewanellaceae > Shewanella > Shewanella psychrotolerans. The sequence continues at coordinate 597,526 of NZ_CP080419.1, read as the reverse complement.
ATGGTGGTTGATTCTACTGTTAGGAGTATTTTTTACCGCAGCTCCCCACGCCTTATTCACCTCCGCGCTGCGTCAGCTTAGCGCTAAGACAGTGAGTTTGGTCTCCTGCCTGCAACCTTTATATGGGGCAGTATTGGCACTATTATTATTAGGCGAAGAGTTAGCCTTGAAGACTATTATCGGCGGCGCTTTAGTGGTTATCACAGCGATCTATGAAACCCAGCAAAGCCGTAAAGCACACCGAATAGCGAAATAGCTCAACCATCGATTTCGTCAGCACCGCTCTCTTTGCCGTTACTGGCAATCACTCTGAATTTCCTTAATTGAATTAACACTTAAGGATCACATCTGAAAAGAAGTTGGTATACTATAGCTGTCCATTCACGCGTTAACGCGAATAAAGCAATTATGTTTCGTACTTCACTGATTTTTTTGTGCCTTTTTTCTATCAGCACCTACGCTAATTCTCCGCTGTCTCTCGATAAGCGATTAGGGCTTGGCCAATCTAATGCCGTTGTCGAAAAGTCAACACAAGAGCAGCTTGCCTTACTTGAAACTCAAATTAATGAGCAAAGAGTTTTACAAGAGAGCTTTGAGGCCATTCAAAATCAATATCAAAATAAAAAGCGCCATCTAAATGAGCAGCTTAAAGAAGCCGATTTTCAATTGGAATGGCAGCCAAATCATGATCTTAGCCAACAAGCGTCAATGGCTTATCTACGTCTTTCAGAACTAAAAGAAACCGAAGCGAATCTTAGTCAGCAAATCAACCAACAGATCCAGCGTCAACATCAACTACCAGAGCTGATCACGCAAGCAAACACGACGGTCGTCCAATTTAAAAAAACGTCGACAAATACAGATAACTCAATAACTGAAGCGCAAAAAAGGCTTTCTAGCCAAACGTTATCAACGCTAGAGTCAGAACTTGCAAGTAGTCAAAAACATATTGCCCTGAACCAATTACAACTGAACGTCGTTCGCCGTCAACTACTTCAGCAAGAACGCCTCATTGAAGAGCTCAATAGTGCAATATCACTTGCGCGCCACAAAACCACCGCCGCAACCATTGCTGCAAGCCAAATCGAAACATTAGTCACCGATGACACGCTCGCACTTCAACTAAACGAACAAAATCGAGCCTATAGTGAGCAGCTACGACAGCTCACTCACGACATAACACGAGTCACAACCAAGCAAGAACAAGCTGAAACCCAATATCAATTTCAAGCAAAGCAACTGACCAATATTCAACAACAAATAGCATTGGTTAAGCTCAACTCTGCGTTTGGTGAGCGCTTTTTGCGAATTTTATCATCTCTGCCCAAACCACCCAATCAAGATGAAATTAGCAATGAGATAGCAAATGCACGGCTTTCCCGCTACCAGATAGAGCAAGATCAAGCTTTGTATGCCGGAACGATTGATCTTGGTACAGAGCAAACACAATTACAGACGAAGTTGCTTGCCTCTCAACAAAAGCTTCAACATCAACTGCTTGAAAATTATGATCTCTATATCGGTGAACTCGCAGAACTACGGGTGATTTATGAACAACTAGGGCAACAGTATCGCACCCTAAAGACTACCCTAAACGAACACCTTTTTTGGGTAGCAAATGCTAACAGCATCGATCGTTTCTGGTTTAACGATCTACTGCAAAGTAGTCAATGGCTGTTAACAAAAGCACCATGGCAGCAGCTCTCTGAATCCTTATCTGAACAAGGCTCATTATGGTCTTGGTGGCTGATCCTTTTGGTGCTATGTCTAGTCGCCCAAGATCTGCTAACACCACTCTTTCATCGCACGATGAGCCACAATGCTGCCTTTGTCGGTAATGTAACTCAAGATAAGTTTATCTATACCTTTTCAGCACTGTTCACCTCAATACTTTATAGTGCCATCAAACCACTACCACTTATCGCCGCTGGGTTTATCTTGTTCGTCTCGAACCAAAACTTAGTCTCATCGGTTGGTATGGCAATGCTCACGATTGGTGCGCTTTATTGGCTGTATAGAATCACCAATCTGCTGGCTTTAGATAACGGTGTATTAATTGGCCACTTTAAAGGAGATGCCAAACTCATTCATGCGACTCAAGAGCGCTTATATAGCTTTACGCTCATCACTATGCCATTCATCGGTATTATTGGCTTTACTGAAATACTCGAGACATCGATGATAAGAAATAGCTTAGGTCGAGGCGCTTTTATCCTATTTGCTATCATGTTGTTTTGGTTTTACAAAGACATACTGCAACTTTCAAAACAAGATCATAAGCATCATCAAGATGATAAAAATAAACGCTTATTTCAAAAAGCACTTTGGGCTGTACTACTCATTTTACCTGTAGCCTGTGCAATATTGGCTTTTAGAGGTTATTACTACACCGCGTTCCAGATGCTATTGCAACTGCAACTATCGCTCATTTTGTCCCTTGGTTTTATACTGCTATATCTGTTAATTAAACGATGGATGCTTATTGAGCGAAGACGAATTGCATTTAACCGTGCTAAAGCCAAACGTGCAGAAATATTAGCTCAACGAGAAAAAGAAGATGACAGCCCAAGCAATGAACAGGGTGATACCTATGAAGAGCCGGTCGTTGATCTAGAAACCATATCAAGCCAATCTTTAGGTTTAGTGCGTTCATTACTGACTTTGGCATTCTTAATCAGCTTAATCGGCTTGTGGACACAAACCCATAGTGCCATTTTCTCCTTCCTTGATGGCATCACGCTATGGACCAGCTCCACCGTTGTCGATGGTATTTCACAACAACTGCCTATCACGCTCAAATCCCTGTTATTAGGGCTTATTATTGTTGGATTATCTTTAATGATAGCCACTAATTTACCGGGTCTGCTGGAGTTAATGATATTACAACGACTCGATCTCTCTCAGGGCACAGGCTTTGCGGTCACGACGGTTACTCGATACCTAGTGGTTTTCTTCGGTATGCTGAGTGGTTTCTCTACCTTAGGGATGGAGTGGTCCAAGTTGCAATGGTTAGTTGCAGCATTATCGGTAGGTTTAGGTTTTGGTTTACAAGAGATTTTTGCCAACTTTATCTCTGGTCTTATCATTTTGTTTGAAAAACCAGTTCGTATTGGCGATACCATTACTATTCGAGATCTTTCAGGTACCGTCAGCAAAATCCAAATTAGAGCCACGACTATTGTTGACTGGGATCGAAAAGAGATCATTATCCCCAACAAGGCCTTTATTACTGAACAGTTAATTAACTGGTCTCTGTCAGACCCAATTACCCGAGTTATTGTGCATGTCTCTGTCGCTCGAGATTCTGATCCTGCAAAAGTAGAAGCTGTATTGTATCAAGCAGTTAAAGAGTGTGAGGAAGCCTTGCTCACACCAGAGCCTGAAGTATGGTTTGCTGGTTTTGGCAAGCATACTCAAGATTACGAGATCCGTGCTTACGCTAAAGATATGAGCGCTCGCTGGCCACTGCGACATACGTTGCACAATAAAGTCAGTAAAAAATTAAAAGAGAATGATCTCGAGCTGGCGTTCCCTCAACTAGAAGTTCACATTAAGGGAAACCAAACAAAAGAGACTCAAGGACTAATTAGAAGCTAATGTTAGTATTTGCCCATCGAGGGGCCAGTGGTTATGCCCCTGAAAACACCTTAGCAGCGATCAAGAAAGCGGTTGAACTTGGAGTTACCGCTATTGAGATAGATGTGCACAATGTCGAGGGTGAGTTATTCGTCTTTCACGACAGACGCCTCGATGGTAAAAGCAGCGGAACCGGTCTTATTGAAGAGGTGAGTCAAACCTATTTAGCCTCGCTCACTGTCGATGGCGAGCCGATACCTAAGCTCTGGGATCTCTTGGTTTATCTGCAAGATTTTGATTGCCTATTAAACATTGAATTAAAAGGAATGAAGTCTCTTCAACCTTTTCTAAACTTGTATCCTCAGATATTAACCCAACTCAACTTTACACCTGAGAAACTGCTCATATCCTCTTTTAATCATCATTTTATTAAAGCCGTTAAACAGCAATACCCTCAAACATTAGTTGCTCCTTTACTCGAAGGCATTCCAGTAGATGATGCTGCAATTGTCAGTCACGTAAATGCCTATTCATTGCATCTCAGTTTAAGCTTTATCACCGCGGAGTTAGTTGTGGACGCCCATCGACGCGGCGCAAAAGTCTATGTTTATACTGTCGATAACCCGCAAGATATCCATTACCTAATGGGGTTAGGTGTTGACGGTATTTTTAGTAACTATCCAGACTTAATCCAACAAATTATCGATAGTGATCAATAAACTAAAAATCGGCGACTTTATGACCCCTAGACACCCATCAATATTTTTGTAAACCTGCTCTAACTGACCTGAACTCAGGTCTATTGCCAGTCTATGGCAAGAAATGCAGCACATTTAGCGAAATAGAGTGCAGTTTAAAATAGAGACATAATACCAACCAGTATAAGAAAGTGATCAACTCAGCGTGTTTTTGGCAACTCATTCGAGGCAATGGATGATGGAATGCTTATTCCCTTGTGAGGCCATTCAACGCAGAAGTAAGAAGGTAAAAAAACACGCCTAACAGGCGATTTTTAGCACTTTTGATACTGTGTTAACGAGTTTGACCCTAGAACAAATATGCGCTTCACTCGTTGCAAACAACAAGATCTTGTATGTTGCCGACATACTTAAGAGATTCCCTCCATCTCTGGAGATCAGATGTTGTGAATGTCTTTGATGCACGACGATATGGATATAGAAGGTAAGGCGAAGCACGACTAAAGGGATTTAGGAGGTAGGGTAACACATGGAGCCGTTACCGAGGATGCTAGAGCCAAGGAGTAATTAAATACCTTGCCTCATAAGCCCTAACCTTTAGTGCTAAATGGTCGCTGAGCGATCACATCTTTATACTAATTGGTATAATCTCCGATTTCAGGTTAACAAACCCAAAAAGCAACACTCTCAAATAACAAGAATAACAGTAACAAGGACTCACTATGGAACACAAACTGATGCTCCTCACCAGTGACAATCAAAAATATCGAAAGTTACTAACCTCGTGTCACTTACCTCACTTAACCATACTTGGTGACGATCCCCAAAGCATACTAACTGCCGATATTTGGCTAGCTGAGCCGCCTTTAGCTGCGCCATTAATCGGCCACGCCAAAAGTATCACTTGGCTACAATCGACTTATGCGGGGGTGGATCCGTTGATTAAACCTCGGCTACGTAAAGACTACTTACTCACCAATATTAAAGGTATTTTTGGCCCCTTAATGAGCGAGTATCTATTTGGATATCTACTTGCCCATCAACGCCATCATCAACAATATAAATCGCAACAAGCAGAAAAAATATGGCGTCCAGGAAACTTTAAAACCCTTCAAGGTCAAAATTTACTGTTACTCGGTACCGGCAGCATAGCACAGCATATTGCACAAACGGCTAAGCACTTTGGCATGCATGTAACAGGTATCAACAGAGGTGCTAAACCGACCCTAGGTTTTGACCATATCGATACCTTAGCCAACTTAGCAAGCCATATTGCTCAAGCCGATGCGATTGCTGCGATTCTACCAAGCACGCCCAGTACCCAATGTATTTTAGATCAACAGACCTTAAGCCTACTTAAAGATGACGCCATTCTATTCAATCTTGGCCGTGGCGATGTACTCGATCTTGATGCACTCTATCAGCAGCTTAGTCAGCGCAAACAACAGCACGCTATTTTAGATGTGTTTAATCAGGAACCTTTACCACAAGAGCATCCAATATGGTCACTCAACAATGTGATCATCACTCCGCACATTGCGGCGCCGAGTTTTCCAGAGCAAGTAGTGGAAATTTTTGCTAACAACTACCACAAACTCATTAATAATCAACCGTTAAACAATCAAGTGAATTTTGAGCGTGGATACTAAATCAGCATTACAAATAGCAGTAGAATGTCTGGTTGAACTTATTTCTATACGGGCAGTAAACCGTGATATCTATCACCCTTTTTAATAGCTCGATCTATCCATATAAGTTCAGTTATATAGCTGATAGTTATTAGAATTGAGAATTGTTTTCATTTACAATTACAACTATCGAAACTGAAAGAGTTATTAGTATGTATGTTTGCTTATGCTACGCCATCACTGACACCCAGATAAAACAGGCTGTGGACCAAGGTGATTCCTCGTTGGCAGATGTTAAACAGCGCCTCGGCGTTGGTAGCCAGTGTGGCAAATGTACTCGTATGGCAAGTGAGATTATCCAAGCAAGATTGGATGTCGTGCCTAACTTCTACGAAGTCGCCTAATACCTCGATATTAATTTTAGCGAAAGGAGCCTAATGGCTCCTTTTTTATCTTTGTATAATAACTCTGTAGCACATGACGACCGATTTACTTCTTCAAAGATTTAAGTCGGCTTATAACGGTAAACTTGTACAGCTCAATCCACTCGTTTTAATCCTAACTGATATTCCTCAAGCAGCCGTTCGGCACAGCTCTGACAGATGCATGCCTTTATATCCTGATTGCTTAAGCCTACTGTGCTTTTGGGTGGGAAAACTTCTTGATGACACCAACAATGCTCAAGTGACTGCTTGTTTGCGACAGCACAAGCATTGAGCCGTTGGCATAATGGACACACTTTATCGCTATTAATCGATTGAGCCATGGGCTGCTATAAAAAAGGGAATAATAGTCTAAGCTACCACTCCCTTAATACTGGCTCAATATTGCTACCGTTATTTCGATGGATTTATAGGGTACGCTTTGCTACCGAGCAGGACATTGCCACCAGCACTCTTACCCTAATAGCCCTGATGTTGATGAGATTGCTTTTGCAAGGCTTCAATATCAACTGTATATCGAGGATCTTGTGGAAGCGAATGGGAGACGACGAATGCCGCAACAACCTATGCTTGTTGAGCACTCAGCTGAATACTCTTACCACAGGGCATATTCTCATAGATAACATTAGCCGCAGTGTAAACCCTATGCATAACGGCTCCCCAGCGTTAACACTGAGGCGTTTGACGCGTAAACAGCAAACCTTATTTTGCAGGCCTAACACCTAACGTATGGCAAATGGCATAAGTTAGTTCGGCGCGGTTTAAGGTATAGAAGTGAAAATCCTTCACCCCTTCACGAGATAGCACTTTGACCATATCGATAGCCACGTTAGCCCCAACAAGTTGACGCGTCGATGGGTCGTCATCTAACCCCTCAAACTGCTTATGTAGCCAACGAGGAATGGACACATTAGTCATACCCGCAAAACGTTTTAATTGAGTAAAGTTAGTCACGGGCAAAATACCAGGGATGATCTCGACATCGATCCCCGCCGCGACACAGCGGTCGCGAAAACGTAAATAAGATTCTACATCAAAGAAAAACTGAGTAATGGCTCGATTGGCGCCCGCATCAATCTTCTTCTTAAGATTAATCAGATCGGCTTGCGCATTGGTAGCATCAGGATGCCCCTCGGGATAGGCAGCGACAGAAATGTCAAAATCAGCTACCGAACGTAGTAAGCGAACGAGATCATTAGCAAATCGAGTCGGCTTAGGACTGCCATTAGGTAAATCACCACGTAACGCAACAATATCTCGAATGCCTGAGTTCCAGTAATGCTTTGCTAACTCAACAAGCTCCTCATCGCTAGCATCGACGAGCGTAAGATGAGGCGCGGCGACCAAATTGGTCTCTTTTTGGATACGCTCAATCACACCATGGGTGCGATCGCGAACGCCAGAGTTAGCGCCATAGGTCACCGAAACAAACTTAGGATTAAGTGGCTCAAGACGTCGAATAGAGTTCCATAAGATAGTTTCCATCTCTGGCGAGGCCGGCGGGAAAAACTCGAAAGAAACGTTTATGTCACCATTGAGCTCAGACAAGCTTTGGTTTAATGAGTTTGCATGTTGTGCGTGGTGAAAAGCCATCTCAATTTCCTCAGACGTTCGAATAAATGTTAAATGGACGTTTGGACGTCTATATGTCCATATACTAGAGAAACTCAGTTTGAAGTCAAGCGCAAAAGTTAATCAAAATTAAAAATAGTGTGTTCCGCACGAATCTCCACCTTTGAAAGCGTCTGAAATAAGGCATAAGCCATGGTTAAATTTAACTTAAACAACCAATCAAACGAGTCGACATCAGAAAGGAAAATGAGGATTTGGTAGCGAGGAGAAACAATTTATGCAAATCTGTTTAATCCATCAGTATAAGGTCAAAAAAAGATAAAGAGCACAAATAAAAAACAATAAAAAAAAGCCGCTATATTAACGGCTCTATTCTGCGTATAAGCGGTTCAGTGATCCAAGCCACTATCATTCACCGTTACTCTTGCAAGAGATCACGACAGATCTGTGCAAGGTCCGACTGCACAGCCGCAGCCGTGACCTCTCTGCCAGCGCCCGGGCCTCGAATGATTAATGGATTCGCCTGATAAAAATCACTACGGATCACAAACACATTGTCACCGGGAGTTAAATTTGCGTACGGATGATTACTGTCTACCCACTCAATACCCACTTGCGCTTTGAGCTGACCATCGAGGCGATCGAGCGCCGCCACATACCTCAGCACTTTATTCTGCTCAGCAGCAGCTTGAAACTGCCTTTGCATCTCATCGTCTAACTCAGGTAAACGCTCAATAAATTCAGACACCGAAATATCTGCAAGGTGTGCAGGTACTAAGGACTGCAACTCAATGTCATCGAGCTCAATGTCGTAGCCTATCTCGCGGGCTAAAATGAGCAGTTTACGCTGCATATCTCGGCCAGAAAGATCGTCTCTAGGATCGGGCTCTGTTATCCCCAATCCTTTTGCTTCTATAACGAGTTCTGAAAAGGGTTTCTTGCCATCAAAATGTTCAAACAGCCAACATAAGGTGCCCGAAAATATGCCCCCAACGGCTTCAATCTGATCGCCACTATTGTGTAAATCATTAAGCACATGCTGCACAGGCAAACCTGCACCGCAACTGGCATTGTAGCGCCAAAATAATCGACGATTACCCAGTTGCTGCTTCAGCTCTTGATAGAAAGGCAACGGCCCAGAACCCGCTAATTTGTTAGCACTAACAATATGAATACCACGAGCAAAAAACTCAGGGTATTGCAAGGTTAAGTCTGAACTGGCACTAATATCGAGCGCAATAAGTTCATCACACTCAAGACGTTGCAACTGCTCAAATAGATGGGTGTACTGCCAAGGCGTTGCTCGCTCGTCAAACTCTTGTTTCCAGTTGTCTAAATCGATATCCGTTTCACTGAGCAGGGCTTGTTTTGAGCTCAATAGTCCCACCAACTCGACGCTGACCTCTAACTCTTTATTGAGAACTGGCCTGGCTCGTTTAAACAGCTCAATCCAAGCTTCACCAATGTTACCAATGCCAAGCAGTAACACCCCAATACGCTTTCTTGGCCCCGCACAGCGGCGATGTACTTTCTGGGTTAACAGATTAACCTGCGCCTTAGGCACCAAGGTCACCAAGCTCAAACCATCATTACATAAAGGGTGAGCATCACGACTTAATAATCGCGAGAAACCACGGCGGTATAGTCCGGCATCGGCACTAACTAGCGCAACAAGACCAAGATCTTCACGCATTTGCAGCTCGTCAATCCCCAAGAATTCACGATTCGCTTCAAATATGGCTAATGCCTGCTTCTGGTTTTCATGGGTGAAAGCAAGCTCTGCTCGTCCATGGGCAAGCGACCAGTAGGCGAGTGGTGTCAAGCCCGCGTGAGCAAAACAGTTCAGTAACTGAGGTAACTCGGCATTTAGCGTCAAATAAAATAACGATACGCTAGGCAAACTCGTTACCACAGGCGCGCTAGCAGAAGAACTCTTAGGTGCAATTAAGGTAAAGTCAGTATGAGGCGCGTAACTTGAGCGTACAGCAAGACTCACTTCGGTATCAAATAGTGGCTGCAATGTACGATTATGCAGTACAGGTGAACCTAGGTGGGCCAAGCGGTTAGCTTCAGTTAAAGACATACTCTTTAGCAGTTTAGCATCGTTAATACGATTAGGATCTGCGTTAAACACCCCTTCGACATCGGTCCATATAGTCACCCGCTCGATATCTGCAAGACTGGCAAATAAGGTGGCACTAAAATCTGAACCATTGCGCCCCAGAAGCAAGGTTTCCCCTCTATCGTTGGCACAAATAAAGCCGGTGATCACTAGTCGTTCATTAGGATGCTTATTAAGCAAGTTTTGTACTTTACGCTTAGATTGCTCAATACGGATCTGCGGCACGGCACCTTCATCAGCGACCAATAAGGTACGAGCATCGACATCGGATGCGACTACACCAGACTCTCGCAGCAATGCAGCTAATAGTCGCGAAGACCAACGCTCACCGAAACTGACCACTTGATTACGCTGATAATCATTTAATGGGTCAATCGAGAGTAAGCTCGTTAATTGTGCTTTATCGGTCGATAAACGCTCACGTAAACTACGGGCTTGTTCATTAGAGAGTAACTGTTCAATTAAATTCTGTTGATAGCTAATCAATACTTGCAGCTCTTCTTGCCACAGTTGATTAGATTCACTTAGGTCGAGCAGCTTATATAAAAAATTTGTACTCTTACCCGCAGCAGAAACCACAATGAGATCATCGCTATGGCCATGAGTAAGAAGAATATGAGCGACACGGCGGTAACAATCTGCATCAGCTAAACTAGAACCACCAAATTTATGCAAATGACATCGTGTCATTTTTTGCTCCTCAATACCTTTAACAACTTACTGCTTCAGCAGCATCTAGACCCGCCAGAATATCAGCAACCAAATCATCACCATCTTCGATCCCCACAGACAAACGAATCAGAGTATCTTTTACTCCCGCTTCAAAGCGCGCTTCTGGGTCCATCGCTCTGTGGGTCATGGTAGCAGGAACTGCAACTAAGCTCTCTACCCCACCAAGACTTTCGGCCACTGAAAAGTATTTTAACTGATCTAAAAACGCAATAAGCTCTGATTCTCCACCTTTTAATTCAAAACTGAGCATAGCGCCAAAGCCTCTTTGCTGTTTTGCTGCAATCTCATGCCCAGGATGCTCTGTAAGCCCTGGATAATATACCTTGTCAACCGCAGGGTGAGATGTCAGCAGCGCCAGTACCTTCTGTGCATTTGCTTGATGCTCGCGAATTCTTATTGGCAAGGTACGTAAACCACGCAAAGTCAGATAACTATCAAAAGCTGAGCCAGTTAACCCTAAGGTATTAGACCACCAATGCAGCAGTTCGCCGAGCTCAGCATCTTTTGCGACAACCGCTCCGCCGACCACATCACTGTGACCATTGATATATTTGGTGGTTGAATGAATAACAATATCTGCGCCAAGTAATAAAGGTTGCTGCAAAATAGGAGATAAGAAGGTGTTATCGACCACAACCAGTGCACCGACACCGTGACATGCGTTCGCTATTGCTTCGATATCAACCACGCGTAACAGTGGATTAGAAGGCGTTTCTAGCCATACCATTTTGGGCTGCTGAGCGATCGCTGCCTCTAACGCTTTAGGATCGGTTTGATCGACGACAATAAGCTTAAAAGCCCCTTTCTTTGCAAGATTGGTAAACAGACGATAACTACCACCATAACAATCGTGAGGCACGATCAGCAGATCATCAGGCCCAAGCAAGCTAGTTACCAATGTAATGGCTGCCATACCGGTGCAAGTCACCACACCTGTTGCCCCTCTCTCTAATTCAGCTATCGCATCGCCCAAAATAGATCGAGTCGGATTCCCCGAACGGCTATAGTCAAAGTCGCGGGGATTGTTATGACCATCAAAAGCGTAATTTGTCGACAGGTAAATGGGAGGTACAACAGCACCATGTTGAGTATCCGACTCAATACCGGTACGAACCGCTGCGGTGGCTAGTTTTCGCTCTGTCATCTATTGCTCCTAAAATCGATACGCTAACAGTCATCTATCACAAAGAGATGTCTGGACGTCTAAATGTACCTAAGCAACTCGTCACCGTCAACATATTTAGACGTTTAGACGTCCAAACATTTAGAAATCTATTTGCAATTCACAAAAATTAAAGGCAATAATTTGACTGTAATTTGTAAGGGTATAAAATCTGCCCCGAATTTGAGAATTTACAGGTGAGTCGATGACTGAGTGGAATGGCGATTATATCAGCCCATATGCTGAACATGGTAAGAAGAATGAGCAAGTGAAAAAAATCACTGTTTCTATTCCTCTAAAAGTACTTAAGGTATTAACCGATGAGCGAACACGTCGTCAGGTAAATAACTTACGCCATGCCACCAACAGCGAATTGCTCTGCGAGGCATTTTTACATGCCTACACTGGTCAACCTCTTCCCCATGACGATGACTTGTCAAAAGACAAGCCTGACAGTATCCCAGCTGAAGTAAAAAAGTTAATGACAGAGATGGGTATCGAATGGGAAGAGCTAGAGTAATACGCTCTACTCACCAAATTGCCATCTAAAAAGGGATCCATTAGCGATCCCTTTTTTGTCTATCCCACCTGCCAAATGGAGTAACCGTGGCTGACTTGTTCATCGATCCTACGATCTTAGTGCTCGCCTCATTGATTATATTCATAGGTGCGTTAACTCAAAGTCTTATCGGTTTTGGCTTAGCCGTTGTCGCCTCGCCACTGCTTTACCTTGTCGATCCTAGTCTGGTTCCTGCTCCAGTAATTTTGATGGGATTTTCCATCTCACTGTTAACACTTTTTAGAGAACGAGGCTCACTTGAGTTTAACGGTCTGCAATATGCGCTAATTGGACGAATTCCAGGGGGTATATTAGGTGCTTCGCTATTGCTATGGGCACCACAACCCATATTAGGTTTAGCCATAGCAATTATTGTGGCACTGGCAGTATTGCTAAGTTTACTTAAATTATCTCTTCCTATCACGCGAACTAGCTTATTTGCAGCAGGTATATTGTCTGGTATTTTTGGTAATATTGCCGCCATTGGCGGGCCACCATTAGCGATCTTACTGTCAGGAAAAGACGCCAAACAGTTCCGAGCAGCACTGTCGGCATTTTTTATTTTCAGCTCAACTATAGCGCTCATCATTTTAGGCTTCAGTGGCCTGCTGACATTACACCACTTTTATATTTCGTTACTGCTATTACCATCGGTTATCTTAGGGTATTTGCTGGCGAATCGACTCATTGGGCGAGTAGATAAACATAAAACACGGATCATGACACTCTGTCTTTGTAGTCTCAGCGCAATCATCTTAGCAACTAAGTCCATTTTGGAGATAAGCAATTAATTTATAATATGTTATCGTCAAACTAATATCAAAAAAGCTGAGACAATCACTTGCCTCAGCTTTTATCGTTTTTAATTATCAAACTTAAAAATGATAAGACGTTTGAAGCACACCGCCAATAACATCATCGCTACCCATCATGCCGGTTAAGTCGAAATTGAATGAACGGCCAACGGTAAATCCCGTGCCAATGGAATAGATGTCAGCGGTCGAATCCTCAAGGTCATGACGATATCCTAAACGTAAGGCAAACCAATCGGTTGCTTTTATTTCACCGCCAACACGCCAGTACTGGGTGCTATCGATCTCATCAAAGCGCTTATTTTTATTGAGATCTATATCTGTCGTTACGCTAAATCTATTCCACCCATAAGAAACCCCTGCGGTATAAAGCGCCTCAACTCGATAAGTAAATTGACGCCCCAGTGACTCGACAGTATCCACTTTCTGGCTGATCAAATTACGACCAGACAAACCAACAACCATTCCTTCTAAGGGCTGCATTGCGACACCGACATCTAAGTTAATCGCGGTCTCCTTGTTACGATATTTTTTATCATCGAAATCACCCGCATCGAAATCATTAGCACTAATGACATAATTGTATGTATCAATACGTTGTAACTTAGGCGATATTCCGACAGCTATCGGCATGTTAACTATGGATAGAGGAAAGCTAAGTGCAACCCCTAAATCTGAAACTGCACCAGCGATAACGGCCCCCTGGGAATCCAGATCAGTCAAGGCGGGAGGACTATTGGGATCGATATTTTCCAACAAATCTAAATCACTTTGCTCTATCGCAGCGACACTCACCGCATCAATATACGTTTTATAGAATACTGCCATTGGCATGCGCTTAGTGGGCAATACCACAGAGAAACCGAGCCCTGCGCTAACATAAGCACTTTCATCTTCTAAAGATTGTAAATCACCGATTAGCGCCATTTTATAACTCTCAACTCCTGCCGCATCGGCTGCATCAATAGCGCTTTCTAATCCATCATAGGACAGCTGAAGCGCATCAAATTGATCGCTTAGGTTATCTACATTGGCGGCATCGGCTCCCAACGCAGGTAGCATCACCAATCCGCCAGAATATTTTGGCGCATGCACAGCTAATAATGCTGGATTGATAAAGGCGGCCCCCTCACGATGAGAAGAAGCAACACTGGCACCTCCCATCGCATCACTGCGTGCTTCATAATATTGTTGACCAGCGAATGCCGATACAGACAAACCTCCCAACACCATGGTAAATACCGTATTAAGGAACTTCATTCCATTCACCCTAATTTTTTTATTTTGATTCTCCTGCCGCTCGATTTTAAAGATAGTTCATCATCAGCATATTGTGGACGATTTATGCCCTACAACATAATTAATATATTGAACCTCATCAGCCCTAACCTTTCGTGCTAAATGGTCGCTGAGCGATCACATCTTTACCCTAATTGCTGTAGCACTGTCTATGATATTGTCACCCCAAATAAAACGAGTATTCAAAGCAATTTCACCCACCCACATTTTCGCAACAACATAACTTAACAGTCTCCTTCAAAACTCAAAACCACCTGTTAACCAAGCTTATTTAGACATCGTTAAAATAATGATATGTGACATAAATCATCAAAAAACTGGCCACGCAAATTTCAAACCGCATAAAACCATAAAACTAAATCATTAAATAACAATAAGTTAAATAACAATCATTAGATTTTTATTGATGATATTTTTATCAATTAGATTATTTTAATTAAAGTGATCAACATCAAATTAACATCCAATCTCTTTTGCTAAATTTTAAAACAAGAAGCAAACATTTTGTTTCATGTCAATAAATCACTCGCAGTAGTGATTAAGGAAATAGATGATGAAGAACCTAGTAAAAATTGCGACTTGCTTAATGTTAACCCTGTCAATCGGCGGACAAGCCTACGCCGTAGATGGCGGTAACCCTAAAAAGGGCAAACATCTCTACAAAAAAGAGTGTAAAGCCTGCCATAGCAAAGGTGATGCTGCAGGTGAATTAACCCCGATGAGTAAAACGATGAGTCAGTGGGACCGCTTCTTCCAACGTGATATGCACAAAGTAAAACCGGACGTATTTGAAAACCTTTCAGAAAAGGACCGTTTAGATATTCAACAGTTCCTTTATGACCATGCGGCGGACTCTGATCAGCCTCAAACTTGCGGTTAAAAAAAAGCGGCCAACTTACTGCATCTTTACGCAACGGGAGAGATCACATGCGTACTCTACTATCAATATTAATAGCCAATGCATTAGCTTTTTCAGGCAGCGCCTACAGTGCTGACCAAGAACAACAAAAGCTCGCAGACCTAAAACAGCAGCTAGCAGAACTAGCACGAGAAATTGACGATATTAACAGCCGTGTGGATAAAAATGAGCGTCATACTTCGTTAGATAGAATTGAAATCACTGGAGATTTTCGTACCAAGGCCCATTCATTGCATTACCAAAATGTCACCTGGAATCCTGCTATCAAGGTAGACTTTAATGATTTTGGTCAAAAAGCCATGTCTGGTGCCTTTGGTATGCCTAATGACCCTAGCTCACCACTAGGACAGATGCTCAGCGCCAACCCAGATCTTGCAATGGCTTTCCAAAACGGCCTGCTACAAGGTGTTATGCCTTATGTGCTCGCACCAAAGACCACCCAAGATATTAACAACGATATTTTCTACACCACCCGTTTACGCCTGAATCTAAAAGCCAAGGTCTGGGATAATGTTAGCTTCGCTGGTCGCCTAAGCATGTATAAAAACTGGGGCGACTCAACAGGCACCCAAGTATTCGATTCATGGCGCTCATTCACTATGGATGGCACCAGCAGCGGTAACACCAGCGGTGACTGGCTCAGAGTGGAGCGCGCTTATTTCAATTGGAAAGATATCGGCGGCTCGAATACTTTCCTATCGATAGGCCGCAGACCTTCGACCTACGGTCCTCCATCTCACTACCGTGAAAATGAAAAACGTGGTGGCACACCGTCAGGCCACTTAGTTAACTTTAACTTTGATGGTTTGACCTTAGGCTATAACCTCAGTGAAATTACCGGTATCGATGGCCAGATAGTACGCTTTTGCTACGGTCAAGGTTTCGAATCACAGTGGGGGAACGGCGAGATGTTTGGCGATATAGTCACCAAAGATACTCATCTTGGCGGCTTCAATATCGATGCCATCAACGACGGTAACCACTTCCTGCAATTTACCCTGTTTGGCGCCAAAGATATTAACGACGGTTTTAAAGGCACCATGGCCTTCCCCACTCAGTTAGCGGGCATTTTTGCACCAACCATGTACCAAGATATGCAGAAGTTTTCTAACTTCAACTTCGAAACCCGAGTGCAACCCAGCGGTGTCATCGGTGACATGTACTTAGGTGGTATCGGGTATGCCTATGAAAGCGATGAGGACATGAAAGTATTTGCCTCTCTAGGTTGGACTCGCGCCGAAGGTAACGGCAATGCTGGTATGTTCGGTGGCATGTTAAGCGATGCCGTATTTGAAGCACAGCTTAATGCCGATGGTAGCGAAATCATTATGATGCCAAGCGCTGCGGACTCAGATGATGCTAAAGATGGCTACGGCGTCTACGTCGGTATTCAACTTACTGTTCCTTACGGTAAATTTGGTCTCGAATATAACTATGGCTCTAAATACTGGACTCCATTCACTCAAGCCCAGGATGATCCTATTGGTAGCAAGTTAGCCACCCGAGGTCACGTTGCTGAAGCCTACTACATGTTCGATATCAATCCACGCATGTTCATCAAGCTTGCTGGTCTCTATTACGACTATGAATACACAGGGAGTGGCACCCCTGTTGGCGCGCCACAGAAAATTGATGATGTGATCGCTGGTACTGCATTCTCAATGCTACCAGCAGTCGACACAGCATATGACGTTAACGCCTCATTAGTTGTCAATTTCTAAACCTTTTACTCCCTCCGGCTTTAGGTCGGAGGGTAGGGATGATTCGATGAAACATACGCTTTATTTAGCTTCGATTATCACCGCAGGCGTAATGGAACTCACCACCTTTAACGCTGCGGCTGAAAATCCACATAAAGAAGCCATTCAAGGACCATTTACTCAAGGATCCCAAGTCACCGAACAATGTATCGAGTGCCATGAGGATCACGCAAAAGAGTTTATGAAGTCTTCGCACTGGACATGGGAGTTAGAACAGGAACTGCCTGGTCGCACCGTTAAACGTGGTAAGAAAAACGCCATCAATAACTTCTGTACCTCGATCTCAGGCAACGAACCAAGATGTACCAGTTGTCATGCTGGCTACGGCTGGAAAGATAACAGCTTCGATTTTACCGACATGACAAAAGTCGATTGCTTGGTATGTCATGACACCACAGGGACTTATGTAAAAGACCCCGCAGGCGCTGGTGAAGCGGCTTCTAAGGTCAATCTTGAACGCGTCGCACAAAATGTAGGGAGCCCTGTTCGCGATAACTGCGGAACCTGTCACTTCTACGGCGGTGGCGGAGATGCAGTTAAACATGGTGACTTAGACTCTTCGATGGCCTACCCCGACAAGGCAACAGATGTGCATATGGACAGTGATGGCAACGATTTCCAATGCCAAACTTGTCATACTACCGCGCAGCACCAAATCACAGGTAATGCCATGGGTGTCTCGCCTGGCGGCACTAACGATATCGGCTGTGAAAGCTGTCACGATAGCGCACCTCATAGCAACAAACGCCTTAATACCCATACGGCTAGTGTCGCTTGTCAAACCTGTCACATCCCATTCTTTGCCCGCAATGAACCCACTAAGATGTACTGGGACTGGTCTACTGCAGGCAGCGATCAACCAGAAACAGTCGATGAATACGGCAAGCATACCTTCATGAAGAAGAAAGGTAGTTTCGTATGGAAGAAGATGGTGCAACCTGAATACGCTTGGTATAACGGTAAAGCAGACGCTTACATGGCGGGTGATAAGATGGATCCCACAAAGGTCACTAAACTAACCTACCCATTAGGCGATATAGCCGATACCACAGCGAAAATCTATCCGTTCAAGGTTCATAGAGGTAAGCAGATCTATGACAAGAAACAGAATATCTTTGTCACGGCGAAGGTTTATGGCAAAGGTGGCTACTGGAAAGACTTCGACTGGGATAAAGCCGCGAAGTTAGGTATGGAGGCTAACCAAGCGTTAGCAGAAAAAGGGATCAAATATAGCGGCGAACATGGCTTTGCCGAAACCGAGATGTGGTGGCGCATCAACCACATGGTTTCGCCAAAAGACCAAGCACTTAAGTGTAACGACTGCCACAACAAGGGCACTCGGTTGGATTGGAATGCTCTTGGCTACCAAGGCGATCCAATGAAGAATAAGCAAGGCCCTAAACACGCGAAATAGCATCATATTGATAGCTCTATCTGCAACCGATGGAGCTAGTTTTATCGCCAATAAAACATCACTATTGCAATCAATGGTTATGAGTAACAATGATTTCATATGGTACAGCCCCTACCATACAGATAGCCTTGTTACTCAGCCATTTTTTGTTATGCAGCCATTGCAGTTATAGAGAAAGTGTTCGAACTCTTTGGACGACCCGAACATTAGTCATCGCCAATGTTAGACCTCTTGACCCACTTAGAGCCACCAATGTGACAACTTGTCTCAATTGATGGGATCAAACAGGCCCACAGACGTCCTATTTGCCCAATAAACTCACAAAAATGTGGCATTAAAATTGTATTACCGTCATTGACGATTTCCCACGGCAAGCTTTATGAGATGTAAGACAACACCCATCGACACCCTTAACAAATATTCTGGAGAATTCAGCGGCGCCTTTGCCGACTTGGGCACCTTCCTGCCCCTCGTACTCGGGCTTATCGCTATTAACCATTTTTCTCCCCAAGGGATCTTCATGGGGTTTGGCATCTTCGCGCTCTTTACCGCCTACTTCTACCGCAGACCCATTCCGGTACAACCCATGAAGGTGATTGCCGCACTGGTGATTGCCCAAGGATTAACCCCCGGCATGTTGCAGGCAAGCGGCATGATGATGGGAATAATTTTACTTATCCTCGCCTACAGTGGCGCTATCACCTGGATGGCCAAACAGCTCTCTCCGGCCATTAGCATAGGTATACAACTTGCGATCGGGTTACAACTGATCTGGATGGGCGGTCAAATGATTAGCGACATGTGGTTAATAGGCCTCACCGCCTTCAGTGCCCTATTTGTTAGCCGCTTTCTACCTTTGCCTTACCTGGCGATGCCACTGGTATTGATACTCGGTATCCTTTGGCAATCCACTAGCGGCCTCGCCCCTAGCTTTGACCTATCGGCCAGCAGCGAGTGGCACCTTGGCTGGCCAGCGTTAGAAGAGTGGAGCTCGGCAGCAGTGCTATTAGTACTACCGCAACTTGCACTCACCTTAACTAACGCCGTCATCGCAACCTCAGCGATGGCCAAAGACAAGTTCCCACAAGACAGTTTTGTGGATAAAGAACGCTTCAGTCCAAAGCGTTTGGCTACAAGCTCAGGCTGGGCAAATCTATTACTTGCGCCCTTAGGGGCAACGGCCATGTGTCACGGTGCAGGAGGACTTGCGGTGCAGCATCACTTCGGCGCGCGCACATGGATTGCGCCAACGTTATTTGGCTCAAGCTGTGTATTAATCGCCGTATTTTGGGGAGAAGGTATTGCTAGTCTATTATCACTTATACCGTTAGCGATACTCGGCAGCTTACTTGCTATTGCCGGAGTGCAATTAGCATGGTCGAAACGTTTTATCGACGGTAAGCCTTTTTGTATTTTTGTCATCCTGTCCACTGCAGCGATGTGTTTATTTATCAACACGGCGGCAGGACTTGCCGTTGGCGTACTATTAGAAATGGGACGACGTCAATGGCACCTCATTTCTGATTTAAAGAGTTGATCTAATCAAATCTA
Organism: Shewanella psychrotolerans; assembly: GCF_019457595.1. Classification (NCBI taxonomy): domain Bacteria; kingdom Pseudomonadati; phylum Pseudomonadota; class Gammaproteobacteria; order Alteromonadales; family Shewanellaceae; genus Shewanella; species Shewanella psychrotolerans. The sequence goes on along the minus strand of NZ_CP080419.1, from coordinate 577,279 downwards.
AGGCTAATACCATGCCTTGTTGAATCTCCTTTAGGCCCCATTGTCCACATGAGTAAAAACAATAACACCAGCCTTGCGGCCGGTGTTATTGTCGTTAATGATGCTCCCAATAGCCTTAATAACCGTGCTGACTCACCTCAGGCCAATGTTTGTCAATTTCATCTTTGATAAACGCTTGCTTCTTTTCGGTCAATTTGTCTAATTCTATACCAACCGCTTTCTGAGCACTCTCTTTAGTTGATATATCTGGATAACTAACTTGCTTGACCTCTAGCATGCTTAGTACTTCAGCCAAGGCTGTTCGTGCGTAGCTTGCCTGCTCAATAGCGGTATCGAGTAGTTCATTGCCCTCTTGTGGATTATGAGCATATAAACCGTGTGATGACATAGCAAAGTCCCAACGCCACTGAGCATGACGAATTGCCATAATGGCATCGTTCATGATCGGCCAACTCGCCCCTGCATCCCAGGCGGCACCCGCTTCATAGTGAGCTTTAACCAAAAGCAGCTCAACTTCTCGGGCTTTAGCGTCAATCTGTGCTTTCCCTGTTTCCAGCTTGGTCAATAACGCTTGCTTGTCTGTATGACAGTCTTGGCAAACCGTATCATAGTTAGGTAATGCCTTACTTACCTGATGGTTAGTAAATGTTTTTCCCTTACTATCAGACGATTGAGGCATATGGCAGCTAATACAGCTTACACCTACTTTAGCATGCTCACTACGGCTCCAATGTTCAAACTCAGGATGACGCGCCTTTAAGATTGGCGTCTTAGAGATAGGATGGATCCATTCATAGAAACGACGAGTATCGTAATACTTCTCGATCAAATCCGCTGTACTGCCAAAGATCCACGGAATATTGACCTTATTACTACGCTCAGGCTGAAAATAATAGGTCACATGACACTGACCGCACACTTGTGAACCTTGCATATTACTGTCTTGCTTTTCGAATGGCAGATGCACCTTACTCATAGCATCTTGAGCATGGGGACGAGGTAAAGCCAGCTTAGCTGAACCTTTAACATGACAATCGGTGCAATAAACAACGCTGTTCATTTCTGTGCCAAGATCGGTAAAGTTCTTTGCCGAAAACCCTTCAACGCCTAATTCATCGATTAACCGTGGCACATCGGGCGACTTACACGTCCAGCAACTTGCAGATAATCCTTTCTGCCCCTCGGCTGGTGCTACACCAGTTCGTAGCGTATGACTGACATCGGCGACAGCAAAATGGTGACCTCGAGGACTATGGTACTCTTTGGCATAAGCTGAGCCCGCCCATAAAATAATCGCGGCAGGGTAATTGGCGAGCATGTCACTACGTTCCTGCTGCTTGGAGGTTGCCAGCCAGCTCGCATATTGATTGGGGAATTTCGCCTTCATCACCTCAGGGCTAGCAACATCGTCGCCAGCAAAACAATTGGTTACAGGTAGCAGTATGGCGAATATCGCCATCGCAAACGGCTTAAAATCAGTAAACATAAATCGATTCGTTCTCCTGGTTATCTTTCCAAATGTAAACAGTATAGTGAACTCGCAACTCACAATGTTAATCAACCTGGTCGGCCATCGACTCTAGGTTTTGTCAAAATAGGCGCATACCACCAAACAAATAAACCAAAGGCTAAGGTCCAGCAGCTTGCCGCTGCCCAGAGCCAAAACTGTGAATATTGGGGCCATAACAGTGGCATGACCGCTCGAAGCACAGCCGCAAGTATCAAGGCAACAAAGGCGATGCTCATATTAGGACCTTGATAAATGTTTCGGCTGGTATGGCCAAGTGATACCCTAGAAATCATCGACAAACAGATGGCCGCTAACGTGCCGATAGCAAACAGATGCAATAGTTGACGATAGGCATTTTCATCATGAATATTCCATGCAAGCGCAGCTAAGGTAATAGGTAAACATAAATAGGCACTGTGCAGTGACCATAGCAAAGGCTCACCTAAGGTTTTATGGGGATACCAGCGTGACCAACGGATAAGATGGAGCAGAGCAGCCGCAGCCAGTAAGCCTTGTTCTATGTCAGCGGGTAAAAACTTGGTTATCCCTTGAAACACAAATACCAGCATCAACAAGATCAGGCTAATCTCAACCACTTTAATAGGATCAGGTTTAGTCTGCTTAATCCGCATTGCGGTAAAGAAGGGAATAACCCGACCACCGACAATGGTGATGATGAGCCCAAGCCACCACAGCATCCCCTGCCAAATATGCTGGCTTAAGGTAAAGTTACGCTCACTAAGCGCATAATAGCTAAGCAAATTAATACCGGTCGCCAATATCAACATTATCGGAAAGCCAATGTTATTCCACTGCTTGACCTTAAAAATACAGCGCCAGAGGGTAAAGGCCGAAATCATCAAAAATAGCGAATCAAACAAGGCAGGCAGCCAGATTGGCAATTCAAATGGCATCAGCAATAACACGCGTGCCATTAACCAACACCCAAAAGTTACCGCCAGAGGCCAGCCTTTTAAACTCGGTTGATTGGTCCAAGTTTGCACAGCTGTCAGTAAGAAGCCACATACGATGGCCAACGCAAAACCGAACAACATCTCGTGTGGATGCCACCATAAAGGGATGACTTTCACCCAAAACTGATCTTGAAAAAGGCTATATTGCGGCAGAAACCAACTTATGATCCATAAGGGGATATAGAGCATGGCGACACAAGCGCCCCCGAGAAAAAATGGTCGAAAGCCTAAACGCCAAATTGCAGGCGTCTTTTCAACTTCTCTAGGGTCATCAATATTTAACATTTATCTTGCTCCGCCAACCAATAACAAGCATATGAAATACAGCTTTAATATCATCTATAATAACCAGCAGAATCTGCTTCGACAATAGTTAAAAGAAAGTATCTGAAGAAGTGTGAACCAGACTGACAAAATTAACCACTATTTAGGTTGTATAGTGATGATATTAAAATAAAAATACCTCTTTAGAGGCATGTGGTAATGAACAACTAACGATGGATTGGTGAATGCTCAATGCACAACCTAACCCCAAACGACTCATCACACGAGTTACAGCAAATACTAAACCAACGCCAAGCTGTAATGATCTTGTTTGGTGCACCAAGCTGTGGGGTTTGCCAAGGTATAAAACCACGCTTGACGACAATGCTGAACGATCACTTTCCCAAAATGAAATTTATCTACATCGATTGCATAACCCAACCCGATATTGCAGCAAACCATAACGTGTTTGCACTACCCGTGGTCGAGCTCTATTTTCAAGGACAAGCTTTCGGACGATTTTCTAAGGTATTTTCAATGGTTGATGTGAAAGAGGCGATCACTCGCCCCTACAGCATGTTAGATTGATCCGAGTGGCATGAATCAATTAACGATTCTAAAGCCTGAATAACTCACAGGCTCATCGGCTAATGCTGTGGCTTGATGATGTTTATCAAGCATGCGAGAGCTCGATTCATCGGTTTTACTACCGCAACCACAGCCTCCAGCGCAATCGCCTGAATTAGTCTCTGAACTGGCACAACAGCCAGAGCTAGAGCTAGAGCAGCATCCACCTTTCTTCTCATGATTGAGCGAACTCCTTCCTTGAGAGGCATCGAGGAGTCGCAGGTTAAGGTCGCTCGTCGCCGTTAATAAGGATTCGATACTGTTAGTATTATCGCCCTTACTGACACTTATCCCTGCATCGAGTAGTTTGCCCAGCATCCGCTCACCAATTTGCTGCACAATCACAATATCGGTTTTTTGTTCAACAATAAGGGTTAACATTGCCTTTTTAGCACTGCAACCGCCATCAAGAGCAGGATTGTCAAAACTGGTAATTAACTGGTGATATTCATTAAAAAAGCCAATTCGCTGCGCTTTAGTAAAATGAGCGGCAAGGCGACCTCGGCTCATCGGCATAGCAATAATCATGATAATTTCCTATTGATCAGATTGAGGCAGCACAAGTGCATGCCCCTGAGTAATAGCTGTTGCTACCTTTTTACGTGCGCTCGCCAATAGATTGCCAAAGGTTTGCCTAGAGATCCCCATGGACTCGGCCGCATCGAGTTGACTTAATTTCTGCACATCACCTAAATTCAGTGCCTCAAACTCATCGGCTTCTAGTTGGATCTTGGTTAATTCATTCGATGCTATGCCATTAGGCTTAAACATGCTGCAAGGGGCGCAGCAAGAAAGCTGACGGCATTTTTTGGGTCTGGGCATAACGTTAGCCTATACATATGAAATCAAGACGTTTAACTGGGTAGAGATAAACAACACTATCAGTTATTGGCCTACGCCAATAACTGATAGTGTCTGCTTGTTAGCAATAAGAAACTGTGCCAACTGTCACAATCAGAAGATTTACGCTGATACGTCATAAATGGCGTTAATAATCTAGCCCCATTAGTTTGGATAAATGCCTGTTCAATCGTCCTTAATCGTCACTTTCTCGACCAGGATAATATCGACAGGCACGTCATCATGACCATCTTTAGAGCATGTTTTAACTTTCGCAATCTTGTTGACCACGTCCATCCCAGCAGTAACCTGACCAAATACTGCATAACCCCAACCCACATTGGTTGTCGCTGTGTGATCCAAAAAACTGTTATTGGCTAAGTTAATAAAAAACTGCCCTGTAGCCGAGTGAGGTGCATCGGTGCGCGCCATGGCGATTGAGCCTTTGACATTTTTAAGACCACGGTTGGCCTCATTAACAATAGCAGCACGCGTAGGTTTCTCATCCATATCAGCAGTAAATCCGCCACCCTGGATCATAAATCCTTTGATCACTCGATGAAAAATTGTGCCTTCAAAAAATCCATCTTGGCAATATTTAAGGAAATTCTTCGAACTGACAGGTGCATGCTCTATATCGAGCTCGATTTCGATATCGCCATAGTTGGTCGTAAAGGTGATCATAACAATTAACTCAGTTGCTTCATTTTAAGTTGGTGCAAGTATACCTGCTGTTTCGATATACAGAAAAGCGCGCTATGCCTACCCCCCTTAGCCCTGTTTACCGTCAAACATGCGGCGATTGGCGCACACGCTATCGGTTTTCTAGACCAACACACTGAAATAAACAATGAGTAAAACCCATTGAGCTACACAAGAAAGATCACAGCCAACTCTAAGCTGCGTCCGATGGCTAATCTTAGTAGCATTAAAGAATGAATATATTCACTAATTTGTTACTCTTAATTAAAGTTTTATCCAAACATTCCGATACTGAGTCCAGTGCAAGCACTATACTGAATTAACGTTAAAATCTATCTGGCGGCTAGAGGACTTTGATATGCGATCAACGCTCAAAACCCGTCTGCTATTCAGCAGTCTATGCGCGGTACTAATTACCGTTTCTGTCTTGGTTGTTATTTCAAGTTATTTCATCAGAAATAATGCACTCAATAATACCCAACAGGAGATTGATCAACTTGCCAACACCTTCGCTCAAGGCATTGGTGGATGGATTCAAGATAAAAAAAATGCCATATCAAGCCTTAAACAAACCATTGAAACAGATCCTGATCGCGACTTAGTTCCCTATCTTCTGCAGACTCATATCGCGGCTGGATTTGGCTTAACCTATTTTGGTGATGAACAAGGCAACATGTATCGCCAAGATCCCAAACTCAATAAGGCTGGTTACGACCCCAGAGTGCGACCTTGGTATCAAGATGCCAAAGCTGCTGGTCAAATGATCATGACTAAGCCCTATGTCAGCGCGACCTTAAAAAAACAAGTCGTTACCATAGCCGATCCTGTCATGATCAATGGGCGTCTATACGGCGTCGCGGCCGCCAACCTGACCATAGGTCAATTAACTGATGCAGTGCAAAAACTTCAAGTTCCTGGCAAAGGCTATTCCATCATGGTCGACAATGCGGGACTCATCATTAGTCATCCCAATAGTCAATTCAATAACAAGCAACTAAATGAGGTCGATCCAAGTTATACAACCAGTTGGTTATCACAACGAGCGAACGCCAACACAATGGAAGAGCGCAGTGTTAATGACTCAACATCGCTAATATATGTCGCGACAATTCCCAACACTGATTGGGCGATTATTTTTGTAATGAATAAGCAAGAGATTATGTCTCAAGCCACCAATTTAGCTTGGTGGATGTCTATGATGGGTCTCGCGTTATTGGTGCTATTTGGTCTAGTACTTATTGCTATCTTTAAAATTCAATTCAAAGATCTCGAACGAGTAGCACTGGCACTCAATGACATCGCCGAAGGAGATGGCGATTTAACGGTTCGTATCAAAACCGCTAACACTCATGATGAAATAGGTATGCTCGCCTCTGGCTTTAACCGTTTTGTAGAACGGATTCACGGCATGATATCTCGCATGCATGACATTGCAGGTCAATTAGAACATCAAGCTCAAGGTACGAGCACGTCAGCAACCGAAAATAGCCAAAGAATTGAAATTCAACAAGATGAGGTGACCATGGTCGCAACAGCCGTAACAGAAATGGCCAGCGCGACAGAAGAAATTGCCAATAACGCAGAGCATACAGCGCATACGGCCCAAGATGCGGTGGGTCTTTCTGAGCATGGTCAAAAACAAGTGATGCAAAGCCAGCAATCCATTCGTAATCTAGCCAACGAAGTGGATACCGCCAGTCATATCATTGGCGAATTAAACGAACACTCGCAAAAAATCAATAGCATCTTATTAACCATTAGCGGTATCGCTGAGCAAACCAACTTGTTAGCACTCAATGCGGCAATTGAAGCCGCGCGCGCAGGTGAACAAGGTCGTGGATTTGCCGTGGTTGCCGATGAGGTACGTGTACTATCCCAGCGCACTCACTCTTCGACGCAAGAGATCCAAGGTATGATTGAAACCTTGCAACAAACTGCGGCTAAGGCAGTAAAATCTATGGGTCAGAGTCATGACATGGCCGAAACCAGCGTTAACGATGCAAATTCTGCCAGCGAAAGCTTGCTGCAGATTAGCCGAGCAATTAACGATATCTCCAACATGGCGAGTCAAATCGCCACGGCAGCAGAGGAGCAAACCTCTGTAACCAGCGAGATTAATCGCAACACAGAATCGATTAGAGAAGTGTCAGAAAATCTCTCTAACGAAGCACAAACGTCGATGAGACAGGCTCAAGAGTTGGCGCAATTAGCCGCGTCTCTGCAACAGGAAGTTACCCGCTTTAAACTGTAACCGACAATACCTGTATCAAAAGCCCGTTTGTAATCATTTATAAACGGGTTTTAATTTGCGTTAGTTACATCTTTGGCCCAATGCCTAACTTACGCTATTGTCGGTAGCTAAACTTCTAGAACTAAGTAAACAACTAAGCAATAGTGTTTACAGACGGCGCAGCGTTAAATGTTGAATAAAGATAACGTGATTAGCTTAAGGTTTGACGATGACTAAAGATGATGTTTATTTCTATGAACCAAGTAAAGGACATGGTCTGCCACATGACCCTCTCAATGCGATTATTGGCCCAAGACCCATAGGCTGGATCGCTTCACGTAATGCCGAAGGGCAGCGTAATCTAGCACCATACAGTTTCTTTAACTGCTTCAACTATCATCCCCCTATCATCGGCTTTGCCAGTGTTGGCTATAAGGATAGTGTCGCCAATATTATAGAAACGGGAGAGTTCATCTGGAACCTAACCACTCGTGGTTTAGCTGAGCAGATGAACCAAACATCAGCGCCACTGCCTCCTAACCAAGATGAGTTCGATTTAGCCAAATTGACTCCATTACCTGGCAACCTCGTTGCTGCCGACCGAGTGGCACAAAGCCCTGTTAGCTTTGAATGCAAGTTATCACAACATATACAATTACAATCGGCCAATGGTGACAATATTGATACTTGGTTAGTGCTTGGCGAAGTCGTCGCGGTGCATATTGCGAAACATCTATTAGATGCCCATGGAGTCTATCAAACGGCGTTAGCTCAGCCCATACTTCGGGCCGGAGGACCATCTGCTTACTACGGAATATCTGAAGATTTGCGGTTCGATCTGCAGCGGCCCCTATCGACTTGATCAAGCCAAAGTTATCTTAATGGATCAAAAAACCGTCCAATATCAATATTGGACGGTTTGTTCAAACGCAGTGTAGTGATTTACGCAGGAACCACTTTACGTCGTCTATCGGCGAAGATCAGCGCGATTAAACAGATGATACCAGTTGCAATACCAATTGGATCGCTTAGCGACTGCTCTAAACCTAAGCCTATACCTGCCGTCGCGATATAGGATACCGTCACTGCCGTACCAATGATCGCAGGTAAACTGACAATCCAATGAATCGTTCCACGATCAAACAGATACTTAGTCGCTAACCACAATACACTGGTCGACAACAACATGTTTGAAAACGCAAAGTAACGCCACACCAACGAGAAATTAATCATAGTCATAAAGTACGCGATAACTAAGATAGGCACAGCGACTAATAGACGATTGCGGATACTCTGTGGGATCTTAAAGGCATCGATAATGGTCAAACGTAGTGAGCGGAACGCGGTATCACCCGAGGTAATTGGAAAGATAGCGACCGCAATAATCGCCATGATACCGCCAGCAACACCAAGATATGTGGTGGCGACTTGATTAACTACCAGACCAGGGCCACCAGCATCTAACACGCTTTTTAGCTCTGCATATCCACCAGGGAAGGCAGCAATACCCGCAAGCGCCCATACACAAGCGACAATACCTTCCGACATCATGGCGCCATAATAAACAGGACGAACATACTTTTCATTAGTTAAGCAGCGCGCCATGATGGGGGCTTGAGTCGAGTGGAAACCGCTGATCGCTCCACAAGTAATAGTCACAAACAGAAGTGGCCAAACTGGCAGTCCATCAGGATTAGGTGTCAACAAGGCTTCATGTGCACCGTGATCGAAATAAGCAAAAATATCATCGGCAACAGGTAGGTGCGGCGCATTGATAAGTAAAGCGACACCGATAGACACTGTCATAGTGATCATCAATAGGCCAAATGCAGGATAGAGCTTAGTGATGATTTTATCGATAGGTAACAGAGTCGCAAGGAAGTAATAAGCTAAGATAACCAACACCCAAAATGTATTACTGGCCATAATAGTGCCTTCAAACATGTCGAGGTGGCTAAGCAATCCTGCTGGGCTCATGATAAATACCACGCCAACGAAAAACAGTAGCATGGCGGTAAAGACTAGCATTAACCCTTTGAAGTAGATGTTAAAATAGTGACCGGCGATCTCAGGTAAACTCTTACCATCTTCTTTAATGCTAAGCACCCCAGAGAAGTAATCGTGTACCGCACCACCTATGATGTTACCCAATACAATCCAAACTAATGCAACAGGGCCATAAAGTGCACCCAAGATAGGACCGAAAATAGGACCAACACCCGCAACGTTAAGGAACTGAATTAAGTAAGCTTTAACTGGATGAACCGCGACATAGTCGACACCATCATTAAATCTTGCTTGTGGAGTTTTTGCGTTAGGGTCAATACCAGCCTGACGTTCTACAAAAGGACTGTAGAATTTAAAAGCCAATACGAGTAACGCAATACAAATAAAAAATATCAGCATTGTTATCACCATTTATAGATTTATAAGTAGGGTAGGAGCATCGATCTTCAGCAACTTATACAACCCCGTCAATTAACTATAGGTAGTATTGCAAAGCTATTGAAAAACCAGTTAGATTAACATCTAGTGCAGACTGCTCTTCAAGCAACAACAAAAATCTAACCTGCGGTTTCATCCTACTACAGGCCTAGTCGAATTAACATTAGTGACCACTGATATTTATCGTCATAAAATAGACAAGCTCATCGAGTCGTTTGCAAACCAAAGCGTTACAATAGGCTGGAACCATGACGCATTTTATCGACTAACTTAAAACTGTCACTTAAGGTTCTTGAGTACTCAACTTTACCCAAACGCTTGCGCACACCTGCCCGTCTGAGCTTTAAGATCATTCTTGGCTGTAGATTATTAATGATCAGCCCTACCTGTTTATTAGCAAGATCGTTGACGATAGACTCCATCGCCACAATAGCGCTCATATCAAGCAAGGTCACTTCCGACATATCGAGGACAACTATCTTCACATCAGGCCGCACCATAGCAATGGTTTTTAGTGCCTTTTGCGCTGAGCCAAAAAACAGCGGCCCATTAATATCGTAAACCACCACATCATCAGGTATCTCAGTAGAATCTGTTTGGCGCGCTAACGCTTTGGTGTCGGTCAAACTAATACTACGGCGAATAAACAGCAGCGCCGCTAAGCCCATTCCAACAGCGACAGCAACCGTCATGTCAAACAACACGGTTAATGAAAAGCATAAAATAAGAATCAGCACATCATCTCTAGGCGCGATTTTAACGGTACGAATAAAATGCTTCGCCTCACTCATATTCCAAGCAACAACCAACAATAACGCTGCCATTGATGCCATTGGTATATAGGACAATAGGGGCGAAAGTAGCAGGATCCCCAATAGAATAAATACACTATGGATCACCGAAGATAGGGGCGAGTTGCCCCCAGCCTTAACATTGGCAGCAGTACGAGCGATCGCTGCGGTTGCAGGGATCCCACCAAATAAAGGCACCAACATATTGCCTATGCCCTGACCGATAAGTTCATCATTAGAATTATGTTTTTTACCCGACATACCATCGGCAACAACGGCACATAATAGCGACTCGAGTGAACCTAAGATGGCAATGGTTATCGCTGCAGGCAACAGCTCTCTAATCAACTCAAAACTTAAGCCTATCGGCTCACCTACGGCATTAGGCAGATTCCATGGCCATTGAAAAATTGGTAAAAAAGGAGGAATGCCGTTGCCAATGACGCCACTGGCCTCAAAGTGGAAACGACTTCCTATGGTCGCTACTGAAAAATCGGCAAGCGTTTGAGTCATAACCCAGGCCACTATGCCACCGCATAATAATGCCGCTAAATGAGCAGGCACTTTCGTTCGTAATTTGGGCCAAACAAGCAACACAGCTAAGGTTAACGCACCAACTAAGGTCTCTTGCCAAGCTAGACTAGGAAACGCCTGCGCTATATTAGCGAGCTTTTCTAAGTAATGTTCACCACCAGCAGCAACTTCAAGTCCGAAGAAATCCTTAATCTGAAAGGTCGCGATCACAACCCCTATACCCGCAGTAAAGCCCACGATGACAGGGTAAGGCACGATTTCAATCAACTTGCCGAGTCGACCAAGCCCCATCATGACTAAGATCACTCCCGCCATGAAACCACTAATCAATAAACCGCCGAGGCCATATTGCTGCACGATAGGCAGCAAAATGACGACAAATGCTGCCGTGGGGCCGGAGATATTGACCTTAGAGCCCCCAGTAAGCGCAATAACGATCCCGGCGATAATGGCGGTATAAAGTCCATGTTGCGGCGGCACACCACTGGCAATGGCCAACGCCATCGACAAGGGAAGAGCGATCACGCCGACAGTCAATCCGGCCAATATATTGGCTTGAATATCCTGTGATGAGGGTTTACTCCTAACTGATTTCTTAAGTGCTGATAACATGTTAATCCCGATAAAATGGTGTCCACGACACCGTAATACCAATAGGTATAATGACTACCGAGTGTAGAGAGTCTAGATCAAGGCTTGTATGCACAAAGGCAAATAATGCAAGTCTGAGGTGACGGTACACCTTTGGGTTGTTGCAGGTGACAAAACTGAAAAGCTCAATCACATTTCATAACCACCAAGTGGATACAAGCTTTTATTCTAAACCCTTAGGCAGGATTTAGGTAAGGGGTGTTGTAAATAAATACCGAGAGAAATTAGGACCTAGTCAAGCCATGGTAACTGATACAGGGGCATCACTCTCTTTCTGGAATAAAACAGCGCAATCGAACTAAGTATTCACAAATTGTGAGCTTCCCCTCTTGAGCTAGGTCCCAAATTAACGCATGCTACCCGCCCCCGATAACTGACAACATACAACCATTGTCACTTATCGGGATCCGTTCGGATGAAGGTAGCAGGAGAGCGGGGATTAACCCCACACCGACGAGGCAACTTTGTCGCTGATAAATAGTCAGTGCAAAGCACTCTTTCAGGTGCCACTTTAGTGGTGAGGACTGTTACTGGACGAGCCTCTGGAGAGACTGTGAACAGATAGTGTTCGTTAGCTAGATGTCATCACGGCGCCGAAGGCGAAAGTATATAGGTATCAAACCTTTATGCGAAACGCTCAGGCAAAAGGACAGAGGAGAGGATGACTGTATCGGTTATAACGCTGTGCGTTATATCAGTCACTGTCGTTTGTCGCTGTACCGCTTCTGCCTTATCTCATGTAAGTCAGTGGTTACCTGCATTCGTCAGCGCCACCTATCAGCCATTTCTTTTCCTCCTCCATATTAATTTTGTTGTTTAATATTCGAGGAATATCATGAATTTTCACGCGCTACTCAGCGATATAAATGCGATCGTTTGGGGACCTGTCACCCTTTGTTTACTGGTCGGCACCGGTTTATACCTCACACTGCGGCTTAAACTTATCCAAGTCTTTAAACTGCCCCTCGCTCTGAGTCTATTATTTAAACCTGCAAGTGGTAAGGGTGATCTGTCGTCATTCGCTGCCTTATGTACCGCACTATCGGCAACCATAGGAACTGGTAATATTGTCGGTGTCGCTACGGCGATTAAAATTGGCGGCCCAGGCGCGCTGTTTTGGATGTGGCTCGCCGCCTTCTTCGGTATGGCAACTAAATACGCCGAGTGCATGCTAGCGGTAAAATATCGCACCACAGATGCACGCGGTCAAATCGCTGGCGGCCCAATGTATTACATCGAGCGTGGCTTAGGTCTAGGCTGGCTCGCCAAACTGTTTGCCATCTTCGGTGTCGGTGTTGCCTTCTTTGGTATCGGTACTTTTGCTCAAGTGAATGCCATTAGTGATGCGATGAATATCGCCTTCAATGTTCCGACATGGGGCACGGCTTTCGTGTTAACAATCATGGTCGCTGCTGTCACCTTAGGCGGCGTTAAACGTATCGCCAACGTCGCGCAAAAATTAGTACCGACTATGGCGCTGGGATATGTCATGGCTTGCGGCTGGATCTTAATCACCTTTAGCGAACAGATCATTCCAGCCTTGCAGTTGGTACTTCATTCGGCGTTTACCCCAACTTCTGCCGCTGGCGGATTCTTAGGTGCAACCGTGGCTCAGGCTCTGCAAATTGGTATTGCACGCGGAGTATTTTCTAACGAATCAGGCCTTGGTAGCGCGCCGATAGCGGCGGCGGCAGCTAAAACCAACGAACCCGTAGAGCAAGGTTTAGTTAGCATGACTGGCACTTTCTTTGACACCATCTTAATCTGCACCATGACAGGGCTGGTATTAATTATCACTGGCGTGTGGAACGGCGACACTGCAGGGGCTGCAATGACCAGTGCAGCATTTGCTTCTGGCGGCTCAGTTATTGTTGGACAATATGTGGTGACCATTGCCTTAATCTGCTTTGCTTTTACGACTATTTTAGGTTGGCATTATTATGGCGAGCGCTGCTGGTACTATCTATCGGGTAAACGCTTGGGAGAAAAAGGAGTCAAGATCTATCAACTACTGTTTTTAAGCCTCATTGCGGTCGGTGCATTTATTCAACTCGACCTTATCTGGATGTTAGCCGACACAGTCAACGGTTTAATGGCCATACCTAACCTAATCGCCATTATCGGGCTGCGGCACGTGATTTTGCTAGAAACCGACAAGTATTTTGCCAGAGTCAAAGGCCTTCATCATAGTGACATAAAAGAAACTCAATCGATAAACACCTAGGGGAAACAACTCAAACTTCGAACCTGAGTATCAATATGAATACGTATCTCTGATCCAATGAAATAATCTTCTGAGTTGCTTCCCCAAGCAACTCAGAATCAACATTACTTTGTCTTCAGTAGACTAATGGTCGAAGGTATTGTTTGAATATCCAACTCCTGCATTATTTCATCTATCACATCGGCAAAACTAGAACGATGCTGACGTACCACCTGATACACCTGAAAACACAAGATAATATCGCTCTGGGTTAAACCTTGATATTTAAAAGCCATCGCAGATAAATAACAACGGATAAGCAGACAATCCAACACCAATAATCTAAATGCTTTCAGTGGCCCATTCTTGCCCAACATCGGAAAGTGATTATGAAAAATAGAATAGAGAATAAATCGCTCAAACAGATCTGGTGACTCACTTAATGCAGGTAAGGCAATGTTGTGCCAAGCTTTATTTAACTCTTCAATACTGTACTGATTATCTTCATTACATATTGAATTTACCGCCTCATTTAATCTTGTAAAACGAGGCCGATGAGCTCGAGAATGGATTTTACATAATTTCGAGTGCACAGAAACGAAAGCATTTTCTTGCACGGCTGGTGTACAGGAGAGCTGCTCATACTGTTCATTTAACAGTCCTGCCTGAACAAATTTCTGTAGCTGTTCAAACCTGACATCAAGAGCTGAAGCAGGCTCGAGACCATTAGCAACGTTTTCGCTGGTTCGTATAAGCAACCCAATTGCAAGCAAGGCTTGCTCCCAATCTAACCCCAAGCCCACTAGCAACTCAAGACTATAATCGTAACTTTTCTCTTGCCACTCAGGAATGGGAGCCGCTGATTTATTACCGCTAATTTGAGCTTCAAATTGAAAGGCTTCTGGCTCAAACAGCACAATTCGAGCAACTTCAGGACAAGATAAGCTCAGACTCCTATATCTATTACCAGCTATATGATTGTTCACTTTAGGGTAGGTTTGACAAGTGTTACTTAACGCTTCCACCCCCGCTTGATCGTGGATCTTGCATAGCTTGTTCTCATTGAGAAACGGACAAGCTCCTGCTTCATCGAGTTCTATTACCGCCCAACTATTGTTGTCCGTTTTAACTTCCTTAAACGCTATTTTGGCTAACGAGGAAAAATCAGGATGTTTAACTATTTTTTTATAGGTCTTTTTATCGAAATAAATGCCCCAGTCATTGCAACAACTATCTTCGCATTTAGGTCCTATACAACTAAATATATTTACATAGTTTGGTGTAATGACGAGATTATTCATAGCAGTACTTCGATAGACTAATTTAAAATTAAGATAACAAACAAACACCTCTACTCACAAGATGATTTTTAGTGCAAAACCGGCAACAATCAAAGCTAATATATTCAAAATATAAACAAACTCCGCTTTATCAAATTGAGTTCTGGCCAGTGATTTAACCTAAACTTTAGAAATTTAACCACACTATCGTAGATCCCAAATAAAATGGCACTAAAGAGCCTTAGGATTTAATTCTTCCCCTAAACCTTAAAGATAACTTGCTGGCGCACAAATGAGCTAAAGTTTGATGCTGACGATTGATCTCTTAGAGATCTAAATCGAGGGCATTGCCCCACTCGATCAATTTATAATACGGCCCATTGAAGCCGCATGTAACATGCCAATCCTTTTGGCTAATTTAGGGGAGGGTTACAATATTAGCAGAAGATGTTACTTTCTAACTCACTCAGGTGTACTAAAAAGGTGAGCATCTGCGTAAAGTAAAAGACCCAACTTTTATCAAAATAGACTATTGAAGTGCCAAATAAACTTCCATATACCTAGTTGTAACCTATCGCTAAATTTATTCATCGGCAAACGCTGAGGTCTGTTAAAGTAAAACAAACTACACTAAAAGGAGTTAACTGATGCGTACATCTGTTGTTCTATCTATATCCTTCATTGCCACGCTACTACTAGGTTGCAATGAGGACGTTAAATCACAACCAACTCAAGAAAAGCAAGTAACCGAAAACAAAACAATTACTCAAGCCTCAACTCCCGAACTCACTGAAACTAAAACAGTAAATAATCAACTTGATACCCCAGATAATATGATGGCTGAGAAGCCACAAATTTCACAACCAAAAGGGATCGTTATGAAACAAGGCACGGTAAGGTATCTCAATCTTGAAGGGGGATTTTGGGGAATTATTAATGACGACGGTAGTCATCTGTTACCGCAAAACCTCGCAAAAGAATATCGAAAAGATGGCCTACGCCTGAGCTATAAAGCACAAGAAGTCAAAGGCATGATGACGATACAACAATGGGGTACCTTATCTACCTTAAGCGATATCGAAGTGATTGGCCAAGTCGAGAGTAAAAATAGCGATCCACGTATTTAGTGGTCAGCGGCGCTAACACTGGGCTAATCGCATATGCCGTTAGCCCTGATGCATTTATTGAGGTCAAAACAACTCAGTTATCCACCAAGTAGATCCCGTAGCTGCTGCTCGGCTATTTCCGCCGCTGTTTTAGGCTTGTCCGCTGTTTTTTCTGATGCCACTAGCGTCTCACCAACTAGCTCTGCGAACTCAGCCTTTGCTCGCTCATTAGCAAGACTCTTGGTATTGATATGCGCCATCATAGAGGGCTTAAAATAATCACAAAAATTAGCGCGCTCACGCTCCGATATCCATTCGGCACGCTCTTCACGGCAATCTCCTCGACCCGAATCATTAAAAAACTCACACATCTTACAAACATGCTGATCGGCATGACAAGCAACACACTCCTCTCGCCGCGACATAGGCAGAATAAGTGCTTCTAGCGGTTTACCACACTGCCAGCAATGAAATTGTTCAGACATAATGACACCTGCAAATAAACAGTCTACGAGTCTAGATAATAGCCGATATCACTGACTTAAAGCGATTGTTTCTCTCGTCATTTTAACCGACTGACTCTTACCTCCACACTAGCAGAATTATGTTAGAATCTCCGGCTAATACCAACTGGTACCATTAACGTTAACCACCATATAAGGCATCTCAATGAATCCAATTATTGCCATCTTAAAAGAACACAATGTAAGTGATCAGAAGATCAATGATCTATTTCAGACATTGACTGAAAACCCATTAATGGCGATGGGTACAATAGGCCAGCTAGGCATTGCGCCAGAGAAGTTACAACAGCTAATGACGTTAGTGATGCAAAATCCAGCTTTGATAAAAGAAGCCGTAACTGAATTGGGTTTAGATTTTGCTAAAGTTGAAGCCGCCAAAGCGCAGCTGCAAAAATAACTACAACTCACTGCCCTTCACGGGATTAAAAAGAAAGGCTGCCTTGAACTATATAGTCGTTTGTGACAGCCTTTTTTATTTTGCTGTGCCGTCAGCAGGTACGCGATAGCCCAACTGACCATGGGCTACTCACCTTGGCGTATTAAAGTTAGCCGCACCACAGTGAGGCGAGATAGATTGATAGCTCTCCGGCTTTTCCCAGTGATGACCCAAACGGGCTGTGCCCCCCAAAAATCCGCTGCTATCTGTGAATACATTTTGTATACCCTTGCATGGGTTAATCTTGCCTTGTTCTGTAAATACGATTCTCTTCACCGGCCCTCTCCTCTCGTTAACCCCCCCTAACCTAGTAGCGTTGATCAATCGTTATTCTTGTTACATCGACATGACCATTCTTGACGCTTACACCAAACCAAAACTCTCCAATACCACGTGCAATGCCAGCCAAACACTACGTTTCTCCTTAATTTACTGTACAAAAAAGATCAAACTGCGTGTATACACTGGTGATCCTTCGGCTTATAATTGAAATGTTAATTTTGTTACCTAAAAGAGCGGTGTTATAAATTATCAGCGCTATACAGTAACTCAGGGCAAGGAATCGCCTAACGATTAGTATTGATGCTATGGTTATTAATACTGATCAACTTAAACCGAAGAGTAGCTAACGCCTGCAGCGTTAATAGCGGTTTAATAGTGGCTTGAAATTGTCGCAGTATAGATAAACAAGGCAGGAAACCAAAACCACTTAACAGCAGCACAATCGTTAAGTTGGAAATCATTCAAGGAAAGCTCAAATTCAACTCTCTAGCACCGTCTATTGCGGGTGCTCTTCACTCGAAACATACGTTTACGATTTCAAAAATTATCATTAGCAATCATACGTGTAGCGTTATCTAAAGTACAGTTACCGACGAATTACTGTGTCGTGCACTTTTTAAGTATTGATTGCTAAATCAGGAAGATATGCGGTTTGCCGCTTCCTAAACACGGAAGTATCTCTTTGTTGCACTGGGTTAGATGATGGATAAACAAATATGCAGCCATTATCCATTTTATAGCCAGTAGTGTTATGTAATCATTTTACTCGCCGCAGGCAGCCAAGGTTAAGATATGAAACTCAACAAATTAAAAATCAAACATAGAATAGTGTTATTAACACTGGTGGCAATCTCTTCGTTCATTGTTTCTCTCGTCATCAACAATCAAAGTGTTCAAGATAACGCCGAGCGCCTCAACTACGTTAACTCTCAACTGTTTCCTGTATTGAAACTGGCAACCATCAATGATGGGTTAATCATTCAACTCGACCAAAATATTCAATCGGCTGTCACCACAGGAGAAGAAGACTCATTAGTCACCGTAGACAAAATGGTTGAGCAAATCGTGAAGAACTTAAATGACATAGGTCAGCTGCTGCCTAACGAGGCCGAACAAGCCCTATCCATGAGCAGAGATCTCAAGCTTTATCATCAAAAAGCGAGAGGGTTGGTCAACGAGTTTCTAAAGGATGATGTCGATTTTAATCTAATTAAGAACCAAGCCGCTGAAAACGCTGAGCGCTATAATAAGCTGCTTAAGCAATTTAATGCTAAACAACTCGACTTTTCTGAGCAGTTTGCGCAATCAATTCAAAACACCCTCAAAAGTTCAGACAACGCTTCAACATCTATGCTAACCATCGGTATCATCGCGTCTATTTTCCTGATCGTGGTGGGTTATTTTGTCAACAAATCTATTATTCTGACCCTCAATAGTGTTACCGATTCACTGCGTAATATCTCTGAAGGTGAAGGGGATCTGCGTTCACGCATTCAATATGACGGTAAAGATGAAATTGCCGTGCTAGTTCATTGGTTCAATCAGTTTGTGTCCAAACTACAAGCCTCTATTGCCGACACCCAAAGAACCACCGAAAGCCTCGGCAAAGTATCGACTACCCTACTAGACAGTTGCAGAAACAGTGAAATCACCGTCACCGAACAATCTCAATCGGTTAAGCAGATATCTGTTGCGATGCGCGAGATGTTTGTCAGCGTTGAGCACGTAGCTGAGTACGCCACCAATGCAGCCTCTGAGGCCGATAACGCCAACCAAGAAGCACTGCGTGGTCAAACCGTTGTGGCAAATGCCATCGCGACAATTAACCGATTATCAGAGGAAGTAAAAGCCGCTGCTATAGTGGTTAATCAACTGGACGCTTTCACCAGCAATGTAAATGCTATTTTGGGCACCATCCGTGGTATTGCAGAACAAACGAACCTACTCGCGCTTAACGCCGCGATCGAAGCGGCACGAGCAGGCGAACAGGGACGCGGCTTCGCCGTGGTTGCCGATGAAGTCAGAACCCTAGCATCACGTACTCAATCCTCAACAGAAGAGATCCAACAGGTACTGCAAGAGCTAAGCTCAACCTCAACCCAGGCAGTAGAAGCGATGCAGCGTGGTATAGAAACTGCTGATGAAGGGGTACAAAGTACTTCACTTGCGGGCGATGCATTGGTCAGCATTACCGACAAGGTTAGCGCAATCGTGGTCGTCAATGAACAGATAGCAGCCGCCACAGAGGAACAACACAACACCTCAGAACATATACAGCAATACGTAGCTGAAATTGAGAGCAATGCTCAAAAAGTGAAAGCCACCACCGATGAGCTAGGTGGCATTAGTTACGACATCGAAGGCGTCAGCAAACAGCTGACCACTATCACCGACCAATTTAAAGTTTAATCAAACAATATAAAAATAGATCCTATCGGGAGCATATGATGAACACACGATTCAATACGGCGCTAAAAGCGCTGCCAATAGCGGTATCTGTCGCACTGGTGTCAGGGCAAGTTTTTGCCGCAGATGAGACTAATGAACAGAAGATCGCTAAGCTAGAGCAACAAGTTAAAACTTTGCAAAATCAACAAACTGCAAACTTAACTGAACGCTTTAACTTTAATGGCTTCATGAGCGGCGCCTACATTACAGCCGATAATAATTCGGGCTATTTGGGTTCAAGCACCTCTGCCGACTTTAGCGAAGAGAGTAAGCTAGGTTTCCAAGCTATCTTTGCCATCACCGATAACACCCAAGCCGTGATGCAACTCATGATGAAAGGCGAAAACGATTGGGACGTCGAAGCCGAATGGGCTTATGTGTCTCATCGTTTCGAAAGTGGGGTGCAACTGCGTGGTGGTAAACTACGTGTACCGCTTTTTATGTACTCTGATTATTTGGATGTGGGTTATGCCCAACCTTTTGCTCGTCCACCTGAAGAAGTTTATGGCGCGGTACCATTTACAACCTACACAGGTGGTGATGTCAGCTATGCACTTGAGTTTGATGACTCGACCTTAACGGTGCAAGCCTTTGGCGGTGAATCAGAAGAATCAGGCATAGACATCAAGAATATTCTCGGCGCCAACCTAACATGGACCGATGAAACTTGGACCTTGCGAGCGGTTTACGGTCAATCCACTTTAGATGGTACCACCAGCCGCTCCGTGGCGATTCCGTCACAAGATCCAAACACAGGCTTGCCAATCTTTATCGATGCATCGGTACCACTGCTAACTCTCAACAATGAGAAAGCCACCTTTACTGGTGTTGGCGCAAGCTATGACAATGGTCAGTTCCTTGCCGTCACAGAGTGGACCCGAGTAGAAGTTGATGGTCAATATACCGACTCTGACTCTGGTTATATTACCCTAGGCTACCGCATCAATGCGTTCACGCCTTACGTCACAGCCGCCTATTATGAGTCGCAAGATGATGACCAAAGACCTGTTGTCGGTGAAAGTAGCGCACTGATTGCGGCTCTATTTAATGGCCAACGTACCTCATACAGCGGTGGCTTGCGTTGGGATGCACTCGACAACCTTGCCGTCAAATTTGATGTCACTTACGCCACCGACTTTGGCGATACATCAGGCGGCTTCCAAAGCAATGTGTTGCAAAAGTATGACAATGTCACTGTCTATACCGTTAAATTCGACGTGGTATTTTAAGGAGCGCTATAATGAAAAAACTACTCTCTATCGTAGCGCTTAGCCTATGCAGCATGGTCTCAGCTCAAGCCGCCGTAGTATTAATTGGCGCACCGGGTGCAAGCGATATTTCAGCCTCTGATGCTAAGAAATTATTCCTCGGAAAAGGCTCATCTTCTGCGGTGCCATTTGAACTTGATGAAGGTAACGCTACCCGCTCAGAGTTCCACGACAAAGTGACCAGTAAGAGCGACGCACAATTAAAAGCATATTGGTCAAAGCAGGTATTTACCGGTAAGGGTAATCCACCCGCCACAGTCAGCAGCGCTGCGGCAATGAAATCTACCATTGCCTCGACCCCTAATGCCATTGGTTATATCGACGAAGCGGATCTAGATGACACGGTAAAAGTTATCTTAAAGCCGTAAGTGTTAGCCTAGCTAACGTGATAAAAGCCGAGTGAATGATCACTCGGCTTTTTTGTCTGCGAGTTACTCACTCAATGACGTTCAACGCCAATCTCAACAAATGCCAATCTCAACAAATGCCAACGCTATATTAACGACACATTACGAAGCAGCCCCCCCAAACTCGGCATAAAGTGTTTAGTGCATCACGATAATGACCAAACATCTTGTGCAATACTTGTTCAGGTGAAATACATTTGGCTATTATGCCAAATAACAAAATGATAGTTACCCTAAAGCAGCATTCAGCTTGGAGATTGCCATGACAGAACAAGAACAGCTTAGGCTTAATGCTCGCGCTGCAGTTCTTAAGGCATTAGCACACCCAACCCGCCTATGGCTACTGGAACAAATACAGCAGCAAGAGCGATGTGTCTGCGATCTCACCGATGGCATCAATGCCGATATTTCCACGGTCTCAAAACACCTATCAATCTTAAAACAGGTAGGGATCGTCAGTAGTCGCCGCGATGGTAAACAGATCTACTATCGTCTCGAGACTCCTTGTCTATTAAAGATGGTTGGCTGCGTAGAGACCGTACTGGAAAAAAACGCCCAAGCACAAACCTCGTTGCTTCAATCTTCTCAAACACTCAATAACTCCCAAACACACGTAAACAAGGTAACGACATGAAAATTGAAATATTAGGCAGTGGCTGTAAAAAATGCACCAATTTGGCGGCCGATGTAGAACAAGTCGCTAAACACTTATCGGTAGATATTGAACTTGAAAAGGTGACCGATATGGCAACGATTTTAGATTATGGCGTCATGTCCACGCCCGCCATCGTGATTAACGGTATCGTTGTTTCTTCTGGAACTGTACCTGCTCATGCCGAAATCGAAAAACTATTAACCCAAGCTAATGTTGCCAATTAATCAATAAACTAACTCGGTTTTTCATCCTTTAGCGAGGTCGACCAATGTTAATTTGGTTTTCTGTATTTGCCGATTGGCTCGTCTACGATACGTTAGGGTTATCAAATCAAACCCAATTTGGACAAGCGCTCCACTTCTTTATTGAAGACACCAGCAAGATTTTCGCTCTGCTTATCGTGATGATTTATGCCATAGGCTGGTTACGCGCCTCGCTAAATGTCGAACGCGTTAGAGATTATTTATCGGGTAAACCTAAGGTAGTCGGCTATGGGTTAGGCGCGGGGTTTGGTGCTATAACCCCCTTTTGCTCATGTTCAAGTATTCCCGTTTTTTTAGGCTTTACCTCTGCGGGGATCCCCATAGGGATCACCATGGCATTCCTACTCACTTCGCCACTGATTAATGAAGTCGCTATCCTATTACTGTTTAGCCTATTAGGTTTAAAGATCACCCTATTATACGCCTTAACGGGGATCGTTATCGGCATGCTCGGCGGCGCATTACTCGATCTATTAAAAGCGGAGCGCTGGCTGCAACCATTGGCGGCCAAAGCGTATGCTAGGGGACAACAAACCGCCCCCTCAAACACCACCAATGAGACATCAGCAAACGCGCCTACTAGCAGCTTAAGCTGGCAACAAAGGCATCAGTTTGCGAAATCGGAAACCAGTGAAATTTTTGGCCGAGTATGGAAATGGGTGATTATCGGTGTGGGCATTGGCGCCGCACTGCATGGATTTGTGCCTGCGGGTTGGTTACAAGCCAATCTAGGTGAGGGTCAGTGGTGGTCTGTACCGCTTGCGGTATTAATGGGCATTCCTCTCTATGCCAACGCGACGGGTGTTATCCCCGTATTAGAGAGTTTACTCATACAAGGCGTGCCATTAGGCACAACATTAGCCTTTTGCATGAGTACGGTTGCTGCGAGCTTTCCTGAATTTGTGATGTTAAAACAGGTCATGCAGTGGCGCTTACTCACCCTACTGTTTGCTTTATTGTTGATCTCATTTACTGTCATGGGCTGGATATTCAATCTGGTTTCGTTGACCTAGCCTGCTCAGCAACACAAAAACCAGTAGAAAGATAGATGTTGAGTTTTGTGCATCCATGATAGCCGCTCCCTCTATTCACTGTCACAGCACACAACCAAGAAAATGAGTATAACTAGCGACCTTAGGCATAGATAAGAAATCTATGCCTACATATTGCCAAAGTGAACTATTTTAAGAGTTAAAACAGATCTTCGAGCCACTGCTTAGTCAAGCCAGCACCAACCATCAACTTAAGTTTTAACAGTGCCATGCTATCACCAGGCTCCAACACCTCTTCGCCACAACGCGGATCTGAGCGCTGCAGCGCACCAGTCATCTTATGGTCGATGGGGATAGGTTCGCAACCGTGACCAGACTCGCAAATAAAGTCCCACTTCTCTCTAGCAGGAGCATGGCAAGCAAAGCAGTTACCTTCGAAACGATTGACAACATCAACAAAACCACGCTTAGCAATTTTAGAGCCCCCCTCATCTACTTCTAACTCAAAAAACTCCCAATCATTAGTTGCTGCAAAGGTGCCCGGTTCACGCTTAACCATCACTTCGGTCGGTACCAGTTGCACCACAGAGCCGGTGGGATAAATAGCGCCTTCAGGCGAATTGGCAGCTGCGAGGGTTTCTTCAATATTGCCTAACAAATTATCTACGTAAAAATGGCGCACAGGCGTCATATCACGTATGCACTTAAAGCTGGTTTTATCGATATTGACAGCGACGGCTTCAGTTTTAGTTGTTACATCAGCATAGCTCGCTGTACTGGTAATTAATGTCATAAACAACATCATTACACCCTGGCCAATCGTTATTGCAACTTTCATGGTATCCCCTATGACTAAAACTGATTAATTTATTATGAGTTAGCACCTGTAGCGTTTATTGAACGGGTTCACAGCGATATCAAATATCGGCATTACACTCATATGGCATAAGCATAACGCACAAATAAATTGCGCGCAATTTAAATGCTAAAAACTCGTGGATTGTATGCACTTTTTATCAGTTTATGATAGATAAACTAATGTAGACGGGAAAAATTGGCGCGTTACTCGCAAGTAGAGCGATAGTGATTTAGCTTAATCAGACCTTGCAGCAGAATGCCATGATAGCGCGCCTGCACAAGCTGATAATCTAGCTCGGGAGCGAAATAGTAGGTCACCTCTTCGGCGCCCGTCTGCTCCACCGGCACCAGCATCAGCTCCCCCCAAGGGGCCACCTCTACCGGCTGCGGCGCCTTAACATAGTATTGATAGCGCTCGGTCGCATCCGATGCCTGGCGAATCAAGGCAAACTGGCTCCGTCCCTGCATTAACAATCGGCGGATCTCTAGCGCCAGGGTATCCACATCACGCAGCGCAGTTTCATCGGAGCGATAATGAGTCACCTCACCGTCCAGATCCACCCGTGCAGCGCGGCCATTGTCACTAAAACTCACCTGCATGTCTCTGCTACGAAAACCGCTCACCTGCTGATGAAACTTATTCGTTAACCACTCATCGCTTGCCGTCGACCAAGATAGCTCGGCGCGCTGACGATACTCAGTCCCTATACCTAAAATACTGGCTTTACTGTGAGAGGTCACTACGGCGCTTTGACCCTGCCAATGCTCGGTGCGGCTCATTGTGCCTGTGTGTATGCCACTAAGATAGATGTCGTATTCTGAGCTGCGCGTGCACTCAGGTTTTTGCTCAAGTGTCTTTTGCTCAGCCGATCTGTCCTCACTCATCGGTGCGCCGCCAGAGGCGACCTCACTCGAACCAGCAAGCGCTAGCGGGCTCGCCGCAAAAACGGCGACCGTCAAGAGTGTGGATAGTGACCTTGGCCATCGCCAAGTCTTGAGCTCAGAACAATTAGGCATGCTTAGAAGACTTCGTTCACATTGAGGTAAAAGTTGGTTTCGTTTTCACCCACACCCACGTCGAAACGCAGGTTGATGTTATCTTTAATCTTGAAGCGGAATCCCGTGCCGTAAGAGGTCAGCAGCTCATCGCTTAAATCACTCACCTTACCAGCCACGCTACCCACGCCGCCCCAGAACACCATGCCATAACGCTGAAAAATAGGCAGGCGATACTCGACCTGGCCCATCATCATCTGCTTGTCGCGATAACGTCCCTTGATGTAACCGCGCATGGCGCTGGAACCACCGAGATCAGGCAGCATGTTCCACGGCACATCACCACTGGTAAAGTGGCCCTGCACCTGCCAGGCAATAAGCCCAGGCATAGCGCTCAACAAAGCAGTGCTGCTGAGATCGATATAGTTGGCCAGCTCAAGATCATACTTGGCGAAACTGTCGTACTCGCTATTTTGATACAAGCCCACATCCAGCTGGAACAACCAGCCCTTGGTGGCATTAAGGCGATAGTCGCGCGAATCATAGATACTGGTCACCACCAGGCCCGAACTAAAGTTGTCCGGCAAAATGCCATCAGATGGCAGAGGAATATCGCCCTCTACCCGGGTGAACTTGTCGGCGCTGACATAGGTAAAATCGGCGCCCACGCCGATAAAATAGTTGTCGGCCATCTGAGTCATCCAGCGCGGCGTAAAGCTGTAGAGCTGCTCGTCAAACTCATGGTGATTGCTGTCAATATTGCCATCGGCAATCCCGCGGCCATAGAAAACAGACGCCTCGTTATGTAGCTCCAGCCCCAGTAGCAATCGCTGCTTACCGCCGTTGAAGAAGGTCATGTTTTCCACTTCAACGCCGTATGAGTTGTTCATCGACACAAAAGAGTTGAGCACCAGTGATGAAGGCTGCTCCTCGGGCGCCGCGCCCTCTGTCTTATACAGACCGACCATCAAGAGGCCCACGCCAAACTTCTTCTCGGGCGTGTAATAGGCGGTCGGCAGGTAACTCATATCTATGGGCTTGCTGTCATCAAATTCACCATCGGCGCCAAACACGTCGAGGATCTCATCGACCCAGGTGGGCTCCATATCTTTTGGGGTTTCAATCAAGGGTGCAACGGCAGCCGCCTGATGAGATAACACAAGCAGGGATAACAAAATCCGTTTCATAGAGACTCTGATCAATAGTGGAGAAAAATAGGGTGTAGGTAGGCAAGAGATCAATAAAAACTCCATCCTACAACGTCAACGACGGGGCGCATTTTAACACCCCGTCACTTTTCAACAACGACTTTTTTGATTAACAATTCTTCAAGTAAAGTACAATAGCCACCACAGCTTCGCCTAACCGCTTTAGCTGCTTGGGGAACAACAGAAAAATGCGCAACTCGCATTACAATAAAAAAGCCCTCTCGTATTTGGCTGGGCTATCTCAATTATTCAGCAAGCGTTCTGACGGCTCATCCGCTATAGGCGTTATCGTACCCAGCGCATCAATTGATTGGCGTCTTGCACTGCAAACTGACGTTTTACCAGCTTGCCCGAACCATCGAATAACAGCAGTTCGGCGGACCCAGCACGATACTTAGCGATCATCTTATCGCCCTCAGGAGTACCGACTCTGGCCAGCAAAAACAGTACATTGTCACCCAGGTGACCTCGCGCCTCATTCATCTGCTCGGTCTGAGATCCGCTAATGGTCAGGTTGGGATCATACACAAAAACCACCGCAGGTTTACCTGTACCTATCTCTTCATGGGTCGCCTTAAACCCTTTTGGCATCATCGCCAGCAATAAACCGATCAGCGCGACGACTGCCACGCTCACGCCAATGGCTATCCAAGGCCCTCGCTTAACGCCGTTTAATTGCTCATTATCCATGATGCTCACCCCTTTAATGACTATTCAAAACACTCAATAGCACCATACTACCCAAACAAGCTGAGACAAAGATTAAAAGTGGTTAAATAAATCAGTGTGCAGCCGCAACAAGTGCCCTAACAGTAACGCTTGAAGGTTTATGACGCTTGGTCTGATCAATCAAAGAGAATGGTACAAAATAATACGATTTACCCGACCTGCCTTACTAACAGATGAGTAAAAAGAGAGAAAAATAAATCTGTGGCGATTGAGTGTTTATCCATGCCTGATGATAGTGGACATATTGACTGAAAATGGATCGCCCCTGTAAGGCCACCACAATCAGTGTACTCTGACCCACTGATTGTGAGCTCACAAATACAGTTGAAGGGCCTAAGGAATCTCGCCCCCCCTGAGGCTCCTTACGAATTTAAACTCAATATCGACAACTTGTTCGATGAGGACTATTACGTCTTATACCAAACAGTATTAGAAAGTGATCTACTCAGCGTGTCGATTCATGGTGACCACCAAAACCAGCTAACGCGGGGTTTGGCCTTTAAACTAGAAGTTTACAGCCTCCACGTAAAGGTGACGAAGTGAATCAGAGTTTTTAGGTATGGGCTAGCTTCAATCATTACCTTTTTTTGGGAATATCCCTTGCACCCGCTAGTCGACCAAAAAATTCGCTAATACCGACCCGTTTTCTAATGCGTTCAGCCCAGAAGCCACCAATGATGAAACCCACAACTCCCCAAGCAATAATGGTGAGCGAGTTAAACTGACCCGATTGCAAACTCAACGCAGCCCCAACAAAAAGGCCTAAAAGCGTGGGGGATGCCGCAATAGCCAACCACTGTAACGAGTAAACCAATAAACTAACTAAGCGCATAGGTTCTCCTTAACCTCTTATATTTAAAGCAATAACAGAATACAGATTAAACAGTTTACTTGAAACATATTATGTCTCAAATGTCAGCATAGCATGCTTGAGCCCGCTCAAGCAGGTAAAACCCATTACAACCATAGTGTAAATTATCTGCAATTATGAGAAATTGAGTAGATGACATGCTTTTACAGGAATACCAAAGATTTGCAGTGGAATGCACTTTTGCTATAGAAAAGATCCCAGACGAATTCACGCTTAGCTCAGCTGCCAGGCCACTTTAACTTTAACTAGAACTACAGCTCTATATCTTTGATTTCTGGTGCCATCGCTAAGTAGCGCTCACACCTTGCTAATAACTGTTTTCTATAAGCATCGACAAAATCTTGCTCGGCCTTATCAAGCGCGGGGAGCATAGCGGTAACCTCATCTATGGCTTGGGCTATTTTGGTCGCCATTTGAGTTAGATTGTTGACTAGCAAAGCTCTTGGTAAGCCTATCTCATCAATAAATGCGGCGAGCTGATAGGCATAAATCTTGTTGGGATCGAACTCATCATCAATCGCCATTGCCAACTCTTGTTCAAAATCATCGTACAGCGCGACACATACCAAGTCGTACCATGGCGTCGGCGCTAAGCCTGTGGGTGTCATAAAGAATGAGTAGTTTTTGCCGTGGGCATCGGCATTGCCGCTCAGTAAATTAAATAACGCCCACTGCAACATATCTTGCTTAGCGGCTGCAGGGTTAGCGCACTGACTCGCTAAGCTAAACAACCTTGCGAAGCTAACCCCTTCACGGATATCTTTTACATCGCGGCCAGTACCAAAATTCCGCTCATACTTTTTGTTAACGCTAAAACCGAGTGTTTGGCAACTATCGATGATATGCCGTCTCTGCACCTTGTGTTCGGCTGGCAGGTAGCGACGATCAAAGCGTTCAACACAAAGCGCCTTATGTTCGCCAAAGTAGCTGATATCGACATTGGCCACATTCATTGAGATAGCGTTAGCCAAACGCATCGTCAGAAATTCATTAATCACTAAATGCTGGTGCTTTTCGAACTTGAGAATATGGGTCGATGACAGCGCACCTTCAGCAAAACCAAATGCTTCACCGTTATAGAACAAATTTAATTTTGACTGCACGCCCGCTACCGATAACCTTGGCTTACCGTCCCAGACTTCCATTGGCCAAATATCTGGATCCTCGAGTCGCTTTATCACTTCATCGTCGCTTATTGCTCGAAATGACGTTCCTGGCAATAATACGCCTTTAGGCACAAAGGCGATTGCTCCGGCGGTATCAAGACCGATGCCACGAATAAGCGCGAAGGTATTACCTCTCGATACTCCCAATGATTCCACGAGGTAATCGAGCCCCTTATTCTCGGGCAGTAAGTTAACCAAGAACATGGCAATTTGGTTACTACGACCACTGCCATCTAGCGGGATCATGGGTGATATGGGAAAACCATTTTGTTGCCATATGTCGGTATAGCTAACGGCAAATTTCTCGATATCTGGGTCGAACGACAACTCACCAATAATGCGATCGCCCAAATGCATATCCAAAACAAGCTTGACTGAATCCGTCATAAACTAGTACCACCCACTCGCATTAGCACTGTTGTCCTGCTTGGCAACAATAGCGACGCCCAATCCATCAAGAATTTTAAACACGGTAGAGATATAAACGTCTTCACCTTTCTCTACTCGGATAAAGGTCTTTTTAGTGACACCACACAACATCGCCGCCACCTCTTGAGTCAGCCCTGCTTTTTTGCGGCTTTCTTTAACCAGTGATCCCAAGGATTGTTGATTTAGCGAAGATTTCATAACGTAAATTCCGTAACGTTAGCTAAAAGTGTACTTTGATACACTTTAGCCCTAAATATTCGATTACTCAACACTAAAGTGTAACTTCGTACACTTTAGTATGGATAAGCATTTCGATATCACATAAAGTGTAACTTCGTACACTTTCGTTGTTGCCCTGCCATTAATCGGTCTCAAAGTGTAGTTATCTACCCGCCGTTATATTGATAGACGAAGCACCACGACTTACCTCGGCCATACAACCGCCGATTTAATAAGCAGACACAAAAAAGCCTCAGTACTTTTTCAAGTCACCGAGGCTTCCTTTTTAGATGTCACTCTCAGCGAACGAAGAGATCAGACCTATGGAGCAGGTGTTCTAGCGCAGGAAAAATTAAAAGTCGCAAAAGCTGGGGCAGAGTAAACTTAAAATATTTAGCTCAACTCCTTATCTAGAATCGACTTGCAAATGACACTTGCACAAATAAAAGCCATGCTTGAACAAAGTTTAGTAGCACTGTAATAAACTTGCTCAGCGCATGTTAAAAACATTCGCTGAGCAATAAGACGAGCTCTATATCTATTGAGGGCCAGTCCCTGCATCTACTTGGCTGCCCAAAGTATTTGCACTATCTAATCTATATGGGTAAAGCTGAACATCACTAAAAACCGTTGCGCCACTATCACGATATTGATCAGTTGCTGAACGTCCTGTGTAAATGTTTCCTGATGCACTAAAATATCCAGACCCTTGATTCCAATGAGGCTTTGCTGAGTTTTCAAAATAATTGTTCTCAACAAGTACTTCAGCGCCATCACTCCCACTAATTGCAAAATAAGTAATGTTTTTCCAGTAATTATTAAACATATGAACGCGTGAATTATAGCCATCTATTTTAGGGTTTCGCCCTGCTGCTGTATCCCAAAAGTTGTGATGAACAGTCACCTGAGAGTTTCTGAATAAATGAGTGTACCAATGCTGATTAGCGCAAACTTGGGTGTTATAACCATAGAAACGATTCCAACTAAGGGTAATATTCTGACTATTGTCAATATCGATATAGCCATCACTTATTTTGTTAAAGGCCATATGATCAACCCAAACATGACTACTATCATCAATTGAAATACCATCGCCCGCTTCTACAAGTGCAGGGTTAATGTTTTCAAGCATCACGTTTTTAATAATAATATTACGTTGCTTGCTTATAACGAGGCTGGCACCCACTATTTTTGAGTTTTTACCTAAACCTTGTAACGTTTTATTAGACTGAACAATAATACGACGTTCATTACGCGTAACGTTAACCTGTGAATTTGAAGCGCTGCCCAGTTCGCCACAGCTTTGATTCCCTACAGGTACTCGGTACCATGTTTTACCGTAATCGTTCCATTGGCCACAATCTAAGGGACACGCCTGCACAGTTCTGTTACTGGTATGGCAGTTAATCGTCGTGTTATCGGGGATGTGGATCACAGCAGGAGACGTCGAGCTTAACGCATTATTTAACGCGTTACAGCTTGTTACTGTAATAGGTGTTGCATTACCGCCACCCGTGGTTGTCGATAAGCCATCTTGGCCTGGTTGTGCAGCAAATCCCACTAAGTTACTCGGCGTTGGTTGGCTGCCACCGCTGCCACATTCTGCATCAACAGGGTTTATAAACCATCTTTGAGAGCTCATTCCCGCGTCATCATTTTGATATACATTAGCCGCATTGTTTGACCCAGCCACAGTCAGCGACTTATTCGTTAGCTTATTAGTAATATTAAACCCGCCGGATGACGATGCTTTAACTTGCCAACGTTGATTTGTACCCTGCCAATCATCATAAACAATAACGTTTGCCCCATTAGACTGAGACGAATCAAGCACATCTAACACTTTGTTGTTGTACTTAGAGCGGATAACCCAATAACCATCACTCTCTTTAATAAATTGAAACTTTTGATTATTGCCTCCCCAATAGTCATACGTTATAACATTAGGCGCAGCTCCCGAATCGGTCGTATTAATATCTAACGCTAAGCCAGAGCCTCGGTTAATAACAGAATACAATTGACCTGATTCAGGCATTGCATTGCAATCTTCAGCCTGCACTGAGTAACAGGATAAAGCCCCCAACAAAGCGACCCCCAACTGAAGTATCGAAGTTTTTTTAGATTTTTGTGTCAATTTATACATAAAACAAATCACTTCTCTAATTGTATTATTAAATTACATTTTGGAGCACTAAGACTAATTTATATGTAAAAAAATAAAAACCGAAATGTATAAGTTTTGTGAACAAACGTGTGGATATGGAGGGCCTACAGAAAGGAGTGTCTTTATAATTATATTAGATCAATAAAAATCATAAAATTAGCTACTTAACACTCAACAATTGCGCCCTTGGGCTTTTGCTTGGTATAGCGCTTCATCAGCCTAAACAGTGTATTTTATCGAAATACAGCCTTCTCTAACCCTAAAAAATCCCCTCTTAGTATATCCATATACTCCGGGGATAATCATTTCCAAATGAAAAAGCCCCGATACCGTTAGATATCGGGGCTTTACTATTAAATTAACTTGGCTTCAGGCTGTTAAGCTTAAGACCAGCAGAGTATTTTACGTGGTATAAATCTTGTTAGAGCAAGGCGCTTTACCGTGACGTTTAGTCTACTAAACGAGTGGTGAAGCAACGCAGCTATCACAGATTTAGGCCCGTAAAATTTACATCATGCCGCCCATTCCGCCCATACCACCCATTCCACCCATGCCGCCCATATCGCCAGCACCAGCTTCTTGAGCAACTTCGCCCACCATAGCTTCGGTCGTGATCATCAGACCAGCAATAGATGACGCGAACTGTAGCGCACTACGAGTTACTTTAGTTGGGTCAAGGATACCCATCTCTAGCATGTCACCGTAAGTGTCGTTACCTGCGTTGTAACCGTAGTTACCGCTGCCGTTCTTCACGTTGTTAGCCACAACTGACGCTTCTTCACCTGCGTTAGTCGCGATTTGACGTAGTGGCGCTTCCATCGCACGTAGGGCGATAGTCACACCGTGCTTTTGGTCTTCGTTTAAGACTTCAACTTCACCAATCTTGCTAGCAACACGCACCAGTGCAACACCACCACCAGCTACGACGCCCTCTTCAACAGCGGCGCGAGTCGCGTGTAGTGCATCTTCTACGCGCGCTTTCTTCTCTTTCATTTCAACTTCAGTGGCTGCGCCCACTTTGATCACTGCAACACCGCCAGCCAATTTGGCCATACGCTCTTGTAGTTTCTCTTTGTCGTAGTCAGAGGTTGATTCTTCAGCTTGGATCTTAATTTGTGCAACGCGAGATTGGATCTGCTCTTGTTCACCAGTACCGTCGATAATAGTGGTGTCATCTTTAGTGATAACAACGCGCTTCGCTGTACCTAGGTCTTCTAGGGTTGCTTTTTCAAGCTCTAGGCCAATCTCTTCAGCAATCACAGTACCGCCAGTTAGAATAGCGATATCTTGTAGCATGGCTTTACGACGGTCGCCAAATCCTGGTGCTTTAACAGCAGCCACTTTAACGATACCGCGCATGTTGTTTACAACCAATGTTGCTAATGCTTCGCCTTCAACGTCTTCAGCGATGATAAGCAGTGGCTTACCCGTTTTCGCAAGACCTTCAAGGATAGGCAATAGTTCACGGATGTTTGATACTTTCTTATCAACCAACAAAATGTATGGGCTTTCTAGCTCTACACTGCCAGTCTCAGGCTTGTTGATGAAGTATGGAGAGAGGTAACCACGGTCGAACTGCATCCCTTCAACGACGTCGAGTTCGTTTTCTAGTGCTTGACCTTCTTCAACCGTGATAACGCCTTCTTTACCAACACGCTCCATCGCGGTTGCGATGATTTCACCGATTGACTCGTCAGAGTTTGCAGAGATAGTACCTACTTGAGCAATCGCTTTAGTGTCGCTGCACTCTTGAGATAGGGCCTTCAGTTCAGCAACAGCAGCGATAACCGCTTTGTCGATACCGCGCTTAAGATCCATTGGGTTCATGCCCGCTGCAACGGCTTTTAGGCCTTCAGTCACGATAGCTTGTGCTAGTACCGTTGCAGTAGTGGTACCGTCACCGGCGGCATCGTTGGCTTTAGAAGCAACTTCTTTCACCATTTGAGCGCCCATGTTTTCGAACTTATCTTCTAGTTCGATCTCTTTTGCTACTGACACACCATCTTTAGTGATAAGTGGTGCACCAAAGCTTTTGTCTAGTACTACGTTACGGCCTTTTGGACCTAAGGTAACTTTAACTGCGTTTGCTAGTACGTTTACGCCCGCTAGCATTTTTACGCGTGCGTCATTACCAAAAAGAACTTCTTTAGCTGCCATGTTCTGTATCCTTTAAGAAAAATAGGTTTAACTGGGATAGAAAGTAACTTAGTGGATTATTCCACTACAGCCATTAAATCTGATTCAGATAGGATCAAGACTTCTTCGCCGTCGATCTTCTCTTTTTTCACACCGTAGCCTTCATTGAAGATAACCGTGTCGCCGACTTTTACGTCAAGAGGCTGAACAGTACCGTTTTCAAGGATTCGGCCATTGCCTACTGCAAGCACTACACCGCGAGTTGATTGCTCTGCTGCGCTACCTGTAAGTACGATGCCACCGGCAGATTTTGATTCAACTTCAGAACGCTTAACAATGACGCGGTCATGTAATGGACGAATATTCATCTATGGACTCTCCTAATGATTTTCTTGCCCAACAAACGTTGGCGGTTTATCAAAGTAATACGGCATAAGGCTTATACCGTCTGATGTTTGCTTATATGGGGATCACCGCAACAAGATCCAAGGGCTTTACAAAAAAAATCTCATTTTTTTAACTCGGTTTTATAAAATATCAGCCAACCCTGATAGAATTGCCCTCCTTCTTTAATTAGGCATTCCGTATTTAATGAGAGACAGACACGGGCTACTTAGCCAGCCAATCGGTCGTATACTGCTAAACATGAGCCTGCCGAACCTGATTGGTATCTTAACCATTCTTGGGTTTAGTCTTATAGATACCTTTTTCATTAGTCAGTTAGGCACTGAGGCCTTAGCAGCTATCAGTTTTACCTTTCCGGTTACTTTGATTATCTCCAGCATCGCGATTGGCATTGGTGCAGGCGTTTCGACTAATTTAGGCCGACTTATTGGCAGTGGCAACAGTCACAAAGCTAAGGTGTTTTTGCACGATGCGTTAATGCTCACCTTTTGGTTAATTGCGGCAGTATCTTTGCTGGGCAGCCTCTGTATTGGACCGCTGTTCACCTTGCTCGGCGCCAATGATTCCAGTTTGCCACTGATCCGCGACTACATGTTTTTGTGGTATTTAGGCGCACCACTGTTAGTGCTGTTAATGGTGGGCAATCAGGGATTACGTGCCACTGGCGATACTAAGTCACCAGCCAAGATCATGGCCCTAGCGTCGCTCATCAATCTAGTGCTCGACCCACTGCTTATTTTTGGACTTGGGCCATTTCCACGTTTAGAGATCCAAGGCGCTGCGATTGCGACCCTAATCTCTTGGATAGTCGCACTGTCGTTATCGGGTTATCTGCTGATTATTAAACGTAACTTGGTTGAGTTTGCCGAATTCAATTTGACCCGCATGCGCTGCAACTGGAAACAACTGGCGCATATTGCCCAACCAGCCGCATTGATGAACCTGTTAAACCCCGTGGCCAACGCCCTAATTATGGCGATGCTAGCACGCATAGATCATAGCGCCGTGGCCGCCTTTGGTGCAGGAACACGCTTAGAATCGGTGCTATTAATTGCGGTAATGGCACTGTCCTCTAGCCTAGTGCCCTTTGTGGCACAAAACTTAGGCGCAGGGCAAACCGAGCGCGCTCGCGAAGCCTTAATGCTGTCGCTAAAATTCGTGCTGATATTTCAAACCTTAATCTATCTGCCACTGCTGTTTTTCGCGACGCCTGTTGCCGAGTTATTTAGTAGCGATCCTCAAGTGCTTGAATGGCTGACGTTTTATATTATTGCCCTGCCCGCTGCTTATGGCCCTTTAGGCATGGTGATCTTAATGGCTACAACACTCAACGCCTATCATAGACCCATGAGCTCGCTGGTATTAAATGTCTGTCGATTGTTTTTACTGTTGCTGCCACTGGCGGCATTAGGCTCCTATCTTGGTGGCGTGAAAGGGTTATTGTTAGCGCTCCCTGTGACAAACACTGTGATGGGGATTGCCTGCTATATTTTGGCGAGCCGCATCACTGAACCTGCGAAAGCCGCTAAGCACACACAATCGATTAAGCATTAAGCTAAATTTGCGACAAACTCACACGCGCTAAGGAATAAACCATGTATATCATTGCTGATCAGCATTATATCGACCATGATTTTAGTGGCGAAGATCTGCAGGAGCATCAATTTAAAAATTGTTATTTCTATCGCTGTCAGTTTACCCATAGCGATCTCACCGATTGCCAGTTTGACCATTGTCAGTTTGTAGAAAGCAGCGATCTACTTGGCTGTGACTTTAGTTACGCGACCCTAACTAATGCTAGCTTTAAGCAGTGTAATTTGAGCATGAGCCTGTTTAAGGGGAGTCGCTGTTTTGGCGCAGAGTTTCGTGATAGTAACCTGCAGGGAGCCGACTTTCATCGTGCCAGTTTCGCCAACTATATCACACAAAAAAGCTACTTTTGTAGCGCCTATATTACCGGCTGTAATCTTGCCTACAGTAACTTTGATGGCGTACTGCTTGAAGAGTGTGAGCTGTTTGATAATCGCTGGCGCGGCGCGAATTTAAACGGTGCCTCAATGAAAGGTGCCGATCTGAGTGGCGGTGAGTTTTCTGCCGAACAGTGGGGCAGCTTTGACCTGCGCGGTGCTAATCTAACCCGAGTCGAGCTTGAAGGGCTTGATCCAAGAGTGGTGCCACTTGAGGGGGTGATCATCAACCAATGGCAGCAAGAACAGTTACTTGCGCCGTTTGGTCTCATCATTAGCCCTGATTAATGCTAGGGTTTACCTCAAAGACCATCGTTTAGCTCAACGCTCGTTTCTTAAATCAACGGCTTAATAACACCTTTGGTTCTGGCTTCGCGATCGCAGGCACCATTTTGAATACACGCTTCTAATGCTGTCATAATGTAGTCAATAAAACGTTGGCTGGCGAGGCTGATAAAACGCCGCGAAGGATAGACTAAGAAGCACTTACCTTCATAGGGCTCTACATCTTCAAATAACATCACTAACTTACCGTTTTCTACATACTCTTGCGCAACAGGAAGCGGCATCATAGAGATCCCTCTGCCCATCAATGTGGCTTCTAAGCAAGTCTCTAAACTGTTAACACACAAGTTACCTGTCACCGAGAGTGTCTTTTCCTTACCAAAGGGCACCTCATTAAAAATCCGGCCATTAGGGTAGCGAAACAGGATGGAATTGTGCTTGGGTAACTCTTCTGGCGTTAACGGTGTACCCACTTTTTCGAGGTATTCTGGGCTGGCAAAAAAGTGCACCCTTTCATCAATAATATGGCGTGCGACCATCTCATTCTCATTAAACGCGTCTTCAAGCATAAAGGCCAAATCGATGTTGTTGCGAATCATATCTTTAGGCTCTGAACTCACGATGATCTCAACCGTAAGCTCAGGGTTGATATCCATAAATTCAAAGATCGCATGGGTGATATGTAAAATCTCAGGGATGGGGAAAATTAAGATCCGCAGATGGCCGGCCACTTCCGCTTCTTGCCCTGACAGTTCCGATAGGGTTTGTTCCAATGCGGCCAACATCGGTGTGGTTTTATCATAGAAATGGCTACCTGAGGCTGTTAGTGTCATCGCCCTACTCTGACGATGAAACAACTTCACGTTCAGCTCATCTTCTAGGGCCTGCAAGCGGCGACTTAAGGTGGACTTGGGCAAGTTTAAAATATCTGCCGCCTCAACCAAACTGCCAGTTTCAACAATACGGTGGAATAGCGCAATATCTTCGGTCTTCATGGCGACATCTCAACATTTAGGCAATAGAACTCGACACACTATCACTTTGCACACACTCAAGGCGGTAAAGCAAGTGAAGATGGTTTCATTTTATGGAACCCATGATTTCACATAATTCCATTTTACTCAACAATAAGAGCTGCTATCTTGGCACGCTAGCAAGATACACTTCGTAACAATGTGAGATTAGTTTTATGAAAAACGTAACAATCGGGCTCTCTATTAGTGCACTACTGCTTCTAGCTGGCTGCACGACAGAGTCTGCTGAAATTCAGGCACCAAGCATTCGCCCGGTCAAATTGATGGAGATAACCGATCTCAATCGAGCGGCAACGCGCAGCTTTCCGGCCAAGGTAGCGGCAACAAAACAGGTAGAGCTATCATTTCGTCTCTCAGGTCAGCTAATTGATTTTTCACTAGTGGAAGGCCAGAGAGTAAACAAGGGGGATGTACTTGCTAGACTCGATGATAGAGATGCGCGCAACACCTTACTCAACAGAGAAGCGGATCATGAGTTAGCCGTTGCTGATTTCGAACGTAAAGGCGAACTGCTGCGTCGTGAGTTAATTTCACAAGCCGACTACGACTTGGCCAAGGCTCAAATAAAATCGGCGGCAGCCAACCTTGCTAGCGCTCAAGATCAACTTAGCTACACCATCATTAAAGCACCATTTAACGGCATCGTGGCTAAAAGATCGGTTGAGAACTATCAAATTGTTCAAGTAAACCAACCCATTTTAATCCTCCAAAAAGATGGCTTTATCGATGTGGTTATTCAGGTACCTGAATCATTGGCAAGTCAAGTAACACGCTTTAGTCCCGATGCACCTGCGCTGCCTAGCGTGACCTTTAGCAACCATCCAGAGCAACGCTATCCTGCGCGTCTAAAGGAGTTTGCGACTCAGGTGACTCCAGGCACCCAAAGCTATGAAGTGGTGTTTACCCTACCCGCGCCGCAAGATATCAGCATTTTACCTGGTATGAGTGCCGAACTGACCTTAGATCTATCGGGGGAAACGCAAACCAAGACAGGCGCAACAGTCCCCTTGAATGCGGTTATCAAGCGAGATCTGGATGGACAAACCATTATATGGACCTACAACCCAGAGACAGGTTTAGTTAAGTCACAAGAGGTCACCGTCGGAAGAGTCACCACGAATGGCATTGAGGTGCTCGACGGCATCAATGTTGGTGACAAGGTTGTCGTGGCTGGGGTGCAATATCTGCAAGACGATATGCAAGTAAAACCTTTGCGCTGGCAACGGGGTGTTTAATCGATGAATTTTGCCGAGTATTCGATTACCCATAAGGTTGTCAGTTGGATGTTTGCCCTGCTGCTATTAATTGGTGGCAGTATCTCTTTTTTCAGCTTAGGTCAGCTAGAGTTCCCTGAATTTACCATTAAACAAGCGCTTGTGATTACCGCCTATCCTGGCGCGTCACCTGAGCAGGTTGAAGAGGAAGTGACCCTGCCACTGGAAGATGCGTTACAACAACTCGATGGCATTAAGCATATCACTTCAATTAACAGTGCTGGGCTGTCTCAAATCGAGATAGAGATTAAAGAAAATTATGGTGCAGACGAACTCCCCCAAGTGTGGGATGAAGTGCGCCGTAAAGTGTACGACACCAAAGGAACCTTGCCCCAGGGCGTTATGGAACCTGCAGTTATCGATGACTTTGGTGATGTGTATGGCATTCTGCTCAATTTAAGTGGTGACGGTTACAACGACCGTGAGCTACAAAACTATGGTGACTTTCTACGTCGCGAACTCGTACTGGTTAAAGGCATTAAACGTGTCAGTATCGCAGGTATCGTATCCGATCAGGTGGTGGTGGAGATCTCAACCCAAAAGCTCAATGCCTTGGGGTTAAATCAAGATTATATCTATGGCCTGATCACTAGCCAAAACGTGGTTTCCAATGCGGGTAGTGTCAAGGTGGGTGATAATCGTATCCGTATTCACCCCACAGGGGAGTTCGATAGCGTAGAGCAGCTGTCACACCTAGTTGTGAGTTCGCCTGGCGATACCAAGCTTATCCATTTAGCCGATATTGCAAACATCTACAAAGACGTTGAAGAGACACCAGACAGTATCTATCACGGTGGAGGAAACAAGGCATTATCTATCGGGATTGCTTTCTCTAGTGGTGTTAACGTGGTGGATGTTGGCCAAGTGGTCAATGATAAGATCGCGGCCCTAGACAGTGAGCTACCACTTGGCATGACACTGACTACCGTCTATGACCAAAGTAAGATGGTTGATGAGACCATTAATGGCTTTTTAGTCAACCTTGCCGAATCCATCGCGATTGTCATTGGCGTGTTACTGATCTTTATGGGCGTTCGCTCGGGTCTGTTAATGGGACTAGTGCTGCTGCTGACGATTCTCGGCACCTTTATTATGATGAATGTACTCAATATTGAGCTGCAGATCATCTCATTAGGTGCGCTCATTATCGCCTTGGGTATGTTGGTAGATAACGCCATTGTAGTCACCGAGGGGATATTAATTGGGATCAAGCGCGGCCAAACACGCCTAGAAACCGCTAAGCAAGTGATCAGTCAAACTCAATGGCCACTGCTCGGCGCGACGATTATCGCTATCATGGCCTTTGCCCCGATTGGTCTGTCGGATAATGCGTCTGGTGAATTCTGTATCTCATTATTCTTGGTATTGTTGATTTCACTGTTTATCAGCTGGATCACAGCGATGACGCTAACTCCATTCTTTTGCAATATCATGTTTAAAGATGGCATACCCGTCGACGATAATAATGAAAGCGATCCCTATAAAGGCTGGTTATTCAACCTTTACCGTTTAACACTCAACCTAGCAATGCGCTTTCGGGCTCTCACCCTGATTGTCGTTATTATCGCTCTTGTGGGTTCGGTGATCGGTATGGGCCATGTAAAAAATGTGTTCTTCCCATCGTCTAATACACCGATGTTTTTTGTGGATGTATGGATGCCAGAAGGCACAGATATCAAGGCTACCGAAGCACAACTTAGCCGTATTGAGCAAGACCTGCTTTCAGAGCAAGCTGAACAAGATAGTGGACTGATTAATATCACCACGGTTCTAGGTCAAGGGGCACAACGTTTCGTACTGCCTTATGTGCCAGAAAAAGGCTACAAAGCCTATGGCCAGCTGATATTAGAGATGACAGATCTTGATAGTCTCAATAAGTACATGCGTAAACTTGAGCGCGATTTGAGTGTCCGTTATCCCGAGGCTGAATATCGCTTTAAATACTTAGAAAATGGCCCCAGTCCAGCGGCTAAGATTGAGGCACGTTTCTATGGTGAAGATCCTCAAGTGCTGAGAAACCTCGCCCAACAAGCGGTCGATATTCTTAAAGCAGAACCAACCGCCACCAGCGTGAGGCATAATTGGCGTAATCAGGTCACCCTGGTTCGTCCACAATTGGCTCTAGCTCAGGCAAGAGAGACAGGGGTTAGCAAACAAGATCTTGATAATGCGCTGTTGACTAACTTCAGTGGCAAACAGATAGGCTTATATCGTGAAAACAGTCACCTGTTACCTATTATTGCTAGGGCACCAGCGAGTGAACGTTTTAACGCGAATAGCATATCAGAGCTACAAGTATGGAGTTCGGGCAACAATGTGTTTGTGCCCATCAGCCAAGTCGTCTCTGATTTCAGCACCGAGTGGGAAAACCCGCTAATCATGCGCCGCGATCGTAAACGTGTGATTGCCGTGTTAGCTGAGCCAGTCAACGGTACCGATGAGACTGCCGACTCGGTATTTAGAAAAATCCGCTCACAAATAGAAGCCTTACCCCTTCCTGCGGGTTACACCCTCGAATGGGGCGGCGAGTACGAAACGGCAACCGAAGCTCAGGTCTCGGTATTTAGCTCAATTCCACTTGGCTACCTTGCTATGTTCTTGATCACCGTCTTACTGTTTAACTCGGTAAGACAGCCATTGGTGATCTGGTTTACTGTGCCACTCTCTTTGATTGGTGTGGTATCGGGTTTACTACTATTAAACGCGCCATTTAGCTTTATGGCACTATTAGGCTTGCTTAGTTTGACTGGGATGGTGATCAAAAACGGCATTGTATTGGTCGATCAGATCAATCTAGAGCTCAGCTTAGGTAAAATCGGTTATCAGGCGGTTATCGATTCGGCAGTCAGTCGTGTAAGACCGGTATTAATGGCGGCGATCACCACAATGCTGGGGATGATACCACTGTTATCGGATGCCTTCTTCGGCTCAATGGCAATCACCATTATCTTCGGCCTTGGGTTTGCATCGGTACTGACGTTAATCGTCTTGCCAGTGGCCTATACCTTGTTATTCGGGATCTCCCGCCCAGCGAATAATGGGAGGTCTACACAACAAAATTAATCAAAATCACGCTTCCCGGCGCGCCCAGCTCGATATGAGCTGGGCTTCCGTTGTTATCCTTCTGCAGTAAAATCCCACCATTATTGTCACTATCTTAAGTCGCCAGTTTGCGATACATTTTACGTATCGAATCGATAAGGATCCAAGATGAAAGCCGCTTTGATATTACTGTTAGCCATAGTTAGCACAGCCGCTAGCGCTGTGGATGATGAGACGCTATCGACTCAACAGCAGATTGGTTTTATGGTGCAATCCCTGGCTGATGCCATTGACTCGCCCTCTCCAAAATCGGTTGAGATTATTGCTCACTATGGCACTAACTCACGCTATTATGTGATGATTCGTGGCTGGCTAGTGCAAGAGTTAACGGGTATCGAAAGCCAGCTGGCGGCGCAAGGTGACAATGCCGATCCTGTGCTAGTGAACAAAGCCAAACACTTAAAAATCAGCCTTAGGCGTATCGACTTAGAATAGTTAACCTAAACTCGGGTTAATTAATCATCCCAAAAGAGAACCCCATGAATAAAGCCATGATTGCCGCCCTAATGTCAGCATTTATCTGTCCGGGCAGCGGCCATTTCTACCTTAAGCGTTATAACACGGGCACGCTTATTTCATTTATTAGCCTGTCGGGTTTGGTATATCTGTTATATAAAGCGGTTGAACGGGCACAGGCGATCTCCGATCGCATCCTATCTGGCGAGATCCCGCTGGATGTTAATGTCATCTACCAGCATATCAGCCAAGTTCCTGCAGGCGATGATAGCCAGTGGATTAACATTGCGACCTTTACGTTTATCGCAGCTTGGCTTGTGGGTATTATCGATGCTTATCGTATTGGTAAGCTATTGGACAAACAACAGGCTAGCTAACAAACCTCGACTTTAAGTAAAAATGAACCTCTGTTGGTGCTAATGGTAGGCTACCATTCAGAGCCTGAAAAGAAGACCGCTAGAAACTTTCTTCATTCGGTGCGCTCTCTATCACGAAAGTACACTAAAAAAGCCCCTTCAAATAGGGGCTTATCGCTATCAGTTAAATTGGTGATCCCGGCGGCATCGGTAGCGGCTTAGAAATAAGTTTAACCTTTGCGTCGACGAGCGCTTGCTCTACGCCTTGGCGCAACCACTCAAAATGTGCCGCCTCATAGGCGCTGCTGCGCTTAACCTTACGGCTCAATTGCTTCAAGACATAATTTAACCTATCCGCTAACAGGGCTTTGACTTCGGGGGAACTATCGTCACTGTGATAGCTACTGAGCAGTTGCTCTAACACCACGGCATTAACTCGCATCCAAACGCCTAATTCGGAGCCAGTAGGAATATCGCTATAGAGTGTCGCCCCCAATAATCGATCGACTAAGTTCAATACCGACAACTGCTCTTTATCGGCCAAGTACCCCTGCTCGACTCGGTTTAAGCGTGCTGGCGAGAGTAGTTGCTGACAAGTATGACGGCTAAGCACTTCAGCCATACCTACAGGATCTACAATAACTCCTGTAGCACCGACAAAGCTTTCCCTTGTCGCGCCATAATTACCCGATTTAGGCACTAATGCATCGACCACGTTAGTCGGAATGTTCAACGCACTAGACTTTAAGGTGCGTAACAGACTATCGAGCGCCTCTTTTTGTAACTCTGGCGCCATATAATGCCACTCTCTACCCGCATCATTGGT
Organism: Shewanella psychrotolerans; assembly: GCF_019457595.1. Taxonomy (NCBI): domain Bacteria; kingdom Pseudomonadati; phylum Pseudomonadota; class Gammaproteobacteria; order Alteromonadales; family Shewanellaceae; genus Shewanella; species Shewanella psychrotolerans. The sequence goes on along the minus strand of NZ_CP080419.1, from coordinate 533,366 downwards.
TCTATAGCTGTAATCACTACCGCCAATAAACTTGGCTGCAGCGGTGATTTGATAACGTGTTAGCAAATAGATTGGCACGAAAGCATCACGCAACTCGCCATAGGGTTGATCAGCCAACAACGCAGATGCGGAGAACTGTTCGATGGCTTTCTCGCGCACAGCCCCAAGACGATCGAGCTCACTAACGGGATCTTGACCATTATCCCAAAGACTTGCATAAGCATGGCTTGCTCCTTGAGCGCGCGAGTCGGCCTCGCCAATATAACGCAATCCCTCAGACTCCACATCACTCATGAGTTTGGCAAGCTGTTCGGATTGATGCTCAGGGCTGTACTGACCATAACCATAGGCAACGGTAAACTTATCCCAGCGGCCAATACCTTCATCATAGGGGGATGAAATATCGATGCTATCACCATTTAGCGTTGCCTTGGGATGGGGGTAGTCCATCACTGATGCATTATCATTGCTTGAGGCGGCAAAGTTATGATCTAGCCCTAAAGTATGACCGACTTCATGGGCGGCAAGCTGACGAATACGCGCGAGCGATAACGACGTAGCAGCCTCTTCGGCCGCATCTCTATCTTGCCATCCAGCCGTTAGGCCACGAGCGATAAGGTGATCTTGTCGTACTCGCTGACTGCCTAAAGTGACATGACCTTTAATGATCTCACCTGTGCGCGGATCGGCAATGGCGCTGCCGTATGACCAACCCCGAGTCGCACGATGCACCCACTGGATCATGTTATAGCGAATATCTTGTGGATCGGCATCCTCTGGCAGTAATTCAACCTTAAAGCCATTGATAAAACCTGCATTAGTGAATGCTTCCTCCCACCAACGAGCACCTTCAAGTAACGCGCTGCGGATCGGTTCTGGTACGCCGGGATCGAGATAGTAAACAATCGGTTTTACCACTTCAGAAGGCGCATCTCCGGGTGTCACTTTTTCTAATCGATGTCGCAGCAAATGGCGTTTCACAATGTCTTGATTAATGGCCGTACCATAATCAAGATAATCGTCAGAAAGGTAACCACTCATAGGGTGATATGCCCTAGGCTGATAGTTATCATCGGGCAGCTGTACAAACGAATAACGCATGCGTATCGACAGGTATTTTCCATCTGGTGTCACCTGAGCAAGCTGAGTTCCAGCCTTGGCGCTATTAAAGGTTAATAGCACGTCAATGTCGCTATTGCGCTCGAAGGATTTAACTCCCTGAGGCAGAATAAACGATCTCTCCTTATCTAGACGATAATCGCCCTGCTTAGTGTATTGGAGCACATCGCCAACACCATGAAGATCGTTAACGACCAGATCCTTAACCGACACGATAGCTCGCTGGCCCTCAACAATCTTGCCACGCCAAAGCACGGATTCAGCAAAGGCTTCTTTAACAGCACGCTGCTCGGCAAAGTTATCGGTATTGGCACGGTACTTGGTATTGAGCTGCTTTAAAATAAGATAGGGACCATGACGCTCAAATTGCACCATACGGGTGACACCAAGCTGGCCTCGGTCTAAACCGATATCATTGGAACCAACACCATGAGGCACGCTGGTTAATAACAAGAATGGTTGATTTAAGCGGTTGGCTTCGAGATACAAGTCGCCAGACTGTTTTTCATAAAATAGATTGATAAACCCTTGAGATAATTGACTCGTTTTAATCAATTTAGCACTACTATCTGGTGCAGCAATAACGTTGGCGGTAGGAAGGATCGCTAGAGCGACGGCCAACGCAAGTGTAGAGGGTTTCATGGGTACTCCTAATTTAGGCAGTTTGTTGTTTTTATGAGCCAGTCGAAAACCTAGCTTAACAGGTATTTTCGCTGCCTCAAGTGCAAATAATGGCTAAATAAAAAGGGAGCGAATGCTCCCTTTTTATCAACTGAGTCAAGATCAACGACTTTGGTTAATCCAATGGCTAAGGGTATCGAACAACTCATTTAATACTATCGGCTTAGTAATATGAGCATTCATGCCAGCCGCCAAACTCTTTTCTTTGTCACCCGACATTGCATGGGCTGTCATAGCGATCACAGGTAATTGCTGTTGAGAATAACGCTTACGCAGCTCTTTTGTTGCGGTTAAACCGTCCATCACTGGCATTTGAATATCCATCAATACCGCGTCATAGTCTCCCTTATCAACCATAGTTAACGCCACTTGACCGTTTTCAGCCACATCAACTTCGTAACCCGCACTTTTCAGTAGCTCTGTCGCAACTTGCTGGTTAATAAAATTATCCTCAACCAATAGGATTAAACCTGACACTTGACTGTCACGCTCTTTGGCTGGCTCCTTGGCCAATTCAAGGGCAGGATTAAGCTTAGGTTTATCCACAAAGGCGGAGATGATCTCATCGAACAATGCCGAGGCTTTAAAGGGCTTTTGTAACATGGCATAGATATCAAGATCATCTAAATCATCTTTAAGCGGCTCAGATGCGTAGGCGGTCATCATGATGATCACGGGGCGTTTATCTAGACGGCCATCGGCTACCATCATATCCAGCTCTTTAATCACTTCAATGCCATCCATTTCAGGCATCATCCAGTCTAACAAGAGCAGATCAACAGAGCGACGACCCAGTTTGTATAACGCCTCGGCGCCACTCGCGGCCGTTTCAACATCGAAGTGAAAATCTCGCATCGCACTGGAATAGATCTGTAACGCGGTAGGATTATCGTCCACGACTAAGGTTCTCAGTTCCCCTAGAACTTCAGGAACCACCAGTTTCTTCACTTCGGCTTCTTCAGCAATTTCAAAGCTAATCGTAAAGCTAAAGGTACTACCAACACCGAGCTCACTCTCAACCTGCATCGTACCGCCCATCATGGAGACCAGATGCTTACTAATAGACAAGCCCAGCCCTGTTCCCCCATATTTACGGGTGGTGGAACCGTCAGCTTGAGCGAACGCATCAAACAGGCTCTCTTGTTGCTCTTTGCTAATACCAATACCGGTATCACGAACCCAGAATTTCAAAGTAATTCGATGATCACGCTCACCCACATCTTCGCAGCCCAGTTCAATCTCACCATGCTGAGTAAACTTGACCGCATTACTGAGCATATTGATTAACACTTGCCCTAGACGTAGCGGATCGCCTTCGAGGATCAATCCCGCAGTGACTGGTGCATATAGCAGTAGCTCGACCCCTTTCTCTTGGGCTTTGAGCGCATTAAGATCGAGCGCATGATCCAGCACTTTGTCGAGCGGGAAGGCAACCCGTTCGAGTTCAAGCTTACCAGCCTCAATCTTAGAGAAATCGAGAATATCATTGATAATTCGCAGTAATGATTGCGCTGAGAATCCCGCTTTATCGAGATAGTCAGCCTGCTGCGCAGTAAGCGATGTCCGACTAGCTAACTGCAACATACCAATAATGGCGTTCATTGGCGTGCGGATCTCGTGGCTCATATTCGCCAAAAATTCACTCTTATACAGGTTAGCCGATTCCGCATCCTGCTTGGCTTCTAACAGCGCGACTTCGTTACTCTTATGACGGGTAATATCCTTGTGAGTACCCAACATACGTTTAGGCTGGTTGTCATCAGTGAACTCGACCACTCGACCACGACTAAGCACCCAGTGATAGAGGCCGTTCTTGCCACGCATCCTAAATTCGATTTCGTAGGCGCCAACTGGATCGGCTAAATACTGCTCACGATACTCTTCCACGCGGATACGATCATCGGGATGAATAAGCTCATCGATAGTCGAAACTAACGCTGGGAACTCATTGGTCTTATAGCCCAGCATAGAGTAGTAGGCAGGGTTACAGATGATCTGTTCCGAATCTAAATACCAATCCCATAGGCCATCTTCTACCGCATCCATCGCGAGATGATAACGCTCTTCAGAAAGACGTAGCTGCTCGGCAGATTCATATTCACGGGTCACATCACGCCATACGGCAATCAAACCTAATAGTTCACCGCGACGGTTGTAAAACGGAATTTTGAGGGTATCGAGCAGTACAGGTTTTCCAGCAAGTTCCACTTTCTCTTGATATCGCAGTGGCGTGCGTTCAGACAATACACGTTCATCTTCGGCGCGAATGCGGATAGATTGCTCATTGGTCGTCATTGACAAAGAATCTTGACCAATCATCTCACTCTCGGTGAAACCCAGCATACGTTCGGCAGACTTATTACAACCTAAGTATTTACCCTCTTTATCTTTAAAAAGAATCGCCTCAGGAATGGAATCGAGCAGTGAACGTAGCAGGGCATATTCCCGCTCCCGTCGCTCAGTGGTCTCTTTTAGTCGCTCGGTGCGACGAGCCACCAGCTTATCGAGGCGGCGGTTTTGCTCTGCAAGGTGACGAGTATATTGCTGGTTCTCCTCAAAAATACGGCTAACCAACTGGAACCAAGGCTCCCATCCTTTAGTGATCTTCTCTGGTGGCTTACGAGGCTCCTGTGAACACCCCTCAAGGTGAGAAAGTAAACGTGATGCCGGATTTACAAACGAACGCCGCGTCTGCCAATGTACTATGGTCACCAACACAGATAGCGCTATCACCACCAGCAAGAAGGTTAACTCTAATTTTTCCCACGAGTCTTTAAATAGCTCATTTTCATCTTGCAAATAGAGCAAACGCCACGGGGCATTTTGCAGTGCCACTGAGTGAATATAGTAGCCGTTACGCATGATCCCTTCGTGGGCATCAAACAACTCTGACTCGGGCACTGAGTGCAACGCCGAGGGGATCTTCTGGCTGATATGATAAACCCGGCTGATATCAGCGGTATCAATGTCACTGTCGGACAAAATGTTGTTTTGCTGATCGAGCAAAATCACTGTGCCAGGCATTTTGAAATAGAGGCGGATCTGCTTAGCAAGCGATGACAGGGTCATATCTAAGTTAATCGAACCGATAAATTCATCTTCAAGGTAGATGGGCACACCTAGGGTGGTTAGTAACCCTTTAGCGGTCGGTTCGACATAGGCCGGACTCCAAAACACGCTGCGCTGAGGATTCATCGCTGGCGTCGCGAGTTGGAACTGATTTTTATTAAGTAGCTCTTCTCTAAAGCGCTGCTCGTCCGATGGCCAAGGATAATAGGACATCATTCGGTGTTTAGAGATGTAATAGATGGATGAGGCTTTGGGGGCAGCTTCGGTAGCAACAGGGAAAGAGAGAGATAACTCAAATAGCATTTCAAGTTCTTGGTAAAACTTATCACTGCGGCCATTGAGAGAGCCTGCGCCCGTAATTCGTCCCATATTGGTAAATGGTTTACCACTAGTGGCATAACTAGGTTCTAAGGTAAAAAACTGCCCGCTTTCGTTAAATTTTTCATATTGGGGCAAGCGCTCGGTACGCACCAGTTCGCCCAACTTTAAGTGATCCACCGCCACATTGCGTAAGCTTTTTACCGCTCGAATACTCGACTCGAGTAATAAATCGATTTGCAATACATGGCGCTCAACCAACTCTTCGCGTTGGGACATCATCTGGGTTTTCTGCCGTTCAAAAAAGACCCAAGCAGTCAACAGAGCCATAATAATTACACCGATATAGGTGTAAAACACGGCACGGTTATAGTTTTTTTGGATCGGTGACTTAAGTTGTAAGTCCGGCTCTGTCGATTTCATTCATTACCTTTAAGAACAAGTGCCTGCCATAATGAATCCATATCATGGCACAACATATTCCTCATATAGTATCAGGAACCAAGTGCTTTGGAATACAAACTACAATGGGCTAGAGTAAAACTTAAATAATTTGTGAGCACTACAACGCAAAAAGACCCCAATCGATGGAGTCTTTAACACTCGGGTCTATTGAGCTTTGCCTGTAAATGTGTGTTGCTTCACCCAATAGCCCGACAGTGGCAGCTGCCTACAGAGTCCCTTTGAAGATCACAAATTCTCCTCCGCAAATTCGGCTAAACGTGAGCGCACTACGCCATTGAGATAAACATTGGCACTACCTTCAAAGTTTTTGAAACGTTCCACTATATAGGTTAATCCCGAGGTGACCGCAGTCAGATAGTTAGAATCAATCTGCGCTAAGTTACCGCTGCAGATCAGTTTGGTGCCCTCGCCCATTCGGGTGATCATGGTTTTAATTTGTGAAGCGGTTAGGTTTTGACACTCATCGAGCAATACCACAGAGTTTTGGATCGAACGACCGCGCATGAAATTAATCGATTTAAACTGGATATTGGCCTTATCCATGATGTAGTTCATACTGCCACTTGGGTTAACATCATTTTTATGAAGAACTTCTAAGGTATCGGTAATTGCCGCCAGCCAAGGCGCCATTTTCTCCTCTTCGGTTCCTGGTAGGAAACCAATAGATTCGGCGATTTCAGGGGTGTTTCGCGTCACGATTACCTTGTCGTATAAGCCGCGTTCCACCACCATCTCTAACGCTGCGGCCATCGCCAGTAGTGTCTTACCACAACCGGCAGGCCCAGTGAGTATCACCAGATCGATATCAGGATCGAGCAGCGCCTGTAACGCCATGCCCTGATAGATATTTTTAGGTTTAATTCCCCATGCATCTAAGTGCAGCAAGCGCTCTCGACCGAGATCAAGGATCTCTAAATCCTTGTCGTTATTGCTCAGGACTCGCCCACAGAAATTAGACTCTTCGTCGATGAGGTATTGGTTGGTGTAAAAGTTCTCCTCTCCTACTTCAGCAAGCGGCACTGTGTGCACAGTATGACGCCCCTGACTCTCTGTGGTCACATGCTCTTTGCGTTCCCAGAAGTCGCCGTCGAATTGGTGAAAGCCTTTCGTTAAAAAGCGAATATCATCGATTAACTGGTCAGTGCGATAATCTTCGACAAAGGAGATACCCGCTCCTTTTGCCTTCAGACGCATATTAATATCTTTAGTGACCAAAACAACTTTGCGGGGATGATGCAGATTTTGCAGATGTAATGCAGTGTTGATAATACGGTTATCGTTGTTATCGCCGGGAAGCGATGCTTGAGTGAACTCCAATTGATGATCGGGGAAAATAGACAGAGTACCAACGGCGTCGCCGTGACCTTCACGTTTAGGTAAATCCACCCCATTGACAATCTGTTCTGGGGTCGTCTGCCCACCGAGGATATCTTCTAGCGCTCTAATCGCGACTCGAGCATCTCGGCTAACATCTCGTTTTCTATCTTTGATCTGGTCTAATTCTTCCAGAACGGTCATGGGGACAACTACATCATGCTCTTTAAATGAATAGATAGCTAAAGGTTCATGCAGTAACACATTGGTATCCAGTACAAACAACTTCTTGTCGTTTTGTTCCATGGCGCCTCCACTTGTGCGTAGGGATAAATTGTCGTTAAGCTAGCACTTCGATAATCAACACTCTCCTTCTAGTCAGTATAATCGGCTTGAAATAATAACCACTTTCAAATCCATACTGACACCAAAGCCGATGAGCTTCAATCGAAAATTAAAGTCCCAAAATGAGCAGACTATCGATCAGAGACTGAAAGCGATCGATGACATTAGGATGACAAACCCGCCACATCAAAATTCGATTGATGGATTTGTAATCTATAGGGTTAGCAATTAGGCTTTTAAACAGAGCGGTAACGAGGCATTTGTGTTCGACATCATAGCCTCGATTGGATAACATACGCGCCCTTCCGTGATTCACCCTGTAGATGAGAATTTGTAATGCCCTTTTCCTTAGGTCAACGTTGGATTAGTGATACCGAATCAGAGCTTGGTTTAGGTACTGTTGTTGGATTAGAAGACCGTATGGTCACTGTGATGTTTCCGGCAACCGATGAGAACCGCATGTTTTCGCGCAACGATGCGCCATTAACACGCGTAATTTACAATCCTGGCGATACCATTGAGAGTCACGAAGGGTGGAGTTTGACGGTTAGCGAACTGGAAGAAAAAAATGGCTTGATTATCTATCACGGTGTGCACGCCGAAACGGGTGAGCAAACCAGCCTAAGAGAAACCTTGCTTAACCACAATATTCGTTTTAATAAGCCCCAAGACCGCCTATTTGCAGGCCAAATCGATCGTCTCGACAGATTCGGTGTCCGTTACCAAAGCCAACTGTTACGCCACAAATTAGCCACCTCAGATCTACTTGGGTTGCAGGGACCTCGTGTCGGCTTAATTCCACATCAGCAGTGGATTGCTCATGAAGTGGGTCAACGATATGCACCAAGGGTACTACTTGCCGATGAAGTGGGCCTTGGAAAAACCATCGAAGCGGGTTTGATTATCCATCAACAACTGCTAACTGGCCGCGCCGAACGTATTCTCGTCATTGTGCCAGACACTCTGCGCCATCAATGGTTAGTGGAAATGCTACGCCGCTTTAATCTGCGCTTCTCGGTATTTGATGAAGATAGATGTGTCGAAGCTTACGCCGATCACGACAACCCTTTCTATACTGAGCAATTGATTATCTGCTCACTCGAACTGCTACGTAAAAAGAAGCGCTTAGACCAAGCGTTAGAAGCTGACTGGGATCTAATGGTTGTCGATGAGGCTCATCACCTTGAATGGACCGAAGAGGCGCCAAGCCGCGCTTATCGTGTGGTTGAAGCCTTAAGTGAAGTGGTACCTGGGGTATTATTACTGACGGCCACCCCAGATCAGCTTGGCCACCAGAGTCACTTTGCCCGTCTGCGTCTGCTAGATCCCGATCGTTTTTACGATTACCAGGCCTTCCTTAAAGAGGAGGCGAGCTACAAAGAGGTCGCTATCGCTGCCGATGCACTCGCCTGCGGAGCTAAGCTTCCAGATGATGCTGTTGCGAGCCTAACAGAACTGCTCAGTGAAAAAGATATCACCCCGACCCTACGCCTTATTGAAGATGACAGCGTCGATATCGATCTGCGTAATGACGCTCGCGATGAATTACTGCAAGAACTATTAGATCGTCATGGTACAGGCCGAGTGCTTTATCGTAATAGCCGCGCCTCGGTAAAAGGGTTCCCGACCCGTATTTTCAACGCACATCCTCAAACCATGCCAGCACAATATGTGACTGCGGCCAAGGTATCGGCCATGATGGGCGGCAGCACTGACATTAAAACCAAAGTAAAACAGGCATTAAGCCCTGAGAAGCTGTATCAAGCATTTGAAAGCGATAGCGCCAGTTGGTGGAAATTCGATCCGCGAGTCGATTGGTTAATCGACTTTTTGAAGAGCCACCGCAGCAAGAAAGTGCTGATCATTGCCAGCCAAGCAGAAACCGCCCTCAGCCTTGAAGAGGCATTGCGTACTCGTGAAGGTATTCAAGCTACGGTATTCCACGAAGGTATGTCGATTATCGAGCGTGATAAGGCGGGAGCTTACTTTGCTCAAGAAACCGGTGGTGCTCAGGCACTTATCTGTAGCGAAATTGGCTCAGAGGGACGTAACTTCCAGTTTGCCAGCCATTTGGTACTGTTCGATCTGCCGCTGAACCCCGATCTATTAGAGCAGCGTATTGGCCGTCTCGATCGCATCGGTCAAGCAAACGATGTAGAAATTCATCTACCTTATCTTGAGAATACAGCTCAGGAAAACCTAATGCATTGGTACCATAAAGGGCTAAATGCATTCGAGCAAACCTGCCCTATTGGTCATATTCTGTTTAGCGAGTTTTCTGAGGAGCTGTTGACTCAATTGGTTTATCAAGACGAAGACCAATTTACCCAGCTACTCAATCATACTCAAACTCGTTATAAAGCCTTGAAAAAGGCGATGGAGCAAGGTCGTGATAAGTTACTTGAGATCAACTCGCATGGCGGTGACAGAGCCAATAAATTGGTAGAGAGTTTAGCTGCGCGGGATGAAGATACTCAGCTTATCGGCTCGGTAATTCGCCTGTGGGACATCATAGGTGTCGAGCAGGAAGATAGCGGTGAAAATGCCATCGTATTGCATCCCAGTGAGCATATGATGTTCCCTACCTATCCAGGCTTACCCGAAGATGGCATCACGGTCACTTTTAACCGTGAGATGGCACTGTCTCGTGATGATATCGCGTTGATCACTCAGGAACACCCATTGGTTCAAACGGGCCTTGATTTGATCACCTCGTCGGAAACTGGCACGACTAGTGTTGCTATCTTGAAGAATAAGGCACTGCCAGCAGGTACCATCTTCTTAGAGCTCATCTATATGGCTGATGCGTCTGCACCAAAATCGAGCCAGCTTTATCGTTATATGCCACCAACCCCCGTGCGGATCTTATTGGATAAGAATGGCAACAATCTGTCTGATAACGTCAGCTACGAAAGTTTCGATAAGCAACTCAGTGCGGTTAATCGCCATATCGCCAGCAAGCTAGTGAATGCCTCGCAAACGATTCTGCACCCGCTGTTTGCTAAAGCAGAAACCTTCGCAGAAACTGAACTTGAGTTACTCAGAGAAAGCGCAAGATCCAAGATGACAACCCAATTGACCGCTGAACTTGAGCGCTTAGAAGCACTTAAAGCTGTTAACCCTAACATTCGTGATGAAGAGTTAGAGCACTTGCGTTCGCAAATGAATGAACTCAATACCTATTTAGATGGTTGCCTACTCCAACTCGATGCAGTGCGTCTGGTCTTGGTCAGTCACGCCTAGTTTTTTACGGCATAGAGATAATTAAAAAATGCAGGGGTTAATCGCTCCTGCATTTTTTTATCTCCTTAAAATTTTTACAGCCTTGAGACAAAACCCATTATACTCAGCCAATAACAATCTGCTTTAAGCCTTTAATGAAACGACTCGCACTTTACCTTGCTGCACTGACGCTTTTGTTCTGTCTCTCTCCTGCCTATGGTGCTACTACAACACCCACTTACGATTACCTCCCACAAAGCGAGGTTGCAACTCTAACCGTAGGCGATCAATCAAACTATGCATTAGTTCGTTCTTGGCGTGGACACTTTCAATATGGCGCTGCAATATTAATAGCTGATTTTGATACCCATGCCGATCCAACCGGCCTCATTGGCTACCTTAGAAGACATATCAACGATAGGGGTTGGGCAAGTATCAGTCTAGAAGCACCATCTGGCGCACCTGAAATCAATCATACTACCGATGCAGAGGAGGTCAGCAAACCAGGCGAGAAGCAGCTTGAATTAAAGGCCAATAAAGCCCTGCCCAAATACAGCGAAACACAATGGCAGAAGGTCAGAGAAGCACAGAATAACCAGTTAATTCAAACCATGAATCAACTCGATAGCTTAGGTCAGCCTTACCCAGGTAAGCGACTTTTAATCGCCTCAGATAGAGGAGCAGGCTTAGTCATATCACAGCTCAATGCTGGCACCCTGCCTAAACCTGATATGCTAGTGATCATCAACCCCTATTTAGATCATCCTGACGAAAACCAACAGTTAGCTAAATTACTCAGCGAACTGGATATTCCGGTGTTAGATATCCAGTCGCCAGACGGACCTGCCCAGTCGCTAACCACAGCCAGTGAGCGACAAACATTGTCACCGCTCAACCAGCCTCTACGATATGAACAGCAACGCCTAGCGCTCAACTTAGATCAACCTAATGCGTGGCAAAATACCTTGGTATTAATTGACGGCTTCGCCAGAAGGATCAATAAAGCATATCCTTAGGCATAGCCTCAATATCACTTCTTATCTTTGCTGAGCATCAATGCCAGTGCGACGAGAACAACAATGATCCCCATGTAGAGCAGTTCCAACATAGAAGCAGGCTTCATCTCGGTAAAGTAAGAAAACACCTTGATAATTAACATCATCAAGATCACTTTTCCGAGTTTACTTTTAAGCGAATCGATACTGCTGATGACTAGAATTTTACCGCCTGCAACGCTATCTTCTGCCGCCTGTAGATTACTGATAAATAGCTCATACAAACCAAACGCAAAAATAAGTAGTACAGAACCAAGCAGAAAAGTATCTAAAATTTCGACGACCACCATCACTAACGAGTTGCGGACATCATAACTGCCTGTCATCAAATAGTCCCAAAGCAGCGCAATCATATGCACCACATCTTTGATCCCCATGATAAACACAACAAAAGCGGCAATGACACAGGCAAAAACGCCGAACATTACCGATAAGCGACTGCTCCATAAAAAACGTTCAAACAACTCTCGCATCGATGAGTTCCTAATAATGATATTGGTGGAAGATCCTAGCCGTCCGACGACTTAAGGTCTCAAGCAAATAAATAGAGTGTGAACTAGCTCACCTTCAAATTGCGACAACTCCGTTTTCGTCAGCATTTACCACCATGACTGACGCTGTTGATAGGCACGCTCAGGGTCCTTAGTTTGACGAAGGGCAGCAATAATCCGATTCTTGCCTAGTAATAAACGGATCTGATATAGGCTTTCACGGCATAATAAACTACGCTCACTCGCTCGCCAATTCTTGTTAATACTCGACTTTATTGCAGCATTAGCATCGGGAGAGGTTTTCGATAACTGCTGAGCTAAACGATTAGCGCGCTCGCGTGGTTGCTCACATACCTCTGTGACTAAACCATAACTCTGTGCCTGCGTTGCCTCAATAACCTCAGCTGTCATGGTTAATAACAACGCAACATCTTTACCAACTAGCTCCCTTAACCCAACAAGCCCAGCCATATCGGGAACGAGTCCCCACCTTGCTTCCATAATTGATAGGCGGCAATCAGGACTGGCAATACGCACATCAGCCCCTAAAGCAATTTGCATCCCGCCGCCATAGCAGATCCCCTCTAGCACACAGATAACGGGCACAGGTAAGCGTCGCCACCCAACAGAAACTTGCTGGGCAAGATTGGCGTTACCAGGCAACCACTTGAACAATAATTTTACTGCCTGCATAGGAGAGCGCATCACGCTACTGACATCGAGCCCAGAACAAAAGTTTCCGCCACTGCCCGTTAAGATAACGCAACGAATAGACTTATCTTGAGCGAGGCGGCGCTGAACCTTACGAATAGAAGTAAAAAGCTGGTAATTTAAAGCATTATATTTATCAGGGCGATTCAACTCGACAATGGCAATTCCTGATTCGACAGTCAAATTAACACATGGATGTCGCATTCCTTTACTCCTCAAAACCACTGGTCTGTCCAGAAATAAGAATGTTAACACATTTGTAATTTTTACCTAAAACATATAACATCCAACGATTTTTTGACTGGGGTCAAAAATGTGTCGCTCGAATTTTACCTATTAGGCTCGATCTGATAGTTATGGTAGCGAAGCATAATTTGTCATATTTTTTTACAGTTACTCGAAAGTGCAGAAGGAAGATTCACTGTAATTCTTAAATAAAACCATGATTAGCATGGTCTGATATACCCTGCCCTGAAAGCTCGGAAATATTAGGCTTTCTCAGACGACTCAACAAAAAACAGCCCAAAATGAATGTGTTTCACCCGAAATTCACCAATTAGTGTTATCTTCAATAGAAGGGCAGATTAGGATGTTATATATAGAATGTCGATCCCAGTACTAATATGTGATGATTCTGCACTCGCTAGAAAGCAGATGGCACGGACACTTCCAAAAGAGTGGGATGTGGAGATCACCTTTGCAAATAATGGCGCCGAAGGTATCGAAGCCATTAGAGCGGGCAAAGGTGAAGTGGTTTTTTTAGACCTCAATATGCCAGTAATGGATGGGTATGAGGTACTCGAAACCATCCAAAAAGAAGATCTTCCAGCGCTAGTCATTGTGGTGTCTGGCGATATCCAAATAAAAGCTCATGAGCGGGTTAAGGCTCTTGGTGCCCTCGATTTTATTCAAAAGCCGGTTAGTGCGGATGCCATCAGCAATATATTGCAGGAATATGGAATATTAACCATCGCCCTTGGTGAGAACGCTAACGATAATCCTATGCTCGAAGTCGATTTAAGGGATGCATGCCAAGAGGTCGCTAATGTTGCGATGGGGCGTGCTGCAGATCTGTTAGCAAAATTACTCGATGTGTTCGTACTTCTTCCGATCCCAAATGTCAATGTACTCGAAGTTAGCGAGCTCACCATGACACTCAAAGCGACGGAGCAGTACGGCACAGTTTCTGCGTTGTGCCAAGGCTTTATCGGTGCAGGGGTTGCGGGAGAAGCCTTACTACTCTTCCATGATTCCTCATTTCAAGATATGGCAAAGCTCATGGGATTAGCTAATCCTGAAGATACCAATACTGAAATAGAGGTGATGATCGATACAGGTAATGTGTTGATCGGCGCATTTCTTAGTGGTATCTCAGAGCAATTACATATGAAGTTCAGCCAAAGTCACCCCGTGGTGCTTGGTCGACATTGTACCGTTAACGATCTTATTCACGATAACTCCGAAAAGTGGGCAAGAACGCTAGCGATGGAGATTAACTATCGCATCGAAGGTCATGATATTCAGTGTGATCTGCTACTGCTATTTACCGAAGAATCATTACCGACGCTCAACTTCAAGCTCGGTTATCTGTTAGATTAAGTTGGACTCATACATGGCATATGATCAAAGCGCAATGAACGAACTACACTGGCTTATCGATATGGTACAAACCATAGAGGTCGGCTTGGTGGTATTAGATCGTAATTATGATATCCAGCTCTGGAATGGCTTTATGGAGAACCACAGTGGAATCTCTCCTAATTCCATTAAAGGTGCCAACCTGTTTGATAAGTTTGATTACCTTCCTGCGACTTGGTTAAAACAGAAAATGGAATCGGTTTTCCTATTGAAAAACCGAGCCTTCATCAGTTGGGAGCAGAGGCCATTTGTATTTAAATTTGGTAATTACCGCCCAATTACAGGCCGTGCAGACTTTATGTACCAAAATGTCACCCTACTGCCGCTCTCTTCGCTTACGGGTCAGATAACCCATATCAGCATGATTATCTATGATGTAACCGACGTCGCCATCAACCGCTTACAACTCAAAGCCGCGAATGAACGATTAGAGCACCTGAGTCAAACCGATGGTCTTACGCAACTGAATAATCGCAGACATTGGCAAATGTGCATGCAACGTGAGTTTGATCGCCACACTCGTTATGGTGAACCAACAACTTTAGTCATGATTGATATCGATAACTTTAAGCGGATCAACGACACCTATGGCCATTTAGCTGGTGATAAGGTAATACAACATGTGTCGCATATTCTAAAGCAGTCACTCCGTGAAACAGACTGTGCGGGTCGTTATGGCGGCGAGGAGTTTGCAGTGGTCTTATCTAACACCAATGCAGAACACGCCCTCAATTTCGCCGAGCGCTTACGAGAAAAAATAGCCGCTTCAGAAATGCGTTACGAGAGCGTTAAAATTAGCGTTACCGTAAGTATTGGGATCTGTGATATTGGCACAAAACTGGAAAACAGTGCAAAGTGGTTAGCCAATACAGACAACGCGCTCTATCAAGCTAAACAAGCAGGCCGAAACTGTTGTGTGACGTTTAAAGAGTAATACTAATTGGTATTATATTAAGCAAGTTGCGATAACCTGCCGATAATCAACCCGTTTTATATCTCTAATCACTAAAAAACCTTAGCATCGAGTCATGCTAAGGTTTTTTTGTACGTAAGCAATATTGCTCACTCACTCTGATTTAGCGCGATATTAATGATTAATGGAAACGAGCTTCGTCTTCATCAAACTCGTCGTCATCTTCGTCGACTTCATCACCAATAAAGTAAGTCCCCCAACCGTCATAATCAACTTTTTGCTTAGCGGCTAGGTTAATAAGATCTTCACAGGCTTTATCGAGCAACTCGACTTCTAATTTGTGATAGGCGATAGCATCAAAACAGAAGATCACCGAACCATCATCCAGTTCCATCTCTTCGGCATCATTAACTTCAAAACCCATTTTAAACGCTTCAACAGCAGCTTTTTCAAGACGATCAAAATTGGTCGCTGAGAAATGGTGTTCGATAGTGTACTCAGCATCTGGCTCAGAACCATCAGCAAGGATCGCCTCAACGATCTCTTGATTCTCTTGTTTCTGTTCCTGTAACTGACGTTCTGTAGACATGGATCACTCCGAATTTATCTATAATATGATGAGTTAAACGGCTTTCTTCGCCATAAGCGTCATGGCTTCATGGTTTAACTGGGCTAACTTTTCCGACATCATGGCATGGATGCGCGTCGAAAGCTCTTTAACTTGTGTTTTAGCCAAACCTTTGGTCTCTATGGGTTCCATCATCTCAATGATCACCACGCCATTATTCCAACGATTAAGCTTAATATGTTCTTGATTTGAGGCTAGCACAGGCACCATAGCAACACCGGCTTCTATCGCCGTATGAAATGCACCCGATTTAAATGGCAATAAACCTTTTCCTCGAGAACGAGTTCCCTCGGGGAAAATCCATATCGACAGGCATTTCTCTTTGATCTTCTTAGCCGTTTCCGCCATGGTCTCAAACGCTCGATTACGATTTTTACGGTCAATAAGAATATTACCCGACAACCAATAGATCTGCCCAAAAAATGGGATCCACGCTAGGCTTTTTTTGCCCAAACTCACCGTTCCCTTCGGCACTGCTGCCGTATGGGTAAACATATCAAAGTTATTTTGATGATTCGCTAAATAGATACAAGGCTCTGTTGTCTCAAATTTAGCTTTACGCAGTACGACTTTCACCCCTAACACAGGCGCTGCCCACGAAAATATTTTAGCAAACAGATGTACGTTATCACGATGACGAGGCCTAAGCAGACAATAGAGCCCACCAAAGACAAATGCCAATAGCAACATAATAGCCAAGATCAATGATCTGAGGATTAACAGCACAACTTACTCCTGTGATTTCAGTGGCGATATTATATCAGTAAGCAAAAACGACTTACACCTGTAGTCTGAAGATTTAACCTAGGCTTCATCTTTACCCCCCTAGTACAGTAGTCACTGTCATAACTAATCGAATTTTAAGATAAAAAAAATAGGCTACTCGAATCCAAGTAACCTATTATCACTAAGCTTATGATGTTCTGTATCGAATTTACGAATTAAACTCTACCTTCCCAACTGAACTTTTCTTAAAAAGCAGCGGCAGAAGAAAACGAAATAACACTGTGCTCAACGCAAGAGTTGCAACGATAGCCGCACCGCTAGGCAGATCAAATGTGGCCGATAAAACGAGTCCTACAGCATAACCGATAAAGCCCACCATATAGGCCAGCCCCCACTTCCCCTTACCAGCATATTTGTTGACCGCTAACGCAGGTAAAATCAGCGAACTAAACACTAAGTAAACACCGACTAACTCAACAGACAAAGTGATAACTAACGCAAACAGCAGATAGAAAGCAACACCATCAAGCAGTGTCGGTTTAAATGCAATAATGGCTAATACCAACAATGAAATAATGGCAGGAAACAGCAATTGTGACCAATTTACCCACAAAATTTGCCCCGACATTAACTGCTTTAACATCTCTGCGCCATGAGGATCATTGGATAGCATCAACATTGCCGCCACCGCAGATAACACATAGAAACAACCAATAATTGCTTCTAATTCATCGGACATGCGCTTAGATAACCAAGCAATAAACCCTGCCCCCATTAAAGCAAATAACGCAGGCATCCATACTGTGGCATAAGGAATATGCTCTATGTCATGATTCGTATGGGCTATGATGGCACCTAAGGCTGCAACTTGTGCAATGGCCAAATCGATAAAGATAATGCCACGCTTGAGTACTTGGCTGCCGAGTAATACATGGGTCGATAGCACCAATATTCCTGCAGCAAAAGCAGGTAGCAAAATCGATAACAGGTCTAAATCAAACATGATGTGTACCTAATAGCTTAATAAGATAGCGCCTGACGCTTAGTCAGGCGCTATCGAGAATCACTATTTATTAAGGTTTAACAATAACGTAATGACACTTTGGTAAAGAGAAAACAGATCTTGGCTATCATCATTTCCCCCGACCGACATAGGCAACACTTGCACAGGCAATTGTGTACGTTCACCAAGCCAATTGGCACCACGCTCATCCTGATAAGACGCGACAGTGATCGCCATAACATCACCTTGTTTAGCTCGATTCTGTAAATCGGCTAGATGGCTAGTGCTTGGCGGAAGGCCTGGCTTTGGTTCAAGATCGCCTACTTGCTCAATCCCTAACCAGTTATACAGGTAACGAAAACTCGTATGATATCCGATTACTTTTTTACCCTTTAACGGTGCAGCCATGACCTGCCACTGAGATATAGCGGCTTTCCAACGTGTTGAAAAATCGGCTAACGCCGCTTCATATTCAGCTTTCGAATCGGGATCCAATTGCACCAATTTACTGCTTAGTGCGTTTGCTACCAAGAGTAAGCGCTCAGGATCGAAATGCAAATGGGGATTCCCCTTCGCATGCACATCGCCCATGCTGCGGTCGACATTGTCTAGCTTATCAAGCGTATCAATATGCTCAGCGGCGAAAAACAGTCCCTTCTCGGTTGAGCGCACCTTAGCGTTAGCCGACTTCATTTGCAGCATAGGCAACCAACCCACCTCAAGATCGGCACCGGCACACACGGCCAAATCTGCTTGACGCATTTTAGCAATTAGACTCGGTCTCGCCTGCACTTGATGTGGATCTTGCATCGCTGTCGTTGCCGAATAAATTTTAGCATCGGGAGCTAACTCCTTCGCTAACGCTGCGTATTCAGGCTCACAGGCAAAAATGTTTAATTTAGCTTGTGCTCCACTCGCCATCGTTAACGCAATAGCAGCGCAACTGGCTTTAATAAATTTAGAATTGATGCGCACCGTGAGCCCCCAGAGTCATAACATATTGAAGAGTAATGACGTTATCGTCTTCGATGCCGTCAAAGTTCGTGCCTTGTTGATTCGTGTACTGTAAACGCACTGTCGAGAAATGGCTGTGGTGCCATGCGAGGCTCACTTCGGTTTCTTTTAGCTTCTGACTATCAAAATGCTCGTCATGTAACTCCTGAGTATCGACCTGACCATAGCGTAATCCAGCCGACCAGTTTGGGCTAAATTGATAAACAGAGCTAACATACCAGCCCGTTTGGTCATCAGGCGCATGCTCCGCTCCATGAGGTTCTGCCAAACCTGCGACATGCTCCTCTAACGGCGCGAAATCTGTGACTCTGAAATATTCACCACTCACAGTAAGGTGTTGATATTTATAGTTTCCACGGGGTGCCCATTTATAGACGAAATCAGCAATATAGGTATTTTCGCCAGTATACATGGCCGCATGGCTATGATCATGTTCATGCTCATCCTCGGCGACAACTTCATCTTCATGCTCTTCGTGAGCCGTCAGTCGACCATTCTCGTTGCGTAAATAGCTTAGTCCCAACATCCAAGAACTACTATCGCCAATGTCACCACCTAATTTAGTGTAAGCGGTATAGACACCAAGGCTTTTAAAATCACGCTCACCATGTTCATCTTCGGCGCGCATACTCTCGCCTTTAAAGGCTTCAACACCCATAGCCCAATAAAGATCCGTTGGCGCAACATAATCGAGGCGCACACCATCATCAAAATAATGGCTACCTAGGAAGGCACGATAGGCTGCAGGTCTATCTGTAAATGCATCAGTATGAACATGTTGGTTGTTAAGATAACCCACATCCGATAAAAAACGTCCAGCACGAACAGAGAATCCAGCGGGTATTGCTAAGGTTTGAATAAAAGCCTCTTCCAAGCCGACTTCAGTTTCACTGCCATGGGTTTCTACCACTGCAGTTAGTTTGCCATAAAACATATCGTCAATATTGGCACTTAACGCAAGCTCGGTATGCCCTAGGCCAAACCCCTCTTCTCGTTCTGCCATCGGTCGTTCAGTGTTTTGATAATAACCATCTAAAACGCCGCTTATCGCAGGATTGGTCAAAGTAGCATCTTGCGCAAGAGTCACAGTTGAAACAAAAGCACAGGCCACCGCTACCGCAGATACACGGAAATTAAAGGTTTGCATAACATCTCCAAAAAACAGGTATAGTCCTCTGCTGTCATTAGACAGAGAGTGGTAATAATCGATAAATTAGATGTGGTATTACAAACGACTGGGAGGAGCGCGGCTTTGGAAATAGCTAACATGAACACTCGATGTTGAGGTGACGAGTTCAACATAGGATTCAACAGCGAGTTGCGGAAGAGTAAAGCTGAAGTCGCTAATAGGCAGTAGACTATTAAGCTGAACTTTTTGAATACAGAGGGTGCAATGGGTTTTAGCACCGTCATCGAAGTGTTCTAAGCTATGGGCAGGCGCAGCAACAGATAAGCAAAACAGTATGGCACTAAGCCATATTGCCACTCCTGTTGCTGATCTTTTCATTACTGATGCCATAGTTCCGAACTAAGATGACAGAAATTTTGACCAAGTTTATGGATTGACGGGGTGAAGTCAAGTGACAAATAGCGCTCTCAACATCACGGTTTAACAAAATTTAACACTGATGTACCAAAACATAACGCACCTTAGCGCATCAACAAAGCATGAGCAGGATCACTGAATAGCCACCTGCAATTAAGTCTGACTTAAGTAATAGTGGCTAGAATTAATCCATTATATGAAATCTAATACAGCATGATTTCAACGAACTAGGCGCAAGGAAACAAACAGTATGAAAGAATTTTTCCGCGAAAATTTCAAGATGATATTTTGGACAACCGTTTTCTTCCTCGCTGTCTTGGGTGGTATCTACTATGTAGAAGCGGCACTAGAAGCTCAAGTTCAAGTTATCGATTAATACCGACCAAATGGTGAGCACACAGCTCACCACGTCTCTCTCACCTTGTCTCTTAGCGATATTTCTTACGATGTTCGCTATCATCCACAGGCTCAACTTCAGGCGCTTCCATCACCTTAAGGTGGTCCATCATGTGACTAACCAGTAAGGCCATAATGGCAAATATCGCCACTGGCGTGGTGATATGGCGTAGTGATGGCGAGAAATATCCATAAGCAAGCGCCGCGCATCCTAAATAAAAGCCCACCATTTTCATCCGAGTGAGTATCGGATTTCTTCCCAACCATGCACTGCAATGTGGGCACTGGATCTGTGCATTTAACCCACGCCCCCTTTGATTTTTGACGCTATCAGCGGCAAACGTTTTACTACAATGTGTACACAGCACGATAATATTCTCTAATGATTGAGTGGGCAGTTTACCAGATAGCGCTATAAATTCGCAGTTGTCATTTTACAGCTTCAATAAGAGCGATTATGATTCACCCCATAACATTTCAAAGGATTACACATATGTTGCGCACACTATTAATAGTGTATATCACCCTATTTAGTATCAGTGTTAACCTCGTTAACGCTGAACCTCTGACGCCCGAAACCACTATTGCTTCCCCCATAGTAGAGTTGCAACAGTTAGAAAGCTCTATTAACAAGGATATGAAGAAGCTATCTAGCACTAACGGCGAAATGAAGCAATTTATTGAATATCGTATCAAAGAGCATGCTAACCAGTTCCATAACAAGCTAAAAGCGCTCATGTCTGATAAAGATTTAGATAAAACAGCATTGCTTCCTTTAGTGAAAGAGCACTTCGCCTTTATTAATCAGGTCGGTGACTACTATGCGCAGGATATTGAGGTATTTAAAGCCAAGCTAGGTAAAAATGACGACTTAAATATCATGTTTAGTCTAGTAAATAGAGAAAGAGAACGTGATGATATCTTACGCGCTAAATACGAAACCCTTACTTGGCTAGAAACCTTAGGTGAAGATGTTACCGTCATTAAAGCAAAGCTAACGGATAATCTGCTAGCCCGCTCTGATATGCTAAATAGCTTGGTGCATTTCACTCAAGATAAGTTAAAAAATGCGGTAGATGATGCTGCGACTGCAGGTAAAGATGTCACTAGCGAGCAAACAACACTCATTACCAAGTTAAAAGAACGGATATCGCTTACCAGCGCCAGTTTATCTGTTGCGATTGATTTGCTTGATAAACTAGAACAAGATACCTCGTCCCTCAAACAAACTTTATTCAGTATCTCGGGAGATATCACCCAAGATGTGCTCAATATTGATGTAGCAAGTAATCTGCTAGAGCAGTGGTGGGATACCGCGAAAAACCAAGCCATAGACAATGGCCCAGGTATGATGTTTAAGGTATTTATCTTTGTGCTTATCCTCTTTTTAGCCAGCTTAGCGGGTAAAGCGGTGCAGCGTATCATCAAGAAAACGGTCAGTAACTCTAAACTTAAATTCAGTCACTTGCTCCAAGACTTTTTTATATCTCTTTCAGGGAAAATCGTTTTCGCCCTTGGATTAATGATCGCACTATCTCAACTCGGTTTCGAGTTAGGCCCACTGCTAGCTGGTTTTGGTGTGGCTGGTGTCATCATTGGTTTTGCCTTGCAAGATACCTTATCTAATTTTGCTTCCGGTATGATGATCTTAATCTACCGCCCCTATGATGTCGGCGATCTCATTAATGCCGCCGGCGTGACGGGTAGGGTTAGCCAGATGAGCTTGGTATCAACCACTATCAAAACCTTAGATAATCAGCGCCTTATTATTCCAAACAATAAAATTTGGGGCGACACCATCAATAACATCACTGTAGAGCACCAACGCCGTGTCGATATGACATTTGGTATTGGTTATGGCGATGACATAGAGAAGGCCGAAACTGTGCTGCGTGGCATAGTGGATAAGCATCCTAAAGTACTCAAGCAGCCTGAGCCAACGGTGAAGTTACACCTGCTTGGCGAGTCCTCGGTGGACTTTGTGGTGCGCCCTTGGGTGAAACCGGAAGATTATTGGGATGTTTACTGGGATGTAACTCGCGAAGTGAAAATGCGCTTCGATCAAGAAAAGATCTCGATTCCATTCCCACAGCGAGATGTCCATATCTATCAGACAGACAAATAACACCAAAAGCGCCTGCAATGCAGGCGCTTTTTTTACTCGATTGTCCAAATCAAGCCAGACCGGTTATCTCACCGCGCTCATCGATATCGATATTCAGATAGCCGGGACGGATCCCCAAACCAGGCATAGTCATTACCTTACCCACTAACGCCGTGATAAACCCGGCGCCGGCATTCAATTTAAGTTCAGTGATGGGCAACTCAAAGCCTTGCGGCGCGCCCTTAAGTTTAGGATCATGGCTAACCGACATAGGCGTCTTGGCAATACAAAGCGCCAGCTTGCCATAGCCTTGGTGCTGCAACTGAACCAGCTGCGACTTGGCCTTATCGGATAAATGAATGCCACTGGCACCATAACCGGCCTCGGCAATGGTCAGCAACTTGGCTTCAATGGACTGATCCGTATCATAGAGATGATGGAAATGATTGGGCTGCTCGGTGGCGCGCACGACCGCATGTGCCAAGTCCACAGCGCCCTCGGCACCTTGAGCAAAGGCCTCACAGATCTCACAGGCAAACACACCCTCTTGCAGCGCGCGCTCCCTTAACCAGTTAAGCTCTTGCTCTGTATCGTCGGCAAATCGGTTGATTGCCACCACGACAGGTAAACCATACTTACTCACATTGGCGATATGCCAGCTGAGGTTGGCATAACCGGCAGCAAGCTTATCCATCTCGCTTAAGCTTTCGTCACTGACGTGTGACTTTAGCGCCTTAATGGTCACCACCAATACGGCAGCGTCCGGCGCCTTGCCCGACTGACGCGCCTTGATATTACAAAACTTCTCAAAGCCCATGTCGGAGCCAAAGCCCCCCTCGGTCACCACGATATCTGCCAGCTTCAAGGCGATATCATCGGCAATGATTGAAGAGTTTCCATGGGCGATATTGGCAAACGGTCCAGCATGAATTAAACAAGGAGCTCCGCTTAAGGTTTGCATTAATGTCGGCGCGATAGCATCACTCATGATGGCTGTCATCGCACCCGCAACGCATAAATCTTCGGCAGTAATATAATCACCGTCAAGATTTTGCGCTAATACTATACGTCCTATTCTTTGACGCATATCCTGCAGATCATGGCTTAACGCTAAAATAGCCATCAACTCTGATGCAGCGCTGATATCAAATCCGCTTTCATGTACAGGACCGTTATTGTCACCTAAACCGATTGAGATTTTACGTAAGCTACGCTCATTTTGATCGACAACTCTGCGCCACAATATGTTATCGGGATCGATATTAAGCGGCGTCAAACCTGATTGAGCACTAAACTCCTCAGCGCGCAAACGTTGTTCATGATACAAACGCGCATCTATTGCTGCCGCAGCAAGATTATGAGCGCTAGTAACGGCATGAATATCTCCAGTGAGGTGCAGGTTTAACGACTCCATTGGCACCACTTGCGCGAATCCGCCACCAGCCGCACCACCTTTAATGCCAAATACAGGCCCCATACTCGGCTGCCTAATACAGGCACAGCTTTTCTTACCTATGGCTTGGAGGCCTTGAGTAAGGCCGATACTGGTTACGGTTTTACCTTCACCAAAAGGGGTCGGCGTGACCGCGGTGACTATCACTAACTTACCTTGTTTGTTATCTTTGATTCTGTCGGTGATGGTCAGATCGACCTTGGCCTTAGTCTTGCCGTAAGGGGTTAATTCATTGGGCAAGATCCCGAAAGCCTGGGCGATATTTTCTATGGGTTGTAAGCTGGCTTGGCGTGAGATTTCGATGTCAGTCAGCATATAGGTTCCTACAATAAATAAGAGAGGAAAAAGCGAGCTGCAGCGAATATAAAGCAAATAGTGCTCGCAACAAACAGATTCATTGCCACTGTCAGCATTAATTAAGGATTTATGAATCTAAATCAATAAAATAATTATTAATAGAAAAAATTAATCCAAACGGAGCCTCTGATGAGTCAGCAAAGCTTTACACTTTCCCCCTTTATCGCCGGTTTTTGGCGTCTCGATAGCTGGCAGCAATCGCCACAACAGACCCTGGCACTGATTGAACACTACCTCAGCCTAGGTGTGACCTGCATGGATCACGCCGACATCTATGGCGAATACAGCTGTGAAAACCTGTTTGGCCGTGCCCTGGCCCTCAAACCTTCACTAAGGCAACAGATGCAGATCGTCACCAAGTGCGGTATCAAGCCCGCCTTTGCCTCGACGCCCGATCGCTACATCAATTACTATGACACCAGCTACCAGCATATCCTCTCGAGCGTCGACAACTCACTGCGCGCCCTGCAGGTCGAGGAGATAGACCTGCTGTTGATCCACAGGCCCGATCCGCTAATGAACGCCGATGAAGTAGCGCAAGCATTTGAGCAACTTTACCAAACGGGCAAGGTTAAACATTTTGGGGTATCCAATTTTACGCCATCCCAATTCGACCTGTTGCAGTCTAGGCTGGAACGCCCTCTGGTAACAAACCAACTGGAGATCTCGCCGATGCAGTTGTCGGCATTGCATGATGGTACGTTAGATCATTGCCAACAATATCGCTGCCCCCCCATGGCGTGGTCTTGTCTTGGCGGCGGAGGAATATTTACAGGCTCTTCAGCCCAGGCCATTCGGCTGCGTGAGACGCTCACTCAAATAGCCAAAGCACATGATACCGACGATATCAGCCAGATTATCTACGCGTGGGTACTTGCCCTGCCGAGCCAGCCAAAACCTATCATAGGTAGCGGAAATCTCGACCGCATCAGTGCTGCCGTTACATCAAAACAGATCGTATTAGATAAACAGGAGTGGTTCAGCATCTGGCAAGCCTCTACTGGCCACAGCGTGCCATAGACCTAGAATACAGATAATCCACATCACCAAAGCTCAAAAAAGCCAGCATTTTTGCTGGCTTTTAAAGGCAGATAAAACATTACCCGCAACAACTAATCGAGGAATGTTACGTTACCGCTCAAATGAGGACGTCGCCCTTTGATATCTCTAAGCTCGAAGGTCAGTCCTAATTCATGCTCAGTATCAACGCCAAAACTCACTTGAGCAGGCATCAATAATGGCAACTTAAATGTGACGTCAACGGTACAAGGCCTATCACCAATATGTGGCATGAGCTGCGCAATACTGCGGGCTTTCGACCACATGCCATGAGCGAGTACTCGGTCAAAACCAAATCGCTTAGACAACACTGGATGTAAATGAATCAGATTATAGTCACCCGATGCCTTAGCATAGCGGCGGCCTAAATCTTCACTTAACTCCCAAATCACAGGATCATTCCAATTCATCGCGCTCGCTTTAGGTGGGCGGACTCGACGGCCAGCGTTCTCGATACGATAAAGGTAAGTGGACAATGACTCCCACACCAACTCATCGCCAACAAACGCCTTAGAGACTAAGGTAAACTCAAGCCCCGAGTCGGTCATCTGGCTGCTAGTCAATCCACATTCGAGATAGAAAGACTCACTTAGCCCAACCTGACGATATTGGGTGATACTGTTTTTGAGGTGAATCATCCCAAGCAGTGGAAACGTGAGGGCCTGATGGGTAAAAATAGTCGCATGTAACCTAAACGCCATCACATAAAGATAAGTCATTGGTAATGCTTTACCATCAAACTCAAACCCACATACTTTAGCGTACTGATGCACCTTTTCGGCGCCAACATTTACCTCTGGACAGGTGACACGAATATGAGGCAAAGGTTGCTGATCCCAACCGGGTTTACGGCCAAAAAAGATCTTGCGATAAAGCGACAACAGCGACGGCATCGCTTTCAATTCAACACAAATTTCTTTATCCACGCTATATAAACCCTTCAATATTTACATCGTCTAAAAATTTTCAAGCCCGGGATTATACCCTAAAATCTGCATTAACATCTAAATCTTACATCACAAGGTGCTTAGCCAGTTTGAGTGTGGCAAAATAGCGCATATATTTTCCTTATTTTTTCCCGTCAATTGGTAGCGCCCCAGTGCAAGACAAAAATTTTGATCAACTCGCCAATAAATTTGCAAAAAACATCTATGGAACCCCTAAAGGTGAGGTGCGTTCGGCCGTTCTATGGCGCGATCTAAGCCAAGCTTTGTCTTATTTTGACGATCAAAAACTCCATATTTTGGATGCTGGAGGTGGGTTTGGTTTTTTTACACAGAAGCTGGCAAAACTTGGGCATAAGGTAACCTTGTGTGATATCTCTGCCGAAATGCTTGCGATCGCCAAATCACAAATTAATGACTATGAAACCGAAAACCAACATCAACTTGAGATCGAATTACTCCACGCTCCGATCCAAGCGCTAAATGTTGAGCAGCATGGTCAATTTGATCTGGTGATGTGTCATGCGGTGGCCGAATGGTTAAGTGATGCCGAAAACACCTTGTCCGCACTCACCAAACTAGTCAAACCAACGGGGCTATTTTCCTTGATGTTCTATAACAAGGAAGCGATGCGCTTTCACAGTTTAATTTCGGGTAACTTCGACTATGTCGCAGCCGACTTTAGGGTTAAAAAGAAAGTGGGACTAACCCCGACTCATCCGCTTTATATTCACGATGTCAAAAACTGGGTCAGTAACTGGAAAATGGAGTTAGTCTCAGAGTCTGGCGTGCGGGTGATCCATGATTATCTAAAAATCAACCAACCACCTAACTTTGACTTTAATCAGTTAATAGAAATGGAGCTTAAATATTCTCAGTTGCCGCCTTATATCGCATTCGGACGTTATGTTCATTTCATGACGAAATGGCGTAGTGAAATTTAGTCGAACAATTCAACAGGATGAACGTCTTGCTGAGCAACAATTTGCTTAAGATAATGCTTCTCTTGTGACATCATCTGAGTGATGCGATCTGGTGACAGGCGCATCAACTTGACCTTGCCGCTGTTGGGGTGAAACAACACCTTACGCGGCCAAGGTCCACCGAGATCTTCACTCACTATCTCTATCGCCTCTGTCATGAGGTAATTTTTAACGAAGCTGATATTAGATTCACCGACGTTGAGCACACTGGTCTGTGTCATCTGCGCGCCGCCAAACACTTTGGCTTTCAGTCGGTTACGCATCCCTCCCAAGTTCAATATGTTGTTGATCAACTGCTCCATCGCCCAGTTACCATAGCGACAACTATAACTGGTGAGCTGATGCCAATCTTCATGCAGTTGACGCTCCGGCAGCAGAAAGTGGTTTAAACCGCCAATTCCCAACAAAGGATCCCAGATACAGGCGGCCACACAGGACCCCAAACGAGTAAAGATTAACTCATCGTGGGCGGTGACGTAGAAACTGCCGGGATCGACACGGGCCACCACGGCGTCATGACGCGTATCCCATTGGCGGGTGATCGCCTGAAACTCTGGGCGTACTGGGAGAAGGGTCGCTTCAGCCTGCATCTTGCCTCCATGCATCCTTGAGCGTCAGCTGAAAGCGTTCAGCGACAACTCGGCTTAAGGTAATCTTGCTTAACAGTATAGCCAACCACAGACTCAGCGACTGAGTTTCCTATTAGCCCTACTTACAGTCTTGCTGCCAACAGTTTTGCACCTTTACGCCCTCAATACGGGAAAATTTGGCAGGAATCCCCTTATCACCCACCACATGACCAGCTCCCACCACCACAAACAAGGGTGACGGCGTGGTCTGATTCGTCATCAGTGACAGGATCTTGGTCGTCATCTGCTCGTTACGTTGCCAGAGCATCTTATCGATAAGCGCTTGATCGCCATCGTGTAACATCTGTTCTTGCATCAAGTCATCCAAAGCGGCTTCATCACCACCGCGCCAAGCCTTAATCAACTGCTGCATCTCATCGTCCGGCGCGTCGATCGCATCAAGCACCATCTCCCACTGAGTGTTGGCATTAAAAGACGCCATCAGCTGAAATTGAAACTCTGTACTTTCCAGTTCTATAACTGGGCGCACCCCATTCTTACCCAGTAACACCTGATCGACACCCCACTGCGCCTGATATCCCAGCGCCGAAAAGCGCATCACGCTCAGCTGCATCGCCTGCATCCAGGGCGAATAGGGTTGCAGCTGATTGCAAAGCTCTGCGCGGTTTTGACAAAAGCGCTGCACCCGCGCTTGAGTCTTAGTATCGGCCGTCACCTGAGTCAGCCCATATTGGCGAATAAGTCCCATGACATCAGCCTTGCTGGTATCCGCCTCAACCGCCAAGGCGCCCGCCTCAACAAACGCTGCCTCAATCTGAGGCGCCATGGGGTAAAAGTCAGCCACCCCAACATGGACTGAGCCCAACAAGTAGGCCTGTTTGCCTAAATAACTGATTTTATAAAAAGGAGGTTTATCTTCAGGAGCTGCCAGCACATTGAGTGACAATATCCCTGTCAGCAGTAACATCCCTATGGTTAATAATCGCGGTCGACTTGTTGCCATCAAGCTTGCCCCTTATAATTCGGCTAAATTTTTCAATAAGAGGCAGTTATGCCACATAGTCAACTAATAGAGCAACTGAAAGAAAATTTACAAGTCGCTTACCGTCAGGCTATCGATGCCGATGCTAAGCTCGATGAATTACAAAAAGCGGGTCATGGTAAGTTCAGCACCATCTTCACCCAAGATGAAGGATTTAATGCGCGTAGCAATCGTTTTGGCCCTTATGTTCAGGAACTCGCCAATGAGATGACGTTACTGCCAATCGAAGCGGAAACATTAGCGCCCGCACTAGAAAAATATGTTCGAAAACTCGGTGTATTACTGCAAACCTTGCAAGCATTTAAGGCACAAACAAAATAATTCATCTTAATGGTGAATGTCATATAGCTGTCATAGGCTAGTCATAGAATCGCCCTACTCTAGTCAGTAAGGCGATTCACCATGACGGCAATTGATCTAAGCGGTGCGCTGGATAAGATCATCCAAAATGAAAAAATCCAGATACTATTTCAGCCAATATTTAATATCACGACGCAAACAATCCACGGTTTTGAAGCCCTGAGTCGAGGCCCTGAGCATAGCGCGCTATTTTCGCCCGTTCCACTATTTCAAACAGCTGTTCATGAAGGACGATTATCCGAATTAGAAGAGATATGTCGTCGCCATTCGATACAAGAGTTCGATGTCCGCCAGCTGCCTGGAAAGTTGTTTATCAATATATCCCCCAAAGCCTTGCTAGAACCTAGCCATGCCAAAGGATTGACCCTGAGTTTAGTGCAAGAGTTAGGACTATCGCCAAACCAAGTTGTTATCGAACTCTCTGAACAGTATCCCGCCGATGATATTGACCTACTAAAAAGCTGTTTAAACCACTACCGTAGCCAAGGTTTTTTAACCGCAATCGATGACCTAGGGACGGGTTATTCAGGTCTGAGACTCTGGTCAGAACTCGCACCAGACTATGTCAAAATAGACCGTCATTTCATTCATCAAATCGACAAATCCCCAGTTAAACAAGAGTTCGTCCGTTCAATTATCGACTTATGCCAAAGCCTGACGTGCAAAGTCATAGCTGAAGGTATAGAAACAGAAAATGAACTTGCCCTATTAAGGCAACTCGGTATTGTTTATTGCCAAGGTTATCTTTTAGGTTATCCCAAGAGCCAACCAAATCAGGTATTCAAGCATGACAACCAACATGAATCATTCCATTCTCAAGTCAGATATGCAGAATCGGCAGAGAGTTTGACAACTCAGGCGATCTCTTTACCACCCGAGACAAAACTAAAGGTTCTTAGCGAGCTATTTATGATTCAACACTCTCTACAAGCTATTGCGATTGTGGATAAGCAGCAACCTGTGGCCATTGTTGATAGAGCTCAGCTTATGGAGCTATTTAGCACGCCCTATGGCCGTGCTCTACATGAAAACCGCCCCGTTGCTTCGGTCATGAACTCCAATATGTTGATAGTCGAAGCTAGCGATCCTATCTCTAAAGTGAGTCAATTACTGACATCAGCGGATCACGGTTGCGTCGCACAGCAGTTTATCATCATGCGCAACAAGCAATTTTTGGGCATAGGCTATACCAAAGATCTACTGCAGCAGATCACTGAGCAACGAATTAAAATCGCTCGCCACGCCAACCCCCTAACGGGTCTCCCCGGAAACATTCCTATCCAAGAAGAACTACAACGACTTAGACAGCAAAATCGTCCTTTCTATTTAGCTTATTTTGATCTTTGTTATTTTAAGCCATACAACGATATCTATGGGTTTTGTCGCGGAGATGAAGTCATTCAATCAGTCGCAAAATTACTGCAACTACAGTTATGCGGAGATAATTTTGTTGGTCATATTGGTGGTGATGACTTTGTGATCATTAGCACAGAAAAGAACATCATACAGCAGTGTTTTGATGTACTAAATTTATTCAATCTTAATAAGCACTTATTTTACAATGAGCCGCATTGGCAAGCCCAAAAAATAGTAACAGAAGACAGACACGGCATAATGCGAGAACATCCATTGATTAGCTTGTGTGTAGGCTTACTGCCGCCAGAAGTGACTATGGGATGCAACGAACAAGTTTTATCGGCTTATAGTGCGGCGGCAAAGAAACAGGCTAAGGAAGCAGATAATGCTTTTAGCCTGTTTAAAATCAACACGGATGAACAAACCGTTATCTATCCTCCGTTAAAAAGTGCTTAGAGCTTTGGAATGACACTCTTTTTAAGCCACTCATCTAACATTCTAGTCTCATATCTCAGAGGCTTGTCGTTAATAACGCCAACGGTTTGCATAAAGCCTATATCACGGAGTTTTTCATCTCCAGCAACGATAACCTTATCATCTTCAAGCACCTTGTAACTGAAAGTTAGGCTCGGTGGATAGATATCCTTAACGACTCGAATATCATTGGAGGTCGCGCCAAAGGTAGGCCTAACATCTCCCGCCAAATCGACATTAGTCACCACCATTTCCAGTTTTTGATTAGATTGAAAGCTCTTAGTTGCGGTTTTGTTCAAATTCTTAGTGAGAGTTTCGAAGGTACGTAACTCATAGCGTGATTGAATATCGCTGGTCGCCTTAACATCACGAAATTTATCTGCACCTTGCCAAGTAATTTTGACCACTCCATCCTCGGTAACAGGATCTTCTTTGGCTTCCTCTGCGTTAACATTAAGGGAAACTAATGCCCCCACTATCAGTAGAGTTTTAAATTTCATATTAGCCTCCTTTAGGCTGAAAATGTTGTGCTCGGCCGTACGTATATAAACCACATTACTGTACAAAAGCTAACCTGAATATGAGCTTAATGCAAAAACAATAACCACGGTGTTAGTATTCAATCCCGTGAAACCAGAAGTCAACAAGGCTATTGCGTCATACCTCAAACTTGCTTCATTTTGTATCGATTTGAAATTGACTTAAGGTAAACTAATAGCACTTTCACAGATCAGATCCATTATGAAACAATATCAGCCATTCCTATTTTTCATTGTACTCTTGTTAATCGTCTCCGCGGCGATAATATCAATAAACCAAGATCAGAAAACTCAGGAACCAGAGACCTGGTCCGCTTTCGTCTACGCTCATGGCTACGATTCTGGTCGTTATAAAAAAACCGACGATTTTGATGATTATCCAAGCTGCAAGTTATTCGCAGAGCAACAAGCTAGCGAATTTGGCAATGTTGTTTGGGAATGTGGCCTTCGTTGTCGATTTGACTCCAGTCGCCAAGGTTATCAATGTGAAACGATGCAAAATAACTAAACATAACTCATTAATCGCGATAGCAAATATCACCGCCCTACTGATTATTTTTCATTCAGCCTAGATTCAGCATCCAATCATTAACATAGGTATCAAGTTAACTCGGCTGGGCGCACTAAGATTTAATGCACCAGCATAGTTTAAATATTAGTGTAAATAATAGATATCGAATGAGTGACCCTGAGGATGACACCCTCAATTTGACAACCCCACCAGATCAAATTGAAGCAAACGGTTCCTGATAGTCGGTCTAATTGAATGTAATTGGAGCAAGTATTATGAGCAACTTCCTTAACACAACCCGAGTGATTTTTTCCGGCAAGACGGCGCTCATTGCAGCAATATTCCTTGGTTTCGCGATCTCAGCTGAGGTACAGTCCAACGAACTAACGCCTTCAGAAGAAACTGCTGTTAAACAACATTTTGCAATACTCGAACAGCATCAACAAGCGAGTGAAATGCAAATCATCAATGATATTCAAGCCAATCTTGATGCGCTGGTGGAACAAGCTGAAGAACATTTTATGGAAACGGCCTGTGACGAGTACGACAGGCAGTATGATAACGACTTTCAAGTCTGCTACGAATAGAAACCCATTAATAAAAAGCGGACCAAGTGTCCGCTTTTTAACATCGAGCCTTAGTAAGGCTAATATGGAAAACGCTGGCTCAACAGAGGATAGCTAGCTTTAAGCTGTTTCTTTTTATGAGAAAACTTTTTCCCTTGTGGGCTTGCTTGACCCGATGGCACAAATGGCAGCTCATCTCCCGTTCTCTCTTCAAATAGTTGACCCGCGATCAGATCATATTCATCGACAAAGGGATAGGCATAGCCATCTTTCTCTGGCCATTGAGGCAATAACCCTAACGCATCGGGATCGACCAACACCTTCTCAAACCACTCTTGTCCTAATGAGATTAAAAAACAACGAAACTCGGCAAATTCATATTCGCTATCACAACCAGTCACAACATAGGCTGCGCCCCATAACGACCAAAGGTATGCTTTGCGCATCTGCTGGGAAAAATACTTATCAAAAGCCGCCAACTCTTCATTACTAAGTTCATTCAAGCCTTGCTTTAAATTATCAGCTAGGCTGTATTGATCTTGATCGGCCGTCTCTCGGGTTACCAATAGCCAAAATTCTTTTTCTGTCATATTACTCTCGACCATAAAAAATCGTCATCATATTAACCTAAGAAGCACTTATCAGCAGCTAGGCATTGCCTAACACAGTAAAAAATTGGACTAATAGTACTGTTTTTTCTACACTCGCTAGCAAATTTGTTACCGACATTATCCATGAATCGACCCAGCGTAGCGCTAATCATACTAATCTGTTTATATATAGTAGGCACTGTCCTTGCCCTGTGGCGGACCTTCGAAATTCAAAGCTTAGATCTATTTACTGCGGGTGTGATCCCAGTATTAATAGGCTTATTGATGAGAACCGCTTGGGCAAGTCTGGTGCTTAAAATTTATATTGGGATTCAGACTCTTGGGTTCACCGCACTTGCAGCAACAGCGGTCATCGCTTATCAAATTACACCTGAGGACGTTAAAGTCGTATTTAATGGCCAGAATATTCCAATTCCCGCCATTGCTGCGGTAGTATTGATTTTGTTATCGTTTCAGTGGTGGGTCGCATTCTCGCCATCAACCAAACAATACTTAAATCCACCACAAGACTGACACCTCAAGATCAACGCCTTATTTATTGCTAACGTGTTAATATTAAGCTAGTTTTACCATCCAAACTAATAAGCCGAGAGCCGTGACTATGGGCAGCCTATCTCCGAGTGAACTATCTATTCTTCTGGTCGAGCCATCAGATACGCAACGTAAAATTATTTCCAATCGCTTAAGCCAAGAAGGAATAAGTAACATCCAGACGGCAAGTAATCTAAGTGAAGCTTTAGTACTTATGACCCGCCATCATCCTGATTTGATTGCCAGCGCAATGCATTTCGAAGATGGTACAGCCCTAGAACTGCTAAAAACGATAAAAGAAACAGAAGCCTTCTGTGACATTCAATTCATGTTGGTCTCTAGTGAGTGTCGCCGAGAACAACTGGAGATCTATCGCCAATCTGGTGTTGTTGCAATTTTACCTAAACCTTTCTCATCAGAACATCTAGGTAAAGCCCTGAATGCAACAATTGATCTACTCAGTAATGATGAACTGGACTTAGAACATTTTGATGTTCATAACATCCGAGTATTAGTGGTTGATGATAGCAAGATGGCACGCAACATCATCAGACGTACTATTACTAATTTAGGATTAAAACTGATCACTGAAGCCACCGATGGTGCTGAAGCGATAGAATTAATGAAGAACAATATGTATGACTTAGTGATCACCGATTACAATATGCCAAATGCTGATGGATTAGCACTAACTCAAT
Organism: Shewanella psychrotolerans; assembly: GCF_019457595.1. Classification (NCBI taxonomy): domain Bacteria; kingdom Pseudomonadati; phylum Pseudomonadota; class Gammaproteobacteria; order Alteromonadales; family Shewanellaceae; genus Shewanella; species Shewanella psychrotolerans. The sequence continues at coordinate 498,534 of NZ_CP080419.1, read as the reverse complement.
TTATTCGCCATCATAGCCAACAATCGCACATTCCAATCTTAATGGTGTCATCAGAAGCCAATGATGCTCATTTGAGCAATGTTTCCCAAGCAGGCGTTAATGCTCTATGTGACAAGCCTTTTGAGCCGCAATTGGTCAAACAATTGCTGTACTCATTGCTCGACGATTAACATTTTTGCAAAATTTGGCTCAAACCTCATTTATCGGCATAAAACCGCTTTCCTTATAGAGGTGCTTGTGGCATGTTAAGTTCAGCAATTGCAAGTACCTAATGTAATTGATATTACTAAATCTACGGAAAGAAGAGACTATCCAAATGAATAAAACTGAACTTGTTGCAAAAATAGCAGAAAGCGCTGAACTCACTAAAGCAGAAGCTGCACGTGCATTAAAATCATTCGAAGAAACTGTAGCGGAAGCGATGAAGAACGGCGAGAAAATCTCTATTGTCGGTTTTGGTTCTTTTGAAACGACAAACCGTGCAGCTCGTACAGGTCGCAATCCACAAACAGGTAAAGAGATCCAGATCCCTGCAGCGACTGTACCTAAGTTTAAAGCTGGTAAAACGCTAAAAGACAGCGTTAACTAAAAACTGCTTTAACCTATTAAAAAACCTCCTTATTGGAGGTTTTTTATGCACCAAAAATGTGCAATATTGCCTCATTATTAATCAACGTCCATTACCAATTCAGTGCGAATCTTTTTAAACTATTGAATTAAAACGCTTAAACAATTGGCACACTCTTCGCTTTAGCTTATTTGCAGCCTAACAATACTTACAACCATAGCGCTAGGCCGCTCCTATAGACTAATAAAAAGGAATGAGTATGAAACGAGCACTTCGAACCCTTAGCATCCTTGCGGGAACAATGATGATTGCCTTACCAGCCAGCGCTAGTGTCACTGGCAATGCAGGTGTGACTTCTAACTATTTATGGAGAGGCGTAACGCAAACTAATGATTCAGCTGCAGTTCAAGGCGGTATTGATTACGAACATGACAGCGGCTTTTACCTAGGCACTTGGGCCTCTAATGTCGATTTTGGCGACGACACCACCTATGAGATCGATTTCTACGGTGGCTATGCTGGCAGTGTTGGCGAGGACTTTGGTTATGATATCGGCTACCTCTACTACGCCTATCCCGACAGTGATTCGAGCATAGACTTTGGCGAAATTTCCGTGGGCATAAGCTGGAAATGGTTGAGTCTCTCCTATTCCCATGTCGTTAATGCCGATAGCGATGTCGCCTCAGATCCCTATGATGAAAAAGATCTCCAATATATCAATGCAGGCATCAGCTTCCCGGTATCAGAGAGCCTGTCGCTAAATGTCCATTATGGTTACTCAAGCGGCGACGTGGTGAATGCTTGGTTCGACGCAGATGACTATTCGGACTATTCAGTGTCACTAGATAAAGAAAGCGAATTTGGCACCTTCTCATTCATGGTCAGCGATACCGACCTTGATGAAGACGATCCGAAAGTACTCGTAAGCTATAGCTATAGTTTCGATTTGTGATCCACATTTACATGGGTTGCCACTAAATTAGCTGGCAACTCACCCTTCATCTAAAACAAATACAAAAAAACAAAAACTTAAACTACACTTCCCGCCTAAAAAGCACCTTTTTATCATAAATACCGACAAATACAATTGTGTTAACTCGATCAAACAAAAAAACAAAATCCCCTGCTACCTTTCTCATTAGCGCTCGCTAATGTGCTCTGAATTCAGATGGCACCTTAAGAGACCAAAAGCTAATACCAGTTGACTTTATGTTACAGCGAATCAGTGCTAAGTAGCACCAAATGAATGCTCAAGCACTTTATTTGATGAGGATTTCACTATGGCTCAGTTACTCGATGTTATTCCGAATGATGCTGAAATCGAAGCGATCACAGCACCTAAGAACCCTAAAGCCGCCTGCGAATTACAACACAGACGCGAAGTTAAACGCCGCTTGGAAGAGCGACTCGAAGAAGCAGCACTAAAACGAGCCATGGGAGGCGACTTCTACTGAACTTCACCGCAACCTCTCACCAGCGATGGCATGGCGCCAAGCTTCATGCAGCTCAATCTATTTGCTGCGCGGTGGTGCCCAGAGCGACATGCCATTTAATGCCCTCTGGTTGATCGGTTTCCCCTTGGTCGGCATCCTAATCACCTCGTTATGCTTCACCAAGCACTTCGACTAGCATTTTCACTAGCGACAGAGTTCGCAACACAAAAAAGCGCCCAAGGGCGCTTTTTGTCATGTATCAAGTTTAACTCTTAGCGATTAACTCTTAGCCTCGGCCTCTTGCTGACGCTTCTTGATAAAGTACTCACGGGTTAACCCGAAGACTACTGGGCTAAGCAGTGCCAAAGCGATCAAGTTAGGGATCGCCATCATGGCATTCAAGGTATCGGCAAGCAGCCAGATAAAGTCGAGTGAACTGACAGCCCCTAACGGGACGACTAAAACCCAGATTGCTCTAAACGGCTTCACCGCTCGCACACCAAACAGATACTGTACACACTTCTCGCTATAGACGCTCCAGCCCAAGATAGTGGTAAAGGCAAAAATAGAGAGGGCGATAGCCACAATATAATTACCCATAGGTAAAGCATGCGAGAAAGCATAGGAGGTCAGTGCAGCGCCATTCTCACCAGAAGTCCAAGCACCGGAGACCACTATCGCCAGGCCGGTAATGGTACACACCACCAGGGTATCGATGAAGGTCCCTAGCATGGCCACTAACCCCTGAGCGACCGGGTTATTGGTCTGCGCCGCCGCATGGGCAATGGGCGCACTCCCCAGACCCGCCTCGTTAGAGAATACGCCGCGAGCCACACCAAAGCGCACCGCCGCCCAAACAGCTGCACCAGCAAAGCCGCCCTGAGCAGCCACAGGATTAAAGGCACTATGAACAATGAGCGCTATCGCATCGGGAATACCAGCGGCATTAACCACAATCACCGACAGCCCTGCGGCGATATAGAATACTGTCATCAGCGGCACCAATTTTCCTGCCACATCGGCGATACGCTTGATTCCCCCCATCAAAACGGCGCCCACCAGCACCATAAGTACCACACCTGTGACCCAAGTTGGCACATCAAAATTACTTCTTAGGGCATCGGCTACCGAGTTGGCCTGTACCGTATTGCCGATACCGAAACCTGCGAATGAACCAAACAGCGCGAAGGCCGTTCCCAACCAGGCCCACTTACTACCAAGACCATTCTTGATGTAGTACATGGGGCCACCGATATGATTACCATTATCGTCAACTTCACGGTATTTCACCGCCAGCACGGCCTCAGAAAATTTAGTCGCCATACCCACCAAGGCGGTACACCACATCCAAAACAGGGCACCTGGGCCACCGATGAAGATAGCGGTTGCCACCCCAGCGATATTACCCGTACCAATAGTGGCCGAGAGTGAAGTCATTAAGGCATTAAAAGGGCTGATCTCCCCTTTCATCTGTTTATCTTTATCGGGAATGCGTCCCGACCAGAGCAGCTTAAAGCCTGTCCCCAGTTTAAGAATCGGCATTAACCGCAAGCCAAAAGAAAGAAAGAGTCCCACACCTAAGATCATCATGAGCATGGGGGTACCCCATACAAATCCGTTGATCATACTGACAAATTCAGTAATTCCTTCCATTCAAACCTCGTCATTTTTATCGTTATTTTAGGTGATCTTCGCCACACTTAATTGATTGCTTCCCAGAGTACAACGAAAAGTGCTCAAAATGAAAGCAAGTATTGTTAACAAATTGAAACAAAACGATGTTCGCTCAGATACTGACTAAAACAGTGCAGCAAACAGCACGGCTAACTCATAAACCCGCCATAGCAACTTACATCGCACCAACTTTCATGCCCAAACAACCCAAACAACAAGCAACAATAAATAACAATAAATAACAATAAACAACAATAAATAACAATAAATAACAATGAATAACAACAAAATATAATACGTATTAAGTATCTTGTAATTTAGTTAACTACATCAAAAAACAACACTTCAAAATTCGTTACCATCCCCCGCAACATTAGTTAACTGATTAAACAATCAGAAATGAGGTCCGAATGATGGAAGGCTTACGTCGCCTGCTTAGCAATATATCTGTGGTCAATAAGCTGAAATTAGGCTTTGGAACGCTATTATTGCTGATCTTAATTGTCGCAGCGATGGGATATCAAGGTCTCATCTCGATAGAATCAAGCACTAAAAAGTTAGAGTCGATAACCCAGCTAGACAAAATACTGCTCAACGCTAAGGCAACTCGTCAGGAATACATGACCAAGGGTGATCCCGCTCTATTAGATACTCTACACGGCCTGATCGAAAAATCTAAACGTCTCATCCAGCAGCATCTCGACGAGGCCAATGAGGCCAATGAGGCCAATGAGCGTCAACACTTACAAGACTCACTGGTCGCTATTGAAGATTACAACAAAGCAATCCACCAATTTGAGCTGGCATTTAGCAAGAAGTTAAGCCTCAATGTTAGCGGAGCACAAGTTGGGGTAAAATTGGTCTCCACCTATGCCAGCTTAGTCGAGCGGATGACTGAGAAAGCACAGGAAACCCAAAATACTGCGCTACTACACGAAGCCTTCAGTATAAGTCAGCAGATGACCATGTTGCGCTACCATGTCCGTGGTTATGTTTATGCTGCCAACGATAAAAACCTGACAACAGCCAAAGATGCGATGGCCTCTTTACTGCAAGAAGTCGCGACGTTAAAAGGCGAAGATACTGCGGCAGCCATTCAAATACTACAGCGTTACGATCATGATATTGACGCCTTAGTCGAGGTCAACCGTAATATCGATGACGCAGGGAAATCCCTAACAAAAGTAGCTCAAACATTAATGGCCAAGATTACCGCAATAGTTGACGAGCAAAAAATTAAGCGTGAACAGGCAGACAACCGCTCAAAATCAGTCGTCATCACTATCGTTATCATAGCCTTTTTAGTTGGACCGTTCCTTTCCTGGATGATTAGTGCACAGATTGTCGATCCCTTAAAACAGAGCTTATCAATCGCAAAAGCGATTGCCTCAGGCGACCTAAGTAGCGATATTGATTCCGTTCGCAAAGATGAAATGGGCGAGTTATTGCGTGCAATGGGTGGAATGAACAACACCCTAAAACAAGTACTCACTCAAATTGACGACAGTGTCGTACAGCTCACATCATCAGCGGATCAACTATCAGCTGTGACGGTACAAAATAGTTCTGGAATGCAAAATCAACGCAGTGAAACAGATCAAGTCGCTGCAGCCATTAATGAGATGGCCGCAACGGTACAAGAGGTTTCAGCCAGCGCTGAAAATGCAGCACTTGCGGCAAAAGAAGCCGATGACATTACCGCAACTGGCAACAGAAAAGTCGTAGAAGCCGTGAGCCAAATCGAATTATTAGCTCAAGAGATCACATCAACGGCACAGGCTATGGAACGATTACAATCTGAGAGTGACAGTATTGGCTCGGTACTCCATGTCATTAAATCAGTCGCAGAACAAACTAACTTACTAGCATTGAATGCTGCGATTGAAGCGGCAAGAGCGGGCGAAGCTGGACGTGGATTTGCAGTGGTGGCTGATGAGGTAAGAAGTCTTGCAAGTCGTACCCAATCTTCTACCGAAGAGATTGAAAAAATAATAATCAATCTACAAAAAGGAACCTTAGAGTCAGTGCAAATGATGACAAAGAGCCGCACTTTGAGCGACGATGCCGTCTCATTATCACAAGAGGCTGGGGTTATGCTAGTAGATATTGCTGCTGCAGTTAGCCGAATTCAGGATATGACCCACCAAATCGCGGCAGCATCTGAACAACAAAGCTCTGTAGCCGAAGATATCAATAAGAGCGTGATCAGGGTTCGTGATATTGCAGAGCAAACAGCAGAAGGTGCTGAGGAAACCGCGCATTCTGCAGAGGATCTTGCAGGCCTAGGCGTCACATTAAAAGGGCTATTAGCACGTTTTAAACTCTAATCAATCCACCTACGCGACTTGTTATGTGCAACATATTTACACTGCTCGATGTTAAAGATGGAATGATACTAATCAGTATAAGAAAGTGATCGACTCAGTCTGTTTTTTGGCAACTTATTCAAGGCGAATGGATGATGGAATGCTTGTTCCCTTGTGAGGCCATTCAACGCAGAAATAGGAAGATAAGGCGAAGCACGACTAAAGGGATTTAGTCGGTTGGGTAACGCATGGAGCGGTTACCGAGAATGCTAGAGGCGAGGAGCAATTAAAGACCTTGCCTCATAAGCGCTAACCTTTAGTGCTAAATCGTCGCTGAGCGATCACACCATTATACTGATTGATATGACGTTGAAATAAAAAACGGGATTGGCGCGCTGCAACCAATCCCGTTCTTCACTGCTTGTTGCTTATTGACTCAGCGCTGGTGTGCGCGAAGGAACTGTGCGCTTGCTGCCAGTGGCCTCAAATGCGCCTGCAAACCTAAGCAGATTGTTGTCATCGTAAGCACGGCCTGCGAATGTTAAACCTACAGGCATGCCGATATCGGCCATTATCCCCATAGGTACTGTTACCGTAGGTACTCCTAAGTGGCGAATAGCAAGGTTGCCGTTAGCGACCCAAACACCGTTGCTCCATGCAATGTCAGCGGAGGCAGGATTAATGTGCGCATCGGCTGGGCCCACATCTGCTACGGTTGGGAAGAGTACGGCATCGAGTTGCAGTTCATCCATCCAATCTTCTAAATCCAGCTTACGAGTCTTCTCTAAACCGCGTAGACCATCCGGTATGCTGTCAATCTGGTCATAGCGCTTGAGCCCTCGTTTGGCCATGTTGACATACTCTTCCATGCCTGCGGCTAAATCCCCTTCCCGATTGGGCAAGGTGCCAAGGTCGTGTGGAAAAATCAAATATCCGTTAACGTCAGCCAGTTTGTTGAGTTTAGGATCATTATTAGCACGTAAAAACTCATCGAAAGCCCAACCAGATAATTCCCACAGCTCATCTTCGAGGAACTCTGGCGAGACGATGCCACGGTTGAACACAGTCGGCGCACCAGGACGGTCACCTTCACAGTTGGAAACCAGCGGAAAATCAACTTCAATGACTTCGGCGCCAGCAGATTCCAGCGCTTTACGCGCCGCTTCCCAGAGTGCTATCACAGACGCGCGAGTATTGATGCGCTGACCGGTCGGGCCTCCGATACCTGGGTTTTCGCTGGTACCAGCCAATTCATCCTTATTGATGAACATGCGCGGCACCCCAAAACGCTTACCCTTAAGCATATCGGGTTGGGCGGCAAGACTCAGGTAAGATGCAGGACGAATTGTTGATGCTTTGGGGATCTCGACCCAAGGTTGTAAACGCCACAGATCACCTCGGGTGATAGGGTCGTCGGCAACAATGACGTTCAGCACTTCGAGCATGTCTGCCATAGTGCGAGTGTAAGGCACTACAACATCCATCGTCGGGGTCAAGGGCCAGTTGCCACGTACGGAAATCACACCACGAGAAGGTGTATAGGCACACAATCCATTGTTCGATGCCGGCCCACGACCGCTCGACCAAGTCTCTTCGGCTAGGCCGAACGCAGAATAGCTTGCAGCCGTACCAGTACCCGCCCCGTTAGAAGACCCCGAGGCGAAAGGAGCCGTGAGGTAGTTAGCGTTGTATGGGCTTTCGGCCCGACCATAATGACCGCGCTGCATACCACCATTGGCCATAGGTGGCATATTGGTTTTACCTAAACAGATAGCCCCCGCGCCGCGCAGACGCTCCACAGCAAAGGCATCATATTGGGCAACTAAATCCTTAAACGCCGGGCTGCCAGACGCCGCAGTGAGTCCTTTAACTAAATAGCTGTCTTTGGCCGTGTAGGGAATACCGTCAAGTGGGCTAAGTGTTTCACCGCGAGCTCGGCGTGCATCGGACGCTTCTGCTTCCTTGATAGCATCTGGATTGCGGACCACGAGCGCATTCAGCTTGGTTTGTGTCGCTGGGCCGTCGTAAGCGTCAATCCGTGCTAGATATGACTCCACCAGTTCAACCGCTGTGGTGCGACCTGATTCGAGGGCTGCACGCAGCTCGGCAATAGAAACCTCAGTTACTTCATACATGCTAGGATCTCCTACCGAAAGCCAATTGTGTTGCAACAACAGTGACATAAATGGTCATTGTGTTCTCCTTGGTTTTTACTTATTGCCCAGAGGGGATCTGTTGAGTAATACAATGGATATTACCACCACCCAATAGGATCTCACGGGCAGGCACACCGACAATCTCATATTCGGGGAAAATCTCCTGCAATTTTTGCGCAGCGATATCATCGGTCAACGGATCAAGCAACGGGAAAACGATACGTTGGTTGGTAATTAAAAAGTTTACATAGGACCCCGCTAAGCGCTCACCTGCCGTGCGTGGCACGCCAGTTCCCTCGGTTACGCCGCGAGATTCCTCTTCAGTGCAATACAAAGGCCCAGGTTGTGGCATTAGATGAATGGTTAACTTACGACCTTTTGCATCCACACTGTCTTGCAAAATATCCAAAGCGGCTTTTGAACGAGGGTATTGAGGATCTGTTTGATCATCCGTCCAGTGTAAAATCACTTCGCCTGGGCGAGCGAAACAGCACATATTGTCGATATGCCCGTCGGTCTCATCCATGTACACGCCTTCTGGCAACCAGATAAACTGCTCCACATTCAAATAATCACGCAGTAATGCTTCTATGTGTTCACGAGTCAGCTCAGGGTTGCGATTGCTGTTGAGCAAACATTCGCTACTCGTCATGCAGGTGCCTTCACCATCGACATGAATTGAGCCCCCTTCTAGGATCAGCGGAGCCTGATAACGGCCAAAACCGTGCTGTTTCAGCATCTGCTCTGCTACCTGTTCGTCCATATCCCATGGATAGTACAAGCCACCGTTATGGCCACCCCAAGCATTAAAGCCCCAGTCAACACCGCGGCATTCACCCTTAGCATTCACCACTACAGTAGGCCCTGTATCGCGAGCCCAGCAATCGTTGCTATCTATCTCGACCAAAGTGACGTGGTGAGGCATAACTCTCTTGGCCTCAGCCAAAAATGCCTTGGGAACCCCCATATAAACAGGTGTCGCCGCACCAATGGCATCTGCCACCTTAGCAAATGTCGCCTGAGCATAAGCGCCCGCAGAGCGCCAGTTGTCAGGACGATAGGGCCAAAGCATCCACACCGCTTGCTGAGCCGCCCATTCGGCCGGCATGTGGAAACCATCTTGGGATGGCTTAGTCGTTAACACCGTGGCATCCACGTTTGTCATGAGTGTTGTCTCCAGTAATGCTGAAAAACTATAAAAGGGTATACGCCATAATAATAGGACGATTGAATAAAAATACGCCTAACATCAATCAAATGCATAAATCGAATGACCGCATTGCTCATGCGGTGCTCATCAGGTGTTTACTTAAGTCAAAATTGCCTGATCTTCACTAGGGCTGACTTTGCGGGTTGAATTTAGATCGCCCCCTTCGGGCAGCGTTTGTTGGTCATTGCTACTGCGTTCTGAGCTTTTTACGTAGAATAACTACAGCTACAAAGCTTCTGCCTTGTATAAATACCCCACAATTCGCTGCAAAAACAACCTTGAAAGATCAACAGGCCCTAGGTGAGTTTTAGCTTCGTTGGAATAGTAAGGTATATCTTAGCATTTGAGAATACTTACATTGAATAGTGTTATGACAGCCATAGAAGAGAATCTAGCTTAGCGCAGTTTACTCAAACAAACAGAAATAATGGCCACGCCTTATTTCAGGATTATCGCCTCGGTAAGCCAACACTGAGCAGCGCAGTGGCCCCGAGTAGCCCAGTTGAGATCCACAGACAAGCAATAAGCCCAAACTGCTGATACACCCAGCCAGACAAAAGGGTGCCGAGCAGGCGTCCCATAGCATTGGCCATATAATAAAAGCCAACGTCCAGTGACACACCATCATCGCTGGCATAGCTAACGATAAGATAACTGTGCAGGGAAGAATTCACCGCAAACACAACGCCAAACACGAGTAAACCAAGCAGCAAAGCGGCTTGGGAATATTCGGTGGCATAATTGGCAGTCATGAGGAGCGCGATAGCCGCAGGAATAAAGGCCAACCCACACGCCCACAATAGCGCGGTACGGCCATCGGGTACGACGCCACTTGCTTTGCCAGTCAGCCTAGGGGCAACACTTTGCACCGCACCATACCCTATCACCCATAACGCCAGAAATCCACCGACGGCATAATGATCCCAGCCAAACTGACTGGCAAGATAAACAGGCAATGCCACCACAAACCACACATCTCGCGCGGCAAACAAGCACATACGCGCCGCAGACAAGATATTAATCGCGCGGCTTTTAGAAAACAGCTCACTAAACTTAGGCTTATACTTCGCCTTGCCTAAGTCTTGCTTCAGCTTGATGATACTTGTCAACCAAACAAGGCTCAGCAGCGCAGCCATTAACCCAATCGCCCCCTGAAACCCCAGCAGAGCCAACAGTGCTCCACCTAAGAAAAAACCCGCGCCTTTTAGCGCATTTTTAGACCCCGTTAGCAGCGCGATGTATTTGTATAATCTGCCCTCTTCGCCCTTGGCCACCAGCATCTTAACGCTACTTTTGGCACTCATCTTGTTGAGGTCTTTGGCGATCCCTGACACGGCCTGCGCAGCTATCACCCAAGGCACAGTAAGCCAAGCACTAGGCACCAATAACATCAACAAGGCCGCCACTTGCAAACCCAAGCCGATGTTCATGGTGCGATTAAGGCCTAAACGCGCACCGAGATAGCCGCCAACTAAATTAGTGACGACCCCAAAGAACTCATAGAAGATAAACAACATGGCAATGGCTAGCGGCGAATAACCGAGTTGGTGAAAGTGCAATACCACTAGCATACGCAGCGCACCATCGGTCAAGGTAAATGCCCAATAGTTACCAGTGACAATCAGGTATTGTCTTATCTCAGCTGGTAGCGCGCGAATCGTGGCAAACATCAATCATCACTTCCCTGACTAGGCAATGTAAAATACCCGCTATGCCTTATCCAAACGACCAACCATTCTGGCAAGTTCCGCGGTGCGGTTAGCGTAGCCCCACTCGTTGTCATACCAAATATAAACTTTAAGCTGGGTATCGTTCACTACCATGGTCGAGAGCGCATCGACAATGCTTGAACGCGGATCTGTCTTATAGTCCACCGATACCAGAGGGCGCTCCTCATAACCTAAAATATCTTTGAGTTCGCCTTCTGCAGCCTGTTTAAACAGCCCATTCACCTCAACTTCGGTGACGGGACGCTGCATCTCGAACACGCAGTCTGTGATAGATGCATTAGCCAGCGGCACCCGAACCGCATGGCCATTCAATTTGCCTTTTAGCTCAGGGAAGATATGAGTGATAGCCGTTGCCGAGCCGGTAGTAGTTGGGATCAATGACTGACCACAAGCCCGTGCCCGGCGAAGATCTTTGTGGGGTGCATCCAAGATAGTTTGGGTGTTGGTGATGTCATGAATGGTCGTCATCGAGCCATGCTTAATGCCTATCTGCTCATGTAAGACTTTCACCACAGGCGCTAAACAGTTAGTGGTGCAAGACGCTGCGGTCACAATAGGATGTTTATCCTTGTCGTACAGATGATGATTAACACCCATGACGATATTTAGCACGCCATCTTCTTTCACAGGGGCTGTCACCACAACGCGCTTAACGCCTTGCTCTAAATAGGCTTGCAGTAAGGCCTTGGTTTTCATCACCCCCGATGCTTCAATCACCAGATCGCATCCTGACCAGTCGGTATCGCTAATCGTCTTGTTCATGCTGGTTGCTATGCGCTGCTGACCAATCACAATCTGCGAGCCATCGGCGGTCGCATCATGGGCCCAACGGCCATGGATTGAATCAAACGTCAGTAGGTGCGCCAAGGTGGCCGCATCCCCAGCTGGATCATTGATGTGCACAAACTCCACATCATCCCAATCCCACGCCGCACGCAATGCTAAGCGCCCCATACGGCCAAAGCCGTTAATACCTATCTTAATTGTCATATTACTATCCTAAAAAAGGGGAAACTTTGATCATTTAGCAACCGGATTCGGTGCTTATGGCCTGCTGATATTTGGCTTTATCTCGATTAACGAACGCAACCAGCGACAACATGACAGGCACTTCGACTAATACGCCGACCACAGTGGCTAGTGCCGCTCCCGAATGTAATCCAAACAACGAGATAGCAACCGCAACTGCGAGTTCAAAAAAGTTGGAGGTAGCGATCATACACGCAGGGCCTGCTACATTTTGCGCTATATTGAGTTTTTTCGCGGCAAAGTAAGCGATAAAGAAAATGCCATAGGTTTGAATAAGCAGCGGAATCGCGATAAGTACAATATTCTGCGGTTGGGCCAATATGGTGTTAGCCTGCAATCCAAACAGCAACACCACTGTCGCTAACAGCCCCAATATAGACCATGGCTTAAGGCGACTAACAAAGGTATCGACTCCATGTTGACTTCGGCGATTTAACACTTGGCGGGTTATCACCCCAGCAATCAAGGGCAACACCACATAGAGCACCACAGATATGAGTAAGGTTTCCCAAGGTACCTGAATATCACTCACCCCAAGAAGAAAAGCACAGATAGGGGCAAAGGCCACCACCATGATCAGATCATTTACCGACACTTGTACCAAGGTGTAATTGGGATCGCCCTTAGTTAATTGGCTCCAGACGAACACCATAGCCGTACAGGGTGCGACGCCGAGTAAGATCATCCCAGCGATATACTCGCTCGCAGTTTGCGCATCGACCAAACTAGCGAAGAATACTTTAAAGAATAACCAGCCAAGTAACGCCATGGTGAAAGGTTTAATCAACCAGTTTATCACTAGGGTCAACACTAAACCTTTGGGGCTTTTACCCACATTTTTTACTGCTGAAAAGTCAATTTGCACCATCATTGGATAGATCATCACCCAGATAAGCAGTGCAATTAATAAATTGACCTTGGCGTATTCTAATGCAGCGATAACACTAAACAGATCGGGGAAAAAATGGCCCAAAACCACACCAAACACAATTGCCAAACCAACCCACACACTCAAGTAACGCTCAAACAGTCCCATGGTATTTACCTATCACTATGTGTTGCGCCCAGTCGCCGTTAGCTAGCAGCAAGCCTTTACTCGTTCAGGTCTTTGCCCCATCTGTTGCAAGCGCGCTAAGCCTCTGGCTAACAGAGACTGATTACCAGCTCTTGTTTGCTCTATGACATTTAACGCCCATGGCGCTAATCCAGGGTTTATACGATAAAATACCCATTGCCCCTGACGACGATCACTCAGCAGCTCAGCCTTACGTAACTGAGCCAGATGACGAGAGATCTTGGGCTGACTCTCATCAAGCGCTGCCATAAGTTCGCAAACACATAGCTCGCCTTCTGCATGAATCAACAACAAACTCAGCAAACGGGTATCATCGGATAATGCCTTAAAAATCGCAGTCGCCATTATCTTTCCCCTAAAAACACTCTTCATATATGCCAAATCATATATATGGATAGCCATATATTCAAGCTTAAGTTTAGCTTTTTGTTCACAAGAGTGCGACGGTCGAGATTTAGTTGCTGCTTAATTGCAGACATAAAAAAGCGAGTGCCTTGGCACTCGCTAATCTTAACGCAAGAGAATGGCTCTTAGTTACCCGCGATCTTCATTTCGTCGAGTAAGATCCCACCAGTTCTAATCGATGAACGCAGATCTCTATCTTTACTCACCGCAACGATATTGCGGTACATGTCTTTGAGGTTGCCCGCAATGGTGATCTCTTCTACTGGATATTGAACCACGCCGTTTTCGACATAGAAGCCAGCCGCGCCGCGAGAATAATCGCCAGTCACGCCGTTCACTCCTTGACCCATCACTTCGGTGACTATGAGGCCTGTGCCCATCTGCTTGATAAGCTGGTCAAAGGTTTGTCCTGTATGAGCAAGGGTCCAGTTATAGATGCCACCCGCATGACCAGTATTGGTTAATCCAAGCTTTCGCGCCGAATAACTGGTTAACAGGTAAGTCGATAAGATGCCCTTATCGATAATATTACGATCGATAGTCGCCACGCCTTCATTATCATAATAGGCACTGGCTAATGCACCTTTAAGATGAGGCTGCTCGGCAATAGTAAACCAATCAGGAAACAGTTGAGTGTCGATGGAGTCTTGCAGGAAACTCGATTTACGATACAAGCTACTACCGCTGATCGCACCAACTAAATGGCCCATTAAGCCCGTTGCCACATCTGGGGCAAACAGAATAGGTAACTTGGTGGTCGCAATCTTACGCGCGCCGAGGCGACTAACAGTTTTCTCAGCCGCTTTTTGGCCAACGGCTTCTGGCGTCCACAGATCGCTAAACTTACGCGCTACCGTATAATCATAATCACGCTGCATGTTGCCATCTTGTTCGCCAATCACCACACAACTAAGGCTATAGCGAGAACTGACGTAGCCATTTAAGAAGCCGTGGCTATTACCATAAACTTTTGCACCAGTGTGGGCGTTTGCACTAGCACCATCGGAGTTTTTAATTCTGGAATCAGCGTCTAAAGCTGCTTCTTCGGCGCGAGCGGCTAACACTTCAAGCTCAGCAGGCGTTGTTTCGTGAGGATAATAGAGCTCAAGATCTTCAATATGCTGAGCCATTAAATCAGCATCGGCTAAACCATTGAAGGGATCTTCTGAGGTGAACTTAGCAATATCATCGGCCGCTTTAACGGCACGGCGAATCGCGTCAGGACTTAAATCTGAAGTAGAAGAGCTACCTTTGCAGCCATCCCTAAACAGGGTGATACCTAGCGCACCATCTTTATTAAACTCGACGGTTTCAACCTCTTTAAGGCGAGTCGATACCGATAATCCTTGTTGTTTACTAATTGCGACTTCGGCACCCGTGGTGCCCAAAGTAGCGGCATATTCTAATGCCATAGCAACGGCGTCTTTTAATGAATCCAGTTCAGTTTCAATGCTAGGTGAAGGCACAAATCTACTCTTTAGTGATCAATAATGGCAGTAGCATAACAAACCCGATGCGCTTTCACATTAAATAACTGCCGTGCTTCGTAGGCGATATTCCAATGAAATGGTATTATTAAGCCAGTTTATGTAAGAGATTTTTGATTATGAATATTGTTGGTGACTCGGAACACTTTAAACAACCCTTCGACCATGACGATGAATACGTCAGCAGAGCCGAAGCGAAAAGAGAAATAGCGGTATACCAAGAGTTAGGAAAACAATTGGTTTCACTGAGCAAGAGTCAGATAAACAAGCTCGAACTTGACGAGCTGCTTTATGATAACGTGCTCAAGGCGAAAACCATTCGCATCAATACCGAAGCTTATCGTCGCCATCTGCAATATATTGGCAAGATCATGCGCAATGTTGATATTGAGCAGCTGCAAACCGATCTTAAAAACGTGCTAAACCAAAACCGCAACGAAAGCTCCAAGCTTAACGTTGCAGAAAAGACTAAAGATCAGCTATTAACCGGCGGCGATGATGCGATTCAAGCCCTTATTGAGCAGCATCCAAAACTGGAAAGACAGAAGCTACGTCAACTAGTACGACAAGCTAACAAAGAACTGGCGAAAAAGCCTGATGAACCATCTAAATCTGCAACAGAATTAGTTAAATATATCCGCACCGAAACAGCCGAGTGATCACTTGGCTGTTTAAATTTCATTCCGTTATAACTCAATTGACTATCTCTGCCATTACGCCTCATAATGAGGCGTACTAGCACCATCTTGGTTATATTGCGCTGAAACAGGGCATTCTATTAGTATGCCATTATCATAAGACGCTGAAGTATAAAGGCTAACAACTGGCCCATGCTTTGCTTTATCTATAATTCGTTAAGCAACTCAAGAGTATTACATGCTTCCTTTGCATACCTCACTTAGAGGATTACGTTGTTTTTGTGTCGCAGCTGAGTGTCTGAGTTTTAAAGAGACGGCTAAAAAGCTATTTTTGACGCCATCGGCCGTAAGCCATCAAATCAAACAGTTAGAAGAGAATCTACAACAAACACTGTTTGTTCGCCAAACTAGGTCTATTTCGCTAACGGAAACTGGCGCGCGTTTCTATGAACAGATAGAACCTTTAATGCAGCAACTTACCACAACCGTTAATGAGTTTAGCCATGTCAACTTGGCGTTAGAAGTCAGCATTTCCATGCCTGAGTTCTTTGCCAGTGAATTATTTGTGCCGCAACTCGTTGGTTGGTCGACCCAATACCCTAACATTAATCTCAAACTCGAAACCGTTAAAACCCGTTCAGAACAACTTACCCATACCGACCTATCAATTGTGTTGTCGGGTAATCGCCCCCAATTTGAGCACTCGTTCGATCTGTTTCCACTCAATTACGTTCCAGCATGTAGTAAAGCGCTCTATAAAAAAATAGCCTCTAAAGGCTATGCAGCGTTAACTGAAACACCATTGATTTTACATCAGGCTCGCCCTCATGCGTGGCATCAATGGGCTGATAATATTGGCTTTGATGATTTTCAACCGAAACAGATCATCCAACTAGACAGTATGTTTAGTGTTGCAAGGGCCGCAGAGCAAGGAATAGGTGTCGCCTTAGTCCCTCTGCCAATCAGCCAAGCTTGGCTAGATAGCGGTAACTTAATTCAGCTTTTCTCAACTGCACTCAACAGTCATGACCGCTATTTTTTAATTCATCACGGTAAAGATAAGCCCAAAAAAGAGGTGCAACTATTGATTGAGTGGGTCGTTAAGCGATTTGCCTACTCTAACGACAACGTCTACAAAGGATAAACAGATATACAGATATACAGATAAACCCATGAGTGAAAATAATTAACCTGTCGATATGATTTTTCTCGTTTGTCAGCAGCTCCTAATTTATCTAAATTTAGTCCTGTAGCGAGGGGCTACTACCAACCAAGGGAAAGATGAACATGAAAACATTAGAACTAATTGCCGCAGGTTTTCTACTTACCATGTCTAGCACTGCATTTGCTAATTTAGATAATAGCCAATACAAGATGGTCGTCATCAAGGATACTCCTGGCGTAGAAGCATTGCAGTCTGGTGACACCGAAAAAGGTGTTGAAATAACAAAATCAGCAGAAGCAAACGAATTAGACCACTATACTCGCAACCTAAACCTTTGCGTTGGATACACAAAGCTTGCACAGTTTGACGAGGCAGAGAAAGCGTGTAGCGCAGCAGTAGCCAGTTCATTAAGCGCTTCTCTAGCACCGAGTGCTGATATTCGAGCATACGCATTCAATAACCGCGGTGTAATGAAACTAATGGCTAACGATAATCTAGGTGCTTTAGAAGACTTTAAACGTGCAGCTAAAGCCACTGATAACGTTATCTACAAATATAACTTAACTCGCTTAGAAACTGCGCTTAATAGCATCAATACAGCTAGTTTATAATGTGCGAAGCGAGCAAGGGTTCCACATTAAGCGATCGAAAGTAGACAATTGAATAGGCATTTAGTTAAATTAAATGCCTATTTTTTATCTTTGCTGCTTGTTATACCATTCCATCTTAATTTAATTATTATTGCCCACACTCTACGACATAAAGAGATCACTCTTGTCGTATCACTGATCAAGTTGTTCCAAGCCCAGAACAGGCTGCAACGATATCCTCATAACAACGATATCCTCATAACCTTAAAAGCTGCGATTCGCTAAATGGTGCAGCCGTAACCAGCTCCACACTTACGCTATCGGGTTTAGTTCGGGGAGTATGGTGGTAATTTGATGATCCTAATACCAATGAGTATAAAGGTGTGATCGCTCAGCGACGAGTTAGCACTAAAGGTTAGCGCTGATGAGGCAAGGTCTTTAATTGCTCCTCGTCTCTAGCATCCTCGGTAACCGCTCCATGTGTTACCTCCTAAATCCCTTTAGTCGTGCTTCGCCTTACCTTCCTACCTCTGCGTTGAATGACCTTACATGAGCACAAGCATTCCATCATCCATTCACCTTGAATGAGTTGCCAAAAAACACCCTGAGTCAATCAGTTTTCAAATTGGAATACGGGTTAAGGTTGCGGTGAATATTAGATCACTGCTCATTATTAATTGGCATTACATTCAAGCGATAACGCACTCCGAAATAAGCCAGTACCAAGTAAACTAATGCCAAACCCCAAAGTTGCCACCACAAATGCACCACACTTGGCCAACTAGCCCCCATTTGATTAAGCTCTAACATCCCCTTGATGGTCACCACCCCAGGGATCAGCTGTGATACGGCCTGCAATGGCACGGGGATCAACTCCACCGGCCAGACAAAGCCCGACGCAAACAGGATCGGCATCGAGATGAGCAGTGCCACCTGGGTCGGCAGATCCCGTCGAACAAATAGGCTGCTAAAGGCAACACCGGCTAGACTGGTCGACAAAATAAAGGGCAGCAGAAACAAACACACTTGCCCGAGATCGCCCTGCACTCCCACCTGATACCAGTAATGACAAAAGCCTATGTAGAAGGCAGTAAAAATACTGTAGATAACCGAAAAGGTCGCCACCCTGGCACACAGAAGCTGGCCTAAGCTTACCTGACGCCAATAGCCCTGGCGCTGCCATTGGCCAGCCCCGAGGATCCCTGTACCGATTAACAAGGTTTGGTGCAGCACTAGCAAGAGCACGCCGGGCACCACATAGGAGGTATAACCCAAGCTCGGGTTGAAGGCTGGCACACTGTTAAGGTGAATAGGATCCAGCTCAAGCTGTACCTGCTTGGCCGTCTCTCCCATAGCAAGTAGACCGGTAAACTGTATGTATTTACCCGCTTCTATGCCGACCGAAACCAGCCCTTCTAGAATGGCCGAGTAGACCAGAAAATAGTTGGCATCGCCGCCATAAGCTAAGGTAACGCCTTGCTGGCGCAGCAGATTGTGACGGAATCCTTCAGGGATAACCAGATAACCATGAGCCTCCCCGGCATTGACGGCCGCCTGCGCTTGGGTCAAGTTAGCCACATGAGCGACGACATCAAGTTTAGGACTCGCCTGCGCGTGACGAATCACCAAGCGACTCAAGCTGGAATTATCACCATCGACCACGACAATTTGCTGCTTTGTTGGTACCTCATTGAGATAAGGCAAAGGGTAGAGCACGGAATAAAAAAGCACGCCACCAAACAAAGTAATAGCAATCGCCTTGTCTGAGACTATGGCCTTGAACTCCTCAAACATCAGGCTGAAAAAGTTCATCCCTGCACCTCCGCCATCTGCTCTTTAGCCTGGTCTCGGCGGATCTTTGTCAGTAACACGGCGATCACGGGGATCAGCAGCAGAAAGCCCCAATAGCTAAAGAGTTGCAGCAATAACGCGTCAATGCCTTGGTCATAGGCGATCACACCGATATGGGTATCGACATAGTGACTGGAAGGCATGATCTGCCGCCACCACTGAGCCAACATAGGCATCTCATGGGTGGGGAAAGTGACGCCCATAAAAGCAAATGATGGCGCAAACAGAGCGGTGCAGAGACTGATCACCCTTGCACCGTCCTGCAGCACAGCAAAGATGGTCAACACGATCAACCATACCACCAACAGCATCATTACCTGTGCGGCAAACAACTGACCCAGACCACTGCTTAGCGGCAGGCCGAGATAGCCATAGAGCCAAGCATATATCACCCCCATCTGTAACATCAGCAGCGGCGTATAAACCAGCACCTTAGCCCAAAGCACCTTGTAAGTACCTAAGGCAAACCACTCGGGCAAGGTATTGTGTCTTAGCTCATCAGACAAAGCATTGGCAAACACCAACATGGCCACTATCTGCACCAAGGCGATCAAAATAGGTGGTACCAAGAAGGCGACATAGTTGTTATTGGCGTTATAGAGTGCACTGCTCTGGGTCTTTATCATGTTCAGATTAATATTGGCCTGCTCGGGCGACACCCCAGAGGCCAGCATTTTCAGTCTTGCCTTCTGTTTAAGACCGTCGGCCAGGCTCATCTGTATCTGACTGGAGAGCAGTTTACCCACCAACAAAAACTGGGCGTTGTAACGAATATCTATCGTGGGCTGATGACCAATCAATAGCTTACGATTAAGTTGAAATGGCAGAACCATCACGGCATAGACATCGGCCTTCTCCATAGCCGCTTGGGCTTGACCTATATCTTGATAACTAATGGGTTTGACAACAGAATTGGCCGCTAACTGACGTACCAGCATACGGCTTAGCTGACTCTGATCCTGATCCACGACCGCCACCGGCAGTGCGGTCGGCAATCCTGCGCTAAACAACCACCAAAGCACGAGCGTGCCCAGCAGAGGCAGATAGCTGACCAGGGCGAGTTGCCAGGGCGACTGCCATAGTCGCCTGAGCTCTCGCTTTATAAGATTGACCATGGAAGTCAAGGCTTAAGGCACCAGTAAGCTGGTCATACCCACCCTTAAGTCGGCAATGGGCTCCATTGGTCTTAACTCCATCTCAAAGGTGCGCATATCGAAGTCGTGACCACTCTCGGTAGAGCGCCAAGTGGCAAAGTGTCCCATGACGCTAATGTGCGCCACTTTAAAGGAAAAACGTTGGCCGAGTGCAGGGATCTCCACCTCTAGCGTATCGCCAACCTTAAAGTCTTTAAGCTGATCTTCTCGAACCTGAAACACTGCCCAGGCATCCTGCATATCGATCACACTCACCACAGGAAAACCGCTAGGCGCCAGTTCGCCAGCTTGCAGCAGCACCTCGCTAACCTCACCCGACTTAGGTGAGCGCATTTGACTGTCGGCCAAGATGGAACTGACCTCATTAACGGCCCCTTCGGCCATGCGGACATTACCCTCAGCAGCCGCCTTGGTTTCTTCACGGGCCCCCTCTTCCGCCATCTGATACATGGCATAAGCCGCCTGCTCGGTATACTTGGCAGCCTGCCACTGGGTAAAGGCTTCGTCACGCTTTTGACGCGCCAACACGCCCTCACTGAACAGGGCTTCTACCCGTTTATAGGTGGTCTCGGCCAAGGTGGCCGCCGCTTTTGCCTTCAACCACTGCTCTTTCGCCGCCGATATCTGTTGCTTACGAGCGCCGTTATCCGCCTCTTGCTGCAACGCCTTGGCGGCATCACGTCCTCCTTGTGCCTGCATCAACTTGGCATTGAGCTCAGGACTGTCGATGGCAAACAGCAGATCGCCTTCGGCCACTTGGTCACCTCGACGCACCATGACCTGAGAAACCCGCCCAGGCACTTTGGAGGAAACATTATATTCTCTAGCCTCGATCTGCCCCTGCAAACGCGTGACCTTAGGAGTGTGAGCCAAATGAAGTCCATAGGCCAAGAGGACAATCAAGGCGACTAGGGCAACAAGGGCTAAGATTCTGTTAGTGCGCATCTGCTCTCTCCTGGGCGGTGCGTGAACGACCGATAAATTCATCTAACTGACCACTGATGGCCATCAATCTGGCATAGGCCTGTACATAACGATACTGGGCAGCCAACTGCTGAGTCTGCACCCCGCTTAGTTTAAGCTCGGCATCCACCTTCTCAATCGAGGTAGACAGTCCCTGACTAAAGGCGAGATCCCGCAGGCGTTTGTTTTCCTTAGCAAGAGACAAGGAGAGGTTTAACGACTCTGTCTCCTCTCTGGCCTGCTGCAGCTGACGATAGCTCTGATCCAGTAAAAGACTCAGATCTTGCTGAGTCTGGGCCTTGGTATAGCGCGCCTGCAACAGGGCACTACGGGCAGCTTCGACCTTACCACTGCGACCGTCGCGACTGATAAGCGGGATCTTCACCCCAACACCAACCATCCAGTCGGGCTCCATCTTGGCTAGCAGGGAATCGTCTTCATACAGGGTATAGTTACCATAAAGAAAGACCGTAGGGTAATAGCTGCCCTTTTCCACATCGATAAGGCCATTGGCCTGAACCTCTTTGGCCTCCAGCAACTTGAGAGCCGGATGGCTAGAAAGCGTCAGTTGACTCAGCTGACCTAAAGAAGGCGAGATTTCCAGAAGAAACAACTGAGAGACGGTATCGACATTGGGCTGGTGCAACATACGTGACAGGGCAATCTGACTCATCTCCAGCTGGCGCTTAGCGCTGGCATAATCCACTCTGGCATTTTCCAATGCCACCTGAGCGTTAAGACGTTCCACCTTGGCGATCTGTCCCTGCTGCTCCAACTTAACGGCATGATCGGCATGTTCGGTCAGCGCATCCACTAACTGACCTCTTGTCGCCATCAGGGCATGGCTCACTGCCACACCATAGTATCTGTCCACCAGCTGGACGAAGAGATCCCGCGTCGACAGTTGATGCTGCTGCTCCTTCTCGGCCACCTGAGCTTCATGTATACCCTGAGCGGCACTGATGCGACCACCGGTATAGATAGGCCACATCGCCTGCAAGCTGGAACGGAAAATATCTTGCTCGGTAAAAGGGGTGATAAACAGCGAACCAGGAATAGCCCCCAAGGCCGCACCAAGGGTTGGGGGTAAACTCGCGGGGTCGAAAGTCGCTAAGGGGTTAAGATCCCTTAAGTCCAGCTCTATCGGTTTCTCTAACCGTGTATAGCTGCCATTTATCGACAGCGAGGGCAGATTAAGATCATCCCCGGCGTCTTTCTCCGCCAGGGCTCGATTAACCTCCTGCTGACTGGCCTGCAGCTTATCACTCACCTGCAATAGCTGCTGCCACGCCTCGCCAAAGGCAAGCTCTTGCCCATGAGCGGCCTGCGCCCCTAGGACCATCAAGGACAGCCAGATCGTATACAAATATTTCATTAACACCTCTAGAGTTATTACTCTATATCCTTGGTGAATGTTAACACCCTATAGGAGTGTTGAAAAGATGACCAAGCAATTAAGGGCAAAATGCCCCTCATCAATCGCGGCGTCTCAGCTGACACGCCGCAGCCATTTGCTAGGCCGTCCCCCCGACTGTCAGCCTGTCGAGCTTCAGGCTCGGCTGCCCCACGCCTACGGGCACACTTTGCCCATCTTTGCCACAAACACCTACGCCTTGATCTAACGCCAAGTCATTACCCACCATAGAGATCTGTCCCATGGCCTCAGGGCCATTACCAATCAACGTTGCCCCTTTGATTGCTTGGGTAATTTCGCCTTTTTCAATTAGGTAAGCTTCTGACGCCGAAAATACAAACTTGCCTGAAGTGATATCCACCTGTCCGCCACCGAAATTAGGCGCATAAATCCCTTTTTCAACCGACTTAATAATATCAGCAGGATCTGACTCTCCCGCTTCCATATAAGTATTGGTCATGCGCGGCATTGGCAGATGGGCATAAGATTCGCGGCGACCATTGCCCGTTGAGTGCTCACCCATCAAGCGAGCATTGAGCTTGTCTTGCATATAGCCTTTGAGAATACCGTTTTCAATCAACACGGTTTTCTGAGTGGGCATACCTTCATCATCGATGCTAAGTGAGCCACGACGATTAGCTATCGTGCCATCATCAACAACGGTAACTAATGTTGATGCCACTTGCTGGCCAACAAGCCCACTAAATGCACTGCTACCTTTACGGTTAAAATCACCTTCTAAACCATGACCTACAGCCTCATGCAGTAATACACCGGGCCAGCCAGCACCAAGTACTACCGGCATCTCTCCTGCGGGTGCATCGATAGCGGTTAAGTTAACCGATGCTTGGCGCACGGCTTCTTTTGCAAATGCAAAGCAGCTGGGTAACCCAGTCTCATCATTGTCAAAGAATCCTTGATAATCATGACGTCCACCGCCACCACTGGCACCGCGTTCACGTTTACCATCTTGCTCTAAAATCACACTACAGTTAAACCGTACTAATGGACGAATATCCGCCGCTAGAGTGCCATCACTTGCCGCCACTAAAATCTCTTCATGAACTCCAGAAAGGCTGATAACCACTTGAATAATACGGCTGTCTAGACTGCGAACATAAGCATCGGCTTGCTTTAATAGCTGGATTTTTTTCACCTCTTCCATCGCTGCAATGGGATCAGCGCTCTGGTAAAGAGGATTAATATTCTGGGTCTTCCACGCTTGTACGCGACCACTATTGCCCGCAACAGAGATCCCTCTAGCCGCTTCGACCGCTGCGCTCAGCGCCACTGGTGTGATTTCATCGGCATAAGCAAAGCCCGTTTTCTCTCCAGAAATAGCGCGAACACCGACACCACGTTCAATATGGAAACTACCATCTTTGACTATGCCATCTTCTAACACCCAAGACTCATGACGACTACCTTGAAAATAGAGATCAGAAAAATCGATCTTATGTTGGTGAATACTGTTGAGGTAGCCTTGCAATTGATCTAGTGACAATCCATCCTGCAATAAACTCTGTTCTACTTGGGTTAAAAATGGCATTAATTCTCTCTCTATTAGCTCGCATTTCACGAGTTATACATTATTCGTTTAATACAATCAGCTTATTACCTTAACTTAGGTTCAATGAAACGATTGTGCTTTACTACGGGGATCCCCTTGCGAATATCTTCTATCTCGCTGACATCTATAGAGGTCGTTAACCAACCACATTGCTCAGGCTTTTGCGCCAATACATCACCCCATGGGCCAACCACACAGCTGTGACCCCAAGTTTCTCGACTGCCTTGATTATGTTGCCCCCACTGAGCAGCAGCCAACACAAAACATTGAGTCTCTATCGCCCTAGCCTGAATTAAAGGCAGCCAATGAGCCTCACCTGTTACTCGAGTAAATGCTGCTGGAAGTACAATGATCTCAGCCCCTTGTATTCTCATCGCCCTAAACAGGTCGGCAAACCTTAAGTCGTAGCATATCGCCATACCTACTTTTCCGAAAGGTGTATCGATAACGCTTATTTGCTCCCCGGGGCAAAATGTATCACTTTCACGATAGTTTTTGGTGCCATCGGCAACATCGACATCAAACAGATGTAATTTGTCATAGTGCCCTAAAGTTCGGCCATTATCATCAAACAGGTAACTTCGACTGTACACTCGTCCATCATCGGCAAGAATAGGGAGGGTTCCTGCGACAAGGTAAACCCCATATTGTGAAGCTAGATTGGCTAGCGCCTGTTTAAGTACGCTTTGCTCATTGGTTCCCGCATGGGCAAGTTGTTGACTCTCATGCCCGCCAAATAGCAAACAGCACTCGGGTAGAACCACTAAATGCGGTTTTTCGGTAACCTTTAGCTGCTCAAGCTGCTCGCTGATAAAGCTGAGGTTGGCCTCGACGTCGCGGCCACTCTGACATTGTAATAAGCTTATCTGCATCCACTTGCTCCTTGTTACCACGGCTGTCACCGTTATCACTCGAACTTGTATTCTCGCTTTGTTCTTGCTTTGGTTTTACGGGTATTGGCACAACCTTAGTAGGCGCAACATTTAAAGGTTTAGATGACTCTTTGAATTCCGGCGGGGCTTCAACCACGGGTTTAGGGATCTCAACACCGGCCGCATTGGTTTCACTCTTAACCGCTTGAGTTGAAACGGGTGTAGTAGCTGCCCTACTATTACTATTTATATCCTTGGTACTGTTTGATTGCGATGGTTTTATCGCCTCAAGACTAACACTGTCACCTAAGGGCTCTGCAATACTCTTTTTCCTTAAGTGTTCAGGCAAGGCCGATTCAGGGATCTCAATCTCTTTACTCTTACGCTCTAATTCTTCCAGTTTGGGCTCTGACATGGTTCCTGTCACCCTAAAGCGTATTTCAGAAATCACTTCAATCACAGGCTCAAGGACCTTAGTTAACGCAAATGCACCCAAACCGAAGGTCCAACCGCCCGTACTCAGCAGCACCACGGTAGGTACACTCGAGGCTAATTTGGGCACAAAACGAATATCATAGTTAAGGCTTTCAGTGGTTAAGTCAGTATAACCACGTACCCGCATATTACCCGCAACCGCTGCCATCTCAGAATCGGTCGTTTTTACCACACCGTCATCGAGTTTTAAGGTACCTGAAAACGAATCAAAATAGAGGCCTTTACCAAATACATCGGAGAAATCTAACGATAACTTGCGCAGCAGAGAGTCGAGGCTAAATAACGAAAAGATACGCGCCCCTTTATCACTCACTTCTGACAGATGCCCCTTACCTAGCTTGTAATCAATCTGACCATTAAGGGTTTCCAAAGAAAATCCATAGGGCGCACCAGTCCATGACAGTTTAGCTTGCAGATCAAGCGGAGCCTCTTTTAAGCCTGGGTCTATTCCCAAGCGCTCAGAGACTTCATCAAACTGCTTTGCCTGCAGATCAAGTTCAAACTCGGTAATATTTTGTTGTTCATTGTTTAACCACGCCCCTTTACCTTTTAACGCAATGCTAGGCGTATTAAGCGAAATAGTTTGAATTTGATAGTCCCCACCAACAGGTGTACCTTGAAATACTAAGTGGCCTAATTGCTTACCGTAAAGACTAAATTCGTCCACATCCACCGCCAAAGGGGGAAGATTGCTTAGTACGGTATCGCTGGCAATAATCGCTTCTTCAGGCTTCTTCACCGCTGGTGAACAATCAAAATGTTTAGCAACTATTTTTAATCCTTGTGACGACCAATCTGGGTAAAAATCAACACGACCTTCAAACTCATGCGACTGCCCTTCAAAGCGCCAACCGTGCTCCGTCGGATTGGCCTGCAAACTCAGGTCAGTCATAGATAATCCAAACACTGTTAGCTGTTTCATACGACCATCAATCGAAACCAGTGGTGGGAAAAATCCTAACTGCGGCGCCTCGGCTGGTTGTACCGCTAAAGCTTGGGCTAAGGTCTCATCAATAACTAGGCTTTGCTCAGGCGCTAAACTTTCATCAGTCGCTAGAGCCTCGGTCATCGCGGCATCTATCGCTAATTTACTCACTGGGATATCTGCAATGAAACCTCTAATAATTGGCAACCAGGGTGATAAATCTGTCTGTGGCAAATCTAATTGTAAATGTCCTTGTTGACGACGTAGCTGATCACCCGGCTTAAAGGTCCGTCCCAGCAGCAGATCAAAGTGAGCGAGCTGCCCAGCCGAATCCTCGTTAAAGCCGCCCCAAAACTCCAACTGGTCACCTAACTTTGCCCCCAGCGAGGATTGTTTATTGTCACCAATAAGCTCAAAAGATAATTGTCTTTTACTATCGGCTCCCTTAGCAAACTTACCGGGCAATGTTAAGCTAACCCCTTCGAGATCACTATCAACCTGAGCCTGAATGCGATAGCCCAAGGGGTCAAAAATCAATGTCATTGCCCCCTGCCAATTAGCTTGGCCTTGATAATAGTCCTTAAGGGGGTTATCTAAGATTTTTGGCAGCGAGTCCAGTTGCCAACTCCCCTGCATATCTAAATTCAAGCCATAATTTTTATTGAGTTTTCCAGTATCAAAACTCAAACTAACGGGCTGCTCAAATAAGTTAGCCTGTATTGCTTCACCAGTGACGACATCATTAACAAAATAGACCTCACCCGTTACCGCGTCGAGCTGTACACCTGGTTTCGCTAAATACACTGGCGTGTCGGCAAAACTGACCGTCCCCTTAATGTCCGCAATACCGCCTTTATACAAAGGGATAGTGAGATCGAGCTTGCCGTCGACCTCGCCTTGAACTTGTACCACTTGAAGCGTGGCCCCGACACTGTCCTTAAGCGGTGAACGAATTAACACCTCTTTCGCGGCATCACCCGCGGTATGCAGATCAGCGCGTACCGTCAACACAGTCTCATGACTCATTTTAGCAATAGCAACATGAGCACCATCGGCAGCCACGTCCAAGAGCTGGCCTTTGTTAACCCAAAGATCCATCGAAGCATTTTCGAACAAGGCCTCCAAACTCAAGTCGGTCACGTCAGGCCAATCAGGCTGAAACTGATATCGAGCTTGCTTCAGCGAGAACCCAGCCTGAAAGACGCCACTGTTATCTTGATAAGGAAAATCCGCTAGTGCACCTTGCCAAACCACTGTTGCATCATCACTATTACCCGCTTTTATCGCGCCTTCGAGATAACTTCTCAGCGATTCACTCATGCCATGTTTAGGAAAATAATATTTGGCCTTGGCGGCATCTTTAATATCGACATCCGCTAACAAACTCAGATAAGCAGTTTGATCGAACTGCATTTTTAATCCAGCATCGACCGCAATATCAGCATTCTCAAAGGTTAATTTAGGCGCGATAAGCACGGCATCATTAAATGCATATTTAACGGAAAACGCCTCACCTTGTAGCTCGATAGGTCGCTCGAATCCACCATCAAAATCAATAATGTACTCTTGAGCAGGTGCAGACACATAGAGGTTATCACCACGCATACCAAGCTGGAGATCGATTGGGGCACTACCGAGAATACCGTTGGCATATTTCCAAGTTACTTTCTGTGCATCTACCGAAAGCAACAACGGCTGCTCAAATTGATAGTCAAGCTGTAGGTTCTTAATCACGCCATGAGGATCCATTGCCTGCCACTTATGCAGTCCCGCAAGGCTCATGCTAGGCAGGAGAGGCAATAAGGGCAACAGCGCTTGGATATCAAGCTCATTAAGCCCCGCTCTGATATGATCATTGCGTTTATTTACTGAAAATTTTAGCTCAGGCCATGGGGTTTCATTGGTGACGAATGCCAAGTTCGCACTCCCTAGGTGCCACCCCAGTGCCGTTGGAGACCAATTTAACTGCCCGCCTTGGATCTCGAATTTCTGTTGTTCACCATTAAGTTGCCACTGTAACCAACTCGGACTAAATGCAACCGTAGCGGAGGTGATTTGGCGATCAGAAAAATCAGCCCATGCCTGCAGATTAACCACCCCTTCTAGAGGCAAAGCACGCTTATTGTCATAGGGGTTAACCTGCCTTGACGCCCATTTACCGAGATCTAACGAATTGGCCGCGAGATATATTTGTCCCTCTAAACTATCTGGTTGATAGCCATTACCATCAATATCAATACTCAAAGATAAACGCTCAAGCTTAGAGGCGTTTTTATCCAAATAGAGCTGACCTTGAGCACGGTGGGAATCATCTCGATTACGCCAGCGCAGGTTATTGACGTGAATAGGGCGGTATTGATGGCTTTGACTGACCAGTTGCAGAGTCACATCGGTAATCGAAAAACGCTCAAGTTGCTCCAGCATAAGCTGATAAAGCCAATCAATGTTGACCTCTCTCGCCACACTATCAGAGGAATCGACAGTCGCTGTGGTTGATTGATTAAGCTTATCAATATCGAGGGCAATATTAACGCCTTCAAATATCACATTCTCAATTTGAGGTGACGCTGACACTAAGGTTTGCCAAAAATCGAGCTTCACATGAACATTTTCAACAATGAGCGTTAACGGCAAATTATCTTGAGGTGGAAGCACCAGTTTTTTTATCGTCACTGCAGGACCAAATGCCTGCCACTCCGCGCTCAGTTCTGATAGTTGTACTGTAACTTGATACTCTTGCTCGATATAACTCACTAGCTCTTGGCGCACTTGATCTAGCTTAGGCAATAATCCCCTAAAAAGACTGACTCCTAGGGCAAACACAACTAAAATTATCGCGACAGTCTGCCAGCAGAGACGGCCAAAAGTTCGAGGACAAAATGTGCGTGACACTACATTATCACCACATCAAATTTGTTTTGCGCATACATAGGTTCATTCTGTAATCTAACTCGCTTACCAATATAAGCGCCAAGCTCAGCCACCAAATGGCTATCCTCGCCAGTTAAACTGCCATACACAGCTGGCGAGCAGTACACCAAAAACTCATCGGCATCGTAGCCACGATCGAGACGAATGATCTCCCTGAATATCTCATAGGAAACTGTTTCAACCGTTTTCAAGCTGCCTTTACCTAAACAGACTGGGCACTCGCCACAAAGTACATGCTCTAAACTTTCTCGAGTACGCTTACGAGTCATCTCCACTAAGCCCAAACCAGAAAAGCCGCTGACATTGGTTTTAACTCTATCGTTGGCTAAAGCCGCCTCGAGAGTACTCAACACCCGCTTTTTATGATCCTTATTAAGCATATCGATAAAGTCGATAATGATGATGCCACCCAAATTGCGCAGTCGTAGTTGACGCGCAATGGCATTAGTCGCCTCAAGGTTGGTATTAAAGATGGTTTCTTCAAGATTACGGTGACCAACAAACGCCCCAGTATTAATATCTACCGTGGTCATGGCTTCGGTTTGATCTATGATAAGGTAACCGCCGGACTTGAGTTCTACCTTACGCCCAAGTGCACGCTGTATTTCATTTTCAACATCATAGAGATCAAAAATAGGTACTCGACCAGAATAGTGCTCAATTTTATCGGCAACCTCTGGCATAAACTCTTGCGCAAACTGCAGTAACTCTTCGAAGGTTTGGCGAGAGTCGACCTGAATTTGGTCTAATTCTGTACCCACAAAATCTCGCACAATCCTGACTGGCAACGCGAGATCTTGATACAACAGCGCAACACCTGAGCGTTTACGGCGCTCGCTGACTTTTGCCCAAACTCGTCTTAAAAAAGCCGCATCTTGAACTAACTCTAGCTCCCCGGCATTTTCTGCTGCGGTGCGAATAATAAAGCCGCCATCTTCGTCCACAAAAGGCTCGGTAAGGCCTTTGAGACGAGCGCGAACCTCTTCAGACTCAATACGTTGTGATACACCCACATGGCTAGAGCCTGGCATAAATACTAAATAACGAGATGGCAGAGTGATATCGGTTGTTAGGCGGGCGCCCTTTGTTCCCAAAGGATCTTTAACCACCTGCACCATAATATCTTGGCCTTGACGCACTAACTCGCCAATATCACGCACAACGAAGTTGCCTTTTTCGACATCGGCGACACACTCGGTATGGGGAACGATATCTGATGCATGCAGGAACGCCGCTTTATCCAAGCCAATATCGACGAATGCTGCCTGCATTCCAGGTAATACTCGGCTGACCTTGCCTTTATAAATATTACCAACTAAACCGCGCTTCATCCGACGCTCAATATGCACCTCTTGTAAGATGCCATATTCAACCAAGGCAACACGAGCTTCTGTCGGCGTCACATTGATCAATAATTCAGAACCAATCTTTCCCTGTACTCTGTTTTTGACTACGTGACTCATTAATAACTCACTTAATGTTTATAGGCATTAGCTAAAAAGGATCTTACGACACTAAACCTAAACAACTTATTTTGGATTAAATTATAAGGCCTG
Source organism: Shewanella psychrotolerans (assembly GCF_019457595.1). Lineage (NCBI taxonomy): Bacteria > Pseudomonadati > Pseudomonadota > Gammaproteobacteria > Alteromonadales > Shewanellaceae > Shewanella > Shewanella psychrotolerans. The sequence goes on along the minus strand of NZ_CP080419.1, from coordinate 467,337 downwards.
CATCTGGATTAATAGTGCTCTGGTTTCCACCAAAGGCAACCCCACAACCGCAGAATAACTGCCTTCGATCCCTTGCACAAAACATCCACCCAAACCTTGAATACCATAAGCGCCAGCCTTATCCATCGGCTCACCAGTGGCAATATAGGCAAGAATATCTTGTTCTGTTAGGCTACGAAATTGCACTTTAGTTTCAACAAGTGTCGACACTGTTTGTCTTCCATCAGTCACCGCAACCGCGGTCATGACACTATGTTGTCGGCCAGACAGTTGCTCGAGCATGCTTTTAGCGTCAGCCTCATCTTGAGGTTTACCTAAAATATGCTCATCGAGCACTACAATAGTGTCAGAGCCTAGCACAACCACATCCGTCTTGCCGCACAGCGCTAACCCTGCTTGAGCTTTCTCAATTGCAACACGCTGCACAAAGACTCGAGCCGATTCGCCCTCGATATGTGCCTCGTCAACATCAGTCGCTAATACATCGAATGTAAATTGCTCATCACCCATCCCAAGCTGCGCCAATAACTCTTTACGGCGCGGAGAAGATGATGCTAATACCAATGCCATTTTTATCTCACTTTATAAATACGTCGGATCCGTCGAAGCATCCAAAACACCCACGGCCAAATGATTAAACTCGATACCGCAGGTAAAAATAAACTAGTATCAAATGTGGCGACATTGACAACAAAATGCACCCAAAACACCACCAGATGATACAAACACACTAAACTGACAATCATCAGCGACTGCTGCCACATCGGAAAGTTACGTAGCCGCTGAAAATGCAGCACCACCACATAGATAACCAATGACATTGCTAAGGCCCGAATGCCTAAATGGGCACCTAGTAGAATATCCAGCAATACACCTAATATCCATGCAGATAAAATGTTGTAACGGTGAGGCAACGCCATCGCCCAGTAGATCATTACCAAGAGTAACCAATCGGGACGCCAACCTTCGACAATACTCGGTAGCGGCATGATTTGAAATAACATCGCTATCAGAAAGCTTAACCACACGACCCAGCGGCCATGAGGAATATGCATACTCATGGAGTCACCTCCGGAGTATTAGCATTAGATTCGTTACTCGGGTCATTCGCGACCTCCCCTTGAGGAACATAACCATCAGGCCAGATCAACAACAGATAACGAATGCGATCTAAAGCTGCAAGGGGTTGGGCTATGACCGTGGCATAGCTTTGGCCATCATCTTTTTCAACACCTAGTATTCGCGCTACAGGATACCCCTCAGGAAAACGCTTACCCAATCCAGAAGAGACGAGCAGGTCACCTACGCGCAAATCGGTGCTCTTGGCCACATGGCGTAGCTCTAATTCATCCAATTCACCCGTGCCCTGAGCGATTAAACGCACATCGTTACGGGTTACCCTTACTGGGATAGCATGAGTCACATCAGAAATAAGTAGCACGCGACTCGTGAGCTCACTAATCTCAACAACCTGACCAACAACACCTTGGGCATCGACCACAGGCTGCCCGACATACACGCCACTACGCGCACCGTGATTTAACACCACATAATGACGAAAGGGATCGCTAGCGACTTCCATCACTTCAGCAACCACCTTTTTGGCATCCATATGAACAGGCGAGCCAAGCAAAGCCCTAAGACGCTCGTTCTCTTGACGCAAATGTTCAAAACGCTGCAGGCGTTCGCTCATTAATAGCTGCTGGCGAAGCAATTCGGTGTTTTGCTTTTGCAGCATGTTACGGGTTGCAATACTTTCGGCTGACCAATCAAGTACCACACCAGGAATATTGGCAACGTATTGTAATGGGCTCAAAATGGAGGAGATAGACTGCCTAACAGGCTCTAGCCTGTCATTAGCCACAAGCAAGATCACCGACAAAATAATTGCCAATGTTAGCCTGAATTGATTTGAAATACCGCGAGCAAAAATGGGTTTCATAAAACACTTAAGGCAGCTAGATGCGGCAACCGATATAACCTTTCATAACTCAAAAAGGCTGGGTTAAATGGGTATAGAGACATAGGCTATTCCCCCAGAAAACCAGGTTACCAGCATTTCACTGCCAGTATTAAACTCAAATTAGTTTTCGTCAGAGAATAGATCGCCGCCATGCATATCGATCATCTCTAATGCCTTACCACCACCTCGTGCAACACACGTTAATGGGTCGTCGGCAACCATTACCGGAATACCCGTCTCTTGCATCAGCAAACGGTCAAGATCACGCAATAGTGCACCACCACCAGTTAACACCATGCCGCGTTCAGAAATATCTGAAGCCAGCTCTGGTGGTGATTGTTCAAGTGCAACCATAACGGCACTGACGATACCAGATAACGGCTCTTGCAGTGCTTCTAAGATCTCGTTGCTATTTAGCGTAAAGCTGCGTGGTACCCCTTCAGCTAAATTACGTCCACGAACTTCAATCTCTAATACTTCATCGCCAGGGTAAGCGGTGCCAATCGTATGCTTAATACGTTCAGCGGTAGCTTCACCAATTAAACTACCGTAGTTACGACGTACATAGTTGATAATGGCATCATCAAACTTGTCACCACCAATACGCACAGAAGAGGAATACACTACGCCATTGAGCGAAATAATTGCAACTTCAGTCGTACCACCACCGATATCGACAACCATAGAGCCTGTAGCTTCAGATACAGGAAGACCTGCACCAATCGCTGCCGCCATGGGTTCTTCAATCAAATACACTTCACGAGCACCAGCCCCCATAGCCGATTCACGAATAGCGCGGCGCTCAACCTGTGTAGCCCCTACAGGCACACAAACTAACACTCGTGGACTTGGACGGAAAACACTGTTGTTATGCACTTGTTTAATAAAGTGCTGCAACATTTTTTCGGTCACATAAAAATCGGCAATAACCCCATCCTTCATCGGACGAATAGCCTGAATATTACCTGGCGTACGACCTAACATCTGCTTAGCTTCGGTGCCAACCGCAGCAACAGATTTCTGTCCGCCACTGCCGCGCTCGCCTCGAATAGCGACTACAGAAGGCTCATTCAACACTATGCCCTCTTCGCGAACGTAAATTAAGGTGTTAGCCGTACCCAAATCGATCGAAAGATCGTTAGAAAAAATGCCACGCAGCTTCTTGAACATGTAACCAGCCTGTCTCAGTGGAGTCGGAAAAAGAAAAATCAGGTAACTTTATCAATCACCTCCCGATTCCACAAGGATATTATGCTGATCCGATGATAAATATCTGTTCATCTTCAGAGTTTATCGTGCCAGCACCTCAGGCGTAGTAAATACTCGCTTTAACCCAACGATGTATTCAGCCACTCATATCATTTTAATTGTCAGATTAATGCTCATTCCTATGATAAAAACTAGCGAACTTCGCGCCAAAAAATGACTTTGTCATGACCCCGATAGGTGCCGAAGTATGCATTTGCTCGTGGGTCATACAGAACCGTTGGTGAGGCACCATCAAAGTTCCAATACCACTTAAGCCAAGGCTCCACATGCTGTTTAAGCACCACCTCTCCCGTCGCATTCGGTATGGAGAAATAGCTGTAGCCATTCCCCAAGCTTAGGCTGCCACTCTGCAGGGTTAAACTGGAATCGCTGTAGGCACGAATGGCTGGGAAGCCTGTCGGTGGCTGCATATATAAGCCAGTAGTTGACACCTCGCTCGCATCAGCTGAGGTTTGAGTATTATAGATAGAGCAGTTGTCTAAACTGTTGGGCAGCCAAGTGGCCTCTCCTGTTAATGCGACACTGCTAACATACTCAGCGCGCAGCGGTAGACGTAAACTCTCAGATTCAGGCCCATAACCGTTTTCTACTACTAAGCGTCCATAGCGAAGTTTAAAGCTATCATTGAGGGCAATATTCTCAAAAGTAATACCACTACAACTCAATGCTTCATCGACTTGATAGCAGATGCCATCACTATCTTTGAGATCATCAACTGATAGCTGTAATTCCATCAAGGCATCGAAAGGGGCTAACGCCGTTGGAGTTCGTTTATATTTAAGTGTTTCATTTAGCAAATAGGCCGAACGTGGCTGATTATTGCTGCTTGCGAGAAATTTAACCTCGCCAGCATCGACTCGAACGAGCTCAGCAAGAGTTGAACCATTGAGATGGCTAAACGCGCGCTGCGTCCATTGATTGTTATATTTCCACCAGCCTTCAAGTTGGTAGTTCTTGGTTTCATTGTTTTGCTTATTTTTCCCCGTAACCAGCAGCTTAGGTTCACTAGCCACCACAAAACCAAAAGGTTGATCCATATAGGTAAAGCTATTACAACTCGGTGCTAGCTTTGGCTCATTGGGCGTGACGGTTAAATAATAAGGAGTAAAACGCCCCATCTTGCCCGTTGTCGCGCCCGGGATACTATAACCAAAATAGCTGTTAGGTTTAGGCGTTGCCGAAAACTGGAATACTCCGACTTCAGAAACCGACTGTGTAACCGTCTGCTTTCCAGATTTTTGCTCATACTCATCCAATCCCAATGCGCCTTTCACACCACCATCAGCAATGGTAGGAAGCACTAACTCATGGGTTAATGCTATCCCTGTTAATGTGAAGTTAGGCGTCAACGCATTGCCGCGACAAATATCGCCATCGCTGTCAGACTCCCATGCCATTGCCTTTACCGTCATATCAAACTCTTCACCGGCTTTTTTATATACGGGCCCAGATACACTGCAATTGCTACACACCTCTGAATCGATACATAAACCCACTGGGCGACGGACAAACTTATTGCTGCCGTTCATCACTAACCCCTGTTCGTCGCCACTACCTATATAACGGGCATTTAATTGCATCTCACCGGCATCGGCATAGTTAACATCAATAATCGCTTGTCCTTTGTCATCAAAGCTAAGCGTCAGGGGTTCTGCTGTATTCTCGGAAGCACCGACTGGGCGTTCAATAGCACCTGTAGTGACTTTTACAGGCAGAGTACCGCGGTTGGGGGTGATATAATCACTCCAAAAATTAACGGTTTTATCCCCTTTGAAAGCGGGGACACATTGCAAACTTTCATCATCACGCTTCACCGCTTTAACTAAAATATTGGTCGAAGGCTTATTAGAGAGTTCATCGGGCACGTCAAAGACAAATCCGCTTTCGGCAAAGCTCAGTGTACAGCTCGCGGTATCTAAATCTCCATTTCCTTTACGGCACAGCGTATTACTGCCCGCAATGGTTGATGGCGACGAACTACTGACGCCAATGGTGACAGGATCTGTGGTATTGGACCTTAAGCTAACAGTGCCAATTCCATTGTTTATAGTGACAATATTGCCACCGACCCACCCACCATTGCTCATATTGGCAGGCAAAAGAGTCGCTGTAACCGGATCGGTAAACAGATCGCAATTGGCATTGCGACATGCCCGAATCGTCATCGACTCAGGATTACAGGTTAATGGATTACTCGAGTAATCAAACTCAAAATGATGCACCTGCTGACCCACAGGTCGAGAATCAAGGGCACAAACCTCAAAATTATCAATTTCATGATTGTTATTCGCGCCCCCAGTTGACCCCGTAATAGACAGATAAAAATCTGCTGGAACGCCACCTTGGCCATTAATATTTCTCGCATCAAATTGAGGTATTAAGACCTGAAAGCCATTACCATCTTTAATATCACGTTCGACTAGTACCAGTGCCTTGCCAGCCTGCCTAGAATCAACCGTAATTCGATATCTATGGTTAGGCTTAGCACTATTGGTTCCTCTCACATCAATTGTTGGGGAGATATTGGCTCTCGTCCCCGCTAAGTACATATAGCCACTATGATTTGAACCACGTATAGCAACCGCCTGCGGCCTAAATCCTAGCCCCCCTTGTTTACCTTCATTAGGATTAGAAAAATTGCCATACTCATCTAGTCCAATGCCTATCCAGCCCCCTGCAAATCCGGGGGTTCCGTCATCTCTTTGTGCGTAGCCTAACGAACCGCCAAAGCTGCCAGGTTGAGGTGTAATAGCAGCGTCAGACAGAATAATAGCTACGCCATCACCGCCGGTACCTGATGAAGGTGACCAAGCAAAATAATCAAATTCAACTTGAACTAAGTTATTTTCTGCTGGGAATAGTCGCTGAAAAGTACTCGATGTTGCCTGATTACCACTCGCTTCAGTAATCCTCATCCGCTGTGAATTAATCGCGGGCGGCACCGAACTACCGAGTGTTTTAATTGCCCAATCACTGCCGAGATCTTGGCGATTAAAATCATCTTTAAAACACCCAAGCTGTGTCGACGAACAGGTAAAATAGGCGCTGGCAGGTACTTTTACTAAGCTAGTTGAGGAGGGTAACTGCCAATAGAGGTGATAGGCTTCATGACCTGTGGCTTCATGAAAGCGCATCTCAACTTTGTGTGTCCCCGCAGCCAAACCAATTTGTCCGGTTTCACAGGGCCAGCCACATTGTGCATGTATGCCATAAAAGCCAGCGACAACGCGATCGTCAATCAATAGCTCTATCGCATCATCACCATCAATACCAAAGGTGTAGATGCCCGACTCTGGTACATCGATATACCCCTCAAAAACCCCAAGATAATAGTCGCCTTGATCAGAGTGCGGGTTAATACCCGAACCATAATCATCTATCTCAGATTCTATCGATTCGCCGAGCTGCTGAGCTGGAGTTTTAACATTAGCAATAAGATCATTAAAGTCATCATGATCGACAGGGCTAGTATATTGTCCGCCCTTCCAAATACGAGCGTCATAAGTACGATAGGTAACCCCAGAAATAGTACTTTCGCCAGCTGGGCATTGAAGGGGAACGGTAGGTAAAAGTGGTGTTGTACCGCAATCAGGAACTACGTTAATATTTTGCGCGGATCGATCAAAAACGACTGAAGCGCCCCCATACAACTTGACATTTCGCCCAGTAACAGCCCCGACTAAGTGGGAACTCCCCGAAATAGTCGCATCGCCTTCAGCCATAACATAAGCATTAAGGCTTGCTTGACCACCTAACGTAAAATTCCCATAATTATATATAAGAAAGTTTTCTGAACGCACATCTAACGCTAAATTAAAATGCGTATAATCATTCTTAATAAAAAAGCTCACTTCACCTGAATCTGGAAAAATAAGTTTTACGTTAGAATTGATAAATAAGTCTTCTATCCAATACTGACCAGCAGCAAGCTTTACAGTACCATTCTCAATACGTAAACTCTTAATTTTATAGACTGCAGATTCACTATCCGAAGTAAACTCTACTATTTTAGTGTTATCTTGATTAATTTTTATATTTCGATATTCGCCTATCGGTATATCTGTTTCAACGCCCCAAGATGGATTAATGTCTACATCACTCAAAGATTCACATTGGGAGAACTCCAAGATATCATTTGGTTTACTCGCAACATAATCCCCCGCTCTACACGGCTTGGCATTTCGACCTTGGCTAGCAATACAGGAGTCAAATCTAGGGTCGCCGTCTTGATAATAATTGTACGTCGGTAGCTTAGCATTTGAAGGAGCGTTGCGAATTGTCGCAGTATTTAAATAAATATCACCATCAGCAGTGTAGTTATTCACCCCCTCTTTAAAAGTTTGAGTCCAGTCTGCTGCATGCCCAACGCCACACAGCAACATACAGATAGAACAAAAAGCATAAACAGACTTTAAATCAGGTCTAATCACGGGCCTCTACCTCCACCTTGCGATTGACTCTAATGCAGCTATCGCCATCACAATTGCCAGCTGAGCAGGTCGCTTCGCTGGTGATAAGATATTGAGTCACACCTACAACTTCAGCCCCATTACAGGTCAAGTTGACAGAGCAGCCATGGAAACCAACAACATCAGGCGGTGTCCATGTACTGTTAGCAGCACATACTCGATCGGCTGCTAAGCCGCTAAGCGGAAATAACCGCGCTAACGCCACATCTGCGCCGCTATTGGCCGCAGCAAATGCGCGTGCGCCTAATACTTCTAAATTCACCTGCTCATCGGCATCGCTCAAAATATTGATCAATGCAGCTGCCATTAAAAACATCACAGTGATGATAAAAATACCTATCACTAGCGCGCTGCCTCTTTGATTCGCCTTTATGCTAACCATAGGCAGAGCTCGAATCGTTCGACTATTCATTCGGCTAGGAGTTGTGAGTGAGCGATTAAAGTTAAGGGACATTGATCACCTGCACTTGATGCTGATATTGAAACGACTGACCATTCACCTCAAAACGTGGTGACAACTGCACCACAGCATTATTGATCAGCGTTCCAGGGGTGTAACTGATAGGAGGCTGGTTCTGTAAATTATTGGTGACATTTTCTGCCATCAACACACCTGTTCCCATCTGACTTGGATCGGGCTGCGCCGAGGTTAAACTATAACCGCTATAGCGCCGCACCTCTCCAGAGGCTAAGAAACAGTAACTCACGGCGCCATTAACCATAAAATAGCGCTGCTGCGGTGATGCCTGAGCAAAGCGAACGGGGCGGTCAAACTCAACGTCATTGCCCGTCACCTGCTTAATATTAAAAATATGTCCTTCACTACCCGCTGGAGTACCACCATATATTTGAGTGGGGGTTAATGGATAAACCACCATTTGATCGATAGCATCAATTGTCTGCGACGGCAGCATAATCAAACCACGACTATCAGACGCATTGGGCGCAATAGGCAATTCAAGGTAACTGGCGCTGCTTTTTATCGGGATAAATTCAATGCATTGATAGGATAGCGGTGATGTTTTAACCCGAATACTGTTAGGCAACGCATTACGTAACTCACGGGTCATACGCTCGATGGCAAAGCGGCTCTGGCTCAAGACTTGATCGACCGATGTCGACTCAATAAAAATACGAGTGCCGAGAATAACAAAACTGCTGACTCCCACCACTAAAATGCCGAGAATGATGATAACCGTAACCATCTCAACTAAGGTAAAACCTAAGTTTTGGCTACGTGCTTTAAAACCACTGAAGCGATTATTCATCGCCTGTTATCCGCATTCATTAATAGTTACTCCGCAGCGCGTTATAGGTGATCACTTCACCATTTGGAGTCGTCACATTGATCGTAACCAGCTTGCTATTTTTATCACTATAAGGATAAGTCACACTGACCGACAGCTGGTAGTTGAGGTACTCCTCGGCATAGGTTCGAGAGGAGTTCAGCATCTGGCTTGATTGAGTCAAGCCATGATAATCGTCGACATCGCGATAAGCATTTCGCGCTAAGCCTGCTGCGCCAAAATCAGCCTCATCGGTGCAGTTATCCCCGGCTGGCAGACCGACGTCAGGTCTTGCTGCTGCCCCGCAGGCGGGCACACCACCATTGGGGTTAGTATTTTGATCATAACGTTTTCCCCAAATCTCATTTAACAACGAATGAGCCAGTTCGGCGGAGCGTACTCGATGCAAGGTTTCTGCGGCGCGATCGGCTTGAGGGAACAGCATGGTCGATAACATCACTAAGGCTATGCCCAGTACCAACATCCCAACCACAAGTTCGATTAGAGTAAAACCTTGCATCCTGTGATGCGCTGCGCGGCGGCTAAGGCTTACGCTTTCACTATTAGCCATAACAGGCTTGGCGCTTTCACCTTTAGGCAGCTCAGAATTAACCTCGTTCACGTGAGTAACCACCTTAATATCAACGCCCATGGATATAGCCCTGGCTTTCGATAGTAATGTCTAAGGTGTCATCGGCGCTCACCTTAATGACGCAGCCAGCGCTGCAGGATGTGACGCCACCGTCACGGTTAAACACTAATGCAAAACTAGTGTTACCGTTAAGATTGATTGCTGTATTGCGAGGAAGATTTTGTGCTGTGCCTGTCACAATCACTGAGCTGCAGTCTGTTTGATAGATCATCATACGATAATCACTGGCGGTCATATTCACGCCATAACAGCGGTCTTGATTGTTCATCGCCATCAGCTGCACTCGCCTCAGTTCGCCAATAAACTCATCACGCAGGGTAAAGGCACTGTAACTCGAGGCGGTAAAGAAGCGCGGCAAGACCACCACAGACAAAATGGCAATTAACATGATGGTAGTCACTAGCTCTACAAGGGTAAAGCCTTGCTGTTTTTCCATTGGTGATCCGCCCACAAACCGCTGATAGCACTATAGTTTCTAATAACTTAATCAGTATGGCAAATAATGCCATCTATTTCAGATATTTCTGTTATCCCCAGAGACAAAAAAGGCCTGCATTGCAGGCCTTTTTCTAAGATTCAGATTTAACAATCATCACTTGTAACCACATAAGATGGTTTCGATGTTAGAGATGATGCTGGAGTATAAGTTATATAACAACGATTAGTCGTGGTTGTTGTATTTCCGAAGCGAGCAGAACCAGCTTGATAAAGCTGTGCAGCCTTAGCTCCGTCAGCTCCTTCTGCAATATACCAGTCAGCAGTATCACTTTCTTTATTACTAATAATAATATCTATCGCGTTGGATAACTCACCGGCCGTAGACTGCAAATAACCGTAGTTAGTCGCAGCATTAGTAGCGGTACCAATATCTACACTTCCAAGCTTAGACGATTCGGCTGTTGCGGAACCCTTTCTTTCTTCGCCGCTAAGTGCTGCTTTAGAAAAAACTAACGAATTTGCGCCTTGTAATGCTCCTTTAAGCCCTTCTAACGTCGATTTCTTAGCATCAGACTGTAAGTTAATAAACTTAGGTGCAGCTGTTACCGCTAAAATACCTAAGATGATGATCACGACCACTAATTCGATTAGGGTAAAACCGTTTTGTTTTCGCATTGAAATATCCTATTAACAACCATTATCTAAAATAGCATATGTAGGTACAACTGTTGTACTGGCAGCTTCTGTGTAAGTTAGCGTACAACCTGTAGCAACCTCAGTTCCAGACGCCGCAACACTGGCAGCAGCTCCCTTTTGCTTAAGTACAATAGTTTTAGGCTCAGTTGTAGTTGAGCTTTCAACTTCCCAATCACCACCGAAATCTGCATCTATAGCATTTTTCAATTCAGCTGAAGTTGCTTGTAAGTATCCATAATCAGTCTTAACGTTTGAACTAGTTCCGATATCTACACCAGCAGTTCCAGTCCAATCAGCCGATGCTTTTTTCTCATCACCAGCTAAAGCTGCTTTAGCATAAACTAACCCATTTGCACCTTGAATCGCACCTTTTATCCCTTCTAATGTCGACTTACGCGCATCACTTTGCAAGTTAATAAACTTAGGGGCGGCGGTCACCGCTAAAATACCCAAAATAATAATCACCACTACCAACTCAATAAGCGTAAAGCCTTTTTGCTTATTCATATTTAACATCCCTTAAGATTATATCGACTGCACTTCTACTGTTAGAAACACATATTATTAAAATACAAGTTGTGAAAAAAAACGTTTAATTGGTAAAACTCAATACTTGCCCTGTACCTGGGTTATACAAAACCCCTTTAGCACCTGCGGTCGCTAAATCTGGCGCTGGCGTCGGTACACCACTAGCTTGATCAAGCGTCAATGAGGACACCTGATGATACACACATAGATCTAGGTTGTTTACCGTAGTGCCATCGATAGCCACACCATTACCACCCGCGCCAGTCACAACACGAGCGGTATAACGTTGGTTACGCGCATCTTGCGTCACCAACACATTACGCGGTGCATTTTGTAAAATATTGGCGAAAACCTCTTGGCATGATGCATTGGTCATAGCCGTTGCGCTCACGACGTTACTACCAGAAGCTAATCCGGTAGGGAAACCAAAACGTCTATCCAATGAAATATTGGTACCGTCCAACACCACACTGGCGTTGTTGCGGCCGTCGACTTCCCACTGTGAACGCACAAAGCTGACTGCGGTGGCAATACCACCCGACACGCCATCGACGCTAGCGTCTTCGGCATCGTCAGTGACATTCAAAAAACGAGGGATAGCAGTTGCGGCTAAGATACCCAGAATAACGATCACAATAACTAACTCAATAAGAGAAAATCCTTGCTGTTTTTTTCTAATCATAATGCCTGTCATAGCCATACCTTAATTCTTAGATAATCCTATTAATTCTATCAGTTAAACAAAAATTAGAAACTATTGTTACCGCGTAATTTAGTGATCTGTCAAAAAAACAACACGCCCGGCACTCAACTGATAACTTAATCGATCGCCATTACTTGCAATAAAACTACATATATCTCCGTCAGGGCCCTGCAAGGTTACAACTTGAGCTATATTGTTTTTGGTTCCAAGTAGCTGCCACCAAAGCTGATTACAGCTACTTTCCGTCACCTTATCTAATGTCGGCCAACCTTGATTACTCATTAAAATGATATTTTGCTCACCATCACCTCTACTGAGCGTTGTAGACCAGTCGAGCATCATTTGTTTTGGCCGCCCCTGTGTCATCCATTGAGATCTCACCATTGCTAAGACATTTAATAGCCGCGCATGTTCAATTTTAAGCCCTTGAGCCGACACCTTGTCGACACTGCCAACGAAACGAAAGCCCAGTACCGCTAAAATGAGTAACATCACGGCAATGGCCACTATTTTGCCATAGACTTGAATTAACTCGCTGTCGGCTTGCTGCTGACTCCGCATACTTTACGCCAATACCTTAGTTAACCTGTGATGCTTCACTTTATTTACCGCCCTTGACCACATTGAGCATATCCCACATCGGTAGATAAATACCCAGAGCGAGGATCAACACGATCACAGCTACAATACCGATTAATATAGGTTCAAGCTTTGCGGTCAGGTTTTTAAGATCATAATCGACTTCACCTTCGTAAAAATCGGCAGCGTCGTTAAGCAATTGATCGATTTGCCCAGTCTCTTCACCGACGGCGACCATCTGCAGCACTAAAGGAGTAAATAACTTGCTATGGCTAGAGACTCGTAGCATCGAGTCGCCCGACTCAATACCGCGGCGCATCCCAACAATACGATCGTGCATATAAGCATTGTCCACGGCGTCGGCAACGAGACTTAATGCCTGAGTCATTGGCACCCCAGCACTGAGCATCATTGAAAAACTGCGACAATAACGAGACAGGGTCGAGCGTTCGATAATACTCCCCACTGCAGGAATTTTGAGTTTCCAGCGATCCCACTGTTTTTCGCCCTTCTCACTACTATGCCAATAGCGAATAGCGATAAATATACCGACGAGTGCCGCCAGTAACAGGTACCAATAATTAACAAAGAAATTGGAAGTACCAATCAATAATTTTGTCGCCCAGGGTAAGTCGGCGCCAAAACGAGAGAACATATCGGCAAACTTAGGGATCACCATGATATTGAGAACAACCATTGCCAGCGCCACGGCTATCAATACAAAAATCGGATAACGCATCGCCGCCTTGATGCGTCTACGGGTCTCCTGTTCGCGCTCGATATAGCCAGATAACTGAATAAAGGCATCCTCTAACTTACCGGTATTCTCACCCACATGGATCATGGAGACAAACAGGGCGTCAAACACATCTGGATGATGATTCATTGCCGAAGATAGCGGACGACCCGAAGTTAACTGCTCAGAAATATCCCGCAGCGCCTCTTTCATCCTTTTAGAATGAGTGCTTTCGGCGAGTCCAGCAATCGCTCGTAAGATCGGAATACCTGAGCGAGTTAACGAATACATCTGCCGCGTGAAAATTTGTAACTCATCGAGGCCAACCTTGCCCTTAAATAAAGTGCCAAGATTAAACTCACGCTTAGGTTTCGTTTCATTAAGCGCTAGCGGGATAACCGCTCGAGACATAAGTTGATCCGCCGCCGCGCTCTCAGAAACCGCATCGAGTTGACCCGTTACGGCTTTGCCCTGAGAATCTCGTCCGCGATACTGATAAACAGGCATAATTAGCCCTCAACCTTTGAATGGCTAATCATATCGGTAGAGAGAGGTATTTGATTTTCAGAGACATCTTCAACAAGTTTTTCCACCTCTTCAATGGTGGTTAGCCCTTGGGCCAAATATTCGAGTGCTGACTCGGCCAGCGGCGTAAAATTAGGGCTATTGTAAGCGGCAGCAGCGAAATCTTGTGGATTACCACTTCGCATCGCATCAATCATCCCATCATCGAGTTCAAGTATCTCAAACACCCCAACACGACCACGATAACCGCTACCATTGCAACTTTGACAGCCTGTGCCGATTTTAAAGGTCGCATCAGAAAAATCTTGATGGGTTACCGAATTTAACCAAGCAATATCTTGAGCGCTAGGGTGATAGGGCTGGGCGCAATTTTGACACACTCGGCGTACGAGCCGCTGTGCGATAATCACTCGTAATGCGCTCGCAACCAGATAACTCGCGGCGCCCATATCCAGCAAACGCAAGGCGCTAGTTACCGCATCATTAGTATGTAAGGTAGATAATACAAAGTGACCCGTAAGCGCGCCTCGAAGACCGATTTCAACCGTTTCTTGGTCACGCATCTCACCGACCATGATGATATCGGGATCTTGACGTAGTGTGGTGCGCAGCACGTTAGAAAAATTCAACCCTATTTTATGGTTAACCTGTACCTGATTGATTCGAGGCAACTGATACTCGACAGGGTCTTCAACGGTAATAATTTTTCTATCGGCGGTATTAAGCTCACTTAACACGCCGTACAAGGTGGTGGTTTTACCGCTACCTGTTGGTCCTGTCACCAATAACATCCCATGAGGACGTTTTATCTGTTTGCGTATCCTCGCCAGCATAGCTGGCGGCATGCCTGTCTCATTTAAGGTTAATAAGCCTGCCGATTGATCCAGCAAACGCATCACCACAGACTCTCCGTGATAAATAGGCATAGTCGACATACGCACATCGATCTGATGACCTTTGATCTCCATATGGAAACGACCATCTTGGGGCAATCGTTTCTCAGAGATATCGAGTCCCGCCATTAACTTCAGCCGAAGCACCAACGCGGCGGCAATATTCACCTCAGGTAAGATATTCTCTTGCAACTGACCATCAATACGTTGACGAATTCGCAGTACCTTATCACCCGGTTCGATGTGAATATCCGACGCACGCATCTGCACTGCATCTTCAAATATCGACTGCAAAAGCTTAACGACAGTCGTTTCATTGTCACTATCGGCATCAGTGAGGCTAACTAAGTCAAACTGGTCGTCAGCGGCGTACTCTTCATCTAGCTTGCCTGCAATTTGCGCAATTTCACCCGTACGGCGATACAGATTGTCAAACGCCTCTAGCAACTGGGATTCTGTGACAACGGCAATGGTTATCGTTTTAGGTGCAAGTAGTACCTCAATATTATCCATTGCCTGCAGATCAGCGGGGTCGCTCATTGCGACCAAGACGCTATCACCTTGATCTTCAACGACCAAAGCACGATAACGTCGTGCTTGTACTTCCGGTAATAGATTGACCACCTGAGGAGCAATAGCGCGGCGACTAATATCTAAAAAGGGAATATTGAGCTGCTGTGATAAAAACTGCAGTAGTTGGTCTTCGGTAATAGATGCGAGATCGATTAACGTGCGGCCAAGCTTTTTACCACTATTTCTTTGCTCTGCTAAAGCCTGCATTAGCTGATCATTGGTGATGATCTGCTCTTGTACCAATAGGTCACCTAAACGCATTTTTAACTTGGGTTTCACTCGATCTCTCCTAACTGCGCTAAACGGCTATCGATAAAGGCAATGGCTTGATTTGACAACCCCCGTTGCGCTAACGCCTGCTGATAGGCTTGCTTTGCGGCTGAAAACTGGCTCTGAGAATCTAACGCATAGGCGAGTCCCATCCACCACTTCGCCTGCTGAGGCTCAACTTGAGCCAACTTTCGATAGCTCTGCTCTGCTAAACCATATGCCTTGGACTGCTGAGCAAGGTGACTTTGCATG
Organism: Shewanella psychrotolerans; assembly: GCF_019457595.1. Lineage (NCBI taxonomy): Bacteria > Pseudomonadati > Pseudomonadota > Gammaproteobacteria > Alteromonadales > Shewanellaceae > Shewanella > Shewanella psychrotolerans. Next base: position 451,505 of record NZ_CP080419.1, on the reverse strand, counting down.
GTCCATTTTTGTTTTGCCAGCATGTTGCTATCGGGGATTTGCGTCAGTGCAGCTAGCGCCTTATCCAATAACCCTGCCGCCTCATATACCCGAGCCTGCAATAACGCGTAATCATATTCCTGCGGATATAATACCAACCCCTGAGCCAATACCGATTCAGCTTCAGTGAGCATACCTTGCCCATAGTAGAGTGCGGCTAAATGCTGGCGAGCCTCATGCATAGCTGGATTTATCTTAACCGCCTCAGCAAATAACGCTTGAGCCTGCTTTATACGACCTTCATTTTGTGCCGACTGAGCTAATCCAAAACGCTTTTGTGCCAGCTCGGTTGGCGATAACTTAACCTCGGTTATCACCATCGCCCCGCTGCCATTAGTGCTACTTTTTGTGGCAGGCTTGGCGTTCCCAGACTTGACGCTTGGCGCTTTAGCGCTCTTTGCCGGATTGACCTCTGCCACTGCGGTGTCAGGCGTAGAGTTAGTTTGAGGACTCCCTATAGCGTTAGCTGCGACCATTACCGCTTCAGTATCTTTAGTATGACTTGCTACGGCTGGCGCCGGTAGATTCATCGCTTTAGGTAAACGCTGACTAACACTCGCAATGTTCTCTGTCATTGGCTGCTGCGCAACATGACTCTCATCAACAGCGGTATCTGCAACAATAGCCGATTTCTTTGGGAGGCGATTTGAATCTACTGCGATGGGTGTCACCTTAACAGCAGGCTTAACAACCTCACCTTTAGATGCAGCTTGCTCAATGGTGTGTGTCAATTGCACATTATCTTGCTGCAACAGCTCGAGGCGTTGCCAAGCTATCCCGCTGCCAAGTAACAATACTCCCGAAACTAAGGCTAATAAGATCCAAGGCAACTTACTGGTTGCAGCTCTTTGATACTGTAGCTCAGGCACAGGTAATTCATCGACACCATGACTCTGCTGACGCTTATCGAGATCTTTAAGCATGGTATTTATTACACTCATACTGAGACCCCTACAAACCAACGCCATGCAACAATAGATAAAATAGATGCCACACTAATGGCACCTAACCACCAGCGTTTTGTCGTCAAGATCTGCTGAGCATCTTCAGTATCGTTAATAGCCGCGCGCACATGATGTGGGCTAACAACCGGCTGACCTTCACCAAAGGCAAGTAGCAGTGCTTTATGAGACAATATGTTGATCAATCTAGGGATCCCTCTGGCAGCTTTCGCTATCCGTTTACTGTCAGCTAACGAAAATAGTGGCTGACCTGTGTAGCCTGCGATCTGCAGACGATGGCTCAAATAGGCGCTGGTTTCTCCATGAGTTAAGGATCTAAGTTGATAACTAAAACTTATCCTTTGCCGCAACTGACGAAACTTATTTAAACGCAGTCGCTCATCAAGTTCAGGCTGAGCAAACAACACCACCTGCAATAACTTGCGACTCTCAGTCTCTAAATTAGTAAATAGACGCAAGGCTTCTAAGCTTTCATCTGGCAAGGCTTGCGCTTCATCGAGCACCAACACAATAGAATGACCATGAGCCGATAGGGCAATTAACTGCTGTTGAATCAAAGTGGTCAGTTGTTGCTGGTCAATGTTCGCGGAATACTTAAGCCCTAACTCGAGCGCTACAGCCCAACGTAACTCATCGGGGGTTAAATAGGGGTTCGGCAAATAAGCACAATGAAACCGCTTCGGTATATCATTGAGTAATTTACGGCAGATAAGCGTTTTACCTGTCCCCACCTCTCCTGTGACTTTGATAAAACCTTCACCCGTTTGTAGCGCGGTCTGCAACACTTGTAACGCCTCAACATGAGGCGCTAGTCCAAAAAAGAATCCGGTATTAGGGGTTAGCGAAAACGGCGCTTCCCCCAATCCAAAATGTTGCAGATACAAACCGATTTACTCCTTTTTGTCTTCTGGATACCAACGGTCTAGCAAAGCTTTTGAACGCTCTAACTCGGTTTTCCATGTATCAGCACCAACCACGGTAGGTTTAAGCAAAATCACGAGTTCAGTCTTTTTCAAAGAATTGGCTCGGTTCGTAAAGGCTTCTCCCAAGAAAGGAATATCGCCAAGCAGAGGCACTTTTGATACTAATTCAATATTCTCACTCTTCATCAAACCACCGATCACCACAACATCACCAGTCTTCGCCTTAATGACGGTATCAGACTCACGGATCTCGCTCTGGGCTAACGGCAGTTCTAGGGTGTTTTCCGACACCTTAATCGACTTATTTTGCTCTTTGATATCGATAACTGAAGGGTGGATGTGTAGTAGCACATTGCCCTCTTCATCTATTTGTGGTGTCACATCCAGCGCAATACCCGAAAAGAATGGTGTTAACTCCACCTCAGGCGAAGTCACTGGCGTAACTCCTGAGACGGTTGTGGTCGATGAAACATCGGTAACAAAATACTCATCACGACCTACTTTTATCACCGCTTTTTGGTTGTTAGATGCGGTCACACGAGGGCTAGATAACACATCTACATCACCTTGAGTATCGAGCAGCGTGATCATGCTAGAAAAATCTGAACCGGAAATCTTAAGAGATGTTACCCCACCTAATGCGGCAGAGATCTGATCGCCGAACTCACCCGCTGACGTACCAAAATTGATCTTAGTGTTGCCATTGGCTAGTGCACTACCTAACACATTTTCCCACTGGATCCCTTGTTGAAAGCCATCAGAGAGCGTCACCTCTAAAATTTTTGCCTCAAGAATAACTTGGCGTTGCAGATGACTTTCTGCAGTTTGCAGAAAGGTTTTTACCTGACGTAATTCATTAGGGTAAGCGCGAACAGTGACTAATCCTGCTTGAGGAGTCACCACAACCTGACGTCCACCACCGGTTTCTCCTACGATTGAGACTAATGTTTCTTTCAACTCACCCCAAAAGTCGGTTTTGGTTGTAGACCGGATAAAAGTACCGTTGGTCGTTTCGTTACTGCCGCTATTGCTTGAGTTATTGTTCGAGTTGTTACTCGAGTTATTGTTGCTGCTATTGCCGTTATTATTGCTATTGTTACTATTATTCGAGTTATTACTATCTGAAATACGGCCAGAATTCACCGAAGTTAACGATAACCCTTGGCGCTCCATATACAGGTAATTTAACGGAAAGGTTTCAGTTCGCATACCCGCGGGAAATACTCGTAAAACTCGACCATCTCGACTCACTTCATAACCATAAATATCTTCTACAACCTGCAACGCTTCGCTCAAGGTGATCCCTTTTAACGATAAGGAGATGGTTCCCGTTACGTCAGGATGTACGGCAACGCTAAGAGGCGTTCCTTGAATCAAGCTAGGAAAAAAGACTCTTGCATCAACATCATTTGCCGATACATCAAAACGGCGCTCAGTAGGCATAACTGGAGATACCCCACTGAGTAGGGTGTTTGCAGATAATTCACGTTGCACAGAATCGGGCATCACGGCTGCTGGCGGCGGTACTTGCTTGGCCGTTTCACTAGCAATGGAATCAGAAAGCGTCGATTTAGATTCGACAGGTTGTGGACGGTCGGTTGTCTGACATGCCACTAATAAAAGCACTAGTAGAGGCGTAATTGTTTTTATAGCTGTCATTTATTGTCCCTTCGTCTCTGTTACGGCTTGGTATAAAGCAAACTGGCGGCCATCAGCGAGCCAAACACCTTTATTATTTATACGCACAATTTTTACACCCTGAACCAAATCGCCTATGGCATAGATCTTATTATTAAAAATAGCCGTAGCACTGCCGCTTGATATCAGTACACTGTTTAGCTTAAGTTTTTCTGTAACACTTTGCGGATTTTCCGATATAGACACACCACCAATTCCCGGCCGAGTAGGATCTCGTAGAGATTGGGCTTGGACAAAATAAGTTGCCATCAATAGCACCATAAACAGCAGTGCTGAAAGTGAGTTAACCTTGATTCGCGACACTGATAAAATCCTTATTGATACTTAAGGTATAGAGCTCCAACACCACACTCGCCTTAGGGTAATCGGCCACAGAATAATCTAGCTGTTTCCAATAAAGTTTATTTGGCATGTTTTCAACAGCCTGCACAAAACGTAATGTTGAGAAATAATCTCCCACTAATTCTAGTTTTATACCATGGCTATAGAGGTTCAATTTGCTGTCATCGGCAGCGGCCAGTAATGGTTTTGGAGTAATGGTATCGAACGCCAATAATTTAACACCTTTCACCCGCCCTAATAATTCACTCAACATGGCGGGCATATGTTCAGCAGGAACCATATCAACCATTTGGAACGAGAGTTGTTCGTCAATAGCAGCGGTTTGCTGGATCAGGGTTATCTGGCGCTGTCTATAATCATCGTCGGGATCTTGTGCTAATCGTTCTTGATACAGTGCAATTTGTTGAACCGAAATAGCATTCTCAGAAGTTAATGATTTTACATCTCTTTGCAGATGACTACGCTCGAGCCACTGTGACTCGATAGGTAGATAAAGCAACATCCCCAAGACAATGATCACGGCTAAAGCAACCATCACCCTCTCACGCCGTGAAAGTTGGTCAAACCTTTCAGCTAATTGATTAAATTTAGTTTTCATTGCGCAGTCTCCTCCACGACTACACGGCTGCGCAGTATGAAAGACAAAGGCTCACCTTCTCCGCGACTCATCGTTAATGTACTGAACGCCTGCCCCTTTAGCGTCTCAACTTGCTTTAGTCGTTCGACCCACTGAGGCACATTGAGCGGAGCACTACTGTAGCCTTCAAATTCAAACTCATTTTCAAGCACATGAATGCGACTCAACCAGATAGAGCTGTCTGAAACCGTTGCTAAATCGGTCAATAATGAAGAGTAACCACGACTCGTAAGCGCTTGAACATTACCCAGCTCACCTAACAATCGACGCTTCACTTCCAGCTGTTGAGTCATTAGATCAACCTCAGCCACTAAAGCAGGTGAAGCGGCTCTGGCTGCAATCTGATTTTCAAGTTGCGACTTTTGCTGATCATAACTGGTTTTTTGTTGTGTCAAACTCGATTTTTGCTGAGTTAAATCACTCACACTTAGATAACTAATTAGATTGGCTATCAGCAGCAACACCACAAGACCTATTGTAAGTTGCGTTAGCTTTACAAAGGATAATCTCAGCTTGGGAGGTAGTAAGGACTCGTTGAACAGGTTAACTCGCTGTTTAGGCACCATCTAAGCCACCTCCAGTTCACGATCATGATTAAACTCGGCGAAAGCCAACTCGGCAAATTTATCGGCAACATGCTGACATGGAATAGTATTGACCTGTTGATCAAAATTTGCCGATAACAAACGGGCCAATTCTTCTTTTGCTCCGCCCATCAGTAACTCTATTGAGGCGACTGGCGCTTGACGTAACTGGCTTTCAAAATAGTCCATGGAACGTTGCAACTCCAGACTCAGGTTATCAGCTACACCTAAGCGTAAATCGTCTGCTGTCACAACATCAATCTGATTAAACCCTCTGACGCTTCGCTGCATATAAAGCGCGCCCCGTTTAATCACAGTCAATTTAAGCTCGTGATTTGGCTCGTGGGATAAGACTAATTTAGCTAGGTTTTCATTCTCAGATAGGTTGCTAATTGCCATCTCTTCAATACTGATCCCGGCAATCGCCACATCACATTGCTGGGCGGCAAGAGCGAGAGCCGTCATCACCTGACGATCGACAACCACCACAGTTAGCTTATTATTGTTAGCTTGAGGAGACTCAAAATAATCGAAATGAAGCTCGGCAATGGGTTTTGATACCATATCTTTAATCGACCATTGCAACGCTTGGCCAATCTCTTCATCGTCAACCGCAGGCTTATCAACAACCAAGAGTTGATAATAGTCGCTGCTTAAGACGATCTGAATATTGGCACCAGGAACTTGCTCAACTAGGGTTTGAAAAGCTGTACGCCAGTCTTGCTTAATCAGTGGAATTTGACGCAATAGCGACTCAGCCTGATAGACAGTCATTCCATCGGTGTTGATATACACACCTAAGTCGACTCTATTGTGTTTCTTTTGCCAAAAGGCAAACTTACTCAAAAGATTATTTTTCATCAAGGCTTGTCCGTTATCCAATGCTCAAGCAAAGTTGAGAATCCCCAATTGCCCACTAAAAAGACCCACGAATAACAACTATACAAACTCATGAGCGATCAAGCGTCAAAAAACTATCATTATTGTAGCGCCTAATCTGTTAATTTTATAGAAAAAAACCAATATCAATGAGATAGATTGCTTTAACTGCGAGGTTGCAACCAAAAGGCAGCAAACCAGCCTCAATAACAACAGAAAAATAACGAGATTAAACTTCCTCCATCGGCTCGCTAAAGAGACTTCCCTGGCCTGCACTCACCCCTAAAATTTTCAATGTTTGCCACTCTTCAAATGACTCAATACCTTCGGCAAAAAACTGTACTTCGGAGCGATACAATCCCCCGATAATACTCCTTACAAACAGTTGATTTTCCTGACGTAGATGAATTTGTCTCACGATTGAACGATGCAGCTTAATGATATCGATTTTGCAGGCTTGAATATATTCCATACTCACCACTTGTTGACCCACTCGATCGACACACAAACTAGCCCCCATCTTGCTGATCATGTCCAAAGGCGGCCTTAATTTATCAATATTATGAACCAAGATATCTTCGTTCACCTCAAAAATAAGTTTCGAAGCGAGGTGGCGGTATTCGAGTAAAGTGGTTTTTAACCAGCGAATAAACGCGCGGCTAGTTAAGGTATCTAAACTTAAGTTGATACTGTATCTAGCATCAGGATTAGCATTACTCACCAGTAGATCAAACAGCACGGCCTCAATCACCTGACGCTCTATCTGCGGAGTCAAACCACACTTTATCGCCATTGGTAAAAACAGCGTCGCACGCACCAGTCCACCACTGTTATCTCGAAGCCGGCAAGAGATCTCTTTGTGATGTTCGAGGCCATCGCTATCCATTACTGGTTGGGAGAAAGCAACAACCCGTTTGTTTACCAAGGCATATTCTAAAAAGCTACGCCAACGTACAGTGCCTCGAGCAAATTCTCCATCCACAGCGCCTTTATCATACATAAACCAACTACTATTGCCTTGGAATTGGGCAGCCCTCAAAGCCATCTCAGCTTCTTCGAGCAACTGCTCTTTACTCTCTCCCACCTTGAAATACGCCAATCCGATATGAAAAAAATCATTTTGGTTGATAACCCCATCTAGAGGTTGAGCTAAGCAGACTTTTAATAATTTAGCAGCAAGCTTTTCCACATCAGCTAACGAAATCTGCGGCACAACAATCGCAAACTGATTATAAGAGCGACGGGAGAATATACTGTTCGCTTGAGTATCAAGTAACTTGCTTATCCCGCTAATCGTTTGACTGAGCAGTTCATGGATCATCTCTTCACTCATCTCCTGCTGAAGTAGGTCAAGATCTTCCATCTCTAACAAAAGCAGCACTCCAGGCGCCATCATGCCCTCACCATTACTTAAGGCGTCGAGTCGGTTCTTTAAAAATAAACGGTTACCTATTCCAGTCTCAGGATCAAGAAAAGTATTAGAGCGAATAAACTGATCGAAGCGGGCACGTTGTTTTTGGGCATCCTCAAGTTCGAGTAATAGCTGTGTCAATGCACGATTAATCAAGCGTGGTCGACCGTGGCCGCTTTCAGCGAGAGCTTTATCATAATCCCCCGACAAAATAAGATGACTGCGCTTGGCGAGCTCTTCGACCCCCTCAAGCTGCTGAGCTAACCAAGTATGGCCCCAGCGCACAAACAACCATATGGCCGCGACACCGAAGAGAAAAATCAGCATACCATGCCAACTTACATTATTAAGTACAAAGGGCTGCGGTAAACTGATATTAAATGTTAATGCCAGAGGCTCGCTTACTACTCGTTCGTAATTCACTAAACTGGTTTCATCATCGGAATTTTCATACTGATAAACCACTTCACCATTACGAGTTAACAAAAAATGCTGAGCCTTATAGGCAGAGAGTATTTGCGGTAACCAAATATCGAGGTGTTTTAATTGATGCTGCTGTTGATGCTGCAGTAACATCAACTCAAATTCGGACATCTGGTGTTGTTGAAATTTATAGGTTAGCTGAACAAAACTGACCAAAGCGATAAATAAAAAGATAAACGCTACAGCAGCTAAAGATAGCAGCCAAAAAGCGGTTAATTTTTTAGTCAGTATTTCAGTGATTTTCATTTCCGCTTCCTGCAGGATTATTATTATCGATAGAATAGCTATTCTACAGCGCTATAAACAACATACAAATAAACACTATTGTTCATGTCTGAAATAATACCATTCCATCTTAATACTTAGTCATTATTGCCCACTCTCTACGACATAAAGACATCACTCTTTTCGTATCGCTAATGAAGTTGTTCCAAGCATCAGAGCAGGCTGCAACGATATCATCGTATCCTTGAAAGCTGCGATTAGCTAAATGATGCTGCCGTAACCAACTCCATACTTGCTCTATCGGATTTAGTTCAGGGGAGTATGGCGGTAATTTGATGATGCTAAGGTTGTTAAACTCATCTGCGAGATCTGCTGTATGCCAACCTGCACCATCCATGACAACAACGGCATGCCTACCTGGTTTTGTCCTTTGTGCTATCAGTGATAGATGCTGACGCATGACGTCTTTGCTTAGGTAAGGAACGATCATCGCTTCAGTATCGCCTGTTTGCGGACAAACAGCGCCAAAGAAATGCGCATATTCGAACTGTTGCTGGCGTATAGCGCGAGGACGAGTGCCTTTTCTTGCCCATAAACGTGTGGTCGTGTTTTGCTGCCCGAAGCGGGCCTCATCTTGAAACCAGATATCAACTCGCTCAAGCGCCACACTACCAGGGATGTTAAGGATCGTTTCCAGTTGGAACTTTTTTAAAAGCCTCTTGGACTTCTATTGATTGCTTAGGATGTTTTGAACGACTCGTTATCCAACTAAAACCTAATTGTTCCAGTAATTTGTAAATCGCGTTTGGATGGTAATCAACATTAAAGTGATATTTGACATATTTTAGGATCGCATCACCTGTCAGTCTTCCACCTGAATCACTCGAGCATTGTTCCTCTATGTAGGCACTGAGTTGCTGCTTTTGACTTGAGGTTAAGTAGCTATCACGTCCCTTATTTTTCTTAGCATCCAACCCTTTGATACCGTTGGCAAGATACTTAGCTACCCAAGCGTTGACGCTAGCGCGGGCAACTTTGAGCCTCAAGGCGACATCAGTACGATTATTTCCCTCGAGGAAGAGAGCGACGGCAAGTAATCGCATACGTTTACGAGGTTCTTTTTCTGCTCTAGATAAAGCTAAAAGCTCTTCGGCACTATAAGTTTTCAATTTGGAATACGGGTTAAGGTTGGTGCGCATATTAGATCATAGATCATTACTAATTGGTATAATACCAATTAGTATAAAGATGGAATCGTATAAGTTCGAGAGGTAAGCGCTGATGTTATTTAAAGGCCCAAACGCAAAAAAGCCACCTTATTCAGGTGGCTTTCGCTACTCTTTATGAGTAAATTAGGCGTCTGGAAATGACCTACTCTCACATGGGGAGACCCCACACTACCATCGGCGCGATTGCGTTTCACTTCTGAGTTCGGGATGGGATCAGGTGGTGCCACAATGCTATGGTTTCCAGACAAATTTTGTTAACACTAAATGTGTTTTAATCATGGTGCTGATACCCAGAATCGAACTGGGGACCTCATCCTTACCAAGGATGCGCTCTACCGACTGAGCCATATCAGCACAAAACTGTTAAATAACTATGCGTCTTACTCTAAATGCGCTTGGTTATTTTGCTTATACCATAAAGGTTAAGCGAAATTAGTGTCTGGAAATGACCTACTCTCACATGGGGAGACCCCACACTACCATCGGCGCGATTGCGTTTCACTTCTGAGTTCGGGATGGGATCAGGTGGGACCACAATGCTATGGTTTCCAGACAAATTTGGAAATTTAGAAAGCTGCACTCTTTATTCAAGAGTTAATTTGAGTCCGCACTTCAATCAAGTACTTGTATTCTTCTGATTCAGTAACCATTGCTTACGAAACCCTTTTGGGTTGTATGGTTAAGCCTCACGGGTCATTAGTACAAGTTAGCTCAACGCCTCACAACGCTTACACACCTTGCCTATCAACGTAGTAGTCTCCTACGGCCCTTTAGAGGACTTAAAGTCCTAGGGATGACTCATCTTAGGGCTCGCTTCCCGCTTAGATGCTTTCAGCGGTTATCGATTCCGAACGTAGCTACCGGGCAATGCCATTGGCATGACAACCCGAACACCAGCGGTTCGTCCACTCCGGTCCTCTCGTACTAGGAGCAGCTCCCTTCAATCATCCAACGCCCACGGCAGATAGGGACCGAACTGTCTCACGACGTTCTGAACCCAGCTCGCGTACCACTTTAAATGGCGAACAGCCATACCCTTGGGACCGACTTCAGCCCCAGGATGTGATGAGCCGACATCGAGGTGCCAAACACCGCCGTCGATATGAACTCTTGGGCGGTATCAGCCTGTTATCCCCGGAGTACCTTTTATCCGTTGAGCGATGGCCCTTCCATTCAGAACCACCGGATCACTATGACCTACTTTCGTACCTGCTCGACGTGTATGTCTCGCAGTTAAGCTGGCTTATGCCATTGCACTAACCGTACGATGTCCGACCGTACTTAGCCAACCTTCGTGCTCCTCCGTTACTCTTTGGGAGGAGACCGCCCCAGTCAAACTACCCACCAGGCACTGTCCTCAACCCCGATTCAGGGGCCAGAGTTAGAACATCAACACTACAAGGGTGGTATTTCAAGGTTGACTCCACAAGAACTGGCGTTCCTGCTTCTAAGTCTCCCACCTATCCTACACATGTAGGGTCAATGTTCAGTGCCAAGCTATAGTAAAGGTTCACGGGGTCTTTCCGTCTAGCCGCGGGTATACGGCATCTTCACCGCAATTTCAACTTCACTGAGTCTCGGCTGGAGACAGCGTGGCCATCATTACGCCATTCGTGCAGGTCGGAACTTACCCGACAAGGAATTTCGCTACCTTAGGACCGTTATAGTTACGGCCGCCGTTTACCGGGGCTTCGATCATGAGCTTCTCCGAAGATAACCCAATCAATTAACCTTCCGGCACCGGGCAGGCGTCACACCGTATACTTCCTCTTGCGAGTTTGCACAGTGCTGTGTTTTTGATAAACAGTTGCAGCCACCTGGTATCTGCGACTCCCGTCAGCTTAGAGAGCAAGTCTCATCACCAACAGGAGCGTACCTTCTCCCGAAGTTACGGTACCATTTTGCCTAGTTCCTTCAGCCGAGTTCTCTCAAGCGCCTTGGTATTCTCTACCCAACCACCTGTGTCGGTTTGGGGTACGATTCCTGCTAACCTGAAGCTTAGAAGATTTTCCTGGAAGCATGGCATCAACTACTTCAGTTCCGTAGAACCTCGTCATCAACTCTCAGTGTATGTGCACCCGGATTTGCCTAAGTGCACCACCTACTGCCTTAAACGCGGACAACCAACGCCGCGCTAGCCTAGCCTTCTCCGTCTCTCCATCGCAGTTAGCAGAAGTACAGGAATATTAACCTGTTTCCCATCGACTACGCCTTTCGGCCTCGCCTTAGGGGTCGACTCACCCTGCCCTGATTAACATTGGACAGGAACCCTTGGTCTTTCGGCGTGGGGGTTTTTCACCCCCATTATCGTTACTCATGTCAGCATTCGCACTTCTGATACCTCCAGCGTGGGTTACCCCTTCACCTTCAACGGCTTACAGAACGCTCCTCTACCGCACTAGCGCAAGCGCTAGTACCCATAGCTTCGGTGTATTGCTTAGCCCCGTTAAATCTTCCGCGCAGGCCGACTCGACTAGTGAGCTATTACGCTTTCTTTAAATGATGGCTGCTTCTAAGCCAACATCCTAGCTGTCTAAGCCTTCCCACATCGTTTCCCACTTAGCAATAACTTTGGGACCTTAGCTGATGGTCTGGGTTGTTTCCCTTTTCACGACGGACGTTAGCACCCGCCGTGTGTCTCCCGAGTAGTACTCATTGGTATTCGGAGTTTGCAAAGGGTTGGTAAGTCGGGATGACCCCCTAGCCTTAACAGTGCTCTACCCCCAATGGTATTCGCTCGAGGCGCTACCTAAATAGCTTTCGAGGAGAACCAGATATCTCCCGGTTTGATTGGCCTTTCACCCCCAGCCACAAGTCATCACCGCATTTTTCAACATACGTGTGTTCGGTCCTCCAGTTGATGTTACTCAACCTTCAACCTGCCCATGGCTAGATCACCGGGTTTCGGGTCTACACCTTGCAACTAAACGCGCAGTTAACACTCGGTTTCCCTACGGCTCCGCTATTCGCTTAACCTCGCTACAAAATGTAAGTCGCTGACCCATTATACAAAAGGTACGCAGTCACGGTCTCAAGAACCGCTCCCACTGCTTGTACGTATACGGTTTCAGGTTCTATTTCACTCCCCTCACAGGGGTTCTTTTCGCCTTTCCCTCACGGTACTGGTTCACTATCGGTCAGTCAGGAGTATTTAGCCTTGGAGGATGGTCCCCCCATGTTCAGACAAGATGTCACGTGTCCCGTCCTACTCGTTTTCACGTAAAGTTAGTTTTCATGTACGGGGCTATCACCCTGTGCCGCTGTGCTTTCCAACACATTCCACTAACACCCTCTACGCTTAAGGGCTAATCCCCGTTCGCTCGCCGCTACTAGGGGAATCTCGGTTGATTTCTTTTCCTGAGGGTACTTAGATGTTTCAGTTCCCCTCGTTCGCCTCATTAAGCTATGTATTCACTTAATGATGACAGCTTATGCTGCCGGGTTTCCCCATTCGGACATCGTTAGCTCAAATGCTTGTTACTAGCTCGCCAACGCTTTTCGCAAGTTACTACGTCCTTCATCGCCTCTGACTGCCAAGGCATCCACCGTATACGCTTAGTCACTTAACCATACAACCCAAATGAGTTTCATAAACTAATGTCTACAAATCACATCCTATCCAAGCGGGTAAGCTCGGACGTTGTATCGTAACTAATGGTGTTTACTTTCGCCAAAAGAATACTCATGAATCATCATCCTAATTAAAGGTAATGATTCGGCACTTGATTTAAGTGTTTGAGAACTCAATTTTAATTTTCGCGTCAATGCTACAAACCATAACCACCTACAATGTAAGTAATTACAGTCCCTTTCACATCAACACTATCAGCTTTCCAAATTTTTAAAGAGCGGGCTTAAAAAAGCCAAAGATAAATTTTTCATTTATCTTTGGCATCTCTATCCATGTGCAAGTAAATGGTGGAGCTATGCGGGATCGAACCGCAGACCTCCTGCGTGCAAGGCAGGCGCTCTCCCAGCTGAGCTATAGCCCCATTTACATGCAGTCAAACAAATATATCGAATGCCAAATAATTTTGGCGAAGCCAAATCGAGTTTAGTCAAGGCAACTTGTTGCGACGTTTAGTTCACTAAACGAGTAACAAGTTAACGTAGAATAAACGAAGATTTGGTGGGTCAGAGTGGACTTGAACCACCGACCTCACCCTTATCAGGGGTGCGCTCTAACCAGCTGAGCTACAGACCCATTCTTTTTGGTTATTTAATTCTTACTGAATTAAATCCCTCAAAAATTATCTTTCGATATTTTTGCTCTTTCTTTCTATCAAGTAATCTGTGTGAACACTCAACAAACATTAAGTTAGTCGTATAGGTAAGGAGGTGATCCAGCCCCAGGTTCCCCTAGGGCTACCTTGTTACGACTTCACCCCAGTCATGAACCACACCGTGGTAAACGCCCTCCCGAAGGTTAAGCTATCTACTTCTGGTGCAGCCCACTCCCATGGTGTGACGGGCGGTGTGTACAAGGCCCGGGAACGTATTCACCGTGGCATTCTGATCCACGATTACTAGCGATTCCGACTTCATGGAGTCGAGTTGCAGACTCCAATCCGGACTACGACAAGCTTTGTGAGATTAGCTCCACCTCGCGGCTTTGCAACCCTCTGTACTTGCCATTGTAGCACGTGTGTAGCCCTACTCGTAAGGGCCATGATGACTTGACGTCGTCCCCACCTTCCTCCGGTTTATCACCGGCAGTCTCCCTAAAGTTCCCACCATTACGTGCTGGCAAATAAGGATAAGGGTTGCGCTCGTTGCGGGACTTAACCCAACATTTCACAACACGAGCTGACGACAGCCATGCAGCACCTGTCTCACAGTTCCCGAAGGCACTAAGGTATCTCTACCAAATTCTGTGGATGTCAAGAGTAGGTAAGGTTCTTCGCGTTGCATCGAATTAAACCACATGCTCCACCGCTTGTGCGGGCCCCCGTCAATTCATTTGAGTTTTAACCTTGCGGCCGTACTCCCCAGGCGGTCTACTTAATGCGTTAGCTTGAGAACCCAGTGTTCAAGACACCAAATTCCGAGTAGACATCGTTTACGGCGTGGACTACCAGGGTATCTAATCCTGTTTGCTCCCCACGCTTTCGTACATGAGCGTCAGTCTTTGTCCAGGGGGCCGCCTTCGCCACCGGTATTCCTTCAGATCTCTACGCATTTCACCGCTACACCTGAAATTCTACCCCCCTCTACAAGACTCTAGTCTGCCAGTTCGAAATGCAGTTCCCAGGTTGAGCCCGGGGCTTTCACATCTCGCTTAACAAACCGCCTGCGTACGCTTTACGCCCAGTAATTCCGATTAACGCTTGGACCCCTCGTATTACCGCGGCTGCTGGCACGAAGTTAGCCGGTCCTTCTTCTGCGAGTAACGTCACACCTAAACGCTATTAACGCTTAAGCTTTCCTCCTCGCTGAAAGTGCTTTACAACCCGAAGGCCTTCTTCACACACGCGGCATGGCTGCATCAGGCTTGCGCCCATTGTGCAATATTCCCCACTGCTGCCTCCCGTAGGAGTCTGGGCCGTGTCTCAGTCCCAGTGTGGCTGATCATCCTCTCAGAACAGCTAGGGATCGTCGCCTTGGTGAGCCATTACCTCACCAACTAGCTAATCCCACCTAGGTACATCCAATCGCAGAAGGCCCGAAGGTCCCCTCTTTTCCCCCGTAGGGCGTATGCGGTATTAGCAGTCGTTTCCAACTGTTATCCCCCTCGACTGGGCAGTTCCCTAGGCATTACTCACCCGTCCGCCGCTCGTCAGCAAATTAGCAAGCTAATTCCTGTTACCGCTCGACTTGCATGTGTTAGGCCTGCCGCCAGCGTTCAATCTGAGCCATGATCAAACTCTTCAATTAAAGTTTTGTTGAAGCTAAAAGCTTCGGCTCAATGAATTCTGATTCCACATTAAAGACTCGGAAGAATCTCTAACATGTTGTACATATTGCTATGAACACTCATCTTACATTGAGTAAAATTTTTGATTGCTTTACATCCGAAGACAGAAAAGCAATTTCGAATAACTCAACACCTGCGAGTGTCCACACAGATTACTTGATAAATTGTTAAAGAGCGTTAGCACATCTCGGTAGTTCCAAGTGGCTAGGGCTGCGTATTCTACGCATTCCCGTGTTCGCGTCAAGCAGTTTTTGAAAACTTTTTGATGCGGCACTTTTCAGTGCCTGAACACCTTGTAAGCTAGGTTTATTAACTTAGCAACTTAGTGTTTCGACTTGTCTCTGCGAGCTTTGCCGTGTCAGTGGATGCGCATTATAGGGAGTTCTTGGATGGGCGCAAGTGCTTTTTCAATAAAAATCAGACTTTTTTCGATCTTTTTAGATAGTCACACCATACACACCATTTACCCCCAAAGTTATCCACAAACATAGGCTTTGGAGGCCATTTGAGCCTACGCCAAGATCAAAAAAGCCATCCTAAGGATGGCTTTTTCTATTATAGGTAAACTAACGAATTAACTTAGCTTGCCGTGACACTGCTTATACTTGCGACCCGAACCACATGGGCATGGGTCATTACGGCCAACCTTCTCACCGTCACGGACAACTGGTTGTGTCGCTGCAAGTGCTTGCGCCTCTTCAGCACCGACTAATGCCTCGGCTTCTTCATGTTGATAATCAAGACGGATCTTAGCTTCTTCTTGGCGACGACGCTCTTCCATCTCTTCAACATCAGACTGAGCCTGAACCTGTACCTTTGACAAGACGCTAATCACATCATGCTTTAAGGTATCAAGCATTTGTTGGAAAAGTTCAAACGATTCACGCTTGTACTCTTGCTTAGGGTTCTTCTGCGCATAGCCACGTAAGTGAATACCTTGACGTAGGTGATCCATCGCTGCTAAATGCTCTTTCCACAGACCGTCAAGAGTTTGCAGCATTACTGCTTTTTCAAATTGACGTAGTACTTGAGCACCGACCATCTCTTCTTTTGCCTTATATGCCTTAGCCCACATATCGACAATACGTTCACGAAGTGTTTCTTCATGAAGATCTTCTTCTTTATCTAGCCATTCTTGAACAGGCATCTTCAATGCGTACTCTTGCTCAAGACGAGTCTCTAAGCCAGCAATATCCCATAACTCTTCGACAGATTGTGGTGGAACATACTGGTCGATAAGACTGTTCACCACATCGGCTTGGATATTAACGATAGTATCTTGAATGCTTTCTGCATCCATGAGTTCATTACGCTGAGCATAAACCACTTGTCGTTGATCATTAGCGACATCATCGAATTCAAGTAATTGCTTACGAATATCGAAGTTACGTGCTTCTACTTTACGTTGGGCATTTTCAATGGCGCGAGAAACCCAAGGATGCTCAATCGCTTCCCCTTTTTCCATACCTAGCTTCTTCATCATCGAAGATACGCGATCTGAAGCAAAGATACGCATTAAGCTATCTTCCATAGATAGGTAGAAACGTGAAGAACCCGCATCACCTTGACGACCCGAACGACCACGTAGCTGGTTATCGATACGACGAGACTCGTGACGCTCGGTACCGAGAATATGTAAACCACCGGCCGCAACAACTTCGTCATGGCGGATCTGCCAATCGGCTTTTATCTTGGCTTTTTGCTCCGCTGTGGGGTTATCGAGTTGTTCGATCTCCATATTCCAGTTACCACCAAGCACGATATCCGTACCACGACCCGCCATGTTAGTTGCAATGGTTACCGCACCAATACGACCCGCTTGTGCCACAATTTCGGCTTCACGCTCATGGAACTTAGCATTAAGTACTTCATGGGGGATCTTCGCTTTCTTTAATAGGCTATTAAGCAGTTCAGATTGTTCAATGGATACGGTACCGACAAGCACTGGCTGACCACGTTCACGACAGCCGATAATATCTTTGATAATGGCGTCGTATTTCTCTTCAGCAGTCAGGTAAACCAAGTCAGCATTATCTTTACGAACCATTGGACGGTTAGTTGGGATAACGACTGTATCTAGGCCATAAATATGCTGGAACTCAAACGCTTCAGTATCTGCTGTACCCGTCATACCCGCGAGTTTTTCATACTGACGGAAAAAGTTCTGGAAGGTGATCGATGCCAATGTCTGGTTTTCATTTTGAATATGAACGCCCTCTTTAGCTTCGACTGCTTGATGCAAGCCTTCCGACCAGCGACGACCTGGCATAGTACGACCAGTATGCTCATCGACAATGATCACTTCATTATCTTGCACGATATAGTCAACATCTTTTTCGAATAGGGTATGCGCACGTAATGCGGCATTAACGTGATGCAGTAACGAGATGTTTGCAGCAGAGTAAAGAGAATCGCCTTCGGCTAACATGCCGCGCTCAGTCAATAACACTTCAACTTTCTCTTGACCACGTTCGGTCATATGAACTTGCTTGGCTTTCTCGTCAACCGAGTAATCACCTTCACCGATCTCTTCCTCTGTATCCTCTTTCTCTTGACGGATAAGATGAGGGATAAGCGTGTTGATCTTAATGTAAAGTTCAGAGCTGTCTTCGGCGGCTCCCGAAATAATAAGCGGTGTACGAGCTTCATCGATAAGAATCGAATCGACCTCATCGATCAAGGCGTAGTGAAGCGGACGTTGTACACGTTCAGCTGGCGAAAACGCCATATTGTCACGCAGGTAATCGAAACCAAACTCATTGTTAGTACCGTAGGTAATATCAGCGTCGTAAGCCATTTTCTTTTCGGCTTGCCCTAAACCTGCAACGTTAATACCGACAGTCATGCCAAGAAATTCAAACAGTGGGCGGTTATTTTCAGCATCGCGGCGTGCGAGATAATCGTTCACGGTAATGACGTGAACCCCTTTGCCTGTTAGGGCATTAAGGTAAGCTGGTAGCGTTGCGGTTAATGTCTTACCTTCACCAGTACGCATCTCTGCGATACGGTTACTATCGAGCACCATACCACCGAGTAACTGCACATCGAAATGACGCATCTCGAATACACGCTTAGATGCTTCACGCACCACAGCGAATGCTTCAGGCATAACATCGTCTAGTGACTGACCTGATTCGATACGGGCCTTAAAATCTGCCGTCTTCGCTTTGAGCTCATCATCTGAGAGCTTCTCAAAGTCAGACTCGAGAGCGTTAATCTTAGTGACAATCTTACCGAGTGTTTTAAGGGTGCGATCGTTACGACTACCAAATATTTTTGTCAGTAATTTACCAAACATCTGAACCACTTTTTATGTTATTGGCTGACTCTCTACAGAGTCTAAAAGCCTATTTTAAGTTTAACCTGCCTTGCGGTAGACATATTTTTGTGGGTCTATCTGCTGCCCACCACGCAACACTTCATAATGCACATGGGGGCCAGTTGAACGCCCTGTGCTTCCCATTTTGGCAATACTCTCGCCTTTTGCGACCACATCACCTATAGCTACTAACAAAGACTTATTGTGCCCATAACGAGTACGTAGACCATTGCCATGATCAATTTCAACCAACTCGCCATATCCAAACATATTGCCTGACCAAGTCACGACACCACCAGCGGTAGCCACAACATCGGTCCCCTCTTTTCCGGCAAAATCGATACCTTTATGCATCGTTCTTCTACCGTTAAAAGGATCATTACGTAAACCATAGGGGGAAGATAACCAACCTTTCTGGATGGGACGCCCCGATATATAACGCTCATCATCTATATGGAGATTAGATGTCACTGTTTCAAGTAGTGATAATTGAACATTATTGTTATCTATTCGTGACACTAGCCTATCCATATCTTGAATAAGCTGATCGAGTTCGATATTGCTGCCCAGTTCACTCAGGCCGCCAACACCGACTTCAGAAGAGAAATCGAATTGATCTTCGAGTTTGTAATCTTTAGCAACTTGCTGGCCAAGCGCCTCTAAACGAGCCACTTTCGCTTGCATACGGGCGACATGAGTCACCAACATTGCCAATTGGGATTCGGTAGCACCTTTTAACTCGATGAGTTGATGCTTTTGATCTTCGCGCGCAACACGCTCGTTATCCACGCTCGTTTGTTGCTGCTCAAGTTGTTTTGCATTGTGTTGATAAACCCCTGTTCCTGCAGCAATTAGCAAAACAGGGAGTAACAACCAACGCTTTCCAGGTTGCCAGCGCGTGGCACCATTTCGACCCTGAATAAAAACTGTTACACTCATAGCCTAATTAAGCCATTTTATTATGTTATGAAAAAGCCCCCGCAGGATCTCAGTCAGCTACTACATCAGCAAGGTCAATTACCTTCCATTGCTGAAAAAGCAGAACTATTACTTCACTTGGATCACTATGTGAAACAGGTGATAACTGGTCCTGTCACGGAACATCTAAAAGTTGCCAATTTCCGTCAAGGTGTGCTCGTTATCGAAACCACCACTGCAGCATGGGCTGCACGAATTAATTTTCAAAAGCCCAAAATGTTACAACAGTTACAAGTCGAAACGCTTCCCATGCTGTCCGCTATTGAGGTTAAAGTCAACCCAGGCCTGAATATGTATGCAACAAAATCAAAGCCGGCTCACAACCAAATAAGCGAAACTGCTGCAGCCCATATACAGGCGCTTGCAGAACATACAGAAGGTTCTTTAGGACAAAAACTAAAACGGCTGGCTGCTTTAGCCAGCCGTTCAAGGCAATCCTAATACTGAATTAGGCGAAAGTGGCGCTGGTCGGCACCGCGAAGCTCACTGGAGCCTCTTCTTCTTTCTCGAAACTCACTAACTCCCAAGCATCTTGCTCGGCTAACAAGGCGCGCACCAATTGATTATTAAGTGCATGCCCCGTTTTATAGGCACAGAATTCGCCAACAATGGCATGACCAGCGACATAAAGGTCACCGAATGCATCGAGTATTTTGTGCTTAACAAACTCATCCTCATAACGCAGACCATCGGGGTTGAGGACGCGATATTCATCAAGCACAACGGCATTTTCCATGCTGCCACCTAACGCCAGGTTATTGGCTCGCAAATATTCGATGTCGCGCATAAACCCAAAGGTTCTCGCACGGCTGATATCACGAACGAATGCAGACGATGAAAAATCCATCACCATATGCTGCTGACTTCTGGCGATTTCAGGATGATTAAAATCGATAGCAAAATCGACTCTGAACCCTTTAAATGGACGTAACTCTGCCCACTTGTCGCCATCTTCAACACGCACAGGGCGCTTGATTCTTAGATATTTTTTAGCTGCCGCTTGCTCTTGAATGCCAACTGATTGCAATAGGAAAACCCATGGGCTAGCACTGCCATCCATGATCGGAATTTCGGGCGCATCGACGTCGATAACTGCATTGTCGATCCCTAACCCCGCTAACGCAGCAAACAGATGTTCAATCGTAGAAATACGAACACCATCGTCATTTACCAGCGCCGTACACATGGTTGTTTCACGAACTTGATCCGCTTTGGCTGCAATCGCAACGCTAGGGGTTAAGTCAGTACGAACCAATACGATCCCAGTATTAACTGGCGCGGGTTTGATCGTCAAAGTCACCTTGTTACCGGAATGCAATCCGACACCAGTGGTCTTAACCATTTCTTTAACAGTTCTTTGAAAAATCATGTATTTACCCGTTATACCTCAACAAAAAGCATACTATTTTTGCACAACAAAGCAGCGCAAAAGGCGCGGCAGGTCGGACATGCTAGCATATCTTTGCCAATTAACCAAAATTTAGCGTTTTAATGGCTTAAGTGCTAATTTTGGTCATCGCAGTCACTAGCAATGTCTAACAACCCAATTAGTCAGCTTGCTTACGCAAAAACGCTGGAATATCTAAATAATCAAGATCGCTTTTAGGCGCCGTCGCGGAAGCAGGTTGTGCAACTGGCACTACATTACCTGCACCCATCGCTTGTGGCATAGCTTCATCAACTGGTAATTCGATCTTTACTTCTGCTGCAGCCACTTGCTCTTGACGAGGAGCAGGCTTAGACACCAACTGAATGTCAGGCTTCTTCTCTGCACCAATACCGGTTGCAACAACAGTTACACGTAGTTCATCGCTCATTTCTGGGTCGATAACTGCGCCCACTACCACAGTGGCATTATCTGATGCATAGGCCTTAACGTGATTACCGACAGTTTCAAACTCTTCGATACTCATGTCCATGCCTGCAGTGATATTCACAAGTACACCACGTGCACCCGCGAGATCGATATCTTCAAGCAATGGGCTTGCAACCGCAGCTTCTGCAGCCTCTTCAGCGCGATCTTCACCACTCGCAACACCCGTACCCATCATGGCATTACCCATCTCAGACATCACGGTTTTCACATCCGCGAAATCCACGTTGATAAGACCAGGACGAGTAATGAGTTCGGCAATCCCCTGTACAGCACCAAGCAGCACGTTGTTCGCGGCAGCAAAAGCGTCGAGTAAAGAGGTGCCACGACCTAAAACTTTAAGCAGTTTCTCGTTGGGAATAGTGATCAAAGAGTCGACATGCTTAGCGAGCATTTCGATGCCTTGGTCAGCATAGGCCATGCGCTTTTTACCTTCGAAAGGAAAAGGCTTAGTCACTACAGCAACGGTTAGAATGCCCTCTTCTCGGGCAATTTCTGCCACCACTGGCGCAGCACCGGTACCTGTACCACCGCCCATCCCCGCAGCAATAAAGATCATGTCAGATCCTTTGATCGCATTGCGGATATTTTCTCTATCTTCTTCAGCCGCTAGACGCCCAATCTCTGGGTTCGCTCCAGCACCAAGTCCTTTGGTGACGTCTCGGCCTAATTGAATCGTAGTGCCAGCCGCTGATTTACGCAGCGCCTGTGCATCTGTATTTGTGGCAACAAACTCAACACCTTCGATGTTGTGTTTTACCATATGTTCAACGGCGTTTCCGCCGCCACCGCCAACACCGATGACTTTAATCACCGCCTCGTCTGAATGGCTATCCATGATCTCAAACATGGTATTATCTCCGTTTAGTCTGCGTTATTAAGCTTAAAACTCGCCCTTAAACCAACTTTGGACCCGATTCCAAAGACTGGTTACCCCTTGGCGCTCAGGTCGCTCGAACTGACGTTCAATCACCCTTCTTGCACCATAATGTAACAACCCAACACCTGTGGAGTAGATGGGTTGGTTCACATATTCAAATAAACCTTTTACAGGTAATGGTTCGGCCACTCGAACCGGCATACCAAATGTCGCTTCGGCAACATCTACCGCTCCTTCGATTGAGGCCGTTCCCCCTGTTAATACAATCCCTGCGGCAACTTGATCTTCAAGGCCACAGTCTCTTAATTCTTTACGTACCAATTCAAACAACTCTTGGTAACGAGGCTCAACCACTTCAGCCAAGGTATGTCGAGACATGGTACGAGATGGACGTCCACCAACCGATGGCACTTCGATACTGTCTTCACGACTGACCATCGAACTTCTAGCGCTGGCATACTGCACTTTAATCTGCTCAGCATGCGATAACGGCGTACGGAAAATCTTGGCAATATCGCTCGTCACTTGGTTCCCCGCGACAGGTACAACCGCACAGTGCCTAAGCGCACCATTGGTATAGATGGTGATATCTGTGGTTCCCCCCCCCATATCAACTAGGCATACGCCTAAGTCTTTCTCATCATCAGTCAGTACTGAATCGGCTGATGCTATTGCCGAAAACACCAAGTCATCAACTTTTAGACCGCAACGCTCAACGCTTTTAGTAATATTTTTGGCCATATCATTAGCGCAGGTGACGATATGCACCTTAGCTTCCATACGCATACCCGACATGCCAATGGGACTCTTGATACCATCTTGCACATCGATGGCATATTCCTGCGGTAACACATGCAAAATACGACGCTCGGTAGGGATCTTCACTGAGCGAGCGGTATGAATAACGTTATCAACGTCTTCCTGAGTCACCTCTTCGTCATTAATCGATACCATGCCATTTTCATTTTGACATTCAATATGCTTACCTGAGATCCCTAAATAAACAGATGCCACCTGGCAATCGGCCATCAACTCCGCTTGATCAAGCGCTCGTTGCACGCTACGCACGATGGAATCAAGATCGTTAACACCACCTTTGTCCATGCCACGGGAAGGATGGCTACCTAAGCCGACCACACTGATCTCACCGTCAGGTAGCACCTCGCCAATGATCACAGCAACTTTAGATGTTCCTATGTCTAATCCAACGATCAGATTTCTATCTTGATTCTTGGTCATTAATTAATGGCTCTCTTCTTGTGCATCATCCCAACCTACGGCCAATCCGGTATCGTAGCGCAAATCTACTCTAACAAAGGGTTTCCCCTGTTTTACCAATGTGGGGTACACATCGATAAATCGTTGAACCCTTGCCATTTTATCTTCTCGTCCTAAATTCAATTTTATGCCGCTGTCTAATACGCCCAGCCATGCATGTCGAGGACTCAACTCTAAGTGGCTTAATTTAAAACCATTTATTCCTAACAACTCACTGACCAACTGATAACTGTTCAGTACCGACAACGCCTGATCTTCAGGGCCAACTAGATAAGGTAATTCACCTGCTCCCTCTTTCATTGGCGCTTTAAATACCTGTCCTTGATCGTTAAGCCAATCAGTTTCATTCCAATGAGCCACTGCGGTTTGCTCAACCAAGTACACTTTTAATTTTGCAGGCCATTCGCGCCGAACCGAGGCTTGATAAACCCAAGGCAGCGCTTCTAGCGCCTGCTGTACTTGATTAACATCTGCCGAAAAAAAGCTGCGTTGCATTAAATCCTGCAAAGCTTCTTGAATCTCTTCGTCGGACGTAAACCGCCTTTCACCTTTAATTGCTACTGCTTCAATCGGCAGTGCATCTGCATCATTTAACACCTGATGAAGCTTCCAGCCCCCCATGCATAAGCCACAGAGAACAAGGAATAGAAAAATCAAACCAAAACAGAGATACCAGTCCACCCGTTCCAGTCTCTTTTTCCAGCGAATTCCAACTTCACTCCAGGACATTATTTATCGCCCTAACACTCTATTTTTAGAGCAAAAAACAACCAGATCTTTATTCATATGCTGTCGTAAATAACCGGTCATTATAGCGACCTCTGCCATAGCGTCAAAAGCTTCATCAACGGCCTATAAATCCGTACCCAAAAACGGCATTATTGAGTCTGCTCAAATAGCAGATTCGAGTCGGCCAGCTGACGACTTATCGCACCAATATTACCCGCACCTTGAGTTAGCAACAGATCTCCGCCCTGCAACACACTGGGTAAAATTATCTGTAACTGCTCAGGATCGGCAACGAAAATCGGTTCAAGTTGTCCACGCTGTCTTATGGAACGACATAAGGCGCGACTATCGGCACCTGGCACCGGCGTTTCACCCGCGGCATACACATCAAGCAAGAGCAAACAATCGACCTGAGCTAACACCTCGACAAAATCTTCATAAAGATCGCGGGTTCGACTATAACGATGAGGCTGATAAATCATCACTAAACGCTTTTCAGGCCATCCTGAACGCGCAGCCTTAATCGTGGCGGCCACTTCGCTTGGATGATGACCGTAATCATCGACTAGCATCACATCGCCAGCGTCGATAGCGAATTCGCCAAGCTGTTGAAAGCGACGACCAATCCCTTGGAACTCGGCTAGCGCTTTAACAATTGCCGCATCTTCAATCTCATCTTCCGTTGCAACCGCAATCGCTGCCAACGCATTAAGCACATTATGCTGACCAGGTAGATTGACCTTCAATTCGAGATCATCCAAACCTTGGCGGCGCACAGTAAAGCTGCAGCTATAACCTTGCTGAACAAAATTAAGTGCCTGCACATCCGCATCTTCACTAAAACCATATGTCACAGCTTTTCGGGCAATGCGCGGTAATAACTCTCTCACCACAGGATCATCGATACAGGTAACCGCAACGCCATAAAAAGGCAGATTATGCAAAAAGTCGACAAAGGTAGATTTTAACTTTTCAAAATCGCCTTCATAGGTATCCATATGATCGGCTTCAATATTAGTTACCACGCTGACCATAGGTTGCAGATGCAAGAAGCTGGCATCGCTTTCATCGGCTTCGGCGATAAGGTAACGACTCTTACCCAATCGCGCATTGGTACCAGCGCTGTTAAGCAAGCCACCGATAACAAAAGTTGGATCGCGCTCAGCCTGTGCATAAATACTGGCGATTAAACTTGTGGTCGTGGTCTTACCATGAGTACCGGCAACGGCAACACCATGACGATAGCGCATCAATTCAGCCAGCATCTCCGCTCGGCGAACAATGGGGATACGCAGCTCTTTGGCAGCCATAATCTCTGGATTACTAGCATCAATCGCCGTCGATACTACCACTACATCGGCGCCTTGAACTTGTTCGGCCTGATGGCCAATATAGACATTAGCTCCTAATCGTCTTAATCGAGTGGTCACGGCGTTTTCGGCAATATCAGAACCACTTAAGCGATAGCCTTCATTTAGCAATACTTCAGCAATGCCGCCCATACCCGCACCGCCAATCCCAACAAAATAGATCTGCTTTACACGACGCATCTCTGGGATAAACGTTCTTAATTGTGCGTATTTCTCTTCGGCTTTACTCATTTTAATCCTTATTTGCCAGCGCGATACAAACCTCAGCAACTCTGTCTGTTGCATCTAATACCGCAACACTTTTGGCTAATGCCCCCATCTCATCTAGGGCCTTTCTGTCTGAGGCCAGCATCTCTAATTTGCTGATCAACTTTTCACTGTCTAATACGGCTTGCGGTAATAAAAAGGCACCGCCAGCTTCAACTAATACTTGGGCATTTTTGGTTTGATGATCGTCCACAGCATGGGGATAGGGAACCAATAAACTGGGTACCCCCACCGCAGCCACTTCTGAAACCGTAAGCGCGCCGGCTCTACATAGCACCACATCTGCCCAGCGATATGCCGCTTCCATGTCATCAATAAACTCAGCAACTTTAACGCGACCCGAATGGCCAAGTTGTTGATACTCACCTTCAACAGTCGCCAAATTTCCCTTACCTACTTGATGCCATACCGTAATCGAATGGTGATTACTCACCGCCGCTGTGACCACTGGCATTAAATCGTTAAACACTTTAGCACCAAGACTGCCGCCAACGACTAAGACCCTTAAGGCATCGTCTTCTGCGTTGACTGAATCTTGCTGACCCAATGCAATCAACTCAGTTCTAATTGGATTACCAACCACTTCAGCGCCAGATTCAAAGGTATTTTGAAACGCACATAACACCCGAGTGGCGATACGTGATAGCAGCTTATTGGTCATGCCAGGAATCGCATTTTGCTCATGTAACACTAACGGTATACCGCTTAATCGCGCTGCAACACCGCCGGGGCCACTTGCAAATCCCCCCATTCCCAAGACAACATCAGGCTTAAACTCATTGATCACGTTACGTGCCTGTATAATCGAACGCAGGATCTTAAAGGGTGCGGCCAATTTCCGAATCACACCATTGCCGCGCACACCTTTGATATCGATGAAATCGATATCAAATCCATGTTGTGGTACTAAGCGAGCTTCCATTCGCTCGGCCGTACCAAGCCAGCGTACTTTCCAACCTTGTTTTGCCAAATGCTTAGCCACAGCTAACGCCGGGAATACATGTCCGCCCGTGCCACCAGCCATGATCAAAATTCGTTTTTCTAAGACCATTATTTCACCCTACCTTGTACCGCCTGAATAAGGCTTAATCGTCGTTCATGGTCAATTCTAATTAATATCATCGCTGCTGCGGTCATCACCCACAGGCTACTGCCGCCATAACTAATAAACGGTAACGTTAGCCCTTTAGTGGGTAACATCCCTATACTAGCGCCAACATTCACCACAGTTTGAAAGCAGATCCAGATGCCAATTGAATAAGCTAAATAACCTTCAAACGCGCTATCTCTAAGCAAACACAAATTGCCTAGTTTTATTGCTCTTAGTGCCACAAACAATAAAACTGACAACACCACAATAATGCCGATGAACCCAAGCTCTTCTCCGATCACGGCGAAGATAAAATCCGTATGTGCTTCGGGCAAATATTCCAACTTCTGAATACTGTTCCCCAAACCTTGGCCTAACCAATCGCCTCGCCCATAAGCCATCAAAGATTGCGTCAACTGATAGCCGCTGCCAAATGGATCTTGCCAGGGGTCCATAAACGAAGTGACTCGTCGCATCCGGTATGGCTCTAGTAGAACCAACCCCACAAATGCCATCGCTCCTGTTAAGATCAACGCAAAAAAGTCGAGTAGTCTCGCCCCAGCCAAAAACAGCAAACCAACTGTGCCGACGAATAAAACCACGACTGTACCCAAATCTGGTTGCAGTAAGATCAAAAAGGCATAAACCGCAAATACAGCGATGGGTTTATAGAAGCCTTTAGCGTTCTCTCGCACCTCTTGATGCCGCCTAACCAGATAACCCGCCATATAAATGGCAAAAGCAAACTTAGCTAACTCAGCCACCTGGATCCGAATAGGCCCAACCGATAACCAACGAGTCGCACCGTTAACCGTGGTACCAACGATTGGCACTGCCAATAACATAATGCCAACGACTAACAGCAATATCGGACTCAATTGTTGCCAACGATACATTTCAATCTGTAAGACAACTGCCGCAATAACGATACAGCCCACAATATAAGCAACATGGCGCCATACAAAATGATATGGGTTACCCGTTAAACTCTGCGCCTCAGGCATCGACGCCGACATCACCATAATAAAGCCGAAACCAATCAGCGACATCACAGCAAAGAGCAGCGATCTGTCATAGAGCTGCATCCCGGGCGCTTCACGCTGACTAAACAAACTCGGTAGCGACCAAGCGAGTGAGCCACCAAATAAGTTGAGCTGACGCTCATCGTTACGCATTGACAGCCTCAGCATCTAGTGCTGCAACTTGTGCTTTAAAATCATCGCCACGAGCCATGAAGTTGCTATACATATCTAAGCTCGCACATGCGGGCGACAACAACACTATATCCCCCTCTTTCGCCAGTGCAGCAGCTTGAGTGACCGCTTCTGCCATTGATTTAACCTTGATCGCCCCCTCAAATATCGCCGCGATCTTATCGCCATCTTTGCCTAAAGTGATAAGTTGGCTGACATCTTGGAATGCCTCAGAAAGCTGAGCAAAATCAGCACCTTTACCTTCGCCGCCAGCAATAAGGATGATATCTCCTTGATGAGCCGATAACCCATTGAGCGCGGCAACCGTAGCCCCAACGTTGGTTGCTTTAGAATCATTAACAAAGCTGACGCCATGTCGCTTTGCAACCAACTCACAGCGATGTGCAAGTCCTGTAAACTGGGTCGCCACCTCAATCATGGCCGCCTTTTTTATCCCTACACTGTCAGCCAATGCCATCGCGACCAATAAATTAGCCTGGTTATGACTACCGACTAACGCAATTTCTTCTACCGCAACATATTCAGTCGTGCCATGAACCAAAACGCCATGATCGATCCCCCACTCATCGCCATCGGGTTGCGATAAACCAAAACTGGTTTGATTCATGGGCTCGTTTGGCAGTGTCAGTAAGTCGTCTCGATTAACGATAGCCAGCTTAGACTGCTGATATAACTTCAATTTGGCCTGACGATATGCATCTAAATCAGAATACCTGTCCATGTGGTCTTCACTGATGTTTAGGCAAGTGGCACTGATGCAATTTAGGCTTTTAGTGGTTTCAAGCTGAAAACTAGAAAGCTCTAGAACATAAAGTTCATAATCTTTATCAAGCAAATCCAACACGGGAACACCAATGTTACCGCCTAGGGCATAGTTGATCCCTGATTTAGCCGCCATCAACCCAACCAGCGTCGTCACAGTAGACTTGCCATTTGAGCCAGTGATACCAATGACGCAAGGCGCCTTATCCGCGATAGCACGGGCAAAAAGCTCCACGTCACCGACAATATCAATCCCCATATCTAAGGCCGCACGGATCTCTGGCGTATCCATAGGAATACCGGGACTAATAACAATCTGACTCGCTTGTACCAAATAGCGGCAATCAAATCCGCCAGTGATCAACAACACCTCTGGAAATTCATTAGTTAGCTGATCGCGTCCAGGCGGGTGCTCACGACTATCCATCACCAACGGTGTGATGCCCTGCTTAGTCAAATAACGCACGACTGAAAGCCCTGTAGCTCCCAGACCTAAAACGACGTGCGTATAACAACTTGCCATAGCGTTTTACCTTAGCTTTAAGGTTGCTAAACCTAGCAACACTAAAAACAGTGAGATAATCCAAAAGCGCACGATCACTCGAGGCTCAGGCCAACCTTTCAATTCGTAATGATGATGTATTGGTGCCATTCTAAAAATACGCTGACCACGCAGTTTGTATGAACCGACCTGCAAGATCACCGACACTGTTTCCATCACAAATACGCCACCCATAATCACTAACAAAATCTCCTGGCGCACCAAAACGGCAATCGTGCCTAAGGCCGCGCCGAGAGACAAAGAGCCTACATCGCCCATAAAAACTTGCGCTGGGTAAGTGTTAAACCATAGGAACCCCAAACCTGCGCCGACGATTGCAGTGCAGACGATCACTAACTCGCCCGAACCTTGCAAATAGGGAATATGGAGATAATTAGCAAACTGAACATGGCCCGATAAATACGCAATCAAAGCAAATGCCGCGGCAACCATCACCGTTGGCATAATCGCCAAGCCATCTAAACCGTCCGTTAAGTTAACCGCATTACTGGCACCAACGATGGTGAAGTAGGCGAGCACGATGAAAAACACACCGAGCTGGGGCATCACATCTTTGAAAAAAGGCACCACAAGTTGGGTTTCACCCACGTCTTGCGCCGACGCATAAAGGTAAAAAGCAATTGCCAGCGCCGCGAGGGACTGCAAAATATATTTCCAGCGAGCGATCAATCCTTTAGTGTCTTTGCGTACCACCTTGCGGTAGTCATCAATAAAGCCAATTAAACCAAATGCGCCTAATACAAACAACATCACCCATACGTAACGACTACCGAGATCTCCCCAAAGCAGCACACTGATAAACACACCAGCCAAGATAAGTAAGCCGCCCATAGTCGGGGTTCCACGCTTACTGAAATGAGATTCCGGCCCATCGTTACGAACCACTTGACCTATCTGCAACATTTGCAGACGCTCGATCATTTTAGGTCCCCACCAAAGGCTAAATACCATGGCAGTTAACAGGCCAAGAATGGCCCTAAATGTGACGTAGGAAAATACGTTAAACCCTGAATAAAATTGGGTTAAATACTCAGCCAGATAAACCAGCATTAAAACAACTCCTTGCGCTCAAAGGCGACAATTAAGGCTTCGACAACTCGCTCCATTTTAGCGCTACGAGAACCTTTAACTAACACAGTCACATTTCCTGTTAACTGGTTAAAATAATTAACTAAACCGACTACTAACTCATCTAAATGGGTAAAATGTTGCCCCGAAAATGCCTCACTGCTATTTCGGCTAAGCTCTCCTAGCGAGAACAACGCATCGATCCCCTGCAATTTAGCTTTTTCGCCTAATTGCCGATGTAAAAGGGCCGCATTGTCCCCTAATTCCCCCAAATCGCCCAGCACTAAACAACGATTTCCTTCAATTTCTTGAAGCCAGTCAATGGCCGCGCCAACCGAGGCTGGATTGGCGTTATAGCTATCATCGATTAATAGGATTCGACCTAGCTGAGTTGGCTGCATCCGCCCCTTGACTGGTGTGAGTAACTTAAGGCCAGCCACTATCTCATCGAGACGCAAACCGAGCGCCAAGCAGATAGAGGTTGCCGCCAGAGCATTACTCACCTGATGACGACCAGATAAAGGCAAGATGACGGGTCTCACTTCGCCTTTGTAGGTCAATTGAAACTGATAACGCCCGACAACATCAGCTTTCAAATCAGTCGCTAATACATCCGCAACCTGACCTTGGCTAGAGAAAGAAAGCTGCCGATAGGCTTTTGCCGCCTTTCGCATGACATCAGCAAAGTCATCATCGGCATTAATCACCGCAACACCGTCTGCCGCTAGATGATTAAAAATTTCTGATTTTGCTTTGGCCACCCCTTCGAGGGAGCCAAAACCTTCAAGATGCGCCGAGGCGACATTATTAACCATCGCCACATCAGGTTGCACCAAAGATGAAGTGTAATTAATTTCTCCGAGATGATTTGCTCCTAATTCGAACACGCCATACTCATGTTGGGGTTCTAGACGTAGCAGAGTTAAGGGCACACCCACTTCATTATTGAAGTTTCCCGCGGTATAAAGCACCGAGTGCGATTGAGACAAAATCGTCGCCACCATCTCTTTGACACTGGTTTTACCGTTTGATCCCGTTAATGCAATCGATTTAAGCGCAATGATTTTCTTTATATAAGCACCTATCTGCCCCATCGCCTTCTGAGTGTTAGCCACCACAAGTTGTGGGACTGCGATAGGCAGTTCACGCTCAACCAGCAATGCTCTCGCGCCATTGTTTACCGCTGTTTGAGCAAAATCATGCGCATCGAAACGCTCACCTCTCAATGCAACAAACAGGGTATCTGCATTGGCTTCACGGCTATCAGTGGAGATCGCTTTAATCGTGGCATCTTGCCCAACTAAGCTAGCATCCAGTTGCACAGCAAGTGTTGATAGGCTTAAAGGGATCATAGCGCTCTCCTTGAGATCGCTTCTGCAAACGCTCGTTCATCATAATCTAGACGCTTGCCCGCTATTTCTTGATAAGTCTCATGTCCTTTACCTGCGAGTAAGATAAGATCGCCAGATGAAGCGAGTGTCATCAATTGTTCTATCGCCTTTTGACGATCGACTTCAGTCAATGCCACTTGCGGGCGGGATAAACCGTTAAGTACATCCTTGATAATTAATTGAGGATCTTCGCTGCGGGCATTATCACTGGTGACCATAACACAATCGGCGTTAGCTTCTGCAGCCTGTGCCATCAAAGGACGTTTGCCTTTATCACGATCACCGCCACAACCGAAAAGACACCAGAGTTTCCCTTGGCAGTGGCCTCTCAATGCCTTTAAAGATTGTTCGATTGCATCTGGGGTATGGGCATAATCGACAACAAGAGTGACACCATTTCGAGCGGTAAAACGCTCCATTCGACCGGCAACAGGGCATAGGGTCGACACATGTTTTAGCAATTCAGTCATCGAATAACCACACAGATACAGTGCTCCCAGTGCGGCAACCAAATTGGAGAGATTGAATATCCCAAGTAAAGGTGAGTCAATCAACGCCTCACCTTCGGGCCAGACCAAGGTCGCACTCACGCCATTGGCGTGTTGTTTTACATCCTTGGTGTAAATAGCCGCATGGGGACTCCCCAAAACACTAAAGCCGATCAGACCTTTATCGCGCCGGTCTTGTAACCACTGCAGACCGATATGATCATCAACATTGAGTAAGCCACTCGATAGCGAACTAAAGCGAAATAGACGTTGTTTGGCTGCGCCGTACGCATCCATGGTGCCATGGTAATCGAGATGATCACGACTCAAATTGGTAAACACTGCCACATCAAACGGCACGGCATCGACGCGCCCTTGAACTAGACCATGACTAGAGACTTCCATTGCACAAACTTTAGCGCCTTGCTGGTCAAAATCATGGATCTGACGCATCACAGTTATCGGATCGGCCGTGGTATTGCCACTCTCGGTCAACTCGCCCCACAAGCCATTACCTAAGGTTCCCATGACGGCACTTTTGAGCGCCATACCTTCACATAACTGAGCGATTAACTGAGTTACCGAGGTTTTGCCATTAGTCCCGGTCACTCCAATCAACTTGGTACGTTCAATGCCGAGGTTATAAACTTGGGATGCTAATGCTGACAGCTGACGCGATAGTTGAAAAAACTGGATCTGCAAACCAGCGTCACGGCTGACTTTGCCATGTTGCTGAGGGTTATCGGTATGAACCAAGGCTGCGACGGCACCTTGACTCAGAGCAGCCTCAATAAACTGACGCCCATCGACTTGATGCCCAGGAACAGCGACGAAAACAAAACCTGGCGCGATCTCACGACTATCAAGGCTTAAATGAGTCATAGACTCAGGGCCAGAATAATGAAACCAAGGGGCAAGCAGATCTCGGATTAACATCATTCGCCTCTCCTGACATTGCCCGCTAATTTAATTTTTTCACGAGCGCTAATTGGCTCAACATTTAACATCTGTAGTGCACCTGACATCACTTTGGCAAACACGGGAGCAGCAACATCGCCGCCATAATAACGATCGCCTTTTGGCTCATTAACAACCACGACCATAGCAAGTCTTGGATTGTGTACCGGCGCGACCCCAGCAAATAGGGCAACATAATCTTCACCATAACCACCTGCGACAGCCTTACGTGCAGTACCTGTTTTTCCCGCAACTGGGTAGCCATCAATGTGGGCTTTCTTCGCTGTGCCACCCGGCTCAGTAACACCAACAAGCATCTCCATTACGCTCTGTGCCACATGAGGAGAGATCACCTGTTCGCCTTCAGGCTGTTGTTTTAGCTTTAAAATCGATGAGGGATACAAAACACCGCCGCTCCCCAACATGGCATACATGCGCGCGATCTGTAGCGGTGTCACAGTCAATGCGTAACCAAATGAGAGAGTGGCACGTTCGAAATCAGACCAACGACGACGATCTTGGATAATTCCTGCGCTCTCACCAGGTAAATTGATTCCTGAGTAGTTCCCCAACCCCATAGATTGGTAATAGCCAAGTAGCTCTTGCACCGGCATAGATAAGGCAATTTGGGTCATCCCCACATTACTCGAATGCACTAACACATCGCCTAAACTCATATCGCCGTAATTACGGCCATCACGAACAATTTTGCCACCGATACGAATACGCCCAGGATGTGTCTTAAATATTTGATCTTCTTCGATAGTACCCGCTTCTAGGGCAGCGGCAACCACAAGAGGTTTAATGGTCGAACCCGGCTCGTAGGCATCAGTCAAGGCCCGGTTACGCATACGGTAACTCTGTAAATTTTCGCGAGAGTTTGGATTATAAGATGGCGTATTGGCCATGGCTAACACTTCACCAGTGTGTACATCGAGAACAACAATTGATGCAGATGTAGCCTGATTAATTTCAGTTGCCCGCTTGATCTCACGATAGGCTAATTGCTGAATTCGCTGATCGATACTAAGCACTAAATCATTTGAATTTTCACCGGTTTGTACCGTATCGAGACGCTCAACGACATGGCCATCACGGGATTTACGCACCTTCTGTTTAGTCGGCGTTCCAGTTAACCAATTGTTGTAAGTGTTCTCTATGCCTTCGATACCGATATCATCGATATTGGTTAGTCCGACAAGTTGTGCGCTAATTTCACTGGTTGGATAATAACGACGTGATTCTGATTTAAGATAAACGCCAGGGAGTTTTAACTGTTTAATATATTCAGCAACCGCTGGAGTCACTTGACGTTTCAGATAAGTAAATCGCTTCTTAGGATTAGATTGCACTCGCTCAAGAATGGCATCTTTAGGCTCGTGTAAAACGTCAGCTAACGCCTGCCAGCGACGCATATCGGCGAAGCCATCTTTGTCATGAACAACTTTCGGGTCAGCATAGACAGCTTTAACTGGCACGCTCACCGCCAGCATCTCACCGTTACGATCGGTGATCATACCGCGATGCACTTCGCGACTCGTTGTACGCAAAGTGCGCATATCACTCTCGTGGCGCAGTTTTTCTGGTTCAATGATCTGAATATAGGCAGCACGCCCAACTAAACTGGTAAACAATACACACACAAAAGCCACCACGACGTATAAACGCCAATGGAACAGTTGTGGTTTTTGCTTACGTTTAGCCTGCTTATTCACGGTATTCTTACCACCACTTCTTCGTTGGGCAGCGGCCTGCTCATATTTAGCTCTTTAGTCGCAATACGCGTTACGCGACTATGCTCCGATTGCGATTGTTCTTCGAGTAGCAAATTACGCCACTCAATATCGAGCCGATCTCTTTCCTGTAGCAACTGATCCCACTGGGTCGTGTATTTACGGCTAGCATGGCTGGTATACACAACCAACACAGCATTTGCTAACACGATAACAGCCAGCAACAGCACCCATTTATGATGCCAGAGATCCAGTAAAACGATTCGGGTTAGGTTTAGTTGCGATTTACTCACTAACGCTGCCCCTTAACTCGATATTTACCAAACACTGTTAATAATCTAATCTTTCAGCGACTCGCAGCACTGAGCTTCTGGCTCTGGCGTTACGATCGATCTCTTCAGCAGAAGGCTTAATCGCCTTGCCTACCGCCTTTAATAATCTGGTCTTATTTATTTCCGCCTCGGTGATCGGCAAACCATGAGGCACCGACTCGCCCTGGCTATGTCGGCGAATAAAGCGTTTAACCATACGATCTTCTAATGAGTGAAAACTGATCACCGACAACCGTCCCTGGGGAGCTAATACGGTTACAGCCCCCTCTAAAGCCTGATCTATCTGCTCTAATTCGCTATTGATGTAAATACGAATGGCCTGAAACACTCGGGTCGCGGGATGCTTGTTACGCTCTTTACTCTTAGTGATCCTTGCGATTAAATCCGCCAACTCTTTAGTACGCAAAAACGGGGTTTTCTCTCTATCGGCAGCGATGCAACGAGCGATATGACGTGCATTTTTTTCTTCGCCATAGGTCTTAAACACCCATGCCATATCTTCTATCTCTGCACGGGCAAGCCACTGTGCGGCAGTTTCACCTTGAGAATTGTCCATTCGCATATCGAGTGGACCATCGCGCAAAAAACTAAAGCCGCGCTCAGCATCATCAAGTTGAGGTGATGAAACCCCAAAATCGAATAAAATACCGTCGATTTTACCTTTGAGATTGAGCTCATTGACATATTGTGCCAACTGGCCGAATCCACCATGAACGATGGAAAAACGCTGGTCATCGGCAAACTGCTCAGCAGCAGCAATAGCTTGAGGATCTCTATCGATAGCAATTAATCGTCCATGCTCGCCAAGTTGCTTAAGCACTTCACGAGAATGGCCACCACGGCCAAACGTGCCGTCAATGTAGATACCATCAGGCTTAATATTGAGTCCTGCTACGGTTTCAGTTAGCAATACGGATAAATGCGCAAATTCTTGAGTCATCGCTCTCTTCTATCTATTGAGTTAATCTCTTTATTACAAAGAGAAGTCCGCCAAACGTTCGCTTTCAGCAAATGCTTCACTCTGAATCGCTTCGCGGCTATGCTCGATCTGTTGCTGCCATGCAGCTTCATCCCAAAGCTCGAATTTATTTAGTTGACCCACCAACATGGCATGCTTATCTAAATTGGCATACTGACGCAAAGGCGGTGGTAACAACAGACGGCCGTTACTGTCTAATTCACACTCATGGGCGTAACCAAGCAGCAAACGTTTCATGGCTCGCTCTGGTCCTTGGGTATCTGAAAGATGCAACAACTTGGCTTCAATTGTCTTCCAAGCTTCTAGTGGATACAGCAACAAACAGGTAGATTGAAAATCAACGGTAATCACTAATTGGCTATTAAATTCGACGTGCAGCGTCTCCCGGTATCGCTTTGGAATGGCGATCCGTCCTTTAGTATCAAGGTTAATAGCACTTGCACCGCGAAACACGTTAATCTGTCCCTGTTTGAATTAATAGATCCACAAATATCCACAATTTCCCACGAATGCTAAGTTTAGAGATACAACGCAAGCATTGTCAAGGGATGAAACTATTTATAAATCCAGTATTCAAGCGGGTTTCCAGCATGGTTGTAAATTTTTGATAACAGTGTCGTTGCGGGGTTATAAGTGGGGTTTTCAAACTGGATTTGTTGGAAAAACAAACAGAAGTAAGCAGTTAGATCGATCTAAATGATCCTAAAGTGGATCTTTCGCCCAAATTTAGGCCATTTAGCTCTTTTTAAACACTCAAATACAAAGGTAGCCAATCGTTCTTGGATAACTGATTGTTAGCAGATAAAAAATAGCTTGAGCCTCGAAGTCATCTCCCATAGGATGTGCAATAAAAACGA
Organism: Shewanella psychrotolerans; assembly: GCF_019457595.1. Classification (NCBI taxonomy): domain Bacteria; kingdom Pseudomonadati; phylum Pseudomonadota; class Gammaproteobacteria; order Alteromonadales; family Shewanellaceae; genus Shewanella; species Shewanella psychrotolerans. The sequence continues at coordinate 414,052 of NZ_CP080419.1, read as the reverse complement.
AAACTATGTTCACTAGCACTCAGCGTAATTGGATTCGAAAATCACACAAATGGCTGACCTTGGCCATCAGTATTCAGATAATGCTCTGGCTTATCTCTGGTCTCTACATGGTATTAATGGAGATCGATTTTATTCGAGGCCAGCATTTAGTTAATAGCGATAAGCTAGAACTCGATATTTCAGGCGATATATTAAGCTTCGCCGAGCTGTCTACCACCTACCCCAGCGCCAACAGTATTACCTTGTATGCGTCGGCGATTGAACCTAGATATAAGATCAAAACCGATAAACAATTACAAGTGATCTCAGCCTTAACAGGAAAACCTGTCGCTAAGATCACCAAAGCAGAAGCGCTATCACTCGCTAAGCTATTATACACTGGCTCAACTGAACAAATTGAAGCCACCTTGCTGATGACAAGTCCACCCAGTGAGGTCAGCGCTCGCGCTTTACCCCTTTGGCAAATTAATCTAAATGACGCGCTCGACACTCGGCTCTATATTTCAGCAACTACTGGCGAATTAATGAGTAAACGCCATGCTTATTGGCGTATTTTTGATTTTATGTGGATGCTGCATATCATGGATTATGACGAACGTGAAAATATCCATAATCCACTACTCACAGCAATAAGTATTATCTCGCTACTATCCGCCCTTAGTGGTATTGCACTGTTGTTGGTCGCTTTTCAAAAACCTGCGAGTAAAACATGATGATACAGGCTCGCACTTTACATCGTTGGCTAGGATTGATTGTCGGCGGACAAATGCTGATTTGGATTGTGACCGGACTCGCCTTTAATTTGGTAAATGAAGACTACTTTAATGCCAACCACTACCGCACAGGCATAGACACTAGCACTCTTGTTAAGCAAGGCGAAAATGAGATGCTGGATATAAAACCTGTTTTAACACAACTCGCCAATGAGTCGGTTCAATCAGTGACCCTCGAAACTCTGCTTGGTCACCCCATATTCAGAATAAAAACCACAGCCGCAACTCATAGTTATTGGGGGGCTGATCTTAGCCCTTTAAGGCTTAGCAAACAGCAAATTAAGCAACTTGCTCAAGCTAGCTACAACGGGCCTGGATTAATAAGCCCACCACAACCCGCTGCTGACGAAGCACAAAAATATGCAGCAAGTCCTATGCTACTTAGGCTCGACACCAACGATGAACTGGCAACATCAATCTATATCGATGGCAACACTGGTGAAGTAAAAGCCCATGAAAATCGGGGATCACGCCTCAAGCAACTGCTCTTCATGTTGCATTTTATCGACTACTTCCCAAGCAATGGTTTGAGCTTTAATCACCTAGCGGTTCGGATTGTTGCGCTGCTTGCCTTTATATTAGGTGTAAGTGGCATGACAATAATGGTGCGCCAGATGAAAGCAGGGCATTATCGCTTAATCAATAACAAACAGAGCAATAAACAAGAAAACCAACAGATCATTTTACTCTCTCCTCAAGGCGAAATTCTTGAACACCTAACACTGCACCACTTAAATTTACTCGACAATTTGAATCACAAAAAAGAGCGCATTCGAACTCAATGTGGTGGCGGTGGCCAATGCGGAATGTGCAGAATAAAAATCCTGAACAATCCGCCACAACCGACTCAAGAGGAACTAAGTAAGCTTCGTCCACAACACCTTGAGGAGGGCATTCGTCTTAGCTGCCAACATCTAAACATTAGTGGCGAAGTGTCACTCATTAGCGCAGCTCAGCTACGTCATTGGAATATGCAATAATATTTATTTTCATATAGTTATAGATAACGACGGCAATAAGGCTGGCTTTCGAACTGCAACGAACATAAAAAGCAATAATACCAATCAGTATAAATAGATTAAAATTCAACCAGAAACGGCCGATATAACAGTAGGAGCTGTTATTTAGTCATTAATGGAGGAAAATATGGTCGCGTTGGATAGCTTGTACGCCATGTTGGCAAGGCCTGTGATCAAGGTCGATAAGCGAAAAAGAGTAGTAGAGCAAACCGAAGACATCGATAGCATTCATGCCGATAGTCATGAGGCTCCTCAGTCTCAGCTTCCACCGCATCTCGAGCGTCGCCGTCATCTCGAACGCCGTACAACGTCACGAGGAGATCGTCGAGGTAAAACCAAAAAAGAAGAGGAACAACAAAAGAGACAAGAACAAGAACAAGAAGATGTTATCTCATCTCCACTTCCTCATATCGATATTGACGTATAGATAGTGATAGCCTTAATCTGCACTGAACTATTAATCCATAATTAAGCTTATTTATCCGTCACTTGTGATACAGCCTGCTTCCAACCAAAATATAAACGTTGGCGCTCTTCATCGGCAATAATCGGCTTAAAGCTACGATCTAATCCCGCCTTGTGTTTTAACTCGGCTGTCGATTGCCAAAAGCCCACGGCCAGACCAGACAAAAAGGCCGCGCCCATCGCCGTGGTTTCGGTAACGACCGGACGCTGAACTTCTACATTGGTAATATCGGCTTGAAATTGCATTAGAAAATCATTCGCAACCGCACCACCGTCGACCTTTATCTGCTTTAACTCCACGCCGCTGTCCTTAGTCATGGCATCAAGCAGATCCTTACTTTGATATGCAATAGCCTCTAGCGCAGCGCGAATAATATGATTCCGGTTGGCACCGCGCGAAAGCCCAACCAAGGCACCTCTCGCATTAGCATCCCAATAGGGTGCCCCTAAACCGACAAAAGCTGGCACCAAATACACACCATTTGTATCATTCACTTTTAAGGCGAAGTATTCCGTATCTTGGGCATCACGGATCAAACCTAGTTCATCACGTAACCATTGGATAGTCGCCCCTCCCATAAACACCGAACCTTCTAGCGCATAGTTAATCTCACCTTGGGGTCCCACCGCAATTGTGGTTAGTAGTCCATGACTAGATTTCACCGCTTGTGATCCGGTATTCATAAGCAAAAAGCATCCTGTTCCGTAGGTGTTTTTAGCCATCCCCTCATCGATACATAATTGACCAAATAACGCTGACTGTTGATCGCCAGCCATACCCGCAACAGGTATCTCTCCGCCCTCTCCTGCAATCCGGGTCTTACCATATACCGCACACGAAGGTTTAACTTCCGGCAACACCGCACGAGGAATATCCAGCTCTCTGAGCAAGGTTTCATCCCATTGCTGCTGATGAATATTAAACAGCATGGTGCGTGAAGCGTTAGTGGGATCGGTAACGTGAACCCGACCTTCGGTCAATTTCCACACCAGCCATGTATCTATGGTACCAAACAGCAAACGCCCCGCTTCAGCTTGTTGACGAGCATTTGGAACATTATCTAAAATCCAGCGAATCTTTGTCGCTGAAAAGTAAGGGTCGAGCACCAAACCGGTATTTTGCTGAATATACTGTTCGAGTCCACGCAGCTTAAGTTCTTCACATAAAGGTTGACTGCGACGACACTGCCACACGATCGCGTTATGAATAGGCTTTCCGGTTGCTTTATCCCAAACAACCGTCGTTTCTCTTTGATTGGTGATGCCTATTCCAGCGACTTCATCACTATGAATACCTGCTCGGGCTAAGACTTCGATTAATGTCGAGCTTTGAGATGACCAGATCTCCATAGGATCGTGTTCAACCCAACCAGCTTTGGGATAGATTTGGCTAAATTCACGCTGAGAGGTCGCCACAATATTTGCATCGTGGTCAAAAATAATGCTACGAGAACTGGTAGTGCCCTGATCGAGAGCAATGACATACTTTTTCTTCACTGGACACTCCAAACAATTACTGATGAATCTCGTCAGACTCTGGGGTCACAGCAGTGTCAACATCTGCGGGCTCATCGCAAGCATGAGCGGGCAAATACCAAAATTCGGCAATCTTACCATCTTGCACCCGAAAGTTACCAATACTGCACTGACTCAATTGCTCCCCATCGGCGCTCCAAGCGATACGCTCAACTGTGCTGACATAATGACCTGAAGCGACCATCTGTAATATCGACGCTTGTGGATTATTTAAGGTTTCAAAATAATCGGTCATCGCCGCGCCAAATTGCGCCTTATCAGAGGTTTCTACTTCCACTTTTGTACCAGAAATATGCATCCAGCGAACATCATCTGCAACATATTGCACCATAGCGCTGACGCTATGCTGGTTATAAGCGGTGATAAAGCGGGTGACCACCTCAGAAGCGCTATCTGCAGCAATAGCGGATGTTGGAAGTAAAGCGATGCCAATGGCGACAAGATAGGGTTTCATTTTAACCTCTTATTTAAATTAATGTGCGCCTAACAACACACTGCGAAGTAGCAAAAATTAGCTGCAGTATAATAGGACGAAAAATGAGATATAACCAAAAATGCGTTGAGAATTAGACGAATATAATCCGATGTAGTTCATAGATCCAATAAATATTCTCGAGATAAAAAAGCCCCACATCGGTGAGGCCTCAAATCGCTTGGTTTAAGCAATATTTTTCAAAATTACATTCTATAACTTAACTGCGCACCGACTAACCAAACGTCACCACTGGCTTTGCCATCAAAACTGACTTGTGCCAGATCAAGAAGGTTCATCGACTCGTTGATAGGTGCATCACCATGAGCCTTAATATAGGTAACAGCAAAATCAACAGTCAGGTTCTTAGTTGCTTGATAACCAGCGCCAGCGCTAAACCAAATACGGTCTGAATCAGGAATCGTAATCGTACGATACTCATCTTCTACTGCAGTGTTATCTAGCGCAACACCACCACGAACAACCCAGTCGTTATTCACTTGATAGGTCGTTCCTAGTGCAAAACGCCAGTTATCTTTAAAGTTCTCTTCTTTTACAAGATCAGACTCAAGATCACCAATCGGCTTCTGTTCACCAGGGAAATAAGCAACTAACTCGTCAAATACACTCCACTGAGTCCAGTTAATACTCCCGTGGATAGCCCAGTTATCAGTTAGCTGATGATGAGACGCTAGCTCAGCAAATGCTGGCAATTCTAAAGGCATGTAACCTTCAATCTGTACGTCTTGTCCGCCGTTATAACTCAAGCCTGAAGCATAACCATCTAGCTCTAGCTCAACACCACTATGATAAGCAAAACCAAGACGATGTGCAGGCGTGATCTGCCAGCTTGCACCTAACTGCCAACCGAAAGCAATATCATCACCTTCCATGGTTTTTAAGCTAGTACCGCTTGGAGGTAAAGCTGCAGCAACCTGAGCAGGAAGTGTTGGGATAGCCTTGATACCGTCAACCCATGCAGGCGTAGACGCGCCAATCTTGCCATCACCATAAACGATCCGAACACCGGCACCTAAAGAGAATTCATCATTGATTTTATAGGCAATATTTGGGTTAAATTCGACAGTTGTTACCGCAGTTTCATTACCAAAAATCGCTGTAGGATGAGTACTAGGCACTTCAGTGGCTAAGCCGTAATTAGAATTAAGCGCAAATCCCCAAGTCCATTGATCATTGAGTTGATTTGAGTAATAAAAATTTGGCACCAATGCATCGCCAGCGACATCTAATGCATCGGCATTCATTGTCATCGCTTGTGGACCTAAAAATGGAGAAGCTAAAGTAACATCACCATGAACATCCACATTAGGCATAACGTAGATACCACCAGCAGACAGTTGACGCCCTTCAAGGTAAGTCAACATTGCAGGATTACGACCTTGGGCAGAGGCGTTATCAGCCATAGCAGCTTCACCAGCAAAGGCACGACCTAGTCCGGTAGAAGAATATTCTGCCAGTTGAAACCCAGCAGCTTGAACTTGAGATATGGGAGCAGCAATCGCCGCTAATACTGCTAAAGATATAATTCGCTTGTTCATCATGGCTCTCTAGTAATTATTCATTCGACATAGAGCAATAACTCCAGTCGTTTTATGAGCCGCAGTCTACTTATACAGAACATCTTTACAAGCAAATTAATTATTTAAGACGATTATGCTAACAAACTAACTAAAACCTAGCTAAGAAAAGGCGTTTATGAGTCTTTTAAACACTCTAATTTATCAAAAAGTGTGATCTAGATTCACAAACTCATATTCGCAAAATGTAGCGAACAGAATAAAAACCCTTAAAAACAACACCTTGAAATAGATAAAATTATTTACGTATGTTCACTGCAAAATGGGGGATAAGCCAGCATAAATCACTACCGAATAGAAAATGACACTAATAACCACTCACAGCAAAAGCATAAGCATTTGAAAAGTATATATAAAATACAGGGGGCAGGATAACTTAAAACAAAGCCAGTTAAACCTAAGATTCAACTGGCTGTAATATCATCAATATTGAGTACAAATGTTCGCTAAATATCTATCAATGGTATTTAGACTCTCCAACTCGGCACATTGGCTTCATAATCTTTGATCTGATCATCATAGGTTAAGCTGATCCCAATCGCGTCCAAACCATTTAATAGATTGTGTCTAGCCGACTCTGCAATCTCAAAATTAAATTGAGATCCGGAGGGTGATGTAACCGTTAGGCTTTGAAGGTCTACAGTGATCTTGGCGCCTTCAGCAGCCTCAACCTCATCCATTAATTGCTGTACTTCGGTATCCTTCAATTTAACTGGCAATAAACCATTATTAATAGAGTTACCGTAAAAAATATCAGCAAAACTGGGAGCGATAATCACTTTCAAGCCAAAGTCTGCCAACGCCCATGGCGCATGCTCACGACTTGAACCACAACCAAAGTTCTCTTTCGCCAGTAATATCGACGCACCTTTATAACGAGGCTGATTTAGACTGAACTCAGGATTGGGCTGATCACCCGCATCATCCAAATAACGCCAATCATGAAACAGATGCACGCCAAAACCATCACGGGTGACTTTAGACAAAAACTGCTTAGGGATGATCTGATCGGTATCGATATTGGCACTATCGATAATCACCGCCAAGCCGGTATGTGTTGTAAATGCTTGCATGGTGCTCTCCTAGTAGTCTTTGCGAATGTCGACGAAATGACCAGCAACTGCCGCAGCCGCTGCCATCGCTGGACTCACTAAGTGAGTGCGACTGCCTCGTCCTTGACGCCCTTCAAAATTGCGGTTGCTGGTCGATGCGCAGCGATCGCCTGCTTCTAGTCGGTCATCATTCATCGCCAAACACATAGAACAACCTGGCAAACGCCATTCGAAACCCGCTTCGATGAAAATTTTATCTAAGCCTTCAGCCTCTGCTTGCTCTTTCACTAAACCAGAGCCGGGAACAACGATAGCTGTCACCCCTGGGGCAACCTTACGTCCCTTAGCTTGATTGGCCGCAGAGCGCAGGTCTTCGATGCGCGAGTTGGTGCACGAGCCGATAAATACTTTATTTATCGATACATCGGTCATATGAGTACCCGCTTCTAATGCTACATACTCAAGTGCTTTCTCAATGCTGGTGCGTACCGTTGAGTTTTCAGCATCAAGCGGACTCGGTACAGGCTGATCGATAGCAACAACTTGGCCAGGGTTAGTCCCCCAAGTCAATTGCGGTGCAATATCGGCAGCCTCAAGCACAACATGGGCATCAAAAACAGCATCACTATCGCTTTTTAATTCACCCCATGCCGCAATGGCGTTTTCCCAATCGCTGCCTTTAGGTGCAAACTCACGACCTTTTAGGTATTCGATGGTTGTAGCATCAGGCGCGATCATCCCCGCCTTTGCGCCCATTTCAATCGCCATGTTACACACGGTCATACGACCTTCCATAGAGAGCGATTCGATCGCCTCACCACAGAACTCGACCACATATCCCGTACCGCCATCCATGCCAATTTTGCCTATGATCGCTAGCACGATATCCTTAGCAGTGATGCCATCGGCAACCTGACCGCGAACCTCTATTTTCATCGTTTTGGCTTTTAACTGACGCAAGGTTTGTGTTGCCATCACATGCTCAACTTCTGAGGTGCCGATACCAAATGCCAATGCACCAAATGCACCATGAGTTGCCGTATGTGAGTCGCCACAAACGATCACTGTACCGGGTAATGTAATACCAAGCTCAGGTCCCATTACATGGACAATCCCTTGGTTTTTATGATGAATATCATAAAGCCGCACACCAAACTCTTCACAGTTTTGCGCAAGCGTTTCAACTTGGATACGCGCCATAGGGCTCAAAGCATCTAAGCTCGCACTTTTGGTCGATGTGTTGTGATCCATGGTCGCAAAGGTTTTTTCTGGCGCACGTAGTTTACGTCCAGCCACTTTCAAACCACTAAATGCCTGTGGTGACGTTACCTCGTGAACCAGATGTCGGTCGACATAAATAAGCGGCGCTTCCCCCTGTGGAGCGGCAACAATATGGCTATCCCATACTTTTTCATACAACGTCTTAGCCATTACTTTGCCTCCCTAATTGCTTGAGCGATATAGTCGCCCATTTCACTGGTTGATTTTGCATTGCCACGCTCACTAGCAGGTAACAACTCACCGGTTAAATATCCGTCGCTAAGCGCTTTAGCTACCGCAGCTTCAATGGCCTGCGCTGCATCTTCAAGCTTTAAGCTGTGGCGTAGTAATAACGCGGCAGATAAGATCTGCGCAATGGGATTAGCTATCCCTTGACCCGCGATATCAGGCGCACTGCCACCAGCGGGTTCATAAAGACCAAAGCCTTGGCTATTTAAACTCACCGATGATAACAAGCCCATTGAGCCAGTTAACATCGCGATTTCATCAGAGATAATATCGCCAAACAGGTTAGAGCAAAGCATTACATCGAAATCGAATGGGCGACGTAATAGCTGCATGGTGGCGTTGTCGATATAGATATGTTCAAGCTCGACATCGGGAAAATCTTTAGCGACCTCTTCAACTACTTCGCGCCAAAGCACTGAGCAAGCTAAGACGTTCGCTTTATCCACGGATGTCACCTTTTTATGGCGGCCTTGAGCGGCTTGGAAAGCAATTTTAGCGATACGGCGGATCTCCTTGCGACTGTAACGCATAGTGTCGAACGCCTCTTCCTCCTCACCTTCGCCTTGACGGCCCTTAGGTTTACCAAAATAGATACCGCCTGTCAGTTCACGTACACATAGAACATCAAAACCTTGAGAAGAAATATCACTGCGTAGCGGTGACATATGCTCTAAACCGCTGTGTAACTTTGCAGGACGAATATTGCAAAATAGCTCAAAATGTCCACGCAGTGGCAACAAAGCGCCACGTTCAGGTTGATCATTTGGTGGTAGATGCTCCCATTTGGGTCCACCTACCGAGCCAAATAAGATCGCATCGGCGGCCTCACATCCTTTAAGCGTTACCTCCGGTAATGGACAACCGTGATTGTCGATGGCCGCACCACCTACATCGTATTCGCTATATTCAATATCTAAGGAAAAACGTTCCTCGACCGCTGCTAACACTTTACGTGCTTCGGCCATCACCTCTGGGCCGATCCCATCTCCAGCAAGCACTGCTATTTGATAACTCATACGACACCTAACTCCCTGCTCATTATTTATTGAATACTTCGCTGCTAAATATAGCGTTGCTTAATATAATTATTAATTGCTTCGACCCAGCTTTATACGCCACTTAAAGCGGCACGTTTTTCTTGTATCTTACTTTTATTCTCAGCCACTTTATCGGCGCGCCAAGTTAAGTTCATCACATGCACCAGCGCCTGAACTGACGCTTCTACGACGTCGGTAGCCAAACCTAACCCATGAAAGTTCTGTTGGTTATAATTTGCGGTAATATCAACCTGCCCTAAGGCATCCTGTCCCTCACCTTTAGCGCCTAACTTGTAACTGGTAATATTGATCTTGCAATTACTGGCATGGGTTACCGCGTTATAAGCGGCATCTACCGGACCGTTACCCGTTGCGGTCTCCGTAACCATCTCATCACCAACGGCTAAAGTGACTGTCGCCGTCGCTTTACCTTGAGTCGTGTCAGACTGAATAACCAACTTATTCAACTTATAGTGATTTTCATCGCCTGCTTGAGCTTCCATAAATACTATGGCTTCCAGATCATAATCAAACACTTGGCCTTTCTTATCGGCCAAGTTTAAGAAGGCTTCGTATAGCGTATCCATATCATAATCTTGCTCGCCATAACCCATCTCTTGCATACGATGCTTGATCACATGACGCCCTGAACGCGACGTCATATTCAAGTTATTACGGTTTAAACCTATGCTTTCGGGCGTCATGATCTCGTAGGTATTTTGTGCTTTAAGCATGCCATCTTGATGGATACCAGATGAATGAGTAAAGGCATTGGCACCCACAATGGCCTTATTGGCTTGAACTGGCATATTACAAAGCTGACTAACCAAGTTCGAGGTTCGATGGATCTCTTTCGCATTGATACCGGTTTCTAATCCTAATACACCTTTACGCGTAGCTAGAATCATAGCGATCTCTTCTAGTGAGCAGTTGCCCGCTCGTTCACCAATGCCATTGACGGTGCATTCAATTTGACGCGCACCATGCTGAACCGCAGTGATCGAATTGGCGACCGACAACCCTAAATCGTCATGACAGTGAACCGAAATCACCGCTTGATCAATATTAGGCACTCGGTTGAACAGTGATTCGATAATACTGCCAAATTCACTCGGAATGGTGTAACCGACAGTATCAGGAATATTAATCGTCTTCGCACCCGCCTTAATAGCCGCTTCGACCATACGACATAAATTATCGATTGGAGTACGGCCAGCATCTTCACAGGAAAACTCAACATCATCGGTAAAACGACGAGCATATTTCACCGCGCCGACAGCCATATCAAGCACCTGCTCGAATGAGCGTTTAAGCTTACTTTCAACATGAATAGTGGAAGTAGAGATGAAGGTATGAATACGAAATTGGTCCGCTACTGATAAGGATTGTGCAGCAGCATCGATATCTTTCTCTAATGCCCGAGCTAAGGCACAAACACGACTGTTTTTAATCGTGTTAGCAATCGTCTGCACGGATTCAAAGTCTCCAGGAGAAGAAACAGGAAAACCCACCTCCATCACATCTACACCGAGTCTTTCCAGTGACAATGCTATCTGTAGCTTTTCCTTAACCGTTAAACTTGCTGCTAATGCTTGCTCACCGTCACGTAAGGTCGTATCAAATATTATCACTCGGTTAGACATCTAGTTTCTCCATGGAACGTCTAGGTTCTATCTTGTGTATTAATCAAATCCATAAACAAAAAAACCCCGCGTTGTAAGGCGCGGGGTTTATGAATGCTGGGGTGTGTTATTAAGCGTGCAACACTACATTCTCCGCGCAGAGTCTGCGAGAAAGAGAATAAGGAGGCTGAGTAGTGCACGATTAGTATTCATCTATTATATTCAAAAAAAGTAACTATTTATTCTATGCTTTTGGTAAAGACGATTAATTTTTAACGTGTGTTGCCATAATAGTCAACCCCATTTTTTTCACCTTTAAGATATTAGACCAGCTGGAAATGTCGATTTAGGGAGCAAACTCGACAATTTATTCTATTAAATTGATGACTTAATGATTAAATTCAGCATACTCGTTTATAAATCCGGCGGTACAACTGTTTGCGTTGAACTAGATATTTTTTATGCAATTAACCATAAAAAATCAGTATAATGCTCGCCATGGAAATATCTTAATGATCTAGTTTCGGAGTTTTAAATGGATTTTCGTTTCATAGTGCTTTGCCTCAGCCTTTGGCTGACGCCGTCGTTGGCGGACACTATGACAGACTTAGATAAACTAGCCGAAAGCGTTTATCAATATCCACATGCAACGCTGTCGAAAATTACCGACCTAGAATCCACCTTAGATAAAGATAACTCAACACCACTACAACAACTCAGGCTAGCTTTACTTAAATGTGAAGCCTATGTCCAACTTGGCGAAAATGAAGCGGCAATCAATTTAGCTCGAATGAGCGATGCCAAAGCTAAGGCGATGGGAATTCAACAAGCCAGCCCCTATTTTTTCAACTGTATGGCAGCAGCTTATATCGACTATGGTGACCTACGCCAAGCACTGACGCTATTAGATACCTCTATTTTTCAATCTAGAGAATTACAGCAGCCCCAATCTTTAGTGAATGGCCTGTTACTCAGAGGCCGAATAGATACTCACATCGAAAGCCAAAGTAGCGCGCTCGAAGATCTGCGATTAGCACAAGATGTTTATCCCGATACATTGCAACAGCGACAAAATTGGGCCACGCCACCACAACCATACATACAGCTCGCCATGGCAAAACTATTGCGTAATAAGGGAGCCTTAAATCAATCCTTCAATACGGCTAAAGCCGCACTAGACAGCCAGCAAACTACAGGCAAAGTCAGATTAACCGTATTGTTAACGCTCGCAAAAATCGCACATTTTAATCAAGAAACGAAGTTTAGAGATGAGATGATTTTGGAAGCCAAAATCTTAATCCCTGAAATAGCGACTGCAACAGAATTAGCTGAAAGTTACACCGAACTCGCTGAAATAGAGTTTCTTCGAGCTAACAATAAAAGTGCTACCCAACTTTTAAATATTGCACTCAACACGTTTAATAAACAAAAAAAGATTAACGACAGTCTCAGAGCGAGTCGGTTGTTAGCGCAAATACAGTTAACAAGTGGAGAAGAGCAAGAGGGTTTAACCCTAATGCAACAGGCGATAGCCATTGGTGAACGTACAAACCAGTTTGATGAACTTATCGGTTGTTACCAGATTTTAAGCAACTATTTTGTCGGTAAAGATGATTTTCAGCGAGCATATCAGTACCAATTGAAACGCTTTGAGAGCGCACAAAGCAGCTATGAATTTTTAAAAGATACACGATTGCTGCAAATTAAGGCACAGTTGGGCCGCTATCAACAGTTGTCTCAAAACAACAAACCTCAACCCATCAAGCTCAATGCACAAATCAGCAATAACTATGATTTAATTGGTATTCTTATCCTCTTCCTCATTCTCACCATCTTTATCTTGCTATCACGTTTTCGAGTTATGCCCACGCCAAAAGCTGATTTGCATAAAGAAGCCCCCTTAAACGTCGATGAGAAAATGGAGGCATTACTGACCAGTGCGAAACAGATAGGTTATCCAATCACCATTTTGCTGATAAATCAAAGCTATCTATACAAAGCAGACATGGAACTGTTACTAAATCGTTTGAATAACAAGTTGCGTCAACAAGACATATTAATTAATAAGAGTGATGATCAGATCTTAATTATGCTGCCATTCACGTCCCTTAAAGGAGCGCAGATCATTGCCAAGCAGCTAGAAACCATTATTGAGCCGATGCAGAATGGCCATAAGGCTCCACTGGGAATGGCTGTGATGCAACATCATGACACCCTGACATCGTTAGTAAAAAGAGCAAGCGTTGATCAACTCAGCAGATACAACGACCAATTGGCACATTGAGTTGATACTCCCCAGAGTTCACTACCCCTGAGTTAAATAGTGACTTATCTCATCTAAGAATTCACCACCAAAACGATTTAGTTTGGTTTCTCCAACGCCATTAACCGCTAACATTTCACCAGGACTGGTCGGCAACATTGCCGCCATTTCGGCTAAAGTCGCATCGTTGAAAACCAAGTAGGGCGGCACATCTAACTCTTCCGCAAGACTGCGTCTTAACAACTTTAAACGAGCAAACAGCTTTCTATCGTAATTAAGCGGAGCTCGACTGCTACCTCTCCGTTTAACATCGGTTTTCAGTGCCAGTCGGGGCTCAGCCAATAGTAATGGTAACTCCCCTTTAAGTACGGCTCTAGCTTGAGGATTAAGCTTGATCGATGAGCCACGGGTGATATCTTGACTAGCGAAGCCGAGATGAATAATTTGACGAATAATACTCAGCCAAAACTCATGGCTTTTATCCTTACCGATCCCCCAGGTGGATAGCTTGTCGTGCCCTCTATCCATCACACTTGCAGATTTTGAGCCTCTGAGTACTTCGATAATGTGGTTGACGCCAAATTTCTGCTGCAATCGAAACACACATGACAATACTTTTTGAGCATCTTCAACACCATCGTAGCGTTTCGGAGGATCAAGACAGATATCACAGTTACCACAGGGCTTTGATGCGCTTTCATCAAAATAGTGCAGCAACACTTGTCGTCTACACGTTTGCGCTTCAGCAAAAGCCGCCATCGTGTTGAGTTTATGAAACTCAACTTGTTGCTGTGAACCAGGTTCAGATTGCTCAATCAAATGACGAACTCGGCCAATATCGGCGGGATCAAATAACATAAAAGCTTCAGCATCGAGGCCATCACGACCTGCACGCCCTGTTTCTTGATAATAGGCTTCGATACTTTTAGGAATATCGTAATGCACTACAAATCGTACATTAGACTTATTAATTCCCATCCCAAACGCAACCGTTGCGACCACGATATCAAGCTGATCTTTCAAAAAGCGTTCTTGAATATCGCTGCGCTCTTGTTGCGTTTTACCCGCGTGATAACCATCAGCCTTATAACCTTGTAGACGTAAACGTTCGGCAACTTCATCAACTCGGCGGCGACTACCACAATAGATGATGCCACTATTTCCGTTCTGAGCTTGAATAAACTGCCTGAGCTGATTAGCTGCGTTCAACTTCTCGGCAACCGTGTAGCGAATGTTTGGACGATCAAAACTGGTCAGCAATACATAAGGGCTAATCCCCAAACGCTGACAAATATCTTGCCGAGTCGCCTGATCAGCCGTAGCGGTAAGCGCCATAATCGGCACTATGGGAAAATACTGCCGCAACTGGCCTAAGGAAGCATATTCAGGCCTAAAATCATGACCCCACTGCGAGATACAATGGGCTTCATCGATAGCAAATAGAGATATTTGTAAGTGTTGAATCCGCTCAATAAAGCTCGCCATCAATAGCCGCTCTGGTGAAACGTAAAGCAGTTTAAGCTCACCTCTGTGCATCTGCTGAAAAATGGTCTGCGAATCTTCGCGAGATAAAGAAGAGTTCAAATAACCAGCGGCAACCCCCATCTGCTTTAAGCTATCGACCTGATCCTTCATCAATGAGATTAACGGCGAAACGACTATGGTAAGCCCAGGCATTAGCAGCGCGGGTAATTGATAACACAAGCTTTTTCCACCGCCTGTAGGCATAATGACTAATGAATCTTGCCCCAAGAACGCCTGTTCTATAACTTCTCGCTGACCTTTCCTAAAAGTACGATAGCCAAATACCGCCTGCAAACAACTCGCTAGCGGATCATTATCAGTGGTATCAAGGTGGCTTACGGTAGCTTCCATCAGTCTTCGCTGTCATCAATCGGACCGCCTATTCTAATCAAGCCAACGCGTCTTGTCTCGCTCACATCCATAATGATCTGCATTTCTGACTATCAAATTGAACGAGTATACTAATTATTGATGAGTAGAAACTGAATTTTGTAAGCCAAAGAACATGATCCCCTACCCACACAATGGATATTATTTGCCACTACACTTATCCGACATAAGATAACGCTTATAAAACTAACGAATGCTTGCTATCGGAAGTTGTTTAGATATAGGTTATTTACTCTACTAACTGGATATCGATTAATGGAGTCGTCTTCTAATGACAACGAGCGTTCAAGCCCAGATCTTAGCCGCAGTAGCTGAGATATTTGACAGTAAAGTCCCGTTTCATAATCTACTTGGGATGAATATTAAGCGCTATGACATCAATGGCATTGAAGTTGTTGTCAATATGAAACAAGAACTTATCGGCAATATACATCAACAAATCCTACATGGCGGCGTTACCGCAACAGTGCTCGATGTAGTCGGCGGACTGACAGCATTTTCCGGCCTCGTCGCAAGCCGAGACGATTGGAGCATGGAAGAACTCCAGACCCGCTTACAAACCTTAGGCACTATCGATTTACGTATCGATTACCTGCGCCCAGGAAGAGGAGAGCTGTTTACTGGTACTGGTACTGTGATTCGAGCGGGTAATCGTGTATCCGTTTGCCGTATGGAACTACATAACGAAAAAGGCGACCATATTGCTTTTGGCACAGGTACTTACATGGTGGGTTAGCTTGAGCCTAAGTGAAATCGCGCTCAAAGTGTAAGCTTACTATGACTAGGTGTCAGCTACGCGTAACGGCGAATAAGATTAAAGCAGGTCTTATCTCTATTGAGTCGAAGGGCTTTGCAACCTACAATGCCCCTCCTTCTTACATCAGAATCCCAGATTTATGGCCGACACCGAATACCGCAAAGGCATAGTTTTAGCCCTTTGCGCATACAGCCTTTGGGGCTTTGCGCCCTTATACTTTAAACTTCTCAATCAAGTTTCGGCAACCGAGATCTTGCTGCATCGCGTTATCTGGTCATTCGTTTTCATGATTATTTTAATGCAGTTTATCGGTGGATTCGCCAAGCTGCGACAACTATTCAAACGACCGAAACAGTTAGCGGTACTAACCGTGACCTCCATTCTTATCGCGGGAAACTGGTTACTGTTCATCTGGGCGGTGAACAATGACCATATGCTGGATGCTAGCTTGGGTTACTTTATTAATCCGCTACTTAACGTTTTATTAGGGATGCTTTTTCTAGGCGAGCGTCTTCGTAAACTACAGTGGTTTGCGGTAAGTTTAGCCTGCGCAGGCGTGCTGGTTCAGCTCATCTCTTTTGGCTCCATTCCGTTGGTATCTCTGGCCTTAGCCGCGTCATTTGGGTTTTACGGCCTGCTGCGCAAAAAAGTAAACGTAGACGCAAAAACGGGTTTGCTGGTAGAAACGGCACTCTTGCTGCCCGTTGCTATTATCTATCTGTTTGCCACATTGGACTCAGCAACCGCAAATATGTTGACTAACGATATCAACATGAACCTGTTACTCATTGCGGCTGGAGTAGTAACCTCGGTCCCGCTACTCTGTTTTGCAGGCGCGGCGACGCGTATTCCATTGTCTATGTTAGGGTTCTTTCAATACCTAGGCCCAAGCATCATGTTTATCCTTGCCATTAGCCTGTTTAAAGAACCATTTGATTTGGAAAAAGGAGTAACATTCGCATTTATTTGGAGTGCCCTGCTAATTTTTACTCTAGATATGGGGTTAAGAGCTAGACGCCGCTGACATATTATAAAAGCCTCGATTTGTTCTAGGCCTTATGCATAACAAACCACGCTTAGGCGTGGTTTTTTTAAGCTAAAAGCGCTACAGATCAAGAGCCAATATCTTGGACTTACGTTGATAGTTATATAGCTGCTTCTTCTTATTGGGCAACGCATCGACCTCCACTATTTCAAAGCCATGCTCCAAAAACCAATGAATGCTACGAGTTGTCAGCGCAAACAAACGAGAATATCCCCTCACCTTCGCCTGGCCAATAATATTCTTAAGCAACACGCTGCCACGGTCGGCATCACGATAATCTGGATGCACAACAAGACAAGCGAACTCACCGGCATTATCTTCTTCAAATGGATATAAGGCAGCACACCCAATCACTAATGCATCACGTTCGATCAGCATAAACTGCTCAATTTCCATCTCTAGCTGCTCACGAGAGCGCCTCACTAGCACGCCGCTTTGCTCTAAAGGCCGAATGAGGTCGAGTACGCCACCAATATCCGCAATCGTAGCGCGACGCAGACGCTCAGCGCTCTCAGTAACGATTTGAGTACCTATACCATCACGCGAAAACAGCTCCTGCAGTAAAGCACCGTCGTCCAAGTAACTCACAAAATGACAACGAGCGACGCCGTTGCGGCACGCATCGATACTGGCTTGTAAAAATGCCCTAGTTCCGACACACCAATTGTCCTCGTCGGTTAACTCTGACAAAATTTGCTGTGCGTGGGTCGGCATTAGCTCGGCAAGCACTTCGCCGTCACTGTCTAAAATGCCTTTTTCGGCACTAAAACCGATCATCTTATCCGCTTTGAGCTTCACGGCAATTTGAGTCGCAACCTCTTCAGCAGTTAAATTAAAACTTTCACCCGTAACAGATGCGGCCACAGGACCAAGTAATACTATGCCGTGATTGTCCAGCTGACGTTTTAACCCCTGAACATCGATCCTTCTCACCTTACCGCTAAGGCAATAGTCGACACCGTTATCAACTCCCAAAGGCTGAGCAATCACAAAGTTACCGCTCACGACATTAATCTGCGCGCCTTGCATAGGCGTATTACTCAAGCTCATCGACAAGCGCGCGGTGATATCGAGCTGCAGTCCGCCAACCACCTGTTTAATGATTTTTAACGACTCATCATCGGTGATCCGAATACCATTGTAATAATCTGGTATTAATTGATTTTGAGCTAACGCTTCGTCGATTTGTGGCCTAGCACCATGCACTAATACGATTTTTATCCCCAGACTATGGAGCAAAGCAATATCATTGATAATGGAGCGAAACTGACGCTGTGCCAACGCCTCACCACCTAACATGACCACAAATGTTTTACCCCTATGTGCGTTGACATAGGACGCAGAATGACGGAAACCATCGACTAACTCAGTAGTGCGCACGCGCGTAACCTCTAAATATCAATAATTATGTAACAGCAACAGCTGAACCAGAATAACAACCCAATAATATTGCATTTAAATTCACTTTAAAAGAGTTTATTTTCATTAACGGTAATTATTAGAGCATTGGATAGATAATAGCTAAGCAACTGACTAACCGCGATATTATAGCAATTAGTTAAGTTGATGATTGATAATAACAAACAATCAAATACTCACAACTTCCATGGCCCTTCCATTTAATAACACTAATTTGATTTAGGAGAAAATGAGGGCAAAAAAAAGCCCCTCCGAAGAGGGGCTTTCAAAAAAGTAGAATCAAGAATTACTTGATTTTAGCTTCTTTATACATAACGTGCTGACGAATAACTGGATCAAATTTCTTGATTTCCATTTTTTCTGGCATGTTACGTTTGTTTTTCTCAGTCGTGTAGAAGTGACCTGTTTTAGCGCTAGAAACTAGCTTGATCTTCTCACGGTTACCTTTAGCTTTAGCCATGGTTTATTACACCTTCTCGCCGCGGGCACGAAGTTCAGCAACAACAACTTCGATACCTTTTTTATCGATAATACGCATACCTTTAGTAGATACACGTAGTTGAACGAAACGCTTTTCGTCTTCTAACCAGAAACGATGGTTCTGTAGGTTAGGTAAAAAACGACGACGAGTCGCGTTCTTAGCGTGCGAACGGTTGTTACCAACCATAGGCTTTTTGCCAGTAACTTGGCATACTCTTGACATGTCAATCTTCTCCAAAAACAATTTAACGCTCGAGCACTAATGTACCTCGAATATGGCCGTCGCCCGAGGCACACAAAGAGGGCGCATTTTATACAGCATCTAAAATCAAAGATCAAGGGATATTCAATCTATCCATCCCCTCTCTGCAAACGAAACTATCTCACGATCACCTATAACCATATGGTCTAAAAGCGAAACATCGATAGTTGCTAACGCGTATTTCAATCGCTCAGTAATTCGCCGGTCGGCATGACTTGGCTCCGCAACACCCGAAGGATGGTTGTGGCAGACAATAACAGCCGCGGCTTTTTTCTCAAGCACTAGACTTACCACTTCACGTGGATAAACCGAGGCTGAATCTATGGTGCCACGGAACAATTCAACGAACTGAATTACTCTGTGCTGACTATCGAGTAATAAGATGGCAAACACTTCATAGGCACGATCCGTCAATTGTCTCATTAAATAGTCTCGAGTTAAATCAGGATCTGTTAAAATCTTGCCTCTTTGTAGATTTTCTTTCGAAATTCGCTTACTTATTTCAATCGCTGCTTTTAATTGGGCATATTTTACCGGCCCAACACCACCGATAACGCACATTTCACTCTGATTAGCCGTCATTAGCGCCCTAAGGCCACCGAAATGACCAATCATAGTCCGCGCCAAGGAAACCGCGCTCTGCCCTGGTAAACCATTTCTAAGGAGTACTGCTAGCAACTCGGCATCGGATAGTTGGCTAACACCTTCTCGAAGTAACTTTTCCCTAGGGCCCTCGCCTTCTGGCCAATCTTTAATTGCCATCACAACCTCCGTGTTGCTTAACGCGCGCTTTTCAACTGTCAAAGTTTTGTGTGAGACCTTGAGTATGGCCCAGTTTTTAAAAACTTGTATCCTCAAGCTAAGGTGGATTGTGGTATGGTTAGTCACACGCCAATCACGGCAAGATGAATACGATTAGTGATGAAAATGAGTCTGACAAATAAAAAAGTATTGCTCGGGATAAGTGGCGGTATTGCCGCCTATAAATCAGCTGACTTAGTTCGCCGCCTAAAAGAGCGCGGCGCCGATGTTCGTGTGGTCATGAGCCAAAGTGCCCAAGAATTTATTACTCCACTAACACTGCAAGCCTTGTCAGGTCATCCCATTGCTACCGATCTTTTAGATACCGCAGCCGAGGCTGCCATGGGGCATATAGAATTGGCTCGCTGGGCAGATTTAGTACTTATCGCTCCTGCTACCGCTAATCTGATTGCGCGCATCAATGCTGGTATGGCCGATGAGCTGATCACCACAACCTGCTTAGCTACCGAGGCTCCTGTCGTATTGTGCCCCGCAATGAATCAGCAGATGTACCGTAATGCGGCAACTCAAAGCAACTTAGACTCATTGCGCAGCAGAGGCATCACCATTTGGGGACCAGCCTCGGGCAGCCAAGCATGCGGAGAAATCGGTCCAGGACGCATGGAAGAACCCTTAGTGATAGCTGAGCGTGTCGAACAGTTTTTTGCACCCAAAATCTTGCAAGGCATGTCGTTGTTGTTAACCGCAGGGCCAACGCGTGAAGCGATTGATCCTGTGCGTTATATCTCCAATCACAGCTCAGGTAAGATGGGCTTCGCTATCGCCAAAGCAGCGGCTGATATGGGGGCAAAAGTCACGATTGTGGCGGGACCTGTGAATCTCGATACGCCACTGAATGTTAATCGCATTAATGTAAAGTCGACCCAAGAGATGCTTGATGCAGTCATGGAACAAGTACATCACAGCGATATATTTATCGGTTGTGCAGCAGTCTGCGACTATCGCGTTGCCGAAATAGCTAACGATAAAATAAAAAAATCAGCCGAAGAGATGGCGCTTGCGCTAGTGCGTAATCCTGATATCTTAGCCACGGTTGCGGCCCATGAACATCGTCCGTTTACTGTAGGCTTTGCTGCAGAAACACAAGATGTTGAACATTACGCTAAAAATAAATTGACCCGTAAAAAGCTAGATATGATTGCAGCAAATGATGTGTCAGATCCGGCATTAGGCTTCAATAGTGATGCCAATGCGCTGAAAGTCTTTTGGTCAAATGGCCAGTATGATTTGCCGGTAACCGACAAGCATACTTTAGCGAAACAACTACTCACCCTAATTGCACAGCAGATGAAAACAGCATGAAGACGCCAATTGAACTGAAAATTCTCGATTCACGTATAGGTTCACAATTTCCGCTACCCGCCTATGCCACTCCAGGCAGTGCTGGGATGGATCTTCGTGCCATGATTGACACCACACTAGAGATTCAACCAGGTGAAACTCAATTAATTCCTACAGGTATTGCGGTACATGTTGCCGACTCAAGCCTCGCCGCGGTTATTTTGCCTCGCTCAGGTTTGGGCCATAAACACGGCATAGTATTGGGTAACCTAGTTGGTCTGATTGACTCCGATTACCAAGGACCATTGATGGTATCTTGTTGGAATCGCAGTGATAAACCATTTAGCATAGAGATAGGCGATCGTCTAGCTCAGCTGGTGTTTGTCCCTGTGGTACAAGCCGAATTTAAACTCGTCGATGAGTTTGATAGTTCAGATAGAGGTGAAGGTGGTTTCGGCCACTCAGGCACCCGATAATCCGACGCGCCAAACACAGAATTTGAGAGCTATGGGTACAACTTACCCATCGGCTCCTGTAGTAATTGAGTAAAGGAAACTTAAATGGCTGCAAGCCCCAAAATCAATCGTCGTGAACATATCCTGCAATGTCTCGCCACTATGTTAGAGACCAGCCCTGGGCAGCGTATCACTACAGCCAAACTCGCTGCTGAAGTCGGCGTATCGGAGGCAGCGCTTTATCGCCACTTCCCCAGCAAGGCGAGAATGTTTGAAGGGCTAATCGACTTCATCGAAGAATCCTTACTGTCGCGTATCAACCTCATCATGGATGACGAGAAAGACACCATGAAACGCTGTCAGCTGCTGCTACAACTTTTACTGGTCTTTGCCGAACGCAACCCAGGGATCTCACGCGTATTAAATGGCGATGCACTACTTGGAGAAAATGAACGTCTACGTAATCGAACTGGGCAGATATTTTCAAAAGTGGAGACCCATCTTAAGCAGATTTTGCGGGAAAAAACCCTACGTGAAGGTAAAGCTTTTAACATTGAGGAAGCGATTCTAGCCAATTTACTGTTAGCGGTTGCCGAAGGCCGTATTGCTCAGTTTGTTCGCAGCGATTTTAAACAAAAGCCGACCGAGCACTTTGCCGAACAGTGGAATTTTATTCAGCAACAACTGCTTCAAAGTTAGATCACCTCCCCTATTGAGGCAACCTAATTGGTTGCCTTAAGTCATTGCACTCACAAAATCTTTATTTTACTCTCCTCTAAAAACATAAAACCTACAACCATTAACAAAATGATTTACAAGGAAGTTCGATGAAACTAATTCGGTCGTTTAGTTTTTTTTGCTTATGCGTACTTAGCTGTAATGCCCAAGCGAAAGAAACAGATAAAGCTCACTTATTCAGCCGTTCGACTGAATTCAGTCAAGTTAAAATTTCTCCTAGTGGGGATTATCTCAGCGCTATCACCTCTAAAGATGGCAAGTATATGCTGATGATCCTCGACGCAAAGACTAAAAAGCCCGTTAATGTCGTGCGATTCCCTAGTAATGCTCAAGTCGGACATTACGAGTGGGTCAACGATGAACGAGTCGTATTAACCAAAGAGTATTTAAAAGGTTGGAGCGATCATCCTATCTACTATGGCGAGCTAATGGCCATCAATGCTGATGGTTCTAAAGCCACCTATCTCTTTGGATACCTTGGTAGCGAGCAGCAGACTGGTTCGCACATTAAGAAAAACACACCAATACGAGCAACAGCTTACATCCTCGATCCAATGCCGGAAGATGAGCGATATATGCTAGTCAAAGCCCTTCCGTGGGGATCCGGAGGAAGTAACACCGCTGAAAACTTACAACAGGTTTATCGCGTCGATGTCTACAAAGGTACTCGAAAAAAAATTGCTACAGCCCCTATATCTTACGCAAACTTCCTGCCTGATCACGATGGTAATATCCGTTTTGTCAGCGGCACCCGCGACTATATTTCATCTAGCCTTTATTACCTCGATGATGGTAACTGGGTCGATACAGAAAAACTTAACTTAAATCTCAACGATATAAGTCCGATAGCGTTTAGCGACGATAAAAACAGTGTTTATGTGCTCGGAAGTGAAAATAACCAACCAAAGGCTATATATCTCGTTAACGTAAAAACGGGCACTAAAAAGCTAATCAGCCAAGATAAAGTGGTAGACCCGAGTAATGTCTGGATCAACAAAATTAATAAACAGATTTACGCAGTTGAATATGGGAATGGCTATCCAACTTACGAGTTTGTTGGCAACCAAGACAAATTGGCGACCACGTTGAAACAGTTACTAGAAGCACTCCCGGGTCACCAAGTTCATTTAGTCAGCCAGACTAACGACATGAGTAAGCTTGTTATTAAAGCCTTCAACGATCGAAATCCTGGCGACTACTACATCTTCGATAGCAATACGAAAAAACTTGAATACCTAGTATCTCAGAAGAACTGGTTAGACCCAGATCAAATGGCCGAAGTTAAGCCCATAACCTTTACCAGTCGAGATGGAACCGTGATCAATGGCTATCTAACACTGCCTTTTGGCAAAGAGGCTAAGAATCTTCCACTCGTGGTTAATCCCCACGGTGGACCTCATGGCGTTCGTGATTGGTGGGGCTTTGATGCTCAAAATCAGATGATTGCCAGCGAAGGCGCTGCAGTACTGCAAGTTAACTTCCGCGGTTCTGGCGGTTACGGTAAGGCTTTTGAACACGCAGGTCATCAAAAGTGGGGCAGTGATATTCAATACGACATTATCGATGCGACTCAATATGTGATCGACCAAGGCATAGCTGACAAAGACAGAATTTGTATTGTTGGCGGCAGTTTTGGCGGTTATTCGGCACTGCAAAGCCCAATCCTTGCTCCAGATTTGTTTAAATGTGCCATTGGATTTGCCGGCGTTTATGATCTTGAGGTGATGTTTAACGAAGGTGACGTACAAGGCCGCCGCGCTGGTCAACGCTATTTAGCTCAAGTATTAAGCGAAGACCCTAAAACACTAAAGGCTATGTCACCAAGCCAAAACATCGACAAATTAAAAGCCAAATTACTATTGGTCCATGGTGGCGAGGATGAGCGAGCGCCAATTGAACAACTAGAAGCCTTAGAAGAAGGCTTAAAGAAACACAATTATCCTTATAAAAAATTGGTAATGGACGATGAAGGACATGGTTTTTATAACGATGAACATCGCGCTAAGTACTATCGCCAAATGATGAGCTTCTTAAAGCAAAACCTACAGCTCTAACAACAAAAACGTTAAAGCCGATTATCCCAATCGGCTTTTTTTGCAATTCCCCTACTGATTTTGGGTATAAATTACCCGTAATTAAGGGTATTCTCCCTACCCCGCCACAGACTGTTTAACTTAAGCTGGCGAGCTATAATTATTATTTTAGCGACAAAACTTTCATCTTATTCGTTATTTTGTTGCACTGAACTAACCACTATCCACATGGTGGAGGATCTAATGGCATTAAGTGAAGCAGCACAGCAGGTGCAAACTGCATTATTAGCACGTGGTCTCGAGACCCCTATGCTCCCTTGCGAGCTGAGCAGCGAAGAGCGCAAGGATAAAATCGAACACCATATGCGTGAGATCTTGACCTTAATGTCGCTCGATCTACGTGATGATAGCTTAGTCGAAACACCGAAACGTATCGCCAAGATGTACGTTGATGAGATTTTCTCAGGCCTCGATTACGCTAACTTTCCTAAAATCACGGTTATCGAAAACAAGATGGGATTCGATGAAATGGTCAAGGTAAAGGACATCAGTCTAACCAGTACCTGCGAGCATCATCTAGTGACCATAGATGGCGTTGCGACCGTGGCCTATTTGCCACGTAAAAATATTATCGGCTTATCTAAAATCAACCGTATTGTACGCTTCTTTGCTCAACGCCCCCAAGTGCAAGAACGCCTGACACAACAGGTTCTGGTGGCATTACAGACGCTACTTGAGACCAAAGATGTGGCGGTGAAGATGGATGCGGTGCACTACTGCGTCAAATCTCGCGGCGTAATGGACTCCACCAGCTCAACCACCACCACGGCGCTCGGCGGTATCTTTAAATCGAATCCTGCTACTCGCGCCGAGTTTCTGAGTAACTAGATACGAGCAATGAGCTGAGAAGTTCAACAAAAAACGCTGCATAATGCAGCGTTTTTTGTTAGCACGACCCCTTGGATTAAATCCCGTATTGGTCACGATAAGCGCTGACTGACGCCAGCTGCGCTTCCATACCTGGTTTTTCAGACAAGTAGTTAATCAGATCTTCAAGCTTAATAATCGACACAATGTCACAGCCAAAGTCACGCTCAACTTCTTGAATCGCAGAGAGTTCGCCCTTGCCTTTTTCTTGGCGATCCAGCGCAATCAATACACCTGCAAGTTGGGCTTTATGAGCTTCGATAATTTCCATCGACTCACGGATCGCTGTACCTGCGGTTATCACATCATCGACCAACATCACCTTGCCCGTTAACTCGCTACCCACTAACGAACCGCCTTCGCCGTGATCTTTCTTCTCTTTACGGTTAAAGCAGTAAGGCATATCGATGTCATGATGATCGCAAAGCGCAACCGCAGTCGTGGTCGCGATCGGGATGCCTTTGTATGCAGGGCCAAACAGAAGATTATACTCAATACCAGAGTCGACTAACGCCGCTGCATAAAAACGACCAAGACGCGCCAAATCACGACCGGTATTAAACAAACCCGCATTAAAGAAGTAAGGGCTAGTGCGGCCTGACTTTAACGTAAATTCGCCAAATCTTAATACATTACGCTCAAGGGCAAACTCAATAAACTCACGTTGATAGGCTTTCACAATCTCTCCTTAAAAATGTAGGGGTAGTACTTATAGTTTGGATATTAACTTACAAAAAGGACCCCGAAGGGCCCTTAATAACAATAAAATAAATTAGCTCAATGCGGCCTTCTGCACATCAACGATTTCACGAATACCGTGCTTAGCCAGTTCAAGTAGACTGAGCAACTCTTCATGACTAAACGGCTCACCTTCAGCGGTGCCTTGGATCTCAATGATCTTGCCCGTTTCAGTCATCACTACGTTCATATCAGTTTCTGCAGCGCTGTCTTCGATATATTCAAGGTCACAAATCGGCTCGCCTTTATAGATACCCACACTAACCGCAGCGATTAAGAACTTAAGTGGATTGCTCTTAATGATACCTTTACCACGAGCCCAGCTAAGCGCGTCAACCAATGCCACACACGCACCGGTGATAGCAGCTGTACGTGTGCCGCCGTCGGCCTGAATCACGTCACAGTCGATAACGATAGTGTTTTCACCCAGCGCTTTCATATCAACCGCAGCACGTAGTGCGCGACCGATAAGACGTTGGATCTCCTGAGTACGACCAGATTGCTTACCACGAGCCGCTTCACGGTCCATACGGCTATGGGTCGAACGTGGCAACATACCGTATTCTGCGGTTACCCAACCTTGGCCTTGCCCCTTAAGAAAGCGTGGCACGCCCTCAGTGAAGCTAGCAGTACAAAGTACTTTAGTCTCACCAAATTCAACCAAAACAGAACCTTCTGCGTGAGCGGTAAACTGTCGAGTAATCGTTACTGGACGAGATTGAGCGGGCGTTCTGTCACTTGGGCGCATAGGAAATTCCTGTTTAGATAAATTGAAAGCAAATTTGGCTGCATATTATAGGGGCTAGCGCCGATGGATGCCATGATATTCATGCGTCAACGCGTAAAGGCGGCAGAGTTTGCTTTAACCCTGTGCATCATCAGACTATAATCGAGGCTCAATTAATCGATTTAAACAATTGGAATAACCCATGATCCAAAGCATGACAGCCTACGCTCGCATCGAGCACAAAGCACAATGGGGCACCGCCTCTTGGGAGATCCGCTCGGTCAATCAGCGTTATCTAGAAACCTACCTACGCCTACCAGAGCAACTTCGCAGCCTAGAGCCTGTGCTGAGAGACCGTCTACGCAAACGTTTAAATCGTGGCAAGATCGAAGTCAACCTGCGTTATGACCTAGGTGAGAATAAAGACAGCGATCTACAACTTAACCAAGCCTTGGCAACCCAGATAATTCAAGCTGCCAACTGGGTAAAGCAAGAAGCCGGACAAGGCGAAATCAATCTCGTCGATGTATTGCGCTGGCCAGGCGTAATGTCTGGTAGCGAACAGGATATGGACGCGATCAGCAAAGAACTTCTCGTCGCCTTTGATGATGCCATCGAACAGTTCATCGAAGCCCGTGGTCGCGAAGGCGATGCCATCAACACCATGCTTCAAACGCGTCTTGATCAAATCGTCGACCAAGTCGCTATCGTACGTGAGCACATGCCAAGCGTTATGCAGTGGCAACGCGATAAGATCAGCAATCGCTTAAGCGAAATTCAAGGCGAACTCGATCCCGCCCGTATGGAGCAAGAGATGGTGATCCTGGCACAGAAGATGGATGTTGCCGAAGAGATGGATCGACTCGACGCTCACGTTGCCGAGACTCGTCGCATCCTTAAAAAAGGCGGTGCTCAAGGTCGTCGCCTCGACTTTATGATGCAAGAATTTAACCGCGAATCTAACACCCTCGCCTCTAAATCGATCAGCAGCGACGTCACCGCAGCAGCGGTAGAGTTAAAAGTGCTTATCGAGCAGATGCGCGAACAGATCCAGAACATTGAATGATATCCAATAGAGCCCAAATAAATCATTTTATGGTTGATTCTAAACGATTTAATTAAACATCAATCCAAAGAGGTTCATTGGCACCCACCACTTTCCAACACAAAAAGGTGGGTGATTTGGTGAGTAAACTAGTATACAGTTAATACGTAGTGGTGGGTAAATGACCCGCCCTTGTATTTGGCTGGAGACTAAGGGCTTATGGGAAAGTTAACCGCAAAGGAAGTTGCAGCAAAAACTAAAGGAGAGCCTGGCCGATTCGCTGATGGTGAAGGTTTATATTTTGTCGTTCCCAAATCCGGCAAAGCGTTTTGGATGCTCCGCTACACCGCCAACAAGAAACGCAAAGAGATGACACTGGCTAAATACAGTGATCTTTCATTGGCAGATGCACGCGCAGAAGCCGCAATTAAAATGAAGCAGTTTCGTGATGGCTTAGATCCTCTTATTGCCAAGAAACGCGCTGAACAAGCCGAAATTAAAACCGTCGATGATCTCTTTGCTGATTGGCATTTAGGCAATATCAAAAGGCTCAAACATCACGAAATCCCCGAACGTATCTACCGTAAGGACATTGCTCCCCATATAGGTAGCTTTAACGTCGATAGCGTTACAGCCAGAGACATAAGAGCAGTTTTACAAGCCATCGCAGCCACGAACCGCCCAGCAATCGCTAACGACGCACTGATGTACAGTAAGCAACTTTTCAATCACGGCATAAAACTGGATTTGCTTAGCGCAAATCCAGCGAGTGCATTTTCTGTTACTGATGCTGGTGGCGTGGAAAAAAGCAAAGACAGAGCCTTAACCATCGAAGAGCTCACTCAATTTTTTAAAGTTGCACGCGAAAATAGTGACAGCTTTAGCCGAGAAAACTATCTTGCTTGTGCATTGCTGGTGACATTGGGTATTAGGAAGTCTGAATTGGCAGAAGCGCCATGGAAGGAATTTGATCTAGAGCAGAAGGTTTGGAACTTATCAAAAGAGCGAAGTAAATCAGGTGTTGGCATTGCTATTCCATTACCTGAAATCGTGATGGGTTGGATACTGGAGTTAAAAGTAAGAGCTTGTGGGTCTGAATATGTGTTCCCTAGCCGACGTTCGAGCAAGAACCCGCATATGGGCAAAGACACACTTAATCGCGCTATCACCAAACTTTTTGGTCATGAAGCCGGTAAGAAGAAACAACCACCTAACTTAATGGGCGATATGGCTCACTTCACTGTTCATGACTTACGCCGCACTTGCCGTACTCTACTAGCCAAGCAAGGCACACCAGGGCATGTCGCAGAGCGTTGCCTGAATCATAAGCTTAAAGGTGTAGAAGGGATCTATAACCAGCATGATTATTTTGAAGAGCGGAAAGAAGCTTTAAATCAATTGTCAAAAGTCATAGATTTAATAATCAATCAATAACAAGTAACCTAAACACATGAAAGAATAGCCCCCTAAAATGAAGGTTATTCTTTCAAAAAGAGAGTAATGGTTATTCAGTCAATATAAATTGCAGAAGGAATATAGCCGCCATTGTCAGCAACAGCGCGCTTGACACTATTCATCATAAAAATATTTTCGATTTTAAAATAATCAAATATACCCTTTAACTCATCAAAAACATTCTGCCTATCTTCAACTTGAATCATCAAGCATCTATTACAGATCGCACCATATTCATCATCAAAAAGTTTAAGCTCAACAAGGTAATTATACGTTTCAGTGTAAAACAGCCTAATTGTTATAAACCTATGTCTATGAGGCATGATATCTCGTTCATACGAATGAGAGTAATCTTCCCCCGAGCTCCAGCCAATCACACTATTCATAATGATAGGCACCTGTAACCTAAATAGTTTATCGGGGTCCCATACACACTTACCAACCACCACGTACTCTTTAACTGGTGAGTTTTTGTGATTTATTGTCAGCTTCTTAGAAAATAATGAATTTTGATCTTCGAATAAATAAGCATACGTTTTGCCTTCCATTAATTGCCTTAATCGATACAAAATAATTATTTTTTCTATATGACGCGAATTGATTTCGTATCCGCCTGAAATTCTAAAGTGAGGCTCAACCTCATCACAAATCATAGGCAGTCTTTTAAAGTCACTAGTAGGAACATTCCAGTGAACAACACCATTTTCTACAATTGCCGAGAGGATATCCTTTTCGTAAAAAATATTTTCATAGAACTGATTATCTTTAACAATGCCACTTTGGTGCATTAGATAATGGGCTGAGTCACACCACTTCTGAAAATCGTCTCTTTTAAAAAGCTTATCCAATAAATTAAGCTTATATTTTTTTAAAATTTCATTATTTTTGGGACCGATGAGCTCTTGCTCTTCCCATGATAACGTCCAAGGTAACTTAAATCCCGGGACCGATGATTCATTTACTGACACTCCCTTTAAAAAAGAGTCCCAGAAACGTTCAGAATTTACCAGCTCAATCAGATTTATGAAATGTATAGTTAGCCCGTTATCAATAAAACTTTTGTGGAAGTCTTTTGGCAATAACTCACCTTCAATCCAATGACTTTGTGACGCAGATGGCAGCCCATAAATTTTTTTTATTATTTCAGCTTGCTCAGTTGTTAACTGACGACGCGCGCCCTTTAATTCAGAGACTCTCGATGCATCCAGGTTTAGCTCTTTCGCAACCTGACCAGTGCTTGATATTCCACAAGCGTGTTCAACATAGTACTTCGAAATCTGTTTATTCAGCTTAGCGTTGGAACTATTCATCATCACCTCCATAAAGTGTTGCCCCATAGTAACAACATAGAGTTACGATAAAACCGTAATTTTAGTGTAATTATTACAAGTACTATTTATGTCAATATAATCATAGGTTAATAATTAATTTCTATGAAAAAATCTCCAGGTAGGAGGTTCTCTGATGACTGAAATCTAGTTGGCTTGCCAACATGAATCAAACCTATCTCTGAGAGGCTCAATAGATTCAGGTAATGAGTTATGGCAGACAAGGCCTAAATAGGTTGCAGCTCTTGTTGTGCCAACATAAAGATAACGATCAAAAAGATCAGGCTTTTTTTGAGCTAATTCATCGATACCGACAAAAAAGACAGCTTCAAACTCAAGTCCTTTGATATGCTGGACATCAAATACTCGGATATCGGTCCCCTCACCAAGGGCACTTCCTTCTTCGCAAGCTACAACACTGAGGTTAACTTCTTCTAGATAACTAGCCAGTTTCTCGGCTATTGGCTTTACTTCTGCTTCAGAGTTAACCAATACGGCAATGGTAGGTAATTGTTGAACTGCACGTTCCACCTCCATAATCCGTTCAGCGATCCAAATTACAGATCCGTTATCGCCTGCGTTTTCGCATAGCACTGGCTTGACACCGATATGATTGCTCTCCACGGGGAGCTTGCCTAATGCGCTTAGATCTCCACCCTGTATGCGTAAGAGCTCGCCTGCAAACTCATTTAAAGTTTTGCTTTGTCGATAAACAAGCTGAATATGCTTGATAGAAAGACGAGGTGAAATCCAAGACAATTGTTGCTGACTGCGAATGCCTGTGGCCGTTATACGCTGATTAAAGTCTCCACATGCAAAAAATGATTTAGTTTTCAAAGAGGTTAAACTTTCCATACAGGCTAGTTGCAAAATCGAAAAGTCAGTCGCTTCATCGACCATGACTTGATTTTTATATAGGTCCGAAATACTCGCAAGATATGAAAACCTCGCTTCATCAAGGGATTTAGCCACAAAACCTTGCATCATCAATTGCCGAGCTGTTTTTAGCATTAACAGAATGATGGCATCCAGTTCAATGCTCGAGAGCTGAGTCGTATTAGTTACTTCAATGTCATAGAAATCAGCCAGAACTGTTTTGTCCTTTCTAAAATATCTATAACTCGTAGCTACATCTGACACATAGCGTTTATGGCTATTCACAAAGCGGCGTAAACCATTTTGATAGCTAATGTGCTTGCCGATTTCAAACAGCACATCATCGCTGGGCACAGACTTTTCAAGAAATCTAATAATTGATGATGAGCGTGATTTTTTTGGTAAGCTACGTTTTAAGTACTTAGTTCTTGCCAAAGCTCGAATCGCAGACAAGTAGGCTTTCACAGCGACTTGAATCGTATTATTACTCAGGGCAGAAACTTCTTCTTGCTCATCATCGAAAAACTCTTCGTCATCCGGTTCATTTTCCTGATGAAGGGTTTCTAAGTACTTAGCTAATTTATGGAAAATTTCTCTATCATTATTATATAAACGGTTACGTTCTTTTTTTAACAAATCGTCGGCAATAGTTTTTGAGTCATTCAGTGCTGACTTAAAAGAATCTTCAATCGTTTCTAATTCACGATAAATATCTATCAGATTCCGAGATTCAACTTTGCTAGCTAGCAATTGTAAATGTTCTGATATGGTATATGCAGAATCTGGGGCTGCAGAGGTGGCAATCACTACTCCTTCTTTAAATTGGTATTTTAATCGTTGTTCATGAAAATCCTCAAAGGATCCATACCAACGACTAGCATCGTCAATCACTGCAGGCGCTAGGTTTAATAAATCGTTCTTTAACGAGAACTTCCCGCCATTAGCTGAACGTAAAACACCCAGAGCATTGCGTGCAATATCGTTGCGAAAACTTATCCATGTCCTGATGTGTGAGTCCGATGCCGGTACTTGTTCCCTGCTAAAAGCCTCTTTTAAATAATGCTTAAGTAGCTCCGACGGAGTAAACATTATCCAGCTAGACGAATGTTGCATTTGGTTTTTAGATGTTTCTGTAAGCCGCTTTTCTTCGGCTTCAAGAGACTCTATGTCCAGCTTTTGTCCCAAGCGCTTAATTAACGTGGTGGTTTTCCCTGTTCCTGGAGGTCCGAGAATGATAAGTTGGCTATTCAAAGGTAAGCGAAAGATTTCTCCTTGGAACGTATCCAATATTGGCTGATCCCTCAAACCCATCGCAGTGCGAACTTGATGGCCAATACCCGCCGAAACACCACTTTTAGCCTCAGCCTGTTCCAGTAGTAGATCAAGCTCATCAGCACTATCGAAATCTCTTGCTTGTATAAGAGCGCGCAATGATTCAATAGAATAGGCGCCTCTATTAAGATGGCGATATTGAGTTTGGGTTGAATCCCATCCATCGGTTTCTTTTTTTGGTCGAAAACTGGTTTTCTCTATCACATAAAACAGCTGCTCTCTTCCGTCGAGAGTAATCTTAGCTTCGTCGCCTAACATCACCTCTGCTAACCGTCCGATCGGCGAACGGTAGCTAGCAAATATTTTTCCCGAAGGAAGCGGCAAGTTGGTGTTTCGTGCAATAAATATTACTTCTTGATTTTCGTTGTCATCCTCAATAACTAGTCTAGCTATCGCTGGTTCTTGACAGAGTTTGAGCAGTTGGTCACGATTAGTTTGTTGGATACTGGCGAGGTTTTGAAAAGCTTTATTTCCTGTAAGAGTATTGCCACTGGCAAAACTATCCGCCCTCCAAAAGCCTTCACTGTCAAGCTTACTAGTTGCGTTATCAGCAATTTCTGAAAATGTAGACAATGTGTCTTCAGCCAAAGAAGAAAAATCAATATCTGCCATATCCAATATCCTTATCCATAGTTAATCAAACTAACCAAAGCTACCTTTTACAACTTGAGTTGACCTCAAAATTCATTTTATTCATGCTTATTTCGTATCACTCCACCCAGAAGTCATCAACTCACTAAAATCTCGACGAGATAAAACATCTGAACAATCTCGCCAATCTTTTTCTGAAGGTTCCATCGTTGAGGTGTAACGAAGGTCAAAACCATTAGCTTGTTTTTGCGCATCGATATATTCATCCATTTTCTCGCCCATGGTTTCTATATCTTCAATCCATTCATCTTTGATTGTGTCGGGGAGTGAACCAAACAAGTTGTAGCGATCTTGCATACGCTCAGATAACTTATCGTAAACCTTCTCATCAACGGTTTTTTCATTGACTAAATTAAGCATGTCGACTTTATCGCGTACTTGACCAAAACGCTTGATTCGACCAATTCTTTGTTCAAGTTTTGTTGGGTTCCAAGGCAGATCAATGTTCATTAACGTGCCTAATGTTTGTAGGTTCAAACCTTCACAGGCAGCGTCAGTGGCTACCATAATTTCTAGTTGATGTTCAGCAACCATGCGCTTTAAGGTTTCACGTTCAATATTAACGCTATCACCTTTTTGGTAAAGTCTGCTGCGGCCTGCGCCTGCGTATAAACCCACAGGTTGATCAGGGTAACGAGCAGCTAATGAGTCTGCCACCCATCTAGCAGTGTCGTAATATTGGCTGAAGATAATTACTCCATGCTTAAGCCACTGCTCTTTTTCAAGATAATGGATAATAGCTTCAAGTTTGGGATCTTGTTTTATTTTTTCTAAACGAGCGATCATACGTTCAAGAACGGCAATCTCATCTGAGTTTTTATCAACTTTTATTTCAATTAACTGTTCGTCGCTTTCTTCTTGAACCGTTCTTCCTTCTAAAAGCATTTTGGCGGTATTAAGGCCAGCAACAATACTGGAACAAATTCGTTGCTCCATAAGGTTTTTCATGAAGCCACTGCCTTTTCCGCTTTGAGCTAGCGCTTTACCAAAATTACGCGCTTCCGCATAAGCTTGTTGAAAATCTTCGCTTGTTCTAAGTGCTTTCCCTTCGAATAAACTTGTGAAGGTATGCTCGTCTTTCGACAAGTTTCTCTGAGGATGAACGTCTACACCTATTCGGGGTAATAATTTTGCATCTTCAAGTGTGACTCGTTTACGTAAAACGATATGACGAATAAAGGGGTTCTCTCTTTGAAAAAAACTCGCGCCAGCTATATCGCGCTCTAACTCATCTTCAAGGTAGTCCCTTGAGTCATATGATAAATCAGTCAGTGGGTTTTTAATATCCCACTTTTTGATATTCAGAAGACCTAGGTCTTCTCTGATCAAACGAAATAATTTTCTAGAATGCGGCTCGTTTGAAGAATCAACGTCAGGTAATGGTGAACGTAATAATTCCCAAGCAAAATTAGGCTGAGTTACTCGCTGTTCACCTGAAAGTATTGGTAACACTTTTTCGGGCCAATGCCAGTTAGCAAAATCATTACCTAGAACAAAGTTGCCACTACCTTGGTGTAAAATACCCATAAGGTCCCATAGATCTTCTGGGCGGGTTTGTATAGGAGTTGCTGTGCCTAAAAGTACATGGTCAGAGCGAGCCGCAATGTCTCGCATAAAGGCAAGCAAGTTATTATGTTCACCTGCGTCTTTGCCAAATCCTTGTTTACTTCTAGCTTTATGTGCTTCATCTAAAATAGATAGGCCAAAACGCATACCGAGCAAATATTCCTTTTCTGGGGAACTTTGCATCATTAAGCCAGTTGAAACGATACCAATCCGCAATGGGCATTTTGCAATAAACTGTTGGCCAGATGGTGAAATTATTCTTCCTTCTGGGTCTAGCCAGGCTTTCTTTTGTGTGTGCCAGCGAGCACAAGGAATGCCCAATTTATCTATCATTTCGGTCTGCCATTGCTCACATAAGGTGGCTGGACAAAAAATAATAACGGGCTTTCTTTTTTTGTGTTCTTTGTCGCTAAGTAAGCATAAGCTGAGTGCAGCAGTCCCCATAGACAACGTTTTACCTAAGCCGACTTCATCGGCTATTAATAGGCGAACAATGCCATGATTATGATAATGGCGAATACATTCACTGACAAAGCCCTGCTGCCAAGGTTGTAATGAAAACCCTTGTCGGTACAGTGGCGACTCAATGAGTGCCGCTGGCGCTACATCATCATCGTCAATGTCTTCAAAATCAATTTCTCGACGATATCCTCTGCGTTTTACTTCTCGAATAACTGCATCAGGCAGTTGGCGAGCGGCATTCCATAAAAACTCGAATTCCTCTTCTATCCAAGCTACTCCTTCCGGCGAATCATCTTCCCACAGAATTTCATAATGCCGTTGCCAGCCACTGCTGGTTTCATTCATCGAGCCCATAAAACCGAGTTTGCGGCCATCGGCACACTCAATAACACCCGCTTTACCGTGTAAAAAACCGCAAATACTGTCAGGCGCAACGCGAATAACCTGCCCATGTTTAGCTAAAAAACTGTCAAGTCTTCTGTAGCGATCACGGTTTAACAATGCTTCAGTTTCTATATCTTGCTCGTTCCAGCGACCAATCATTTTTGATTCACGTAATTTAGCAACCTTGAGGTCATCGGGATGGATATCGACATTACAAACAATTTTGACTTCAGGAATAGCTTCTATTAGCTCATGCGCAACTTCAAATAACGAGCTAGTAAAGTAGCCCGCTATACGTTTATAGCTGCGAGCATCTTTTAAATGCTCCAGTAAAAAACTACTGTCTAGCTTATGAGTGCGTGAAGAAAACCGTCTGATCGTCATTATCTTACTAAACCTTATTCCATGGGTTTTTAATCACTTGAATTTAAAACTAAATTCCTAGTTCCCTATTGCCCGCATATTACGTAAACGTGCACCTAATACTTCAGCGGCATCACGGGTCGCCTTTTCTGGTGCTTTGTTTTCAATGAAGGTCAGTACATCAAGCAATAACACGCGTATCTCCATAAAATCAGGAAGTTCTACTTGAAATTGACTAATCACCACTTGTGGATCAACTTCGGCTAATAATTGCTGTAAACCTATGATTAAATGCCCAAGCCAAGTAGACCCTAACTCGTTACTGTCTGTCAGGTCACGTGAAGCAAATTCAGATATTCTTTTAAGCTGAGCATTATTTGCAGTCACCTTACCCATCACTCGGTTATATTCAGAGACATCAACACCAAAGGCTTTTTGGAAATTTTGGTAATTATCTAGCTTAGATGCACCTGTAGTTTCTATATCCATCATGCGTAGATAAAAACGCTGAAGCCCGCTGAGCTTTTGCCACGTATCAACGGTAAGTCCATCAGGAACTAATAAGCTATTAGCTGCTTGTGCTGCTTGTTGCACAATTTCATCTATAACGGTCACTTCGCCTTTAGTGCGAGGTTTCAGTGCAAATGTTGTGACATCTTCACCACCAATGTGCGTATATGCGGTTAACACTTTTAAAGCAGCGGCATAACCAGCCATTTGTAAATCGGAATCGTTAAATACTGGTTCACCCATCTTATCTTTCACGTCATCGTTAAGATGCATCATGGTTTCGATTTGACGTTTCACCTCGGCACGAACGGCAGGTAATAACCGTTGTTTAAAGCCCACGTTTTCGCCAGCAGGGCGTTTACGTAGCATCAAAATAACTGTGCCTTGCACGTACCCCCCTTTTTTCAGTTCAGTGCTGGTTTCTGTAGCGATATACCAAGCGCCGACCACTTGTAAACCCGCTGCCCAGAAAATACCAATCATGTCAGACCAAACACTGGTATCTTGATGGGTGAACATCACGCATTGCATGCCGTTATCAGGCATGTGGTCAGCCATAGCTTTATAGGCATTGACCATGCCTTTTCGGAAGTTATCTCCAACCCCTTTAACAGCTAAAGCTCTTCGTGAATCCCATGTCCACTGGTCAAACGGTTTAGGTGCATTCTTTCGTAACCATCCAATGAAAAACTCTGTAATTTCATGGTAGTGAACCGCATCAGCATAAGGAGGGTCAGTAACCCAAATATCACAAACATCAGAAACATTTTTTGCTTCGCAGGTAACTATTTTAGTACTGGTTTTGATAACGCCTCTAGAGTGATATCTGGGGAGGTAAGAGTCTTTAAGCCCATAAAAGCTTCTATGTGCATAATTATAATTAGGATTGAGCGCCTGGTTTGAAAAGGTATCTGTGGCATTATCACTAGCCCCACCGACCTGCTTACCAGTTCCATCTTTGGCAATTCTTTTTCCAGATGTAGCCCATCTACATAACTTGGAATTAAAGTTCTGTAAATCTAAAAAGTTAAAAGCAGTAATAGAATTGACATGCTTCGCAGTTAGCGCACCTACCAACAAGTTTCTTGGCGTATGCAAGTGATGCCAGTGCGTCCAGCCTCTTGTTTTTATTGGCTCATCTGTTTTGTCTCCTGATTCAATCTCCATATCAGGAATAAACCCAGAATCCTGCCAAGACGCAATATTTTCATTTAGAATTTCATAAACTTTATTTTCTCTTAGCTGATCTTCCTCTCTATTTTTTGTAAATAAAGTGACTTGTCTAGTTTCGTTTATAGATTTCTTAGTAATCCACTGAATTGCATATAGTCTTTCTCTAAATATGTCATCTACTTTTGGTTGGAAGTCTGATTTTTCCCACCTTCTCAACTTATTAACAACTTCTCCATCCTGGTTTTTATGGTCACCTCTCAAAGTTTTAATGGGGGTACGATATGTTTTACCATCTAAGGTATAGACCATGCTGCCATTTTGAATTGTCCCATTGTCAGCAACCTTCATTTCTTCTTCACTAACATTTTCTACAACATCAATATCGAAAGTTTTAGTGCTTGTATTCGCAACTAGTTTAGCTACGATATTTCTATTTTTAGAAATAACCCAGCTCGGCGCAAGTGGTATGCTCCATCCTGTTTCTGGACATGTTGCTTCTAAGCAATATAAGAATGCTTTTGCTCTATTCCCAGATGAATCAAATTCAACACCAAGTTCTGTTAATTCTGCATCTACTTTTTCAAAAAGCTCTTGCTGCTCTTTTGAAATTATTTTTCGCTTATCATCATCAGAGCCAATTATATTTAGTGCCCCCCAGGTCAGCATGCATGCCACTGGGTTCAAATCAGATGCATATGCATTGCAACCTAGTCGTGCTGCTTCAAATGGGATTGAACCTCCGCCACTAAATGAATCACCAACAGTAGGTCGATGACCATATCTAAGCACACCGAGTTGCTCAATTAATTCATATAGAGAAAAGGCGCTTATTCCAAATTGACTGTAATATTTATTTATCTTCTCCCAAACTGGCTTAAGGAGCCATTCTTCATCTATTTCTTCTGGGCGTTTGCAATGAATTGCCTTTTCTTCATAACTTGCCATTGACGCTAATGCGCTTTTATATAGTGATATTTTATCTTCGTCGGAGACATCTCTATTCCAACGTATGTTGATACCTAGTTCATCAGTATTTATTGGGAAATGTAAATTAACGACTTCATCTTTCTCTACAGAGTTCTTGGTAGAAAAAGCAAAAAAATGCCAAGGATTTTCAAGAGAAAGAATCGAAGCTAGGTGTTTTGGCTTGAGTGAATTCTGTTTAAGTGCTCTTCTAGATAGACCATTATCATCTATGGCCATTAGCATTTCGAAAATTTCTAAATCTTTTTCGGTATTCCCTGTTTGCGGTAAAAGAGTCCCTATGACCACGGATCTGACTAAGAACAACGGCTTTCTACCTTTCCAAAAAGAACCTATAGCAGTAAGCGTTTGATTCGATCCTGATTTCCGCTCACGTTGCGCTTCAAAAGATATTTTTTGTGCTGGAAATACAGCTTCGATCAGTGCTGGCGCATCTTTTAGTGCAAAGGGTGTTAATTGTGTCATGTAATTTTCATCTCCAAACAGCGCGAACATGAGTAAATTAACTAATGAAATGCGTCGCTCTGTATTGTATTAAGTATTGTTTTAAGCCTCGAAGTATCACTCTACACTAAGCTAAAATACTGTTTTACTTTTTGCCAAAACCAAGTTCTTTGAGGCTGCGGCCTTTTAGATCTCGCCATGCATCCATACCGCTACGTGGGTTGCCTGCTATCACACAAGCAGCAGCACTTGGACTTTTAAATTGGTACTCACAGGTAAATGAATATATATCGCCATCTTTTACAAACACGCCATCATCTACAAGCTTTTGACGAAGGTCTCTTATGGCTGGACGCAGTGATTTAGCTTGTGCAATATTGGCAGTAGAGCCTTTTGTAACCAAAAATTCCGGTTTACTCATTTCACCTACTGGATGCCCAGCGGCTTTAGCCTGCTTTGCTTCAAACAAAAACAAGTCATTTTCAGTGGATAGAACTTGATGAGTTGATTCATCGGATGGCAATGAATTGGTGTCATCCTCAGTTACTGAAACTTCATAACCAGGTGACGATTCTTTTACGTCATTAGTTGTCAGTAACTCTGTGCTTTCATCATTGGATGACTGTGGTTTTGTACCTGCTGATTTCAATAAAGCGCTAGCAGTAGTATTAGATGTTTGGCTGCGTTCTACTTGCTCTGTTTGTACAATATCACCAAGTGCATGACGCAAAGCAATGCGCCAGCCGACATCACGATCTTCAATACCTCCAGTACTCATGGCCGTCATGCCAAATAGCCACCAGCGCTCTTCAGGTTGAAGTGCTAACCAGTTGCGTATTGCTACAGGGATATTATCAATATCCATACCCTCAACTGCCCAAGCTAGTACACAAAGTTCTTTGCCTAGTAAACGGTCAACAACATTTTCACCTACTTGCCAAGAGCTGGTTTTTAAGCCGTAGCTTTTCAAGCGCGCATTAAAAGCACGCTGAACTTCCGCACGAATTGCCGACCAACAAGGGCGATCGAGAATAACGCGATCAATTACGGACAATTCTTCGCTTTGTGCTTGTAACCCAAGATGTTCACGAATTTCAATTTTTCCGCTATTGGCTTTAGGAATAATGACCTTAAAGTGATGAGGATCACTCGATGCAGGCACTCCAAAGCCCAGCGTTGGGTGTTTAGCCGCCGCTTGTTCTGTGGATGTTTTCACCTTTGCCATTATTTTATCCTCACTAGTGTCATCATTATTGCTTGTATACCCTCAATTTCTTATTCATCTTGAGAGACATCGCCAGGTTTCAATTCAATACCCACTAATTTTGCGAATTCTTTAGCTTCAAAGCCGTTTTCAAACTCAATACCGTCTTTAACTGAGATAGTAACCTGAGCATCCGCTTCCTTTAGTACTTCGCGTAAGCTGTTAATAGTGTTTTCTATCATGGCGGCAGTAACCTGACGCTCACCAAATCGAATACCTACGGTATTTTCGCCTTCTCCAATCTCTATTCTAACGCCTTTGAATTTGGTTGACGTTTGATCTCGAAAACGATTGATCACACCAAATACTTTGTCTGTGCTATCAAGCGGCACTCGTTTAGTACTGTTTAACCGTGCAGGCTTGGTATCATCTACTTGTACAGTTTTGTCACCACTATGCGGTATTGGAAAATCTGCTGTTTTGTTGGCTTCACCTGATTTTGCATAAACGAGCAAGCGGGCAGCGTCAGTGCCAATTTCAAACGGCGCATCATAAGCTTTACCGTCTTTTGGATTGGAGCCATCTAAGGTGTAAAACATTTGCGCACTTGGGGTGCATTGCAAGGTGATCTTACGTTTGTCTGCTAGCGGTTCTACTTGATGGCGAATTTTTAAATCAGCCAACCAACGCGTTATAGGACCTACTTCATATTTGCCACTTGGATCTTTTACTAAAAAATACAATGTGCCTTGCGTTGAGCTGAAACTTTCTAAATCTTCGACTTGTGCGTCAGCTTCTGTTACTTCAGGTTTAGTTGAATAATAAATCACAGGGCTTTCACCAGCATTGCGCGGTGTTAGACTGAGATGTGATTCTCCAGTGTCTGGATTAGTACTAAGCAAAGAAACATTAACGCTGGTTTTTTCTTTAGGGAATGGACCTTTTTCAATATAGCCATCTTCACCCAAGCGCCAGCGACCTTGTTTTAATGCTTCAGTTTTAAGCGTATCCATGCCACTACTTCCAGGCATCCACGGCCAACCAGGATTACACTTGGCTTTACTTACAACATCTTTCCATGGAGTACGTCGGTTGTTTGCGCCCGATGGCCATAATTCATATTCTGCCAAGGCAAAGAATTCACTAAATTTGTCCTTTAGATCTGCGGCTAACTTATAATTTGCGCGAGGATCTGCCATTAATTTTTCAATCTGCGCTTCAGCTGATTGATCACCTTCACCTACTTTCAAGCCATTGTCGATAGTGACTTTTAGTAAACGCTCTGAACCGTCTATTTCGTCTATACCTGGGAATAAAATGGTGTTGTATGCAGCTGATAGTGCCTTAGTAAAACGACCTTCAGCCTCTTCAAGGCGGTCTCGCGCTTCTTCGTACAAGGTATCACCAGCTTTTAAGCGCTCATTGATTCTCTCTATTGCATAAAGCTCGCGCAAGCGCTCTTCAACCGCTTCGGCCATTAAACTATCTTGGCCTGTTAGTACCAATAAGTTATTTTTTTCTTGCTGAAACTCAAAAAAATTAATCAATTCGCTAGGCGGTACTTTTCCATCGGGCTTTATGACGATTAATACACGTGGTCCAGTTAATTTTAACTCATCCATACGTGGCAATATTTGCACTTCCTGATAAGCATTACGCTTGTTTGGCTGCAATATCCCTTTTAAGCGATTAATTAAAGCAGTATCTATTTTCGGTTGAGGAATTTCTTTGGCATTACGCTCAATTTGACGAGATAAATTCTCCGTTTCTTTAATGAAAAAGCGTTGATCTTCGCGGTGTAGGTACCATGCATGTTCACGCAGGTTTTTTATCGCATCAAGAAACTCATCGGCTTTTCTATTAGGGGCAGCCAAGAACTCAATAATTTCACTTTCAGATAAACCAATACGACCACCTACA
The DNA here is from genome assembly GCF_019457595.1 of Shewanella psychrotolerans. Classification (NCBI taxonomy): domain Bacteria; kingdom Pseudomonadati; phylum Pseudomonadota; class Gammaproteobacteria; order Alteromonadales; family Shewanellaceae; genus Shewanella; species Shewanella psychrotolerans. Next base: position 371,411 of record NZ_CP080419.1, on the reverse strand, counting down.
GCACGAGATAATGAAGATGCAAGTAATAACGTCATTAGCTGAGTTGCAGCATCATTACTTTGTTCAGCATCGATTGCCTCTGCTATCGCATCGCCTTTATCAGCAATGTCACGAGTAACCGCTGGGACTAGCTTAGGTGAAATCCGCTCTATCTCGTCTTTGACTTGTTCATCATTCAAATCAAGGTGCTGAGTTCCTATTAAGAAGACATCATCAGTTGTTCTTTGATCAACGCTTTTAAGTAAGCGGGCAGTAAACTGCATCAAACCACGAGTTTGACGGAACCCTTCGTTTTCTTTGAATAACGCAACTAAGTGTTTAAAAGAGGGGTGGAACGGATACGTTTCACGAATTTGTTCTGCAATTTGCTCAATACTGGATGCAATGATGTAGCCGCCATCCTCTGCTTTTTTAATTTGCTGAGCATATTCTTCGGCTATCTCATTAATGACGGACTCATCAGGCATCTCATCAACTAATCGCTTTTTCAGAATTTCATAAATCTCATTACCTGATAATTGCACTGGGGTAATGGTCATTGATTGACGGCGAGTTTCTTGCTGAAGATTCGAGATTGAATCAGCTAATGCTTTGGTTTGTGCCTTATAGCTGCCAGTTAAATTAGCAATAACGATACAGCAGTTAGGAAGCTCTAGAGCTGCACTCATTAATGCGCTTAAACTGTAAACAACCATATTAGCTAATGTGCCTGAACCGTAAACTTGGGTGCTTGCATTGTCTAAATATGGCGGTAACTCGTCGATCATTATTAGCGTTGGTGTATCACCAATAATGTCTTTCCATTTTTGTTGATCAACTGATTTTGGACCATTTACCCAATAGTCTTTTATCTCATCTGCTGCACCTAACTGTGTGGCTATTTCACCCCAGATATAATTATCAGGATTATTTCGACCATTGAAAGCAGCAATGCGTGCATTACCAAAATCTAAGCGGTTATTGAGGTCTGCTGGTAAAACACTAGGTCGCAAGTGAGCATGCTTTGCGAGCAATCCTAAGGCGATCATCATGTGGGTTTTACCACCACCCATTGCTTGGGTTAGTTCGAAAACAGCTTGATCAGATTTACCAGATAACCTTAACATGCCTTCACGGAATAGCTGCTCCATACCGTGTGTGACAAAGTTTCTTGAAAAGAAATCTCCTCCGTCACCTGCGTCGGTGATGAGGTCAGCCAAGTTCTCTATTCCTTGGCTCATTCTATAATCCTGAATTACAGGATTAAAGCGACATGCCTGCTTAACCGTCTTGATCATCTTAATCGTACTCCAATGGCGCTAACTTAAAAAATAGTCGTGATTATTCTCACCAATCAACTTCTATATAAGCATCTGAAAAAAAAGGGAACACCAGATAGATGCGAAGCCGTTCCCTTAGAACATAAACCCGAACAAGTTTGGGATTATCAAACCATACATGGCGTTATTTTACGGCCTAAAACAACGCTTAAGTCTACAATTTTTCCAGTAATAAAACTATGATTTGCTTTATGAAGTGCAACCTTAAATCATCGTGCAAAAATTAAGCATCCACACAAGAAATACAATTACATTGAGTTAATCTTGACCATCCCGCTCTTCTATCCTTTCTAAAATCCAATCTTGCACTTCACTTTCAACCCAAGCAACAGCCCTTGCGCCTAGACTTACTGGTTTTGGAAAGGTCTCATCTGCAATGTAGTTATAAATAGTTGAGCGCCCTAGGCCAGTACAATCCATTACTGCTTTCAGTTTAATTAGTCTCATTGTGAATTCCTCATGTTTCATTCACAACATGAGTTGAGCTTGTAAAAATTTACGGTTGTCATCACCTAGATAAAATACGAAACCAATAAATTTCAGATATATATCACCACTGTGCATAAGCAAATAACTGATTAAAGGAGGCTTATATGCACAACAAATTTATCAATCAAACAACGTCACATTGGCCCACGACAGCCCTTCAAGTGCTTGAGAGTGCTGCGAGTATCATTGCAGAAAAACTGAACCATCAGGATGTGTTCACTAACCCTCAGAGCACAAAGGACTTCCTTACTTACAAGTTAGGTGGTTATGAGCGAGAGGTATTTGGGGTGATGATGCTCAACAGTCAACATCAGCTCATAGAGTTTCGTGAATTATTCTTTGGCACCATTGACGCTGCCAGTGTTTATCCAAGAGAAGTAGTGAAAGCCGTACTTGAAGTAAATGCCGCTGCAGTGATCTTTTCTCACAATCACCCTTCCGGTGTATCTGAACCATCTCAAGCAGATAAGCTCATCACTAAGAAGCTCACCGAAGCCTTAGGGTTAATTGACGTGCGAGTCTTAGACCACATAATTGTGGGTAAATCCCCGGTCTCACTGGCGGAAAGAGGTCTAATTTAACGGTCTCGGCATTCAGTATTTTCTATTTCGAAAACTTCGGGTTAATAGCATTCGAAGCCTATCAATTTCGATGTAACTCAAAACAACTCAACCACCAGCTAACAAGAGATTAGGAGCGTGTGCTCCTAATCTCTTGCTGTTGCGCGTTTATTCAGTAAGGACGTTTATATGACAATTTCAATTGATACCAATCAAAGACCCGCTATGCCGGCCCCTTTCTATCAGTTACTAACACAAGAGTTAATTAACACTAATCCAAAGGACGCAAATGCCATCACCTTGTACTTTAGAGATCCTGACTACTCACCTCAGCGAGGTGGATTTCATCCTGTTGAAGTGAGGCTTGAGAAACAAGTTGATCACTGGCGATTAGTTTACGTGACTGATTTCGCTTTTCATGGGCATGACTCCCCAGAGCTAATCAAGGATATCGATATCTGCTTTAACAGTAAGCAGGTCTATAGCTCGATTGGCGGATGGATAAATCATGATGAAGGAGCAGACCTGATTGAACTATTTAGCGACAACTTCACCAGCTATCACCATATGAATGTTTATCAGGTGCAAATTGCACTGGGATAACACCATTTAAATCCCAAGTTCCCATATTGGTAAAACGGGAACAAGCAAACCCTTACCCCATGGGCCTTTGCGAAACCAAAGTGCCCAAAACATCGATATAGCAGAAAAAAGGAACTTGCCCATGCCAGAGGTTCAAGCAGTTAAAGATCATGATACGGTTAAACTCATTAGCTTCTTGCTTGAGAAACAGTTTAGCCAACAACTTGCTGATGTGTGGAATATCGGCCTAAACCTAGCGTTACGCATCTCTGACCTACTTTCAATTAAGTTTGATGATATCCAAGACGACAGGTTAATCATCCGTGAGTCCAAAACAGGTAAACTCGCTAACATTAAACTCAACTCGACAACCCTTGAGCGTATAGCACGTATTCGCCAAGAACATCCTAACCATATCTATCTTTTTCAATCCTACCGTAATCAACGATCTAAGACCGTGAAGCCTGCACCGCTTTCTCGGCGTTACGTTTGTAGAGCACTAGCGATGGTAGGTGAAGAAATAAAACTAGCCCTAGGTACACACTCCATGAGAAAGACCAGGGGCTATCATCTCTACCAAAACACTAAAGATATCGGTCGTGTAATGAAGATGCTCAGACACAGCTCTGAGGGCGTTACATTGCGATACATCGGCATTGAGCAGGATGATGTCGACCAAGACTTTCAGGAGCTTGAATTATGAATACTCTACAACCAACATCTAAGCACTTTCAGCTGATGAAGATACAACAAGTCATGAAGGTGACTTGCTTGGCTCGCTCAACCGTATACAAGTACTGTGCAGACAACAACTTTCCCAAACCGATTCAACTTGGCAAAAGAAATGCTGCCTGGGTAGAGAGTGAAATAAAAGAGTGGATTGAGCAGAAGATGCTTCAACGAGCACAGCCTCGTTGATCATCCATACTAAGAAGTGGGGTTACCTCCATTTCTTTTTTGGTCATATATCGCCCGTTCACTCATTGACCTCTAGCTATTTTATTTGGTGATGAATATTGGTTTTATCAGAAGTAATACAACAAGACTAATGAACCTGGAACCTTTAAAATGCTAGTTAGTACCCTAAAGGCCTTCAGGTATATATTATCTTCTAAAAACGATTTTCAGCTTATTTGCGACTACAGCCAAATGAATGAGTACGATCACCATAATGCTTGGTATCGACTTTAGCCAAGTAGCTAAGCCTGTTGAATACAGATTGATAATCCTGATGGAAAGTAACAGCATTGATATCTAAAGTGTAATACGGTGTATCTTTCGGGAAGTGAACAAGTGGTGCGGCTTGAAATGCTTCTCTACGTAGCGCGCTAGCCCAGGCCTTAGTGATTTTAGTACTGAGATTATTACCAAGCTGATTATAATCCCCTAGATTAAAGTACCTATCCCGATTAAAGAATAATGCTACATGATAATGATCCTGTAGAGCATCATTCCTTTCTTTGACCCATACGTACCTGACAGTACATGGATGCACCCGAATACCTTGCTGCATCTTCCTCAGTAAGTCTGCTTCGACTTGAGCTTTAAGCGAAGCCATAAAACGTGAGATAACGTTAGTATCGAATTCCATTGGATAATCAACACAATCAGGTCTTGCTGGTAAATGTAGATCAACTCGAACCACAAAGGTTCTTCTATGATCTTCTAGTGAGTATCCAATAACACGTTGAATAGAGCACAAGTGGTTCTCGATTAACTGATAGTTATGATTAACGGCTACGCCATTAAACACACTACCATTAAGTAAAACTAAGTTCTTGTTATCACAATGTCTTAAAGCCATTCTTACTCTCCTATGATTAAGTTCATAAGAGATGTCTAATTACTATTTTTTTATCGTGTTCTCATGCCACCCAAAGCCATCACTTTGAAGGTGATGGCTAGTTACTAATCACTACTAGCATTGTCATTAGTCTTCGACATGACAATGAAAAGCTTCTTTTAGCAGTATTAACAAACAGACAAACCAACCTTGAAAAACCAGCAGGCTGATAGGAATCGATATTTCGATTTCGTTGGGATAGCTTAGGGTGAGGTAGTTCAGATTTACTCTGAAAATAAATTATTAAATTAGTTATGAAATCTTGTTTATTAGAGATTGATTTCAACTATCGGAGACTATGATATCTTACTTCATCAACACGAAAACCGAGGTGCTACTCCTTCTTAAAAAAACAAATCAATGAACACAATTCTAGGCGAAATCGCGGATTTTCAGTCTGTTTAAAAGTTCGCTCAATGATAAAGTTCATTTTTTCAAAGTCGTGTTCCATATTTTCATCCATTTTATTCCTAACAGCTTTAGCAACATTGAGAGATATCTCAAAAATTAATCTAGAAAATAATTTGTTATGTTCAATTAATGGAAAACCAGTTTGTTTCTGTTCTTTTAAAAAACTTGCAGGCAATAGTTCATTTTCAATCTCAAGATGCAATTCATCATAAACGGCATTGGCTTCAGCTAGTTGATTCCAACATGAAGACAAAATATATGCTGCCAGCTCAGTTAAATACGCTTGTAGGTATTTCACTTCCTTATTAGTTGGATCTTTAAAAAAAGCTGATAACACTCCTATCTCATCAGGCTCAAAAATACCTGGCCTCACATTAGGCCAATGCTCAAGTCTTTTATGTTGAAATAAATCAACAGCCTCTACTACAAGACGTTCTGAGATATTTTGAGGTAATTGTATTACAGGCCCACGGGCTTTTTTATCACCAAGTGATTCATGCTTTAAATCTAAAAAATATATACTTGGCTTGAGTCCAAATAACGCCTTACCAGTCATTCCTGTCACAACGTTTTTTATGTAACCTTTCTTAACTAGCTCATTTAGCCTTGGCTTAATCTGCGCAACAGACATACATAAAATTTTAGAGAAATCAGACAATCCATAACCTTTAACAACACCTCTTGAATCCCCCAACAACAGGAGTACAGCCAGCACAAACTTACAATCAACTGTCAAATCTAATCGAAAATTATTAATTGTAACGGTATCTTCGGTATCTTCTTTACTAGAAACGACTATATGGTCACAAGTGGGACTTAATACATATTCGACTATATCTGTTTGATAAGAAGCACGTTGAATCCTTGGTTTTTTAGATATCAACTCTTTAATTGGTTCCCCCAGATCAAACCTGTTCTGGCGCCTACCTTTACAATCTTTGTATGCCACTTTTATCAAATACTCATGCTTAACCAAGTACTTCAAGGCATCCCTAACAACTCTCTCTGACACACTAAAAATTTTTGCTAACTCTTTCACTCGTCCCTCATCTAAGGGATCTTCATGAAACTTCAAAACCCAACATATGAGAAACAACTTAACTTGATACTTTGCGCCTTTCATTTCATTAAGTAGCAAATTAGCAATCATAAACAATCCATTACATTTCATTTAATCAACGCTATAAGCTACTTCAAAATGATACATTCCACAATAAACTATAGTTATCATGTAATCGTCACGAGTGACAGCACGAGTGACAGTACGAGTGATAGCACGAGTGACAGCACGAGTGACCATTAATTCATTGACCAAGAGTGACCAAGTCAATTAATGTATCTTGGCAATTAGATGTATCTAAATGGATAAATGGTATGATGCTTAACAATAATAGAAATGCTAATTGGCTCAATGAAACAGATCATGAACAGTGTCGCTGGGCTAGGAATTACATAAAAAAAAGCTGGTTTTACCTTAAGGAGATCCAACTGCTGAATCTTACAGGAACTTCAGATCAGCAATATATTTCAACAGCGTTATCGATAATGGAAACGCAACAGGATGTAAAGCAAAAGATAAGAGCCATTCGAAGCGCGTGGAGCTCATACAAAACGAGAAAAAAGAATAAAGGCGATAGCAGACATCTAACTATAAGGCTGTCTATCGATACTCAACGCAAATTAGAAAAGTTAACAAAAACGACACAGTCAAAAAGCTGGGATGACGTAATTGATCACTTAATTAAAGAACAATATAAGAATATTATATTAAAAATAAAAGCTAACAATCTCTCCCAAAATATCTCCCAAAAAAGTAGCAGGTATTCTTCAGAAAATATTAATTTTTTAGAGCATAATAAAGTTAAAAATAAACTCAAAAGTGCTGAAGAAAAAAAAGCCCAATTAGAAGTATCACTACAAATTGCTACAGAACAATTAGCTTTTAAAGAAAAATGTATAGAATCACATTTAAAGAAAATAGCTAAGTTCGTTGACCAACTGAATGCTTCCTCCATCACAAATGCGAACTTAGTAGAAACGGAACAATTAGAACAAAACGAACAGCAAGGCCAATCTAACTCTGAGAAGCCTTCCCCCATTGTTGCAAGGAAAGGAAGAAGACGAACTTATAGTAAGGTAAGGGACGCGTATAAATGAACACCATTCATGGTGGGTGAAATGGTGGGTATGAATCAACAATCAAACAACACCGCAATGTAAGTAACTGTTTGCAGTGTAATTTTTATATGATTGCCATATTCAGATCCAGAACGTGGAATAAGCCATCCACTCTTAGCTAAAAGCCTCAAGTTGAGGCTTTTTTCGTGTTGAGATGCTGTAAAGCTAAACGGTGAGTCACCATATATCGACGGTCTCTTGGCAGAGGTGCTCTCTAAAGTTAGGATAGGCCATGTCAATCAGTCTCCAGATGACCTCAAGCAAACGGCATTTGCAGTAGCCAGACTTTAAAGGTAACGCCTGGCATGGTAAAAAATACCTCTTAGGTGAGAGGCGATATTCAGCCAGCGTTCATTGCAAAGAACTTATAACCGATCCCCAACGCTAACCCACTGGCAGCATAGAAAATGGAGCAATCATGTCACAACGGAGTAAATGGCTACAGTTACTCGTTATTCTCATCGCCTTGGCACTACTTATACCCGGTGTCAGCCTGCCGATGTTAAGTTTGGATGGCCACGCAGACAAATCCCAATTTGCCCAGACCAGCATAGAGTTAATGACGGAAGATAGTGAAACACGCGGTCTGCTCGGCTCGCTATCAGCCTTCCTCGGCTTTAACCAGCTGGAGGGCCAGGTGGAAATTTATCACAAGCACCGCAGTATACTGGGAACAGTGCAAGACCTGATGCAAAGTGGTAACCTGCTGGTAGGGCTCTTAATTGTCACCTTCTCTGTCATTATTCCTACCCTCAAGCTACTGGCGCAAGCCGTTCTGATTTTCGCTAAGGGCAGCACGGCGACAATGCTAACGCGCATTATCGACGCCATAGGCAAATGGAGCATGGCTGATGTATTTGTGGTCGCCATCATTGTCAGTTACCTCGCTGGTAACGCCAAAGGTCAGATGGGTGAATTAATAGTGATGCACGCCCAACTAGAAATCGGCTTCTGGTTTTTCACAGGCTATTGCCTATTTGCCATCGCGTCCAACATGATGATGAGCAAGCCGAAACAGCCATAGACCTGACACTTAACGCGCTCAACAAAAGAAAAGTAAAAGCCCCTAGTTGATGTATCGACCAGGGGCTTTATTCGTTAAAGGAAAGCAGGCTAAACGCTTAATCCCCACATATCGAAAGTTTCTTGGCAGAGCTGCTCTCTGAAATCGGGATGCGCGATGTCGATTAACGCGCGGGCACGCTCGCGCAGTGATTTACCCCGCAGGTTAGCGATACCATATTCGGTGACGATATAATGAACGTGGGCTCTGGTAGTGACCACGCCTGCACCGGGTGACAGCACTGTGGTGATACGTGAGACACTTCCTCGCGCAGCGGTACTTGGCAGTGCGATCACCGAGCGGCCACCTTCAGAGAGGCCTGCGCCGCGAATAAAGTCCATTTGACCACCGACACCTGAATAGATACGAGTACCAAGCGAGTCGGCACAGATCTGCCCGGATATATCCACTTGCAGCGCCGAGTTTATTGCCATCACATTGGGGTTCTTACGGATAATAGAAGTGTCATTGACCTGCTCAATATCCATAAAGATCACCGATGGGTTGTCATCAACATAGTCATAAAGCCGCTGACTTCCGAGCGCAAACCCTGTGACCAATTTACCTGGATGCACTTTTTTACGACTATTGTTAATCACCCCAAGCTCGACCAGATTCAGCACGCCATCGGAAAACAGCTCAGTATGAATACCAAGATCTTTATGCTCTGTTAGACAAGAGAGTACCGCATCAGGGATCGCACCAATGCCCATCTGCAAACAGTCGCCATCACAGACTAACTTAGCCACATTTTGACCTATCGCTAGGCTAGTAACATCGCTGGCAGCGAGTGGATGTTGTGGCAACGGCATACTCTGCTCATACACAGCAGCAAATTTATTATAGTGAATGAATCCATCACCATGAGTACGCGGCATCATAGGGTTGATGTGAGCGATGATCTTTTTCGCCATCTGACAGGCGGCTAAGGTGGCCTCAACCGAGATCCCTAATGAGCAGATACCATGTTTATCCGGTGGAGAAACTTGGACGATAGCAGTATCTATGGGCTGCTCGCCAGAACGAAAAAGCTTGGGCACCTCAGAGAGGAATATCGGCACATAGTCGGCATCGCCCTGTTGCAATAATAATCGCGTCGGTAAGCCACCGAAGAAACAACGGTGACGAATGTGGCCTTTCAAGCGTGGATCGCTAAGTGATTCGGCGCATTCAGTATGCAGCTGTAACAGGGTTAAGTCTTGAATCGTTAAGGCATGCTCAGCGAGCGCATCGAGCAACAGCTTAGGTGTCGCCCCCATGGAGTGAGTCCACAAGGTTTCGCCACTTTCAATTAACGATACCGCTTCTAAAGCACTATTACAGATAATGGGGGCCATTAATATTACCTAAGGTCAGGGAGCTAATTGCAGTGTAAGGGCTAATGCAAGGCTTTGATAGCGATAGCTATGCTGAGTTTGATCTCACGCAAAGAGTTCATGTCACAGAAGCAAAAATTAGATTGAAACAAGCAAACTTAATAAGATGAACGAGGAGGGAAATCCCTCCTCTAATAGTGACGCTTAAAGATATTTCTTTAGGTTATCTTGCTGCGCTAAAAGGCTTTGATACAAGGTAAACTGATTAACCGCTCGTTGTAGATTATGGTTTTCATGATGTACATGAAAATAGACATCGCCATTTAAATGGTCTGTCAGAAAGCGTACACCGATCATCAAGCAGATCACTCGTGCGCCAAGCCAAAGACTTTGCTTCTCATCAGAGGTTAGCACATCACCTAGTTCACCTAAGTAACCACGGCAAATTGCGGCAAATATCGACTCGCGCACTTCAACCTTATCTAAGTTGGTAGAGTCTTCCTCTTCCGGCGAGGTAAAGGTGCGTACCATGTCGCCAAAATCATACATTAGATGCCCTTTCATACAGGTATCTAAATCGATAATAGCTAGGCTACTCATATCACGCTTATCATAAAGCATGTTATTGATTTTGGTGTCATTATGGCAGATCCGCAATGGCAACTTAGTTGAGGCTTGTTCAAGCTCTAGCATTAAATCTAACTGCGATAAGGCAAAGTCGACCCAAGTTTTGCAATCAAATAGACGACCTACGGCATCTTTGGAGGCGGCAGCTTTTAGCTGTTCAATACGCCCAGGAAGATAGTGAAACTGTGGGATCGAATCCTCTAAATCCGTTGCATCCAAGTCGCTCAATGCACAAGAGAAATGCCCAAATGCCTTTGCGGCAGATTCCGCCTCATGCTCATTGGTCACGACTTCAATGCTGTGACTGTAGGGCAGATAATTGATGGCTCGCCAGTAACCTTGCGTGCCTAAATTGAGTGCCAGTGCATTATCTAAGGTAGAGATAGGCTCGACGACACTAAGTTGATATTCTCCTTGAGCCACTTTTTTGTGCAGATGCCGGGCAATTTTTTCAGCGTTATTCACTAACGCATCGGGTGTTTTAAATACCTCAGTATTAATACGCTGTAATACCAGCTCACCACTTTGCCAACGCACTAAGAAGGTATCATTAATATGGCCATTCCCAAGGGGAGTCACCTTGGCTGAATTTGCGATGCCAAAGCGTGGCAACACCTGCTGCCGAATAATCTCAATCACCCAATAACTCCATTAATTTTTGTTTTACCCACACAGTATCTTGTGGATAGGTCACACCTAACCATGATTCATCCGTGGTGTTGACATAAACCGCCTTACCCATAGGCGCTTGTGTTGTCTCGACATCTGCTGATGCTAGACAACTTTGTACTACCGCAGGTAAATAGCATTCACTGCTAGGCAGTTGACCGCTTACCTTAACAAATTTGGTTAACGCCTGCGCGAGTACGGTAAATATATCTAGCGTAAATCCCCAGCAGGTCATAGAGACTAAACTTGCGGGATCCAGCGTCGCCTCGCCAACGTCATTGCGACCAATCACCCTTTCGCCGTGCCATTTAATATCAAGCCACTCTACAACCGAAGTTAAATAATGCCCCTTGGTCTGACATATGCCACGGTTAACACCGCCATTATCAGACAAGGTTTCAGCTAAGCAATAAGCGACCATCTGCCAGCCATCGCTATCACGCCGAAATCCGTCGGCCAACAACTGAAATGCCCTATCACCATAGTAATCGTCAGCATTTATCACAGCCATAGGGCCATCGACTAAATCTCTTGCTGCCCATAACGCATGGGCAGTCCCCCAAGGCTTAGTGCGATAACTTGCATCACCAACTAAGGCTAAACATTCGAGGGGAAGATCTAGCTTGTGCTGCACACAAAAGCTCAGCCTAAAATCTTCTGGTAAGTGCTTGAGTAAGCGATTTAATGGTTCAATCAGCTCTGTTCTTGTCACGATCACCGCAGCGGAAAAACCAGATTTTATGGCGCTCGCTATAGAAAGTTCGAGCATAGTTTCGCCATGAGGCCCCAATCCCGCCAGCTGCTTATCACCGCCAAAACGACTACCGAGACCAGCCGCCATTATCACTAAAGTAAGCGACGGTTCTTCTAAGGAGAACACTAAAGACATAGTTACAACCAAACTGACTCACAGGGTAACCCATGATTACCCATACAAATACCGACAAACGAGTCTAATGAGTTAACACAATTAACACCAGTTCTAACTCATCCCTAAACTATCTCTATACTATTTCTAAACTCTCACGACCAAGTTTCCACCATTAGAGGTAAGGACGAAATGCGGGCTCCTTAGCCAACGCAGCCTGACTGCCCTTGAGGCTAAATTGATAGCCACACAATTTAAGACTACCTCGCATCGCAATATCATTAACAATCGCGCGCGTATCCAGTGGCGAAAAACGCGCTACCGTTGCGGTAGTGGCAGTCAATCGAACCTCTATTGGGCGATATTTGGCATCATTATTAAAAGTCAGATTTTGACAACTTTTGTCCCCTTTCGCTGTGGCTAAAGACCAGATTAACCCGGGTTCCCCGCGCTCTCCAAGCCAACTGAGCTGCAGCACATCACCATCGAGCAGCACATTAAAACCATCGGGCATTTCCGCCGTTTTAATATCACTATTTCCCTCAGATTGGGGCTCGATTGGCACCTCATGCTCTGCAGTTGCACCTACCTTCTCTGCCACAGGCCAAAGCATACTCACAGCTATCAAGACCAGCATTGAGGCTGCAAAAGTGCTCCCTACAACCTTTGGATGACGCTTAGCTAAAGCAATCAAGGGGCTAACCGCCTTACTCATACCTGAAGCGATAACAGCAAGCGTTTCGGTCAAAGAGCCATTTAAATTCATTGCTGCGTCATGGGAGCGTTCTGGCTCGAACGAAGATTCAGCGCTATGAGCCGGCTCAAATTGCTCATGCCCTGCACCATCGAATGGCTCTAGGCTAACTTCGCCATCAGACACCAATGTCGGCTCAACTCGTCTGCGAGACGGTCTCGTCGCCATAAGTGGCCCACTGTAACCAAAAGCATCGAAACGACTTCCCATACTAGGCAGCGGACGTAACCCAATAACAACAACTGAGATTGCAGACATCACCACACTCACGCCTGTTAAGATAGGCCATTGATAAACGAGTCCCACGCTGAATAACAGCAGGCCTAAAGCGGGAATAAACTGCAACGGAGTAAACTTACCATTGACGCGACGTACGGCACTGAGAAGCAGTATGACCGCTGCCAACAGCGCCACCAAGATGCTGTAGGGCTGCCCAGAGAACAACACACAGAAGAACAGTACTAACAAAAAGCCCGCTAGGTTAATTAATCCAAAACGTAGATTACTATCTACACCGCGACGACAAAAAAAGGTATTTAACTGCATAACGCCAAGTCCCATAAAAATCATTCGATACAAAAATTTGCTAGCCCAGATAATTGCTTTACATCCTGAGTCCTAACTTAAAAACCACACAAAAGCGAACAAACCTGCGTTTCAATGAACATTAGACCACTTGTTGTTCGCTAAATCACTAGCCTAAAATTGCCGCTAGGTTGTATAATACGCGGCTACCTAAAACCAATCAGCCTTTGGATAGCAAACAAATGACCGCTCGCGGAAACCTATTTATCATTTCAGCGCCTAGTGGTGCCGGCAAGTCTTCTCTTCTTAGCGCTATTTTGCAGGATAAACCCGCCGATATGAAGGTATCAGTGTCGCATACGACTCGCCAACCACGGGTGGGCGAAGTTAACGGCGAGCATTATCACTTTGTTTCTGTTGATGAGTTTAAAGCGCTTATTGAAAAACAAGCCTTTTTTGAGTGGGCAGAAGTTTTTGGTAATTATTACGGTACTTCTCGCGAAGCCATCGAAGTCATGCTAGCGAAAGGTATCGATGTGTTTCTTGATATCGATTGGCAAGGTGCACAACAGGTAAAACAGATGATGCCAGAAGCGGTGGGCGTATTTATTCTTCCGCCGTCGAAAGCCGAACTTGAACGCCGCCTAACAGGCCGCGGTCAAGACAGCGAGGAAGTCATTGCTGGACGTATGGCACAAGCTACATCAGAAATTTCTCACTATGGTGAATATGATTTCATCATAGTAAATGACGACTTCGAGCAAGCTCAGGTCGATTTAAAAGCAATTATTCGCAGCCAACGCCTCACTCGCGCTGGTCAAATTCATGCTCAAAATGATATGCTTAATGATCTGTTGGCAGATTAACTGTCATCGTGTACAATTTTGCGTCATTTTTTCACCCATAATCACTGGAGTTTCAATACATGGCTCGCGTAACTGTAGAAGACGCCGTAAACAAAATCGGCAACCGTTTTGATATGATCCTGGTTGCAGCGCGTCGTGCTCGCCAAATCGCTGTGCAGGGCAAAGACCCTATGGTTGAAGAAGAGAACGACAAACCTACGGTTATCGCTCTTCGCGAAATCGAACTTGGTTTAGTCACCGCTGACACCCTTGATGCCGATGAGCGTCAAACTGTCCGCGAACGTGAAGCAGCTGAAATCGCTGCTGTTGCTGCCATCGCTGAAGGCCGCAACATTTTATAAGGAGTGAAGCCACTTGTATCTGTTTGAAGGTCTCAAGGAGTCTGCGTCAAGTTATTTAGAATCGGCGCAAGTAGAATTACTCAAGCAGGCCTATCAGGTTGCGCGCGATGCCCATGAAGGTCAGATGCGCACCAGTGGCGAACCTTATATTACCCATCCGGTTGCGGTAGCCCGCATCCTGGCCGATATGCGTCTCGATCATGAGACGCTAATGGCCGCACTCTTGCACGACACCATCGAAGATACACCTGTCACCAAAGAGGAACTCTCTGAGTTATTTGGTGAATCTATAGGTGAGCTTGTCGAAGGGGTTTCAAAACTGGACAAACTTAAGTTCAGAGACAAAAAAGAAGCCCAAGCAGAAAACTTTCGTAAGATGATGATGGCGATGACTCAAGATATCCGAGTCATTCTTATCAAACTTGCCGATCGTACTCATAATATGCGCACCTTAGGCGCACTTCGTCCCGATAAGCGTCGTCGTATTGCGAGAGAAACCCTAGAGATTTATGCACCAATCGCCAACCGTCTTGGTATTCATAATATTAAGACTGAACTCGAAGATTTAGGTTTTCAAGCTTACTATCCCATGCGCTATCGCGTCCTCAAAGAGGTCGTTAAAGCAGCACGCGGTAATCGTAAAGAACTGATCCAAAGTATCGAAGGTGCGATTGAAACCCGCCTAGAAGATGCAGGAATCAAGGGCACAGTCAAAGGCCGCGAAAAAAATCTCTACTCTATCTATAACAAGATGCGTAATAAAGAACTGCAATTTCAAGAAGTCATGGATATCTATGCCTTCCGCGTGATTGTTGATTCTATCGATACCTGCTATCGCGTCATGGGCGCTATGCATGGCTTATATAAGCCACGTCCAGGGCGATTTAAAGATTACATCGCGATTCCAAAAGCCAACGGCTACCAATCGCTGCATACTTCACTTTTTGGTCCACATGCCGTCCCCGTTGAGATCCAGATCCGAACTGAAGATATGGATCAGATGGCAGATAAAGGAGTTGCCGCTCATTGGCTTTACAAAGGTGCAGGAACGCAGCAGCAAGGCACCACAACTCAAGTTCGTGCCCGTAAGTGGATGCAAAGCCTGCTTGAGCTGCAACAGAGCGCCAGCACCTCATTTGAGTTTGTTGAAAACTTCAAGACCGAACTGTTCCCGGAAGAGATCTACGTCTTTACACCAGAGGGACGCATTCTCGAACTCCCTGTTGGTGCCACCGCTGTGGACTTTGCCTATGAAGTGCATACCGATGTGGGCAACACCTGTGTCGGAGCGCGTGTTAACCGCCAAGCCTACCCATTAAGCCAACCCTTAATCTCTGGGCAAACTATCGAGATCATCACGGCTAAAGGTGCCAGACCCAACGCGGCTTGGCTTAACTTTGTCGTGACGGGTAAAGCACGATCCAAGATCAGGCAGCTACTCAAGAGTCTTAAAGAAGACGACGCAGTAATCTTGGGCAAACGTCTGCTAAATCATGCGCTTGGTGATGTTAAGATTAGCGACATTACCCAAGAGCAAATTGACAAAGTCGTGCAAGACACTAAGCATAAAGATCTTGATCATCTGCTTGCTGATATCGGTTTGGGGAACGCTATGAGCATTGTTATTGCTCAGCGTCTCAAGGGTGACCGAGTCGAGCCTCATGAGCACAAAGAATCGAATATGATGCCGATCCGTGGTGCCGAAGGGATGTTGGTGTCATTTGCTAATTGCTGTCGCCCTATTCCAGGCGATGCGGTTATCGCTCATGTCAGTCCAGGTAAAGGCTTAGTGGTACACATGGAAAGCTGCGCCAATATTCGCGGCTACCAAGGTGAGCCAAATAAATACATTCCAGTGCATTGGGATAATGCCGAAGGTATAGAGTTCCAAGCCAATTTGCGAATTGAGATTGTGAACCATCAAGGTGCACTCGCCAAGATCACCTCGATTGTGGCGGCTGAAGGTTCCAACATTCATAACCTAAGTACCGAAGAGCGCGACGGCCGTGTGTTCCTGATTAATTTGCGGATCTCGGTTACTGACCGAATCCACCTGGCAAACGTTATGCGTCGTATTCGAGTGCTGCCAGAAGTGCTGCGTACCTCTCGCAATCGTTAATCCGATCATGAGCACCCAATACTTCATCACATAGACTTAATCACAATAGTAGAGAGATCGTTATGGCAGAAAAGATTATCATCGCGACCGACAAAGCCCCACAAGCTATCGGTACTTATTCTCAAGCGGTTAAAGTTGGTGGCACAGTATATCTATCAGGTCAGATCCCACTTGATCCTGCCACTATGCAGATGGTGAGTGACGAATTTGAAGCCCAAGTCGTGCAAGTCTTCGACAACCTTACCGCAGTATGTGAAGCTGCCGGCGGTTCACTTAAGGATATTGTAAAGTTAAATATCTTTATGACCGATCTAAGCAATTTCGCTACCGTGAACGAAATCATGGGGCGCTACTTTGAGCAACCCTATCCAGCTCGTGCCGCGATTGGTGTTAAGCAATTGCCGAAAGATTCTTTAGTTGAGATGGATGGTGTGATGGAGCTGTAAGGCTAACCCACCGCATTAGGGCGCTAAGGCGCCCTTTCTCTTTTTTAACACACTAATAAAGCTTAATTACCATGAGTCCTGAACGCTTCGCCCGCATCAATCAAATGCTCGATAATCGCCAAACCGATCTTACGATTTGCCTCGATAAAGTTCATAAAACCAATAATATCGCAGCGGTTATCCGCACGGCAGACGCCGTCGGTATTCATCAAATTCACGCGGTATGGCCAGATATCGAGATGCGCGTATCGGGTAACACGGCGTCAGGTAGCCAGCAGTGGGTTAAAACCATCAAGCACTATCACATGAGCGAAGCAGCTGAGCAGTTTAAGGCACAAGGAATGCAGGTGTTAGCCACTAACTTTTCGCCGACGGCGGTGGATTTTCGCGAGGTGGATTACACTAAACCCACAGTCGTGATCATGGGAAATGAACGAGATGGCGTCAGTGATGAAGGATTGGCCATTGCCGATCAACATATCATTATTCCTATGATAGGTATGGTGCAATCACTTAATGTTTCGGTGGCATCGGCACTCATTATGTACGAAGCTCAACGTCAACGTGAGCAAGCGGGCAAATATGGTCGACGCACATTAGATGACACCTACTGTCAGACCATGCTGTTTGAACAGGGACACCCAATATATGCTAAAGCGTGTCGCCGTAAAAATATTCCCTATCCGCAAATTGACGACCAAGGCCAGATCCTAGCAGATGAAACCTGGTGGCAACGGATGCGTGAACCCGATCCTCAAGCACAAGCTTAACGTTTTAAACAGATAATAAAGCGTGTAATTAGCACGCTTTATTTCTGCAACATCACATCCAAATCTATGACAAATCGTCTATTATTCGGGCAAAACAATTGTCATAGATCACATTATTCGCCATACTCAAATGTACGCATATAGATCTAACCAGCGCTAAGGAAAGGCCGCAATGCTCATTAATGGGGGTTAATTGAGATTGGCGGATAGAGACAAAGATATATTCGCGCCCTTTTCTTAAGCCAGGTTAAATAAGCAAGCCAATGCGTCTCCTTAAACACTAAGAATAATTATGGAATAGCAGATGGACTCATTATTTAAATCTCCAGTCGACATGTTGCAGCATTGGGTCGAGCAATATGGAGACAACACCTACCTGAGACAACCGATTAATGGCCAATATGTTGATTTTAGCTGGCGTGCAGTACAACAAAAAATGCAACAGCTCGCTGGCGGCCTGCGTCACTTAGGATTAAAGCCTGGCGATAAAATCGCAGTACTATCGAAAAATTGTGCCGAATGGTTTATTACCGATCTTGCTTTAATGCATGGTGGTTATATCAGTGTGCCGATTTACCCCACTGCAAATGCCGACACCATACGCTATGTGCTTGAGCACAGCGAAGCTAAAGCCATTTTTATCGGTAAGTTAGATTATTGGGCCGACCAAGAGGCTGGCGTTGGGGGAGATATTCTCAGAATGGCGATGCCCTACGACACCATGCCAGCACAATACCAATGGGATACCTTACTTAACCTTGGTCAACCACTGGTTGATGCCCCTGCGCCTACATCCGAACAGATAATGACCATTATCTATACCTCAGGTTCTACAGGTAAACCAAAAGGAGCAATGCAAACATTCAACAGCTATGCCTGGACCTGTAAAGCCGTCGTTCGCGATCTAAAAACCGATAGCAAAGACCGCTTATTATCATACCTACCACTGGCTCATATTACCGAGCGTGTTGCGATAGAAGGCTCCTCTTTCTATTCCGGTAGCAGCGTTGCCTTTGTCGAGAGCCTCGACAGCTTTATTGCTGATGTCCAGCGTGCACAGCCCACGGTGTTTTTCTCCGTGCCTAGGCTGTGGAGCCTATTCCAGAAAAATATCATCGATAAGATTGGTTATGCCAAACTTAACTTCCTGCTCAAGTTACCAATTATTAGCGGCATAGTGAAAAAGAAGATCCACCAAGGTTTAGGACTAGAACATTGTCACCTGCTGGGATCAGGCTCCGCTCCAATCCCACCATCACTGATCGCTTGGTACCATAAAATTGGCCTCAACATCAGTGAAGCTTGGGGCATGACAGAAAACAGTGCCTACTCAATTATTAACCATCCTTTCGATGCTCGTAAAATTGGTACCGTTGGTCATGCTATTGAGGGATGCGAGATTAAAGTCGCTGAGACGGGTGAGCTATTAGTTAAGAGCCCTGGTCTGATGCAAGGCTACTACAAACAACCTGAAGCAACTGAAGCCTGTTTTGACGAAGATGGTTTTTTCCATACCGGCGATCTATGTTCCATCGATAGCGATGGCTGCGTCACCATCACTGGCCGAGTAAAAGACAACTTTAAAACCTCAAAAGGTAAATATATCGCCCCAGTGCCAATTGAACGTAAATTGGCACAAGATCCTCATGTCGAACTCATTTGTATTATCGGCTCAGGCTTGCCTCACCCTATCGCACTGGTGCAGCTATCTGAAGGCGCAGCATTGCAGCCGCGAGAAGAGGTTCGCACCTCACTAAAGGCAACCTTAGACAGCATTAATCCGAACCTAGAGTCTCATGAAACTGTCGATGCCATTGTCGTGGTCAGTGAAGCTTGGGATGTCGAGAACGATGTGCTAACACCAACACTAAAAATTAAGCGTCACGTATTAGAAGCCAGATTTAGTGCAAAGGTCGATGGCATTCGTGGTGGCAAGGTGCGCTGGGAAGATGAGATAGAGTGAGCTCAATTCATCTATCTAGAGGGCACGTTTTTATACGTGCCCTTTTTATTTGGGTGGCTATTTGGGTCAACAAAATTTACTCTCTATATAGCAAAATTGGGTTGCTAAAGAACGCCGAAAGCCTACCCTCGCTGGCTGTTAAAAGGAATGGCTATAGCCTCAACCCGTAAAGTAAACCGCGGGTAATTGTGGCAAGATTGCGTTCACACAAAACTCTGATAATATATGTATATATTTACAGTAATTGAGTTATCTAACTTCTAAATGACTCAATTAATCAAATAGGTATAAAGCGTGGATAGACTCGATCTTATGGCTGTAACTGAGCTAAAAGGCGTAGCGACCAAAATGGCGCAACGACTAGAAAAGCTCGGCATAAAAACAGTCCAAGACCTGCTGTTTCATCTACCACTACGCTACGAAGATCGCACCCAAATATACCCGATAGCCGCGCTCTCCCCTGGCAGCTATGGCACCATAGAAGCCACGATTCAATCATCACAAATTATTCAGGGGCGTAAGCGCATGCTCACCTGCACAGTGAGAGATGATACGGGCATGATGACGCTACGCTTCTTTAATTTCTCGGTTGCGCAGCGCAACGGCCTAGAAAATGGTGCTACGATTAGAGCCTATGGCGAAGTGCGCCGCGGCAAACATCATCCAGAAATTATTCATCCAGAGTACAAGGTGCTTCACACCGACAGTGATCTAAACTTGAGTGAAACCTTAACGCCAATCTATCCCACGACAGAAGGGCTTAAACAGGCCAGTTGGATAAAGCTTACCGACCAAGCACTCGCGTTATTAGCCCATGGTGCACTAAAAGAGCTATTACCACCTCAGCTGCAGCCAAATCAGATGTCGCTAAATGACGCGCTGCAACTATTGCATCGCCCACCGATTGGCGTCGCCCTCTATGAACTAGATCAAGGCACTCATCCAGCGCAACAAAGATTGATCCAAGAAGAGCTGCTCGCCCATAACCTCAGCATGTTAAAACTGAGACAGCGCAGTAATCATGACGCGGCAGTCTCGATGACAGCCACCGGCCAACTGCTTAATCCGTTTCTCGCATCTCTGCCTTTTAGGCCAACAGGGGCACAACAGCGAGTTGTTGCCGATATCACTGCCGATTTAGGGTTAAACCATCCTATGATGCGCTTGGTGCAGGGCGATGTAGGCTCAGGTAAAACATTAGTGGCCGCATTAGCCGCACTGCAAGCCATAGAAAGTGGCTATCAAGTTGCAATGATGGCCCCGACAGAGCTGCTGGCAGAACAACACGCGACTAATTTCGCTGCTTGGTTTGAACCACTTGGGTTAACCGTTGGCTGGCTAGCGGGTAAACTTAAAGGTAAGGCTCGCAGCCAATCATTAGCGCAGATCAAAAGCGGTGAGGCTCACATTGTGATTGGCACCCATGCAATTTTCCAGGAGCAAGTGGAATTTAATAAACTGGCACTCATTATTATCGATGAGCAACACAGATTTGGTGTCCATCAACGATTAGGGCTGCGGGAAAAAGGCATTAATCAAGGCTTCCATCCTCATCAATTGATCATGACGGCAACCCCTATTCCTCGCACCTTAGCGATGACAGCCTATGCGGATCTCGATACCTCCATTATCGATGAACTGCCACCTGGACGAACACCTGTAACTACCGTCGCTGTGTCTGACAGCAGGCGCTCCGAAGTCATTGAGCGCGTACGCCAAGCTGCATTACATGATAATAGGCAAGCTTATTGGGTCTGTACCCTCATCGAAGAATCTGAAGTATTGGAGTGCCAAGCCGCTGAAGATACCGCCGAAGAGCTAAAACAACAATTGCCAGAATTATCCATTGGCTTAGTGCATGGACGAATGAAACCTGCCGAAAAACAAACCATTATGGCTGATTTTAAAGCAGGAAAGATTCACCTATTAGTGGCGACAACCGTCATTGAGGTTGGTGTTGATGTCCCCAACGCGAGCCTGATGATTATCGAAAACCCGGAGCGCCTTGGTTTAGCGCAGCTGCATCAACTCAGGGGGCGAGTCGGTCGAGGAGCCATTGCCAGTCACTGTGTACTCATGTATAAAGCGCCGCTTTCCCATACTGCCACCAAACGGTTGGGTGTGCTTAGAGATAGCAACGATGGATTTGTTATTGCACAAAAGGATTTAGAAATCAGAGGGCCGGGTGAGGTGTTAGGCACCAAACAGACGGGCATTGCGGATATGAAAATCGCTGATCTTATTCGTGACCAAGCGCTTATTCCCCACATCCAAAAACTCGCGCAACACGTTATGCAGCAAGCGCCAGATAATGTCGATGCCATCATAATGCGCTGGCTAGGCGAGCGACAACAATATGTACAAGCCTGATCTTTGACTGAATAAACTCTCATATCAGGTTAATTATTTTTTATTTCAGCCAACTTCACTAGACAAGTCGAGTTAATTTTGCAGAATGGAGGAAGGCCATTAAGGTTGCCCTCCGTAAATACCAGCTTTTCAAGGAACTTTCATGCAAGTTAGTCAAGAAGATAGAATCGCACCGCAGGAAAAACGTGGTGGTGCTAGCGCATTAACAATTGCCGTTGCCGTCATCTTGCTGATGATCGCTGGCGGGGCCTATTATCTATTAGATGGCGAAGATAGACAGCCTGAGCCTGAGGTTGCTGTGCCAGTAACGCTACCTGAAATCTTACCGGAAGAACCATTAACAACCGATGCTAACATACCTGAACCCGAGATAATTGCCGAGCCAGAAGCACCAGAACCAGTAGAAGTGGTGCAACCTCAGGTCGCACCTATCCCCGCTTTGGCAGAAAGTGATGAATATGTCAAAGAGAAGACCTTAGACGTCGCGAATGGAATGAAAATAGATCCTATATTGGTCGAAAAAGATATAGTGCGTCATTTCGTGGTCTTCGTTGATAATCTCGCTCAAGGTGAGTTGACGCGCAAAATGAGTCCACTTAAAGCGCCTAACAGCCAGTTTACCGTATCTGATGTCACCAATAAGACCTACCTCAATCCTGACAGCTATCATAGATACGATCTGTATGCAGACTTTGTTAGCAATTTAGATGAACAACAATTGGCAACCACTTATAAGCAGTTAACACCACTGATGAGCGAAGCGTTCGATGAACTCGGGTATGGCGATATGAGCTTCAATGACCGTATCATTGAAGCTATCGATGTGATGTTAGCTGCACCGATAATCGAGCAAGCAATCGAACTCAATAGTGTCAGTGTAAACTACAAGTTTGTCGATCCCGAGCTTGAAGCCCTCCCTAATGCGCAAAAGCTAATGATCCGCATGGGGCCAGAAAACAGTAAGAAAGTTAAGGCAGCTCTGCGTAAGTTAAAAAAGCAACTTAAGTGAGCCCTACACCACAGAAAACCGCCTCTAGGGCGGTTTTTTAGTTGTATGTTTGATAATTGCAACATCTTAGCAGCACAAAGAGTGCTTTCCTTCCACACTTAGGTGTACAATACCAGCCCCGTTTACCATCATTAACGGGTTCAACCTAATTGTTATGGAAAACGGCAGTTTATACTGTTTGCAGAGGCAAAGTTGTGCAGTTAATCTTTGGCATTCAATCTTCGGGCGCCTGGTCCCCTATCTATCAAAAGATCGCAGATTGGCAACAATGGCCCAATAAGCTAATTGAGGGGCAAGATAACCAAGCCTTAGTACCGAAGCTTCCACAAGTACCCGCTATGCAGCGCCGCCGCTATAGCAAGTTAACCAAGATGTTGCTTGAAGTCGCTTTCCAATGTCATGCCCCTGCGAACTGCCGCACTATTTTCGCTTCACGCCATGGAGAGTTAAATCGTACCGTCGATTTATTGCAAGATATCGTGCGAGAGCAACCCATATCACCTATTGGGTTTAGTCAGTCGGTACACAATACTGCCAGTGGTATCTTCAGTATTTTGACCAATAACCGTTCACCATCGACATCGATTGCTGCAGGTGAAACCACGTTAGCACAAGCCCTCATAGAAGCTTATGGCCAACTCAGCGAAGACAACAGCGATCTGTTATTGGTGTTTGGCGATGAGCCAGTAGCTGACATTTATAAAGAGTTCACCGATGAACCCGAGCTACCAATCGCCCTTGCACTGCAACTAACACTGCCCAAGCACGGCCAAGAGCTTAAATTAACACTAAGCCTAGAAACACAGCCAACGGCAGCGCAATTGGCCACAGTCGAGCCTATCTGCTACGGCCAGTTATTACACGCGATCGCCAGTCAGCAAAACCTTTGCGGCCAGCTAAACCAATTTGTATGGCACATCACTCATGGCTAAGGCTAAGGCGACAAAACGCTTAACCGGGATTGCCTATATTCCTCGTTGGCTTGGTGGTGTCAGCTGTTACATCGTTTTTGGACTAGGCGGCTTATTCATTTCGCTCACCCTATTGCCGCTGCTCAGACTTTGGCCTGGAACGCCACAAGCAAAAGTCGCCAGAGCGCAGCGAACCGTGCATCGTATGTTTCGTGGTTTTGTTGGCATGCTTACTTGGGCAGGTGTAATACAAGTCCGTACTCAACACTTAGAAAGATTAGCCACAGCCAAAGGAAAGGTGATTATTGCCAATCATCCAACCTTGGTCGATGTTGTGGTGTTAATCAGTCTGATGCCCAATGTCGGCTGTATCGTCAAACAAGGGTTATGGCGTAATCCTTTTATGCGCGGAGTCGTCTCATCGGCAGGCTATATTCCTAATCGCGGTGCAGATCTGTTATTAAGCGACTGTAAAGGAGTCTTAGCACAGGGAACCAATCTGATCATTTTTCCTGAGGGTACCCGCACCCATATTAATGCTGTCATTAATGACTTTGCCCGCGGCGCGGCCAATATCGCACTGCGAACCCAAACAGACCTTATTCCGGTCGTACTGCGGACTAATGCCGTAGGCTTGACCAAACAACAACCTTGGTATGAGATCCCTCGCCAAACCATCGGCATGAATGTCGAAGTAGGCGAAACTATCGAACATATCAGGTATCATTCTCAATCGGATGGAGAGGCCAAAATGGCTCGCCAGCTGACTCGAGATCTTGAAAATTATTATAAACAACAACTTGATACTAATTATGAGCTTACAAAACAAAATTAAACAACTGATCATTGATTGCTTAGATCTTGAAGACGTTAGCATCGACGATATTGAATCTGATGCACCGCTATTTGGCGAAGGTTTGGGGTTAGACTCGATTGATGCACTCGAACTGGGCTTAGCGATTAAAAAGCAGTTTGATGTCAAAATTGAAGCAAATTCCGAGGCAACTAAAGCCCACTTTTACAGTGTGGCCAGTCTCGCTAGTTTCATTGAAACCCAGCGTGGTTAGGAGTCAAGATGCAAAATCGTGAACAGATCCTAGCAATGCTAACCAAGATATTAATAGATGAATTTGAAATCGATGCCGACGATATCACATTAGAAGCTTCGCTATATGAAGAACTTGACCTAGACAGCATCGATGCTGTCGATCTAGTGATTAAGTTGCAGCAGTTAACTGGCAAGAAGATTCAACCCGATGAATTTAAAACGGTGCGCACGGTCGATGATGTCGTCTCAGCTATCGAAGGACTAGTGAAACAGTAATGCGTGTGGTGTTGCAACTAGTGACTGGCATCCTGCTACTGGGATATCCTGTGGCCGTTTATTTCGGCTTAAACTATTTGCCTCCAGGCGTTATCGCGCTTGTTTTATGCCTAATACTGCTACTGCGACTTGCTATGCTAAAGCAGCAAGTCAAATCGATGGCGATACCGGTTTTAGTCGGTATTGGACTCACTGCGGGTAGCTTTATCGCTAAACGTAACGATTGGTTACTCTATTACCCAGTAGTGATCAATCTTAGTATGTTAGCCTTGTTTGGTTATTCCCTTAAACATGGACCGAGCATGATAGAACGGCTCGCCCGGTTTAAAGAGCCAGACCTCCCAGATGAAGCTATCCCCTATCTAAATAGGGTCACGCAAATTTGGTGTGGGCTGTTTATATTAAACGGCACACTTGCCTTCTACACGGCAAGCTATGCCAGCTTAGAGATCTGGACATTGTATAACGGCTTCATCGCATATCTGCTTATCGGATTATTGCTCGGTGGAGAGTGGCTATATCGAACATTGTGGTTAAAAAAGTCATGACAGAGTTACTTAAAACTTGGCTGTCGCACGGCCCATCAAGCCAGCAACTTATCAGCTTCAATCATCATGATATCGTCATTGGTAGTGCCTTTACCGGACAAGTGGCGGCTTTACATCAAGCGCTAAGCGAACATAAAGCCACGCGCTGGCTGCTCGCCTGTGATAGCAGCGACCTGTTCGCCGTAGGGCTATGCGCAGGCTTATTAGCAGGTAAACAACTTATCCTACCGGGCAACACTCAAGCGGGCACCTTGAGCGAATTGACCCATGAGTTTGATGGCATACTGTCTGACACTTGTCTATGTGAAGGTAAAGTGTTTCTGCCGCTTAAAAAGGAGCTACATTTAAGCGATGCAACTTGGCCTCACGGTGAAAAACTGGGAGAGCTCATACTCTTTACCTCAGGAAGCAGTGGCCAACCTAAGGCGATCACCAAAACCATAGATCAGCTTGATGCAGAGGTCAGCGTACTCGAACAGACCTTTGCCGCACATCTGCCACAATGCAGTGTTATTTCAACGGTTTCACATCAACATATCTATGGTTTACTGTTTAAGATCCTCTGGCCGTTGGCCGCGAGTCGCCCCTTCTTGAGCGATCTAGTTGAGTATCCAGAAACCCTGACCTATTACACTAATTTGTTCCCTAATTTATGCCTGATCAGCAGTCCTGCTCAACTGTCACGACTGCCTGAAGCCTTAGAAAACCAACCTCAATATCGTTCGCCAAGTCTGGTATTTAGCTCTGGAGGCCCATTAAGTCATCAGGCCGCGATAGACATAGCCCACTGCTATGGTAAACCGCCGATTGAAGTCTTTGGTAGCACTGAAACTGGTGGCATCGCTTATCGTCGACAAAGTATAGAAAATCAACCTTGGCGCGCCTTTAGCTCACATCAAATAAAACAAGATGAACACGATGGGGCTTTGCTGCTTAAATCCCCTTATTTGGATAGTGCTGACTGGCTAAAATGCGACGATAAAATAAGTATCACTTCTGCAGGGGAATTTGTGCTGCAGGGCAGACTCGACCGTATCGTTAAAATCGAAGAGAAACGTATCTGCCTAGTGCAGATGGAAGCCTTATTAGAAAGACATCCTTTGGTATCACAAGCAGCGCTTTTAGTGCTAAAGCAGCCTAGAGTTCAGCTCGGTGCAGCCATAGTGTTATCAGAGCTGGGGCAGCAGATGCTCGCAGATGAAGGCAAGCTCTCGGTCAATAACCTATTAAAAACACATCTATTAACTCAGTTTGAACGGGTGACGCTACCAAGACGCTGGCGTTATCCTGAGACGCTCACCATCAATACTCAAGGCAAGCGTTTATATCAGGAGCTTAAAGAGCTATTTCGTCATGATTAAGTCTAGTTTACCGCCAATCATAGCCAAAACAGTAATGGATGATGGCGTCAAATGGCAGCTCGCTATTACGGCAGAACTCCCCTATTTTAAAGGGCATTTTCCCCAGCAAGCCGTACTTCCTGGCGTAACCCAATTAGATTGGGCAACCCAACTAGGGGCACAAGAATTTGGTTACGCAGCGGAAGTAGTAAACCTTGAGGTATTAAAGTTTCAACAGCTTATTTTGCCTGGCACTCAAGTCTTTCTAAAGATCAGCCATAATGCAAGTAAGCATAAGCTCACCTTCGCCTATTATGATGGCGACCAACGTTTCGGCTCTGGCCGTATCGCCCTTAGTGGTCGTAAATTGGAGGCGTCAAACTAATGCGTTTAGCCTTAGTTATCCCTAATTACAACCATCGCCAAGCGATCACGGTAACTCTCGAACGCCTCGCGCCGCTCAATCTTCCCTGTTACTTAGTCAATGATGGTAGTGATGATGAAACCTGCTACCTACTGACTCAATTAGCCAAGCAGTATGATTGGGTAACCCTGATCCATCATCCCTTTAATCGAGGTAAAGGCGCAGCCGTCACCACAGGCTTAAGAGCTGCCTACGCCGATGGCTATAGTCATGCCTTACAGGTCGATGCCGACGGTCAACATGATCTCGACGACATCCCTGCCATGATAGCCAAAGCGACAGCGCATCCGCAGGCGCTTATTTCGGGTCTGCCTCAGTATGATGAATCCGTGCCTAAAGGTCGACTCTATGGCCGCTATATCACCCATTTTTGGGTTTGGGTTGAAACCTTAAGCCTAGACATTAAAGACTCTATGTGTGGTTTTCGGGTTTACCCGCTAGCTGAGACTGAAGCGCTTTTTCTCAGCCAGTCCTTAGGTGAGCGGATGGATTTTGACATCGAAATCTTAGTCAAACTCTACTGGCAAGGGGTGAAGGTTATTCATTTACCCACTAAGGTGATCTACCCTGAAGATGGCAGTAGCCACTTTCAAGGTGTCAAAGATAATCTGCGGATCACTGCCATGCATACCAAACTATTTTTTGGCATGCTCAAACGGCTGCCCAATTTACTCCGTCGTCGCTCAGATCAACAACAAAACAAGCATTGGTCACGTATTGGAGAGCGCGGTAGCTATTGGGGAATTAAGTTTCTCGCCACTAGCTACAAAATTGGCGGTCACTGGCTATGCCGGGCGATCATGTATCCGGTGATCTGCTACTTCTTTTTGACGGGAAAAACGGCCCGTGCAGCATCATTAGCCTTCTTGCAGCAAGTACAAAAAGTTGATCCCAAGCATCCACAGCTACAAGGTGAGATCGATTGGCGCTATAGCCTAAAACACTTTATCGCCTTCGGTAACGCTGCGTTAGACAGGATAGATGCTTGGTGCGATAGAATTCAACTAAGCCAGGTGGATTTCCCTCAGCGAGAATTGCTTGCCAGTCAACTTCAACGGGGGCAAGGCGCGGTGCTATTGGTATCCCATTTGGGAAACCTTGAGCTGTGCCGAGCGATCTCTATCCACCAGCACAAAGTGAAAGTTAACGTCATGGTACTGACAGAGAATGCCGAGAACTTTAATCGCGTGCTCAAACAACTCAACCCCAATAGCGCCCTGAATCTAATCCAAGTCACTGAACTCGGCCCTAGCACCTCCATGTTGTTGCAGCAAAAGATTGAACAGGGAGAGTTGGTAGTTATTGCGGGTGACCGAACCTCCTCTAATAGTGAAGGCCGCGTCATATACGCGCCATTTATGGGCAAAGAGGCGCCCTTCCCTCAAGGCCCCTTTATTTTAGCAGGACTACTCGATTGCCCAGTTTATCTGATGTTTTGTATTAAGGAACAGGGACGTTATCAAGTTCACTTAGAACATTTTGCCGACAGCCTAAAAGGCCCACGAGCGGGACGTATGCAACGCCTAGAGCAAGCAGTCAAACACTACAGCACACGGCTAGAGTATTACGCTCGACGTGAACCACTGCAATGGTTTAACTTTTTCGATTTTTGGCGCAAGGATGAAGAACTCCAGCGCGAGGCTAGCACTAAAAGCAGCCCTCTCACTCCAAACAGGACAGATAAATAGATGACTCAGACGACTCAAACACCAGCATCGGCAACTACAGTTGAGTTCGGCCAACGCTCGCTAACGCTAGAAGAAGTGGTAGCGATAGCCAAGGGGGCTAAAGCACATCTGAAAGACAGCGCTGATTATCAAGAGTATATCCAAAAGGGCGCCCGCTTCATCGATAGTCTATTGGCTGAAGAGGGCGTGGTTTACGGTGTAACCACAGGTTATGGCGACTCATGTACCGTCACCGTCGGATTAGATCTGGTCCACGAGCTGCCGCTGCATCTATCTCGCTTTCATGGTTGTGGACTCGGAGAGATCTTATCGCCAATGCAAGCCAGAGCCGTAATGGCCTGCCGCCTCAGTTCACTTGCGATCGGTAAATCTGGGGTGAGCTACGAGTTGCTGCAGCGCATCGAAACCTTGCTTAACCTTAATATCACTCCCGTTATTCCAGAGGAAGGATCTGTCGGTGCCAGTGGCGATCTAACGCCGCTTTCCTATCTTGCCGCTGTACTAGTGGGTGAACGAGAAGTGATCTATCAAGGTGAGCGCCAAAATACTGCTGATGTTTACGCTAAATTGAATATCACTCCACTGAAGCTGCGCCCTAAAGAGGGCTTAGCCTTGATGAATGGCACAGCGGTGATGACAGCATTGGCCTGTCTTGCCTACGACAGAGCCCAATATTTAGCTCGCTTAGCAAGTCGTATTACCGCCATGGCATCATTAACCCTTAAAGGTAACTCCAACCATTTCGACGAGATTCTCTTTGCAGCAAAACCTCACCCTGGGCAAAACCAAATTGCCGCGTGGATCCGTGAGGATTTGAACCATCATGAACACCCTCGTAATTCAGACCGTCTGCAAGATAGATACTCGATTCGCTGCGCACCGCACATCATAGGTGTGCTGCAAGATGCACTGCCATTTATGCGCCAATTTATCGAAACCGAACTCAATAGCGCAAACGATAACCCTATCGTCGATGCCGAAGGCGAGCATATTCTCCATGGCGGACATTTCTATGGTGGCCATATCGCCTTTGCCATGGATTCGATGAAAAATACCATTGCCAATATCGCCGATCTTATCGATCGTCAAATGGCGCTGGTGATGGACCCTAAGTTCAATAATGGCTTACCCGCAAATCTATCGGCTGCCACCGGCAGTCGCCGCGCGATTAACCATGGCTTTAAAGCGGTGCAGATCGGCGTTTCAGCTTGGACAGCTGAAGCATTAAAAAATACTATGCCAGCCAGCGTATTCTCGCGCTCAACGGAATGCCATAACCAAGATAAAGTCAGCATGGGCACCATTGCTGCTCGCGATTGCATGCGTGTCTTACAACTTACCGAACAAGTTGCCGCGGCGGCGCTACTGGCGATGACCCAAGGGATCAAACTGCGGATTACCCAAAATGAACTGTGCCAAGCGTCACTCACCCCTTCGGTGGCAAAAACCTTAGAGCAGGTGAATCAGGATTTTGAAACCTTAATAGAAGATCGCCCGCTAGAAAGTGTACTCAGACAAACCGTTGATAAGATCCAACAGGGTCTTTGGGAAGTGTGTCACTAAGGCTATGGCAATGAAATCAATACTGACAACCTCACTGGAGATGATCATCCCCTTCCACGATGTGGACTCAATGGGCATTACTTGGCATGGTAACTATTTACGCTATTTTGAAATCGCGCGCTGCCAGTTACTCGATGAGATTGATTATGGCTATCGTAAAATGCAGGCCTCTGGTTATGCATGGCCTATTGTCGATGCCCAGATAAAATATGCTCACTCAAGCAGCTTCGATCAGAAGATCAAGGTAATAGCCTCATTAGTTGAATGGGAAAATCGCATCAAAATCAACTATGAAGTCCGTGATGTAGACAGCAATAAACGCCTAACTAAGGGCTACACCATACAAGCTGCAGTTAACATGCTTGATAACGAGCTCTGTTTTGTAACACCCGACTGTTTTCGCGAAAAAATCGCTCACCTTGTCGATATAAAGCAGGAGCAATAAGATGACTAGGCTGCTCGCAACTCTTCGACTGCCAATACTTCTTTGCTGGCTATGCACGCTGAGTCTGTATAGCCATGCGACAGAAAACCCCTCTTTTGAGGCTCTCTTTAACGCTCAAGTAAACAATGACCAGCTTGAGCGGCTTGCAAAACAGTTAAATATAGGTAAAACCGCCCAGGGAAAATTTACCCAGTACCGTTATCTAAAGGTACTTAAGCAGCCTTTAGTCAGCCAAGGGGAGTTTATTTTTAAAGAACAATTGGGCTTGGCTTGGTTACAGCACAGTCCATTTGAAAGTGCACTTATATTGACCCAAGGCAACTTAATACAGATCGATAGCGACGGTAATAAGCAGCTGACTCAGGCAAGCGACAATCAAGAGGCCAACAACTTAGCGCAGATGATGCCGATCTTAATGAGTGCGCTTCTACAGGGAAATATCGCCCCACTCGCCGAGCAATTTAGTCTTCATCTTGTTGAAGATGCTCAGGGTTGGCAACTGGGTTTAATCCCATTAGACAATCTCTTAGCGAAAGCGATGAGCGGCATTGTTTTGCAGGGGAGTCATCAGCTAGACAGCTTGACGCTACTCAGTAGTAACGGCGATCGCAGTCAAATAAAATTTGAGCAGCTGAGCAATGCACCGCTCAGCGACAAGCAGTTAGATTACTTTTTGGGTGTTACGGCCCCCGAATCTGTAACCACGCCATGATCGCCCTTCTTCGCTATCAACTTAACCGACTATCTGCAAATAGTAGGCTGGTTATTTGGTTACTGTTACTGCTGATGGTCACAGCTTTGGGCGCGGTTCAGTTGCTACAAGGAGCTAAGGTCCAAAGCGACATCCTCGCAATGCTACCTAAAATTCAAGAGGAGCCGTTGACCCAGAGGGCCATCAATCGAGTCGAGCAGCAGCTTGCCGACAGGCTGTATATCGCGCTAATCGTTAAAACAAAAGCCCAAGCGGTCACAGCGGCTCAGCAGCTTATCGATGCATTACACAGATACCCAGACATCTTTACTCAAGTAAAGAGTGCCGATATCGATAGCGCTCAATCGTTAAATCAATTCTATTTTCCCCATCGATTTAAACTACTGACTGAGCAGCAAAGAACCCTAATTGAAAATGGACAAATATCTAGATTAGAGGCAAATACGGTATCCCAGCTGTACAATGCCTTTGGTTATGCCAATAGTAGTCTACTGAGCCAAGACCCCTTATTACTCTATCCTGATAATTTAAAGGCACTGGCACCAAGTCAGCGTTTGCATAGCAGCCAGGGAATATTACTCACCTCCGTCACCGACGGATCAGGAAACATCAAGCACGCAGCTATCGTGATGGCAAAAGGTATTGGTAGTGCCTTCAATCCTAACGTGCAGCAAGCGCAAAATACCGCCTTAGAGAACGCACTTAGTTCGGTGGCTGCCAAGTTAGATCAAGACGCGCAATTAGAAGTACTCAAGGCGGGAGCGCTATTTCATGCTAGCGCGGCAACAGAGCAAGCCAAAGCAGAAGTTTCTACTCTTGGGTTAGCCTCTCTCATCGGCGTCATTGCCTTAGTGTGGTTCGCCTTTCGCTCTATTTTTCCATTAGTTATCGCCAGCCTTACCATCGCCACCAGTTTATTATATGCAACGGTTTCAACCCTGTTTATCTTTGGCGAGCTTCACCTACTTACCTTAGTTTTTGGTACCAGCTTAATAGGCATAGCGATCGATTACAGCTTTCATTTTTACTGTGAACGGCTCAGCAATACCGATGACACTGCAACGGCTTCGGTCAGTCATGTATTCCCAGCAGCCTTACTAGCACTGCTGACGACAGTTTTAGCTTACCTAGGAATAGGGCTCACGCCATTTCCAGGTATGCAGCAAGTTGCTGTTTTTTGTGCGGCAGGGCTTATCGGGGCATTCTTAACGCTAGTGTTGGCCTACCCAAAGCTCGCCAACAGCAGCCTAACACCTCGCCCTCGGCCACTTAATTTGGCAACAGCTTACTTAACTTGGCTAGCCAAACTCAATTACGCCAAGCAAAGCCCTTTTGTATTCGCCACGCTTGCGACGCTCTCCTTGGCAACCCTAATCGGTTTATGTCAACTCGATATCGATGACGACATTCGTTCTTTACAGCAAAGCCCCGATAAGGTGCTCAAGCAGGAACAAGCCTTACGTCAACTGCTTAGCGGTGGTACCGATAATCAGTTTCTATTGGTAAGAGGTGATACCCCACAGCAGCTATTACAAAATTTAGAAACTCTCACCACTCCACTTAACAAACTTAAACAAGATGGTGTCATTGGTAATGCTATTAACTTAGCCAGCTATATTCCTAGCCACGCAAGGCAACAAGATAACTACCAACTGCAAGGGTTAATCTATAGCCAAATAGATAACTCACTGAGCCGATTGGGGTTAGATGAAACACTTGCCCTAGAGATAAAGCGCCAATACGCCCAGAGTCAAGATCGGTTCATTGAGCCAGTGGCTTTCCTCAATTCACCAGCGGGTCGCCTATTTACTCCGCTTTGGTTAGCACCAAAAGACAATGAGCATCAATATGGCGCAATAGTCTTGCTTGGCGGGATCAAAGATCTAAACCAGCTACAAACAATCATTACCCCGATAGCCCATACCCAACTGATAGATAAGGTCGCGGATATCTCCGAGGTGATGGCTAAGTACCGCAGTCTCACCTTAGGTCTGCTGGTTCTCGCCTTGCTGATTGCAGGGGCGATATTCTCACTGCGCTTTGGATTTAAGCTCGCGATGCGAGTAACCGCCGTCCCTACCTTGGCGGCAATAATGACGTTAGCGATGCTTGGACTATTTGATTCCCCCTTAACCCTGTTTCATGCACTCGCCCTGATCCTAGTCTTTGGCATTGGGGTAGATTACAGCCTGTTTTTCGCCGAAAGCAAACAAGGCTCAGGGGTTATGATGGCGGTATTTATGTCTGCTTGCTCCACATTAATGGCATTCGGCCTATTGGCCTTTAGTCAGACCCCCGCTATTCATTACTTTGGCTTAACATTACTACTCGGCATTGCAGTCACCTTCTTGCTCTCGCCGCTTATTTACACTTTTACAAGGATTGACAAGTGATGCCCACAACTCATTATGATGTAGTTATTATTGGTGCTGGCCCCTCTGGTAGCGTCGCAGCAAGCTTACTACATCAACAGGGAAAGCGAGTGCTAGTCATAGAGAAGCAACTATTTCCACGTTTTTCGATCGGCGAAAGTTTACTCCCCTGCTGCATGGAAATGCTTGAAGAAGCTGGTATGTTGCAAGCGGTAAACGATGCTGGTTATCAGTTTAAAAATGGCGCGGCGTTTAACTCGAAAGGTCGGTCTATCTTGTTTGATTTCACCGATAAATTTACCCCAGGTCCAGGTACTACGTTCCAAGTGGAGCGTGGTCACTTTGACAAATTGTTAGCCGATACCGCCATCCAGCAAGGCGTCGAAATACGTTACGGCGAAACAGTTACCGCCGTCGACCTCACCGATAAACCCACCCTATCTGTTATCGATGCGAACAATGAAGCCTATCAAATTAGCGCCGAGTATCTGCTCGATGCGAGTGGTTTTGGCCGAGTACTTCCCCGTTTGTTAGACCTTGAACGTCCATCTAACTTAGCCAGTCGCACCGCGGTATTTACCCACATCGAAGACAATATCGATCAGGTTGAAATGGATGACTATCAGTTTGATCGCAATAAGATCCTCATCAGTGTTCATCCTGAAAATCGTGATATCTGGTATTGGTTAATCCCGTTTAGTGGTGGTCGCTGCTCACTTGGCGTCGTCGGCGAACCTCATCTACTGGGCGATCTTAATGAAGATTTAAACACAATATTGATGCGCTTAGTGAAACAAGAGCCTCGCCTAAAGCAACTGCTTTCGAAAGCCGAAATTGTACGCGACTGTGCGCGCATCGAAGGTTATTCGGCCAATGTCAGTACTCTGGCAAGTGACAAATTTGCTTTACTCGGTAATGCGGGAGAGTTCCTCGATCCAGTATTTTCATCAGGTGTCACCATTGCGATGCAATCAGCCTCTATGGCCGTTAAATGTGTAGTCAAACAACTCAATGGCGAAGTCATCGATTGGCAAACGGATTACGCCAAGCCATTAATGCGTGGTGTCGATACATTTAGAACCTACGTAGAAGCTTGGTACGACGGCCGCTTCCAAGATGTGATTTTTTATGAGTCACCCAATCCCAAGATCAAGCAGATGATCTGCTCTATCTTGGCAGGCTACGCTTGGGATGAAAACAATCCATTTGTGACTGAATCGGAACGACGCCTCAATATGATCGTTGAGCTCTGCCAATGACAAAACACAACTTGATTCGCTCTCTCATACTCCTATGGGTCGTTATCGGCATGAGTGGCTGCGCTCAACATCTGCAGCGACAAACCTGTATGACTCTGGCAACAGATCTTGATTATTGTCTCGCGCCTCTGCTACAAAATAGTCAACGCTCACAGAGTCAAAGAGTTAATTTAGAGGTCGATGGCAAGCGTCACCAACTCATGAGCCAACTGGAGTTAAGCTCTGAGCAGCTAACACTTGTTGGTTTAGCCCCCTTAGGACAAGCCCTGTTTACCTTGACCTTCGATGGCGAGCAGTTAAATAGCGAACAGAGCCTATTGCTTGGCGAGCAATTTAAAGCCGAGTATCTACTCGGTTTGCTGCAGTTAATCTATTGGCCCCTTGACGATGTAAATCGCCATTTACAAGGAGGCGTAATCACTTCATCCGCCTGCGAGGCGGTAATGTGTAGAAAACTATATGCTAGTGGCAACATAGATGACAAAAACAATGACAATAGCAGTGAGATTATTGATATTAGCTACAGTGATCGATCCCTGTGGCAAGCGAACATAATGCTCACCCTAGCCCAAGCCAAACTTACGTTGAAGATAACACCGATTGAGTCGCAATTTCGCGACCACTGAAGAAGAACGGATACGATGACAGAGATAGCGATCACCCACTTGGGACTATGTACGCCGCTAGGACAAACTCCAGAACAAGTCTTGCCCCATCTGCTTGACGGAAACACCGATGGCATGCAATGGCGCAGCGATTTAATCCCTAATACCCAAGTGTTAGTTGGCCAAGTCAACGCCATTTTACCTGATATCCCAGAACGATTTAAGCGCTTTCGCTGCCGTAATAATCAAC
The DNA here is from genome assembly GCF_019457595.1 of Shewanella psychrotolerans. NCBI lineage: Bacteria > Pseudomonadati > Pseudomonadota > Gammaproteobacteria > Alteromonadales > Shewanellaceae > Shewanella > Shewanella psychrotolerans. The sequence continues at coordinate 334,882 of NZ_CP080419.1, read as the reverse complement.
TTTTACTCGCTGCAATTCAGCAGATAGAGCAGCAGGTTGAACTAGCTAAAACGCAATTTGGTCCCGATCGAATCGGTATCATCTTAGGCACCAGTACCTCAGGGATCGCAAAAGGCGAAAACGCACTAACTTATCGAATGGAGCATGGCGTACTGCCTGACGATTACCTCTATTCCAAGCAGGAGCTGGGGAATAGTTGTGATTTCTTAAAGCATTATTTCGAGCTTTCAGGCCCTTGCTATACCGTGTCCACGGCATGCTCCTCCAGTGCAAAAGTGTTTGCCAGTGCTAAGCGTTTATTAAATGCCGGGATATGCGACATGGTCATAGTAGGCGGCGCCGATAGTCTGTGCAAACTCACCTTGAATGGCTTTCACTCACTAGAGTCGATTTCTAAAGGCCATTGCCAACCCTTTAGTATCAATCGTGACGGCATCAATATTGGCGAAGGTGCAGCCCTTTTCACCTTAGTGCGGGGCAAGAGCGAAATCATGCTCGCTGGCGTAGGCGAATCGAGCGATGCACATCATATATCTGCGCCACATCCAGAAGGTACCGGCGCCATCACCGCCATCGAAATGGCACTAAAAGACGCCAACATAGATGCCAATCAGATTGACTACATCAACTTGCATGGCACAGCTACCATGAAAAATGATGCCATGGAAAGTCGAGCGCTCGCTAAGGTGTTTGGTCAATCCTTACCAATGATGAGTTCGACTAAACCCTTAAGTGGTCATGCGCTTGGCGCCGCGGGGGCCATTGAAGCCGCATTTTGTTTCTTGCTACTATCTAAACTCAACGTTACTGGCAGAATGCCACCGCAATTGGGTGACCATCTATGGGATGAAAATAACCCCCCATTGCCCTTCGTCCAATCAAATATGCACACTAAATTAAACTATATTATGAGCAACTCTTTTGCCTTTGGCGGTAGTAATGCCAGCGTGATTTTTTGCCGAGCGACGATCTAAACCTATGAGTCAATCTATAACAATGGACTATCCACTAGCTCATCTCGATGTAGCTGAGTTCATCCCTCATCGCGCACCGATGATATTGATAGACAGCTTGCTAGAACATCAAACCGACACCCTGCTAACCGATGTCTATATTAGTTCGCAAAGTGCTTATTTCGACCCTGTGACTCAATCAGTCCCTAATTATGTGGGGATTGAGTATATGGCACAGAGCATTGCTGCATTAGCGGGGATAGAAGCAAAAGCCAAACAGGAACCGATTAAGATAGGGTTCCTGCTCGGTACCCGCAAACTCAAGCTCGATGTCAAAGCGTATAAGCACGGCGAACACTACCACACCCGCGTCACTCGTTTATATCAAGAAGATAGCGGACTCGCCGTATTTGATTGTCAAATTTTACATAACAATGAGGTTGTGGCGCAGGCCAACGTTAATGTATTTCAGCCTCAAGATACACAAGCCTACATATCGGACAGTATCCAAGGCCAAGAGGAAGAGAAGTAATGACCAATAAACGAATACTCGTCACAGGATCAAGCCGCGGTATAGGTAAAGCGATCGCGCTCAAACTCGCTCAAACTGGCTATGATATTGCGCTGCACTTTCACAGCAATCTGCCAGCAGCACAAGCGACACAGGCAGAACTTGAATCTTTAGGCGTAAACGTCACTTGCTTGCAATTTGATGTAGCCGATCGCGCCGGAGTTAAAGCCGCTATAGAAGCCGATATTGAGCAGCATGGGGCCTATTATGGCGTGGTATTAAATGCAGGGATTAACCGCGATACCGCCTTCCCTGCAATGACCGAAGATGAATGGGATAGCGTGGTTCACACTAACCTTGATGGTTTCTACAATGTGATTCACCCCTGCACTATGCCGATGATCCAGACGCGTCTGGGCGGCAGAATTATAACCATGGCATCGGTTTCTGGCATTGCAGGCAATCGCGGCCAGGTCAACTATAGTGCTTCTAAGGCAGGTATTATCGGTGCAACAAAGGCACTAAGCCTAGAGTTAGCCAAACGAAAAATTACCGTCAACTGTATCGCTCCCGGCCTTATCGAAACCGACATGGTTGCCGATATTCCCAAAGATATGGTGAAAGAGATGGTGCCAATGCGCCGTATGGGTAAACCAGAAGAGATCGCTGGACTAGCGAATTTCTTAATGTCTGAAGATGCGGCCTACATTACCCGTCAGGTAATTTCAGTCAACGGCGGGATGATCTAATGGCAAATTCAACAAGACGAGTCGTTATTACTGGCGTTGGTGGCGTTACGGCCTTAGGTCATGATTGGCCAACGATTGCGACAAGTTTAAAAGCACAAAAAAACTGCGTAACAACCATGCCAGAATGGGATCGGTACGATGGATTAAACACCCGTCTAGCGGCCCCAGTGACTGACTTTGAAAAACCAGCACACTACTCTCGTAAGAAAATTCGCTCCATGGGACGCGTGTCATTGATGGCTACTTGGGCGAGCGAAAAGGCCTTAATCGATGCTAACTTATTAGACTCGCCAATGGTCACCTCGGGCGCGATGGGAATTGCTTACGGCTCCTCAACTGGCAGTACTGACCCTATTATTGCCTTTGGCGATATGCTCAAAGAGGGGGATATGTCTGGCGTTACCGCAACCAGTTATATTCGCATGATGGCCCATACCACTGCGGTTAACGTCGGGGTATTTTTTGGTCTCAAAGGGCGAGTACATACCACCAGCAGTGCCTGTACTTCAGGTAGCCAAGGAATTGGTTATGCCTATGAAGCAATCAAGTATGGTCAACAAGATCTGATGTTAGCTGGCGGCGCTGAAGAGCTTTGCCCTACCGAGGCTGTGGTGTTCGATACCCTATTTGCCACTAGCACCAAAAATGACACGCCAGAGCTGACACCGAGTCCGTTCGATAGCAACCGAGATGGGCTAGTCATAGGCGAAGGAGCCTGCACTCTAGTACTCGAAGAACTTGAGCACGCCAAAGCCCGTGGCGCCAAGATATACGCTGAATTAGTCGGTTTTGGTACGAACTCCGACGGACTACACGTGACTCAACCCAATGCTGAGACCATGGAAGTGGCCATTCGCTTAGCACTAAAAGACGCCAAGCTTGAACCTGACGCTATCGGTTATGTTAATGCCCACGGCACAGCAACCGATCGCGGCGATATTGCAGAGACCCAAGCCACAGAGACAGTATTTGGTCAACACATGCCAATCTCTTCACTCAAAAGCTACACCGGCCATACGCTCGGCGCCTGTGGTTCACTCGAAGCTTGGGTTTCTATCGAGATGATGAATGCAGGTTGGTTTGCGCCAACTTTAAACCTTGCTAATATCGATCCTACTTGTGGCAAGCTTGACTATATCCAAGGCTCAATTCGTGAGATCGATACAGATTATGTGATGAGCAATAACTTTGCCTTCGGTGGCATCAATACATCGCTGATCTTCAAAAAATGGCGTGATTAGGTAAGCATGAATACCGCTAGTCAGCGGTATTTCCATCCATACTCACTATCATCTCCCCCAATCACACTGATCCCCACAATCATATTCGTCACGATCTCCTTTGGCATGTGCTTTGCTAAATATCTAACGACACCCCGCACTATTTGGAGCTAATTATGCAGTTCGTTCTAGGTCTTATCAGCAACGCCAATGTGGTACAACTTTTACAACAACATAGCAATGATATGTTTGCTACTTCACCAGCGGATAGTGTTCACACCTTAGATATACAGGCACTATCACAGCCTGATATTCGTTTTTGGACCCTATGGGATGGCGATCATCTTGCTGGCTGCGGGGCGCTAAAACGTTTAGATAGATATCATGGCGAAATCAAGTCGATGAGAACCGCAAATGCCTACCGTCAACAAGGACTTGGGACGCAAATATTGCACCATCTAATAGCAGATGCCGCACAACTTGGGATCAACCGTGTCAGCCTAGAGACAGGTTCAATGGCATTTTTTACCCCAGCGAGACGCCTATATCAAAAATCAGGGTTTCAACTTTGCCAGCCCTTTGGCCACTATCGTTCCGACCCTAATAGTGTATTTATGACCAGAGCCTGTTGAGCTATAGCTCTGAGCCAAGGGGCTCTCGCTCATGGTCCGTTAAAACAGAGGTTGCGCTCGAATATCAATTAGAATAATCTTATTGAATGTTTTCTAATTGATGTTCGAGGTAACCTAATGTTTCAATCTATCTTAGCTAAACTTTCTGGCAGCCAGTCGTCTGAAAATTGTTGGCAACTTATCGAGCAGGGAGCGAGTGTGATTGACGTTCGCTCACCTGAAGAGTTTGCTCAAGGTCACCTACCTCAGGCAATCAATGTGCCTCTAGCAAGATTAGATCATTGGTTAGCCAACCAAAAAGATAAGCAGCAAGTCTTTGTATTGTATTGTGGTGCAGGTATTCGGGCACAAAAAGGCTGCGACATACTGAGAGCCAATGGCTTTGAGTGTGCGATCAATGGGGGATCGTTAAAAGATCTACTCTGTTGCCAACCTAAGTAGGCGACGGTGTTGATATGTACAAAGCCGCCAAAGATAAAACCACTCACCCCGAGTTAATACCTATCAGTATAACGCCACCACAATGCACCAAGGCGCAATTTAGGTTTAGCGCTAACCGCCATTTAGCAAGTTATAAGGTTCGCTACATTGAAACCAGCAATAACAGCCAAGAGTGCAGCTTGTGTGAATTAAGTCATTGAGTGCGTTGGACGAAAAATAGCGCTATTCATACTGATAACTAGAATAGCGCTCTACCGACAAATAATAGGGGGGTTTGTTGGCAAGCCTTAAAGATAGGCTCGAAATGAGATGATGAAAAAGAGATTGGTGTTAACTAAGCCGATAGCAAATCAACTGCGACCGGCTTATTAAAACCAGTTAAGCAACTAGCTGGTCAATCGTTTGTTTAGCCGAATTGATCCCTTGCTCAGTCGCCTCAGGCCCCATATTCAAGGCTTCTGCGTAAACCGTATCGACATTATCTATGCCGATAAAACCAAGCACTGTCTTTAAATACGGCACAACATGATCGGTTACACTGTCTTTATGAACACCGCCACGAGTCGTAACTAATACCGCACGTTTACCTTCAACCAATCCTTTAGGTCCGGTTTCTGTGTAGGTAAAGGTGATGCCTGCACGGGCAATGAGATCGATCCAGTTTTTCAACTGAGTCGGAATATTAAAGTTGTACATTGGCGCCGCAATCACAATCGTGTCATGGGCTTTTAGTTCGGCAACAAGTTCATCAGACAGCGATAATGCTTGCTGCTGTTTCAGCGACAAGTCGTCACCACCTCTTAATGCCATAGCAATCTCACCATCCAGCACCGGTAGTGGGGTTTCCACTAGATCACGCACAGTCACTTGCGCACCCTGATCTTGCCAGTGTTGCTGCAGATGGTCGACTAACTTAGCCGATTGTGAATAGTCACCTAAAATACTCGATTTTAACACTAAAACGTTAGCCATAACTCACCTCAAAACTGGATTAATAATAAACAATGAAGCCAGTTTAAATATCGATTAATCGAAACAAAAGCGCATTAAATGCGACAAAACACACCAAAAAATCGAACGGTTAAGCTGACGGATAATAAAAACGACAATGCCGAAATCGCTTAATTCAGCTTCCGAAAATTTTAGTAAAAAATAAATCATTGATTTAAAACATAAAAAAGCCAAATTGAATGTATAACATCAATATCTGCCGTTTTATTAGTGATCTTAATATTAATTAGCCTCGTAACGACAAATGTTAATCAACTGTTATTGAGGAAAGGCTAATGAAAAGGATATACCCAGCTCTACTATTTGGCGCAATGATAGGTCTCACCGCTTGTGGCGGTGACGATGATGAGAAGCCCGTAATCAATCCACCCGTTGCCGAAACCAGCATCCGCGTTATCCATGCCGGCGTCGATGCACCAGCCGTCAACGTCAATGCTAATGGCGCAGAAATTCTCGCTGACGTTGACTATGCCCAATCCAGTGGCTTACTAACGGTACCTGAGGGCATGTATGCCGTAACCGTTGATGCCAAGCTCGCAGATGGCACTGTAGCTGAAGTGCTCAGCGCAGACTTAGATGCCATGACAGAGATGGAATACACTGCGGTTGCTGTTGGTAAAGTCGCCGATGAAACATTACAGCTCAAACTGATCGCTAACGCCACCAGCGATATCGCTGAAGGCTATACACGCGTTCAGGTGCTCCATGGCACCTCAGATGTGGGGTTGGTCGATGTCTATGTCACCGCGCCAGGTGATGATATTAGTGATGCCGCGCCCACGTTATCGGCTAATTTTTTAGACGTTAGTGACCAGCTAGAGATTTTAGCAGGAGATTACCAGATCAGGATCACCGCATCGGGGATGAAAACCCCCGTATTTGATTCGGGTACTGTGACACTTGAAGCCACTACCGACTATCTCGTGAGCGCAATTCCAAATGCATGGACTGGAGATTCCCCCGTGGCACTCTTGGTCGCACTTAACGATGCACACCAAGTCGTGCTCGACAAAATGGCGGGCAGCGATGTTCGAGTGGTACATGGTGTTGCCGATGCCCCTGCAGTGGATGTGTTTCTCGATGGCGCAGCGACTCCCGCTGTGGATATGCTAGCCTTCGGTGAAACAACGGATTATCTTAATGTTCCAGAAGGAGATCATACCGTTACTGTAGCTGCAGATGCCGACAGCAGCCTAGTTGTGATCGATAAAGCCCCAGTTAACCTAACCGCTGGTCAAAGTTATAGCGTATTGGCCGTCGGCTCACTCGGTGATGATGCCATTCAACCTTGGGTATTCATGGAAAATCGCCGCGCCGTTGCAACTGAAGCCAAGCTCAATGTGGCTCATGCTTCTTATTCTGCCGGTAACGTCGATATCTATCTCACCCCATCAGATGATATCTCCGAAGCGATGCCTGCACTGACTGATGTACCATTTATGACGGCATCGGGTAGTTTGTCCATCACACCAGGTGATTACGTGGTGAGTGTCACCCCAACAGGCACCAAAACCGTCGCCATTGGTCCACTGAATATCAGTTTAGCTGCAGGTGGATTATACGGTGTGGCAGCCGTTGATGGGCAAGGTGGTGGAGCACCGCTTGGCGTTATCCTGATGGATGATTTTATTGACAATATGTAACAACACTAGCCAAAGTGATGGATGACAATATCGTTTTAGCTTCACAGATACATAGTTAAAACTTAACAAAAAAACGCACTTTCAAGATGGAAAACAGCGCCACTTTTGGCGCTGCTTTCTTTATCAAGCCTATGGCCTTAAGTTTGCCACTCATTTACCAAAGCGTGATACACAAATTAGGGTTTACTGATGATTTTCTGGTATTCTATGCAGCTATTAAAAAATGACTCTATGCATAAAGAATAATGTCAAAACAAGACTCTCTTTGGTTTAAATCATTACGTTGGATCCAAAAGAAATTAGTACACACAATTGTGGTACCACAGGATCCTTTTGATGACCTCAATTTAGACGCCGATAGACCGCTGGTCTACGTGATGAAAACAGAATCAATCAGTGATATAGCAGCACTGAGTGAGATCACTGACAAACTCGGTTTACCTAGCCCCTATACCCCGCTAGAAATTGGTGGTGAAAGTGCGCCGCGAGTGGTCTGTCTCGAGGGCGCTAAGCCGTTATTTGGCCAGCGCGAAGGTAACGAATATTATCTAGACAGCTTTACTCGCTTGTTAAGCGCTCATAAACAGCAGTGTGAACTGGACATTCAGTTGGTGCCAGTCAGCTTATATTGGGGCCGCACGCCAGGTAAAGAAGATGACACCATGAAAGCAGCGGTGTTAGAACGAGAAAATCCAACTTGGTTGCGAAAATGTTTGATGATCATTTTCCTCGGTCGTCACAATTTTGTGCAGTTCTCTAATGCAATGTCATTGCGTTATATGGCCGACGAACATGGCACCGACAAACGTATTGCACAAAAACTGGCCCGAGTTGCTCGCGTCCATTTCCGCCGCCAACGTAAGGTGATGACGGGGCCACAACTCCCTAATCGCCAGAACCTATTTCATGCCCTACTTAAATCTGAATCGATGAAAAAAGCGATTCAAGAAGAGGCGCAAAACAAGAAGATCTCTGAAGAAAAAGCACGCGAAACCGCGATGCAGTATCTAGATGAGATTGCAGCAGATTACTCAGATAGCTTAGTGCGTATTGCAGAGCGTTTCCTGACTTGGCTGTGGAATAAGCTCTATAAAGGCATCAATATCAAGGGCGCGGAGCAAGTTCGTCAGTTACACCATGATGGCCATGAAATCGTCTATGTTCCTTGCCATCGCAGCCATATGGACTATCTATTACTCTCTTATATTCTTTACTATCAAGGTATGGTTCCACCTCACATTGCAGCAGGGATCAACCTCAATTTCTGGCCAGCGGGCCCTATGTTCCGTCGTGGTGGTGCTTTCTTTATTCGCCGCAGTTTCCGTGGCAATAAGCTCTACACTGCAGTGTTTCGCGAATACTTAGATCAACTATTTGCTAAAGGCTACTCCGTGGAGTATTTCACCGAAGGAGGCCGCTCACGCACGGGCCGTTTACTTGCCCCTAAAACGGGCATGATCGCCATGACACTCAACAGCGTGTTGCGCGGTGTTGAGCGTCCAGTAACATTAGTCCCCGTCTATCTAGGCTACGACCATGTTATGGAAGTAGCGACTTACCACAAGGAACTAAGCGGTAAGAAAAAGAAAAAAGAGTCGGTTTGGCAAGTATTTGGCGCCATTCGTAAGCTAGGGAATTTTGGACAAGGTTACGTTAACTTTGGCAAGCCAATTACCCTGCATAACTTCCTCACAGAGCAGGTGCCAGATTGGCGCGAAGAGTTAGCCAAAGATCCAGAGCAGAAGCCAACCTGGTTAACGCCTGTGGTCAACACCTTAGCGAATCGAGTCATGACTCGCATCAACGATGCTGCCGCAGTGAGCTCAGTGACCTTAACCAGCTTGGTCTTGTTAGCATCGGAACAAAACGCACTCGAACGCTCTCAGCTTGAGAAGCAACTCGATTTCTACCTAACACTGCTAAAAGAGCTGCCCTATACCGAGTTTGCTTCTGTCGTCGAAGGAGATGGTGCCAAATTGGTCTCTCAAGGGCTTGAGCTGAAAAAATTCACCCTTGAGAGCGACTCATTAGGTGACATCATCTCTATCGATGAGAGTATCGCGGTGGCAATGACCTATTATCGCAATAATATTATTCATCTGATGGTCGTTCCTTCATTGATTGCCAGTTGTTTGACTCAGCAAAAGCAATGCTCTCGCCAAGAGATCATCGATACCGTAAATGATTTCTATCCATTGTTACAGGCCGAGTTATTTATGGGGATTGAAGATGTGCCTGCGTACGTGGAAAAGCTGCTGGATCTATTTATCGAGCAAGGACTAATCCTTGAATCCGAGCGCTTTTTTGTCAATCCAGAGCGATTGAACCAACTGCTATTGCTCGCAGGTAGTATCAGCGAAACCATGCAACGCTATGCGATTATTTTCAATATTCTGGCCACTTCACCCAATATTGAACGCTCATCGCTTGAAAGTGATAGCCATCAATTAGCCCAACGCTTAGGGGCGCTACACGGTATTACCGCACCTGAATTTTATGATAAGAAACTTTATGGCACCCTCAGCGTTAAGCTTAAAGAGCTAGGCTACTTATCTGATAATGCAAATAAAGATGATGTGCAACGTATTCGTGCCCGCGCAAATCAATTATTACGCGCATCAGTAAAACAAACTATCGTCGATAGCGTGGCTGCGGAGCATAACGACTAATGGCCAATCATATGAATGCGGCAAAGAGTGCCGCGTCTGGCAAATCATTATTGGGCGGCGCGATGATCATTGCCGGTACTGCAGTGGGTGCAGGCATGTTTTCTCTGCCAGTCGTCGGTGCGGGAATGTGGTTTAGCTACTCACTATTAATGATGATAGGCGTATGGTTTTGTATGCTGGTGTCTGGCTTACTCTTGCTAGAAACTAACTTACACTTTGAACCTGGCGCCAGCTTCGATACTTTGACCAAAGATACCTTGGGTCAGTTTTGGCGCATAGTCAATGGCCTTTCAATCGCCTTCGTCTTGTATATCTTAGCGTATGCCTACATCAGTGGCGGTGGCTCTATCGTCAATCACAGCCTGACGACTTTAGGTATAGAACTGCCACAAAGTGTTGCCGGCTTAGTGTTTGCACTAGGTTTAGCGATTATCGTATTTATCAGCACCAAGGCGGTAGATCGCATTACCACGATTATGCTCGGCGGTATGATTATTACTTTCTTCCTCGCTATCGGTAATTTGCTCATAGATATCGAACCCGCCAAGCTATTTGTACCCGACGGTGAAGCGACTTATCTGCCATACATGTTGGCTGCAATCCCATTTGGTCTCGTTAGCTTTGGTTACCACGGCAATGTCCCTAGTCTAGTCAAATACTATGGCAAAGATCCAAAGACGATTGTAAAAGCGATCACCCTGGGTACCCTCATTGCTTTCGTTATCTATGTCTGTTGGTTGGTGGCGACCATGGGCAACATTGCTCGTAGCGAATTTGTCGACATCATAGCAAAAGGTGGCAATATGGGAGTGCTGGTTGCAGCGCTTTCCGATGTGATGGCGAGTGACTGGCTCACGACTATGCTAACCCTGTTTGCTAACCTCGCGGTTGCCTCATCATTTTTAGGGGTCACTCTAGGTCTATTTGATTATCTAGCGGATCTATTTGGTTTCGATGAGTCACGTAGCGGCCGCCTTAAAACGGCGGCAGTGACCTTTTTACCGCCAACATTGCTTGGATTGCTATTTCCCAACGGCTTCTTAATCGCTATTGGCTTTGCAGCGCTTGCGGCAACAATTTGGGCGGCTATTGTCCCGGCATTAATGGCCTATAAAGCCAGAAAGATGTTCCCAAATAATCAGGGTTTTAAAGTCCCTGGAGGTACGGTGATAATCGCTATTGTGATCGCCTTTGGTTTGATAACCGGAGCCTGTCATCTATTGGTTATGGCCGATCTACTCCCAGTATACGGCTCCTAATCTAGTCAATCTATACCATTAAAAAGGCGCTTAATAAGCGCCTTTTTTTACAACTTTCCCTCGCCTTATCCCCACATACTATTGTTACCTTGAGATATCACTGCATTAAATGAAACCACAGTAAAGGGACGGCTTAGCGTAGACAGATCCCCAAAAGCCGACTTAACTTAACACTTATATTGAATGAGATTTTATAGCCAAGGATACCTACATGAAAATATCGCATTATCAACATGGTAGCCCCTGCTGGATCGAACTAGCGAGCCAAGAAGCGGCTTCTGGTAAACATTTTTACGCGGCTCTATTCAACTGGCAGCTCAAAGATATGCCAATCCCCGAAGGAGTCTATACTCTCTTTGCTATCGATAATGACGATCTAGGTGCTATGTACCAACTGCCAAAAACGTCGACGGAGCTGACGACGCCAACATACTGGGGCATTTACTTTGCAGTAGACGATCTCAATACTACCCTTGAAATCCTCAAAGCTCATGGCGGTAAAGTAGTTGTAGGCCCTCACGTTGTTGGTGATGCTGGACAAATGGCGCAATGCCAAGATCCTGAAGGGACGACCTTCTCCCTATGGCAAGCAGGACAACATATCGGCTCCCTCCGCAAAGATGAACCCAATAGCTTATGCTGGGTGGAACTGATGTGTCGAAAACCCGATATTTGCAAAGCATTTTACTGCAACGTACTGGGCTGGCTGCCACAGATCACCCTAATGGATGACTTTGATTACTGCGAATGGCTTGTAGGTGATACCGCCATTGGCGGCATGATGGAGATGACGCCAGAGTGGGGCAACATGCCTTCGCACTGGATGCCCTACATCATGGTAGAAAACTGTGACGCCACAGTTGCTAAAGCGGCCGAAATTGGTGGCAAGGTCTGCGTGGCGCCTACAGATATTCCCAAAGTCGGTCGTTTTTCGGTGTTAAAAGATCCACAGGGAGGCGTCTTTTCGGTGATAAAACTACTCTCGCAATAGCGAGAAACACACGACTCACTACGACTAAAGTCTGATTATCTAGCGAAGTAAAGCGAATCCATTGTATTGAAATCTATTTCTGGTTAATTTTACTAACGCTATTACTCAAGCAAATTAATCAAAAATCAGGGATGTTAACAATGCTAAAAAAATGGATACTGGTGCTTCTACCAGCATTATTAATCGGGGTGACAGGCTGTGCATCGACCAACGATGAAGAAAACCAAACCGATGATCAATCGGTAACTAAAACGAGTAAAGATTGCCAAAAAGTAAAAACAACGGGCAGCCGACTTAGTCGTTGTAATAGATAAAACTATTCAAAATATAGCATAGCGCAACAAAGTAGAGCCACTTGTCGCGCTATTTTTTTCATCTATTTCGCCAGCGATTTATCCAAGTCTCGTCCATAAATCAACAGATACAAGGCTGGTAAGACAAATAGCGATAATAATGGCGCAGTAATCATCCCGCCGACCATAGGCGCAGCAATTTTCTGCATGACATCATTACCCGATCCGGCTCCCCACATAATGGGCAATAAACCGAAGAAGATGGTCGCAACCGTCATCGCCTTAGGACGAATACGCATTACCGCACCTTCAATAAGCGCCGCTTTAAGATCGCCAATAGACTCATAACCGCCCGTCTCTTTGCGGTGCGCGATCGCATTGTTAAGGTAGACCAACATGACCACACCAAATTCCGCTGCAACGCCAGCCAACGCGATCATACCAACAGCAACCGCAACCGACATGTTAAAGTCCAGCAGATATAACAGCCATGTACTGCCGACTAAAGCAAACGGCAAGCTAAGCATGATAATGGAGGCCTGCAAGGTTGAGCCAAAGGTCATCATCAACAGAATAAAGATCACCCCTAATGCCATCGGAATCACTTTTTTAAGCTTGGCATCCACACGCTGCATATATTCATATTGCCCAGCAAAGTTATAGCTATAACGAGGGGGGACCACCAACTGCTGCGACAATGCCGATTTAGCCTGCTCGATATATTCGCCGATAGAAATCCCTTCAATATCAACAAATACCCATGAGATTAAGCGACCATTTTCACTCTTAAGCATGGGGGCTCCATCGGTTATTTCAATATTGGCCAAATTACGCAATGGCAGATAATGGCCCGATTTGGTGATCACAGGCAACTCTCTTAACTTCTCAATGTTGTCTCGTAAGGCACGAGGGTAACGTAGATTAATAGGATAACGTTCGGCGCCCTGTACCGACTCACCAATCTCCATACCACCAATGGCGTAACGGACTACATCCTGGATATCCGTAAGCGTCATGCCATAGCGCGAGGCGACATCCAGCTTAGGCGTAATATCGATATAACGTCCACCACCAACACGCTCGGCATAGGCCGACTTGGTATTGGGCAGCTGACTGAGAATCGCCTCAATATCGGCCCCCACCTTCTGCAGCTCATTCACATCGGCACCGGTGATCTTAATCCCCACGGGAGTCTTAATCCCTGTCGATAACATATCGATACGGGTTTTAATGGGCTGCACCCAAGCATTGGTTAATCCGGGGACTTTGACCGTTTTCTGTAACTGGTCAATCACATCTTTTAATTCAACACCTTCGCGCCACTCCTCACGAGGTTTTAGCATAATCGTGGTTTCAAGCATGGTTAATGGCGCAGGATCGGTCGCCGTTTCTGCGCGCCCCACCTTACCAAATACCCGTTTGACTTCCGGCACCGTCTTAATCAACCTGTCGGTTTGCTGCAATACCTCAGCGGCCTTACTGGCACTAATGCCTGGCAGAGCTGTCGGCATATAAAGTAAGTCACCCTCTTCCAGCTCAGGCATAAACTCGCTGCCCATATTAGCAACCGGATACCAAGCGCTCAGTAATGCAGCAACAGCTAGCATTAAGGTGACTTTTGGAAAACGCAGCACCAAATTAAGTGAAGGTTTATAAACGGCAATCAACACCCGACTGATCGGGTTACTGGTTTCTTTAGGGATATTCCCACGGATAAAAAAGCCCATCAAGATCGGCACTAAAGTGATCGATAACACGGCCGCCGCGGCCATCGCAAAGGTCTTAGTGTAGGCTAAGGGACTGAACAATCGCCCCTCTTGCGCTTCGAGTGAGAATACAGGTACAAAACTCAAGGTAATGATCAATAAAGAGAAAAATAGGGCAGGGCCAACTTCAATCGAGGCCTTAGAGACGATATCCCAATGCTCTTTATTATCGGGGGCACGTTGGTGCTCGTCTTTAAAATGCTCCAAGTGCTTATGCATATTTTCGATCATTACAATCGCGCCATCCACCACTGCACCAATTGCGATCGCAATACCCCCTAGGCTCATGATGTTGGCATTCACCCCCATCTTATTCATCACAATGAACGCAATAAGGATCGACAGCGGCAAGGTAATAACAGCCACTAAGGTGGAACGTGCATGCAGTAAAAACAGCAGACACACAATCCCCACGACAACCATCTCTTCTATTACTTTATGGAATAGGTTTTCCACAGAGTTTTCGATTAAGTGCGATCTGTCATAGGTTGGAACAATCTCAACCCCTTGGGGCAATCCGGCTTTTAGTTGTTCAATCTTGGCTTTAACGGCATCAATGGTTGCCAGCGCATTTTCGCCATAACGCATCACAATAATGCCGCCGACCACTTCACCCTCACCATCTAGCTCGGCAATCCCACGGCGCGAAGCGGGTCCTTTACGCACGGTAGCCACATCCTTTAGCAATAATGGTGTGCCCGATGGACTGGTTATCCCCAGCGGAATTTCACGAAAATCATCCAATGTCTGCCGATAACCTTTGGCGCGCACCATATACTCAGCCTCGGCCATTTCGATAACCGAGCCGCCGGCTTCGGTGTTCGATTTTGCAATCGCATTTTTGATGGTAGCAATATCGAGTCGATAGATAGCCAGCTTGTCAGGTTCAACCACAATCTGATAGGTTTGCTCCATTCCGCCCACAGTGGCGACTTCCGACACCCCTGCCACACTTTGCAGTTCAAGCTTTAAATACCAATCTTGCAAACTCTTTAGTTGTGATAGATCTAAACTGCCTGAACGATCGACCAAGGCATATTCATAAATCCAACCTACTCCCGACGCATCAGGCCCCAATGAAGGTTGAATTCCTTGAGGTAAACGGCTGCTGACTTGACTCAGGTATTCTAGTACCCGCGAACGTGCCCAATAGATATCTGTGCCATCTTCGAAAATGACATACACATAGGAGTCACCAAAAAAGGAGTAACCCCGCACAGTTTTAGCACCTGGCACAGCTAACATCGCCGTTGATAGTGGGTAAGTTACCTGCTCTTCAACTAACTTAGGCGCCTGACCTGGAAAGGGGGTCTTGATGATCACCTGCACATCAGACAGATCTGGCAGCGCATCCAAAGGGGTGTTTCTTAGCTCTTGTACACCCCATACAGTGATCATGATGGTGACAATTAACACCATCAACCTCTGGCGGATGGAGGCCTCAATAATCTTCTTTAACATAATGCCTCCTAGTGCTGATGGTCACTACTAAGACGCATAAGACTGCCTTTCAGGCTAGCCTCTGAATCTAGCAGGAATTGGCCCGAAATCACCACTTGCTCGCCTTCACTGATCCCATTAAGGATTTCAGCTTTACCTTGGGACATCATACCGACCGTCACTTGCCGCGCCACAAAACTACTATCGGATTGCTTAACGATCACTCGATTATCTTTACCCGTCTGGATAAGGGCTTCTTGGGGAATAACTAAAACATCTTTATTAGGACCACCAAAAATATCTATTTTAGCCAAGGTATTAGGTCGTAATACAACATCTGGATTCTGCACCACAATACGCACTCGTAAACTGCGAGTGACAGGGTCAAGCTCAGGGTAGATATAATCGATCACGCCTTCTATGCCCTTAAGTCCCATTGCCGGCACCGATACCTCAGTTTGCTGACCGATAGCCAACCAACTCTGTTCATTCTCGAATACATCGGCAATGACCCACACCTTAGAAAGATCCACCACTGAGATCACCTCGGTAGCGGGCTGAATATACATGCCGTCACGAACCGACAGTTCTTTCACTATACCGTCAGCCTTGGCGTAGAAAGGCACCCGATACTGGGTCTGCTTGGTCTTCGCCAGTCGTTTGATCTGCGCCTTATTCATCCCCAACAGCTCGAGACGCAGGCCGGCCTTACGCACTAAGTCCTGATAGTTACCGCTATCCCTAGAGCTATTGAGACTACTAAGCGCTAAAAGATAATCGTCCTGGGCGTTAATCAGATCCGGTGAGTAGATCTCATACAAGAGCTGCCCTTTAGTGATCTTATCGCCCACGGCATTGATGGCTAACTTTTCAATCCAGCCATTGACTCTGGCGTGAATATGGTTGATCTCGCTCTCGTCGTAGCCAATCTGTCCCACGGTTTGCACAAACTTCCACAGGGTATCTTTTTCGGCTTTAGCCACCTTTAACGCTAACGCCTGTTGCATACCGCCAGAGACCTCGATCTCTATCTGCTGCTGGTTACCACCCACCTCAACTTTCTCCAGATTCATGCCACAAATAGGGCAAGTACCGGGCACGTCGCTGACAATGTGGGCATGCATGGGGCAGACATATTTAATCGATGGTTCGCCAGTGAGCGGGGCAGGTTTCACCTGAGATAGGGGATCATGTTGACTGTGATCCATCTCAGCTTGCGACTTAGTGCTGGGCGATTCCTCTTCCTCTTCGGCCACCAGGAACATATTACACTTAGGGCAGCGGCTACCAGGCTCATGACTGGTCTCTTCAGGGTGCATTGGGCAGGCATAGGTCTTCGCCGCCTCCTCGTTAATAGGGTCGGCCTGAGTCTCCTGCTCCACCAGGAACATATTGCACTTAGGACAGCGGCTGCCCGCCTTATGGCTAGTTTCCTCTGGATGCATAGGGCAAGCATAGGTCTTCACTGCCTGCTCGCTAATGGGCTTGGCCTGAGCCTCCTGCTCTACCAAGAACATATTGCACTTAGGGCAGCGGCTACCTGGCTCGTGGCTGGTTTCCTCTGGATGCATAGGACAAGCATAGGTCTTCAGACCAGACTGATGCTGATGATTCTCATGTGCATGAGTGTCGCTGGTCTGGGTATAGCCTAATTGAGGTGTCGCCACCAGAAATAGGCTCAAAAGATAAGCAAGCTTTTGGCCTCTGTTTTTCGAATTTACCTGACTCATAATGCCTCATCTCCACTCATGAACTAGTGATGCTTGTGGGCGCTATCTGCGCTCGCCACAGGCTCAAGGAACATGCCACACTTAGGACATGAATCCCCTTTCGCGCCCTTCACTTCTGGGTGCATTGGGCAGTGATAGCTTTGCTGGGCCATCTGATGTTTATGCTTAGGGCAGTTATCACAAGCCTTGCCAGCCTGCTTCGCCTTAGCTTGCTCTAGGTTCATACCGCACTTAGGGCAGGTATCACCTTTGGCACCTTTCACTTCTGGATGCATAGGGCATTCGTAACCACCAGCTTTGTCACCTTTAGCATGTTGGTGATGTGGGCATTTGTCGCAATTTTTGCCGTCATGCTTAGCCATGCCATGGTGAGCCGCTGGCTCCAGGTTCATGCCACATTTAGGGCAAGTATCGCCCTTGGCGCCTTTTACTTCAGGATGCATGGGGCAGTCATAACCTTGCTCGGCTACCGCGCCATGGTGCTGCTCGGCAAACGCCTGCGGGGCGGAAGTTACAAATATAAAAGCAGTTAAAATCAGACTGATAAGGGTTTTCATTTATGGACTCCATCAAATGATGACCGCAGCGGGATGCCGAGTTGCTTAATACTCAAACACTCCATATTTAATATGCGGCTAATATAATTCATTTTTCGTTATACATCAGTGAAATAAATATTGAGGCGCTTCTGAGGATGGATCTTTTCCAAAATCAACAGAAATAAATTACGCCAATACACCGAGCAATAACGTCAATCAAAACTAAAGGGGTATAACGATTTAGACTCAGGCAGCTCGACAACGAGACGCCAGATAAGATCAGGCAATCGGGGGTCTGAAAGCTGAGCCTAAAGAAATAGAGTGGAAATGAGGCATTTGAATGGCCATAATAGACTCAGAACTGCTAAAGCCAGGCCAAGACTTAACAGTAAATAGCGTTCCAACCACCGAAATCACCAAGCAGTGATTACAATCTCCCTTGCAATATCCATTGCCTTCGCAACAATGCTGAGCCGCGGGAAGCACATTTTGCTCACCATCGCAACATTGGGATTTCATATCAACTTGGCTTTCATGGCAATCATCGCCATTTGACATCTGCATCATAGGCATCTCATCCGCTTGCGCATACGACACCATAGAAAAACCATTAGACAGCGTTACCTGGCCCAGCATAGCGAGCAAAGTAAAAACAACTAATGTGTGATGTCTAAGCGTACGACGCATGATTTAACCCTATAATAAGACGTTCTAAGTCTATCACGATCTCGAAATTTGGCCTTGATAAAACTCACATTTCCGACATTTAAAAAGCAGTCTTTCCTCGATGCAACTAGTTTTCCAGCCAGATCTTTTCCATCAGCTGCTGATGATTCATCAGGGTAATCTGCTGTTGCTGCCCATCTTCAGACACCAGAAGCGTCTTGGGCATGCGAATGAAGGTTTCGGCGTCCTGCTGAGTGACTATCTCGGGCAGCACCAGTCGATAAGCATCGTCGCGCTGGACATCTAAGGTTAAATAGAGAGGGGCTGAGGTAAGCCAGGCGCCCGAATCATCTGCGTTATCGGCAAACAAGTCACGATAAACGACCTCAACCAGTTGCTTACCGGAATCTAAGGATAATACCTTCTGTTGCTGAACCAGTTTCACTTCGCTCCCTTGCACCTCTAACTCACTAGGCAAGGTAAGACTGGCCGCACTGGCAACATTGGCGACAAAAAGGGTCAAGGCTGAGGCAAAAAGGCGGCTAACAAAATGACGTGTTTTCATGATTAACTCCCATCAGGCGTTCACCTGACAATTTAACTGAATGCTTGGCCACGCAAGGTTCTTTAGCGGCGCGGCGGATTAATGTTCGTACGCATTACGCGAGTTAAGGACGAAACATTAGCCTATGGGAGGGGGGGATAAAGGGGTAAGCTCGGCCGTCTGTAACGACCAGGCTGAGGTAACAATTGGACCAGAATGATTTTGTACCGCCAGAGATGGTACCGAGGCGTCCAGCGCTCCCAGTATCGAGGCGCAGTGTGACACGCAATCACCGGGACCGATGGCGGCGCACATGGCTTCACAATCGACCAGTTGACTAACACCACTCATCTGACAGGGCTCCCCCTGATGAGACATCACACTGACTAACTCGTTTTGAGATGGCATCTCTGTCTGTGTCATCTGCATATGACCACTCATATGACCACTGTGCATAGTCGCAACCAAGGCACTGGGCATAGCCATGGCTGGCGTCAGAATAAACTGACCCAGAAGCGCTATGATCAAAACCAACTTGCCTAAAATGCGTGTCATAGAGATAAAAAGGAAGCCAAAGTCAGTGATAGTTACCATGATAGACCGGACAACAGAGAAAAAGGTTCCATTCAATGCAAAATATCAATGCAAAAATATTTTTAATTAGTGCGAACAGTTGTCATATTCACCCTGAATAATACACCTTAAAATACAACAAAATCATTACCAAGCAGCAAAAGAAAGGTGACAAACTTGTCATCTGACACCCTTTGCTATAACTTTAGTAGTTGCGCATATATTATGAGCAATTTGAGAAAATCTTGCTTATGTAAGATAGAGTTAGAGCTAGCTCTCATTTTACGGTTTTAAAGCCAGATCAATAACCCCCTTCTGGTTATACTCTCAGCTACAGAGATGCATTTAATATAATAGATATAAATATACGTATTATTTTGGAGATAGAGTGATGAACTGGCGTGCACTATTCAAACCTAGCGCGAAATACTCAATATTTGCCCTGCTTGTGGTAGGTATTGTTGTCGGCGTTGTGGGCTACTTTGCAACACAACAAACTTTACATGCAACCAGTACAGATGAATTCTGTATGTCTTGCCACAGCAATCACTCTTTGAAAGATGAAGTGTTGGCGTCGGCTCACGGCGGCGGACGTGCTGGTGTTACCGTTCAATGTCAAGACTGTCACTTACCACACGGTCCTGTTGACTACCTGATCAAGAAGATCATCGTATCTAAAGATCTTTATGGCTTCCTTACTATCGACGGCTTCAACACACAAGAGTGGTTAGATGAAAACCGTAAAGAGCAAGCTGATCTAGCACTTAAATATTTCCGTGCTAACGACAGCGCTAACTGCCAACACTGTCATACTCGTATCTACGAGAACCAGCCTGAAACCATGAAGAAGATGGCGAAGAGAATGCACACTAACAACTTCAAAAAAGAAGCTGATAAGCGTAAGACCTGTGTTGATTGTCACAAAGGTGTTGCTCACCCTTATCCTAAGGGATAAGACTCAGCTCACCCTTGGGTGACTCTTAAATAAAAAAGCCTCACACTGTGAGGCTTTTTTTATACAGGGATGTATTTATCCTCGGAGGCCATGGATGGCCTAAGAGGGGATTTGTACAGGGCCAAAAATGTTCCCTGAGACCAGTTCCAAAAAATCGAAGATGGCTTAAGAGAAGAAGCGGATTAACAGAACCGCTTAGGCTCTAATCTGCTTTCGGCAGACTCACATAGGTGCCTTCAAACTGAGCGCAGCACTGCTCGCTGCAGTAGAGCTCCACACTCAAGGTGACCTTAGCGCGCTCACCCGACGCCAGCACAGAGAGGTCGCCACCAGGCCAACTGACACTGGCCTGAGGTGCCTGCCCCACAGGGGCGAGATAACGAATATCCGCCTTACCTAACACTATGTCACCCTCAACACCGGCCAATCTCTGCTGCAGCCATACCATGCCCCAGCCTGTCAGAGTCATCAGGGTATAGATGCTACCGGCAAACATAGTGTGATGCAGGTTGATATTAGGTGCCAAGGGGGCACTGACTGTCAGCGTCTGAGCGTGATAATCCTCTGGGGCTATCTGCATAAAGGCGCTCACCGGAATCGTCTTATGCCAGGTGCTTCCCAGTTCCCTCAGTAAATCCTCCATCTGCCGCGCCATGCTCATACCTGCAGATTAAAGGTGACCGGACCGTCATTGACCAAGCTAACCTGCATATCAGCGGCAAATTCCCCGGTTTGCACAGGCACGCCTTGGGCGGCGCAGTAATCGACGAAGGCCTGATAAAGCTGCCTCGCCTGCTCAGGCGTTCCAGCCCCCGAAAAGCTAGGACGAAGGCCTCGGCCGGTATCGGCCGCCAAAGTAAACTGAGACACCACTAACAAACTGCCCTGTACCTGCTTAAGGTTAAGATTCATCTTGCCAGCTTCATCGCTAAACACGCGGTAGCTCATAACCTTATTGGCTAATTTTTCCATCTTCACCAGATCGTCTTCCCGCTCGACGCCCAGCAATACCAATAGGCCCTTGTCTATGGAGCCTATGGTCTGGCCATCCACATCGACACTGGCCTGCTTGACCCGTTGAATTAACGCTATCACTCCCTTACCGACTCCTGTTACTTATTCTGGTTACATCACTGGGATAGGTTTAATCATATGTTCCGTGGTATTGGGCAGCGCCTCACCTACGCGCACTAAGGCATCGTCAATCCAGATCAGAAAACGACGCAGCTCTTCCAGCTCTAGGGTATCGACAAAGGTCGCCGCGCCCTGCACCTGAATCACCTTGCCCTCTTCCCTCAAGGTGAACTTGGCGAAATTGAGCTTATCGTTCAAGGTGCCGATGAGCAGCATCAACTCTTTGGTACCTATTAACTTAGGACTAACCCCATAGAAGCGGCTCGCAAGAATACGGTCTATTCCCTCAGAATTTAAACTAGGCTGCAATACAAACTGATGCTCCCCCAACTGCACACCAATGCGGTTAGGGCCAACCTTTTTCGCCAGATAGTTCTTATTGATCAGCGACACCAACAAAGCATCGGCCGCCAGATCATTGCTCATGCCACTAAAATAGACGCGCTCTGGCACCGGCTGGGGCGTGCGTTCATTTGCCAATCCCGTGCTGCACATCACAAGCGCCATGATGGCGACTATGGTTTTTTTCATTATTCTACTTCCTTAGACTTTTAATATTATTATGAACAGCTAGCTGTATCGACATACTTACCTCACGAAGGTAAGCTCGCCAGATAACGTCCCATCAGTGTCACCGCCTCGGCAACCGCCTGGCACATGCGCGTGTCGGCCAGGGTATGATAACCTCCTTTCACTAGACGAGACCTTAATAATTTAGGACCATAGGCCTGTAAATACTCATCCACAAGACGCTGAGGGCAGACCCAGTCAAGTTCCCCCTGCAAAATGATAGTCGGACAGTTCACGTCAGCGCCGACCCGTTTCATCAGCTGATAGCCGCCAAAATAGTCGTGGCGGGCAAAATGCAGTTCTAGGCGAGCCAGCACACTGCCCTGCTCCACCAAAGCCTCACTCAACTCGAAGCTAGGTATCGCCAGCGACAACTCCCAGCTCAACCAACGGCGCACAAAGGCGCGGCGAACCTCGGCATCGACCTGATTCAGGCCCTCCTCAAAATGGTTAAACAGTTGCAGCAGCGACTCCCCCTGTCCAGCCGAAAACTGCTGATATTGAGTCGAAAAGATCTGCGCCGCGCCGCCTCGTCCGTAGAGCCACTCCATCCCCTCGACAGAAGGAATAAACATGCCCCAATAGATCTGCGACAGCACACGATGGGGATAAATACAGCTATAGAGGTAGCCCAGAGTCGCACCAAAGGAACCACCGAGCAGACACCAAGCTTCGACGCCAGCCCAGTGACGCACACGCTCAATATCTTTGACCAAGCTGGGAAAATCGTTGTTGGTCAATTCACCACAGGGTTTAGAACGCCCCGCCGCACGTTGATCCAGCAGATAGATATGAAAGCCCCTGTCGATAAACAGCCTCAACTCTAGGGGATCGCAGCCCGCCCCCGGACCGCCGTGAAGATAGAGCACAGGGATCCCCTGAGGATCACCGTATTGCGCCAAAAACAGCTGATGCCCCTCGCCAACATCGAGCCAATCCTGCCGGATCAGCGAATGTGACTTAGCCGAACTCACCTTTTATGCTCGTCGAAGTGATCGCCAGACTCATCTTCTATCTCCGTGTTCACCAAATCCATCAGGCGCTTATCCAGATACTCTGGCATGGCAGCCGTTATCTCCGCGCCGATCAAGACAATGATCCAGGAGAGATAAACCCAAACAAATAAGATAGGAATGGTCGCCAGAGCGCCGTAGATAGCCTCATAGGCTGGAAACTCGGTGAGATACAGGGCAAAGCCCTTCTTGCCGAGCTCAAATAACAGGGCCGCCACTATGGCACCTAGCAGTGCGTGGAAGAACTTCACCTTGGTATTGGGCACCACCATGTAGATCAATAGGAAAGTAGCAACCGAAAAGAACATGGGCAGACGCTCCACCAAGATAGGCACCACACCGCTGAGATCTGTGCCATTAAACACCTTAAGTGAGACCACATAGGAGGTGGCGACCAAGCTGGCCCCCATTAATACTGGCCCCAAGGTCAACACCATCCAATACATAGAAAAGGAGACCACAAAAGAGCGCTGCTCCGTGGTGCGCCAGATGCCATTGAGGGACTTGTCGATATTGGAGATCAACAGAATCGCCACCACCACCAGTGCACCGATACCCACGGCCGTGCCCTTAGAGGCGTTAGCGACAAACTCATTGATATACATCTGCACGCTGTCGCCGGCAGAGGGGATAAAATTTTCGTAGATAAAGGTCTCGATATGGACGCGAATGCCCTTGAATACTGGGAACGCTGACAACATAGACATGGTCACGGCGACCATAGGAACCAAGGACAACAGGGTCACATAGGCCAAATGTCCCGCGCGCATATTAATCTGATCTTCCGCCACACGCCGTTTTAGATGTATCATAAACTCCCAGATACCCAGCATAATTGAGCGAAACAGGCTCCCATCTATTCTATTTATCACGGTATTCTCTTGATTCAAGTGGTGTTAACTGCGTAAGCTAGATTACAAGTTTAAAGATGCTAGATACAAGTGTAAGGAACAAATAGATGTCACAACAAGGTTCAGCAGGCAATGTTATTGCCGCAATAGCAAGTTTCTTCTTCCCAGGATTGGGGCAATTAGTACAAGGACGCATCTTGGCAGCCTTGTTATTTTGCGTTATCACAATTGTTGGTTACGCCATGTGGTGGCTTATTGTACCGGCTATCATTGGTGGTATTGCCCATCTTTGGAGCATTATCGACGCAGCAAAATTTAAGGCCGATCAACCCTATTAAAGGATAATTTCAGGATGAAAAACATATTATCAACTGTTGTCATCGCCTCAGCTATGCTGCTTAGCGGCTGCCAAAGTGCTTATTACGGCGCCATGGAAAAAGTGGGCTACCACAAGCGTGACATCATGGTGGATCGCGTAAATGATGCCAAAGAATCTCAAGAAGAGGCTCAGCAGCAGTTTAGCTCGGCGCTGGAAGAGATGCAGGCACTGCTGAACCACGATGGTGGCGATCTACAGAGCGCCTACGAGAAAGCCAGAGACGAGTATGAATCTTCCCAAGAAGCCGCCGACGACGTCAGCAACCGTATCGACAAGGTCGAAGATGTTGCCGAGGCATTATTTGACGAATGGCAGACAGAAATCGGTGAGATCAGCAAGGCCAGCCTGCGCCGCAACAGCGAAACAAAACTGCGTGACACTCGCCGCTCTTACGAGCAATTGATCCGCACCATGCGCCGCGCCGAAAGCAAAATGCCGCCAATTCTCACGGCGATGAAAGACAACATGCTTTACCTTAAACATAACCTTAATGCCCAAGCCATTGGTGCGATAAAAGGTGAATTTGCTAGCCTGCAAACCGACATATCTAGTCTGATAAAAGAGATGAATAAGTCAATTGCCGAATCAAGCAAATTTATCGAATCGATCGAAGGTGGTAAATAGCCAGCTCAACACTCGCTAAGCGATCAAATTTTTATACTGATCAGTATTATAGAAAGCCCTGACTTTGTGTTGGGGCTTTTTATTTTCTCTCTCAGTTATGCGGAAACACAAAATGGCAGCAAGGCGACACAATCTAGCAACAAGGCGATACAGATCATCAAAAATGGTATCAGGCAGCTAAATTTCGAGAGTCACTGCACACTAATTAGATAGGATAAGAACTTACATCACCAAATACTCTCTCATTGATACAAACGGTTACATTACTTTCTCAACTACTGGTTCTATCACTATGAGTATCATCGAATCAATCACCCTAATGCTGGCTTTGGTATATAGCATTAGTTTGCTTTACTGGAGTGGAAAAAAATGGGGCGCCCTAGCAACGGGCGGCTTACTTGTTGGCTCGTTAATCACTACGCTCTATTGGCCCCTATGGTTAGCACTTGTTGTCGCGGTTATTTGCCTTGCCGTCGCGAGCCGATACCAAAACGAACTCACCAAAGGTGAAGTGCGTTCCAACACGCTGCGGAATGTTATTCAACATCTGTTAGCCCTGTCTATGTTACTTGTCGGCATTCAATTTGCGGCCAATGCCGCCATGCTCAAGCTGGGAATAACGCCTTGGCTAATGCGCCCTGATGTCGGCGATGCTTTCTTGCCCATCGCCGGAGGCATTGAGATAAAAGCGATTCTAACTCTTGGGATCTGGGATGAAAACCATCCTGCTGCAGCCGTGATGCTAACGGTTGTGTTACTTACAGGCCTATTGTGTAAACGCGCATTCTGCGGCTGGGCTTGCCCCTTAGGACTAGCAGGGGAATATCTTTATAAACTAAGAAAACGCTTTATCAAGCGAGAGTTGTTACCGCCAACATGGCTCGACTGGCCACTGCGCATGTTCAAATATCTATTACTTGGAGGATTGTTTTATATCATCCTAACGATGCCATCAGCCTCTATTCCTCATTATCTCAACGGTAATTATCATAAGATAGCCGACTTAAAAATGGCGCTGTTTTTTATTACGCCTGGCCTAGCGACGCTTATCGGTTTCTCGGTAATTTTAGGGCTGGCAGCTTGGCGCCGCCAAGGCTTTTGCCGTTACATCTGCCCATACGGCGCACTATTAGGACTGCTTAGCTTCCTCAGCCCGTTTAAAATTCGCAGAAGTCCCCAGCACTGCCTGATTGAATCTAAAGGGATGAATTGCGACAAGTGTACCCGAGCCTGCCCAGCTGCGATCAGTGTTCATACTCAACGCAATATCCGCTCAGATGAATGCCAAGCTTGTATGCGATGTGTTTCAGCCTGTCCTAAACAGCAAGCTTTACACTTCAGTACGCGCAATGGCATCAAGTTATCGACACGAGGGCTGGCTATCATGTTGCTAATGTTACTGTTCATGGTGCCATTGATCGCCTATGTAAGTGGTTTTTGGGTCAGTCAAACGCCGACCGAGATCAGAATGTATTTAATTCAACACTTAGGATCGATAGGCCATTGATAATGCTTACTAACACTCAGATTTAGCCACAGAGAACTGCTATACTTTCTCGCTTCACAGAACCTCTCGGCAACTGAGTGTTAGTTTGACAAGGAATAACGATGAATCCATTTACCCATTTGGGCAACGCAAAATTGATTTTTGGTAATGGCGAAATAACTAAGTTAGCCGACCTACTAAAACCCTATCAATCGGTCCTGATCATCACAGGCAAACATTTTATAGAAACAGAAAGCTGGACGGTAATCCAAACTAAGTTACACCAAGCGAAGATCCCCTTTAATCACGACATTGTCAGCGGTGAACCGACCCCTCAAATTGTCGATAACCTAACGGAAATGGCGCGTCTCCATGACGTTGATATTGTCGTCGCCATTGGTGGCGGCAGCGTACTCGATGCAGGTAAGGCTATTGCTGCAATGCTTTGTCATCAAGGTTCGGTCCTCGATTATTTAGAGGGCGTTGGCACTAAAACGCCAGAGCCCAATACCCTGCCACTTATTGCCGTACCAACAACAGCAGGAACCGGAAGCGAAGCAACTAAAAATGCGGTGATCGGTCAACGAGGCGAAAATTCATTCAAGAAATCGCTAAGACACGATGCTTTCGTGCCTCACCTAGCCATTATCGATCCCCAATTGGCAGTCGGAACCCCCACATTAGTCACGCTCGCCTGTAGTATGGACGCCTTCTGTCAACTGCTAGAGTCATTAGTTTCAACTAAGGCAACCCCGCTTACTCATGCCTTGGCGTTGCAAGGGATCAGCTTATTTTCTCAAGGAAGTCGGTTATTCACCGACGCACTTTATGGCACGCCAGCAGAGCTAGAGCTAAGAGGCAAACTTGCACTAGCCGCTTATCTCTCAGGCCTTAGCTTAGCCAATGGAGGACTGGGAACCGTTCATGGTATTGCTGGGCCTCTTGGCGCTGTATGCAACATTCCCCATGGCGCGGCCTGCGGAATCTTACTCGGCCCGGTATTTAAACGTTTACTCGCTAAATCTTCGATTAAACAGTTTACCCTTGCGCGCCAAACTCTCTTTGGTGAAGCGATCGATGATATGGAAGCGATAAATCTTTTCGAGCAATGGGCTCAGCCACTGGGTAAATTATCAGACTATGGCCTTAGCGAGTTAGATATAGATGCGGTCATCGCACACGCCGACAATAAGAACTCTCCAGTTTCGCTTGACGAACATGAGATGACCCAGCTATTGCTCGAACTGCTCTAATGTAATTTTCAAGCTTAAAACGACCTTCACTAATCATCATGTGGCTTATCGAAGAACAATCATAATAATGAATATTATGATTGTTCTGGCTTAGGAAAAGCATTTAACCTTAAATCAACAAAGCTAGCGTTCGAACAGAAAGTGGCTAAGTTCAAAGCGTTCTCAAAAATCAAAACCCTGATCCCACTTGGAAGTAGATAGCGTTGTCGTCGCCGCTTCTCGCCAAATCGACACCCATGTGGATACCATAACGACGGGCAATCTGATAACGGAAACCCACGCCATAGGCATTTACCGAGTCTTGGTTATCATAATTGCTGTCATTAGCCGTTTGGCCATAACCGTAGAAGCCAGAAACTGTCCACCTGTGATCAAAGTGATACATCAACTGAGACTGCACCGTGGCAACCTGATCGCCTTGGTAACGAAACGCCGACACACCGCGTAGGTTCACAAAGGGTTTTGCCGTTGGTGTTAGCTCGTCGTCATCACCATAGATGGCGTCATAGCTAGCCGCGGCCGCAAAGGTCCAATGCTCAGTGATCGGCACGTAAACCTCACCATTGACATTCAAGGTTTGGTAGTTAATGTCAGAGCCGATAGCCTCATCGAACACCATGTATTCACTCGATACAATAAAACCCTTCTTGGGGAAGAACATGTTGTCGCGAGTATCATACTCGGCCACAAGTCCCAAACCCGAAGTCGTACTGCTATCGCCTAAGCGATTTTTTAAAATCCAATCCACCACAGCATCCGAAGAGGAGACGCTCGACTCGCTCCAGATCTGTTTAACCCCTAACATCAATGGCGTTTTTGCCACCCTAAACTGTGCCTTTTGCAAGGCAAACACGGCTTGGGTCTGAGTATCAAATTGAATCGCATGTTCAGGGGGCAATAGGCCACCTAGGCGAGAGTAGATATCCAAGTTCGCATTGGCGACACCGGCAATCCCGGTATACCGAATAGTATCTTGCAGCCAGGAATGACGATGACCCGCAAACGCAAGCCAGGTACCATTTTCGGTGCCGGCAGCACCGACTAAGGTCATGGCCGCAGGCATAAGTTGGGCACCACCGTCGATAGATTCACGGGCCTTTTGCATACGACGAACTTTTTCCTCTTCGGTTTCATGCAGAAACAGGCCCACCAAGCCACCACCCACGCCGACAGCGGGTTCGGTGATTAACATAGGGATCGGCAGAAAACCGTAGGCATTTTCTGCTAAATAATGGCCCAGATCTAACTGGCCATCTTGCTCATCGAAAAAATCAGAAGCATCTGCAAGGGCTTGTGATGAAGCCATGAGCAAGGCGCACAAGAGAGTTTTTTTAATCATTGCTTAATCACCTGTAAATCTGTTTTAAAAATAAAATTAGCTAATGAGTCTAACGATTTGGTGTGACACTCAGGTCACATCAAATTTAAAACCATTGAGACAACAATCAACATCAAGAAGCTTGATGTAATATATGAAACCACCAAGGCATGAATAGTGCTTTTATATCCATCCTGCTTATAAATGGCAGGCATGCCCAGACCTGAATGCTGACTCCCACTGACGCAGCCGATTAAGTCGCTCGGACTCTTAATCTTAAAAATCCAATAAGCGATAGCAAATGAAAGCAGCTGTGATATCAGCACCACAGCACTGCCAACCAAGGCGACCTTAATTCCGCCGACATTCATGGCATAAAGCATCTTCGGGCCAAAATACAAACCCGTGATCGCGGTAAACACCAGCAATGACACGTTGCGTACAGCATTACTGGTATCTACAGGCAACATATCTAACGGGTTGATTTTGTGACACGCCCAGCCCACAGCAACCCCCGAAATCAAGCTGCTCAGACCCATACTGAAATAGAGGTAAATACCGCCTATGTTGAGGTGCCACATGCTGATCATGTACGCCAACACCAATCCCGCACCAAACAAGATCTGATTCACACCTCTGTTTGATGAGCGCTGACTAAAGTCATTTTTAACCAGCTGCACATCACAAGAACTGCCGGTGATCTGCAATATGTCATGGCGTTTCACCACTAAATCGGGAGTGATCTCCAGCGCCTGATCTCCTCGAAGCAACTCGGTGATGCAAACACCTCTGCCTGTACTCTGATTCAAAGCGGTTTTTACCTGCTGCAATGACTGATCCACGAGTTCAGTCGTACTGACCTGTATCAGATAACTCTCTTCGCTGACATTAGTCTGACTATCACAGGGAAGCTCTGTTCCTAACAAATTATCGTCGAAGTAAAACAGGGCATTGTGGCGACCGGTAATGGTGATGATATCGCCTATCGCGATTGGATCCCCATCCTTAAGCCCCTGATCACTATTACTGCCACGTGACAGCTCAAAAATAATATCGATAGATGGTGCAGTCAGCTGCTGCAGGGTCTTGCCCACCACAGTGCTCTCTTGGTTCACCTCAAAAACACGCCTGACGATACTATGCGCGCTATTGATAGACTTACGCATGGCCAATGGGGTGGCATCGAGCAGATCGCTCGTCTCCGCCTGAAACCCCATCACCTTTGGCATAACCTTGGGGAAAAACCAAGACATCATGATCACAGGACCTAGCACACCAAAAATAACCGTGAGCATATAGCCTAAGATAATTTCACTTTGGGCCAGATTTTTAGCGGCTTCACTCACACCAGAAAAATCACCGATAGCGTCAATGGCGGCACTAATGATTTCAGGATGAACAAAGCTGCCAGCCGTCATGCCAATTGCCATATAGAGATCTAGCTCGAATAGCCAGCTAGCAATAGCAAGAGTCGACACGGCAACCAAACTCATCAAGACACTCGCCAGAAGTATAGACTTCTTGCGCAATTTCAGTGTGCTAATAAGGTGATAGCCCCCTTGGTAGCCCACCACATACATGAAAAAGCCAAAGAATACCCACCTAACGCTTGGCGTGATTTCGACACCATTTAAACCAACCAGCATGCCCACCAATAAGGTGCCCACTATGCTGCCTAAGCTAAAACGCCCTACCGAGATCTTTCCGACCAAGAACCCCAAGACCAAAGTGATCAAAATGGGGAAGTAAGGAGAGAAATTAAAAATATTTTGTAGTGTTTCCATCGCCTGACCACTTGAATGTTATAGGCATGCCTAGGTGTTCAGTCATGTCTAGTTAAATTCTATTTATCGTGGCCATCGCTATCTCCTTTTGCGACACACTAAAGTAGTGCAAAAGCTAAGCGTATAGACCTCGATTTCAGATGAATTTTATGCCCGACAATGAAACTTAGATAATCGTCTATGAAGGATGAAACCCTTCATAAAAGCCGAAACATGACTTAAGCCATGCCAGAAGAATAGGTAAGGACTTGAATTAATTTAGAAAAGTAAGGTATAAGGATAGGCCCCTGACGTTGCAGAGGCCAACCAATGTATTGTTAACTTGGTGAATCGAGCACCTTAAGGTAATCCATAATACTCTTGTAAATGACTTTCTTAACGATCATCACCTGCTTTGAATGCTGACACCAGAGTGACACGGGGACATGAACGGCTTCTTTAAGCTGATCGAGCTCAATCTCGACAATATCGTCTGAATAATATTCAGATTGGACAATGGTTCGTGGCAGCAATGCCCAGCCCAATCCCTCTTGTACCATCCTAACAATAAGTGTCTGCTGGTCCACCACTTCATAATGAGACGAAAGGATCACCCTACTTGCCATATCATCGTCAAGCATAGACTTGAGTACAAATTGGCGGGTCGACTTCATTGCCGTGTAGGTTTCATTCGACGGCATCCGCGCCAGCTCACTATTTTCGCTGGTAAAGGGCACAAAGGCGATACTGCGCATCAACACCGAATCGATACTACTTATCACCTTGCTTTCGAACACATTGACTAGGCCAAAATGAATAGAGCCGTCTTGAATCCCCTTCTTAATGTCGGCTTTCGAACGCACCAATAAATTAACCCTCATATAGGGAAACTCTTCTATTAGCGCCATGCGTATCACAGTGAGCACATGCTGGGGAATAAAACTCGGGTAAGCAATGGTCACCGATTCTAACGTGCCATAAGACAGGCTTAACGCGACACGATCGAAGGTACGGGTTTGTTCTATGGCTTGCTTAGCGTAGTGATAGAGTAAATCGGCATCTTGAGTAGGCTCAACGGAGCGCCCAATACGCTCAAACAAGGTGATAGCCAACTGATCTTCTAAGTTAGTGATCACCTGACCAATCGTCGTGCGATGCTTATCTAGCTTAACGGCTGCTTTACTGAAAGACTTAAGATCATAAACAGTAACAAAAGCAAGAAGTTGTTCTAAGCTAAAGTTCATTATTCCACTCCCTGAAAAATCTTACATACATCACGAATTCACTAGCCATCCAAAATGGATATGTTGAAGCCCTAAGCTAACATATCCCCAAGTGTTTGTTTATCTGTTTTGATGGGTTTGATCCGTCATATGTGATTGTGACTTTATTTGCCAAGCCACTAACATGGCAACCCTATCAAAGATTCGGTGCCATCAAACCTCGACATGCGCCATTTTCACATACATAAGGTTAAACACAGATGAACATCATGCCCCATGAAATAGCATTAGGTGATGTCTATTTCCCACCCTTATTGCTTGTTGGAATACTGGCTTACTTCCTCGCGGCCGTGGTTACCACGATCGGAACCCGACTTGGCTGGCACAAGTATATTGCTGTACCAGCTATAGCAGAGCTCTCTATCACCATCATCTTCGTTGGTGTGATTAGTCAGTTTATTTCAATTTTCTAATTAGGTAACAAGATGTTAAGAAAATATTTTATCACGGCGATAATCGCTATAGCGGCCATTGCGACCCTATACAGCCAGTACCAGACTTACCTTGAAAACCCTTGGACCAGAGATGGTCAGGTGCGTGCCCATGTTATTCAAATCACGCCAAGAGTCACTGGCCAGATCATCAATATGCAGATCGAAGACAACTCACAAGTTAAACGCGGTGATCTCTTGTTTGAAATCGATCCAAGCATTTACCAAGCCAGCCTGAATAAGGCGATCGCCAACGAAAAACAGGCGGCTACACTAGTGGATAAAGCAAACAACGAGGCCCATCGCGCGGTAAACCTTGAAAAACTAACACCAGGTGCGCAATCAGAATTAACCCTTAATAACCTGCAAAATGCCATTGATACGGCAGAGGCTAACCTATTGATGGCCAAAGCACAGGTCGAGGAAGCCAGATTAAACCTGCAGTACACTAAGGTCACTGCCCCGACGGACGGTTATATCACTAACCTCAACTACCGAGTCGGCTCTCAAGTGATTGCCAACAATCCGGTGGTTGCCTTGATCGACGCCTCGAGTTTTTGGATTGAAGGCTTCTTCAAAGAAACGGATCTTATGGATGTCGATGTCCAAGATAAGGCACAGGTCACCCTAATGATGCGCGACCATGCAATGCTTAAGGGTCAAGTTCAAAGTATTGGTTATGGTATTGCCAAATCTGACGGCAGCACAGGAAACTCTCTGCTACCCAATGTTAATCCTAGCTTTCAATGGATACGTCTGGCTCAACGTATTCCAGTAAAAATTAAACTCGATCATCTGCCTGAAGATATGCAACTAAGAATAGGCATGACGGCATCGGTTAAAATTCTGAAGCACTAAAGTGAGACTCACATGCTCAGTTCATCATTAAAAGAAGCGATTAAGATCTCACTCGCTGTCGGGCTCACCATCGCATTGGCGCTATTTTTTCAATGGGACAAACCCTATTGGGCCGCCATCACAGTGATAGCGATCTCAGCCAATGAATCCTTCGGTCACGGCATATTGCAAGGCAAGCTGCGCATAGCGGGAACCGTCACGGGTATCCTCTTTGCACTCGTGCTGATCAGTCTGTTTAGCCAGGACCGCGTGATGTTCATTGCATGTTTTCACCTATTTTTAGGCGTGTGTGTCTTCTTTAGCGGCCACAAGCGCAACGGTTATGCCTTCACCATGGCATTTACAGCCTTTGCTATTATCGCCATGCTTGGCGGCACCAATGGTACCGCCTCATTTGATATTGCGATCTTAAGAATTCAAGAAACCATGCTAGGTGTGGTTGTGTACTCTGCTGTCTATCGCTTTATATGGCCTGTCACAACAGAGTCACTGTTTTTCGATACCCTTAAGATAGTAACTAAACAGTTTACCTTAGCCAGAAAAGCTCTGGTTGAAGCGAAGACGGAGAAGCACACACTAGATGCTAAATCTGATCTCTTTGCCAATCAGCAACATATCGATAAGCTCATGGAACTACTAGCACTTCCTTTGGCCAGCACCTACCGATTGCGCTATGAAAAGGCCAAATGGCAAAGCGTTGCTCTGGCTTGCGATGGCATACAGGCGCACCTACTGAAGCTCGCTAAAGGGATACAGCATGAGATGGATCCTAACGATCTCGACAATGGCCTCACCCAACTAGGTCATGAGCTCAGGCTACTTAACGCGACCATCACCAATGAACAATCCAAAGACGCTGAATTGATTCAGCATTGGACGAAGCGCGATAGCAAGCTTGATGCTAAAGTCGATGCTAAGATTGATGCCGCAGAAGCAAGAGCAGTCGCTGGAGTAGGAGCAAAGCGTAGGTTGCTACGACATCGTTTCACTAACGCCATCACCGCCGTTGCCAGCTCGTTAACCTGCTTCGGCCTATGGATCTACTTTGCCATACCGGGGGGGCCCATTTTTCCGCTTTTGGGCGCTGCCTTGGCTAACGCCAGTGTACATATGCCTGTAAGTCTAGTAAGGCAGGCCAAGTTGGCGTGTCTCGGCTGGGGCGCACTGTTTCTGGTCGAGTATTGTTTAGTGTTAACCAACATCACTGAATTGTGGCAGCTTGTGGCCTTCTATAGCTTGAATACGCTATTGATTTTCACCGTTTTCAATAAGCCATCCGATGCTGTCATTCGAATCCTGGGCGGTAACATGCTACTGATCATGACCATGAATGCGCTACATGGCACGCCCCAATACGAGATCATCACACCACTGTTAATGCTGATCATCATGTTGCTTTCCTTGACTGTGGCACGCTTTTACATCCGCTTGTTTAAGGCTGAGCCAGTGTAAAATGCCGCCAACTCGGCTTAGACCACTGTAAATCTATTTTCTATTTTGGGTTGCAGCCTTATTCAAGCTAAAACCCAAAATATTTTTTCACTTTTAACAAAAAAAATAACTCACAATAGGTCAATTTACCCCCCCACACAGAGTCAAACATCGCCCCTCATTTACACAACAAGAACTCGACAGGTAATAAAATCTATTTTAAAACAATACAATAGATAAGTTACCGTTAGTTTTTTATCCTAATGCGATTGAAGGGTTTCATCCTTCATAGGCGATTACTTAATTGTCACATCTGCTCATAAAATACCCTCATCGAATGAAGAAATCGAAACCGCATGACCGCTTTAAACCAGATGTCTGTCAGTTTCGCAACACTTCAACAATAAACAGTGAATCCAGATTCAGGATTCGGCCAGTAAACAAAGACTAGGCAAACGAAAAGGGTAACCTACATGCAAAAGCTTCAATTTCGCACTATCAAAATGACTTCGGGTAAAGTAGCCATGCTTAAAGCGATTCCTTTGGCGCTAGCCTTATCTTTTGGCAACTTAGCCTATGCAGGTGACGATGCACTGCAAGGAGCACCAGCTGCAGTAAAAAGTGCAGAAGAATCTGTGCTTGAGCGTTACGGCATTACCGATGAGCTGCTGAAACTGGGCCTAAGCTCACTAAGCTATGACGACCAGCAAGTTGAGCACGTTAAACGCACAATTGAAATTGATGGCGAGAAGCATGAGTCAGATGTGTTTTTAGTACAAAGCACAGACAACCGCGGCAACATAGATCTGCGCATCAAGTATGACCAAAACAAGCTCGATGCCGATGAAGATGTGATCACTAAGATTGAAGAGATCACTAAGCTGGAATATCGCTTAAAAGACTACATGGAGAGCTACGACAAGTCTTCATTAGTCGTCAATGAGATCGCCCCAGACCATGTTGAAATTCATTTCAACTACTCTAAGTATGGTTTGCCGCAAGATATTGCCTACTTCCGTTTTATGCAGGTCAAACTGACAGTGCTCGACGGCAAGGCCAGCACTATGGAGATCACTAACAACGGTAGATCTTTTAAGTATGACGACTATCGTGTGACCGAGTATGCACAGGACATCACCTTCGATACCCTGCCTAATGGCAAGATCATCATTAAGGAGAAAAACATTAAGGCCAAGGGGCTAAAAGGTAAGAAGCCAGTTAACTACGAGGCAAAACTCGAGCCTGTCGCCTTTTATGATGACGTACTGGGCGTAATGGTTATGGATCAGGATCTCCTGTCAACCGTCTCTGATCCTCGCATTCGCGAAGAGAAGGTGGACCTAGATAGAATGTTCCCAATCTTGGGTGACTTCGTGCGTCAACAAGGCATAGATGTACCGCTACCATTCGGCGTCTCGGTGGCCTACCGCAACCAGGATATGAATGTCGGCTTCAACAGTTTTGACATCATGGGCGTTAACCTCGATGAGTTCTTCGACCCAGAAAGCTCAATTGGTACAGTGAATGCTGAAAGCTACTCATTACGAGCTGACATCAACATTTTGCCCTTCTGGAACGTGTTCGGCTATATCGGCAAGGTGAATGTTGATGCCGTTGTGGATGCCCACTACACAGGCAAGATGAAGGATGTGTTCGAAGACAAACTGGGCGTCGTCGGCGGTAAGCTGGCTTGTGCCGCGGTCGAGAGTCAAGGGGTAGATATCTGCTCACCTGGTGAGTTAAACGTCCCGCTGCATCTTGAATATGATTTGGTCGGTGTGGGTACTACCTTGTCGGTAGGCTACAAAGAGTTCTTTGCCTCGGTCACCGCGAGTTATAGTCAGACGCGTATGCAAGGTAATGACAAAT
This sequence comes from Shewanella psychrotolerans, assembly GCF_019457595.1. NCBI lineage: Bacteria > Pseudomonadati > Pseudomonadota > Gammaproteobacteria > Alteromonadales > Shewanellaceae > Shewanella > Shewanella psychrotolerans. The sequence goes on along the minus strand of NZ_CP080419.1, from coordinate 298,034 downwards.
GGGGCGATGGCATCATAACCGTTCAACCTATGCTGGGTTATCAGTTCCTTGACTATCGCGCTCAGGTCTTCATCGGCGCCGAGTATCAAGGTCTCAAGCCTAATATGGAAGGCACCTTAGGCTTAGATGTAGGCGGCCAGGAGTTTACCTTCGACGTAGGTGTCGATATCGATAAGTGGGCCTACTTAATCGGCTTTAATAAGCAAATTGGTAAAAACTTAAACTTTACCGCCCTATACAACAAAGGCGAAACCAGAAGCGCCTTCACCCTCAACCTGGGCTACCGCTTCTAAACAGTCAACAAACTATCAACGACTCAATCTATCCGGTTGAGTCGTTTTTTTATTTGTTGTCCACACTTTACCCGTGCTCGTGAAGATAACGATCTACTTTGCTCGTGATCCACAAGATCCAGCAATTTGCTAAGTGACAATGCTACGTAAACCTTTCACCAGCTAGTACTTATCACAATCCGTTTAGAGAGGGTTCAATCCTTCATACATGATTATTGTCTGGTCAGAAAGCGTACTACTATAGCCCCATCAAATGAGCCACTGCTCATCCTATGCCGATATTTGGAGTCAAAAATGACAATGTTTTCACGCTCAGCCTTAGCCGTACTTATTTCGCTATCGTTAGCCGCTTGTGGTGGCGATGATGATAAATCAGGTGGCAACCAGCCAGTTCCAGAAGTACCAGCTGTCGAGCCGCTGCCACCGCAGCAGATCACGGTACAAATTGGCGTTCACAACCTTTCTGCCATGAAAGAATCTGTTGTCGTCGACGATATCGAAGGTGAAGCCGCACGGGTTGAACTTGAAGCCTTTAAAGGCATCCCTTATGCCAATGCCGCTCGATTTGAACACAGTCAGCTCAATGCCCTAGACACAGTGACGGATGCCACTGAGTTCGGCAATGCCTGCCCGCAAAACCGCGACACCATCCAGGCTCAGTCAGAGGATTGCTTAAACCTCAACATCTGGCGTCCTGAAGATACCGCTGCATCTGATGCTCTGCCTGTCTATGTTTTCATTCACGGCGGTGATTTTGAAGTCGGTTCAGGTGCCGATCCTCTGGTTCAAGCTGACAATGTCGTTGCCCAAGGCGCACTCGATGGCAAACCTTTTATTGCTGTGACCATCAACTATCGTCTCGGTATTCTAGGTAGCTACTGGCTTGATGGTACCCAAATGCCAGAAGGCGGTAACTTTGGCTTAGGCGATCAGAAACGAGCACTGCAGTGGGTGAACGAAAACATCGACCTATTTGGCGGTGATCCAGATAACGTCACACTTATCGGTCAGGACGCGGGCGCTATGTCTGTGGGCATTTTGCAGCAAAGCCAGACCCAAGAAAATATTGCAGGCACCTACTTCCAACGCGCCATTATGCAAAGTAATGCCTATGGATTTGATTACAAATCCTATGCTCAGGCACAAACATTTAGCCAGAAGCTAGCACAATATAGCGAAGCGCTGCATCAAAATGATACCGAGTTAGCAGAGCTTACTCTGGACCAGCTGATGCAAGTTCAAGCCAAAGCCACTGGACTGTTACACACAGTTGGCGCCTGGTCTGGCATCGACTGTATCGACATCGAAGATCTGGTTGGCAGCGGCCTATGTTTCGCTGGTAAGCTAGACAGCGAAATGACCCCCCAGCATCATTTGAAGCCATTTGCGCCCTACGTAGAGTATCGCGCTAAGGGGTTCTTGAAGCCTGAAATCAGCGGCCACCACCTCACTACTCAGCCAGCGCAAACCGAGTACACAGTACCTACTGTGGTTGGCTTTAACAGTAACGATGGCGCAACAACCAGCTTTTTGCCGAGCCTAACCTCGTTGATCCCAACAATCATTGAGTTGATCAAAGAGATGAATGATGCACCTGAGGGCACAGAGCCATCAGCGCAGGCCATTCAAACCTGGCTTGCTTCTCAAGACAACCTTGACCAACTGGAGCAGCGTTTGATGCAGCTAACACCAGAGCAGGTTGCCACGCAGGTAGAACTTGGCGATATCCTGCCAGGCAGCGCCTACGAGGCCATCGTGAAATTCTTCTTTGGCCTGGGCAATGGTGAGTTGGCTAACCAGTTGTTTGCATTAACCGATTACGCCCCTAACAAGGAGAGTAACCTCTCGGGAGCTGTGGCAAACATGGCACAGTTTGGTCAGCTGACTAACGACTTACTCTTCAGTGGCCCTGCTCGCATTAAGGCAAAGCAGAGCAGCGACAACGGACAGGCGGCCACTAGCTTGTATCAATTTGACTATAAGCCAAGCTTCAATAGCTGGACGGTATATAACGAAGGGGAAACCATTCACCCAGGCGATATGTTCAGATCAACTAGCTGCTTAGGCAAAATATGTACGGGTGCAGAGCTGCCGTTCATCTTTAATAAGCCTTACAACTTGGCCGGTAGCCAGGTGAAGCCAAGTGTTAAAGACACGCTACTAATGAACAAGATGTCACGTATCTGGTTTAGTGACGAGCTATTCGCCGACTATCAATATGATACTGCGACTGACAATGTGCTCAACATCAATAAAAACGGTGAGATCTCAACGATCACCGACTGGGATGCCCAACAAAATGTTGGCGTAGATCCAGAGCTTAGACAAGGCCGCCTAACGGGTCTAGAGCAGCTCGGTCTAATCATGAGCTATTTCGACAAGTAAGCCTTAACTCCCCTTCCTTAAGGCTGACTGGCAAATCGCCAGTTAGCCTTAAAAGCCGAATTAGGACTATAAAGCCAATGAGAAAAAAATCTTTATACCGCACAGCAAGCACACTTTTGCTGTCACTATGCGCCCTGGTACTCACGGGATGCGCCAGCTCCTTCCCAGAGGTGGAGCCCACATTCGAGTCTGATTGGCAGTCTCAGCCTCATCAGGCACAGGTGTATCTGATCCCCAAGGCAAGTGAAGCGCTTGCGCGACGCATAGAGGCGATTCGCCATGCGCAGCACAGTATCGATATCACCTATTTTTCCTGGAATAAGGATCTCTCAGGCCTGTCGCTACTCAACGAGTTGAAGCAGGCGGCTGATAGGGGAGTGAAGGTTCGCATCGTCTTAGATGATCTGCTGGTGTTCAATGAAACTTGGCTGGCCGAACTGGGCCATCATGAACAGATGGAGATCCGCATCTTTAACCACTTCAACTCGCGTAAGGCGGGTTGGTTAGGTCGTAGCATCGACTTTCAACGCCATAGGGGCCAGCTGGATAATCGTCTGCATGAAAAATATTTCAATGTTGATGGTCAGTTGATGATCTTGGGCGGGCGCAATATCGGCGATGACTATTTTGGTTACAGCCAGGACGCTAACTTTTTCGACTTAGATGTAGTCTTTAAAGGCGATATTATTCAGCCATTTGTGGCTAACTATAAACAGCTGTGGAACAGTGAGCTGGTGACCCCAGTGACGACGCTGATTAAGACCAAAGAAGCTGGCAGCTACCGCCAATTTAATCAGGCATTGGAACATGCTCAAGCAGAAGAGACTCAAGTCGTTGAGGCGATTGCTAGCTCGCTAACCTCACTACCTGCCATGAGCTTTATTGATGCCAAGGTAACGCCTGTCTTCGACTCGCTAGAGAAAGTAAAAGACAATAAGCCTTATTTTAGAACTCGGGTTGAACGCCTGATGGAAGAACCGGTAAACAATGCAAATAAAGCCGTTATCTCAACACCTTATTTGCTGCCGACTCAAACTAAGTTCAAAATTATTGAGACCCTGACTCAACATAACGCGGCGGTGACTCTCATCACCAACTCGTCGGCATCGAACGACTCAGCTTTCGTCCCTGCCTACTTTGAGCAATATCGCCCCCAGTTATTGGAGATGGGCGTAGAGCTGTATGAATTTAAGGATAGCGCCATCAATGATGATCATCTCTATCATGGTGCAACTTACTATCACAATAAGACATTTATATTTGACGACAAACTCTCTTATATAGGTTCGTCAAATTTCGACCCACGCTCAGACTTTCTTAATATTGAGTTTGGCGTGGTGATCGATAGCCCAGCCTTTGCAGCCAAGTTGACAGACTATCTGCTGGGCAAGAAGGAACAGCTCTATTGGCACGTATCTCAAGCCGAAGACGGCACCATACGTTGGCATTCGGGTGAAGAGATTCACGATGCCTCACCAAACTATGGTGACTGGCACAAGCTGCCTGATTGGTTTATCAGGCTGCTCGATACCGAATTCGAGCTATAAGCCTATTCATCATTAATCGCAGCACCGGGTGACGACTTAATACAAGTCGTTGCCCGGAAAATGCCAACCTTAGCGCCCTAAATACCGTCTGTTCGCCTCTGCAAACCCCTCGCTTATCCACAATCTGGCTTTTCTGTCAGTCGCCCACACTCTGCTGTGAATGCCCTTGGTTTCCAAACGTCTTACACTGATCCCTAAAAGAGATTCGAGAGCCAGCTTCCCTCTCCTACTATTCGCACACTATTGTCTAAAAATGCATAGCACCGTGCTAAAACAGGTCTCTCTGACTCTATCATGCCTCACCTAACGCGCTCTTTTGGCCCTCGCTCCTGTGATGCTATATCAAGATTGAAACCTAAAATTCAGGCTTGGCCACGACTATGTTGATGACTGTGTTGATGGCGGTGTTGATGAATCTCGATAAGCTTGGGCATATGACCATCAGCATCACCCAAGATGAGAAGTAAGCTGACCACAGCAGTGCAACCTATGACCGCCAGTAACGGCTCTAATGGGCTAAGTCACCTACTCCATAGGCTAATTCAAAACAGCTAACGCCAAACAACTCACTCGGGATCGCCAACAGGCAAGTCGGTGACACTCAAGGCCTGTCACCTCTAAGTTAGGCGCACAATGAGCAAGGCCTCGAATTAAAGCCCCCCCTCCTTTCCAAGAAATGTCCAGCACGGCAAAGCGGGTAAAGGCTAGGTCTGTAACCTGCGAGTCATTACCTCAGGCAAAGCCTGGTCACCTTGTCCACGAGGCCTATAGCCTTTTTGGTGGTGCCTATGACCTTTGGTGACCGCGAATATTGCTCTCGATAAAGAGACATCCGGTTTTTTAGGCTGGGGAAACAAAGCGCGTCTCCCATTGGGATATGGATTAGTCGAGAAGCGGCCTAAAGAGCTAAATGCCTGACATGCAGAGCGATGAAAACACGCTGAGATCTGACGATGGAAGGCTGAAGAAATGAAAAACGATACAGCTCAAACAGAGCAAGCGAAAACAGAGCAAGGAGAGTGGGGCAACTTCACGGGCTATACCAATTAGTATAAAGATGTGATCGCTCAGGACGATTTAGCATTAAAGGTTAGCGCTGATGAGGCAACACAACACAACACAACACAACGAGTGAAGAGCATAGTTGAACTAGGGTCAAACTCGTTAACACAGCGTCATAAGTGCTTGATATAGGCGCTTGGTTAACAAAATAGCATTCACTATCGGTCGTACGCTAATCGCACCAAGGCTATAACGCCAAAGATATAATGTTAAATCCATAAGGCTGATACCCACAAACTTAGGCCAAAAAAAGCCCGCACTGTGGCGGGCTTCATAAAACAATGGTGACTACTTATATTCTACGACACGGGCGACGTAGTTAAATTCGCCTGAATCACCATGGTAGTTGCGATAAAGATCGACTGAGAAAAATAGTGGCTTATCCTGCTCGATACGCTGCACGATCTTATGTTCTAGATTAACGATATCTTTCTCACCAAACGCATACTTACCATACACATAAAACTTGCGAGTTTTTTCAAGTTTATGCGCTTTGGCCTGCTCCCTCGTGACATAGATTTCACTGAATTTGTCAGTGATGAACCCCTTATATTTGACGGACTCAAAACTAGCCTCTTCATCTATGGCGATAAAGAGTTCGGCCTCTTCCGTCACTGTCACTAGCTGTTCCATATCATGGGCCAGCTGTTTGGTTTCACGACGATCGACATCCTGAGCGAAAACGCTAGTACTCAGTGCGACCAAAGTCAGTGACAAGAGTGCTTTTTTCATATTAATACCTTCTTTTAAGGAGTTCATTATTTATGGGTTGTATACCTAAGAAACACATTCCTAGGACTTATCCCTAGGGGACTTCTGTCGACCAGAGCTCATTGTTATTCACCTTGTCATACCCATACTGGTATAAGGCCTTCATGTACTCAAAGTCGAACATATCTTTCGTGGCCTTTGGCGGATCGAACTCATCGTCAACATAAGCAAACGTTAGATCTAAACCACTCATTTCACTGAAATAGAGCATGCGATAAAGATCACCTTTCGCCTGTTGAATCGTCATGCTAGAGACGCTTCTTGTCAGCAATTGAACGCCCTTGTCTTCAATAGACTCATAGGGCATTTTCAACATGCCGTTACGGATAACATGTACCTGTGGCTTAGTCGTTAAACCAAGCGCCTTGTTGAGTTTTTGATAGTCGATATTCACCACTTCAAAAAACATCTGCACTGTCAGACCGCCATCGACATGTAACTCTTCTAGACGCTGATTATCATATTCCACTTCAATAAACTGAGGCGGGAAAACCCCAGGAATTGATGAGCTTGCAGCCAGAATCTGATGGATCAGACGCGCCTTGTTAGGCAAATGACTATCTGCAATTCGTCCTAGGTTCCACACCACCAGCTCTTCAGAATCGAAATGAGTGGTACCGATAAACAGGCGACGACCGGCTCTATGCTGCTCAGCAATCTTTTCGATCATCTCAGGGGGATAAACCTGCTCGATAAAATCAAACATCTGCTCACCATCGGTAAAGGCATCTTTAATCAGGGTGTTCAGAAAATTGCGCTTGCCTAAGATCATCTTATCGTTGATGCCAAGCATCACATCTTTAAGACGTGGGATCTCTTCACCACCCACAAACACAAAAGGGGCGATGAGCGAGCCAGCACTGATCCCAGTGACAATGGTGTAGTCCTCCAGCTGATCGCTTTCATACAAGCCATTAATAATGCCAGCACCAAACGCGCCTTTAGCGCCGCCGCCAGACAATGCGAGAATATTCAGCCTTTCACCACTCACTTTTAGAGGGGTAGTACCATCTTCGGCATTAAATAAAAAATCAGAGGCGTCATCAAACCAGACACGATAAGGCTCAGAGGCCGCATCGACTTCGTTAGACGCTAAAGTTACCGCACGGTAATTATCTTTAGTCACTCGATTCTCAAGTGTGTGCGTTGAGCTACACGCCACGAGAAACAGGCCTAAAAACATCACCAAAGGCAGAGACTTAGTGTTAACCATCATTATCTCCTTACAGGGTTCACCACTCTGTAGCAGTGAATTTAAAACAACAGATGAGCCAAAGGCCCGGCTAAAGTTAGCAATTGCTCAAAGTGTTAACTGAGCAGTGCAAAATTCTTGAATGGATGTATTTTAAACAACTACTAGAGAGACAATTAATCGCATTTGTAGGGTCAGACCCTACAAACAAACATCAAAGAGGCACGATCTGAAAAAGATGGAGAAATAATTTTGATGGATACGATCCTTCAAAATAGATATGGATGATGCTTATTGGTTGGTTATATTAAACAATTCGGATACGTTTGAACCTATAGGTCAATTATGAACAGAAAAACCTTGTTAATGAGTGCAACACTACTGCTATCAGTCTCTGCCTACACTCATGCCAATATCATAGTCGACACAAAAAATGTTGATACCAACCAATATCATGCTGATATGTATGAATGTGAACAGCTCAGTCAGCAAATAGAGCATTCTGAATCAAAGTCGTTAGGCCATGATCTGCTGGGCTCCGCCGCGAAAGGAGCGGCAATAGGCGCGGCTGGCGGTGCAATATCTGGTGGAAGCGGCTCTAATGGGGCAAAAACTGGCGCAGGGATAGGCATTATTGGTGGTGCCTTAAAACATGGTGCAGAAAAACGTCGAGCGGAACAGAATTTTGAGCAGCAAACGCAAAATGTCATGCGTAACTGCATGGTGGGCAGAGGTTATACTGTACTGAACTAATCCCCCCCGTGATCTACGGCCCATATCGATGATGAGCCACTTGTAGCATAGACATCCAATCTCAGCGAAAGGATGTCTATGACTAATACCAATCAGTTATACTCGCTCAGACTATTTAGCCTTCCAGTTAGGCGCGCGCTTTTCTGCAAACGCGAGAGCTCCCTCTTTTGAGTCTTCGGTTCGCATCAACCAATCAAAGCACTCTTTTTCTAATCGAACCGCTTGTGGTAATGGCATATCTAAGCCTTGCATTACCGCCTCTTTCATTTTCTGCACGGCCAGTGGCGCACTCTTAAGAATCTCTTCGGCAATCTGTTGGCATTTCGCCAATAGTTGATCTTCGGCCACCACATGATTCACCAAGCCTAAGCGGTATGCATCATTCGCATCGATTCGGCCACCAGTGTAAAGTAACTCAAGTGCAGCGCCTAAGGGGATCACACGGGGTAAGCGCTGGGTGCCATAACCGCCAGGAATCCAACCCAATCGCACCTCGCCAGAGCCAAAGTGGGCGTCTTCTGTACAAACGCGAATATCACAAGCTAATGCTTGCTCTAAACCACCACCGTTACAGTGGCCATGAATGGCGGCAATAACAGGTTTAGTGAGTGTAAGCATGCGAGGATATAAACGGTCAACAAAGCCTTCAGCGTCAGGTGATTTTACCCACTTGATATCGGTACCCACACAAAATGCACGTCCCTCACCACTGACAATACCCACCCGTAAACTCGGATCATTCTCCAGCTCTTCCCAGGCATCTGCAATAGCGTTATAGGTATCGCCATCACACGCGTTCATCACTTCAGGACGGTTAAGTCTCACGTGGATAATACCATTAGATTTTTCAACAATAACTTTAGTCATATCCATTTCCTTTTGGGTTTACAGTGAATTCACTTTAGGTTGCTATTTATCGAAAAGACCCGAAGTTGCTATAGGGCGGACAAATCGGTGAGCAGAGAGATCTTCGTTATTCACGTTAAAGTAGACGATGACGAGATCACGCGTAGGCGATACATACAGCCCTTGTCCCATCAAGCCAAACTTCATCAAATCACCATCCGGCCACACCAGATCCCATTGACGACTGTTGGCAATAAAGTCATCGGTGCCAACGCGATCGGCAAACACAGGTCCATCGAAACCTGCCATGATGAATTCATGAGAACGGACTTCACTATGAATGCGATTAAGAATCTCTTTAGAAACAACTTGTTCAGTTGCAATCTTTTGCCAACTTGGGGTGTAAAGCATACCGAAACGAGCAAAATCTCTTAGGTTACTGGACACCAGACCATGAACCGCGGCAATACCATCGGGAGTGAGGTGGAGCTGTAATGCCCCTTCGGCGCCAACTTTAGACCAAACTCGGCGATCAAATATCTGCGCCCAGCGATCCTGTTCGACTTCCTCAGCAAGAATAACCAGCATTTGTGTCAGCCCAGAAGCATAGTTAAAGGCCAATCCTGGTTCATCTTTTTTAGGCGTACTTCTCAGCACATCCCTTAAATTCTCGACGCCTCGGGTTTTATTTTCAAAGCCAAATTCAGATTCATAGACTCGCCTTGCAATATTGTTAGGATCGAACCGCGATTCTGTGGTGTCCTCTATATCCATCCCGGTAGCCATATCCATCACGTCTCGGGTTGTCACACCATCCCAGCTGGTGCCCTTAAAGTCAGGCAGGTAAGTGGTAATGGGCTTGTGCTGATCAATTTTGCCTTCGCTAATCAGCTGATCGATAACGAGACTCGCCATAGGTTTTGCACAGGACATCCATAAGTGATGATCTTCCTGGCGCATTCTTGGGTACTTCTCGTAAACAATTTTCCCTTGATGAACCACAAGAAACCCTTGGGCGAAGCTCGCTTGCTCAAGAAACTGATCTAAGCTCAATGGCCCTTTGAGCTTACTCACTGACATCATGTCAGCTTTAACCTTGCCAATTGCTGGCATGGGTGCCTTGGCTAACGCCATGACTCCCTGACGTGAAGGGAGAATCGCCGTAGGCAGAAACTCCGAGACTCTCATGTTGAAATAAGTTGATGCATCGCCACCGCTAAACAACTCATTGTAATCGGCATTACGCGTCTCTTTTTCAAGCTGCATTGGGAAGCCGTTAATAAATCTATCTAACGGGGTTGGTTCGGTAGCAGCAATCGTTGCTGTCGTAAAAAGTGCCGTCGCCAATAAAAATATTCTATTTATTTTCAACGGCTTGATTAAAGCTGACATAGTTAGTTTCCTGTTTTAGATTTAATGGGGTATATACAAAGTGCGAGTTAATACTGCTTGTAGTTAGGCTTACGCTTTTCTGCAAACGCTGCCATCCCCTCTTTTTTATCAGCTGTACCAAATAGCGCATGGAATAGACGGCGTTCAACTTTGCGACCTTCAGTTATGGGCATTTCCGCTTGCTGATTCACCGATTCTTTACCAGCAAGAACCGCTAGACGTGGGTTATTGGCAATCTTAGTCGCTAGCTTTACCGCCTCCTCAACGACATCGCCCTCTACGACCTCGGTAATCAAACCTATGCGCTCGGCCTCTTCGGCTTTAATCCAATCTCCGGTTAAGATATAACGCATCGCCTTATATTTACCGATTCGGTGAGCCATACGCTGGGTGCCACCACCACCAGGGATCACACCAAGTGTCACCTCTGTCAGACCAAACTGAGCCGTTTTATCCGCAAGGATCATGTCACACATCAATGAGATCTCAGTTCCGCCACCAAATGCAAAGCCTCTCACAGCAGCAATCACTGGTTTACGCAGCTCAGCCACTTGATCCATGTAAGCTGCATAATCTTTTTGGTACGCTTCTTCAAACTCTACGTCAGCAATCCACTTTAAGTCGGCGCCAGCGCAAAAAGCTTTTTCTCCACCGGCTAGAATCATACAGCCCACGGAATCATCGGCGTCAAAGGCTTTAAGTGCATTGGTCACATCTTCTACAACCTGTTGATTAAGCGCATTCATTGCTTCTGGACGGTTAAAGGTCACTATGCCAACCTTCCCTTGTCGTTCTGTTTTAACAAACTGGTAATTGTCCATCTTTACTTCTCCATGTAACGGTTTCTGATGAGTCATTTTCAAACATTGAACTAAACACTAAGGATTAATTAGGGGACACTACAGCTTTAATCTGAATCTATAGAGGGTAGCGACTCGCGTAATTTGGCCTTGGCAATTCTGTCTAGTGTTGAACGAGGAAACTCTTCAACAAAAATCACCGTTTTTGGCACCTTAAAGTCAGCCAATGTCACTATACAGTGATCGATGATCTTTTGTTCCAACTCCTTTTTGGACAGCGTGTTACCTGCATCATTAGGTCTAATAAAAGCAGCGGGAACATCGCCAAGCATGTAATGTTTTTGGGCGACAACGGCAGACTCTAGAACCAAGCCTGTGTCATTAATGGCGGTTTCAATTTCCAGCGCAGCGACATTTTCGCCACCTACACGAAGCATATCCTTGTCTCTATTAAGGAAATACATCCAACCATTTTCATCAATACGCACGACATCCCCAGTATCCAGCGCGCCGCTATCATCGAAGGCTTCTTCGGTTTTTTGCGGATTTTGATAATACTCTTTAAAGAGTGATATCCCCCTGACGCCGCGAATATACAAACGCCCCTGCTCTCCCGGTCCAGCTAGAGCACCGTCGGGTTTACGTACTTCTAACTCATAAAGAGGAGAGGGCCTACCCATACTGCCTGCAGGCCCGGGATGATCGGCATCTGTGACAATGCAAGACGCTAACGTCTCCGTCATTCCCCAAAGTGCCAGGGTCTGAACGCCAAACTCTTTCTCCGCATCAGGAAGCCTTTCTAAGCCGAGCAATATACGCACCTTATGCTCTGGAACCGGTCTGCCTTTGAGCGCCTTAAATGAAAATGGAATCATAGACACCCAGGTCACACCGTGTAACGCACAGGTATCCCAAAAGCGCGATGCCGAAAACTTAGGATGCACCACTAGAGTCCCACCAGACCAAAGCGTCGAAAGTAGGGTGATTTGCGCATTAGCGTGGAACAAGGGCATATACACTAAGGTAATATCCTCCCTCCTCAGCCTCAGGTTCATTGCCATCGCTTTACCACCCCACAAGGCATTGGCGTGAGTCCACAGGGTGGGCTTAGGCTTTGATGTGGTCCCAGAGGTAAATTGGATAGCAAAATTGCGATCAGGATCATGGGCAAGAGGCGGTAATGCCTCATGGCTAAAGATCTGCTCAAACTCTTCAACACTATGAGTCACAGCACTTTTATCGATAGCGCCTGTGACTATCATCTGGATGCAGTCTGAACAGGCATCAGCGACAATTTCCGCATAGTGTGGGTCAGTTATCACACAAACAGGCTGCATCACCTCTACAAAATATTGAATATTTTCAGGGGCTGAACGAGTATTTGTGGTCACTGGCACCGCGCCTAAGTAAGCGCAGCCAAACCATGCAATCAGAAATTCAGGGGAGTTATCCAGGTGCATCAGGACAAAGTCCCCGAGGCCAACACCACGAGCCTTTAAACCGGCAGCAAAACGTTTGGCATCATCAGCAAGTTCTGCATAGGTCCATTTACGTACCGCTTTATCGAATGGTGCCCAGATAACAAACGTCTTATCGGGTTGGCGCTCAACCCACTGGTTGAGCACCCAAGTGACATCCATACCTCTGAATAAAGCAAATTTAGAATATGAGTTTTCAGCTAGAGTCATAGAAAAATCAGCCTAGTCATTCGTCAGAGAGATAAAAGTTAAGGGTTTCTCTTTTCAACGAAAATCACATGATGTGCGACACATACCACTTCATCATTCTGATTGGTGGTGATTTTCTCTTCGGTGATCAGTCCATGGGTTTTCTTCTTAGGATGATCTCTTTTATCGATAACGGTCATTTTGACCTTAATGGTATCGCCCTCAAACACAGGGTTAGGATATCGAATCTTGTCATAGCCATAGGACATACCATGAGGGTTTAGCGGTTCCCCCTGAATACACAAGCCAGTACTGATACTGAAGGTGGCGTTACCGTGAATAATGGGTTTCTTGAAAGGCTGGGTCTTACACCATTCATCATCGGTATGATGGGGCATCCAGTCACCTGAGTGCATGGCATGCATGACAAAATCGGTTCTTGTGATCGTTCTGCCTGCTGTCTCACGGGTTTCACCAATCTCAAAATCTTCGAAAAATTTGGCGACTTCTTTATATGTAGATTGGGACATCTTGCTCTCCTTTAAGATGTATCTATGTTACAAATCCTTCCTGTCAGCGATGGCCCACTCATTTAGTGGGCCCGCTTGTGTCTTAAGAAGGCTCTCTCTTGGTGGCATAAAGCACATGCTCAACAAAAGCGACGGTTTCGCCTCTTTGATTGGTCGTAGTCTCAGTTTGTGTCAGTAAGCCATGGGTCTTACTTTTCGGATGGTCTTGCTTATCCGTAATTTTGACTTCTACTTTGATGGTGTCGCCTGGAAAAACAGGGGCAGGATAACGAATCTTATTGTAGCCATAGGCCATAATATTAGGGTTTTCTGAAGAAGACTGAAAAATAAGGCCAGTACTAATACAGAATGTCATATTTCCGTGGGCCAGACGTGTCTTGAAAGATTGCTTTTTAGCAAACTCCTCATTGGTATGATGAGGTTGCCAGTCACCAGAATGCATGGCATGGGTCACAATGTCTGTTTCAGTAATGGTGCGAGCCGATGTCACATATGACTCGCCAATTTCGAAATCTTCAAAAAACTTAGCATCTTCACTCATGTGATTTTCCCTTTATCTTTTAGAGATATAACGCTCTTTTAAACATCAATAAGAGATGCGAGTCGTAATAAAGCGGAGCTAACCAAACTTTAAAATGCTCGCATCACTAGATGGCTCTCATAACACTATCGAGGTAAACCAATGGCGTGCGCTTCAGCCATAGCTTTAATTTCCTCTTCGCTATAGCCCAAGGCGGTCAATTGGGCAACTGTGTGCTCTCCCACCGCAGGCGGATTTTGAGGTTTAACCTTTTCAAGACCATTACCTTGTATCTGTATTGGGCTATCGATGGTGCGGATCCCGTCTGTCCCTTCAACTTCAGGGAAGCATCCATTGGCTATCATATGTTCATCGCGGGTACATTCTTCAGTCGTTTGAACAACACTAAAGTTAACCCCAAACGCTTTAAGTCGTTTTGACACTTCCGTTAGGTCATGCTCACCCACAATTTTTTGCATTTCGGCAAACAGTTCGGTGCTGTTTTCGGCTCGTAACTCTGGCGTAGTAAAACGCTCATCCCCTTTGAGATAGTCAGCGCCAAAAGCATCACGTAAGTTATCAACGTTATTGGGATTTAACTCGACGATAATGATGTAACGGCTGTCTTTGGTTTTGTAGACACCACCGCTGATGGGATTTGGCCATTCGGTTCTGTGGAATTTTTGCATTGCAGGGGCACCGACTAATGCAGCCTGCATCATGCTGGAATTCGCCCAAATACCGTTATTGAGAAGAGATGTCGAAACAAATGAGCCTTGGCCTGTGCGCTCTCTATGGTAGAGGCCGGCCATAACGGCACCAAATAAGGCGGTCGCCGTATTGAGATCGCCACCACCGACAGGAAGAGGCACTGGGTCGCTATCTTTAGGACGTAACTCTTCCATCATACCACTGCGCGCATACCAAGCCGTCATATCGAAACCAGGCGCGTCTTTGTCTGGACCTTCCAGGCCAAAGCCGTTGATCCACGCATAAACCACGTTAGGATTTATCGCTTTAATATCATCATAGGTATGCTTAAGCGCTTGTTGCACTTTACGAGGTGAGTTTGTCAGAAACACATCGCAATCTGCTGCGAGTTTCGCTAACACCTCTTGGGCTTTAGGATCTTTCAGGTTTAACGCAACCGATTTTTTGGTGCGATTTTGAATGTAAGTGGTATAAGGAATTTTACTTGGTGGCATACCGGCAACTTGGTTACCGTAGCGCCACAAGTCTCCCATAGGAGGTTCAACTTTAATCACTTCGGCACCAAGATCAGCAAGAATCACTGTGGCGGAAGGGGCGGCAGCCATAGAAGCGACTTCAACAACTTTAATTCCTTCTAAAATTTTTGACATTTTTTACGCTCTCCTGTTTTAAAATTCACTGCATCCAGCATATAGGTAAGTTGATTACCTTTAAGATTTGGCCTTGCCGAATGAAACTTACCAAATGCTTTATCTCAGATAGTTAACCAGCACAAACTATAGGCTGTAGAGCTGAACCGTGCTGCAACTCAGGTTCTGTTCTAACTAACATCACAATTATTTCAATTTAATTTCAATCGCTAAAATGGGTTCAAAATAAGTGTGAAATCTTCTTGTATCGCTCATCAGATAAAATCATCACGATACGAACTCTATTGGATATCCACGTATTAGATGCAAACTAGCTACACGAGAAAACCGTGCTTTAAGAGGTGTTATACAAGCGTGTTGAGGGGCTAAAAATCAGCTGATAGGCATTGAATATCATACATATCCCTATTCGGTGTTCTGGCCTCTCTCATCTTACAAGGCCAGTCAAAAAGTGATTAATCTCTCTTTAAAACCGAAGATTTAAAGAGCGATCGACCAACCTTTTCACCCTAAGTGGTTTATCCATCCGCGGTTAATATTTAAGCAAATGGCACTGCCGTATTTTGTGACTCATATCTCGTTTTAGGTATTTATGGGCTTTTTATAACTATTTCCAACTTATGGGTGACACGCCCACCAATAGAAATAAAACGATGACTAAATAGCTAGATAATGAGTCTGTGGCGAGTCAAATAAAGAGATGATAGCCACGCATACTGCTTGTGGGGCGTTATGCAACCAGATAGGTCGTTTTTAACGCATTTGGCCGCCTCAAATTGAGACGGCCAAATGCTTAGAAGGGTAACGCTATTAGTTCAACGCGTTTTTATAGACCTTGCCATCTTTCATAATCAAATCGAAGTTCTTATCGGGATCCGCAACCAAATTTAAGTCTTCCAATGGATTCCCATTAACTAATATCAAATCCGCATAGGCGCCTTCAGTGATCCGACCCAAAGGTCCTTTGCGGTATGGATGACGGGGACCTGCCAGCTCCATTAACTCAGCATTGTCTGACGTAGCCATTTTTAACGCTTCATAAGGGGTAAACCAGCGGCTGAGTTTACTTAGGTACTTACCCTGTTTAGCCGCCATTCCTGGATCCATAATGGCATCTGTACCGAAAGCGATTTTCACACCGATTTTTTTAGCCAGTTTATAAACGTTATCTGTACCATCAGTGGCCTTTATCCATTTCTTTGTTGATTCAGGATTAGGGAAAACCATCCTATCTTCGTCATCAACCAAGGGCTGTGTACTGAGCCAAACCCCATTTTTCTTCATCATTTTCAGGGTATCACTGGAAAGCAACATGCCATGCTCGATGCTTTTAATACCCGCTTTCACCGCCATTTTGACGGCTTCATCGGTAAAAACGTGCGCCGCGACATAGCTGTTATAACTCCTAGCGACATCAACAATGGCTTCCATCTCTTCAAGTGAGTACTGCCTAACATCTAAAGGGTCAAAAATAGATGCTACACCGCCACCCGCCGCAATTTTGATCTGACTTGCTCCCATGCGGAAAATTTCACGAGCACGCTTACGCACTTCAGGTACGCCGTCTCCAATGACAAAGAAGCCACTCTTTCCCCAATAATCTAAGGATGTCTCAGAAGGGATATCATGCGGTAGGCGATAGTCATAATGCCCACCTGTTTGGCTAAGTGGTGGTCCTGCCACTAACATACGAGGGCCAGGGATCACACCTGAATCAATCAGTTTTTTTAGCGAGAAACTATTACCACCGATATCTCTAACCGTGGTGAAGCCACGCATTAAGGTTTTCTCTGCGGTGGGTACTGCCCGCGCCGCAATTTCGTATGCATCACCAGTAAGAAGTGTGATTTGAGGCACTTCAGCCATGGTCATATGCCAGTGGGCGTCAGTTAACCCAGGAATTAATGTGCGGCCACCACCGTTAATCACAGTAGCACCTTCAACCGTTAGGTTTTCGGTAGACACCCGAGTGATTAAGTTTCCTGTGATTAAAACATTGGCATTTTTGATGAGGTCTTCATTTACACCGTCAAAGACATTGACGTTGGTGATGAGTGTTTGGGGTTCGGGGGCCACCTCTTCAGACAGCACAGTTGAGGATGTTAACAACGCGGCCATAGTGCCCGCGATTAGATACAGAATTTTTCTCATGTTTAGCTCCATTTTACAATGAGTTACTGTTTCGCTCTGTGTTAGATTTCACTCTTTATTATGGTGAGTGACTGATCAATGCTCTCCCGATAATTTGGCATCGTAATTATCTTTATCACTAACGGGTAAAAGTTATGCCGTATTGCTGATTACAGCGTATGTTGTTGATTCAAAGTTCAAACGCCACTATGCGTAAACAAGGACCCTGTTTAGTGCTGGGAAATATCGGCCAGATTTTTTCAACTTACCTTTGCAAATCCGTTTCAAAAGTTTGCTTTACTCATACCGCCTTCATTAATTGCCATTAAGGTCTTAATCTTAGTCCTATGACCGCGAATTACAAAAATATTTCTTATGTTGAGCCCGCATTTTTTACGGTAACCAACTGATTATGAATATTTATTATAAATAGCTTCACGAGACAAATGACATCTAAAGCCAAGTGTGGCCTGAGCAAAACAATTTATCAACTTAGTAGTTGATGAATAAATATAAGTGTTCAATGAGTAAGCGTGCATTTAGATAAGGCGATAATGCATTGAAACATTTATTTAGCTGTGGCTGTTAACCAGAAAAATTTATTTAAAGCTAGATTAACCCCACCAAGGCTATATTGAACGTGAAATTTTTATGGCAATAAAATCACGCTAATAAAGAGTAATTTAATTCCAAAAAATCAGATGATTAGCTAGTATGAATAGATATATTTAAGACGAAAAACTTAATATTTGTATAGACACTTTAGGACGACTAGGCTTTCCCGAGTCAACTTGGGTCATCTCAGCTACAGCAAGGAATGAGGAAGTAAGATGAAAAGAACGCTTAATATCTCAATAGTTACAACGGCACTGCTATCATATTTTGCCAGCCCAATGTTTGCCACTGCCAAGGAGACGAATACCGAATTCGAAAATGTCGCTGTAATGAAAGATAAGACAGGGCCCTCTGACTTCGAGGCCTGGAATCAGACCAAGCAAAGCTGGCAAAAAGAGTATGGACTGCAACTTGGAATGGATTACAACATGCTTGGTTTACAGGCCGTTGATGCCATTGGCGACTCAAGCGCTGCATCTGGTGCTGTGCGAGTGTATGGACAATGGGACTTGGTCAAGACAGATTCAGGCTCAACGGGAGGGGTTGTCTTTAAGTTCGAACATCGCCATAAATACACAGAGACATCGCCAAAAGAATTTGGCCTAGCAGAGCTTGGCTATATCGGTTTTGTTCACTCTTTATATGGCGATCAAGGATTTCGAGTCACACACTTATTTTGGCGTCAATCCATGCTAGATAATCGTATGGTGACCTATCTTGGTTTTCTCGATATGACCGATTATACCGACTTTTACCCGTTGGCTAGCCCTTGGAACGATTTTAATAACGGCGTATTTTCTTCAGGTAGTGGAACCATTGGCGGCCTTCCTGATGGTGGACTTGGTATTATGTTGGGCGGATTTATTACCGATAAAGTCTATGGCTCTGCCAGTATCATGGACGCCAAAGGCAATGCCTCTGATCTACTCCAAGGCGCTGAAGATCTGTTTGACTCTGGCGCAACATGGAAAAGCCTGGAAATAGGCTATACACCTTCTCGAGATATGCTGTTTATCCAAAATGCTCATCTCACTTTTTGGCAACGAGATGAGGTGGGTAATGATGAAGAAGGTTACGGCATCAACGTTAACCTTTCAGGATTAATAGAAAAACAATGGCTTCCCTTTATCCGCTACGGTTGGGCCGAAGATGGTGGCGCAATGTACGACTCTTCTCTCAGCGCAGGCTTTGGTTATATTCCAGCGCAACGTAGCGAGGATATGTTCGGCTTAGCATTTAACTGGGCAAGTACCATGGCAAGTACATTTGGCAATATTGATTTTGAAGATCAATATACTGCTGAACTCTATTACCGCGCTCAGGTATTACCTTGGCTGCAACTTTCACCAAGCGTCCAAGTCATTAATCACACCGCGATTAATTTCGATGCGATTGAAATCGGCGACCTTGAACATATATTTATAGAAGATAAAACGGATGTGGTATTTGGGGTTAAGGCACGCTTTGCCTTCTAGCGTTGAGGCTGAAAAAAGCCCAAGTACTAGCTATCTCAACTTGCCCTATTTATCAGCATGATTCATAGGGCTCTGCAAACAGCGATCCCTATGAATTGACAACTCGGCTAAATACGACACTGAGTAACACGCTTACGAAGAGGTTATGCATAAGCCTGTGAAATAGCGCCAGAATAATTTCTGGCGCTATTTTAAGACAATTTAGAAGGATAACCGTTTAGAAACGATAACCAAAGCTGATAGTTACGGCATCACGGGTTTCACCAAAGTTATACAGTGCTGTAATGTTATAGTGTCGGCCGATTTGCTTGTTAAAGCCAACCAAATAAGCCCACTCATTTAATTTAACACCCACATCATATTCGAAATCACCTTCTAATGCTTCGACATAGCCTAAGTTACCACTAAGACGGGAGTCGAGACCTTGATATTCTGCTCCCACCAAAATTTGCGCCCGGTAGTCCACCAGCTGATAACCTATCATAGGTTGCACCACCAATAACGTGTCTCCCCAAGAGCTCTGGCCCTCTAATCGCGTCTTAGAGACGGTTGCATTTAATGTAGCAAAGAACTCCCGATAGCCAATCGCAAAGGTGGTTCCTGCACCCACTAAATCGTAATCTAGCTCCAAGGGAATACCTAACCGAGATTCATCGCACAACGGCAATCCATCATCAGCCAAGGACTCACACAATGCATCACCCAGCTTCAATATATCCCCATTAAGGCGATCACGGATCTTATTCATCGTCGCTGCTGTGTATTGCGCATCGATATCTGCCCGCACCTTAATCTTACCTAGCAAAGCATAAACGTTCCAAAAGGGTAAAATAAACACATCACCACGAAGCGAAACACTCTCTGCCGTAACCGAAGCAAAACTTCTACTCGGATCAAAATCTTTATCTAAATTTTGGTAACCAAGCTTCCCTAAGCCTAAATTGAAGGTATCAAAACCCAAGTCCATGTTTTGGTTGCGATATGCTAGGGAAATACCATAGGGAAGCGGCAGATCGATACCTTGCTTTCGAACGAGATCAGCCATCAAAGGGAAGGTACGATCGAGTGCTATTTTTTGCTCTCGAATACGGGGATCAGAAACGACTTCAAACAGCTTCTCATTCTTCACTTCGATACCAGTCACATCATCATAGAAAACCACTGGTGTTGTGATCACTTCCAGTTTTGCGGGTTTGCCTTTAAAGGTACCCTCGGCAATGACTGATTTTGTTTTGACATACAGGGAGCCATCACTCAGTTTGTCGAAGATGATCTCTTGATGATAGTCACTGATGTTATAGCGTCCATACTCAAATGGCGCGGAATTCACAACAACCATTTTTTGCGGTTGACGATCAACCACATGAATATTGACTTTCATAAAACGAAAATAAGCAACATCTTGAGGCAGCGCATATTTTGAGTAATTGAAACTCACTATCGCCGTTCTATCATCAATATCTTTAACCACGATGGAAGCAGCATCATAATTATCAGCATACTGACGCAACTTATATTCAGTTCGAGACAGATATTCGATTGAGTCAATTACGTCGCCATCATCGACTAGGGAAAGACCATCTTTATCTTGGGAAAGTTGATCCGGAAAATATTTTACTCTCAAATCAATCACTCCCTTCTCATTAGTTGTCTGAACTAAATAGAAAGAGGATTTAGCGGCGTTACCATCAATGGTGGTGATCTTCTCAACATGCTCAACAATATGATCTCCCTGCGTCAGAGAGCTGATGCCATATTTAGGCAAGTGGTTAGGTATGCCATATTGTTCAAAAACGGTTTCAGCGGTCGCAGCTGAGTACGGCAATGCGATATAACCCAAGACTATGGCAAGCGCTCGAATGCCGTTTTTACTCATCAATGCGCATTGCACGCGCTGATAGATTAAGTGGATAAAGTTAGCCAACGGCTACATCTCCTTGTTAACTAATAAATGTTGGTGTGAGAGAAACATCTGTCACAATCACGAATTTAATATGAAAATCAATACAATCGATTAACAACATGACTTTAGTTCAAAATGTAACAAAAAGACATTGAAATCATACAATAAATGCATAGCAATCAATGATTGCTATGCATTTGGCTTTCTATGGCTTAGCTAAACCACCGTCATCGATACTTATCGGTCTAATGACATGTTGTTCTGACCATGACTCAACGGTCACTGGCTTAAACTTGCCTTTAGCCTCGACAGGGAAACGAATTGACTTGCCTGGTTTAACGCTTAAGTCAAAGACTCCCTTATTCACTACGGGGACACCGCTCACGATGACATAGGGGATACCCGAGGTAGGCAACCCTTGCTCTCCCATCGTGTAGGTGGCGTTATCTTTAACCGTTAGCGGGTCAAAGATAGTAATGTCAGCGACTTTGCCTTCTTGCAATCGGCCACGCATCTTCATCGATTCAAGCCCAGTATCACCTAGGTGTTTCGCCGGCCAGTAAGACATTTGCGCAATAGTAAACATCAATGGCACTCCTAGCTCACGTGCTTTTGACAACACTTTTCCTCGTGTACCTGCGGTGCGTGGATGACCAACATATTCAGTGGGGTTTAAATCCCAAGAATCGATCCCTTTTCCTGACCACATAGCATCGGATGCCACTATCATATGGGGCATACGTAACCAGAACGGAAGCCATTCATCTCTCTTGCGGTTAAACGCAAAAATAGAACGATCAGGATGCTCTTTAGAGGTTTTTTCCCATTCAGCCTGAGTTAAAAATTTATTTTGTACAGGATCGAAGATCACCTCTTCGTATGGCAAGCCACCACTTAGCACTTTGAATTTGTCTGGGTGAAAGAACTCCGCAGAGATCGCGGTAGAGGCGGCTGTATAAGGATAGTACTCAGACCACACGTTGTAGCCCTGCTCCCTGGCTGCCTGCAGTTTTTCCTCATTTTCCCACCAACCGTACTCATTGTTATGGTTCAGATTTAACGGTGCATCGAGTGCTATCGCATTGGCAAAAATCTCACTAAATCCAAGAGGTCCCTCTGGATTACTCGGGTTACCATGAAAACGCACATGGGCACCCGTAAAGCGACCATAGCGTGCAGCCGCCTCTTGTGATTTAAACATCTCATAGGTGGTGACGCCTTGCGTCATGTAACCTACTGTCGAGGAAAGGCCTAACGCTCCCTGACGAAACTCTTCGTCTAGGTATTCCAAGATTTGGTTGAGTTGTTCTTTAGAGCTGCGAGACACAGACCAGCCCGGTGTACCGTCTTGCATGGACTTGCCTCGAAGTTCAAAAACGGTTGTGGCATCATTTGGCTTGCTGGTATCAATTTCTGTATCGTGTACGCGCATCCGTGTCATTTCTTGGCTGACACCCGTACCATAGTTTAACGGCCACCCCTTATCCTTTTCGGCATACCACTTAGCAACATGAATGGCCCCCGCTTCTAAATCCATACCTGTGGTCACACCGTCTAACGCCGCAAGCTTTAATGACAAGCCATCTAGCGCATGAAAATGTGTATCAATGAAACCAGGAGCAACAACATGCTTGCTAGCATCTATCGTTTTACTGCCCTTTATATCGTCAGGCGTGATCTTAACGATCATCCCATCTTTAATACCGACATTCAGTACTGCATCTAACATGGTTTCCGGGTCTATCACTCGGCCGTTCTTTATCACCAGATCGTAATCTGCAGCATAAGCTGAAAAACTACATGCAAGCGATAGGCACAGCACACCATAACCAATGTTTCTTCTAAACCTCATAACAACTCCTTTGACTTTGAGATAGTTAGGCAAAAAACCGAACAGGCAATTTTATGATGCGCTGATCATTAGGACTCACGCCCCCCAAAGCACCATATTAATCATTGCTAAACCTTTTACGACAACACTTCGCACAGATATAAAATCAGTAGGCCACCTTATTGTAGAACGATTCAGTGCACATTGAATCAACAATTCCAATGATTTGGCAAATTTTGCATCAATTAATTAAGGCTTTCCATGAGCCGGGAAAGCCTTAGTTCAAGGTGCTAACCAAGCGATGAAATGTTGCTCTTTTAGAGGATCAAGAGATCTTCTCACCAATCGATTGCAGATGAAGTGATACTGCTAACAGTAAAAGAAGAAACTAAATTGATATTAATGTGAACGGTTCAATTTCAACTTAAGTTCGGGCAATTGCGCTTTCATCGCTTCATAACCCACCTGCTGGGCTTCCCTGCGTGTTTCTCCATCACCAAAATTAATTAAGCTAGGGTCTGGAGCCGTTGGCACTAACACGATATCTGCGCTGTGAAGTTCATCTTTAGCGATAATACAGCTTTGAAGCCAAAAGGTGTTTGCCATGGCATCTATTGCACTGTAGTCCAGTGGAGGCGGTATACTGCAAAAGACATCGATACCGATAACGATATCGGCCCCCAGCTGCCGGGCAGCGTATACGGGAACCAGTGAAAGCACTCCACCATCAACCAGAATATCGCCATGGTGATAAATTGGCACAAAGGCGCCGGGCACACTCGATGATGTTTGTACCGCCTGGCCTATATCACCTGCAGTAAACACTACCGCTTTGTGCTGAGTTAAGTTGGTGGCGACAATACCTGTAGTGATGGGTAGCTCTTGAATATCATCATAGCCAGTCTGCGTATTGACCCACTCAGCCAACGCCTTGCCTTTTAATAGGCCTGCACCCGAAAAATTAATATCGATAATGTCGTGTTCGTTGAATTCAAATATTTTACGTTCTATGTCGGCGTATTCATTACTACTGTATAGCGCCGCCGCAATTGAACCGATCGATGTCCCGGTGACGATATCGGCTTTAATTCCCGCTTCTTCAAGCGCCTTAATGACGCCAAGATGCACTAAGCCTCGCGCTGCACCACCGCCAAAGGCGATTGCCAGCTTAGGTTTATGCGCTATGGTAGCTTGCTCTTTAAAGGGTGTAGCCGACACAGGAGGCAGCCGAATCTCTTGGGCTGTAAGCTCGCCATATTGATTTACACTTGAGCATCCATATGTCCCCACACACAACAAAGCGACAAGGAATCCTTTGTACATCTGTTGCCAAACTGGAGCGTTACTCATCATAAGTTCTCAGTATTAGTTCTCAGTATCATCAGTTTTCAGCATCTCTAGGTCTTTGCTGTCTTGCTCTTTGGCATATTGTGCAATCACAGGAAACTGTGGATGTTCAATTCGCGTAGACCAGATTGCCGCAGGAATATGGTTAAAGGTCTCTGCATAGCTCGCATCTATCTCTAGCACTAGCTTTGCAACATCATCTAATTCAACCGACTCCACATTGGCAGGTAAGGAGATCACCGTGGGTGATGCATCGGAAAGATGCTGCAAGTCAGGATACTTGTCTGCCAATGCCTTTGGCAGTAGATAGGGAACCTGACGATCGCCAAGGTCGTAGTGACGCTGCAAAACCATATACTTATTTGGGATCGGCTCCTGTGAGTTCCACCATATCCCATCTACGGCCGCTAACACGGCCTTAGACTCAGCCTTCTCGACAATTCCCAGCTCTTTTAAGGTCGCATTTAGCCACAAGCTGGCGTTTTGGTTGTAATCAGTTTCACTTAAGACTTTATGTTGCTTGATTAAATTAAGCGTAATCTTGGCACCCAACATATTGGAATAGAGATCTTCGAGCGAGTATGCCGAAATGGTTTCTGGCCACCCAGAAAAGCTCGCATATCCATGCCACTGCGCAATTTCGTGAGACTCAGCTTTAAAATACGCTAGACGTGCAGCCAAGTGCGCCGCCACTAGCCATTTTTGCTCATCGTTGAGTCGCGCCACATCGAAAGCCTTCATTTCGATATATCTAGGCCCAAGCTCGGCGGGTAGCTCGATACGATGGTCATTGCCTAAATTGCTCAGTATTTCGAAAAATAAGCCTATCGTGTCATCAGCGGTATCGCGTACATGCGCCAGGTCGATAAAACCGCCTTTCGCCGAATATAAAATGCCGTTGCTTTCACCGCCGCCATGGCCGAGTGCCGATGACGAGGAAGGTGTGTAATGATAGATACCGCTTGCAAACTTATGTGGACCGATATGCTCAAGTCCCACAACATTGCGCAGTCTGAAAAAAGGGATGGGAACAGACCCAAGATTAACCTTCTGCATATCGCCAAATGCACAGCAGGGACGCACATTTTGAGGCACGGCTAACTGCGGCAAGTTGGAGCCAGTCATATTCCAACGCTTAGTCGCCGGTTGCTCGACGGTCAGCATTTCTGCCACCTCATCTGACGTCGGCTCAGAATGAATTTGCCAGCTGTTAGCCGCACAGCCCGCGAGTAAATAACATGCACCTAGTGCATAAAAATAACGTGAAAACATACAGTTCATATCTATTAAAACGCTTCGTTAATGGCAAAGTAAAAACCACTTTGGTCATTGCCAAAGCCCATATCCAATCGCAAATTGACCCTTTGCTTAATCTCAAATCGATAGCCAAGGCCAACAGTATAGAGCCAACTTTCTTGCCCCAAATGCTCAAACTCATCGGCCAAGGTACCCGCCCCTAACCAGTACACCATTCCATGGCGGCCAGTGATTGGTTGACGATACTCCACCTGAGAGATAAGCATGTTCTTATCTCGGTATTGGCCTTGTTCGTAACCACGTAAAGCACCGGCCCCACCTAATAATGCCATCTGATCCCAGCTGACCTCACCAAAATTAGACTCTGTACGCAACTGCCAAGCCAGCACGCCAGGAATGACTGATAAAGTGTAGTATTCGCTGTAATTTAACTTTACTCGTTCAAAATCATCATCTGAGCCTAACGCTTTGCTGAAATTATGATACTCAAGCTCAACCAATCGTCCTTTCGACGCATTAAGCGCAAAGTCTCTTGAATCGTAGGTCAAGCTAACTAAGCCGCCAACGTTATTTTGCGTTTCAGGAAACTGGGCAATGCCATCGCCAATCCAAGGTAACTCGACCTGCTCGAGTTCAATGTTAGCGGCCTCATTATGGGAGAATGTCATCCCTAAGCCTAAGTAGGTATAAGGGAATACCCTCACCATCCCCGTCACTCCGGCCGAATAAGCACGGTGATCATAATCGACACGGCCATTATGCTTGCCAGCATCAACCCCCAGTCCATGAAAGACATCTGGAGAATCCGTTAATTCAGCATCAGCAAACAAGCGGTATTTGTCATTGAACAAATAGTTAGCATTGCGGACCGAAACACCATAGGCGCCATTGATTGAGCCGAAACCATTAATGGTTATAGAACTTGGCTGAGAGACCGCATCCTTGAGATCTGGCTTATATAAACCAACCGCCGACACGCCAATACCGAACTCCTTCTCTGGTGTATAGAAAGGTCCCGGCATCACACTCCAGTCAACCCCCTTTTCTGGGTTAAACTGACCATCGGCGCCCAACTCCAACAAAAATTTCTCCAGCCAACTTTGGTATTTCTGATACAGGGTCAACTCAGGTTCTTCTGTTTGCACCTCACTGGCTGCAGCAAAGCTCATGCTTGATGTGAATATGGATAATGCAATAACAAGTAATATTTTTTTAATCATATCAATCCCTTAAAATCGACGTCCCAGTGCAATAAAGAGGGTCTCACGCTCACCAAACCCAGCCTCCATTAAGATATCCCAATCGCGGTTAAAGGCATATTGAAAACCTAAGATACCATTCCAGTTTTCATCAGCACTTTGACTAACGGCAAAGCCCGCCTCAGGACTCAACGTATCAATCAAGTCCACAATCTGTGGCGGCAGATTTAAACTTTTCAGATCACCAGATAATTCTTGCTCCACATCTTGATACATAGCGCCCACAAACACCCTCAGCTCACGACCGCCGTCGAACTCCCAACGGTAGCCTGCGCGAGGCGCCCCCACAAAGGTTTTAATATTGCCATTAATGGCAGCAATGCTGGTGTAGGTATAGTTAATGTCTACTAAAGCAAACCAATTGCCTACGCCACCCGCCAAGGTGGTGCCTATACCATAGGTTCCACCATCCATATCTAATTGAAAAGTAGCATTATCTGGCAAGTTTGCACCAGCGGTATCAAGCAGTTGGCATAAGGCTTTATTACCAATACCAGACACGGATGTGACATCACAATGCAAAGAATTAATGTTAGCGGTACTGGTTCCATCGGTGTAACCAATAATGCCGTATAGATTCATAAATGGAAAAATCCACACATCGCCTCGCAGCGTAACATTTGACCCTTTAAAATCAGCATGTTTGGCGTCGATATCGATGGCTTCGAGTACCGGATGCCCGGTCAGATCAATGCTATTGACCGTAACTGGATTGCTCATATCCATATAAGAAAGTGAAATACCATAAGGTTTTGGTAGGGTATAACCGCGCGCCTCAGCTTCCTCCCCCCAAATGGGAAAAAAGGATTGTTGTGCAACACTTAATGGGGCAAAGAAGATAAGTAAAGACAATAAAACCTTTATTGGCACTATGATATTCCTCCTGGACATACACCTCTGACAACTGAAGCATACAATTTATTATTGCTATTCATTAAACACAGCCTGAAGCAAACATGACTTTTGTGGACTTCATATTGGCTAGGCGATCAGTATTTAGCCCAAGTATCTCACATTTAGCGGCTGAAATAGTGATAATGCTATGTCTTTGCAGCACACCTCTCAAGATAGCGGTAAATTCAATGCGTCAGCTTTCCTAACAAACAATCTTGCCTAGAAGAATAGCAAAAAAACTTAAGTATTCAGCGGCATTGCTATTTTCTCATCCAAACTAAATACGCCAGACTGACTGGCCAGCACCACCTATTACCATCAATGGCCAAGACGAAAGCGCTGAAAAATTAGCATGGGTGTTTTACAGGCACATGGCCAACAAAATAATAATGATCTTAATAAACCCTCCTTTTCTGACCATCATAAAAAAGCCCCGACACATTCATGTTCAGGGCTTTTTTAACGCTTACTCATCATCGCACCAAAATAGTGCTCAATGACTTAAAGACTTAAGAAGCGTCTTTTGAACTGCGGTTATGGCGCTTACGATCGTTCTCTGTTAAGTAACGCTTACGAACACGAATGCTCAATGGCGTAACTTCAACTAACTCATCATCATCAATGAACTCAAGCGCTTGCTC
Organism: Shewanella psychrotolerans; assembly: GCF_019457595.1. Taxonomy (NCBI): domain Bacteria; kingdom Pseudomonadati; phylum Pseudomonadota; class Gammaproteobacteria; order Alteromonadales; family Shewanellaceae; genus Shewanella; species Shewanella psychrotolerans. Next base: position 269,563 of record NZ_CP080419.1, on the reverse strand, counting down.
AAGAGTCAGGTTGATTGGCGTCGTTAGCACTTGCGCTTCATCGGTACCCGATGCACGCATGTTAGTTAGCTGCTTACCTTTAAGACAGTTAACCGTTAGGTCGTTAGAACGTGAGTGAATACCAACAACTTGGCCTTCATACACTTCAGTTGCATGACCAATAAACAGACGACCTCGATCCTGTAGACCAAATAGTGCGAAAGTCAGTGCTTTACCCGTTGCATTAGAGATCAATACGCCGTTAGCGCGTTGACCAATATCGCCACCTTTAACAGGACCATAATGATCGAATGTGTGGTAAATCAGACCAGTACCAGAAGTTGCAGTTAAGAACTCAGTTTGGAAACCGATTAAGCCACGGCTTGGGATAACGAAGTCGATACGAACACGACCCTTACCATCAAGCTGCATATCTTTCATTTCAGCTTTACGAATACCAAGCTTTTCAATAACCGTACCTTGATGTTCTTCTTCAACGTCAACAGTAACTGTTTCATATGGTTCACACATCTCGCCATCGATCTCTTTCATGATCACTTCTGGACGGGATACTGCTAATTCGTAGCCTTCACGACGCATGTTTTCAATTAAGATTGAAAGGTGAAGTTCACCACGACCTGAAACACGGAAACGATCTGGGCTGTCCGTTTCTTCAACACGGAGTGCAACGTTATGAACTAATTCCTGCTCTAGACGCTCAAGGATATTACGTGAAGTCACGTACTTACCTTCTTTACCCGCAAATGGTGAAGTGTTGACCTGGAAGGTCATGGTCAATGTTGGCTCATCAACAGAAAGCGGCGGCAATGCTTCAACTGCAGTAGTCGCACATACAGTGTCAGAAATCTTAAGCTCACCCAAGCCAGTAATCGCTACGATATCACCAGCGTTAGCCACTTCAACTTCAGTACGTTCTAGGCCCATGTAACCTAATACTTGGCCCATCTTGCCGTTACGCGTCTTACCATCAGCACCGACGATAGTCACTTGCTGGTTAGTCTTAACACTACCACGCTTAATACGACCGACACCGATAACACCAACATATGAGTTGTAATCAAGTTGCGAGATCTGCATTTGGAAGTCACCTTCCGAATCGGCATCTGGGAATGAAACTTTTTCAACGATAGTTTCAAAAAGCGGCGTCATATCAACACCAACTTCATCTGGATCTAAAGTTGCGTAACCGTTTAGCGCTGAAGCGTAAACGATTGGGAAGTCTAGTTGCTCATCAGTCGCACCTAAGTTATCGAACAGATCGAATACTTGGTCGATAACCCAATCAGGACGTGCACCTGGACGGTCAATTTTGTTGATAACAACGATTGGCTTTAAGCCTTGAGCGAATGCTTTCTTAGTTACGAAGCGAGTTTGTGGCATTGGACCATCAACCGCGTCAACTAATAGTAATACACAATCAACCATAGATAGAACACGCTCTACCTCACCACCGAAGTCGGCGTGGCCAGGAGTGTCAACGATGTTGATGCGGTAATCGTTCCACTTGATGGCAGTATTCTTTGCAAGAATCGTGATTCCACGCTCCTTTTCAAGATCGTTCGAATCCATCACCCGCTCAGCGGCCTCTCCTCGAGTTTCAAGGGTTCCAGACTGTGCCAGCAACTTATCAACCAAGGTTGTTTTACCATGGTCAACGTGTGCAATAATGGCGATGTTACGTAAATTCTCTAACACGGATAAACCTCTTACCATCAAAAAAATAGGGTATTGATAACAGCTAATAATAATAGCTGTTGCAATAAAAAACGTGTCATTCTACTCTAGCCGAGGGCTCTCGCACAGGATTATTTTTTAGTCAGCTATGAATAGTCATGTTTATCATGGTGCGCACCAAGATGGTGACCGCACCACAAAAAGGCAGCTGCCGCACCAAGTTGGTGCAAAATTGTCGAGCCTGAATTTCCCCCTTCTTTTCAAATCATTATTAATCAATAAGTTAATAACTTGGCACGAGTCTAGCTTTACATTGGCCAGAACCGCGTTAAGCGCTACGTTGAATTATAAAAAAGAAGGGCATCCCCTCTACCCTACTCGGAGACTTTAGAATGTCAGTTGAATCAGTTTTACAACAACTAGAAGAACTTGAAGTTAAGTTTGTTGATTTGCGTTTTACGGATACTAAAGGTAAGGAGCAGCATGTTTCTATTCCTGCTCACCAAGTTGATGCCGATTTCTTTGAAGACGGTAAAATGTTCGATGGTTCATCAATCTCTGGCTGGAAAGGCATTAACGAATCAGACATGGTGCTGATGCCAGATCCTACGACATTTGTATTGGACCCTTTCACAGAAGAAACCACTGCTCTTATCCGTTGTGACATTCTTGAGCCAGGTACTATGACTGGTTATGACCGCGATCCACGCTCTATCGCTAAAAAAGCAGAAGAGTACCTAATCTCTACTGGTATCGCAGACACTGTATTGATTGGTCCAGAGCCAGAATTCTTCCTATTTGACGATGTTAAGTTTGGTACCGACATGTCAGGTTGTTTCGTTAAGCTAGATGCTAAAGAAGCGGCTTGGAACTCAGGAACTCACTACGAAGATGGCAACACGGGTCACCGTCCATTTGTTAAAGGTGGTTACTTCCCTGTAGCACCAGTTGATTCTTCACAAGATCTACGTAGCGCAATGTGTCTTGTACTAGAAGAGATGGGTCAAGTTGTTGAAGCACATCACCACGAAGTAGCAACCGCGGGTCAAAACGAAATTGCTACTCGCTTCAACACGCTAACTGGAAAGGCTGATGAAATTCAGATCCTTAAGTATGTTGTGCACAACATGGCACACGCATATGGCAAAACAGCAACCTTTATGCCTAAGCCAATCGTTGGTGACAACGGTAGCGGTATGCACGTTCACCAATCACTAGCAAAAGACGGTGTTAACTTGTTCTCTGGTGACAAATATGCAGGTCTAAGTGAAACTGCACTTTACTACATAGGTGGTATTATCAAGCACGCTCGCGCGCTTAACGCTTTCACTAACCCAAGCACTAACTCTTACAAGCGTTTGGTTCCACATTTTGAAGCACCAGTAATGCTGGCCTACTCGGCACGTAACCGCTCTGCTTCTATCCGTATCCCTGTGGTACCAAGCCCGAAAGCTCGTCGTATTGAGACTCGCTTCCCAGATCCAACCGCTAACCCATACTTAGCGTTTGCAGCACTACTCATGGCTGGCCTTGACGGTATCCAAAACAAGATCCACCCAGGTGAAGCGATGGATAAAGATCTATACGATCTACCTGCTGAAGAAGCGGCTGAAATCCCACAAGTTGCAACCTCTCTAGAGAATGCACTTGAGAACCTAGCAGCTGATCACGAGTTCTTAACTAAAGGCGGCGTATTCAGCGAAGATTTCATCGAATCTTATATTGCACTGAAAACAGCTGAAGCTGAGCGTGTGTCTCGCACCACTCACCCAGTTGAATTCGAGCTTTACTACAGCTTGTAATCAGTTAAATTAGTAATAAAAACCGCCTAAATGGGCGGTTTTTTTATGCCCAAAAATCCCCCTTTAAAAAGAGTTATGCAATGCATTTAGCGATGTGATCGCTCACGTTATAACACTAAGCGCTATGGCAGAAATCAAGATCCGAGTAGTGATGCGACTTCCGCAAGATTAAGCAAAAAATTTCACTCCCTCCCATAGTTAAAATGATTTATCTTTATCACCAAACTGCTATGATGATCAGGCCGTTAATTTACCATAGAATCAATTATGTCTATCCGTTCTCCTTTTGAATGCTTCACCTGGAAAAGTGATATTTTTAGTTGCGACAGTAACGATATCGATACCTTTTATGCTCGCTTGTCTGAGCAGGTCTCACGCTTGGGGCTGCAGGAAAGAAAGTTAGGAGAGACGGGTGATTTCCCGGTTAATTTTTATCAATCTCCGGCTCAAAAATCAGGCCAACCATCTCTATTAATCAGCGCAGGTTTTCATGGCGAAGAAGCTGCAGGCCCTTGGGGCATGCTGTATTTCTTAAATGAGCTAGAGCCAGAGTTATTTAACCAGCTCAACCTGAGCCTGCTGCCTTTAGTTAACCCTACCGGTTTTAAACGCGGCCACAGATTCAATAAGTCAGGAGAAAACCCAAATCGTGGTTTTGTGCTTGAAAATGGCCGTGGTAAAACTAACGATGACACTTCTGTCGAAGGTAAGATTTTGCTCGACCATTCACAGCTGCTTCAAGCGGCGAGTAAGGATGGCATCTTGACCTGTCACGAAGACGTACTGCAAAAACAGACCTACATCTACTCGTTTGAAGCCAATCAAACCCCTGGGCACTTCAGTCGTACGTTACGTGACACCTTAGGCCAGTTTTTCCCTATCGCGCAAGATGGTGAAATCGATGATTGCCCAGTAAAAGATGGGATTATTTTTAATCATTTCGACCTATCCTTCGAAGCATTTCTGGTGCGTTTAGGTGCGGGGGTCGGTGTATGTAGTGAAACACCTGCCCTGCAGAGTTTCGATCAACGGGTACTTGCTAACGCCGCGATTATGAGACGTTTTATCGAACTGACGCTCGAAAAACAGTGATCCTCAGGCGACATCTGTTGTTGCCGCTAGCGGGAGCTATAACCTAGTTCAAATTTGAATAGATATTCCATTTATTCAGATATATAGTCATCCTATCATCTCAGAAATAATAGGAAGTACTATGCAGGAGTTTAACCAAGTTTCCGTGTCAAAACTGGCCAATATCTATTTTGATGGCAAAGTCACCAGCCGCACAGTCACATTTGCAGATGGAAGTAAGCAAACACTGGGAGTGGTGCTGCCTGGAGAGTATCAATTTTCCACCGCTGTAGGCGAAATTATGCAAGTTACTGCAGGCACGATGTCAGTACTACTGCCCGATGCCAATGAATGGGTGGATTATGCTGCGGGGAGTGAATTCCAACTCGCCGCAAAAGTCAGCTTTAGCATTCGATGTGTAGAAATAGCCCAGTACTGCTGCCAGTACATAGACTAACTACGTCATTAAAGCTGCTTAGTTCAAGCGGCTTTAATGCAAGGAAATTTCCCTCTCGAATTTGCATTATCAATAAACACCCGTGCTAGCAGTAAGGTGTTATCACCCGCAATAACCGAGCGACATCTTGCTCGGTATTATAAACATGAGGCGATACTCTGATCCCTTGGCTACGCGCATCGACGCTAATATTGGCCTCACTTAAGGCTGCCATCACCTCACGCTCTCGATCTAAAAACTGTAAAATCATGGTACCGCTGCGCCGCTCATACTCTCTCGGAGAGACAAATTGTTCGCCCAAAGATGCGGCAACCTTATCGATCTGTTGCTGATTGTGCTGTCTCACCACCTCAATCCCTAACTTGGCAAAATAGGCAATACTATGGCTGGCAATAGCATAGGGCGCGATTGACGGCGTACCGCCCCAAAACTTGAGTGCCGAAGGGTGATAGCGAAAGTCATGAATATCAAACTCAAATGGATTCTCATGACTAAACCAACCGACATCTTGAGGCTGACATGACTCAATGTGACTTTCATGCAGCCACAAATAGGCTGCACCAGGGCCACCACACAGCCATTTGACGCTGGAGCCAATCATAAAATCGGGCTGTAACGCCGTTAGATCGATAGGCAAGACACCTGCCGATTGAGCCACATCGATAAGCGATAAACAGCCTCGTGACCTTGCGAGGTTAATCACCTCAGCAATAGGCGCTTGCTGACCAGTATTGGAATAAGCATGACTGATAAATACCAAGTCCACATCATCACTTAAGTGATCGGCCCACACCTGAGGGTCAGTGACATCTAAATGTTTCGCGATAAAGCGCAGTTGGCAATGGGGTAGCGCTTTTTGTAGTACAAATCCCATGCTAGGAAAATCGATTTCACTCATCAACACCACAGCGTCATCGCGCACTAGCCGCGGCAAGGCCATCACCAACTTTGTCAGCGCACTAGAAAGGTTAACTTGAGGACAAAACTGCTGCTGCGGGCTGTTAAATAGCTGCGCTAAGCTTGCGGCAAAGCTGTCAATAACACCTAGCCACTCTCCCCACGGCTCCCGACTAGAAGCTTGCCATGGCACAAAAAAAGCTTGCTGAAATGCACTTTCGCTGGTTTTTAACGGGCGACCAACCGAGTGATTGAGTAAATAGGTACCTTCGGCTAGTACAAAGTGATCTTGCAACATTTACGACTCCCCAACTTGAAGGCTTGCTTTTAGCTTAATGAGATCATCAAAACGGGTACGAATATCATCCCGCTTGGCTGCTGCACGTCTGTCTCGAAGCTTCTCTAACGCATTCAACAGTACAGGTAATGGTGGGCCACTTGCGGTGACCTTTTCCATGTGTTGTTGCTCCATCTGTTTTGACGGTTGGGTAATATACTTATCAACTAATTGATTATGATGTTGTATCGCCGTCTCACCATGGCATTCACATACGGCAATAAAACGCTGTAAATTTTGTTGATACCACTGCTGTTCCTTACAATCGATAGCGCCTAAGAACTCATCCATTATGCTAGAGCGACGCATGCAGTCTCGCAAAATGCGCTGATCTTCTGGCATCATGTAGAGAAATTTATCCACCAGCAGCTGAGAATAGGACTGCTCATTGGCAAAGCATAATCCCAGCAGCAGATCGATCACATTAATCCCAGCAAAATCACCCGCATTAGCACCACGATAGATCTGCTGCCCAACACGATAAGGTTTGTAATAAGGTCGAACACAGTTAAAAAACATCTCCGCATCGAGTTTCTCAAATAGGGTCTTATTTGAACTTATCACCTCTGTCAACGCATGATGAGCGACATCGAGTAGATCGGCTGTTATCGGATGTGAGATCCCTAAGGGTTGGATTTTTAACAAGGCATCCGCGGCACGTTTATAAGCGAGAATCCCCTTAGTATTGTAATCGACAAACAGTTTTTCATCTTCGAGGTTGGTAAAGCGTTTATATAGGCCATTTACCGCACGGTTATGGGTCGTTAGGTGTGCGGTAGCAAAGCGTGGGGTAACGCCAATAGAGGCCCCAATGTGCATGGCGAGGGCTGAAGCTTCCACCAATGGAGAACTGGTCTCTCGACTCGGCTCAGTGATCTCATGACGACGACATGCCGCCATATATAGACCGACATTCCCCAACAGATCGAAGGCACAGTCAAAACCTTCATCGGTATTGCCTTCATCGAGTAACGTCTTGATTAACCCTCTTCCCTGCTGTTCTAACTCTGTTTTTAACGCGTCGCCAATACCAGCAACATTGGCAGGATCATCTTGCTGCAAATATTTGCGCTCGAGTGCCGAATTTAACTCAACGAACTCATTGCGAATCCAATGATCGAACGCCTGAACATCTCTACTCATAGGGTACCCTTATCTATTTGTTTTTATGGGTTAAAGGTTATTGATTAACGGTGACGGGCTACCGTTTTAGATTTATGCAGCTAACCTAACATCAAGCGGCGAGTTCATGTCGCCATAATCTGACCAATCTTTTCCAAAAATTAGTGATTTCCGATAAAAATTAACCTATAAATAAAGATAATCACTCATCAAAATATGAATACAAATGAAATCCCTAGATAGCAAAGACAAGCAGATATTGGAGATCTTGCAAAAAGAGGGGCGCATCTCGGTTGCTGAACTCGCCACTCGGCTCAATATGTCTGATACCCCATGCCTTCGACGAATAAAAAAATTAGAGCAAAGCGGCTATATTGATGGATACTGCGCTAGGCTTAGTGCTCAGGCATTACAACTCAACGTCGTGGTTTACGCTTTCATTCGCTTAACTGAAAATTCCGATAGTTATGCAGATCAGTTTGAGCAGGAGATCTCACAACTGGAACAGATACTTGAGTGCTCGGTGATCACCGGAAGCCATGACTATCTATTGAAAATAGTGGCCCATGATCTGCTGGAATACGAAAGGTTTGTTAAACGCAAGCTAGGTAGCCTAAAGTGCATTGCCAGCATCGAATCAACCGTAGTACTCAAGCAAACCTTCTCTCGCCACCAACTTCCTGTGGATTAGAGTAAAGCGGCTAATTCGTCTGGGATTATCCCATACGTTAACCCCAGTCTAGGTTAGTTAACATTTACTCAATGATTTTTTCGGCAAAAGCGGCTAATCTGATAGTGATATTACCGTATAACAAAGGAGCTTTTATGCGACCGCTTCTGTTGTTTATCCTCATGCTGCTCACAGCGTCTGCGACGGCTGCCATCTATAAATGGGTAGATAAGGATGGCAAGGTTCACTATTCCGATTCTCCTGTAGAGAATGCACAAGCCGTCGAGTTTAAGAGTAATACCGAAAACCAGATAAAGCTACCTCCCCCCGTGGTACGCGAGTCTGCCCCCAAAGAACCCGAACACGTTGGCGATATCTATAAGATGCGGATCACCAGCCCCTCGGAAGAAGAAACAATTCGTGAAAACAATGGCAATATCACCATTATCGGCTCTATCACCCCCGATCTTGCCAAAAACCATGTACTGATTCTCTTGATGGATGGTCAAGTGACAGGAGCGGCACAGTCAACGCCAGTATTTAACCTAGAAAATGTTGACCGTGGCGAGCACATTTTTGAAATTAAAGCACTGGCACAAAACGGCAAACAACTTGCATCTACTCCTCCAAGAACTATATTTCTTCATCGAGCAAGCATAAACGCCGTGCCGCGACCAACACCTCGTGGCAACTAAAAATATAATTTTATTGTTTTTTAGTTAGTTACATACAAACCATTTCATACCGGCTCGATGAAGTTAGCTTGCACCATGCACCATAATGGTGCACCATAATGGTGCATGCTATTTTCAGGGAGTCGTAAATGAACACAGACCCATTGCTCAACCATTTGGTGACCGCCATAATCGTCATCAATGGTGATCTCAATCTGCGTTATGTTAATAGCGCGGCCGAGCAACTACTTGGCTTGGGTAGCCACCGACTCACAGAACATACCTTAAATGACTGTTACCAATCCCTCAGCGTCGAAGCTGAATTGTTAACCACCGCAATTGGAGAGCATCAAGGCTTAACGGTAAACGCAGCAAGCATAGTGACACTCGATGGCCAGCTGCACACTGTCGATATTACGTTAACCCCGATAGAAACAACCAATGGTGAAGAGCAAGGGCTATTAGAATTACGTCAAGTCGATCAGCAACGACGTATCTTGCAGCAACTCACCATCGATGCCCAACAACAAGCGGCTCAATACCTAGTCCGTAATCTCGCCCATGAGATCAAGAATCCACTCGGCGGTTTACGCGGTGCAGCGCAGTTGCTAGCGAGAGAGCTGGAAGATGAAGGGCAACGTGAGTTTACCGATCTCATCATCGAGCAGGCAGATAGGCTGCGAAACCTTGTAGACAGGTTACTTGGTCCCCAAAAACCAAGCCAACACAGTATCCATAATATCCATGAAGTGATCCAAAAGGTACTCAAATTAGTGCGAGTCACCTTGCCCAGTAACATCAGCCTAATCCAAGATTATGACCCATCAATTCCCGATATCGAGATGGATCAAGAACAACTACAGCAGGCCGTACTCAATATTGTCCAGAATGCGATTCAAGCGCTGGAAGATGGTGGTGAGATCCGCATAAGAACGCGTACTCAACATCAAGTGACCATAGGCACTCAGAGGCATAAGTTAGCCTTAGCGCTATCGATAATCGATGATGGGCCCGGTATCAAACCTGAACTCATGGATACCCTGTTTTACCCTATGGTGACGGGACGTGAGCAAGGATCAGGCCTAGGTCTATCTATCGCACATAACTTCGCCAGACTACATGGAGGACGTATCGATTGCACCTCTGTGATAGGCCAAACCGAATTTACCATTTTATTGCCTGTTAAAAATTAGGCTGGTGATTAGAAATTAATGAGTATTCAACTTAAGAGAGTAAGCGTATGACAGAAAAAGTTTGGGTTCTCGACGATGATAGCTCTATACGCTGGGTTGTAGAAAGAGCCCTTAAAGGCGCCAAGATTAGTTGCGCCAGTTTCGCTGCAGCAGAGTCACTTTGGCAGGCATTAGAGCTCGCGCAGCCGCAAGTGATCATCTCTGATATTAGAATGCCTGGCACCGATGGACTAACCCTGCTGGAACGACTCCAGCTGCACTATCCCCATATACCCGTGATCATCATGACTGCGCACTCTGACTTAGACAGTGCAGTGAGCGCTTATCAAGCAGGAGCATTCGAGTACTTACCTAAGCCATTCGATATCGATGAGGCAATCGGCTTAGTCGAACGCGCTCTTAGTCACGCCAAGGAGCAATCGCCTAAACAGAAAGCCGAGCCAGAAATCAAGGCCCCTGAGATCATAGGTGAAGCGCCAGCGATGCAGGAAGTTTTTCGCGCCATTGGCCGTCTATCACGTTCCTCTATCAGTGTGCTGATCAATGGCCAATCGGGAACCGGTAAAGAGCTCGTTGCTGGGGCGCTGCACAAACATAGTCCACGTAGGGACAAGCCTTTTATCGCTCTCAATATGGCTGCGATCCCAAAAGAGCTGATTGAATCAGAGCTATTTGGCCACGAAAAAGGCTCCTTTACCGGAGCGGCAAATGTTCGCCAAGGACGATTTGAGCAAGCAGATGGTGGGACGTTATTTCTCGATGAGATTGGTGATATGCCACTGGACGTTCAAACAAGGTTATTGCGCGTATTAGCTGATGGACAATTCTATCGTATCGGTGGGCACCTTCCCGTTAAAGTTGATGTTCGCATCATCGCCGCGACACATCAAAATCTTGAGGCTCAAGTGAGTAAAGGGGAGTTTCGCGAAGATCTATTCCATCGTCTCAATGTTATCCGAGTGCACCTGCCACCATTATCTCAACGCCGTGAGGATATTCCACAACTTGCACGCCATTTCTTAGCGACGGCAGCAAAAGAGATCAGTGTCGAGCCAAAGATCTTAACCAAGGCGACGGCAGAAACCTTAGCCAGTTTGCCCTGGCCCGGTAACGTAAGACAGTTAGAAAACACCTGTCGCTGGTTGATGGTAATGGCATCGGGACAAGAGATATTGCCACAAGATTTACCCCCCGAATTGCTCACCCCTTCGATCAACAATCACAGTGCGACTGAGGTAGAGTCAGGCTCTTGGCAGCAAGCATTAACCCTATGGATCGAACGACGTCTCAGCGAAGGCGAAAGTGATCTACTGACCGAAGTTCAGCCCGCTTTTGAACGCATACTTCTGGAAACGGCGCTAAAACATACCAATGGCCATAAGCAAGAAGCAGCGAAGCGTTTAGGATGGGGACGTAATACTCTGACGAGAAAACTTAAAGAGTTAGAGATCGACTAACCAAAACCCAGCTTAGTAAGAGAATAAATAACCCAGCTTACGCTGGGTTATTATGTCACTGTTTAGCACTTGATGGCATCGCATCGGCTTTAGATTGACTTGATTGCTTTGCAGCACTCTGCTGTTCATTTTCAACTGGCATAGCGGCTTCCCATAAGGCACCGACCCATAAACGTTGACCTTGCTTCATAACTTTCCCCTTTTCTGTTAGCCAGCTTAAAGTATTCTTATTAGCATCATTGGTAAAATGAATACATTCCATACCATAGATGCCATTTAAGAATGAACATACCAATCAAAACCTTGCAGTATTATCTCGTGTTAGTTGACAGTGCTAACTTCACTCGTGCAGCCGAAAAGTGCTTTATCACTCAACCTACGTTAAGCAAGATCATCCAGCGACTCGAAGAAAGTCTTGGGCAGCAACTGCTAAACCGCAACAATCAAAAAGTGGAGTTAACTCAGGCGGGAGTTCTGCTGGAACATAGTGCACGAGAAATTTTGGGTCAATGGCATAGATTACAGGAAGACTTAAACAACTTAAGTGGCCTTAAATCTGGCCGACTCCGTCTCGGTGTTTGTCCGATGATGAGCAGCCTGATCATTGGTTTGCTGACAGAGTTTAGGCAACGCTATCCAGGTATCGAACTGCAAATGTATGAATATGGAGGATTTGGCTGTGAACAAGCGTTACTCAATAACAGCCTAGATATCGCCTTTACTGCACTGCCAACCACCCACGACACCGAATTAGCCAATCAAGCACTGACGCGCTATCCCTTACTTGCCTGTCTTCCAGAGGGACACGAACTGACGAACAAAACCTCGATCACTTGGCAAGATTTTGCAGCCTACCCTTTCATTCTTTACAACGAAGATTTCTCACTAGCCAAGCTCATTACTCGCCTAAGCGCCAAAGCTGGAGTGCAACTTAATATCGCCTTTCGAAGCGGCCAATGGGACTTCTTAGGCACCATGGTTGAAGCGCAAATGGGAGTGGCGATATTACCCGAGCCCATCAGCGATAAATTGAGCAACAACAAATTGGTATTTATACCTATGGAGCCCAATCTCACTTGGGATTTGGCATTAATCTGGCGAAAAGATCTACCTTTAACTCCTGCAGCAGAAGCTCTACTCAAGGTCAGTCAGCAAGTTCAATCGTCACAGTGACCGATTGATTTAGCCTAGTACTGATACACATCAGTATCAGAAAGTGATCGACTTAGCGTGTTTTTATTGGCTTACCCCCATATCGAATAAGACTCGCCGAGCAAATTATTCGTCTATATCTCTTGGTGTTTATGTATCCTGCCAAAGTCGGCCAAGATGGCATACGCACAAGGGATGATGAATAGCACCAATATCGTTGATGCAAAAATACCAAACACGATCGAAACAACCAGGGGCTGAACCACCTGTGCCTGTAAGCTGGTTTCGAGCAGTAGCGGTAACAGCCCTGCAGCCGTGGTTAACGAGGTGAGAAATACCGCACGAAAACGCTCACGACTAGCGCTAACCACCGCTTGGTGGACACTATCCCCCTCATCCACATGATGACGAATATATTGCACCAGTAATATCGAATCGTTCACCACAATCCCTGCCAGCGAAATAAAGCCCATTATCGATGGCATCGACAGGTTATAACCCAATAGGAAGTGACCCCACAACACACCAATTAAAGCCAATGGAATAGCTAACATCACCACAGTAGGCTCTAGATAACTTCTAAATTGAAAGCTTAAGATGGCAAACAATCCAAATAGCCCAAAGATAAAACCTTTGCCCATAGAGCTTGCGGTTTTGGCCGTCTCTTTGGCTGAACCTTCGAAATCCACCCGCAGTTCGGGATAGCGATGCTTAATCTTCACCAGCCATTCACTTTTAACCTTAGCTAACGTTTCGTTAGCATTGGCTCGGCGATTATCGACATCGGCCATCACAGTTACTGTGCGCAGGCTATTGATGCGCTGGATTCGCACATAGGATCGCTGGTCTTCCAGTATTGCAATAGCCGACAAAGGTAACTGGCTGCCATCATTAAGCATAATAGGAAAGTTAGCCAAGGCTTGGAGATCGCCAGCTTGCAACTTGTTTAAGCGTACTTCAATTTCAATATTTTCAGGACCAACTTGCACCTCATCGGCTAACTGTCCAAAAAAGGCGCTACGCAATTGAGCGGCCACCAGCTGACCATCAATACCAAAGCTTTCAGCACCGGGACGCAAACTGACTTTGATCTCCTCTTTACCGGGACGCATATCATCCAATATGCCACTGATCCCATCAAACTGACCAATATAAGATTGCAGCGACACCGATGCTGCTTTTAGCATATCTAAATCATCACCTTGCAGACGAACTTCGATATCACGCCCAGCAGGCCCCATCGTTGGCTGCTTAAACACCAAAGATAGAGGCGTAGCCAGCTCACCAGTATCTTCACGCCAATCATCGATAAAGTCATCGATGAGAGTGTTACGGATCTCAGCCGACAGTAAGTCTAATCTGACCGTGGCGACATGAGGCCCCTTCTCCCCAGCATCGGCATTAAAGTTGTATTGAGCCGTGATATCTTCAATTAGCTGATTATCATCCTCAACCTCTTGGCTATATTTGGCTCCAACTCGCTTAGCACTGGCAATCAGCTTATCGACCACACCTTTAGTCAGGCTCAATGATGAACCTGGTGGTAAAATTATTCTCGCCTCGGCAATGTCACCATCAAGTTCAGGAAACGGAACAAATTTCAGAGCGCCCCCGGCAACCAAGGCTATCGAAGCTAACAGCACACCTAATGTTGCGCCGACACTGACATAACGCCAGCGCACGAGAAAGGTTACCATTCTAACCAGCTGGTCATTCCTAAACTGCTCAAACTTCAATAAAAATTTACGTTTAAACTCAAATGGCTGCCTATCTTTACCTGCATGAGACAAGGAGTGGTTCAAATGATTAGGCAAAATCAAAAACGCCTCGAATAAGCTAATGGTCAACACCATGATCAACACGGTTGGGATCGCCGACAACACTGCCCCCATCTGGCCATCGAGTCCTAGCAGCGCACTAAAAATCAGCACCGTCGTCAAAAAGGATGACACCACCCCTGGTGCAACCTTGCTGACGCCTTTTACAACCGACTCGCTAGGAGTAAAGCCGCGATCTACATGGGAGGCAATCGATTCGGCAATGACAATGGCATCATCCATCATAATACCGATAGCCATCAGCAACCCCACCAGACTCATCAGGTTAATAGAAACCCCAAAAAGGCTCATCAAATAGAGGCCACCGAGAAAAGCGACCGGAAGACCTGCCGACACCCAAAATGAGTAACGCAGCGAGAAAAAGAGCCACATACTGAAAAAGACTAAGATAATCCCTTGCCAGCCATTTTTCAGCATCATAGACAAACGATCTTGCAGTATGGATGAGAGATCATTAGTCATAGTAAGACTAATGCCGTCCGGCGCCCGAGCTTGTTCCTGCTCGACAAATTCGGTAACTCGCGCCTTGATACGCAATGCATCATCGGCTTTGTTTTTTTGCACCTTGATTAATGCTGCATTTTTGCCATTAAACTGAATATGTTCTTCATCTAGTTCAAAGCCGTCGGTTATGATCGCAATATCACCGAGACGAACCACGCTACCATCGGGATTGGAGGCGACAATGGTGGTCGATAGCGCTGCAGGAGTAACCTTTCGCTCATCGAATCGCAGCAATATATTTTTATCTTTAAGCTCGATATTCCCTGCGGGCATCTTTACATTTTGACGACCCACTTTATCGGCGATTTCAGCCGCAGTTAAGCCCAATCGCCGCATATCCACCTGATTGAGTTCGATGCGCAATTGATGATCCGAAAAGCCCGCTATGGTGACTAAATTAACCCCTGCATCGATCTTCAAACGACGCTTAAAATCTTCGGCATAATGTTTAAGATGCGGCCAACTGGTATCGGCGACAATGGCGACATCCACTACAGGCTCGGCCCAGTCGAGTTCTTTGACCACTGGAGGCTCGATCTGAGTGGGAAAGTTTTGAATGGCGTTAATTTGGGTCTGTACATCTACCAATAAACGCCCAAGGTCGGCATTAGCTTCAAGCTTTAGTCTCATAGAAGCGATACCCTCTTGGGCATCACATTTTACTTCTTCGATATTCGCTAAACCGTCGACGGCATCCTCCATCCGCAAACAGATACTCTCCTCGACTTCTACCGGAGATGCACCGGGATAGACAACGCTAGCAACCACATAAGGAGGCGAAAACTCGGGAAAGGTTTCACGTTTTATCGTCCCTATATGCAGCAAACCTAACAGCAAAAACGTTAGCATCAACAAATTGGCTAAGGTTGGATGGCGAGTAATATAGGCTATCACTGGTCTGCTTCCCACCCTGTATCTCCTTTCTGAGGCTCCCCAGAAGCACTATTTCGCTGCAAGTTACCGTTAACAAGTTTCAATGACATCCCAGCGATCGCAGGAATAAGATCATTGAGGACCACCACATCCCCTTGGGCAAAATCACCGGAGATTGCAACCCTTTGCTGATGACGATATAGCACTTCGACTGGCTTAATCACTAATCGGTTGTCCTTATCCATAAGGTAGACATCGCGACCATGGAGTGCTCTTTCAGGGATCACAAATTGCGACCTCGACTGGCCATAAAGAATGGCGCTGACAAACATCCCTTTAGTTAAAGGCGGGCGTGTAAGGAGATCTAACTGGTGAAAATCTTGCTCAACCTCAAGATAAACCCCAATCGTCCCCTGATTAAGATTAACGGTATCTGACACTCTAGTGACTTTTGCCGGCCAGCTAAAACGATTACCACCACTTTGAAAAACCACTTCAGCTTGGATATCAAACCGTTCAATTGAGGGCATGCTTAAGGGTTGAGTGTCACTCAAAAAACTGCTCACGAGTGTTCGCATATCTTGTACAGACAGCTCGGCTTTAACCTCTGCCGTTCCCAACTGATGCGCCACTAACATCACAGAGCCGCTACCCACCACTTGGTCCTGTTCGATGTTGACGTTAGAGATCCTTGCGTCAAAAGGTAACACCACTTTGGTTTGTAACAAGCGGCGTTCAGCGTCTTGCAATAGGGCCTTATCAACATTTTCTTGAGCTAAGCTTACCTTTCGATCATCTGGTAACAAATTTAATGAGCTTTGCAGGTCTTCAACTAACTTAGTTTGAGCTAATAAGGATTGTTTTTGGTTCTCTAATTCCGAACTGGATACCAGATCGCGCTTCTTTAACGTCAGCTTGCGTTGATACTCTTGTTCAGCTAATGCTAATTTTTGCTTTTCAATTTTTAAGCTGGTATTGAGATTACGTTCTTGCTGATCAAGTCGAGTGATTTGCGCCTGTGTTGCATTTAGGCTTGCTTCGGCTTGAGCCAGTTTTAGCTGATACTCTAACGGATCGATCGCTAGCACTAAGGTATCTTTAGACAATAAACGTCCCGTCTCAAGTTGTGGGTGACGATAAACCACTTTCCCGCCAACTTCGGCTACAGCTTGCCACACATGTTTAGGCTCCACACGCCCAAAGGCTTCAATCTGAGGCGATATTTCACTCATGGTCAATGGCAATACGTCGACCGCTACGGCCTTATCATACCCAGGCGCTAGGATAGGCGAAGGTTTTAGTACAACCGCTAAAATAAGTATAAGTAAACCAACCGCAATACCTGGTAAAATTAAGCGCTTTTTAGTATTCATCACGACTGCCCTGTTGTTTCATTATTCCTCGGTGTAACAGCTGAGTATTTTGGGTGGCAAGCTGCTGCAAAAATTCTGGATTCAGTTCAATCCCTAATAAGTTGAGTACGTTATCGGGAACCAAAAAAGGAAAGATCATCATGGCAAAAAAGCTCAACTGCGCACATTGAGCATCAACGTCATCACGCAACATGCCATTGTTCTTTAATTTTTTAAAAATCAAAATATTATCTGACCTTACCACATCATAAAACACTCGAGCGATCTCTTGATTCTTCGGCAGGCTTTGATCTAATCCGGCAATACGAAACATCAGCCGGGGAAAATGAGGATGCTTAGACATCACCTGATAATAGGTCTGCAATAGATCGCCAGGACTCGTAGGCAAGGTATTACGTTTCACGCTATACAACTGCTCGATGACAGGCAATGCGGTCTCGCGAATCATGGTGGAAAACAAACTCTCTTTCGAGCCAAAGTAGTAACGTATCAATCCAGGATCTGTACCCGCTAAAGCCGCAATATCTCGAATCGTCACTTGCGCGTAATCACGTTCTACAAATAGCGTTCTCGCGGCAACAATCAGCTTTTCTCGATTCTGCGTATCCCCACTAGGACGCCCGACACGATTTTTTGCTTCAGCCATTACAAATTCCTCTATAGAAGAATTAATTTTAGGAGAAGCGGAGAAAAATAGGCAGTAAAATAATTCTGCCTAAAACCTCATGTGCAGAATAAAAAAATCCGCTTAAAGAATACTCCCAAGCGGATCTATAACATTAACTAAATACATTGAATCATCTTATATATTCAATGGCGGTCGCCTCGAGTTTTCGCTAGATAGGATCTTGATGAATAAGCACTTCAACATCATCAAATAGCGCCCTAACCCTAGCCTCTGCCGCATCGGCAATCGTATGAGCTTCATCTAAACTTAACTTTCCATCTAGCTCTAAATGACACTGAACGAAGGTGGTTTTACCCGACTCGCGTGTACGTAAATCATGAAAACCATTGATGCGAGGATCCTTCTCCAACGCCTGAACTATCTTCAGCTTAGTATCGGCATCTAACTCGCGATCCAATAGCGACTGTGCAGAACGATACCCTAGCTCTAAAGCCTGTTTGCCAATAAATAGCGCGATCAATATTGCAAACAAACCATCGGCCCACACCCAACCATATTGGGATAAGAATAGCGCTAAAAGCACGGCGGCATTGAGCAGTAAATCCGATTTATAATGCAGTGAATCCGCTTCCACAACAGTACTGGATGTAGCGACTAGCGCTCGTTTTTGTAACATCACCAAAGCAAAAGTCAGCACGATGGCGATCACAGAGACCACCATCCCCAGTGATGCATGATTCACAGGCGCTGGATTAAGCAATCTATCGCCACCATGAAACAGCAACAAAAATGCCGAGCCCATAATAAATGCCGATTGCGCCAAGGATGCCAATGGTTCAGCTTTGCCATGCCCATAGCGATGATCCTGATCTGCTGGAACAATGGCGTAACGTATGGCAATAAAATTCACGATAGATGCGAGAGCATCGGCAAACGAATCGGTAAGGGAGGCCAACATACTGGCGGAACCTGAATACATCCAAGCCGCCAGTTTGATGACTATAAGGGTGAGCGCTGTCGCAACAGATGCACGACTAGCCAATTTCACCCAAAAATCGTATTGGGAAGTGTCTTTCATAAGGTCATATTACTACTGATTAAAGTAGGGGAAGAAATATGACCCAAGTGTAACTCAGTTCAACCTTATGGGCGATCTCCTTTACGAATACCACGCTTAGCAAAGTTCTCTTTAAACTGAGCTTGCTGCGCAGGTGTGAGCAACTGATAAATCTCTCTTTGTACTTTCATCATTTCGATAGCGCCCTGCTGGCGTTGTGCTTGCCTGGCTTCCATAAAGGCTATTGCATCAGCTTCATTAAACGAATCAGCGGTCACCAAGGTTAACATCTGCTCTTGATGAGCCTGACGCACATCACTTGACGGGCGTTTATCTTGCATCGCATCTCGGTGTTGTTGCATTAACACCTTGATATCGGTGCGCTGCTGATCGGTTAAATTGAGTCCACGAAACATCTTACGCATGTGATCATGATAACCTCGATGGTCGCCACGCATATCTTGTCGAGATGCGAAGCAATCACCACGGCCTTCACCAGTTCCATAATGACCATTACCGGCATAAACCATTGGCGCCATTAATGCTGCGGTTGTAACAAAAGCCAGTAACCCTGATTTTAAAGTAAACTTATTCATAATTTGCCTCTTACGCTGGTTTCGAGTGGTAGCGAACAATTAGCTCTGGATGAGCCTTGGTATTCAGTGTACGCGGCACAACGTAATGGAGGGTGTTTGCTAGGTAAACGTCTGTAAAGTTAATGTAAAGTGATCTTTAATCGGATCAAAACCACGACTTTACACAGACTTACATTGGTAGACTGCAATTGACATCGAAACAGGTATACTCAAACAATTACATGTCCAAACCGTCTTAAAAAGACTTGTCTCTCTAAGGCAAGCCTATGCATATTGTTGGATAAAATAGTCATAAGCACTTAAAGTTAAGGCACACCATGAATCAAATACTGTTAATCGATGATGACCTAGGGCTAGCCGAATTGCTTGCGCAATTACTGGAACTGGAAGGATTCAATTTAACCTTAGCTCATGATGGGCAATCTGGCCTCAGCCTCGCTTTAGAGCAAGAGTTTGATCTGATTTTATTAGATGTCATGCTCCCCCAATTAAATGGCTTTGAGGTACTTAAGGCCCTTCGCAGTAAAAAACAAACGCCAGTATTGATGTTAACGGCTCGTGGTGACGAAATAGACAGAGTCGTCGGTCTCGAAATTGGCGCAGACGATTATTTGCCTAAGCCATTCAATGACCGTGAACTGGTTGCACGTATGAAAGCCATTATTCGCCGCACAGGTCAACACGTTGATGAGACACAACCCACCACCATCGAATTCTCCGACATTAAGCTTGACCCAAGTCGCCAAGAAGTGATCTGTCAGGATCAACTATTAATCTTAACGGGTACCGAGTTTGGTTTACTCAATTACATGATCCAACATAGCGGTGAAGTACTAAGTAAAGACTGCTTAAGCGAAAAGGTGCTCGGTAAAAAATTGATGCCATTTGACCGAAGCTTAGATATGCATCTGTCTAATTTACGCAAAAAACTACCCGAACGAACCGACGGCCGCCCAAGGGTTAAAACCCTGCGTGGCAAAGGTTATATCTGGTTAACTTAATGAAATTCAGCAGTCTACCCAATCGCATATTTATCAAACTGCTACTCAGCTTCTGGCTATGTAGCAGCCTAATTATCGCCATCGTCGGTCTATTGCCTTTAATCCAACAAAAGCACGACCAAACCAAGATCCCCCCTCACCTAGAGGCTCTACTCGAACGCGTCGCTAAACGCATCGAACAAGAACCGGCACAGCTCGATTCTCGTCGTCCACAGCGATGGCATCGATTTAGAGAGATGGGGCATAAACCTGTACGCTTTTATCTGGTTGACGAGCAAGGACAAGTGGTCAATACCGACAGAGTTTCAAGAGCGATGCGGCGCTTTATGCTGTTGGCGGAAGAAGCTGGCCAACCGATAAGTCATCAATTTAAAGATGAGATCCTGTTTGGCCCCCATGAATTTACGGTCAATGGCAACAAGTACAGCCTGTATGGTCGATTAGCCGAAATGCACCCTAGGCCTTGGTTCTTCTTTTTCATCGACAACATCATAATGACCTTGATTCTGGCTATCATACTATCTGGGCTACTATGCGCTATTTTGGCATGGCATCTAGGTAAACCACTTAGGGCGCTCAAGCACAGCGTCGAAGCCGTAGCAAGAGGCGATTTAAGTCATCGCGCCGACAAATACACCACAGCACGTCACGATGAAATAGGCCAACTAGCCGTGGCATTTAATGCCATGGCCGACGCTATCGAGTCTATGGTCAATAGCCAACAACGGCTTATTAGCGACATATCCCATGAACTTAGGACGCCACTAACGCGCCTGCAATTGGCATTAGCACTCGCGCGTAAAAAAGGCCAAGAATCCACGGAACTCGAGCGAATTGGCTATGAAGCACAACAACTTGAGGCCATGATAGCCGAACTATTGGAACTATCACGGGCCAAGCTAAACCGGCACGAAAACAAACACAGTTTATCGCTCAGTGAAACCTTAGGCCAAGTATTAGACGATGCAGAGTTTGAAGCCGAGCAGCAGAATAAACAGCTACTGATAGATATTGATGAGCAGTTGACCCTGCCAATCACCCCGCGCCCCTTATCTAGGGCGATAGAGAACTTACTCCGAAATGCGATTCATTATGCTCATAAACAGATCAGCATCAAAGCTGCACCGTTTAACGATCATGTACTGATTGAGATCATCGATGATGGTCCGGGTATAGCATTAGAAGCCGATCTCAAAGCCATATTTGATCCCTTCTATCGACCACAATCTGCGAGGGAAAGAGAGTCAGGCGGCTGGGGATTAGGCTTGGCCATTGCTAAAGCTGCTGTCGACGCTCATAAGGGACAAATAACCGCAACCAATGCAACACCTCACGGTTTATTGGTCAGCATCAAGCTGCCGAAATAGCAGTTTGCGCATGTAACTGTAATAGCCAATCAGTAAATTTTTGTTTGCTGGGAATTCGCTTGTCCGAATGCCCCATTAGCTGGCCCATCGCGTAGCTAAATTGATAATAGGTCTGCAGATCCGACTAAGTTGGCGACAGATATTTTCAACCTTGAGTGCAGACAGGACTCAGGGCCGCCACAAGGGTATCTTTGCCAACTTCAACGGACTTAATTGCCCCCACAAAAAAGTGGCTATCTCAGCCACTTTTATTCACTTCAGTCAGTTCTAGAATTAGCGCTCTACTTAGAAGGTTTAAGCTAAGACGCTCGATTTAAAAGGTTGAAGTTAAACCTTAACCAAAATACGCCCAGTGACCTTACCTTTTACGATATTGGCAGCGTATTCTGGTACAGCTTCCAAGGAGACGGTTTGACAAGCTTGCTCATAGAAACTATCAGGCAACAAGCTAATCACTTGCTCCCAAGCACTCATTCGTTTCTCATAGGGACAAGACACTGAGTCAACACCGAGCAGATTTACGCCCCGCAGAATAAATGGCATGACCGTGGTTGGCAACGCAAAACCACCCGCTAAACCACAAATAGCAGCACTGCCACCATAGTTAATCTGTGACAGCGCATTGGCAAGCACCTTGTTACCCACGGTATCAACAACCCCCGCCCAGCGCTGCTTATCCAGTGGACGACCCTCTTGTTCGAGTTCACCTCTATCGATAACGTCGCTGGCACCAAGCTGCTTAAGTAGCTCGCCGTTAGCTTCGACCCGACCCGAGCTTGCCACCACGCGATAACCCAGTTGCGCAAGTAAGGTCACTGCCACCGAGCCTACACCGCCGCTCGCACCTGTCACTAAAATATCGCCAGCGTCAGGCGCAACACCTGCTTGTTGCAGCGCTTGCACACATAACATGGCGGTTAAACCTGCAGTGCCGATCATCATCGCCTTAGCTGCATCACAACCTTTTGGCATAGGGACTAACCAATCGGCTTTGACTCTTGCCTTTTGCGCCATACCGCCCCAATGATTTTCGCCCACGCCCCAACCCGTGAGGATCACCTCATCACCCACCTTGTAACGAGGATCGGCTGACTCGCTCACCACGCCAGCAAAATCGATCCCGGGTACCATAGGAAACTGACGGATGATTTTGCCAAGCCCTGTCACCGCAAGACCATCTTTATAGTTTAGTGATGAATAGCTAACATCAACCAGTACATCGCCTTCAGGTAGATCCGCTAGGGATAATTGACGAACTTCTGCTTGGGTTTGCTTATCATGCTGGGTCAATACGAGTGCGTTAAACATGGCGCCTCCTTATGTTTCAAATAGACCCAAAGCATAGTGTAAAAAACGCTATGAATATACTGCACATTTTGCATATTAAGCATGCATCACACACATAGTGACATTCGGCTTAGAGTTTAAGCCCAATCAACTTAAGTTTACGCTACAGGGGATTACGACGAATACCCTAATACTTGGCACACTGGCTGACGTTGCCATTAAGTCGATGAAAGGTAGCGACAATACTCGCGTTCCCCCTCAGCGCTAATTCACTTTCACAAGCCTCGGGTTGTGGTGTATCCCTAGTGATTTGCCCTAGCTGTTGCAGTAATAAACGGGGGCGGGGTTGGATAAATGGCTACCACGCCTACCCAGATCTCACCTTTAGCAGAAACTAAGATATCGCCCAGCGGATTTCCAGATTGGAAACGCGCCATTAGCGGTTTTTCACTTTTCGCTCATCCACTAACCAAGTAAATTTATACCCATAATATTATTGTGGATACCATCATGACCGTTATCGATAAACTAGCCAGCATTGTTAGCGACCCGCATCTTTCTCCTAAACAGAAATCGGCCTATTTGGCCTTAGAGGCTGAAGCAAGCCTGCCCTATGTAACCATTTCCGATGCGGTAACAGAGGCCATGCAAGCGGGGATTATTTGCGACATGTTTGAGGGTCACGCCCCCTTTAAGCCACGTTATGTATTGCCAGATTATGCGAAGTTCTTACGCCAAGGCTCAAGCCACTTAGAGCTAGCCGCCGCGACAGATTTAGATGAAGCAATCAATGCACTGGTCATTCTCTATCACCATGTACCGTCAGTCACCAACATGCCAGTATATCTGGGCCAGCTCGATGAACTCTTAATGCCCTACGTTGAGGGGATTGATGAACAAACCTTATACCGCAAGCTTAAAAACTTGTGGATCATGCTAGATCGCACCCTGCCCGACGCCTTTGTGCACGTCAATATCGGCCCGAGGGATAATATCGTTTGCCGTACCATTCTGAAGATAGATGCCGAGTTGAAACAAGTCGTACCTAACTTGACCTTTATGTATGATCCAACCACCACCCCCGATGATCTGTTGCAGATAGCGGCCAGCAATATTTGTGAATGTAATAAGCCCCATATCGCTAACTACCCAATGCACGCGAGCGCCTTTGACGCAAAAGGATTCGGCATTGTCAGTTGTTATAACGCGCTACCACTTGCCGGCGGCGCCAATACCTTAGTCCGGATTAATCTAAAACAGTTAGCCAGTCGGACGACTAGCATCGACGACTTCTTTGAACATACCCTGCCAAGCTACTGCGCCCTCGCCTATGAGCTGATCGAAGCCCGCGCTAAATTTCTTCATCAAGAATCGCATTTTTTCGACAGTTTCTTGGTAAAAGAGGGCTTAATTGAACCGTCACGTTTCGCGCCTATGTTTGGCATCTACGGTATGGCCGAGGCGGTGGATATTCTACTCGGCAATGCGCCCATATCTGAGCAAATGAGCAACAAACCGAGCAAGAATTACGGCCATCACGACAGCGCCAATCAGTTAGGCTACCGCATATCGAAGGCCTTAAATGCCATCGTCAAATCGACTCCAGTGACTTACGGTTATAACGATCGCGCCCTGCTGCATTCTCAAAGCGGCATTAGCTTAGATATTGATGTAACCCCGGGCGTGCGGATTCCCTATGGCACAGAGCCCAATCCTGTGGCGCATATTCAAGCGTTAGCGCCGCACCATCAATACTACACCTCTGGGATCAGCGACATCCTTACTATCGATGCCACCGTCAAGCAAAACCCCGAGGCCATGCTGCAGCTATGCAAGGGCGCATTTAACTTAGGCTTTCGCGAGTTCAGCGCCAATGTCGCCTCTAATGACTTAATTCGTGTCACGGGTTACATGATAAAACTCTCGGACATAGCCACCTTTAAGCTGCAAGGCTCGCGCACCAACACCACAGGGCTTGGCGCAGAAGCGGCGCAAAATACCGGCATACTTAAGCGTCAGCCCAGAGTCGCCGCCCATGAACTCACGCCACACTATTTTTAATAAAACAGCTGTGAGTAAAAAACCGTGAGCAAAAGAGCCGTGAGCGAAACTAGCATAAACCGAGTATCGGCAAGTCCATTGGCCAATGTCAGCCAGATCTTGCCCTTCTCCTGTGTCGATGGACCGGGAAGTCGACAGGTGATCTTTTTGCAAGGGTGTAATTACACTTGTAAGAACTGTCATAACCCCCACACCATCACCCTTTGCGATCATTGCGGTGACTGTATTCCCGCCTGCCCACAGGCTGCGCTCGCCTTTGATAGCTTAAGCTTAAATCAGGTGAACAAAAGGGGCATGAAACCACGCATTGTATGGAGTCGCGAACTATGCAGTCATTGCGACAAGTGTTTGTCCGCTTGCACTAAACAATCTAACCCAAAAACCCAGCAATACAGTGTCGAACAACTACTGGCTCAGATCCGCACTAACCAACCCTTTATCAACGGCATCACGATTAGCGGCGGTGAAGCCAGCTTGCAACTGCCGTTTGTTATCGCGTTATTTAAAGCAATCAAAGCCAGTCCACAACTTGGCCATCTTAGCTGCATGCTCGACACTAACGGCAGCTTAAGCGAGACAGGTTGGCGCAAACTATTGCCCTATCTCGACGGCGCTATGGTGGATTTAAAAGCTTGGCAGCAAGAGACCCATCACTACATCACCGGCCGCGATAACCACAGGGTATTTCAGTCGCTGACCCTATTAGCCCAGCATGAAAAGCTGTACGAAGTACGCCTACTGCATATCCCCAGCATCAGCGATTTCGACCAAGAAATAGATGCTCTGTCTCAGTATCTAAACAAGTTACCCGAAACGGTACGCATTAAACTCAACGCCTTTCACCACCATGGCGTCATAGGCGAAGCGAACCACTGGCCAAACTGTCATGAAGCCGATATCCAGCGGCTCGCCGCGAAGCTGTCACAGCGAGGAGTGAAGAATCTAGTTTTACCTAGTGTGTATTTGTAATGTGATTGAGCTTCTGACCAGCTCAGAGGGAATTTAATGGTTTGCAACCATGACTTCATTGTATTGAGTTGCTTGCAGCAGGTGCATTACAGCGATACGCCAATGATTTGAAGTTTTTACCTTCGCTGCTGTTAATCGCCTGTGGCTCGCTTATGCGCAGATATGGCTTGGTGATGCTATGACGTCATCCCTGATCGCTTAACGAAAACCGCTAACCTACACGGACGTAGGGAGTGCCGCAAAATATTTGGAACATTTTTGGATAAAACCTGCAAGCGACTTTTCTAAACTAGCAAGATAGAAACAACCACAAGTGTGCACTTCGCTCGATGCAAACAACAAGGTTTTGTATGTGCCTACATACTTAAGATATTCAACTCAGCGTCCAATCTATTAACAGTACAAAGCCCTGCCATAACTCCACCGATGACGAGCAGTTTTACGACAGGGCATGGTGCTAACACCAATTAATTGAGTGTGTTTTTGTAGATTTTTCCGTCTTTCATGATGACGACAAAGTTCTTCTCAGGATCGGCAATCAGCTTGATGTCCTTTAGCGGGTTACCATCGACCAAAAGGATATCAGCCAAAGCGCCTTTCTTGATCACACCATTTTCACCAGGGTATGGATCTCTAGGGCCTGACATTTTGAACAACTTATAATTGGTACTGGTTGCCATTTTCAACACTTCCCATGGTTCATACCATCTTGTTAGCTTAGTCAGTGCTTTACCCTGTTTAGCGGCAATCTCAGGGCCGTTTTGCAAATCTGTACCAAAGGCAACTTTAAGATCATACTTTTTGGCCAAATCGTAAGCCTTCTCTGTGCCAGAGGTCATTGCTAACATTTTTTGTTGTTCGAAAGAGCCCTCTGGGAAGACAATTCTATCTTCATCATTGAGTAGAGGCTGCAAACTCAGCCAGGCATCTTTTTTCTTAATCAGTTTTGCCGTGGCTTCGGTCATCATCTGGCCGTGATCGATACACTGAACCCCAGCTTCCAAGGCACCTCGAACCGCATTATCGGAATAAGCATGCACGGTGACATAAGTATTCCACGTTGCTGCGGTATCCACAGCGGCCTTCATTTCTTCATAGGTATATTGCATTACATCCAGAGGGTCACTAAACGAAGCGACGCCACCACCCGCCATAACCTTAATCTGAGTTGCGCCTCTCATTAGGTTCTCACGTACCCGTCTTTGCACTTGAGGGACTCCGTCAGCAATACTGGTCCATGCCATAATTTCTGCATCAAGAAGTTCTCTGCCCTCTTTTCTTGGTATCGACGTCGGAAAACGCATATCGCCATGACCGGAAGTTTGAGATATATAAGCGCCAGAAGCGTATATTCTAGGCCCTAGATATCTGCCCTCATCAATCATTTTCTTGATACCAAAAACCGGGCCACCAAGATCGCGAACCGTTGTGAAGCCCCGCATTAGCGTTGCTTCAGCGGCTTCGGCCCCCGCGAGAGTCAAATAACCAAGGTCATTGACAAGAATTTGCCGACTAGCAATATGGGCATGCATGATGTGAAAGTGAGCATCGGTAAGCCCTGGCATCAGGGTACGGCCACCACCATCAATAACTTTACCGCCAGCGACGGCGAGAGGCTCTGTAGATATCTCGGTGATCCGGTTGCCTGTGACGACAACATTGGCGTTCTGAATCAGATTTTCATGAACGCCATCGAATACATTGACGTTAGTAAATAGGGTCACCTCGCTTTCATTCTGCGCAAAGAGGGCAGAGCTACTTAACAACAGCGTCAGTGAAGCTATGTTGACCAAAAATCGTTTCATACTAGATGTCTCCTTTTAACCTTCCTGGTTTTAAACTACCGGTACCATGCATCGTGGAGAACATAGAGAGCTATCGACGGTGTCATTTAGTACCGATAAACGCTTTATAGTCTTTGACTAAGATACTCCGAAAATCTGATACAACAAGATATTTTACGTAACGTCAAATGAACCCGTTACCGTTCCCTAGCCTGATATAACCACCAATAAATTATATTCAATTATTCAACAACAAACAGTTGCATCCAGTTGCATCCAGTTGCATCGAAAATCATGACAGCCCAAAGAGAACAAAATGACGACAACACTCAACAAAAAAACACAAAATATCAAGCGCATAAACCAAAAGAAGTGATTTAATTCATTGACCAGTTTGCGAGATAGATTCAGTTAAAAAATTGATTAGAGAAAGGTAAGCCGAAGTTTATCTTTAAAAAAATTTAGATAATCAACTTCAATACCTAAGGGCAGACTAAGAGCAGAAAAATAAGCAGATCTCCGAATGAAGGTATTGGCATTTTTGTGGTTCAACATGTGGCTGAATTAGTGTTGGTAGAGTATCTGGCTGTGTTGATTTTTACTTCGCAGATGGTAGAGTTGACCTTCATGGTTTTGAATTGCTTGCAGCAGGTGAAGCGCATGTACAAATGTCGTGATCACAGGATGTGAGCGCGACATTTGTACTTCCATGTATAGCACCCGCTGGGCAGGCGTTCGATGACCACCAAGGCAAGATCTTTAAATCACCTCACCAATATCCATTAGACTAGGCACCAAACAACAATGCCCAACCTTCATTGCAACACTACTCGTGTCCCCATGGCGCTGGCGGCAACGCCACAGGCTTCGTCAAATCAAACTCTACTTTAAAGTCACGATTTTCTCTGGTTAATCGATACATAAAGCTGGTTTCACTGATCCCCACGTGCCACACATTGGTGATCGACTGACTAAGACCATTTTGGTTAAAATTGTCGATAGAGAATTGGTCGACAGGGAAAGATTGTAGCTGAGCACTGCCATTATCTATAGTGTCACCGCCATACATAGTCACCTTATCTTCAGTGCCATCTTGATGACGATGATCGTGCTTTAACCTAAGTCCAGAATCGGTTTTGGTGATCACCCAAGTCCGTGAATGATCGTCGCCGACATGAAACGGGACTTTTAGCTCCTTGTCACTGCACTCGCGCACATGCATGACTAGTTTCTTGCCACTAAATGCCGAATCGGCACTATTGCCGGCGGTCACCATGCCCTCAAAAGCTTTGCCACAATGTGCGGCGATATGCTTAAAAAACTCGACTTGCTCAGTGGTTGTGGCCAAAGCCGGCATTGTACACATGGTCGATAGTACAAATAGAGGTAACTGTTTTTTCATTTTATTTCTGCTCTCCATTAAGGTAATCAAAAACAGTACCACAAGCAGATAAATTAAAACTGAATCGGATAGATACAGGTCTAATCAAACCAAGCAGCGGTCTTTTCTGCTGCTTGGTTTTTTACATTGTCATCCACATACATGCTGACCATAGCCAACGCGGCAGCCAATGCGCCGAGATCGTCGGAGAATCCCACCACAGGGGTGAGATCGGGTATGGCATCCAGCGGCATAATAAAATAAGCCAGAGCGCCAAAGATAACCGTCTTGGCCCACTTGGGTGTATCGGGCCTCTGCGCTGCGTAGTAGAGGCACAGGGCGTTGTCTATCACCTCTCGCCCAGCTTGCTTAGCAAACTGTTTGACCTTACGCCAAAAACCCTCGTCGCTGTAACCATCGACCTTGGCCGTGCCATTTGAGTCGCTCATAAGAAGCTCCTGTACAATAAAAAAGGGGAGTCATTAGATACTCCCCTTTTTTCATCGTTTTGACCAGCGGTGGTTTAACGCTGATGTTTCGGCGTGGTGCCCCAAGCATTCTTCACCGGACGTTTGCCAGGCTTACCAGTGCTAGCTTTACCGGCTCCGCCTTTACCAGCTGCCGATCCCGTCGACTTGCCCTGAGGCTTAGCATTAGACTTGCTCTTGCCTTGGCCACTGCCCTTACGCTCATCGAACTGATTAGCAGAGAAACGAGTCACCGCCTTTTTACCCGCAGGGGTTTTACCACCAGCGCCTTTGGCTAATAAACCTTGACGTTCTTGACGGGTTTCGGCTGGCACTAAGCAATTTAAGCCACCACCGATAAGGTGCTCCTTACCCATCTTGATGAGCGCTTCGCGGATCATTGGCCAACCGGCTGGGTCGTGATAACGCAGCAGTGCCTTGTGCAGCTTACGCTGACGGCCGCCTTTAGGTACTTCAACCGTTTCACTGGTGTGTTTCACATTTTTAAGTGAATTAAGCTCAGTGTGATAAATCGTCGTGGCGTTCGCCATAGGTGACGGATAGAAGTTTTGCACCTGATCGAGTTTAAACTTCTCGCCCTTAAGCCATAGCGCCAAGTTCACCATATCTTCATCTGTGGTGCCTGGATGCGCCGAGATAAAGTAAGGGATCAAATACTGCTTCTTGCCCGCTTCAGCGGAATACTTATCAAACAGTTCTTTAAACTTGTCATAGGTTCCCATGCCCGGCTTCATCATCTTAGTGAGCGGTCCCTCTTCGGTATGCTCTGGGGCAATTTTTAAATAGCCGCCCACATGATGACTGGCCAACTCTTTCACATAACGCGGATCTTCGGTGGCCAAGTCGTAACGCACACCCGAGGCGATAAGCACCTTCTTGATGCCCGGCACATCACGCGCGGCGCGGTACAGATCGATCGTCGCTTGATGATCGGTATCGAGATGACCACAGATAGCGGGGAAGACGCAAGAGAGTCGGCGACAGGTACTCTCGGCCTTCACCGAGGTACAACCCAGTCGATACATGTTGGCGGTTGGGCCGCCAAGATCCGAGATCACCCCAGTAAAACCGGGCACCTTATCCTGAATATCTTTGATCTCTTTAATAATAGAGTCTTGTGAACGGCTCTGAATAATCCGCCCTTCATGCTCGGTAATAGAGCAAAATGAGCAGCCACCAAAACAGCCTCGCATAATATTGATCGAGGTCTTGATCATGTCATAGGCAGGGATTTTTTCATTACCATACACAGGATGTGGCACCCGCTTATAGGCTAAGTCGAAAACCCCATCCATCTCATCGGTGTTCAACGGCCAAGCAGGCGGATTAACCCAAATAGCGCGCTGCGCATGGGTCTGAAATAGCGCTCGGGCACACCCTGGATTTTGCTCTTGGTGCAAGATTCGTGAAGCATGGGCATAGAGATACTTATCTTCAGCCACTTTTTCATAGCTAGGTAACAACACATAGGTATTTTCCCACGGCTTTGGACGTGGCGGCTGCACCGAAATGGCTTTCGGCGCTTCGTTATCAAACACCTTAACGTCGCTTGGGCCTGAGAGATTTTGGCAACCCACATCGTCGGCACCATAAGGATTGGGGATTGGGTCAATTTTATGCAGCTGATCTAGCTTACGCGAGTCCATGCCTTTCCAGCCTGGCAATGGCTCTTTGCGGATCACTGTAGTGCCGCGTACATCATGGATCTCACTTATCGGCTCGCCAGATGCGATACGATGTGAAAGTTCCACCAGCGGACGCTCTGCGTTGCCATAGACTAAGATATCAGCCTTGGCATCAAGAATCACTGAGCGGCGCACTTTGTCTGACCAATAATCATAATGGGCAATACGGCGTAAACTCGCCTCAATACCACCGATAACCACAGGTACCTGCTTAAAGGCTTCTTTACAGCGCTGAGTATAAACAGTGACGGCGCGGTCGGGACGTTTACCGCCGATATTGCCCGCAGTGTAGGCATCATCGTGACGCAAACGACGCTCAGCCGTGTAACGGTTGATCATCGAATCCATGTTGCCGGCAGTCACACCGAAATAGAGGTTAGGTTTACCTAACTTCATAAAATCGTTTTTATTCGACCAGTCGGGCTGAGAAATAATACCCACGCGAAACCCTTGGGCTTCCAGCATGCGACCGATCACCGCCATACCAAAACTGGGATGATCCACATAGGCATCGCCAGTGACAATTATGATGTCACAACTATCCCAGCCCAATTTATCCATCTCTTTTCGAGACATAGGTAAAAATGGCACTGGCTTTTCAGTGCGATTTAAATATTTGGGATGCGTAAATAACGTGGATTCAACCTGCATGAATATGACTGCCTAACTTCCAAACCAACAATAATTGTAGTTACTGAGCTTTAA
Source organism: Shewanella psychrotolerans (assembly GCF_019457595.1). NCBI lineage: Bacteria > Pseudomonadati > Pseudomonadota > Gammaproteobacteria > Alteromonadales > Shewanellaceae > Shewanella > Shewanella psychrotolerans. The sequence goes on along the minus strand of NZ_CP080419.1, from coordinate 237,460 downwards.
GTATCCCAGTAACTTCTGCGACCCCCTACCACTCTGCCTAAGTTTAGACAAAGCGTAGAGAGCAACAAAAAGGACGCGGAGTATAACAGCGAAACAGCCATTTGCGCGAACAAAAAAGCAGCAAATCCGTTAAAAAATCAGCCTAGAATAAAATAACCAATATTAACCACAGATAGCGTAAGGATTAGGATCCAGGTCAATAACACTCCCCAGAAACGTCCGAAATGATAACCACCTAGGCCTTGCGTTAGCCCGATGGCATGCAGCATACGAGCCACCAGCCAAACTGTACCTATCAGGTGAATATACACCTCGGCTAAACCATTCATTTCTGCCACTAATAATAGTGCCATCACAATGGGAGCATTCTCGATAAGATTGGCATGAACACGACTTGCTAAGGTCAGAGCTTGATTGCCATCAGTACCTAAACCTATCTTAAGTCCCCTTCTTAACTTCACGACTCGCCAGCTAAAATAAACAGCCATGATGGCGGTCAATCCAATATAAAACCCTGAAACTGCTACTGACATGATATTTTCCTATCCATCAAAAAACTCTACATACTCTATGCTTAAGTCAAAAAATTTCCAAGCCATTAACCTTTTTTGTACAAGATGGGTTAAGATGCGCTCGTTTTAACACTACCCATAAGTTTCAGCATCATGGACTGTACAATTGGAAAACGCAGAATTCATAGAAAAAAGACGTTTTATCATTAAGTTAGGAAAGTACCTTCATAAGTTTGGTACACCTGCTTATCGACTAGAATCTCACCTGCAAACCATCTCAAAACTATTGGGTATCGAAGGCTATTTTCTGATATCACCCACTTCTATGACTTTTGTTTTACAACATGATGCCGATCAGGAATACAATCATGTTGCCAGAGTCAAGCCTGGTGACCTAGATCTTGGGTCTCTAGCGCGTACCGATGAACTGGTGGGTGAGCTCGTTTCTGGTCAACGAACCTTGCAAGAAGCCACCGAAAGACTCGAAGAGATCGCCAACAAACCCAGCCCCTACGGTCCATTATTAAATCTGCTGGCCTTTGGCAGTTCGGCTGGGGCTTTCGCCATGCTGATGGGAACCAGTTGGAACGATGTGTTTTGGTCGTCAATGCTGGGCATCATGGTCTACGGCCTGGTTTATCGCGCCGAACGTTCAAAAAGGATGGCCGAAACGTTAGAACCTTTAGCGGCCATTTTGTGTGCGATTGTCGCCTGCGGGATCTCCTACTTCGATCCCTATATTAATATTCCTGTGGTGATCCTCTCGGGGATTATTATTTTTGTTCCCGGCCTCGCACTTACCCTTGGATTAGCCGAACTCGCCGCACGCGATTTGATATCAGGCACAGCACGCATCATGGATGCTTGCATGTTGCTGTTTAAACTCTATTTTGGCGCCATTTTTGGCATGGTGATTGGTAATGCTATTTTTGGTGAGGCGATCTACTTCGAGCCGACACCACTACCACGTTGGGCGATTTGGTCTGCAGTACCTATTTTGTCCACTGCACTGGTTATCATCTTCAAGGCGCGTCTTAAAGATTCTCCTTGGGGCATATTTGCCGGTATCATCGCCTTCTTCTCCGCCATGTTAGCAGGCATCTATTTGGGTGACTCGATCGGTATTTTCTTTGGTGCATTAGCGGTTGGGATCTACTCAAATCTCTATGCACGCTGGATGAAAGCACCTGCATCAATCGCCTTGCTCCAAGGAATAGTGATCTTGGTGCCCGGCAGTAAGACCTATATAGGACTTAATACGCTGATCTTAGGTGAGACCATGTTGAATCAATCCCATATTGGCAGCCAGATCTTTCTGATCTTCATGTCATTGATAGCAGGACTTATCTTTGCCAACGTGGCCGTGCCTCCGCGACGTACCCTCTAAAAAACCAACTCGAGTGCTGATGCGGCCAATAGGGCTGCATCTAAAATTGCTCAAGTAAAATCATCGCCTTATTCTTGCCCGCACCTTGACTATTTGCCATTACAGGTGTGTTATTAAATTGTATCTCGAATTTAATCTCTGCGTCCTTCTTAAAGATAACAAGCTAAGATAAGGATGATTATCATGCGAACAGGTGCGCGCCTTCTTCCTCTGCTCTGCAGCCTATTGGCCAGCGGTCTGATGGCGGCCGACAATCAACAAATGACGCAAGCACCAACGCAGAATGAAACAGTATCATCCGAACAAAAGCACTCCATCAAAAAAATAGTGGTCGTGAGTAACGCCATCTTCGATGAATCAGATCCCGATGCCTTCTTTATTCATCGCTGGGCTAATTATCTGCACATTAATACCCTCGAATCGACAATACTCAACAAACTCAGCTTTGATGATACTGAAAAGGTTTCACAAAAAGATCTGGATGAAGCGCAACGTATTCTGCGTTATGAGTCCTACATTCGCGATGCCAAAATTGGTTTCGCCCAGCGCGACCCAGATGCCACACAAGAAGAGATCGGCGAAGGTGAAACCGTATTGGTTGAGACCTGGGACAATTGGTCACTGCTCCCCACCTTTAGTGCCAGCCACAGTGGCGGCGAAAACAAGTTTTCCGTCGGGATCAAAGAAGATAACCTGCTGGGTCTAGGGGTGCGTACACGCCTAAAATACACTTCCGATGTCGATCGCACCGGCTATCAACTCGCCTTTCGCGTCCCTAGCGACTGGTTAGTGAAACACTCCACCTTCAGTGCCAACTTTTATGACAACAGTGATGGCCAAGCCACTATTTTTAATTTCACTAAGCCCTTCTACCGCCTTGATAGCAAAACTATGTATTCGGCGCACTTTATAGACGATCTACGCACAGATACCATAAGACAAAACGGCTTCGACATTAATGAATTTGAACATCAGGTCGAATACCTCAACGCCCAATATGGCTGGCGACTAAATAAGAAAGACAACTGGCGCTCACGCATCATATTGGGCATGACCCAAGATAAACACAGCTTCGACAATATCCCCTTGTACCCCAACAGTGAGCTGCCACAAGACAGAGACTTCCTATACCCCTGGATTGCCTATCAATTTATTGAAGACGACTATAGGGTTCTGAACAATATCTACCTGATTAACTACAACGAAGACATAAACTTAGGCTGGCAACACTATCTCAAATTCGGCATAGAGACCCAAGATACGGATAGCCATTCGTCACCAGGTTATCATTTCAACTGGTACTCCTCTCGTGGGTATAAAAGCGATGAACAGTTAGTCCTACTGCGCATGGACGGCGAAGGAGTGTTAGCGACCCGTCAGGCAGACTACTTTAGGGTCAGCGCCACAGCCGAATATTTTTACAAGTTCAACCCCAAGTGGACCGCTTACTCGAAAATGCGACTAAGCACATCTAACAATAACTATCTAGACGCGCCGCTCGCCTTAGGGGATAACACTGGCGTACGAGGCTATCCCAACGACTACCAATATGGCGATAATCAATGGCTGATCAGCGCAGAGATTAGAAACTATCCCAACATCAATCTGTACCAACTGGCCGAACTTGGTTGGGCCCTGTTTACCGATGTGGGTCAGGCAAGTGGCGGCCCGGATCATGACAATGAAGTTTCGGGTCCTATCGGTAGCATTGGTATAGGCGCCCGCATCTACTCCTCACGTTCCAGTTATGGCAGCGTCGCCCACATAGATCTCACTCTGCCTTTTACCAGCGGCGCCGAGATCAACAGCTGGGAATGGCGTTTACAGGTCAGAAGCCATTTCTAAGCCAAACGAGCATATCTCGGTCATGGGATTAAACCCTTGCAGCAGGGGCTGCTTAGATACGATTTACCAGAAATATGAGATGCAACCAATACGGCTGCCAGAAAAGGACTTAGCCGCCAAGATCATCCACTACTGAGAAATGACGACACAAATTACGATACCGCAAAAACCTTTAACCATCTCTTCAGCCAACGGCTAACGGCTAACGGCTAACGGCTAACGGCTAACGGCTAACGGCTAACGGCTAACGGCTAACGCAGGGCCAACTTAATGACCAGTAAACGATTTACAACACCTAGTAGGCTAGGTTGTTTCACATAGTGAAATAGTCATTTTCGCTCTAGCCTTCCACTAAAGTCATTAACCTGCTCTCAAATGATCCACGGCTATCCAAATAAGTTTAAACTATTTGTTAAGGAAACCTTAAGATTAGGCTAATAGATTGATCATAAGCGATCATACTGGAACCTGTATATGAAGAAATTTGTGTTGTTGCTAGGTGTTATATTGCCAAGTTTACTCTCGCTGCCGATTAGTGCAGAACCCGCTTTAACTCAATCTGTTCAAAATGCTCAAGCAAAAACCACGACCCTTGAAGAGTTTAAAGGCAAAGTGGTTTATGTCGATTTTTGGGCCTCTTGGTGTGGTCCTTGTCGCAAGTCATTCCCATGGATGAATGCCATGCATGCTAAATATGCAAACCAAGGTTTAGCGGTGGTGGCGATTAATTTGGATTCAGACAAAGCACTCGCCGACAAATTTCTAGCTCTATTGCCAGCCAAGTTTCATATTCGTTTCGACCCAGAAGGCGATGCCGCCGCCGCATTCGATCTTCAAGGTATGCCGAGCAGTTATATCTTTAATAAACAGGGTCAACTGGTACAAAGCCACGTAGGTTTTTTTGAAGAGTATGCCAATCAATATGAGCAAGAGCTCGTGACACTATTGAAGGAGTGATCTATGAATAAGTCTGTTATCGCGATTGCCATTATCGCCAGTTTATCCGCCTGCTCCAGCTTAGGCGTCCAGCCTTGGGAAAAAGATCAATTGGCCCGTGCCGACATGGCGCTCGACGCAGAGAAGCTCGATCTTGCCCTCGATGACCATATCTATTTCAGCAAAGAAGGCACCAGTGGTGGCCGTGCATTTGCGGGCGGAGGTTGCGGATGCAATTAAACAAACACCGCAATATAGCCAGTGCCTTAGCCATGGCTAGCTGCTCCTTAGTCGGCCAACAGGCCCAAGCAGTAACCCCAGATTCAACCCTTGATGACTGGAAAATCGATGCTGCGCTGATGTATTACGGCGAACAAGACAGAGTTCAGGCTATTGAAGCCATAGGTAATGTACAAAAATCCTTCGGTGATACCTCACTGCTGGATATGAAACTGGTGGTTGATAGCTTAACGGGCGCATCGGCATCCGGCGCCGTAGCACAAAATAGTAGCCAAACCTTTACCCGTCCCTCTGGTAATGGCGAATATACTATTGCTGCAGGTGACACTCCGCTCGATGATACCTTCCACGACACTCGCGTACAGGCAAGCGCTAACTGGAGCGAGACCTTAACTCCACAGTGGAAAGTCAACGGCGGGCTTTATGGGTCTAAAGAGTTTGACTATATGTCGATGGGACTCAATGGTGGCGTTGAGCGTAGCTTCAATAAAGACAATACCACCTTGTCTCTATCTGGCTCCTATACCTATGATGTTGTCGACCCTGTCGGCGGACGCCCGGTTGCATTTTCCGCGATGGCGCTAAGAAAAGACTATGATACGGAAGCCCAATTTAAGGCCGCGTTCGATCAAACACGTTTAGATGGCTCTGACGACAAATCCACTGCCGATATCATGCTCAGCGTGACCCAAGTATTAAGCCGTCGATGGTTATTTCAAGCCAACTATGGGTTATCGAGCGTCTCGGGGTATATGAATGATCCCTATAAAATTTTAAGCCAAGTTGATGATACAGGTACCAGCCAAAATTATCTGTATGAGAGTCGACCAGATACCCGCCTTAAGCACAGCTTTTACATGATGACGAAAGGGGCACTAGATTCAGGGGTTGTCGATCTCTCATATCGCTATAGTACCGATGATTGGGACATACAATCGCACACCTTAGAAACCCATTACCGATATTACTTTAGCGGTAACTTTTATGGTCAAGTTCACCTGCGTTATTACCAACAGCAAGGAGCCGACTTTTACAGACCATTCTTAGTCGCTGGAGAGCCATTACCTGAGTACGCCAGTGCGGACTATCGCATCGGTGATATGAACGCTTATACCCTTGGGATAAAATTCGGCCAAAGATTGGCTGGCGGCCATGAAATGAGCTATCGATTAGAGTACTATCAGCAAAATCCAGAAAATAATGGCACTCAATTGTTTGGTCAATTACAAAACTATGACTTATTCCCACAAGTTAAAGCCATAGTCGCGCAATTTAGCTACTCTTTTTAAGCCAGTTAACGGCAGGTAATGCCTATAAACAAGGATAGCCATGGGTTACAAGGCTGCAGATGAGATTGATACAACACGCCCCGTTTCATTGCCCCAGGAAGCACAACTGCAGCCTCGGCCTTGGGGCTTTGTTGGACAATTTCGCGCCATGGCGAGCCCTTGTGAACTGTTAATCGCCAGCTTCGATAAAGTAATCGCGAGTGAAATACTCGCTGTTGCTGTTAAAGAAGCTCGGCGAATAGAAGCCAAATATAGCCGCTTTATCACTCATAACCCGCTTTGGCAGATCAATAATAGCGATACAAATCCCGTCGCAATTGACGAGGAGACCTATCGCCTGCTGACGTTTGCCCAGCAGTGTTTCGAGCTAAGCGACGGCAGATTTGACATCACGGCTGGCCCATTAATGCAATTGTGGCGGTTTGAAGACGGTAACCAAGCAAAACTACCCGATAATGGTGCTATCCAAGCAGCGAAGGCATTAGTCGATTTTTCCGCAGTAACATTTTCAACATCGACTATGGTGATGCCCACCAAGATGAATTTGGATTTAGGCGGCATAGCCAAAGAGTATGCGGTGGACAGTGCCGCCAACTTAATCGCTAACCGTTGGCCGACTGTCTCTGTACTGGTTAATTTTGGCGGGGATATAGCCTGCCCTGTGGCCCGAGATAATCAAAACCCGCCGTGGCAAGTGGGCATAGAAAACCCCGATGATCTCGATAAGGCATCGGCGGTATTGCAGATCCGTCAAGGCGCACTGGCCACCAGCGGTGATACGCGTCGCTTTATCGAACGAGATGGCAAGCGCTATGGCCATATCATTGACCCTAATACAGGTTTTCCCGTTGAGCACGCGCCTCGATCTGTCACTGTGTTGGCGCAAAACTGCGTGATGGCGGGGATGTTATCGACCATGGCGATGCTCGAAGGCAGTAATGCCGAATCCTTTTTAAACGCCCAAGGTGTTTATTTTAAAGTATATCGATAAACCCAATTCATCACTGGCTCCAGATTATGTAGGACACATATGCGCATACTGCTCGTCGAAGATAATGACTTACTCGCCCAAGGGATCTGCCTAAGCTTAGATAAATTGGGGATGCAAGTCGATCACCTCAGTACCTATCAGCAAGCCGCAAATGCAGTCCACAATGAAACCTTTAGTGCCATAGTGCTCGACCTCGGACTCCCCGATGGCAATGGTATTGATCTCCTTAAACAGTGGCGGCAGCAAGGCCTATCTATCCCCACTATCGTCCTGACGGCCAACACAGACTTCGATACCAAACTAGATTGCCTCGACATTGGCGCTGATGATTACCTCAGTAAGCCTTTCGATATAAGAGAACTAGCCGCGCGCATTCGCGCCATTGTGCGTCGCCAACATGGGCGTGATAACAATGTGCTCAATGTAGGTGCATTAGATATCAACCTCTCCACCCGAGAGGTATTATTTCGTGGTCACTCAATTGTACTATCTCGCCGTGAATACCAGCTACTGCACGAGCTAGCCCAATCCAGTGGTCGTGTATTAACCAGACAACAACTCGAACAATTAACCTATGGATGGGAAGAGGTCGGCAGTAACTCTATCGAGGTGCATATCCACCACCTACGCAAAAAAACCGCCAATGAGCTGATTAAAACCGTACGCGGCATTGGTTACACATTAATGGAAATAGAATAATGTACTCACTGCGTCTCATGCTCACCCTGCTGATGCTATGCGGTATTGGCTTATCTGTCGGGCTATCGAGCTGGATGAGCACCTCTGATTCCTCAGCCCAGATAGAGGAGCTATTTGATGCTCAACTGTTGCAAACAGCCAAGACACTGGAGCTATTTTACCACTATGAGATCACCGCCAGTAAAACGAAGTCGTTAACCGAAAAAGCTCTCGTATTACATATTGAAGACAGTAACATTGAATCATTTGCAGAAAAATCAGATGCACTAAAACTGGCCTATGAACACAAGCTGGCTTTCCAAGTGTGGTCCGTCGATCACCAAGCGTTAATGCGATCTGACAACATTCCGAAAACCCCATTAACTGACTTTAAACAGGGATACCATCTGCTCGAGCGTGACGGGCAATTATGGCATGTCTTTAGCTATTTTTCGGTAGCCAATAATATCTGGCTCATCACGGCACAACAGGATGAAGTTCGCGGTGAACTAGTGTCGCAAATTATGGGGAATGCCTTTGAGGCGCCCCTGTTGGTTGTGCCACTAATCTTAATGGCCATCTTGTTGCTCTCGTATTGGCTATTTAAACCACTCAAAGCCCTTGAACGATCGCTGAGTCAACGTAAAGCCCATGACCTCACAACCATTGCGATGCAATTACCGAGCGAGCTTAAACCAGTACAAACCGCGCTAAACCTCTATATCAATCGCTGCGCAAGCGCCATTGTAAGAGAGCGACGCTTTAGTGCCGATGCAGCCCATGAGTTGAAAACGCCACTGTCAGTGATTAAATTGCACCAAGATGGCTTGAAAGAACTGATCCCAAGTTCAAATCAGGCAAACTTGCATCTCAATGCTATCGATACGGGTGTAGCACGTTTAAGCCATACGGTAGAACAACTGCTATTACTGGCCAGAGTCGACTCCATAGAGGAGTTAGATTTGGAACGCTGTAATGTTCAATCAATGGTTGAAGCTGCGCTGAATCAGTTAATGCCAGGAATTGCCGATTTCGAATGGGATATTAATATTCCGCCAAAGCTGAGCCTACAAGGCAATCATTTCTATCTCGAGCTCGTACTAAGAAATATTATTGAAAATGCCTGTAAATACAGCCCTAAAGAATCTCTCATCTCTATCAGCGCAATAGCAAAGCAAAATAGTGTAGAGATCAATATTACTGATAGTGGCAAAGGCATGACCAAAGCCCAGATGGACAATGCCATTGAGCGCTTCTACCGAGTGAACGAAAACGAAGGTACAGGTGCAGGCTTAGGATTATCGATTTGTCATCATATTGTGGAGCTGCATCGCGGTAAACTGAACTTAACCTCATGCCCCCAAGCAGGACTCACGGTTACCATCAGCTTACCCGCCTAGAGCCAAAAAGACTGAAGGTGCCAGCCAAGATCACACAGTATTTCTGACAACGACTAAGGTTAGTTGGCAAAAGCGTAATTATTTTTACCTTGCCTTTTAACCTGATACATCGCCTTATCGGCCATTTTAACCAAGGTCTCTGCATCATCACTATCTTGAGGATAAAAGGCGATCCCAATACTGGCGGAGATAGTGACCTCCGCATCATCATAAATAAAAGGCTGAGCCAATAGATTAACAATATGCTCAGCAACTAACTTCACCGCAGCTTGGCTCTCGACTTCTGTGCATAAAATTAAAAACTCATCACCGCCAATACGCCCAACAATATCAATATCGCGAACGCTGCAACTCAGACGCCGAGTCGCTTCGATTAACAACTGGTCACCGGCATCATGCCCAAACGAATCATTGATCGCCTTAAAACCATCTAAATCAACAAACAGCACAGCACAGTTTTTAGCATGCTCAGATCGCAAGACATTGCTCAGGCTTTGCATAAAAAAAGTCCTGGAGGGTAGCCCTGTTAATCCATCGTGATTAGCTAAGTGGTGGATCCGCTCTTTGGCCTCTTTTAGCGCTGAGATATCTTCTTTAACAGCCACAAAATGACTAATGTGACCATTACGCTGCTTCACTGGCGCAATAGAGGCTATCTCCCAAAAAAACTCACCATTTTTCTTACGATTATGAAATTCGCCACGCCACGTATCTCCAGAGGAGATCGTCTGCCATAATCTTGAATATTCACTAGCGTCCATTTCACCTGATTGTAACACACGAGGATTTTGTCCCATCAGTTCTTCTGAGCTATAACCCGTTTTATCGATAAAGGCTGGGTTTACATATTTAATCGCACCAACTTTATCAGTAATAACAATGGATGATGCCGACTGCTCAATTGCTAAAGAGACTATGCGTAATCTCGCCTCTAATACCGAATAACTTAATAAGACCAGCGAAATAGCAATTCCACCAATAATAAACACGCTGCTTAATAAAACGATGCTTGAAGTCACGCTCGGATCTAGAAATCCAGTATATGAAGCAGAAAAGAGTGCAATAATGCCGCGGCTGCCATGGGATAAACCAAATAGACCAAACATAAACGCAACCGCATACCCTGCGGTGCGCCATGGAGCGTCCTTTTCCGCCAGTAACGTTTTCACAACCATGGTACATATAATGAAAAAGGCTGCGCTGAGCACAGCGATTCTAATATTAAGGTTATTATCGATATAGTAGAAATAACAAAACAACAGCGACATCAGCAGCGGAAAACTAATATCAAATAGCCCTAAGGGTTCACGACCAGTAAAAATACGTATGCCACGATAAATAAGTAAGAAACCAACAACATAAAAAGTGTTAGCGATAACCAAGGAGAGAAATTCTGGCAGAGAGCCACGGCCAAAAAGCAGCACACTAGCCAACGCAATACAAGACATGCCCGATGCCCAAAAGCCAGATCCATTACGCTTGTTTTGTGCTCGCCACAACGAAATTAACGCCACGGCGGAGCCGATTGAAATAAGCGCAATGACGACGAGTAAAGTACGATTATCTAATATTTGCATAGAAACGGCATAAGACCATTTGCATCGTTGAACCCCTTTTTAACCCCTTGCAGGCTTTGCATCCATCGCAAAATGAGCAGTGACCTTTATCTGTATTTTATAATGTATCTATTTAGTGATAGTTAAACTATGGATGTTAACACAAAAAAGATCATTTAAACGTCACGATAAAGCATATACAGCTTTATTCTATTGCGCAGCAATAGTCTGCTGCTTATAACCTCTAGACGAATCCGACCCTCTACGCCATTTGGTCTCAACCCTTCAATGTTTTACCAACAAGGTCCATTGCTACCATTAACGCCGAATGAGTAATGGGTAATGAGCACGAGGAGAAGGAAAAGGAGAAGCAGGAGCTGAACAACACTAAGTATCGCTATTTTACGATACCGAGATAGCATAAACATAAAAGGCCTCACATCGCTGTGAGGCCTTCTAATTAAAGAGGTTGAGTTGGCCGATAAGCCGGGTCCTGTCGTGGACAGTTATTCATCTAGGCCTGCAATCGCTCACAGGCTCAAGCGACCTACCCGGTCCCAACGCGAGCAGCGCCATACGGGACCCTATTTGGTCTTGCTTCGGGTAGAGTTTACCTTGCAACGGACTATTACTAGCCGCCCGGTGCGCTCTTACCGCACCCTTTCACCCTTACCAATCCGAAGACTGGCGGTCTCCTCTCTGCTGCACTTGTCGTCGGTTCACACCGCCCAGGCGTTACCTGGTACCCTGCTCTTTGAAGCCCGGACTTTCCTCCCCGTTCTTGCGAACGCAGCAACTGTCTGGCCAACTCGGCGCGGATTATAGCCTAATGAGGCCAAGCGTACCACCTAATATTGGAAGCACTGTGGTCACAATGGCTTTCGCAACAAAATAGGGTTACAGACCCAGCTCTAAGCCAAACTTATATAAAGCATTTTTCTTCAAACCATGTATTTGTGCGGCGATGGCGGCCGCTTTTTTCAGCGGTAACTCCTCACTGAGCAGCTTGAGGGTATTTACCGCGACCGTTGGTATGCCTTGATCTTCGTCCACACGATGTCCGTGACACATGAGCACAATTTCACCTTTCTGCTGATTAGGATCTTGTTTGACGGTTTCTAATATTTCAGCAACAGGTCCTGACAGGAAGGTTTCGAATGTCTTAGTCACCTCTCTCGCCATGACAACATGACGATCCGCGCCTAATGCGGTCACGATAGATTCAAGGCTATGTACTATGCGATGAGGCGATTCATAAAAAATCAGTGTGCGAGGGTCTTCGGCGAGTTCGGTTAATTTATCCAAACGCCCTTTCTCTTTAGCAGGTAAAAAACCTTCAAACGAAAAACGATCTGACGGCAAACCCGATGCACTCAGGGCGGTAATGGCCGCACAAGGACCCGGCAGCGGGATCACGTTATAACCCGCCTCACGCACTTGAGAAACTAAGTGATAACCTGGATCAGATATTAACGGTGTCCCCGCATCGGAGATCAATGCTACCGCCTCTCCATTAGACAATTTCTGAATGATCCATTGGGCGCGATCTCTTTCATTGTGATCATGCAGCGCAGTTTTACGGGTTTCGATACCAAAATGGCTAAGAAGTTTGCCACTATGGCGAGTATCTTCACAGGCGATAAGTGATACCTGATTCAACACCTCGATAGCGCGGCTGCTGATGTCTCCAAGGTTACCGATTGGAGTTGGAACAATGTAAAGTGCGACCGACAGGTCCATATCTACCTCTGTAATGATTGTCACAAGACTTTCGTCAAGCGGAAGAGAAGGTTAAACTACAGACAGCATCTTACCAGAGTGAAGTCCTGTGTTAAAAAGCCTGAATACAACTAAATTTATCTCAATCGCGATTTTATCAACTGTTTTATTCGGTTGTGCCACGCAAACAGCGCCCGTAAAAGAGGCCGATAGCCAAGTGTCTTTGGTGACTGCCCCGTTAAGTGGCTCACAATATCTAGCCGATGCCGCGCAGGCAAAGTCGAGCGAACAGCGTGACAGATTGATGCTTCTTGCCGCCCATGCCTTTATAAATCAAGGCGATACATCTAATTCGACCAAGACACTCGCATCGATAAAAAGCAACTTGACTCAAAAACCAGAACTAGTTGCAGAACATAAATACTTAACAGCTCGGGTGTTAGAGTTAACCTCAACCTATGATGATGCCTTAGCTCAACTGAATTATCCTAGCCAATGGCGTTTAGCCGATTGGCAAATGGTCTCGTACTACCAGTTAAAAGCGCGATTATACCAACTCACCAAGCAACCTATTGAACAAGCAAGGCAGCTCAGTCTACTCAGTAAGCATCTTCCGACGGCAGAAGCTAACGAAGTAAGCGATCAGATCTGGCGTATACTACAACCGCTACACGAACAAACTTTACTCTCGTTTAGTCAAGATACTAGCAATCCGATTTTTTCAGGCTGGTTGCAGCTGGCGTATATCGCGAAGCATTATGCCATAGACCCTCAGATCCTAGTGCAACATTTAGGAAATTGGCAGCATGATAACCCTCGCCATCCTGGTGCGATAAAATTACCGACCGATCTCGAAAGAGCGATTAATGCTAAGCCCTATAAGCCAAAGAACATAGCGGTACTGCTGCCACTCACAGGCCCAAGAGCCGCTATCGCTAACACGGTGAAACAAGGGATTATCTCGAGTTACTTCGCTAATCCAGACGACTCTGTCTCAGTGAACTTTTACGATTCGGCCATTGGTGCAGACCTAGCCTATCAACAAGCCATTGATGCTGGTGCGGAGTTTATTATCGGCCCGCTGCTGCAGTCTGAAGTCGAAACGCTGTTACAAGCACAACAGAGCCATTTTTCAGCAACATCCGACGATAAAAAACAGGTCATTCCTCAGCTGTTCCTCAATAATGCCGACAACATAACGCCAAATCAGGATCAGTTTTTCTTTGCACTTTCTCCTATAGATGAAGCCATCGATGCCGCGCAAAAGCTGTTTAACGATGGAATCACGACACCACTGTTGCTGGCCAGTAATGATAGTATTGGTCAACGAATGGCAGAGTCATTTAACCAAAAATGGCAATCTCTTACTCAACAAACCGCTGAAGTGCATTTTTATAACAGTGGTGACGAAATGAAAGTAACGGTGCAGAAGTCTCTCGGCGTTTTGGACAGTAAAGAGCGAATTGCGCGCATCAAAGCACTATTAGGCAGCAAAATTGAAGCCGATTTTAGATCTCGCCGTGATATCGATGCAATTTACATGATAGCCAATAACCAAGATTTACCGCTGCTTAAGCCATTTATCGATGTGAATTTCAGTGTATTTGCCGAACCCGTGCCGCTGTACACCACCAGTCGCAGCCGTATAGAAAGTAACTCAAGAGCCTCTGCCCAAGAGCTCAATAATTTAACCATTAGTGATATCCCTTGGTTACTTCAGAACAATAGCGAAACCGCTGAAGTTGAGCAGCTTTGGCCCACTTGGAGCAATAGTCAGAAACGTCTCTATATCATGGGGTACGATGCACTTGAACTGGTGAGTAAACTTGCCCAGATGCGTGCGCTTCCAGGCTATCAATATTCAGGACGTAGCGGACTGCTTTCTGCCTCGCCCAATGGTACTATTAACCGTCAGCTAAGCTGGGGTCGCTATCAACGTGGGAACCTGCGACCAATATGACGCAGCCAAAGCACCTCAGCCTAGGGCAGCAAGCTGAAGACAATGCACTTGCCTATTTGGAACAACAGGGGCTTAAGCTTGTCGAGCGTAATGTGCGCTATCCATTTGGTGAAATTGACCTCATAATGATGCAAGGTCAAAAATGGATTTTTATTGAAGTTAAGTATCGCCAATCTAAACAATTTGGCGGCGCAATACAGGCGATTAGCAAAGGCAAGATTGATAGGTTACGCCGAGCGGCGAGCCATTATATGCAACGACACAATATTGATGCTCAATGTCGCTTCGATGTCGTTGCAATAGATGCTAGTGAAATTAATTGGATCACCGATGCATTTTAGTGATCTTTAAGCCTCGCTGATACCACTTGAGGCTGGTTAACAAAGTTTTCATTCTTAAGGATACATCCATGTTAGAACGCATTAAAGACAGCTTTACTCACTCGATCCAAACTAAGATCGATGCTGCCGAAGCCTTACCAGAGGCCATTGAGAAAGCAGCAGAGATGATGGTGCAATGCCTATTAAGCGGTAATAAAATTCTGGCCTGTGGTAATGGTGGTAGCGCGGGTGATGCACAACATTTCTCTGCCGAACTGCTAAATCGTTACGAAATCGAACGTCCACCTTTGCCGGCGATCGCCTTAACAACCGATACATCGACGATCACGGCAATTGGCAATGACTATAGCTATGATGAGATTTTTTCTAAGCAGATATTGGCCCTAGGGCAACCAGGTGACATCCTGCTTGCCATCTCCACCAGCGGTAACTCTGGCAACGTAATCAAGGCAATGGAAGCCGCTCTAAGCCGCGATATGACCATAGTGGCGCTCACGGGTAAAGATGGTGGTGCTATGGCAGGCCTAATGGGCGTAAATGATGTCGAGGTACGAGTGCCTTCCAATGTGACCGCTCGCATTCAAGAAGTTCATTTATTGGTTATTCACTGTCTTTGTGACAATATCGATCGCACCCTTTTCCCACAGGACGAGCAAGCATGAGAGCTCTGCTCCCATTAATTGCGATAGTGTTAATGCTGCAAGGCTGCGCTGGTGCCGTAATGGTCGGCGCTGTTGGCGGTGCCATGATGCTCAATGATGAACGCAGCTTTTCAACCCAGCTAGACGATACCAATGCTGATTTCCAAATATCGAGTGCCCTTGCCGCTCATGAAGATATTAAAAATCAAACCAATATCACAGGTGTCGCCATGAATGGTAATGTGCTCATGATAGGGCAAGCGCCAAACTCCATGTTGCGCGATAAGGCGATAAACACGGTGAAAGGCTTAAACCTTGGCGGCAAAATCCATAACCAGATCCGCATTGGCAATCCGATCTCTTTTACCACTCGCAGCAACGACACTTGGGTTACCACTAAGGTGAAAACCCGCATGCTCAATGATAAAGAGTTAGATGTGACCCGCATAAAAGTGATCACCGAAAACGGTGAAGTTTTTTTACTTGGGGTTGTCACTCGAGACCAGGCTGATTTAGCTGTGGAGATCGCTCGCAACACGGCTGGTGTCAGGAAAGTGATTAAAGTACTCGATACGCCAAGCTCATAATGGTGCTTGGCTTATTTGCTTTATAACTGCTGCAACGCAAGCCTACGTTTTGCTATAGCTAATGTCACTTTAGGTAGCAGTAACGACGGTAGCACAATTAATGCCGCCCCGAACCAGCTTAAAGCATCGAGCCATTCATCAAACTAGAGCCAGCCAAAGAACACGCAAAAAAGCAGTCCACTGTACTCGGAAGCGGCAATCTCTCCCGCTTGCGTCTTTGCTAATACCAATCAGTATAAGAAGTTGATCGACTCAGCGCTTTTGATGCTGTGTTAACCAGTTTGAGCCTAGTTCAACTATGCTCTTCACTGGTTGCAAACAACAAGGACGTTGTGAATGTCTTAATTGGTATTACCTTTATAGCGCGAGTCCAAGTTCCATAAAAAAAAAGCCAGCAAAGCTAGCTTTTTTAGCATTAAAGATAATGACTTAAACTAACAAACCAATCTTTTCATAAACCTTCTTCAGGGTCACTTCTGCACGTGCTTGTGCTTTTTCGGCACCTTCATGCATCACTTGATTGAGGAATGTTTGATCGGCTCTAAACTCTTTGAAGCGTGCTTGTAAAGGCTCAAGCATGCCAACGACGGCTTCGCCAGCTGCAACTTTTAGATGACCGTACATCTTGCCTTCAAAATCTTTTTCAATACTAGCAATACTTTGACCCGTCACACCTGACATCAAGCTAAGTAGGTTTGAAACACCAGGCTTATTTTCAACATCGAAACGTACCACAGGTGGCTCGTCACTATCGGTCATCGCTTTCTTGAGCTTTTTCAATACTGCTTTAGGATCTTCAAGCAGACCAATGACATTGTTACGGTTGTCATCTGACTTAGACATCTTCTTAAGCGGATCTTGCAACGACATCACCTTAGCACCGTGCTCCGGGATAAATGGCTCAGGAATGGTAAATGTCTCGCCATAGGCATTATTGAAGCGAGTCGCAATATCACGAGTCAGCTCAAGATGTTGTTTCTGATCTTGCCCTACAGGAATTTCATTAGCCTGATAAAGCAAAATATCGGCAGCCATCAATACAGGGTAGCCGAATAGGCCAACATTGATATTATTAGCATGCTTTTGCGACTTATCCTTAAACTGGGTCATACGGTTTAACTCACCCATTTGGGTGTAACAGTTAAGCGCCCACCCAAGTTGGGTATGCTGCGGTACCTGAGACTGAATAAATACCGTGCTCTTTTTCGGATCGACACCACACGCTAAATACAGCGCGAGCGTATCTAGACAAGCGTCACGCAATTTTGCAGGATCTTGGCGAACGGTAATAGCATGCAGATCAACAACGCAGTACAGGCAATCATGACTATCTTGCATAGCAACCCACTGACGTAACGCGCCCATATAGTTACCAATGGTTAATTCACCTGACGGCTGGGCACCGCTAAGAACGATAGGTTTAGTCATACGTTTTATTGCTCCAATACATTTTGACGATCTGTTATTTGCGCCAATACTTCGCTAAAGGTGTCACAGACGGCCGTTGGACCGCTGAGCCCAATATCTTCACCGTAGTTGTACCCATAGGTCAAGCCGATTGAGGCAATACCCGCCGCTTTAGCTGCAAAAATATCGTTTTTAGAGTCACCCACCATCAAAAGTTGCGACGGTAAAAGCTGCCACTCGGTTAACAGGTGAGTTAATGGCAGCGGATCGGGCTTCATCTTTTCGAGTGAATCCCCGCCAAGAACTAGGCTAAAGAGATGATCAATACCGAATGCCTCAAGCAAGGGGACGGTAAAACGATAAGGTTTATTAGTGACAATGGCCAGCTTGTGTCCTGCTTGAACTAACTGCTCAAGCGCAGCTTTAACACCATCATATAGCTTACTGTGACACTGAAGATGCTGTTCATAATGACGCATAAACACTGGCATCGCCATTTGTAACTCGGCATTTTCAATGTCTGTTGCTTTGGCAAAGGTCAGTGCACGCTCCATTAACTTTTCGGCGCCGTTTCCCACCCATGAGCGCACTTGCTCTTCTTGACAAATTGCTAGCCCTAACTCTTCGAGCGTGGCGTTGGTTGCGGCATGCAGATCAGGTACACTGTCAATTAATGTGCCGTCCAGATCAAAAGCGATTGCCTTTAGCTGTTTACCATTAATCATGAGTTTGCATCTACCTTAGCTAGCTCTTGACGCATCTCGTCAATAACGGCTTTATAATCGGGTTTATTGAAGATAGCTGACCCCGCGACAAACATATCGGCACCAGCAGCGGCTATTTCGGCAATATTATCAACCTTTACACCACCATCAACTTCTAAGCGGATATCGAAGCCACTTGCATCGATACGCTCGCGCACTTGGCGCAGTTTATCTAGCGTCGCAGGAATAAATGACTGGCCACCAAATCCAGGATTAACCGACATCAATAAGATCACATCAAGCTTATCCATTACATAATCTAAGTAGTGCAGTGGAGTACCTGGATTAAATACCAACCCAGCCTTACAGCCAGACTCTTTTATCAATTGCAAGCTTCTATCAATATGTTCAGATGCTTCAGGGTGGAAGGTAATGATAGAGGCTCCAGCTTCGGCAAAATCCGGAATAATACGATCAACGGGCTTAACCATTAGATGCACGTCGATATCAGCAGTTACGCCGTAATCTCGCAGCGCCTTACAAACCATAGGGCCAATGGTTAAATTTGGAACATAATGATTGTCCATCACATCAAAATGAACAACATCCGCACCAGCACTGAGCACGGCATCAACATCTTCCCCTAAACGGGCAAAATCAGCAGATAAAATTGAAGGAGCAATTAAAAATGGGCGCATGGCAAACTCGCTAGTATGGATAACAAATACGCTATTCTACCTTATTGGCGTATTGCCACTCTAGGACTTATCCAATATAAACCCATGCACAACCTCAGAAATGAGCAAATTTCACTGTCTGTAAATTTGAACGCAGAAAACATGTTCAAAATATAAACGTATTTGCTATAATGCCTTCAATTGTATGGGTTGCTTATTCAACAGGATATTGGAATGAAAGACAGGACAAAGCTTTCTGCTAGCATGAAATCAGCTGTGATGCTGGCGATTGCGGCCGTAGCTGTTGGGATGACAGCCTTAAGCGTGACGAGTCTTTCGGATAACAGCACATCAGTTGCCTGCGTATGTGATGGCAATACTAATTACAATCCTACATTACCCGCCAACCACCCAAACAACCGCTGTGCTCAACAGGGCGATAATGTTAGCTGGGGAAACTGGCTTACAGGTAAAAGTCGCTCTAGTCAGTTTCATTTTCTCGATTTGTTAGAGTTACTTCACGGTCATCATGAAAGACCGATAGACGATGTTAATCCAACGAGCCAGCAAAATCGCTACTAGACGGCAATCTCTATTTCGATTGCTATTATCGACAATAGCAGCGTTTTTTGGTGTGCAAACTGAGCGTAATCGTCACAGAGACTTTCAATCACGCTCTCCAATCCCGTTCATCATTATGGGAATCCTTATTGCAATTGTATTAGTTATATCTCTGATATTTATTGTAAAACTAGTTTTAGCTTAATCATTCTCGCTGTGGTATCTATCATCATACAGCGCCATCAACTCATCAACTTTTTTACGTCCACTACCATTTTGGCTTATATTGCGCTGCACCTGAATAGTATCAAAACGTGCACCATGATATAGCTCTCGAGTTAGCGCAATATCGTGGTTACTGATCAAGACAGGAATACCTCGGTCTATCGCTGTATGGCGCGCCTTTCGAGCAAGTAACGCCTGATCATCTAAGCTAAAACCTGAACCGACATAGGTGGTAAAACTTGAAGTCGTCGATAGAGGTGCATATGGAGGATCGCAATAAACCACATCTCCCGCCTTGGTTAAATCAAATGCCTGTTCGTAACCAATACATTGAAATTCAGCATTTTGCGCTTTTTCAGCAAAACCCATTATCTCATCGTGGGGGAAATAGGGCTTTTTATATGAGCCAAAAGGCACATTAAACCCGCCTTTCTTATTGTATCGACATAAGCCATTAAAGCCGTGACGATTCATATAAAGGAAGTACACCGAACGCAGAAATGGATCTGATGTCTGATTGAATTCTCGACGAACTTGGTAATAAGCCTCTTTGTCGTTCTTCACATCAACAAACATGGCTTTAGCCGCAGTAATATATTTTTCGGGAGTGTCTTGGACGATCTGATACAGATTGATCAAATCTTGGTTGATATCACACAATAAATAACGCTTATAGCGCGTATTTAGGAATACCGAACCTGCGCCGACAAAAGGCTCGACGAGTCTATCGCCTTGGGGAAGGTGTTGCGTAAGCGCATCAACCAGTTTAAATTTTCCGCCAGCCCATTTAAGAAAGGCTCTCTGTTTTTTAATCATCTAAATCGATTGGGTGCGCAGTGAAAACAAGTAGCCGATTGTACTCTGTTTATTATTGAATTTCACGATTAGGTAGCTCTTGTTGTAACTGATATTGAGATAAATCTGCCCACATGCGTAACCAAGGTAACTGAAGCCCCATCTCTTGTTGCAGCCGCTTGGCTTCATTTCTAGCCTGCTCTTGTGACTCATACTGCCCATATAAGATAACCCAGCGCTGCTTATATCTAGCCACCTGCATCTCTTTGGTTGACTCCAATTTATCTATAATTTCGTCTAACGACTCGAGTTTCTTAACACTAGCGAGTTGCAACGTATAACCTGAACTCGGATGCTCCACACTAACTGATGTGGATGGCTTATCTTCGACGACCCCAAGCTGGCTCGCTTTCTCTGTCGGTAATTCGCTAGCAGTAACAGCGAAGACCTCAACATTATCCGCTCTATTTTCTTCATTAATAACTGAAGCGTTTTTATTCGATGGTTTATCAAGACCTTGCTGTTTATTAGCAGCATCATTTAACGCTAAATCAGCATTTCCATCGACCTCACTTTTATTGTCGATGTCGATGGCTTCAACACCTACTGGTTCTATAATGGCCCATTGTTGGCGCTGTGAAAAATAGGGAAATAGCAAAGCCTCACCATAAGCGTAGTTATCCTGGCTCGCTCGTACCGACGAGACTGTCTGTTCAGGAGTAAAGTGAGACGAATCATCATCGGCAATAATAAAATACCCAACAAGAGCAATGAAAAAAAGAGTAATAGTGACGATAGAAAACAATAACCAAGGGCTAGACTTAACCTTTTCAGGTTTACCGTGTAACGCTAAATAAAGCAGTGTAACCACTTCACTAGGTAAGCCTTGCTGCTGTTGCAACTGATCTCGAACGATATCTCTGGGTGTAAAAGGTGTTTGTTCACTTCGATGTAGTAACGAGTAATACAGCGCTTCTCTTTCAACATCGGGCAGGGGCTCAATTGCCATAGGCAATAGCAGTTGATGCTGACTTTCAGGTAATTGAGTTAACAGTTCAGATAAGAAAGAACTGGGAGCCGTTAAGGTTAAGGAGATACTTTTCCCCGTCAACAACATTTGACTCAAGATAATACATTCAGCCCACACCTCAAGCGGCAGATAATGGGCATCATCTATTACGATATGAGAACTGGTAGGTAAAGAATCAGAGAGTTCAACAAGGGTTTCAGGTAGAGTCACTTCATCATCAAACAAAGGATCAGATAGTAATTGAACCAATATTTTACGGCGAATTTCTGCACTTTCGGCGTGTTGCGGACAAGTAACTAATGCTGAACTAACACCCTCTAATTCATCGACAAGAGCGGTGACGATAGTTGTTTTCCCTGCGCCCTCATCCCCCGTCAAAACAGTTAACTGCTGACCATATAACACCACATGCTGCAGACGATGCAGTAAGGATTCTTGGCTAGGTAATAATATTGATGCTTGAAAAGTCACGGAGTCACCACACAAATGCTAAGCGCGGCCGATAACCTCTTCCAAAAGTGATTCAGGGACTTCGCTATAAATACCTGCTTGGCCTAAACCCTCAGGTAATACCAAACGAAGCTTGCCTTGTAACACTTTCTTATCTCGCCGCATATGCTTGATGAACTGGTCAAAATTCATCGATTCTGGAGCCTCTACAGGTAAATCAAATGCTTCAAATATCGTAATGATACGACAAACAATTGACTCATCAATCAAGGCCATCTTATATGCAGTTTGTGCAGCAAGGACTGTGCCGACAGCGACAGCTTCACCATGGAGCCAAACGCCATAACCCATTTCGGCCTCGATAGCATGACCAAATGTATGGCCCAGATTAAGCAGCGCTCTGACACTTTGCTCGGTTTCATCCTGAGCAACCACATCGGCTTTTATCTGGCAGCAACGAGCAATTGCATATTTTAAAGCAGACTCATCGAGTGACTTAAGCGCGTCGACATTATTTTCCAACCACTCAAAAAATGCTTGGTCCCAAATAATGCCGTACTTAATCACCTCAGCCATACCAGCAGCAAACTCTCTTGCGGGAAGAGTCGATAAACATACAGTATCGATCACCACAAGTTGTGGCTGATAAAACGCCCCAATCATGTTTTTACCCATAGGGTGATTGACCGCAGTTTTACCTCCAACAGAAGAGTCAACTTGGGATAAAAGCGTTGTGGGAACCTGAATGAAATCGACACCACGCTGATAGCAAGCTGCGGCAAATCCGGTCATATCACCAACGACACCACCGCCCAAAGCCAGCAATACAGTATCTCGCCCCATATTCTGCGACAGCAGTGAGGTAAAGATATCATCCATTTGTGTGAGAGTTTTGTACTTTTCACCGTCTGGCAAAATGACAGGTGTTGCACATAGGAGAGGATTCAATAGCGCCTGTACCTGTTCTAAGTACAAGGGCGCTACTGTATCATTAGTAACGATAAGAACTTTTTTATTCTGAAGACAACCTTCAAATAATTCGGGCTGTTTCAGTAGATTCGGGCCAATATAAATAGGGTAACTGCGTACACCAAGCTCAACCTGAATCTGCTCCATACTACCGCCTAATAATTAAAAACCTAACTGTTCAATAATTTGATTCGCAACAACTTTTGCACTTTGTTCATCGGTTTTAACGATAACATCGGCAATCTCTTCGTAAAGAGGGTTGCGTATTTCAGCAAGGCTTTCTAATACCTCACGAGGATCATCAACTTGCAGGAGTGGGCGACGCTTATCACGCTGCGTACGCGCTACCTGCTTATCGATGGTCGTTTCTAAATAAACCACAATACCTCGAGCAGAAAGATTATTACGAATATCTTTGCTCTGAATTGATCCGCCGCCGGTGGCTAAAACAATACCTTGTTTTTCAGTTAAATCAGCGACAACTTGTGTTTCGCGACGACGAAAACCCTCTTCGCCCTCAACGTCAAATACCCACGCAATGTCCGCACCTGTACGGTGTTCAATTTCTTGATCGGAATCGTGGAATTCTAAATGGAGCATCTGCGCCAGATGACGACCTATAGTGCTTTTACCAGCCCCCATAGGACCTACTAGGAAAATATTACGTTTTTCAGCCATTGCTTTACGTCTGAATCTTATATTAAGTTTGCCTACGCCGACCAGAAAATCAGGCCGACCTTAAATGTTACCTTGCTCTAATGAGACTTGACCACAGATTATCTCAGTTAACTCACCTTAAAGGCAAGAGAAGCGTGTAAATTCTATGAAATTATACTTTGCCACAAAAAAGCCAGCGCCGATGCGCTGGCTTCTTCTATATAAAAAATAGTGCCTTAGATATCTTCAGAGATAATTTTAGGTGTCACGAAAATCAACAACTCCTGACGCACATTTTGATCGGTAGTGTTTCTAAACAGATAACCTAGGAAAGGAATATCGCCTAAAACAGGAACTTTGCTGACTCGATTGATCAAATTCTGTGAATAAATCCCGCCCAGCACAATCGTCTCTCCATGATCCACCAGCACCTGAGTACCAATACGCTGTGTATCAATAGATACTGCTTGACCTAAAGGTGTAGAAACGACTTTACCTTGTGAATCTTGGGTAATTTCGAGATCCAGTATCACACGATTATCTGGAGTAATTTGTGGCGTCACACGGAGTGATAACACCGCTTTCTTAAACTGTACAGTTGCAGCACCACTAGAGGCCGATTCAACATAAGGGATCTCAACACCTTGCTCGATATAAGCGGCCTTTTGGTTCGATGTTGTGATACGAGGACTTGCGATGATTTCACCTTTATCTTCTTGCTCAAGCGCGCTTAATTCAAGATCTAATAGGGTACCATCGGCCAATTTGGCGACATGGAAAGCTAAACTGGCTGGATTTGACACTGCTGCAGGTAAATTGACATTAAGTCTGTCACCAATATCTGGAACTGTTCCGTTCGCAATGTCATTTGCACCTTCTAAGCTACCTGAAGTGCCTTTACTACCTTGTTGATCAGATATCCCCCATCTAATACCAAGATTCTCAGAAACATCATCCTTAACCGTCACCATACGAGCTTCGATCAATACCTGGCGAATCGGAATATCTAGTACTTCAATCAAACGATGAATATTTTCAAGACTTTCTTCAGTATCTTTAACCAATAACGTATTGGTTCTATCATCTACTGCAACTGTGCCACGAGCAGAAAGCAGACTTGAATCTTCGCCCTTGAGCAACGCAGATATATCTGTCGCCTTGGCATAGTTAATTTGCAAATATTCTGAGTACAACGGAGCAAGCTCTTTAACTTCTTGCTGGTTTTTTAGCTCCTGGCTTTCCCGTATCGCCAACTCTTCAGCGGGAGCCACCATCAAGATATTTCCTTCGATACGCTTATCTAACCCCTTAGTCTGTAAAATAAGATCTAGGGCTTGATCCCAAGGCACATCGTCGAGTCTAAGAGTAATATCACCTTCAACGGTGTCACTGGTAACTAAGTTAAAGTTGTTATAATCGGCAATGATCTGCAACACCGTTCTAACTGAAATACTTTGGAAGTTAAGTGACAGCGAACGCCCATCATATTTTTTCTCTTCCTTTACAACGGTCGCCCTTTCAGCCTGTTTAATACTTAGGCGAAATAGATCACCCTCTTGCTTATAGTTGTATTCATACTGACCAGCTATATCAACTAAAACTCGAGTTGTCAGCTCATCTTTAAACGTCTCAAAGCTCTTAACTGGCGTCGCAAAATCTTGTACATCCATGACATACAGTAAGTCAGAAGCGATATCTGTGTTATATAGTTTTAGCTCCAACTTCGCGCCAACTTGTTCGACATTAGCGGCGACGGATGCATTATTTAACTTAACCAGTAATTCACCACCACCATTTGCTAAACGACGGAAATCTATCGCTTTAACACCATTAACAAAAGGGTTTACCGCACTATCATTTCTATTGGCAACTTCATCGTTAATAGTTAGTCGATAAGTATTACCGAGCACCTTACCTTGATAAGCTTTAACTTTAGCCAAATCCACCAGCACTTTTAATTGTTCGTTATGTTGTGAGGTCGTGAGTGATTTGACACCGACATTATTGATGGGCAGTACATCTTTTTCTAACCCTGACAAGCTATCGTCGAAGTCTAAAATAATTTGGGCAGGTGAAGCATTTAAGTTTATTCGAGGTTCATTAATGCTCTCCTCAAATACCAGTTGCAATTCAAGCTGATGATCGACAACTGAGTGATATTTAACATCCACTAAGCGGTTAGCAGCAGAAGAATACGGTGCCACACCTAATATTAAAGCCAAACCCAAAGCAGCCTTTAAAAAAGGTGACATATTTAATAATGCGTTTTTCGCGGCAGAAGATTCCATTATTCCCTCATCCTTCGCTTGTTATTCACCAGTTAGTTCCATGTTGCTCACTCTTTCAGTCCAGCAACCTGTTCCATCTGGAATTAATTCAACTATTTCGACCGTTTGCGGTGTTACTTTAGCAATTCGACCATGATAAAGACCTAAATATTCACCGACACCCAAACGATAAACACTTTCATCATTTGTTTCGATTAATGCCCAGATAGTTTGGCTCTCACTTAAAGTGCCTCGCATTTTGAGATTATCTAATGCGTACGTTTCTAAACGTCCTTTACGTCGCTTTAAGTCCGGTTGCAGACAGTCTTTCGTTGTATCAACAACTTCTTCCGTTAACTCCCGAGATGGCGGTACAAAAGGACTTCGCATTAAATTAGCTTGATAAGCAAAATGTTCAAATTTAGGCGTTTCTTTTAAAGGTGGAACATGAGCAACATGCTGAGCTTTAGTCGTTGTAACAAATAGCTCTAAATCACTTCTATCTCCCACACAACCAGTCAGGAGAATACTCAAGACTAACAAAGATAACTTCTTCATTTCTTAGCCCCCTTTGTATTCTTCTCAGCAGGTAACTGTGCCCCCTCTTTAAAACGATAAGTCTTGGCTAGAATTTCCATCGCCAAACTACCTTTATCGCTTCTTTTAATAACAAAATCATGCAAGCTAACAATTCGAGGTAATTTCGCGACTTCACTCACCAACTGTCCCATCTCATGATATTCGCCAGTAACGGCCATACTAATGGGAAACTCAATATAGAAGTCTCGCTGAATTTCCTCTTGCCACTCTAAGCTCTGTATACCTAAACCTGAATCCGTCGCAACAAATGTAAGGTCGTCTAACAATCCCGGCATCTCATTTTGCGATGGCAACATTTTTAGAAGCTCGGCAAACTGCACTTCCATGACCGCTAGTTGCTCTCGATACAATTTAAGGTTAGCTGCTAATTGATATTTCGCTTTAAAATCATCTCGCAAGGTGACTTCTTTATTTTGTTCGACGTTTAAGGTATCGATTGCATCAGAAACAAACAAGAAATAACTGGCAATAAAAATTAGGATTGCTAAAAAGAGCGCGAATACGGTCTTTACTTGAGCAGGCCAACCACCGATATTTTCAAAATCGATATCATTAAATTGACTTAGGTCGAGTTTCATTTGCTCGCTCCTTCAACAGCCTGATTGCTGTCTACACTCTCGTCACCAATAGAAACTCGTAAACTAAATCGTTGTAGTTGGCGCATTTCGTCATTTTGAGAAACAATCGAACGCATATTGGGGTCATGTAGCCATAAAGAAGATTTGACCTTACGCATCATGTTCGCGACATTATTATTTGATTCACTGCGCCCTTCAATCCAAAGTAAACTGCCCTTTTTCTCAATGCTAGAAAGGTATATTCCAGGCGGCACTATGCGTACCAGCTCATCTAAAACATGAGTAGGTAAATTTCGAGCCTGCTGTAAATTCAGAATAATCTCGGTTCGGCGCTCAATATCTTTCTTACGTTCACGTATTAATTTAATTTCAGCAATCTGCTTTTCTAATAATTGAATTTCAGACTGAAGATAAGCATTTCTGCCGCGTTGCTCTTCGAGCATCATATCAATAGCGGTAAGCGCTAAATAAACGATTATTGATGCACCAATAAAAACAGCTGCCAATATCCCAAGATAATCACGTTTCTGCTTTTCTCGAGCCTCTTCCCGCCAAGGTAATAGGTTTATGTTCGCCATTGAGAGTAACTCCTCAGCGCTAATCCACACGCAACCATGTATTTATTAATATTGGGTTGCAGATGAGTTTTTACCTCTTCATCAGCATGCAAACAGCCTAAGAACGGATCAGCTATGGTGGCGTGAACACCGAGTTCATTGGTCAATAGATTTGCCATGCCTTCGAGCTTAGAGGTGCCACCGCATAACACGATATGATCAACTTTATCTCTACCACTTGAAGTGCAGTAAATCTGCAACGTTCTTTTTATTTGTTGTAATAACTGTGTCTGAAAGGGCGATAACACTTCAAACATATAGTTACGAGGCAGATCGCCTTCAAGTTTGGCCTTTTCAGCCTGCTCATGGGACATACCATAAAATGACAAAATAGACTGAGTAAACTGCTCACCACCAAAAGCCTGCTCTCTAATAAAGGTCGTATCCCCTTTTTCAACAACCGCAAATGTGGTCATATTGGCACCGATATCAACTAAGGCGACAATTTTATTTTCAGCACCATCAGGCAATTGTGATGCAATAAGTTCAAATGAACGACCTAAAGCGTAACCTTCAACATCGACCACTTTTGTCTCTAGGTTAATCTCGTCGAGACTATCGACTCGAGCATCAATATTTTCAGTTCGACATGCACTGAGCAGTACATCCACTTTAGAAGCGTCGGTACTGTTAACATTGAGGGTTTCGAAATCGATACTCACCTCATCGAGTGAATATGGAATGAGATTATCAGCCTCAATCTCAATCTGAGTTTCCATCTCCTCTTCACTCAACGCAGCATCCATATAAATAACTTTGGTCATCACAGCTGAGCCAGAAACCGCAGCTGCTGCATATTTAACCGTTTTAGGTAATGCACGCTTAATCAACTTTAACGACTCTAAAACGGCATCAACATCTCGTATTTCATGATCATTGACAGCGCCCTTTTTCACCGGCGCTGATGCATGACTCAATATTTTATAACCATCAGCAGTCTTACTCAGCAGTATTGCTTTTATTTCATGGGAACCAATATCGATCCCAACCATCTGCGGAGCCTGACGCTTCCATAAATTTGAAAGCATAGTCAATTGTCACTTTTGTTATAGTTTCAGGAATTAGATTAGCACAAAATCAACTCGTTATAGATATTTGTACAAAATGTTTATAACTTTTACAATTGCCATTTTTTTGACAACCATTTTTACTTCACCAATAGCCACTCGCCTTATATACTGTTGTGCCTGCTATATTTATTGGAATAATCTAGTGAAGTGGTTCAAACGTATTACCATCGCTCTATTTAGCCTAGCTCTTTTAGGGATTGGTGCAATTGCTGCGGCATATTTTTATGTGCTTCCAGAACTCCCCGATGTAACCACTCTAAAAACGGTTAAATTACAAACACCTCTACGTATTTATAGCGCTGATGGAAAATTGATTTCTCAGTTTGGTGAAAAACGTCGTATTCCCGTTGAATATGAACAAGTTCCATCACAACTTATCAACGCTGTACTTGACACTGAAGATGCGCGTTTCTTTGAACACAAAGGGATAGATCCGATAGGCATCATTCGTGCTGCGGTTATTCTAGCTACAACGGGAAAAAAGAGCCAAGGTGCCAGTACCATCACCCAGCAGGTTGCTCGCGGTTTTTTCCTCTCTAGAGAAAAAACTTATATTCGAAAAATCAAAGAGATATTTTTAGCGCTTAAGATAGAAAAGGCCCTGAGCAAGAAAGAGATCTTAACCCTCTATCTCAACCGCTCATTTTTAGGTAATCGCGCCTACGGTGTTGGTGCTGCTGCACAAGTTTATTACGGTAAAGAGCTCGAACAGCTTACTTTACCAGAAATGGCAATGATCGCTGGATTGCCACAAGCACCGTCAGCAGCAAACCCAATTAGAAACCCAGCCAGAGCCATGAATCGACGCAACTGGGTACTTAGCAGAATGCTGGAAAAGGAAAATATTACCGAGGCAGAATATCAAGAAGCGATTACGGCTCCTATCACCGCTAAATATCATGGCGCTGAAATCGAACTATATGCGCCATATATCTCAGAGATGGCTCGAGACTATATGGTTGATAAGTTCGGTGAAGAGGAAGCCTACACAGGTGGTTATAACGTCTATACAACCATTGATTCAACGCTACAGCAGTATGCTCAACAAGCTCTGCGAGATAATGTTTATGCCTATGATGAAAGGCATGGATACCGCGGTCCTACTAAGGTGCTGTGGGAGTCACAACCTCCAGAAACAAAAGACATTATCGCTAAACTCAACGCCACCCAGGGTTTTCAAGGGTTAGAACCTGCTGCGGTTATGTCTGTAGCAGAGCAGAGTGCACAAGTGCTTACCGATAAAGGTGAACTAATCACGCTTGAGTGGGAAGGCCTCAACTGGGCAAGAAAATTCATTTCCAATCAACGTCAGGGGCGCGCGCCAAAACTCGCCGCTGATGTGGTTACGGCTGGTGAACAAATTTGGATCAGGCACAATGGCAATATATGGCAACTGGCACAGATTCCTCAGGTCGCAAGCGCTATCGTGTCGCTTGATCCCCACAATGGTTCAATCAAAACCTTGGTTGGCGGCTATAGTTTCCATACCAGCCAATATAACCGTGTAACTCAAGCTAAACGTCAGCTTGGATCGAATATTAAACCATTCATTTATACGGCGGCATTAGAAAAAGGCTATACGCTCGCCACTCTCATTAATAATGCGCCGATCAACAATGCCGATATAAGCCAAGGTACAGCATGGCGTCCAAAGAACTCACCAGATAGATATACAGGCCCAACCCGTTTACGAGTTGGCTTAGCCCAGTCAATTAACGTTATGTCTGTACGAGCGATGCGTTATACAGGCTTGGATACCGCTATTGATACGCTGGTAAAATTTGGTTTCGATAGAGCAGATCTCCCCAAAAACGAATCTCTTGCGCTAGGCTCCGCATCGGTGACACCGCTGCAAGTGGTCACTGCATTTTCAGTATTTGCCAACGGGGGTTATAAGGTGGAACCTTATTTCATCGACCATGTTGAAAATGCTTATCAACAAATTATTGAACAGGCAAATCCCACTCTCGCCTGTACTCCTGTAACTGTTGAACCACCTAAAGCAGATCCATTTGCAGCAATGGCCAATGAGTTTCCAGAACAGACGCAAACTACAGCTGAAGCTAGCGACAATAACTGTTCAATTGATGCTCGCCATGGTGAGCGAGTCATTTCAGAGCAAACCGCTTTTCTCATCACCGAAGCACTAAAAAGTGTTATCTGGGGCGGCGGTGATTGGAGTAAAGGTACAGGCTGGAACGGCACCGCGTGGCGAGCTGCACGCGTCGTTAATCGCCGCGATATCGCGGGTAAAACGGGGACGACTAACGAATCGAGAGATACTTGGTTTAGTGGTTTTAATCCCAAATTAGCGACAACTGTATGGGTTGGTTTTGATGATCATAGTCAGGAACTTGGCCGCACGGCTTGGAACACTAATGGCGCAAAAGATCAGATATCGGGGGCTGAAGCGGGTGCTAAAACCGCAGGTCCTGGCTGGAACGAATTTATGAAAAATGCGCTAGCTGGTACTCCACAAACTCCGACTCAACCACCAGAAGGAATTGTATCTGCTCGGATAGATTTAGCCACTGGCAAACTTAGCCGTAAAACCGATCATACTAGTGCCTTTGAATACTTCATTAGCGGTACAGAACCTGAAGAGTTCGTCACCCAACCAGAAGAACAGGGAGATATATTTATTGATGACCCAGTTGAAGAGTTATTTCAATAATGATGACTGCATCAATGACATTTTATGAGCAGTTCAAGCCCCTTGATGAAGCGTGATAACCAAGAGTAAAACCAGCTTATTGGGGTGTTTTACAGCCAAATTCAAACGCCAAAATTTTGATGCGATCAAGAATCAACCACAAAAAAACCTGCAACTGCAGGTTTTTTATTCAATAAAAATAGAGACTAGCCTCTACTCCCAAAACGATCTTTATAACTTTGCACTCAACGCCGCTTTGACTTGTGGCAAAGAGGTACCACCTAACGCTTCGCGTTTAGCTAAACAGGAGTCGATAGTTAAACAATCATAAACATCTTGCTCAATCACCGCGGCAAAGGTTTTTAACGTTGCTAACTCAAACTCTTCGATCGGTTTTTTCTGGGCAATAGCTGCAACCACGACTTCGCCAACCACATGATGCGCTTCTCTAAAAGGCATCCCTTTCGCAACTAAATAGTCTGCAAGTTCAGTAGAGTTTGCATAGCCTTGCTGAGCTGCTCGCAAAGTATTCTCACGATTGACCTTCAAGCCCGATAACACCAATGCCGCCATTTCGAGACAGATAGCCCAGCTATCCATCACATCGAATAAACCCTCTTTGTCTTCCTGCATATCTTTATTGTATGCCAGAGGCAGGGCTTTCATCGTTGTTAGAATACCGACTAAACTGCCATAAACACGGCCAGTCTTACCACGGATCAGCTCTAATGCATCTGGGTTTTTCTTTTGTGGCATCAGGGATGAGCCAGACGTAACCTGATCATCAAGTTCAATAAACCCAGCTTCACCACTATTAAAGAAAATAAGGTCTTCAGCCATGCGGCTGAGATGCATCATGCTAATGGATGCATCACTACATAACTCAATGACATGGTCTCTATCCGATACTGTATCTAAGCTGTTTAGTGTTGGCGCGCCAAAACCTAGTGACTTAGCCAATGCATACCGATCCATAGGATAAGCTGTACCAGCAAGAGCACCGGTTCCAAGTGGACAGGTATCGGCGCGCTTTAATGCATCTTCTAAACGACTAATATCACGTTCAAACATCTCAACATAGGCTAAGCACCAATGGCCAAATGCTACAGGTTGAGCACGTTGAAGGTGGGTATAACCTGGCATCACAGCATCTAACTCACGCTCAGTAAGTTCAAGCAGCGCTGTTCTCAACTTACCTAATAAAGCCAGTAAAGCTTGGCCCTCTTTTTTACACCATAGCTTAAGATCCGTTGCCACCTGATCGTTACGCGAACGCCCAGTGTGTAACTTCTTACCTAGGTCGCCGACCTTAGCGATAAGTGACTGCTCAACGAAACTATGAATATCTTCAGCACCTGACGCTAATATCAACTCAGGTTTATCTTTAACCTCACCAAGCAGTTGGTTCAGTGCGCTTTTCAATTCAACACATTCAACGTCAGTCAGAATGCCAACCGAGGTGATCGCATCAGCCCAAGCGATAGAGCCAATAATATCCTCTTCGATCAAACGATAATCGACGGGTAACGAATCATTAAAAAGCTTAAACAGTGCGCTGCTTTCTTGAGTAAACCTTCCACCCCATAACGCCATCTCGAAATCCTCTTTAATCCAATACGCTTTGATTCTAAAAAATTAAGGGGCGAATCACGCCCCTTACTAAACTGTGATACTGAAATTACTTCGCGTTTAATGCTCGAATACGACTAGCCAAAGAGTACAAACGGATAAAGCCTTCAGCATCTTTTTGGTTATATACATCGTCAGCACCAAAGGTTGCAAAAGCTTCAGAATATAAGCTATTTGGCGAACGCTTTTTAACTGCTTGCGCCTGCCCTTTATACAACTTAACAACAACCTCACCGTTAACTAGCTTAGCTAATGGCTCTGATGCGCCAATCAATGATTCACACAAAGGCGTAAACCAACGGCCATCATAAACAAGGTGAGCCATTTTGGCTCCAATCTGCTCACGCCATTCGCGGCTAGTTTTGTCTAAAACCAACTCTTCAATCGCACGCAAAGCAGCAAACATCACTGTGCCACCGGGAGTTTCATAACAGCCACGAGACTTCATACCAACTAAGCGGTTTTCGGTAATATCGATGCGCCCAACACCATGGGCCCCAGCAATATCATTAAGTGTCATCAAGGCTTCGTAGGGTGATAATGCTTCACCATTGACTTTAGTTACCCGGCCGGCTTCGATTTCAAGCGACACGTATTCTGGCTCATTAGGTGCATCTTCTGGTGCTACAGTCATAGTCCAGACACCTTTACTTGGCTCATTCCAAGGATCTTCTAACTCGCCACCTTCATGAGAAATGTGCCAAGCGTTAGCGTCACGGCTGTAAATTTTGGTCGCTGAAGCTGTGGTAGCAATATTTCTTTCTGCCAGATAATCAAGCAGGTCTTCACGGCTGACCATCTCCCATTCACGCCAAGGTGCAATAACGGTTAAATCGGGTGCAAGTGCCGCAAAGCAACCTTCAAAACGAACCTGATCATTCCCTTTCCCTGTACAGCCATGACACACAGCATCGGCACCCACTTTACGTGCGACTTCTACCTGAGCTTTGGCAATAATAGGTCGTGCCATTGAGGTGCCCAGTAGATAAGTCCCTTCATAAATCGCACCAGTAGCGATAGTGGGATAGATATAATCCGCCACCAGCTCCTCTTTTAAATCGACGATATAGCATTCAGATGCACCAGAGGATATCGCCTTTTCATGTAAACCTTCTAACTCTGCAGCTCCCTGGCCAACATCAGCACAGAAAGCCACAATTTCACAGTCATCATAGGTTTCTTTTAACCATGGAATAATTGCCGAGGTATCCAAACCACCAGAGTAGGCTAATACCACTTTTTTTACTGATTTTTTAGCTTCAATAGACATTTCTTGTTTCCTAATAAATTTCGATGAACGCCACTGCATTCAATATTGTATCTTGACTATATGGTTAACTTAATAAGGTTACTAAAACGGCATTCTGTGCATGCATACGATTTTCAGCCTGTTGCAGAATCAATGAGCCTTCACCGTCGACCACTTCCGCAGTCACTTCTACACCGCGATATGCAGGCAAACAATGCATGAAATATTTAGCCCCTGCTTTGTCCATCAAAGCTTGATCTACTTGGTAAGGATCAAATTTAGCTTTTATCTCATCCAAACTAGCATTGTCACCCATAGAGATCCACGTATCAGTATAAATGGCATCATGACCTTCAAGCTGCTCAATGTCGGACGTCAAAATGAGCTGACCACCGTGGGCCGCCGCGATCTCTTGAGCTTCAAGCACGACCTTTCCGTCGGGGAAATGCCCTTGAGGACAAACAACTGTCATCGTTGCGCCAAGTAATGCGGCACCATACATCAGTGAATGAGTCACGTTATTACCATCACCAACATAAGCTAATTTAACCTTACTAACATCATCAAACTGTTCTGACAAAGTCAAAAAATCAGCCAACCCCTGACAGGGATGATACATATCTGAGAGTGCATTAATCACTGGCACGCTGCCATGTTCAGCTAACTGCTCAACAGTAGAATGAGCGAAAGTTCTGGCAACAATAGCATCGGCCCAACAAGAGATGTTTGCCGCAAAATCAGACACAGGTTCACGCTTACCTAAAGCCCCATTCTGTTGATCTAAATAAAGACAATGACCGCCCAGTTTATTGATTCCAATATCAAAACTTACACGAGTTCTTAATGAAGGCTTCTCGAATAACATCACGACGCTTTTACCATCTAATGCCTTGCGGTATTCACTAGGCTTGGCTTTGATCTGCTTTGCTAACGTTAGCAGGTCAATCAATTGCTGCTGGCTAAGCTCTTTAATCGATAATAAGTGATTCATTAATCTACTCCTGAAAAATTATAATTTACTGCGGCTGCACTTGGGTACCTATGGCTTCGCCTCTCTCTAACGCTGCAAGCTGTTCAGCATCGCGCCATGAGGCAACCTGTACCGCTTGCCCCAACCATTGAGCTACCTCTAATGCAGCCTCAACTTTAACCTTCATACCTTTATCGATAACACCCAGCTTCGTCAGCTCATCAGCATGGGATTTAGTGAGCGAAGTGATTAGCTTCCCCTTTCCATCTAATACTCCACTCACATCAGACAGTAGCACTAACTTACCATTCACTAGCTTAGCTAACACCGTTGCGGCCTGATCGGCGTTCACGTTTAATAATTGCCCTAACTCATCTATCGCTATAGAACTAACAATAGGCATCCAACCTTGCGACAATACGAAATTCAAATAAGTTGGATCTTTAGGAGACACCTCACCAACAAAGCCAAGTTGTTCATCCTTTATATGAGCAGAAACAATACCACCGTCGCCAAGGCTCATTCCCACACAAGTGATACCCGCCTTAACTGCTGCAGCCTGCAAAATCTTGTTCGACGTCCCCGCTAGTGCTCCAACGACAATAGGCACTTGTTCAGCAGGCGTGACGCGTAATCCATCAAGCTTGACGGTTTCCATACCATTGGCAGCAAGTTGCTCATCAACCAAGTATCCACCACCGTGAACCATAATAACCGATTGCCCCGCTTTAATAAGGTTTGACGCCGTCGCCATAAGACGTGCCATCCCCATTTCACACTGCATTAGGGCACCACCAACTTTGAGTACTAATGTATTTTTATCTGCTGACATCATGACTACTCTCTCAAAAAGGGATGATTAATAATTAAAATGAATCTTTATGCATTGATGCGCTTGACTCGCTGCGCCTTTCATCAAGTTGTCGATAGCACTAGCAACGACGAGGTATCCAGTCTCGGAGTCGAATTTCCATCCCAATAAACAATTAGGAGTGTGTACAACATCATCCACTTTAGGAAATTGATTTTGATACACGTTAACGAGCTCGGATTCATTGTAGACGTTATACGCCTGAATGACCTCAGCCTCAGTCGTTCCGGCTTTCAGTTGCACCGTTATTGTAGCCAAAATACCACGCTTAAAATTTCCGAGATGTGGGGTGAAAACAACTTGCTGTCCAAGCTGAGTCGCGATCTCCGGTTGATGCCTGTGCCCTAAAACACCATAGGGTGTTAAGCTAACTTCACAAAAACTGGTGTGTAACTGAGCTTTTCGACCAGCCCCTGTCACACCACTAACCGCATTTATAACGGGTAAGCTATCACCGATTAATCCCGCTAATGGCTTAAGCGCCGTTAGCGATGCAGTTGGATAACAACCCGGTACAGCAATCATCTTGCTCTTTGCAATTGCATCACGATTCCATTCTGCCAAGCCATAGACTGCCTGGGATAGCACCTCTGGATATTGATGCTCAAAGCCATACCATTTAGGATACTGTGCAATGTCTTCAAACCGATAAGCACCGCTCAAGTCAAAAACAGTAAGTTCCTTTTGATAAAACCAAGCCGCCAAATGTAAGCTCACTTGGTGATCGGTCGCCAAAACGACGGCATCAGCCTCTGCAACAATAGCATTTTTGGCCTCTTCAGAGAGAGGTTGTAACGGCATATTGAGATGGCTGTAAACAGGATAGAGTTCAGCTAATGCTTTACCTTTATCTAGACTATTTTCAGATACATATAGGCCTTGTATTGCCAGGTTGGCATCGGCCTGAATTAATGAGGTGATTTGCGCACCAGTGTATCCACTGGCGCCAATTATGGCTATGTTTTTCATACTCAATGACTTCTATAAATTAACAATAAAAAAGGAAAAAAGAAGGGGCACAACTTAAGCCCTGGTAGAATACCAATATGACAAGTTTATCGTCGCAGGAAGTTTTTACAGGTTACCTTATAATCAGTTTTTAAGTATGAAATATTCATTTTGATTCTCAATGTTAAGCCTTGGATAATGGCGCTTGCTCTAGCTGTTTGATAGACTACCATGAAAATTTATTTATGCAATATAGATGAATATATATTTCAAATATTTTTAGGAGAATATCGATATTTGTTGGTAGATGGCAAGATATATAACGATTGGTATTGTCGTCAGTCAAAGTAACTGTACGCAAAACGAACAAAGAAAGAACTACAGGCTAATCCGTACTTTACCTATAATGTAGAAAATTTCTTTGCAGTTCAATCAAATATCATCACCAGCAGTGACATTCAACACATAAGTTCACAATAACAACGATCCTTGTATTGACCTTAACCCGATCGGCTGGGTATTGTGATTGATTAATTAGAAGGTATGGAGCATTTATGGCTGATATGTACGCGTCGCTACGATCTAATGTTGGTACTTTAGGTCAGATATTGGGCGATACCATTCGCACACATTTAGATGAGCCCTTTTTAGAAAAAATTGAACAGATAAGACACTTAGCTAAGAGTTCTCGCCAAGGAAACGATGCAGCACGAGAGCAGATGCTAACCTTATTGGCTGCATTGCCAGATGATGAACTCGTCCCTTTCGCCAAAGCTTTTAATCAATTTCTTAATCTGGCGAACATCGCCGAGCAATTCCATACCATCAGCAGAAACTGTGACGAACTCGTTTGTGTTCCCGATCCAGTAGAACAGCTTCTTGGTCGTATGCTCAACGGCAAGGTTGATCAAGATAAGATGCTCGAATGCTTGCAAACACTCGATATTGATCTCGTGCTCACCGCCCACCCTACCGAGATCTCAAGACGTACTCTGATCCAAAAGTATTCGTCAGTTGTAGACAGCCTAGCCGCACTTGAAAATCCACAGCTGTCAGAGAGAGAAAGAAAACAGCATCACCTTCGACTCCGTCAGTTGATAGCACAAATCTGGCATACCAATGAGATCCGTCACGAGCGCCCAACGCCTGTTGATGAAGCAAGATGGGGACTGAGCACAATAGAAGCCTCGTTATGGCAAGCGATCCCTGATTTTCTACGCCAGCTAAATGAACAAGTTGAAGAACGTACTGGTAAGCAGATCCCTACCGATATTGCCCCAGTGAGATTCTCTAGTTGGATGGGTGGCGATCGTGATGGCAACCCTTTTGTCACCGCTAAAGTCACTCAAGAAGTCCTTGACCGAAACCGTCATACCGCTGCCCGATTATTCTTGAAAGATGTCGTGCTGTTAGTCAACGAACTATCGATGGAAGAAGCCAATGATGAGTTATTGGCCCTCACCAATAATAGTCATGAACCCTATAGAGATGTATTACGCGAAATAAGGCAAAAACTACGGGATACAATCGACTACTTAAATATGCGCCTTGAAGGTCATTCACCAGAAGTCGATCTTAGTCAACTTATTTGGCATGAAGATGATTTAAAGCAACCGTTAACCCTGCTTTATAACAGCTTGATAGACTCAAATATGAGCCTAATCGCAAACGGATTGCTACTCGATATGCTTCGCCGCATCGCCTGTTTTGGTATTCATATGCTCAGACTCGATATCAGGCAAGATGCCCAACGCCATAGCGATGTGATTGCTGAATTAACTCGTTACCTTGGATTAGGCGACTACAACCATTGGGATGAACATGAAAAACAAGCCTTTCTGTTAAGAGAACTAACGGATAAGCGCCCATTAATCCCCAACAATTGGCAGCCTAGCGACGAGGTTGCCGAAGTTATCAATACCGTAAGGCTAATTGCCAATCAGTCAGACAAGGCATTAGGCTCATACGTTATCTCTATGGCAAGTCAGCCTTCAGACGTATTAACCGTTCTATTGCTACTAAAAGAGGCTGGGTGTCCACATCCAATGCGAGTCGTGCCGCTGTTTGAAACCTTAGACGATCTCAACAATGCCTCAAGTTGTATGTCGGCATTATTTAATATCGATTGGTATCGTGGCTATTGCAAAGGTAGCCAAGAAGTGATGATAGGCTATTCTGACTCGGCTAAAGACGCTGGAGTCATGGCGGCTGCATGGGCGCAATATCGTGCTCAGGAACAGCTGGTTCAAATATGTCAGCGCGCCGATATCAAACTCACCCTATTCCATGGTCGTGGCGGCACGATTGGCCGAGGGGGCGGACCCGCTCACCAAGCTATCTTATCCCAGCCACCGGGTTCAGTTGATGGACGCATACGCGTTACAGAGCAAGGAGAGATGATCCGGTTCAAGTTCGGTTTACCCAAGCTGGCGGTGCAAAGCTTAGCTCTTTATACGTCCGCAGTCATGGAGGCAACACTTTTACCGCCCCCAGAACCAAAACCAGAATGGCGTGATGCCATGGAGCGACTAGCCGCGGATTCGGTAGAAGCGTACCGTGCAATAGTAAGAGACGAACCAGACTTTGTCGCATACTTCCGAGCCGCGACACCTGAAGTTGAGTTAGGTAAATTGCCGCTCGGCAGTAGACCGGCTAAACGACGAGTCGATGGCGGCATAGAAAGCTTAAGAGCGATTCCGTGGATCTTTGCTTGGTCACAAAATCGACTTATGCTACCAGCGTGGTTGGGGGCAGGCGAAGCTTTACAAGCGGCAAGCGACCGCGGAGAACTTGCACTGCTACAAGAGATGGAGCAACAATGGCCGTTCTTTGAAACGCGTATATCCATGCTTGAGATGGTTTATGCCAAAGCAGAGCCTAATCTAGCGAAATACTACGAAGCCTGCCTAGTACCGAAAGAACTTCATCACCTTGGCGAAGCATTACGAGAACGTATGGCAACAGGTATTAAAGCTGTGTTAGCACTAACCCAAGCCGATATATTAATGTCGCATACACCTTGGAATAGAGAATCTGTAGAGCTTCGTAACCCCTACATAGATCCACTAAACTTTTTACAAGCCGAACTACTCGCTAGAACACGCAAAAATGAAGATACAGCTTCAAGCAATGTGCAGTTAGCATTGATGCTAACCATTGCAGGTGTTGCAGCCGGTATGAGAAACACAGGTTGATACCAATAATTAAATTAACATTGGTAAGTGTATTGCTGTTATTGACTGGCTGCGTCAGTCAATACAGCATTACCGAGCGAGAGCTAACCAATTACTTAAACAATGAGATTCATTTCGAAACCAAGCAGGGAAACCAGCTATTTGGGATCGAAATGAAGCTCAATAATGTCGATGTCACTTTGGGTGATCAAGCTGGTGTTATGGGAATTACGGCTCACAGCGCTATAGACGTCCGTAACCCACTGATGCCAATCAAGGCAAAGTTAATTGTAAAGTTTGAAGCTAAGCCTTGGTACGATGCAGCGACTCACAGTGTTTATCTAAGCCAACTCAACTTAGTTAAAGTCGAATCGACACCGAAAGATATCGAAAAAGCAATAAGCCCTATCGCACCTCAAGTGATGCAATTTTTAACCCATTTTCTCGAAACACAGCCAGTTTATATTCTCGATGTAAAAGAGAGCAACCAGGCGTTAATCGCGGAGATGACCAAGAGAATCGAGGTCACCCCAGGTAAACTGAAACTCATTTTCAAAGATTAGTGACCGTGACTGATGATTACTTTGCAAATCGATGATAAGAGCCGTAGTCAACAATAACGGGCTGCTGTAACAACTCACGCCTCAGCATATCCAAAGCAACAGCAGTGCTTAAGCTACGCACTAGCTCTCTAGACCGCGCAGGAAATTTAAGCATTTGGCTGTACACGCCGTGTTTCGTTGCCAGTGCTATTGCGACGGTTCCAACTGGTTTATGTTCGCTGCCACCATCTGGACCCGCAATGCCACTCGTTGCCAGCGCGTAGTCACTATCGAGTATACCTCTTGCACCTTTTACCATCTCTTCAACCACAGCAATAGAAACCGCACCGTGATCATCAAGCTTTGCTGGGTTAACCCCCAACACCTTAACTTTTGACTCATTACTATAAGTCACTAAGCCTTGATGTAAATAAGCTGAACTACCAGCAAGAGCGACAAGATTGCTTGCAATCATTCCACCAGTACAGGATTCAGCAAGACTCAAACTAGCACCTTGAGCAAGTAGTTGCCGATGAATAACCGTCGCCAATGAATCAACATTCTCAGCGACTACACTGTCACCCAAAACTTGCTTAATTAGAGATACCGTTTCAGGTAGCTGCTTAATGACCTCTTCACCACGGGCAAACAACTTAATCTCTATGTAGGGCATGAACGATCGATAGCCCAAGGTCATGCCATTTGGCAGAACCAATGTGTCTAACTTATTTGCTAATGCTGACTCACCATGACCTATGGTCAATAACTTGTGTACTGAAACCTCGATATGAGAATCGGCAAGACGCTTAACGAATGGAATAAACTGCTCGTTAACCATTTGCTTAAACTCGAACGGTACCCCTGGGGTAAAGAACAGCCATGCACGATTTAGCTTTACCCTAAAACCGCAAGCGGTTCCAACCGGGTTATCGACCATTACCGCAGACGCTGGAAGCATGGCCTGCTTCAGGTTGCTCGGCGGCATTTCACGACCATTACGAGTAAACCAGTCTTCCAAGCGACTACGCCAAATTGAATTCTCAATAAGCGGCTCATCTTTAGCTAACGCCATCGCCAGAGATGACATGTCATCGGTTGTTGGCCCTAAACCACCATTAACCAAGATGATATCCGCATGCTCACTTCTTTCTTGAAACACCTTAATCAGATCATCAAGTCGATCTCCAACAGTGACACGCTGCTGCATTTCGATACCATGATCCATCAATGCATTTGCTACCCAAGCAGCATTCGTATCAACGATCTGTCCCGAAAGCACCTCTTCACCTGTGCAAATCATCTCAATTTTCATATTCATCCTTTGGGGAAAAACTGTTAGATGCCATAAGGTAGGTAACACTCAGACGAATAGCAATAGTATCAAGTAGTGTATTTAGCGTAACGAGCATAAATAAGCCTATACGCAACGTACATTAGGAACTCTTAGCGCGGATAGTCTTACCCTCGAGGCTTGGGACAAGGCAATTGGGATGTGGAGAATGCCGAAAATGTCAGGACCATTTTCTACCAGATCAGAATCAAGCTGTACTTGATAAGCGCAGAAGATTCACCCGACTCCACACTGGTATTGCGCCTCACTGTAAGAGTGATAATTTTCACACGTAAAAAAGCCCGCTACATCGTAGCGGGCTTTCTCGTATTAGGCGCCTGGAAATGACCTACTCTCACATGGGGAGACCCCACACTACCATCGGCGCGATTGCGTTTCACTTCTGAGTTCGGGATGGGATCAGGTGGTGCCACAATGCTATGGTTTCCAGACAAAATTGGAAATTTGAAAAGCTATTTAAAATTGAGTCACACTAAATCAAGTGCGGTATTCTTTCGCTAAGTATTCACTTAGTTAGAAACTCTTTTGGGTTGTATGGTTAAGCCTCACGGGTCATTAGTACAAGTTAGCTCAACGCCTCACAACGCTTACACACCTTGCCTATCAACGTAGTAGTCTCCTACGGCCCTTTAGAGAGCTTAAAGCTCTAGGGATGACTCATCTTAGGGCTCGCTTCCCGCTTAGATGCTTTCAGCGGTTATCGATTCCGAACGTAGCTACCGGGCAATGCCATTGGCATGACAACCCGAACACCAGCGGTTCGTCCACTCCGGTCCTCTCGTACTAGGAGCAGCTCCCTTCAATCATCCAACGCCCACGGCAGATAGGGACCGAACTGTCTCACGACGTTCTGAACCCAGCTCGCGTACCACTTTAAATGGCGAACAGCCATACCCTTGGGACCGACTTCAGCCCCAGGATGTGATGAGCCGACATCGAGGTGCCAAACACCGCCGTCGATATGAACTCTTGGGCGGTATCAGCCTGTTATCCCCGGAGTACCTTTTATCCGTTGAGCGATGGCCCTTCCATTCAGAACCACCGGATCACTATGACCTACTTTCGTACCTGCTCGACGTGTATGTCTCGCAGTTAAGCTGGCTTATGCCATTGCACTAACCGTACGATGTCCGACCGTACTTAGCCAACCTTCGTGCTCCTCCGTTACTCTTTGGGAGGAGACCGCCCCAGTCAAACTACCCACCAGGCACTGTCCTCAACCCCGATTCAGGGGCCAGAGTTAGAACATCAACACTACAAGGGTGGTATTTCAAGGTTGACTCCACAAGAACTGGCGTTCCTGCTTCTAAGTCTCCCACCTATCCTACACATGTAGGGTCAATGTTCAGTGCCAAGCTATAGTAAAGGTTCACGGGGTCTTTCCGTCTAGCCGCGGGTATACGGCATCTTCACCGCAATTTCAACTTCACTGAGTCTCGGCTGGAGACAGCGTGGCCATCATTACGCCATTCGTGCAGGTCGGAACTTACCCGACAAGGAATTTCGCTACCTTAGGACCGTTATAGTTACGGCCGCCGTTTACCGGGGCTTCGATCATGAGCTTCTCCGAAGATAACCCAATCAATTAACCTTCCGGCACCGGGCAGGCGTCACACCGTATACTTCCTCTTGCGAGTTTGCACAGTGCTGTGTTTTTGATAAACAGTTGCAGCCACCTGGTATCTGCGACTCCCGTCAGCTTAGAGAGCAAGTCTCATCACCAACAGGAGCGTACCTTCTCCCGAAGTTACGGTACCATTTTGCCTAGTTCCTTCAGCCGAGTTCTCTCAAGCGCCTTGGTATTCTCTACCCAACCACCTGTGTCGGTTTGGGGTACGATTCCTGCTAACCTGAAGCTTAGAAGATTTTCCTGGAAGCATGGCATCAACTACTTCAGTTCCGTAGAACCTCGTCATCAACTCTCAGTGTATGTGCACCCGGATTTGCCTAAGTGCACCACCTACTGCCTTAAACGCGGACAACCAACGCCGCGCTAGCCTAGCCTTCTCCGTCTCTCCATCGCAGTTAGCAGAAGTACAGGAATATTAACCTGTTTCCCATCGACTACGCCTTTCGGCCTCGCCTTAGGGGTCGACTCACCCTGCCCTGATTAACATTGGACAGGAACCCTTGGTCTTTCGGCGTGGGGGTTTTTCACCCCCATTATCGTTACTCATGTCAGCATTCGCACTTCTGATACCTCCAGCGTGGGTTACCCCTTCACCTTCAACGGCTTACAGAACGCTCCTCTACCGCACTAGCGCAAGCGCTAGTACCCATAGCTTCGGTGTATTGCTTAGCCCCGTTAAATCTTCCGCGCAGGCCGACTCGACTAGTGAGCTATTACGCTTTCTTTAAATGATGGCTGCTTCTAAGCCAACATCCTAGCTGTCTAAGCCTTCCCACATCGTTTCCCACTTAGCAATAACTTTGGGACCTTAGCTGATGGTCTGGGTTGTTTCCCTTTTCACGACGGACGTTAGCACCCGCCGTGTGTCTCCCGAGTAGTACTCATTGGTATTCGGAGTTTGCAAAGGGTTGGTAAGTCGGGATGACCCCCTAGCCTTAACAGTGCTCTACCCCCAATGGTATTCGCTCGAGGCGCTACCTAAATAGCTTTCGAGGAGAACCAGATATCTCCCGGTTTGATTGGCCTTTCACCCCCAGCCACAAGTCATCACCGCATTTTTCAACATACGTGTGTTCGGTCCTCCAGTTGATGTTACTCAACCTTCAACCTGCCCATGGCTAGATCACCGGGTTTCGGGTCTACACCTTGCAACTAAACGCGCAGTTAACACTCGGTTTCCCTACGGCTCCGCTATTCGCTTAACCTCGCTACAAAATGTAAGTCGCTGACCCATTAT
Source organism: Shewanella psychrotolerans (assembly GCF_019457595.1). Taxonomy (NCBI): domain Bacteria; kingdom Pseudomonadati; phylum Pseudomonadota; class Gammaproteobacteria; order Alteromonadales; family Shewanellaceae; genus Shewanella; species Shewanella psychrotolerans. Next base: position 192,518 of record NZ_CP080419.1, on the reverse strand, counting down.
ACAAAAGGTACGCAGTCACGGTCTCAAGAACCGCTCCCACTGCTTGTACGTATACGGTTTCAGGTTCTATTTCACTCCCCTCACAGGGGTTCTTTTCGCCTTTCCCTCACGGTACTGGTTCACTATCGGTCAGTCAGGAGTATTTAGCCTTGGAGGATGGTCCCCCCATGTTCAGACAAGATGTCACGTGTCCCGTCCTACTCGTTTTCACGTAAAGTTAGTTTTCATGTACGGGGCTATCACCCTGTGCCGCTGTGCTTTCCAACACATTCCACTAACACCCTCTACGCTTAAGGGCTAATCCCCGTTCGCTCGCCGCTACTAGGGGAATCTCGGTTGATTTCTTTTCCTGAGGGTACTTAGATGTTTCAGTTCCCCTCGTTCGCCTCATTAAGCTATGTATTCACTTAATGATGACAGCTTATGCTGCCGGGTTTCCCCATTCGGACATCGTTAGCTCAAATGCTTGTTACTAGCTCGCCAACGCTTTTCGCAAGTTACTACGTCCTTCATCGCCTCTGACTGCCAAGGCATCCACCGTATACGCTTAGTCACTTAACCATACAACCCAAATGAGTTTCATAAACTAATGTCTACAAATCACATCCTATCCAAGCGGGTAAGCTCGGACGTTGTATCGTAACTAATGGTGTTTACTTTCGCCAAAAGAATACTCATGAATCATCATCCTAATTAAAGGTAATGATTCGGCACTTGATTTAAGTGTTTGAGAACTCAATTTTAATTTTCGCGTCAATGCTACAAACCATAACCACCTACAATGTAAGTAATTACAGTCCCTTTCACATCAACACTATCAGCTTTCCAAATTTTTAAAGAACAAGCATCGCCGTTAAGACGTGCCACCTGCTCTAACAAGAACAAGTTATCTGTGTGAACACTCAACAAACATTAAGTTAGTCGTATAGGTAAGGAGGTGATCCAGCCCCAGGTTCCCCTAGGGCTACCTTGTTACGACTTCACCCCAGTCATGAACCACACCGTGGTAAACGCCCTCCCGAAGGTTAAGCTATCTACTTCTGGTGCAGCCCACTCCCATGGTGTGACGGGCGGTGTGTACAAGGCCCGGGAACGTATTCACCGTGGCATTCTGATCCACGATTACTAGCGATTCCGACTTCATGGAGTCGAGTTGCAGACTCCAATCCGGACTACGACAAGCTTTGTGAGATTAGCTCCACCTCGCGGCTTTGCAACCCTCTGTACTTGCCATTGTAGCACGTGTGTAGCCCTACTCGTAAGGGCCATGATGACTTGACGTCGTCCCCACCTTCCTCCGGTTTATCACCGGCAGTCTCCCTAAAGTTCCCACCATTACGTGCTGGCAAATAAGGATAAGGGTTGCGCTCGTTGCGGGACTTAACCCAACATTTCACAACACGAGCTGACGACAGCCATGCAGCACCTGTCTCACAGTTCCCGAAGGCACTAAGGTATCTCTACCAAATTCTGTGGATGTCAAGAGTAGGTAAGGTTCTTCGCGTTGCATCGAATTAAACCACATGCTCCACCGCTTGTGCGGGCCCCCGTCAATTCATTTGAGTTTTAACCTTGCGGCCGTACTCCCCAGGCGGTCTACTTAATGCGTTAGCTTGAGAACCCAGTGTTCAAGACACCAAATTCCGAGTAGACATCGTTTACGGCGTGGACTACCAGGGTATCTAATCCTGTTTGCTCCCCACGCTTTCGTACATGAGCGTCAGTCTTTGTCCAGGGGGCCGCCTTCGCCACCGGTATTCCTTCAGATCTCTACGCATTTCACCGCTACACCTGAAATTCTACCCCCCTCTACAAGACTCTAGTCTGCCAGTTCGAAATGCAGTTCCCAGGTTGAGCCCGGGGCTTTCACATCTCGCTTAACAAACCGCCTGCGTACGCTTTACGCCCAGTAATTCCGATTAACGCTTGGACCCCTCGTATTACCGCGGCTGCTGGCACGAAGTTAGCCGGTCCTTCTTCTGCGAGTAACGTCACACCTAAACGCTATTAACGCTTAAGCTTTCCTCCTCGCTGAAAGTGCTTTACAACCCGAAGGCCTTCTTCACACACGCGGCATGGCTGCATCAGGCTTGCGCCCATTGTGCAATATTCCCCACTGCTGCCTCCCGTAGGAGTCTGGGCCGTGTCTCAGTCCCAGTGTGGCTGATCATCCTCTCAGAACAGCTAGGGATCGTCGCCTTGGTGAGCCATTACCTCACCAACTAGCTAATCCCACCTAGGTACATCCAATCGCAGAAGGCCCGAAGGTCCCCTCTTTTCCCCCGTAGGGCGTATGCGGTATTAGCAGTCGTTTCCAACTGTTATCCCCCTCGACTGGGCAGTTCCCTAGGCATTACTCACCCGTCCGCCGCTCGTCAGCAAATTAGCAAGCTAATTCCTGTTACCGCTCGACTTGCATGTGTTAGGCCTGCCGCCAGCGTTCAATCTGAGCCATGATCAAACTCTTCAATTAAAGTTTTGTTGAAGCTAAAAGCTTCGGCTCAATGAATTCTGATTCCACATTAAAGACTCGGAAGAATCTCTAACATGTTGTACATATTGCTATGAACACTCATCTTACATTGAGTAAAATTTTTTGATTGCTTTACATCCGAAGACAGAAAAGCAATTTCGAATAACTCAACACCTGTGAGTGTCCACACAGATTTCTTGTTTCATCTTGTTAAAGAGCGTGGCTAACATGACGTTTTAACGCGTTCATTTAGCCGCCGTTGACGCTAGGTCGTTGGCTTAGGGATGCGTATTCTACACTTCCCGCTGTTGGCGTCAAGTGCTAATTTTAAGAAGTTTTTCAAGCGATGATTTCTTAAACAGCCATCATCATTTGAAGCCCTTAAAAGCGCTATCACCGAATTCAAATCGCTTACGCTTTTTGAATCCCTAACACCGCTGCAAGTCCCATACAATCTAGCTTGTCGCTAACTCGTTGGCCTGCTGTGCCGTGTCAGTGGATGCGCATTATAGGGAGTTCTCGGATGGGCGCAAGCGCTTTTTACAAAAAAAAGATCGCATGCCGATCTTTTAGGCAAATACGATCTTTTTCGCTTAGATTTAAACCAAATTGGCTATTTAAATCGATTTGTGGGCTTCTTTATCGATAAAACTGTTGATGAGTTCAACCGCTTTAGGATCATCCCAATCTACAAATGTTCTTACAAACGCAATTAACTCACCCTGTTTGTTCAATATAAACGTAGCGGGGATGGTATCTAAGGGAAACACTTCTCCCAAAGCCTGAGTTTGATCATAGTAGGTCTGGAATGCTTCCATTCCGAGTGTTTTTAAGAAGGGTTCAACCTTATCTTTTCCATCGATATCAATAGAGATAGGTAATACTGTAAATTTGGTTTGATCGAACTTTGCTTTAAAACGATCTAAAGCAGGTAGCTCTCTCACACATGGAGGACACCAGGTCGCCCACATATTCACCATCACTATCTGGCCACGATATTGACTGAAATCGACCTTTTGGCCATTACCGTCTTTAAACGCCACTATATCTATTGGATAAGACTTAGGTAACACGTTGATAAGATCAACGCTAGATTGCACCTGCCCTTCGGATTTTTTTTGCATACCTGGATATGCAACAGCATCTATTGATACGAACGAGGCACACATCAATAATGGCAAGACTAAACTCGTTCCAAAAAGCTTACTCATTTATTATCTCGATTAAGAAGTTTATCTAGCTCGGCTTGATCTTCAACGCTAAGCTCTTGTTCTACAGCACCGCTGATGCGTTGCTTGCGAACAAAGATAAAACCGATCATCAACCCAAATAGCAAAAGCACTATTGGACCTAACCATAATAGATAGGTCTTGGTTTCCATACGCGGCTTATAAAGTACAAATTCACCATAACGGCTGGTCATAAACTCGATAATTTCAGTATCGCCTTTGCCTGCATCAACCATTTGATAAACTTCCAAACGCAAATCTTGCGCTACAGGAGAGTTAGAATCGATAAGGTTTTGATTCTGACATTGAGGGCAACGCAACGAATGCGCTAAGTCGAGCGCTCGCTTTTGATTGTCGACGTTTTTAAACTCATAAGTATCTACTGGAGTCGCCACTGCGGTACCTATCATGGTGATAGACAGCAATAATGCCCCAACTAAGCCAATAAACGCTTTCATTAAGATGCTCCTTCCGCTTTAGCTTGGGCTTGTAACTCTTGAATCATTGGATAAAGCGTCTCTTTCCAGACACGCATATCGATAGGCCCTGCATAGCGAAAACGAATAATGCCATTGTGATCTACCAAGAAACTTTCCGGAGCACCGTAAACACCAAGATCCAAACCTAAACGGCCTTCATGGTCGAAAATATTCTTGGTGTACGGATCGCCTTCTCGCGCTAACTCTCTAACAGCGAGAGCACGCTCATCACGATAGTTAATACCATAAATCGGCAAAATATCTTGTCTTGCCAAACGCATCAGGTAAGGATGCTCATACTTACAAGATGGGCACCATGTAGCCCAAACATTGAGTAAGGATACCTGTCCCTTAAGAGTTTCGTTGGTAATGATCTCACTTGAATCCTCAAGCTTTTCTAGCTTAAAAGCCGGGATCGGCTTTCCTTCGAGAGCTGAGTCCAGTTGCTGTGGATTTAGGAATAAACCTTTATAGAGGAATATTCCCATCGCCAGAAACAATATCAACGGAATAAATAGTACTAACCTGTTCTTCATACTTGCCCCAATTCAAGTTATGCCGTTGCTAAATCTTCTTTAGCTTTTTCTTGTGTAGTTTCTTTAATCTTAGCGCGACGGTAGCGTTTATCAGACGCTGCAAAAACACCACCAACCATCATAAAGATGCTACCAAACCATAACCAACGAACGAATGGTTTATAGTTAAGACGTACTGCAAATTCAGTACTCGAAATAGGATCACCCATAGTGATGTATAGATCGCGGAATACACCCCAATCAATGCCCGCTTCCGTCATATCCATTGTACGTACGTTATATTGACGGCGGTCAGGCTTTAACAGTGTAATCACCTCGCCATCTTTACTGACTTCAACCTGCCCTTGCTGGGCCGTGTAGTTAGGACCAACGACATTTTTAGTTTCGATAAAATGGAAGCTATAACCCGCAAGCTCTTGAGTGATACCAGGGCCCATTCGAACACTCTTTTCCATAGAGTAGTTAGACACCATGGTGGCACCAACAACAGAAACTGCAATACCAAAGTGAGCGATCACCATACCTAATTGGCTTCGTCCCATACGGGCAAGACTTAAACCATCTTTACCGTTAATGATGTCGTATCCAGCTCTTAGTGTTGCAAGTACGATCCAAGTCGCTGTACCTATGCCAAATGCAACCCAAACATTGAAATTACCATCAGCAACGAAAGGCGCCGCAACACCGATGACTGCCGCCACTAATGCAGGGACCAGTAACTTGCGCTTCAATTCACCAGCTTTAGCACGCTTCCAACGAATGTTTGGACCAATACCCATAAACATAAACAATACAAGAACGATAGGTACAAACACCGCGTTGAAGTATGGTGGGCCAACTGAAATTTTACCCATGTTAAGCGCATCGATAAGTAACGGATAAAGCGTACCTAACAATACCGTACCGCAAGCAACGGTTAGTAAGATATTACCTACCAGCAACATGGTCTCTTTAGACATCAACTCAAAACGTGCAGGACTCTTCATATCACTCGCGCGGAATGCAAAAAGAGTGAGCGAACCACCAATTGCTAAACCAAGCAGCAACAGGATAAACATGCCTCGACTTGGATCAGCTGCAAATGAGTGAACCGAAGTTAATACACCTGAACGAACGATAAAGGTACCTAACAAACTTAAAGAGAATGCAAAGATCGATAGCAATACTGTCCAGTTACGGAAAGCCGCTCGCTTCTCCGTCACTATAACTGAGTGCAATAATGCGGTACCAATTAACCAAGGCATGAATGAAGCGTTTTCAACTGGATCCCAGAACCACCAGCCACCCCAACCTAATTCATAATATGCCCACCAAGAACCAAGTGAGATACCGCCAGTAAGGAAGATCCACGCTGCAAGCGTCCAAGGTCGGCTCCAACGAGCCCATGCAGAATCTAAACGCCCACCCATTAGGGCTGCAATAGCAAATGCAAAACTCACAGAGAAGCCAACATAACCCAAGTAGAGCATTGGCGGATGGAAGATCAAGCCAACATCTTGCAACATAGGGTTAAGATCACGCCCTTCCATAGGAATAGGAAATAATCGCTCAAAGGGACTCGAAGTTAACAACATGAATAAACTAAAGCCAATCACGATCATCGCCAATATAGCGAGTACTCGAGCAGTAAAGACCTCTTCTAAACCTTTGCTAAAAAAGGCAACGGAAGCTGTCCACACCGATAGAGCAAACACCCAAAACAACAGGGAACCTTCATGACCACCCCATACTGCAGCGATCTTAAAGAAAATAGGAAGTTGGGAGTTAGAATGATGTGCTACATAGGCAACAGAGAAATCATCAACCGCAAAGCTATAGCCTAGTACGATCACAGAAAGAAAAATAAAGAAAAACATACCATAGCTCAATGGCCAGGCATATCGCACGAGGTATTGGTCTTTACGAGCAACACCAATTAAAGGAACGCTGGCTAATAGAAAGGCGAATGCCAGCCCTATTATCAACGAAAAGTGTCCTAATTCAGGGATCATGGGTTTTCCTCAGTCCTATATAAGAATCCGATAAATTTAAGCTTTATCGATTCACGCGAGTTTGCTGTTCACACAACTCAAGGTACAAAATTTGAGTCATTTTAGTATTTGCTGTTGTATCTGTCTGCCTCTTTTGCACAATTATGGGTGACCTGTCTCATTCTTGTGGATTTAAAGCAGATGTTATAATTGTTAAAACTGACAGATTTTATTCTCTGACCCTTGTTTGAAACTTAAGTTTCAGCCAATTTTAGAAAATAGAATCGAACTGTGAACCAGTGCAAAAGTATCATCTTTTAAAAGCACTTAAACCTTATATTACTGTTCAATGAATAATCTTTCCGTATAATCTTATTTCTAATCGCGCGGTAACCCCGCATTTCTGTAACTAATGTGAAAAAGAAATAATGACCACTCTCTGGATTTTTATTGCGCTTTTTGTGTTAGTCAGCCTAGTGCTGATTTGGTTTCCACACTTCCGTCAGCAAAAAATGCTGCAAGCGGAAGAAGCAGGCGTTCGTAAACAAACGAACCTAGAACTTTTTAACAATCGACTAGCAACATTAGAAAAAGAACTCGAAGATGAGCTATTAGACCAAGTTGAGTTCGATTCATTAAAGAAAGAACTTGAAATCAGCCTGTTGCAAGACATGAAACAGGGTGAAGACGAGTCATTGGTTAATCAGGTAAAACCTAAAGGTTTATTATGGCCAGTGTTAATGTCTGCTGTCGTGCTAAGTCTATCTGGCTACTTATATTCGGACTTAGGCGCTTACGCAAACTTAGACAAAGCGGTACCAGATAACCCTCATGCTGGTATGGACGCTAGCCAAATTATGGCGCAGCGCATCGAAATGATGGAAGCGCAATTAAAAGCAGAACCAGACAATAGTCAATTGCTATTTAGTTTAGGTCATACTTATATTAGTGCCAATCGATATGATGATGCTGTAAAAGCTTTCGATAAAGCGATGGAGTTAGTCGGTACCCACGCTGAACTGCTCGGACCGAAAGCAACTGCACTTTATTACAAAGCGAATCAACGCATGACGCCGCAAGTTCAAGCGATCGTAGATCAAGCTTTAGCTTTAGATCCTGAAGATCCTTCGACTCTGCTTTTAGTCGGTATGGATGCGTTTTTCAACGCCAGCTACGATAAATCTATCGTGGCATGGCAAACCATACTCGATAGTAATCGCAATGATGTAGATCGTAGCGCGATTATGAATGCCATCGAAAGCGCTAAGATGAGAATGCAGGCAGAAACAGGTGAAATGCCGAATGATGCAACTCATCAGCAAGCACTAACCAGCAAAACCGTCACGGTTGATGTATCGATTGCTCCAGAGCTACTAGAGCAAGTCAGTGGTAGCGATATGTTATTCATTTTCGCTCGAAATACCGAAGGCCCTAAAGTACCACTAGCGGCGACTAAGGTATCGGCAAAATCACTGCCTATGACCATCACTTTGGACGATAGCACTGGTATGGGTGGCGATATTAAACTTAGCGATGCAAAGAATGTTGAGATTATTGCTGTCTTATCTAAACATGGCTCAGTGAAAGCGCAATCTGGTGATCTTCAAGGTAGATTAGACACTATTGAGGTCGGCTCTACTGGTACATTGGTATTAGATACTCAAGTTCAATAATCGAATTTCGTTTAGCAAAGGCTGACTTTAAAGTCTAATGCCGATCGTCTAAGAGCACTTGAACGATCTTGCTGATGATTGATAATCCCTACCAGTATTCTGGTGGGGATTTTTTCTGTTCGCTCAAGAGCTTGAATTAGAACATAAGTCCGTTGAAGAACATCGGCCTTATAGCGCTGTAATGGAAGCTATTGATTCGGAGTGGATCGAACAATCCTTACTTACATCGAATCCGTAATCGTCGCTTGCCTGCACAGCAGGCGCTCTGGCTTGTACTGAAAATGGGATTGATTCTAATTAATATACAGATGCGATTGCTCAGCGACGGTTTGGCATTAAAGGATCGCTCTGATAAGGCAATGTCTTATATATGTCGGGAACATGCATTCCATCATCCATTCGCCTTAAATGCGTTGCCAAAAAAACCAGAGTCGATCACTTTCTTATACTGATTGGTATTAGACTTTAGCGTCGGGAATTTTTGATGCTTAAATGCTTTGCATTGAGTGTTTACGATGAAAGCTGTAGACAACCTTAGAGCAAATCACAGGCATAAAAAAACCGGCATCAAGCCGGCTTTTCTTTGACAACAAATTACTTAGACATGAACTCGATAGCCTTCTTGTAATCTTCATCAGTACAATCAGTACACATACCACCTGGTGGCATTGCGTTTAGACCAGTCTTAACACTACCGACTAGCGCATCTAGACCCTTAGCTAAACGAGGTTCCCATGCAGCAGCATCGTGTGATTTAGGTGCACCGGCAACGCCCATGCTATGGCATACATGGCATGCCTTGTTATAGATAGCCTCACCTTCTTGTGCAAATACGTTTGCAGACAAGGTCAAAGCAGCCACTGCTGACAATGCTAACAGTTTTTTCATGTTCAATGTTCCTAATGCAAATATTAACAAAGCTCAATGCCACCCTGACTCTATGCTGGGCAGACTAATTTTATTGCCAGCTAAGGATACATCAAACTTCAACAAATCTCACCTTTTTGTGACTAATATCAGAATTTTCACTCAGATTGCGCGCTTGAACAGACATTTAGCTGTTACATTAGCAAAAGTTGAAAAAGTTCGATGCGAATAATAAAAGGTTTCACTTTTTGGAAGCATATCAAATTGCTGACACTAAAAAGTAACCAATGCTAAACCCTAATAAGGGATTATGTTAATATCACTTGCGTTGACATATGGCTTGAGATAGAGGGTTCAGTGGAAAAAGAAAAAATAGCAACAACACTGGTATCGGCCGATAACTTAACTTGCATTCGTGAAGAGCGAATCTTATTTGATGAATTGAGTTTCAACATCCAAGCTGGTGAAATTGTCCAAATTGAAGGTCCCAATGGCGCGGGTAAAACTAGCCTACTGCGTATTCTCGCAGGTTTATCTCGACCTTACGCTGGCGAAACACTTTATAAAGGTGAGGATATCACTCGATGTCGTGATGAATACAACGACGATCTTTTATATTTAGGCCATTTAGCAGGCGTAAAAAGTGAGTTAACTGCCGAAGAAAACCTTAACTTTAATTTAAGAATCACTGGGTATGATGAGTTCAGCACCAATGAGATATTAGCAAAAGTTAATCTTTCCGGTTTTGAAGAAGCGCTAGCAGGGCATCTCTCTGCCGGCCAACATCGACGAACCGCACTAGCAAGGCTATGGCACACTAATTGTAAAGTCTGGTTACTCGATGAACCGTTTACTGCAATTGACAAAAAAGGCGTTGAAGAGTTGGAACACCTGTTTTTAAAACATGCCAAGAATGGTGGATGCGTCATCATGACGACTCACCAAGATATGGGCATCATAGGTGAAGATATTCTGCGAAAAATTCGCTTAGATTACCGCTTTGTATAAGGTGCAGTAGATGAAAAAAGGCATTAGTTTTACCCAAGCATTTTTCACGCTTTTAAAGCGTGACTTACAAATTGCGATAAGACATAAAGGGGATATTTTTAATCCACTACTTTTCTTTATTTTGGTAGTTACGCTGTTCCCATTAGGAATAGGCCCTGAGCCGCAGGTATTATCGCGCGTGGCGCCAGGAATTATCTGGGTTGCAGCTTTACTTGCCTCAATGCTCTCGTTAGAGCGACTATTCAAGGCAGACTTTGTCGATGGTAGTCTTGAGCAGATGTTGCTAAGCCCACAGCCATTGTCTTTAATGGTATTGGCAAAGGTATTGGCTCACTGGATACTAACGGGTGTTCCGCTAATTTTAGTTGCACCATTGCTTGCCGTACTGCTGCACCTAGAGGAAAACAGCTATGGTGCACTATTAGCAACTCTGGCACTTGGAACTCCAGTTCTCAGCCTACTCGGCGCCATCGGTGTCGCGTTAACAGTGGGATTACGTAAAGGCGGAGTATTGCTTAGCTTGCTCATCCTACCGCTTTATATTCCGGTATTGATATTTGCCACCAGTGCAATCGATGCTGCAGGATTAAATCTACCCTACAGCGGCCATCTAGCCATTATTGGTGCGATGTTGGTCGGTTCGTTAATTTTGGCACCATTTGCGATTGGTGCCTCTCTAAGAGTGAGTACTAACTAATATGTGGAAATGGCTACATTCATACGCAGATCCTCAACGTGCGTATAATCTCGCTGGCAAGCTGCTGCCTTGGTTCGCTGCACTTGCGTTCGGATTTATAGGTGTCGGATCTATCTGGGGCTTGCTTTTCGCTCCCGTTGATTATCAACAGGGTGACAGCTACCGCATCATCTTCATCCACGTACCAGCCGCTTCAATGTCTATGTCGGCCTACATGGCGATGGCAACCTCAGCGTTCATTGGCTTGGTATGGCAGATCAAGTCGGCTGACTGGGCAGCGGCGGCCATCGCACCTATCGGTGCCGTTGTCACCTTTATCGCTCTGATCACGGGAGCCGCTTGGGGTAAGCCTATGTGGGGTACTTGGTGGGTATGGGATGCGCGCTTAACCTCTGAACTGGTACTACTGTTCCTCTACCTAGGTGTGATCTCGCTATACGCCTCTTTCGAAGACAAGGTGCTTGCTGCACGAGCGGCTGGTATCCTAGCGATTGTAGGTGTAATCAACATACCAATCATTAAGTATTCAGTAGAATGGTGGAACTCACTTCATCAGCCTGCAACTATTAAAATCACCGAGAAATCCTCGATGGCACCTGAGATGCTGTACCCGTTACTGATCAACATCTTTGGTTTTGGTCTCATGATTGGAGCCATCACTTTAGTACGTTTCAGAGCCGAGGTTTTAGCCAGAAATGGGATGCGTCCTTGGGTTAGGGAACTCGCGAAAGCTGAAGGAGTCAAATAATGCAGTTCGATTCATTAACAGATTTTTTTAACATGGGTGGTTATGCTTTCTATGTATGGCTATCTTACGGGGTCACGATCTTTTCGCTGGGGACTTTGATTTTTTTCAGTATGCGCCAGAAACGCAAAATTCTGACTGAAATATCGAAGAAAATGCAACGTGAAGAACGCCTAAAAGCAAATCGGAGTAATTAACAGTGAACGCTAGACGTAAGAAGAGACTTGCCCTTGCTAGTGCCTTAATTGGTGGTGTTGCCGCAATCGCATCATTACTTTTATATGCGCTGAACTCAAACTTAAACTTGTTCTACACTCCGACGGAGATCACGCAAGGCAAAAAAGATACAGGCGTAAAACCTGAAGTCGGTCAACGCATTCGTGTTGGTGGAATGGTTACTGTAGGCTCAATGATCCGTGATCCAAACAGTCTCCATGTAGAGTTCGCCGTGCATGACTCACTAGGTGGTGAGATTCAAGTGACATACGATGACTTGCTGCCAGATCTATTCCGTGAAGGGCAAGGTATCGTAGCTCAAGGCGTATTAATAGAGAACGGTAAACTTGAAGCCACAGAAGTGCTTGCCAAGCATGATGAAAACTATATGCCGCCAGAAGTCGCTGAAGCCATGGGACAAACCCACGAAAAACTCGACTACAACACGACACAAAAATCAGGCTATTAAGCCACTTACATTAAAGGCCTCTTACGAGGCCTTTTTTAATGCGTTTACACATACTTACGCGGGAAAATCAGCTATAACTATATAAAAGTGCTTTGGAAAGTCATCCATGCGTATCCTGGTTTTACTCTTATTATTCTGCTGCCTGCCGAGTGCTGCAGCGGACCTTCTATTTGTTCATAGTTATCATGAAGGCTACCCTTGGGTGCAAGATTACCGGCGCGCCATATTGGATAATCTAAGCCAACCAGCCCAAGTCGATAACTTCTTCCTAGACTCCAAGCGTCTACCCTATGAAGAATATGTCAAACGCGCTGATATGGCTTGGAACCGCATCAAAAGCCTTAAACCGGATATGATAGTCCTTGCTGACGACAATGCCATTAAACTATTAAGTGAACGCATTGCAACCACCAATATTCCAGTTGTTATTTTAGGGCTAAACACGAATCCAAGAGATCACGGAATCCAAAAATTTCAGCAATTCATCGGTGTCTTAGAACGTCCCTTGTTTAAGCGTTCTCTATTACTCGTCGATACCATATTACCGAAAGCCGAGTCTAGAAAGCTACTCATCCTCTCAGATAACAGCGCTACGAGTCTCGCCGCTCTAAACCCAATCAGTGAAGAGCTCAAACCGATCAGACTAGGTAATTTAACCATAGAATTTGAACTAGTTGAGTCCGAACGAGCATGGCACCAGGCTGTGCTCAATGCTAAAAAAGCCGGATATCAAGGGATATTCATCGCCCTCTATCACAGCCTCACTTCGGAGCAAGGAGAGCATGTAGACCCCCAAAAAATTATTGCCTGGACTGCTAAGGAGTCTCCCGTGCCGAATTTTGGTTTCTGGGATTTCACTATAGGCAAACAAGCCAATACAGGTGGTTATGTGCTCAATGGCTATGAACATGGCAAGCTAGCGGCAACCTTAATCAACAAACTATTACATGGCGCCAAGGCCGAAGACTTAGGCTATATCAGTGACAGTAAGGGCAGCTTTCGCTTTAGCCTCTCAGGCGTAGCTAGGTGGCACCTGTCGATTCCCAAGGAGATGTCAGATAAGGCACAGTGGGTTGACTAATATCGCGGCAAGAGTGCCTTTAGAGATGAATTTAAGATAAGAAATAAAAAAGCCGGGCAATTGCCCGGCTTTTTAACAATGAATCCAAGTGTTACTCAGCAGCGTCTTCAACAGCTTCAGCAGCTTCTGGACGACCTACTAGTTCAATATACGCCATAGGCGCTTTATCACCAGTACGTAGACCGCACTTAAGGATACGGGTATATCCACCAGGACGTTCCTGGTAGCGTGGACCCAATTCATTAAATAACTTACCTACGACTTCAGCGTCGCGAGTACGAGCAAACGCCAAACGACGATTTGCAACGCTATCACTCTTAGCAAGTGTTATTAGAGGTTCAACTACGCGACGCAGTTCTTTCGCTTTAGCTACAGTAGTCTTGATCACTTCGTGACGGACTAATGAGCTTGCCATGTTACGGAACATAGCTTGGCGATGGCTGCTGTTGCGGTTTAGTTGACGACCACTCTTACGATGGCGCATGACCTAATCCTTATTACCTAAATCTGTACAAACTAGGACTTTATAGGTCGTCTGCTAAACTAGCTGGAGGCCAGTTTTCAAGACGCATACCTAATGAAAGTCCGCGAGAAGCCAACACATCCTTAATTTCGGTAAGAGATTTCTTACCCAAGTTAGGTGTTTTAAGTAGCTCAACCTCAGTACGCTGTACCAGATCTCCGATGTAATGAATCGCTTCGGCTTTCAAACAGTTAGCCGAACGTACAGTTAGCTCTAGATCGTCGACAGGACGCAACAGAATCGGATCGAACTCTGGTTTCTCTTCTTTCTGCTCTGGCTCAGTGACATCACGAAGTTCAACAAACGCATCTAGCTGTTCAGCTAAAATTGTTGCAGAACGACGAATTGCTTCCTCAGGATCGATAGTACCATTAGTGGTCATATCGATAACGAGTTTGTCTAAGTCAGTACGCTGTTCAACACGTGCTGCTTCAACATTGTAAGCAATACGCGCGACAGGTGAGAAAGATGAATCCACTAGCAAGCGACCAATTGGACGATCGTCGTCTTCGGTTTGCGCTCTAGCCGAAGCAGGAACATAACCACGACCACGTTCAACGCGGATACGCATACTGATGTCATTATTACCAGTCAGATGACAGATAACATGATCAGGATTCATAATAGTAACATCACCATCGTGCGTGATATCTGCTGCGGTAACAGGGCCTGCGCCTGACTTGCTTAAAGTAAGCATAGCCTCGTCTTTACCCTCGATAACCACTGCTAAACCTTTAAGGTTTAATAGGATCTCTAGGATATCCTCTTGTACGCCTTCCTTGCTGCTGTATTCGTGCAGTACACCATCAATCTCGACTTCGGTAACCGCGCAGCCGGGCATAGACGACAATAGGATACGACGCAACGCGTTACCTAAAGTATGACCAAAACCACGCTCAAGCGGTTCGAGTGTAACCTTGGCACGTGTTGGGTTAACCTGCTCGATATCAACGAGACGCGGTTTAAGAAATTCTGTAACAGAACCCTGCATTGTGTCCTCTCTTGTTTATTAGCCTTACTTAGAGTAAAGCTCGACGATCAGCTGTTCGTTAATATCCGCAGATAAATCGCTACGTTCTGGTAGACGCTTGAAAGCACCTTCCATCTTAGCACTATCTACTTCAACCCATGTTGGCTTTTCGCGCTGAGACGCAACTTCTAAAGCAGCCTTAATACGAGCTTGCTTTTGAGACTTCTCACGTACGCTAATTACATCATTTGCAGACACTTTAAATGATGGAATGTTAACAACGCGGCCGTTGACCATAATAGATTTGTGGCTAACTAGCTGACGTGCTTCTGCACGTGTAGCACCAAAACCCATACGGTATACAACGTTATCTAAACGAGTTTCTAAAAGAGTAAGTAGGTTTTCACCAGTGTTACCTTTTAGACGTGCAGCGTCTTTGTAGTAGTTACGGAATTGCTTTTCTAGCACACCATAAGTACGACGAACTTTTTGTTTTTCGCGTAACTGAACGCCATACTCAGACAAACGAGCCTTACGAGCGCCGTGTTGTCCAGGTGCAGCTTCAAGCTTACACTTCGAATCAATTGCTCTCACACCGCTTTTTAAGAAAAGGTCAGTACCTTCTCGGCGGCTGAGCTTGAGCTTTGGACCCAAGTATCTTGCCATGTTCTTTCTCCAACTATCCTATTAAAAACGGGCGATTAAACGCGACGTTTCTTAGGAGGACGACAACCATTATGAGGGATCGGCGTCACATCGGTAATATTGGTTATTTTGTAACCAACCGCGTTCAGCGCTCGAATAGCTGACTCACGTCCTGGACCTGGACCCTTCACGAAAACTTCAAGGTTTTTAACACCATAGTCCTGAGCAGCAACACCTGCACGCTCAGCAGCTACCTGTGCAGCGAATGGGGTAGATTTACGTGAACCACGGAAACCTGAACCACCAGATGTTGCCCAAGAAAGTGCATTACCTTGACGATCTGTAATGGTGATAATTGTGTTGTTGAAAGATGCATGGATATGAGCCATGCCATCAGCAACCTGTTTACGTACGCGCTTGCGCGTTGAACGTGACGGAACTTTAGCCATATTGGTTTACCTTCCCGTTACTTTCTAATTGGCTTACGTGGACCTTTACGCGTACGCGCATTGGTCTTAGTACGTTGCCCACGAAGGGGCAGGCTACGACGGTGGCGAAGACCACGATAACAACCAAGGTCCATTAGACGCTTGATGTTCATGGATACTTCACGACGTAAGTCACCTTCTACAATGTATTTAGCAACTTCTTCGCGTAGTGTGTCTATTTGAGCTTCGCTCAATTCCTTGATCTTAGCATCTTCAGCAATTGAAGTAGCCGCGCAGATTTTTTGTGCGCGAGTTAATCCAATACCATAGATAGCAGTCAATGCAATGACTGTATGCTTTTGATCAGGAATGTTAATGCCAGCGATACGGGCCACTATGCACTCCTCATAAGTTAAAGGCCATCTGTGAAAAGCCCGGTAGGATACTCGACAGATGACAATTTTGCAAATAATATTTTGACCAGCTCAAAATTTGAGCTGGTCAAAAGTTTTTAGCCTTGACGCTGTTTGTGTTTTGGTTCAACACAGATAACGCGTACAACGCCGCTACGCTTGACGATCTTGCAGTTACGGCAGATCTTCTTCACGGAAGCTCGAACTTTCATTTCATCACTCCGTAAAGCTAATTAGCGACCAAAGCGATCTAAATTCGCTTTGTTTACTAGGTTAGCTTTCTTCATCACAGACTCATACTGATGAGACATCATATGGGTCTGAACCTGAGCCATGAAGTCCATGATTACGACTACCATAATTAGTAGTGAGGTACCGCCAAAATAGAACTGTACCTTCCACGCAATTAACATGAACTCCGGAATTAAACAGATAAAGGTGATATATAATGCGCCAGCTAATGTTAGGCGAGTCATCACTTTATCTATATAACGCGAAGTCTGTTCTCCAGGACGGATCCCGGGAATAAACGCACCGCTCTTCTTCAAGTTATCAGCTGTTTCACGAGGGTTAAACACCAACGCAGTATAGAAGAAACAGAAGAAAATAATTGCTGTTGAATACAATAATGAGTAAAGCGGCTGACCTGGTGATACTGCAAGTGAAAAATCACTTAACCAAGATAAGCCTTCATTCTGTCCAAACCACTGAGCCAGCGTGCCTGGGAACAAGATGATGCTTGACGCAAAAATTGGTGGAATTACACCAGCCATGTTTATCTTCAGTGGTAAGTGAGTACTTTGCGCAGCGAACACCTTACGGCCCTGCTGACGCTTAGCATAGTTAACAACGATACGACGTTGTCCACGCTCAACAAACACTACAAAATAGGTCACAGCAAATACAATTACCGCAATCAACAATAATACGAGTACGTTCAAGTCGCCTTGACGCGCCTGCTCAGCCGTTTGGCCGATAGCAGATGGTAGACCAGCCACAATACCTGCGAAAATCAAAATCGAGATACCGTTACCTATGCCTCTCTCGGTAATTTGCTCACCTAGCCACATTAAGAACATAGTTCCTGTTACTAGACTCACAACCGCAACGAAGTAGAAACCAAAGCCAAGATTTACAACTAAACCTGGGACTAAATTTGGTAAACCGGTTGCGATACCGATCGCTTGGAATGTACCCAAGACCAGCGTGCCATATCGTGTGTATTGACTAATTTTCTTACGCCCTGACTCACCTTCCTTTTTCAGTTCGGCAAGCGCAGGATGAACAACCGTCAATAATTGCATGATAATCGATGCCGAAATATACGGCATGATACCTAATGCAAAGATAGAAGCACGTTCAAGGGCGCCACCAGAGAACATGTTAAACATGCCTAAGATGGTACCCTTCTGCTGATTAAACAGCTCTGCTAATACAGCTGCGTCAATACCAGGAATTGGTACGAACGAACCGGCTCTAAAGACGATAATCGCACCAATCACGAACAGGAGGCGAGCTTTCAGTTCAGAAAATCCACCTTTCGCGCTTTTTAAATCAAGTCCTGGTTTTGCCATCGACGTATTATTCCTCGATCTTTCCGCCGGCAGCTTCAATAGCTGCACGAGCACCTTTGGTTACCTTAAGACCTTTAACGGTCACAGGGCGTTCAATGGTACCTGAAAGAACGACTTTAGCAAACTGTATGTTGCGAGTTACTAGATTCGCATCTTTCAGTGCATTCAAGTCGACAACATCACCGTTAACTTTAGCTAGTTCGCTAATACGAACTTCGGCAGACACCATCGCTTTACGCGAAGTGAAACCGAACTTCGGCAAACGAATCTTAAGTGGCATTTGACCACCTTCGAAACCGACGCGAACGCCGCCGCCTGAACGAGACTTCTGACCTTTGTGACCGCGACCAGCAGTCTTACCTAAGCCAGAACCGATACCGCGACCTACACGCTTAGCTGCTGATTTAGCACCTGCAGCAGGTGATAGAGTATTTAGACGCATCTTATACTTCCTCCACCGAAACCATGTAGTAAACCTTGTTAATCATACCGCGAATTGAAGGAGTATCTTCAACTTCAACAGTGTGATTAATACGGCGTAGACCTAGACCAGTCAAAGTTGCACGATGCTTTGGCAAACGTCCAATTGAGCTTTTAGTCTGTGTCACTTTTAAAGTTTTAGTAGCCATGGTGCTTAACCTCGAATTTCATCAACATTCAGGCCACGCTTAGCTGCGATTTGTGCTGGTGACTTCATGTGCACCAACGCATCTACAGTTGCGCGAACGATGTTGATCGGGTTAGTAGAACCGTATGCTTTCGACAGAACGTTATGAACGCCTGCTACTTCCAATACGGCACGCATAGCACCACCGGCGATAATACCGGTACCTTCAGAGGCTGGTTGCATGTAAACACGCGAACCAGTATGACGGCCCTTAACAGGATGGTGCAAAGTACCATTTACAAGTTCTACAGAAACAATGTTACGGCGAGCCTTTTCCATTGCTTTCTGAATTGCTGCAGGTACTTCACGCGCTTTACCATAGCCATAGCCGACTTTACCGTTACCATCACCCACTACAGTTAGTGCAGTGAAGCTAAAGATACGTCCGCCTTTAACTACTTTAGAAACACGATTTACTGCAACTAACTTCTCTTGCAGATCATCTTTTTGTTGTTGAGCTTCAAATTTAGCCATTTTTAATCATTCCTTAGAACTGTAGGCCAGCTTCACGAGCTGCGTCTGCTAATGCAGCAACGCGTCCGTGATACTTAAAGCCGGAACGATCGAATGCAACTACAGTTACGCCTTTTTCGATAGCACGCTCTGCAACGGTTTTACCCACTACTTTTGCTGCATCAACGTTACCTGTGTATTTAAGCTGCTCTGATACCGCTTTCTCAGCAGTAGAAGCTGCCGCCACAACTTGCGCATTGGCATCAATAACCTGTGCGTACGTGTGACGTGGTGTACGATGTACAACCAGACGGTTAACGCCCAGCTCTTGGATCTTCTTACGGGCGCGAGTAGCGCGGCGCAAGCGAGATGTTTTCTTATCCATATCGCGTTACCTACTTCTTCTTAGCCTCTTTACGGCGTACTTGTTCATCAGCATAACGAACACCCTTACCTTTATAAGGCTCTGGTGGACGGTAGCCGCGAATCTCTGCAGCAACTTGGCCAATCAACTGCTTATCAGTACCCTTAAGTACGATTTCAGTTTGAGTTGGACACTCTGCAGTTACGCCGTCAGGAAGCTGGTGAACTAGAGGGTGAGAGAAACCTAGAGTCAAATCAACGCCGTTACCAGCGACTTTCGCACGGTAACCAACACCAACTAGAGTAAGTTTTCTTTCGAAACCTTCATTAACACCAACAACCATGTTGTTGATTAGAGCTCGAGCGGTACCAGCTTGAGCAGCGGTTTTAGCGCCTTCAGCTGGAGAACACTTAACTTCGTTGTTTTCAACAACAACAGAAACTTCAGCGTTAATCACTCGAGTCAAACTACCTTTAGAACCTTTTACGGTGATAGTTTGTTCGTTTAAAGTCACTTCTACGCCTGCAGGAATAGCGACTGGTGCTTTTGCGACACGAGACATTGCTAGCTCCTTATGCTACGTAGCAGATAACTTCCCCACCCATGCCATGTTGGCGGGCGGCACGATCAGTCATCAAACCTTTAGAAGTGGACACGATTGCGACACCCAGTCCGCCCATCACCTTTGGAAGTTCGTTTTTACCTTTGTAAATACGAAGACCAGGACGACTTACGCGCTGGATAGTCTCAACGACTGGTTGGCCTTGGAAATACTTTAAAGTGATTTCTAAAACCGGCTTAGCTTCGCCTGCTACGGCGTAGTCAGCAATATAACCTTCTTCTTTAAGCGTCTGTGCAATAGCAACTTTTAGCTTATTAGAAGGCATAGATACTGATACTTTGTTAGCAGCTTGGCCGTTACGAATGCGAGTTAACATATCCGCAATTGGATCTTGCATGCTCATATTAGCTTACTCCGTGACAAGTATTACCAGCTGGCCTTACGCAGGCCAGGAACTTCACCACGCATGGTTGCTTCACGCAATTTAATACGGCTAAGGCCGAATTTGCGTAGGAAACCATGTGGGCGACCAGTTTGACTACAACGATTGCGCTGACGCGCAGAACTTGAGTCACGTGGTAGGCCTTGCAGCTTAAGAACTGCATCCCAACGATCTTCTTCAGAAGTTGTTGGATTGCTAATGATAGCCTTAAGAGCTAGACGCTTTTCAGCATACTTAGCCACGAGCTTGGCACGTTTTGCTTCACGTGCTTTCATTGAACTTTTTGCCATTTCGCTACCCTTATTTCTTGAATGGGAAGTTAAAGGCGTCTAGTAAAGCACGGCCTTCTTCGTCATTCTTCGCAGTAGTAGTGATAACAATATCCATACCACGGATTTTATCGATTTTATCGTAATCGATTTCCGGGAAGATGATTTGCTCACGTACACCCATTGCGTAGTTACCGCGTCCGTCGAACGACTTAGCGCTCAAACCACGGAAGTCACGGATACGCGGGATTGCGATATCAACTAAACGCTCAAGGAACTCCCACATGCGTTCGCCACGCAGAGTTACCTTACAGCCGATCGGGTAGCCATCACGGATTTTAAAACCAGCAACTGATTTACGAGCAACAGTTACAACTGGCTTTTGACCAGCAATAGCAGTCATGTCACGAAGCGCATGCTCCATAACTTTCTTATCTGCTACAGCTTCGCCAACACCCATATTAAGGGTGATTTTCTCAATCCGAGGGACTTGCATGACACTGGTATAACCGAACTTCTTAGAAAGCTCAGCGATAACAGTCTCTTTATATTTATCATGCAGTTTCGCCATCGTTTACTCCAATTACTTAACGAGTTCACTGTTCGACTTAAAGAAACGGACTTTTTGGCCGTCTTCAAATCGGAAACCAACGCGATCAGCTTTGCCAGTGGCAGAGTTGAAAATCGCTACATTTGATGCTTGTATCGGTGCTTCTTTCTCAACAATACCACCAGTCACACCCATTTGAGGGTTAGGCTTCTGGTGCTTCTTGATAAGATTGATGCCTTCTACAATTAATTTACCAGTTGGTAAAACTCGAGAAACCTTACCGCGTTTACCCTTGTCTTTACCTGCTAGTACAATTACTTCGTCTTCACGACGGATTTTAGCTGCCATTTTGAAGCTCCTTACAGTACTTCTGGTGCCAGTGAAACAATTTTCATAAATTGTTCGGTACGCAATTCACGCGTCACTGGTCCAAAGATACGAGTACCAATCGGTGCAAGGTTTGCGTTAAGCAAAACCGCTGCGTTCCGATCGAAGCGAATGACAGAACCGTCTGGACGACGCACGCCTTTCTTAGTACGGACTACCACCGCGTTATACACGTCACCTTTCTTCGCTTTACCGCGAGGAATTGCTTCTTTTACAGAAACCTTGATGACGTCGCCGATACCGGCATAACGACGATGAGAGCCACCCAAGACCTTAATACACTGAACTCTACGAGCGCCACTATTACAGGCGACTTCTAGAGTCGATTGCATTTGGATCATTTTAAGTGCTCCGCTATCGTTACTTCACAAATCCCACAATTGGGGCATATTTTAACCATTCTGGACGATATTATTGACCAAAATGGCGCGCAAGTATAACACCCAAAAACAGGAATAGATAGTACTAAAAATAAAAACGGCTCCAATTGAAGGAGCCGCTTCGCTAAATACCTAATAAATTAGGCTTTTGTTACTACTTCAACCAGAGTCCAAGACTTAGTCTTAGATAGCGGGCGGCATTCGCGAATAGTCACGATATCGCCAGCATTACACTGATTTGTTTCGTCATGTGCATGGATCTTAGTAGTACGCTTGATAAACTTCCCATATAGAGGATGCTTAACCTTACGTTCAATAGCAACAGTGATAGACTTGTCCATCTTGTCGCTAAGTACTCGACCTTGCAAAGTACGGATTTTATCAGTCATTATGCACCCGCCTTAGAAGTAATAATGGTCTTAACGCGCGCAATATTACGACGCACGATTTTAAGCTGATGAGTCTGAGTCAACTGACCAGTGGCGTGTTGCATACGCAGATTAAACTGCTCACGCAGCAGACCAAGCAGTTCAGCGTTCAATTCTTCAACGCTCTTCTGTGTTAGTTCGCTCGCTTTCATTACATCACCGTCTTAGTTACGAAGGTAGTCTTAATTGGAAGCTTGGCAGCAGCTAAAGTAAACGCTTCACGCGCTAAAGCTTCAGGTACACCATTCATCTCGTAAAGAACCTTACCAGGTTGAATCTGGCAAACCCAGTATTCTACGTTACCCTTACCTTTACCCATACGCACTTCAAGAGGCTTAGAGGTAATTGGCTTGTCAGGGAAAACGCGGATCCAAATTTGACCTTGACGTTTAATGTGACGTGTCATCGCACGACGCGCAGATTCGATTTGACGAGCAGTAAGACGACCACGTCCAACAGCTTTCAGACCGAATTCACCGAAGCTAACTTCAGTGCCGTTCGCAAGACCACGGTTGCGGCCTTTGAACATTTTGCGAAACTTCATTCGTTTTGGTTGCAGCATTGCCAGCTCTCCTATTTACCGCGAGGCTTACGCTTCGGCTGCTGTTTCGGCTCTTCATGCGCAGGAACAACGCCATCTAGGACTTCACCTTTGAAGACCCAAACTTTAACGCCGATCACACCGTATTGAGTGTGACTTTCTGCAGTAGAGTAGTCGATATCAGCACGCAGAGTATGTAGAGGTACACGACCTTCACGATACCACTCCGAACGCGCAATCTCAGCACCGCCTAGACGGCCGCTCACTTCAACTTTGATACCTTTGGCACCAAGACGCATTGCATTTTGTACTGCGCGCTTCATAGCACGACGGAACATAACACGACGCTCTAGTTGTGAAGCGATGCCTTCGGCAACAAGCTTCGCATCTAGCTCAGGCTTACGGATCTCAGCGATGTTGATTTGAGCTGGAATACCAGTCAACTTGGCAACTTCGTTGCGCAACTTTTCAACGTCTTCGCCTTTCTTACCAATCACAACACCTGGACGGGCAGTGTGAATAGTAACGCGAACACTCTTCGCTGGACGCTCGATAACAATCTTAGAGACTGATGCTTGCTTAAGCTTCTTTTCTAGAAACTTACGCACTTCCCAGTCGCTGCTCAAGTTATTGGCATAATCTGATTTATCAGCGTACCAAGTCGAGATCCAAGGCTTAGTGATACCCAGACGGATACCATTAGGATGTACTTTCTGTCCCATTGCTAACTCCTAGCGATCTGATACAACCACAGTAATGTGGCTGGTACGCTTGATTATACGATCAGCACGGCCTTTAGCACGTGGCATGATACGCTTCATTGTTGGACCTTCGTCTACAAAGACTTTTCCAACTTTCAGCTCGTCAATGTCAGCACCTTCATTGTGCTCAGCATTAGCGATAGCAGAATCTAGTACTTTTTTAACAAGTACAGCTGCTTTCTTAGGGCTGAAAGTCAAAATTTCGAGAGCCTTAGCAACAGGCAGTCCACGGATTTGATCTGCAACCAAACGACACTTTTGAGGCGACGTACGGGCAAAACGATGTTTAGCTAAAACTTCCATCTTGAGTCTCCCGTATTAACGCTTCTTCGCTTTCTTATCAGCAGCATGGCCGCGATAAGTGCGAGTTGGTGAAAATTCACCAAGCTTGTGGCCGATCATTTCGTCAGTTACGAACACAGGTACGTGCTGACGACCATTATGGACAGCGATGGTCAACCCAATCATGTTAGGGATGATCATAGAGCGGCGAGACCAAGTCTTAATAGGCTTTTTGTCACCCGCTTCCATCGCTTTCTCTACCTTCTTCAGCAAGTGTAGGTCAATGAATGGACCTTTCTTGAGAGAACGTGGCATGGCGAATCCTCTTACTTTTTGTTACGACGACGTACAATGTACTTGTCGGTGCGTTTGTTACTACGGGTCTTATAACCCTTAGTTGGGACACCCCATGGAGAAACCGGATGACGGCCACCAGAAGTACGGCCTTCACCACCACCATGTGGATGGTCTACAGGGTTCATTGCAACACCACGAACTGTTGGGCGTACGCCTCTCCAGCGCTTAGCACCTGCTTTACCTAACTGGCGTAGCATATGCTCGGCATTACCAACTTCACCTAATGTCGCGCGGCAATCTACAGGTACTTTACGCATTTCGCCAGAGCGAAGACGTAGAGTAGCGTAAGCGCCATCACGAGCTACAACTTGTACATAAGTACCTGCTGAACGAGCGATCTGAGCACCTTTACCAGGCTTCATTTCAACTGCGTGTACAACACTACCTACTGGAATGTTGCGTAATGGCAAAGCGTTACCCGCTTTGATTTCTGCATCGATACCAGACTGGATTTTATCTCCAGCTTGCATGCCTTTAGCTGCAAGGATATAACGACGCTCACCATCAGCATACAAAACAAGTGCGATGTTAGCTGTGCGGTTTGGATCATATTCCAAACGCTCAACTTTTGCAGGGATACCATCTTTGTTGCGTTTGAAGTCAACAATACGGTAATGCTGCTTGTGTCCACCACCTACGTGACGAACAGTGATACGACCAGTGTTGTTACGGCCACCACTTTTAGACTTTTTCGCCAACAGGCCAGCAAAAGGTTTACCCTTGTGCAGATCGCTGTTTACCACTTTAACTACGTGGCGACGACCAGCAGAGGTTGGCTTACACTTAATAACTGCCATGATAATTCTCCTTTGCTTACTCAGCGCCGACGAAATCGATATCAGCACCAGCAGCTAAAGTTACATAGGCTTTTTTCCAATCGCTACGACGGCCAGTACGGGCACCGTGACGCTTAGTTTTACCTTTGTTAACCAAAGTGCGAACTGAATCTACTTCAACTTCGAACAACTTAGCTACTGCAGCTTTAACTTCAGCTTTAGTCGCATCGATAGCTACACGGAAAACGACCGTGTTGTTATTTTCAGCGCATACAGTACTCTTTTCAGAGATGTGTGGCGCTAGAATAACTTTTAGCAAACGTTCTTCGCTTATCATCCCAGCATCTCCTCGATTTGCTTAATAGCATCGGCAGTAACTAGTACTTTGTTGAACGCGATTAGGCTAACTGGATCAATACCAGCAACGTCACGAACGTCAACTTTGTATAGGTTGCGTGCAGCTAAGAACAAGTTCTCGTCAATTTCTGGAGTAACAATTAAAACGTCTTCCAGGTTCATTTCTGCCAATTTAGCTTTTAGCTCTTTAGTTTTAGGAGCTTCAACACCAAAAGACTCAACGACAACAAGGCGATCTTGACGTACTAATTCAGACAGAATGCTCTTAAGCGCTCCGCGGTACATCTTCTTGTTAACTTTTTGGCTGTGATCTTGGGTTTTAGCAGCGAATGTTACGCCACCGCCACGCCAGATTGGGCCTTTAACAGTACCAGCACGTGCACGGCCAGTACCTTTTTGGCGCCATGGCTTTTTGCCAGAGCCAGTTACTTCTGCGCGAGTCTTTTGAGCACGAGTGCCCTGACGCGCGTTTGCAGCGTATGCTACAACTACCTGATGAACCAGTGCTTCATTAAAGTCACGGCCGAAGGTAGTTTCGGAAACTTCAAGAGCACTCTGTGCGTCTTTCAATACCAATTCCATTACTATCTCCTCAGACCTAAGCTTTAACGGCAGGCTTGATGATCAGGTCGCCATTAGTAGCGCCTGGAACTGCACCCTTAACCAATAGCAAGTTACGTTCAACATCTACACGTACAACGTCTAGATTTTGAGTAGTAACGCGCTCGGCACCCATGTGGCCTGACATTTTCTTACCTTTGAAAACGCGACCAGGTGTTTGGTTTTGACCGATAGAACCGTTAGCTCTATGTGCCAAAGAGTTACCATGTGTTGCATCTTGGGTACGGAAATTCCAACGCTTAATACCGCCTTGGAAACCTTTACCTTTTGATTGACCAGTAACATCAACTTTCGCTACATCAGCGAAGATATCAACATTAAGCTCGGCACCAACTTCAATGCCTTCGCCTTCACCGTCTTCCAGACGAACTTCCCACAAACCACGACCGGCTTCTACGCCCGCCTTAGCAAAGTGACCAGCTTCTGGCTTAGTGATGCGATTAGCTTTTTTGGTACCAGTAGTTACTTGAAGTGCACGGTAACCGTCAGTTTCTAAAGTTTTCACTTGAGCAACACGGTTAGCTGCGATTTCAATTACTGTTACAGGTATTGACGCACCATCTTCAGTGAAGATGCGAGTCATACCTACTTTACGACCGATAAGACCGATAGCCATCTCTCAAACCTCTTCTAAGGATCTCAATTAACCTAAGCTAATTTGAACGTCAACACCTGCCGCAAGATCAAGACGCATAAGTGCATCTACAGTCTTTTCAGTCGGCTCTACGATGTCAACAAGACGCTTATGAGTACGAAGTTCGTACTGATCACGCGCATCTTTATTAACGTGTGGAGAGATCAAAACGGTATAACGCTCCTTGCGCGTTGGTAGTGGGATTGGACCACGTACCTGGGCGCCTGTGCGCTTAGCAGTTTCAACGATTTCCGCAGTAGACTGATCGATCAAACGATGATCAAATCCTTTTAAGCGGATACGGATTCTTTGGTTCTGCATTGACCAGAGCTCCTAAAATGGACACATAAAAAATCACCCTCTAGCTTCTTCCTTACTGGAAAAGCAGAGCGAGATGATTTAACCGTTCGACTCCAAATCGGAGTCGCTGTATTATTTTACGTCGGCTTCGAGAGCCGACAATCTTTCGCCTAATGGTTAAGGCGAGGGGGTATTATACTGATCTAATCTTAGAGATCAACCCCGTTGCACGAATTAGCATCACTTTGTCTGCTAACCATCTAAGTGGCGGTTATTATACTCATTGAGATCAGAAAAGCTAGCCTTAGTCATCACCCAAATTACAGGCAAAAAAAAGACAGCC
Organism: Shewanella psychrotolerans; assembly: GCF_019457595.1. NCBI lineage: Bacteria > Pseudomonadati > Pseudomonadota > Gammaproteobacteria > Alteromonadales > Shewanellaceae > Shewanella > Shewanella psychrotolerans. Next base: position 165,048 of record NZ_CP080419.1, on the reverse strand, counting down.
TTAGCTGCCTTTTTCAGTGTCTGTTAAGACTCGCTGCGATTAAGCTACGATCTCTGCAACAACACCAGCACCAACTGTACGACCACCTTCACGGATCGCGAAGCGTAAACCTTCGTCCATCGCGATTGGGCAGATTAGTGTAACAGTCATAGCTACGTTATCACCAGGCATTACCATCTCTACGCCTTCTGGCAATTCGATAGTACCGGTTACGTCAGTTGTACGGAAGTAGAACTGTGGACGGTAGCCTTTGAAGAATGGAGTATGACGTCCACCTTCTTCTTTAGACAGAACATAGATTTCTGACTTGAAAGTTGTGTGTGGAGTGATTGAACCTGGCTTAGCCAATACTTGACCACGCTCAACTTCATCACGCTTAGTACCACGTAGTAGTACACCACAGTTCTCACCTGCACGACCTTCGTCAAGCAGTTTACGGAACATTTCAACACCAGTACAAGTAGTCTTAGTCGTATCTTTAATACCTACGATTTCTACTTCGTCACCTACGCGTACGATACCACGCTCAACACGACCAGTTACAACAGTACCACGGCCTGAAATTGAGAATACGTCTTCGATTGGCAGAATGAATGCACCGTCGATAGCACGCTCTGGCTCTGGGATGTAAGTGTCTAGTGCGTCAGCTAGTTCAATAATCTTAGCTTCCCACTCTGGCTCGCCTTCAAGTGCTTTAAGCGCAGAACCTTGGATAACTGGTAGGTCATCACCTGGGAAGTCATATTCAGATAGAAGTTCACGAACTTCCATTTCTACTAGCTCTAGAAGCTCTTCATCATCAACCATGTCACACTTGTTCATGAATACGATGATGAATGGTACGCCAACCTGACGTGAAAGCAGGATGTGCTCACGAGTTTGTGGCATTGGACCATCTGTAGAAGCTACTACTAGGATTGCGCCGTCCATCTGTGCAGCACCAGTGATCATGTTTTTAACATAATCCGCGTGACCTGGGCAGTCTACGTGTGCGTAGTGACGTGTTGGTGTGTCATATTCGATGTGAGAAGTATTAATGGTAATACCACGCTCACGCTCTTCTGGAGCGTTATCGATTTGAGCAAAGTTCTTAACTTCACCACCGTGAGTCTTAGCCAATACAGCTGAGATAGCTGCTGTTAGAGTTGTTTTACCATGGTCAACGTGACCGATGGTACCAACGTTAACATGGGGTTTACTACGTTCAAATTTTTCTTTAGCCACGATATATTCCTTTCTTTTCAGAAAATGCTCAGCGTTGCCGAGCAATAGCATTCAATATGAGTTATAGACTAATCTGCGCTTATCCGCGCGCATCTATAACGGATTTAGCAACATTCTGTGGTGCATCAGAGTACTTCAAAAACTCCATAGAGTATGAAGCACGGCCTTGAGTGGCACTACGTAAGTCTGTTGCGTAACCAAACATTTCAGATAAAGGTACTACAGCATGAACAAGTTTAACGCCGCCAATGCCGTCGTCCATTCCTTCAATCAAGCCGCGTCGTCTATTTAAGTCACCTACTACATCACCCATATAATCTTCAGGAGTGGTTACTTCGACCTTCATACAAGGTTCAAGCAACACAGGGTCGGCTTCGAGAGCGCCCTTCTTGAAGCCCATTGAGCCAGCGACTTTAAACGCCATCTCGTTTGAATCGACATCATGATATGAGCCATCAAACAAAGTGACTTTAACATCCAATACAGGGAAACCAGCGAGTACGCCATTTTTCATCTGTTCTTGGATACCTTTATCTACTGCAGGTATGTATTCTCTTGGAATAACACCACCAACAATCTCGTTGACAAATTCGTAACCAAAACCTTCTTCTTGAGGTTCTAGCTTTAACCACACATGACCGAATTGACCTCGACCACCTGATTGGCGTACGAACTTACCTTCAACTTCTACACTAGAGCGAATAGTCTCACGGTACGCTACTTGTGGCTTACCAACATTACACTCAACACTAAATTCACGACGCATACGGTCGACGATGATGTCTAAGTGTAACTCACCCATACCTGAAATCAGGGTTTGACCAGATTCTTCGTTGGTTTCAACGCGGAATGATGGATCTTCTGCCGCAAGCTTTTGCAGCGCAATCCCCATTTTATCTTGGTCAGCTTGAGATCTTGGTTCCACAGCGATCGTGATAACGGGCTCAGGAAACTCCATACGTTCGAGAATAACTTTATGGTCAATATCACAGAGCGTGTCACCCGTGGTGACATCTTTTAGACCAATAGCAGCTGCGATGTCACCAGCGCGAACCTCTTTGATCTCATTACGATCGTTTGCGTGCATCTGCACCATACGACCAATGCGCTCACGTTTCTGTTTGACCGAGTTATATACGCCAGAACCTGTTTCCAATACGCCAGAGTAAACACGCATAAAGGTTAGAGTTCCAACGAATGGGTCTGTTGCAATCTTAAATGCCAACGCAGAGAAAGGCGCGTTGTCGTCCGCAGGACGCTCAACTTCATTCTCTTTGTCGTCGACGCCCTTAATAGCAGGAACTTCGACTGGCGATGGTAAATAATCAACGACAGCATCGAGTACCGCTTGCACACCTTTGTTCTTAAACGCAGAACCACAGGTCGCTAACACGATCTCATTAGCTAGAGTACGTTTACGTAATGCAGCTTTAATCTCTTCTTCTGATAACTCGCCACCTTCTAGGTACTTGTCCATCAGTTCATCTGAGGCTTCTGCCGCACTCTCAACGAGATATTCACGCATTGAGCTAGCCTTATCGACTAGATCCGCAGGAATCTCTTCATAAGTGAAAGTCATACCCTGATCAGCGTCATTCCAATTAATGGCCTTCATCTTGATCAGATCGACTACACCGCTAAACTCTTCTTCTGCACCGATATTCATTTGAATCGGTACACAAGTCGCTCCCAGACGGTTACGTATCTGCTCCACGACACGGTCAAAGTCTGCACCTGCGCGGTCCATCTTGTTGACGAACACTAAGCGCGGCACATGATACTTGTCCGCTTGACGCCAGACAGTTTCTGACTGTGGTTCAACACCAGATGAACCACAGAAAACAACAACCGCGCCATCAAGAACACGTAGCGAACGTTCAACTTCAATCGTGAAGTCAACGTGGCCAGGAGTATCGATGATGTTGATACGGTGCTCAGTAAACTGTGCTTCCATACCGCGCCAGAATGTAGTGGTAGCGGCGGATGTGATAGTAATACCACGCTCCTGCTCCTGTTCCATCCAATCCATGGTGGCTGCGCCATCATGAACTTCACCGATCTTATGAGACATACCGGTATAGAACAGTACACGTTCTGTAGTTGTGGTTTTTCCTGCGTCAACGTGAGCACAGATACCGATATTACGGTAGCGCTCAATTGGAGTTGTACGAGCCACGATTTAAACCCTCTTTACTAAGGTAATCACCTTAGTCATGTAAAACATGGTGCAGGCAAAAGCCTGCACCAAAAGATTACCAGCGGTAATGAGCGAATGCTTTGTTCGCCTCTGCCATACGATGCACGTCTTCGCGCTTCTTAACAGCAGTTCCTTTATTTTCAGAAGCATCTAGCATTTCACCTGCTAGACGTAGAGCCATAGATTTTTCACCACGCTTACGCGCAGCTTCAACTAACCAGCGCATCGCTAGTGCGTTACGACGCACTGGACGAACTTCACATGGTACCTGGTAAGTAGAACCACCAACACGACGAGACTTAACCTCGACAGTTGGACGTACATTGTCCAGGGCTGCTTCAAGGATAACTAGGTGATCTTCGCTTTTCTTTTCAGCGACAACATCTAGTGCCTTGTAGATAATTTTTTCTGCAGTCGACTTTTTGCCGTCCTGCATAATGACGTTGATGAACTTAGCCAACAACTCACTATGAAATTTTGGATCTGGTAGGATTTTACGTTGTCCTACAACGCGACGTCTTGGCATAACAATTTCTCCGTATGCTTCAGGGACCCCAAAACTGGAATCTCAAATAATCTAGCTTGGCCTTACTTAACGGAAAACGTTAAGACTTAGGACGCTTAGCTCCGTACTTAGAACGTCCTTGACGACGCTCACTAACACCAGCACAGTCTAATGCGCCACGAACAGTGTGATAACGAACACCTGGTAAGTCTTTAACACGACCACCACGGATTAGAATCACGCTGTGCTCCTGCAGGTTATGGCCTTCACCACCGATGTACGAAGTTACTTCGAAACCGTTAGTTAGACGCACACGAGCTACTTTACGTAGTGCAGAGTTAGGTTTTTTTGGTGTGGTTGTGTATACGCGAGTACAAACACCACGTTTTTGTGGACACGCATTCAACGCTGGCACTGCAGTCTTGATGACTTTAGGCGAGCGAGGCTTACGTACCAACTGGTTTACAGTTGCCATGTATAGCTCCGAATCAGTTGATAAACTCAACAGTAAGGTGTGAAAAATCTATATCCCACAGGTGTGGGACGCGAAATTTTAGAAGTGTCTGCTGTTTCTGTCAAGAAATAGCCAACTTTTTACTCAATTAAAGTAAAAAAAGGCACCAAAAGGTGCCTTTTTTACAATCTATTTACGTTTAAGCGCTAATTATTCAGCACTACCCGCTAGATTTAGTAGATCTGCCAAGTTTTGCTCAGCTTCACTTGCACTAATAGTAGGTGCAGCTTCAGCCTGACCTTTCTTAGCGCCCGCTTGATTGCGTTTCTGGTGATACGCATAACCAGTACCAGCAGGGATCAAACGACCAACGATAACGTTCTCTTTTAGACCACGTAGCTTATCGCTCTTACCGCCAACGGCAGCTTCAGTCAATACGCGCGTAGTTTCCTGGAACGATGCCGCTGAGATAAATGACTCAGTCGCCAAAGACGCTTTAGTGATACCCAGTAGTTCACGTTCGAACTTAGCAGGAGCTTTGCCTTGTGCTTCAAGTTCGCGGTTAGCGATCTTAACGCGAGACACTTCCACTTGCTCACCAGGTAAGAAATCACTATCACCCGCTTCAGTGATCTCACACTTACGCAGCATCTGACGGATAATCACTTCGATATGCTTATCGTTAATTTTTACGCCCTGTAGACGGTAAACGTCTTGGACTTCGTTAACGATGTAGTTAGCCACCTTGTGAATACCACGTAGACGCAGAATGTCGTGTGCAGCTTCTGGGCCGTCAGCGATCACTTCACCACGTTCGACTTTTTCACCTTCGAACACGTTTAAGTTACGCCACTTAGGAATCATCTCTTCGTATGGCTTACCACCATCGTTAGGCGTGATCACCAGACGACGCTTACCTTTGGTTTCTTTACCAAACGAGATAGTACCTGAGTACTCAGCAAGAATTGCTGGCTCTTTTGGCTTACGCGCTTCGAACAAGTCAGCAACGCGTGGTAGACCACCGGTAATATCGCGAGTCTTAGACGATTCTTGTGGAATACGTGCTAAAGCGTCACCCACGTTAATTGGTGCATTATCGTCTTGGTTTACAATCGCCTTACCTGGCAAGAAGTATTGCGCAGGTACTTCAGTACCCGGGATCATCAAGTCGTTGCCATCAGCACCAACCAGACGAATCGCAGGACGCATCTCTTTACCAGCAGAAGGACGTTGACCAACATCTAATACGACGATTGAAGATAGACCCGTTAGTTCATCTGTTTGACGCGTCATAGTGACACCATCAATCATATCAACGAACTTGATGCTACCCGCAACTTCAGAGATGATTGGGTGAGTATGCGGATCCCAGTTAGCAATGATGTCACCAGCGTTAACTGTCGCATCTTCTAATTTTTCTAGGATCGTACCGTAAGGTACCTTGTAACGCTCTTTCTCACGGCCAAGCTCATCAATTACTGCAAGCTCAGATGAACGCGATACGATAACCAACTTGCCTTCGCTGTTTTTAACATATTTAGCGTTGTGCAGTTTAAGGTTACCCGCATTCTTAACTTGAACGTTGTTTTCAGCAGAAGCTCGAGATGCCGCACCACCAATGTGGAACGTACGCATCGTAAGCTGTGTACCTGGCTCACCAATTGACTGAGCAGCAACAACACCGATAGCTTCACCTTGGTTGATGATATGACCACGAGCCAAATCACGACCATAACAGGCAGCACACACACCAAAGTCCGTGTCACAGCTGATAACAGAACGCACAATCACTTCATCGATTGAATGCTCTTCTAAGGTGTCACACCATGCTTCATCAAGTAAGGTGTTACGAGGCGCAAGAACGTCTTCAGTACCAGGGTAATAAACGTCTTCTGCAACCACACGACCCAGTACGCGCTCACGTAACGGCTCAACAACATCACCACCTTCAATCAGCGGCTTCATGGTTAGACCTTCGTGCGTACCACAATCGTCTTCGATAACAACTAAATCTTGTGCAACGTCAACAAGACGACGAGTTAGGTAACCCGAGTTCGCTGTCTTAAGTGCCGTATCCGCTAGACCCTTACGCGCACCGTGAGTAGAGATAAAGTACTGTAGTACGTTTAGACCTTCACGGAAGTTCGCCGTAATTGGGGTTTCGATGATTGAGCCATCTGGCTTAGCCATCAGACCACGCATACCCGCTAGCTGACGAATCTGTGCAGCACTACCACGAGCGCCCGAGTCGGCCATCATGTAGATACTGTTAAACGATGCTTGAGTTTCTTCTTCGCCATCACGGTTAATCACTGTCTCAGTAGACAGGTTATCCATCATCGCTTTAGAAACTTTTTCGTTCGCGCTTGCCCAGATATCGATGACTTTGTTGTAACGCTCACCGGCAGTAACAAGACCCGACTGGAACTGTTCTTGAATCTCAAGTACTTCAGCTTCAGCATCTGCTACAAGCGTGTACTTCTCATCAGGAATAACCATATCGTTGATACCCACAGAGGCACCCGATACTGTCGCAAAGTGGAAACCGGTATACATCAATTGGTCAGCAAAGATAACGGTATCTTTAAGACCGAGTTGACGGTAACAAGTGTTCAATAGCTTAGAGATCTGCTTCTTACCCATGTTTTGGTTAACCAAATCATAAGATAAGCCTTTTGGCAGAATTTGAGATAATAGTGCGCGGCCCACAGTCGTATCTACGATACGACGGCTTTCGGTACGTTCGCCATCATCAGCAATAGTTGTCTCAGTAATACGAACCTTGACGCGAGCATGTAGTTCAGCGCAACCAGTGCGGTAAGCTTTTTCAACTTCGGCAACCGATTCGAACGCCATGCCTTCACCTTTACCGTTAATGCATTCACGGCTGGTGTAGTAAAGGCCCAATACAACGTCCTGTGACGGTGTGATCACCGGCTCACCGTTTGCAGGTGAAAGGATGTTGTTGGTCGACATCATGAGTGAACGTGCTTCTAGCTGCGCTTCAAGCGTTAGCGGCACGTGAACAGCCATTTGGTCACCATCGAAGTCGGCGTTGTATGCCGCACAAACGAGTGGATGTAGCTGAATCGCTTTACCTTCTATGAGGACAGGTTCGAACGCCTGGATACCTAGTCTATGCAGTGTTGGTGCACGGTTAAGCATCACTGGGTGTTCGCGGATCACGTCATCTAGCACGTCCCATACTTCTGGTACTTCACGCTCTACCATCTTCTTAGCAGCTTTGATGGTAGTAGCTAGGCCACGACCTTCTAACTTGCCATAGATGAATGGCTTAAATAGCTCGAGTGCCATCTTCTTAGGAAGACCACACTGGTGTAGACGCAGGGTAGGACCAACGGTAATTACCGAACGGCCTGAGTAGTCAACACGCTTACCTAGCAAGTTCTGACGGAAACGACCTTGCTTACCTTTGATCATATCGGCCAAAGATTTAAGCGGACGTTTGTTAGAGCCCGTAATCGCACGACCACGACGACCGTTATCTAATAGCGCATCAACAGACTCTTGCAACATACGCTTTTCGTTGCGCACGATGATGTCTGGAGCAGCTAGGTCTAATAGACGCTTTAGACGGTTGTTACGGTTGATCACACGACGGTATAAGTCGTTCAAATCAGACGTAGCAAAACGACCGCCATCTAGTGGAACTAGAGGACGTAGATCTGGTGGCAGAACCGGCAGTACTTTGAGGATCATCCACTCTGGCTTGTTGCCTGAAGTGAAGAAAGCTTCAATGAGCTTAAGACGCTTAGTGATCTTCTTACGACGAGTCTCAGAGTTGATTGATGGCAACTCTTCGCGCATCATCTCAATCTCTTTCTCAAGATCGATAGCACGTAGCAATTCTAGAACGGCTTCAGCACCCATCTTAGCTTCGAACTCATCACCGTACTCTTCGAGTGCGTCGAGGTAGTTTTCTTCAGTCAGCATTTGGCCGCGTTCAAGGCTGGTCATGCCAGGCTCGATCACAACAAATGATTCGAAGTAAAGTACACGTTCGATATCACGCAGAGTCATATCTAGCATCAAACCGATACGGGACGGTAATGATTTCAAGAACCAAATGTGTGCCACTGGGCTTGCTAGATCGATGTGACCCATACGCTCACGACGTACTTTAGTCTGGGTAACTTCTACGCCACACTTTTCACAGATCACGCCACGGTGCTTAAGACGCTTATACTTACCGCATAAACATTCGTAGTCTTTTACTGGACCAAAAATACGCGCACAGAACAAACCTTCACGTTCAGGTTTGAAAGTACGGTAGTTAATGGTTTCTGGCTTCTTAACTTCACCAAATGACCAAGAGCGGATCAGATCTGGCGACGCTAGGCCAATCTTGATCCCTTCAAATTCTTCAGTCTTGCTTTGCTGTTTCAGAAACTTTAATAAGTCTTTCACGTTTCTCTCCTGAAGGAGTTAAACCGGGTGCTCCGCTCGCGCAGAGCACCGTTTATTGCCAAACTTTGGCGTGCCTTAGTCTTACTGTTGATCCAACTCGATATTAATACCGAGTGAACGGATCTCCTTCAGCAATACGTTGAAGGACTCAGGCATACCTGGCTGCATCTGATGGTTACCGTCGACGATGTTCTTATACATCTGAGTACGACCGTTAACATCATCTGACTTCACAGTAAGCATCTCTTGTAGAGTGTAAGCGGCACCGTATGCTTCAAGTGCCCATACTTCCATCTCACCGAAACGCTGACCACCAAACTGAGCTTTACCGCCCAGTGGTTGCTGAGTAACAAGACTGTAAGAACCTGTTGAACGCGCGTGCATCTTATCGTCAACCAAGTGGTTAAGTTTAAGCATGTACATGTAACCTACGGTTACTGGACGTTCGAATTGGTTACCGGTACGACCGTCAAACAAGGTGCGCTGTCCAGAAGTAGGAAGACCTGCTAATTCTAGCATCTCCTTAATTTCTTTCTCTTTTGCACCATCGAATGCTGGAGTCGCAGTCGGAATACCGCCTTTAAGGTTCTTAGCAAGACGAATAACTTCTTCATCAGTAAATGAATCGATATCAACGCGCTGCTGCACGTCTTCACCAAGTTCATAAACTTGCTTGATGTAGTTACGAAGCTCTGCGAGCTCGCGCTGCTCTTCTAGCATAGCAGTGATCTTGTCACCGATACCTTTCGCTGCAGCACCTAAATGCACTTCAAGAACCTGACCGATGTTCATACGAGATGGTACACCTAGTGGGTTCAATACGATGTCCACTGGGTTACCATTTTCGTCGTACGGCATATCTTCTACTGGGTTGATCTTAGAGATCACACCCTTGTTACCGTGACGACCCGCCATCTTATCACCAGGCTGGATAGTACGTTTAACTGCTAGGTAAACCTTAACAATCTTCAGTACGCCAGGTGCTAAGTCATCACCTTGAGTGATCTTACGACGCTTGATCTCGAACTTCTTATCGAAGTCTGCCTTTAGCTCTTCCGCTTGCTCAGCTAACTGCTCTAGTTCAGTTTGCTTAGCTTCATCGTCGATAGTTTGCACTAGCAACTGTGAACGTGGAATCGCATCAAGTTGTGCTTCAGTATAACCTGCACCTAGTAATAGGTTGCGAGCACGGCCAATGACACCATCTTCAAGAATCTTAAATTCTTCAGTTAGGTCTTTCTTAGCCTGAGCGATATGCATCTCTTCGATTTCTACCGCACGCTTATCTTTCTCAACGCCGTCACGGGTAAATACCTGAACGTCGATGATGGTACCTTTAACTGAGTTAGGTACACGCAGTGAGCTATCTTTAACATCAGATGCTTTTTCACCGAAGATAGCACGCAATAGCTTCTCTTCTGGCGTCAGCTGTGTTTCACCCTTAGGTGTCACTTTGCCCACTAGGATGTCGCCACCCTTCACTTCGGCACCAATATAAACGATACCTGACTCGTCTAGCTTAGACAGCGCAGACTCACCTACGTTTGGAATATCAGCAGTGATCTCTTCGCTACCCAACTTAGTATCACGAGCGATACATGAAAGCTCTTGAATGTGGATAGTGGTGAAACGATCCTCTTGCGCAACGCGCTCAGAGATTAAGATCGAATCCTCGAAGTTATAACCGTTCCAAGGCATGAACGCGATACGCATGTTCTGACCAAGTGCCAAATCACCTAAATCGGTAGATGGGCCATCGGCTAGTACGTCACCACGAACAACTGGGTCACCAACGCTGCAACATGGACGCTGGTTAATACAGGTGTTCTGGTTAGAACGCGTGTATTTGGTCAAGTTGTAGATATCGATACCAGCTTCACCTGGAGTCAATTCTGCTTCGTTTACCTTAACTACGATGCGGCTAGCGTCAACGTAATCAACATAACCACCACGCTTAGCTGCAACAACAACACCTGAGTCAACCGCTAGCGTACGTTCGATACCAGTACCAACAAGCGGCTTATCGGCGCGCAATGTTGGAACCGCTTGACGTTGCATGTTCGCACCCATCAATGCACGGTTAGCATCATCGTGTTCTAGGAACGGAATCAGTGACGCAGCAACTGAGATGATCTGTTGTGGCGATACGTCCATATATTGAACGTCAGCAGCACGCATAAAGGTAGATTCACCCTTATGACGACAAGCAATCTGCTCTTCAACCATACGGCCATCGGCATCGATCTCGATGTTTGCCTGTGCAATAACGTAACGGCCTTCTTCGATTGCTGACAAGTAATCAACCTGATCAGTAATCACACCATCAACAACCTTACGGTAAGGTGTTTCAAGGAAACCATAAGAGTTAGTACGCGCAAAGCTTGCTAACGAGTTAATTAGACCAATGTTTGGACCTTCAGGGGTCTCAATTGGACATAGACGACCGTAGTGAGTTGGGTGAACGTCTCGAACTTCGAAACCAGCACGCTCACGAGTCAAACCACCAGGACCAAGAGCCGAAATACGACGCTTATGGGTCACTTCTGATAGTGGGTTGTTTTGGTCCATGAACTGAGACAGCTGTGAAGAACCGAAGAACTCTTTCACTGCAGCAGAAATTGGCTTAGCGTTGATCAGATCTTGAGGCATTAGCTCATTAAGATCCCCAAGGCTTAAACGCTCACGTACGGCACGTTCTACACGAACTAGACCGACGCGGAACTGGTTTTCAGCCATTTCGCCAACACTACGGATACGACGGTTACCCAAGTGATCGATATCATCGACTTCATCATTACCGTTACGGATCTTGATGATGTTCTGCATTACAGCAACGATATCTTCTTTGGTCAGAATGCCAGTACCTTCATCATCATCAATGCTTAGACGACGGTTGAACTTCATACGACCTACTTTAGATAGATCATAACGCTCTTCGCTGAAGAACAAGTTCTGGAATAGTGCTTCTGCAGCATCTTTGGTTGGTGGCTCGCCAGGACGCATCATACGATAGATCTCAACCAACGCCTCTAGACGGTTAGTGGTAGAATCGATACGTAGTGTGTCAGAGATGTATGCACCGTGATCAAGCTCGTTGATAAACAGTGTATCGATCTCTTTGATGCCGGCCATTGACAGCTTAGCAAGATCTTCTAGGCTGATCTCTGCGTTAGCAGAAACCAATACTTCGCCCGTATCTGGGTCGATATAATCTTGTGCCGCGATCTTACCAGAGATGTACTCAACTGGTACTTCAAGCTCTGTGGTATTCGTCTTTTCAAGTTGACGAATATGACGCGCAGTAATGCGACGGCCCTTCTCAACTAAGATAGTACCTTCAGCATCTTTAATATCGTAGCTTGCTGTTTCACCACGTAGGCGATCAGCAACTAGACCCATTACCAAAGTATCTTTCTTAATCTTGTATTGAACACGTTCAAAGAACAGATCAAGGATATCTTGGGTAGAGTAGTCTAGCGCACGTAGGATGATAGAAGCTGCAAGTTTACGACGACGGTCAATACGTACGAATAGTGCATCTTTAGGATCGAATTCAAAATCCAACCAAGAACCACGGTAAGGAATAATACGTGCGTTATAAAGCACCTTACCAGAAGAGTGGGTCTTACCACGGTCGTGGTCGAAGAACACACCAGGGCTACGATGTAGCTGTGAAACGATAACACGCTCAGTACCGTTGATAACAAAGGTACCGTTATCAGTCATAAGAGGGATATCCCCCATATAGACTTCTTGTTCTTTAATATCTTTTACTGTGCCAGGCGCAGCTTCACGGTCATACAACACCATACGTAACTTAACACGTAGTGGCGCAGAGTATGTAACACCGCGAATTTGACACTCTTTCACATCAAAAACTGGCTCGCCTAGCTTATAGCTGACATATTGCAGCTCTGAATTACCAGAAAAGCTCTTGATGGGAAAAACGCTACGGAAAGCGGCTTCTAAACCACGCTCACCTGTAGGATCTTGATCGGTGAACTTCTTAAAGGAGTCCAACTGGATTGACAATAGGTAAGGGATATCCAAAACTTGTGGACGCTTACCAAAGTCTTTGCGAATACGCTTCTTTTCAGAATAGGAGTAAACCATGGGTTTCCTCTGATTGCGAGATGTGACCAAGACTGAAACAACACTCAATGGTTGAAACAGCACGTTTGCCCATCACCGTTGATAGCAAGAACCTAACCAGTAATCTCTGCTAGGAACTGCAAAATCTGGCGACAAACGGTGAAAAAAAAATCGCCTACGCTTACAGCGCAAAAAAGGCCGACGGTTAAAAAACCGCCAGCCTCCGCCCGATTGCTCGGGAGGTTGTAAGTTATATTATAACTTACTTGATCTCTACTGCAGCACCAGCTGCTTCAAGTTCAGTCTTAAGAGCTTCAGCTTCTTCTTTAGAGATAGCTTCTTTAACTGCTACTGGAGCAGATTCAGCCATACCTTTAGCTTCTTTCAGGCCTAGACCTGTAGCGCCACGAAGAGCTTTAATTACTGCAACTTTGTTGTCGCCGTGAGAAGTAAGAATTACGTCGAATTCTGTTTTCTCTTCAGCAGCAGCAGCTTCGCCGCCACCAGAAACAACAGCAGCAGCGGCAGAAACGCCGAACTTCTCTTCCATTGCTTCGATTAGTTCAACAACTTCCATTACAGACATTGCTGCAAGGGCTTCTAAGATTTGGTCTTTAGTGATAGACATAACAAAAAATTCCTAATTGTACTGAATTCAATTTAATTAAGCGGCTTGTAAAATTAAGCAGCTTCTTTCTGATCGCGTAGAGCGGCCAATGTACGAACGAACTTGCCAGCAGATGCTTCTTTTAGAGTCATCATGAACTGAGCTAGTGCTTCTTCGTATGTTGGTAGTTTTGCTAAACGATCAATGTTATCTGCAGGGATTAATTCCCCTTCAAAGGCTGCTGCTTTGATCTCAAAGTTACCTTGTGCTTTAGCGAAGTCTTTAAGAAGACGCGCTGCTGCACCTGGATGCTCATTAGAGAATGCGATCAAAGTAGGACCAGTAAACGTATCATTTAGGCACTCAAAAGCAGTACCTTCAACAGCGCGTTTAACTAGAGTGTTACGTACAACTTTAACGTACACACCAGCTTCACGAGCGGCTTTACGAAGACCGGTCATATCACCTACAGTTACACCGCGTGAATCGGCTACAACTGCAGATAAAGCACCTTTGGCAGCTTCGTTGACTTCAGCAACAATCGCTTTTTTGTCTTCGAGTCTTAATGCCATTGGCTTTACTCCTGGATTCTATCTAGGGAATTCCCTAGCAATTACCAAACTAAATCAATCGACTTAGTTACTTACGGCGCGAATATCCAGGCAGAATAAAATCTAACTGGGGTCCGACACCGTCTACGTAGGAAATTAAGTTATCGTTATACGCTAACACCTACGGTCTTGGACGAGGGCCTATCAAGTAATGCAATAAAGCGCTAAAGAATAGACCTCAACCCACAAAGTGGGCGCATTATAGACTAATACGCCCACCTTGTAAAATCATGCTAAGAAATTAAGCCGCTGGAGTCAGGGTACCCTGATCAACCGCAACACCTGCACCCATAGTGGTAGAGATGCTCACTTTCTTAACGAAAACGCCTTTAGCTGCTGCAGGCTTAGCTTTGATAAGCGCGCCAAGTAGAGCTTCTAGGTTTTCTTTTAATTGAACAGTATCGAAGTCCACTTTACCGATAGTAGTGTGGATAATACCGTTCTTGTCATTGCGGTAACGCACTTGACCCGCTTTAGCGTTCTTAACTGCTTCTGCAACGTTTGGCGTTACAGTACCAGTTTTAGGGTTAGGCATTAGACCACGTGGGCCTAAGATTTGACCTAACTGACCAACAACGCGCATTGCATCTGGAGATGCGATAACTACGTCGAAGTTCATTTCGCCAGCTTTAACTTGTGCAGCAAGGTCATCCATACCAACAAGTTCAGCACCAGCTTCTTTAGCAGCGTCAGCGTTAGCGCCTTGAGTGAACACAGCAACACGTACGTCACGACCAGTACCGTGTGGAAGTACAGTAGCACCACGCACGTTTTGGTCAGATTTACGTGGGTCAACACCTAGGTTAACCGCTACGTCAACACTCTCAACGAACTTAGCAGTAGCTAGTTCTTTAAGTAGTGCAACAGCTTCGTTGATGTCGTAGCTCTTAGTTACTTCTACTTTTTCGCGGATCAAACGCGCGCGTTTAGTTAGCTTTGCCATTATATTAATCCTCTACTACCAAACCCATTGAACGCGCAGTACCTTCAATTGAGCGAGTCATCGCTTCAATATCAGCACCAGTCATATCAGCGGCTTTAGTCTCAGCGATTTCCTGGACAGCGCTACGCTTGATAGTTCCCACTTTTTCAGTGTTAGGACGGCCTGAACCAGACTTAAGACCCGCTGCTTTAAGCAGTAGGAATGAAGCAGGTGGCGTCTTAGTTTCAAAAGTGAAAGAGCGATCAGTGTAAACAGTGATAACAACAGGAATTGGCATACCTTTCTCGAACTTTTCAGTACGAGCGTTGAATGCTTTACAGAATTCCATGATGTTAACACCCTTCTGACCCAATGCTGGACCAACTGGTGGCGACGGATTTGCAGCACCGGCTGCTACTTGTAGTTTGATGTAACCATCAACTTTCTTTGCCATGAGACATTTTCCTCAAGTATGGGTACAAACGCTAGCGACGACATGCCGATTAGCTCCCCGAAAATAATGGGTGCGGATTATACAAAAATCCGCACCCATTTCCAATACGTTTTGTGCTTTATTTAATCAGCTTTTTTCGATCTGACCAAAATCAAGTTCTACAGGCGTCGAACGACCGAAAATCATCACAGACACTTTAACGCGGTTCTTCTCGTAATCGACTTCTTCCACAGTACCATTAAAGTCTGCGAAAGGACCGTCGGTAACACGTACTACTTCACCAGGCTCAAACATAACGCGATGAGTTGGAGACTCAGTCGTTTCTTGAAGGCGTTGCAAAATCGCATCGGCTTCTTTGTCAGAAATCGGTGCTGGACGATCTGAAGTACCGCCAATGAACCCCATCACACGCGGGATGCTTTTCACTAAATGCCAGCTTTCGTCATTCATTTCCATCTGAACTAATACATAGCCAGGGAAAAATTTGCGTTCGCTCTTACGGCGCTGACCAGCGCGCATTTCGACCACTTCTTCAGTAGGTACTAAAACCTCACCAAAGTAATGCTCCATTTCGTGCATTTTGATGTGTTCAAGCAATGATTTGCACACACGACCTTCATAACCAGAAAAGGCCTGAACCACATACCATCTTTTTTTTGCTTCAGTCATACGAAATGCCTATACGCCTGTAATAAAATTAACAATTCTCAGCAATACCGCATCCATACCCCAAAGGATCAATGCCAGTATACCTGTTGCCGCTAGAACGATGAATGTCGTATTTAGGGCTTCTTGACGCGTAGGCCAAACCACTTTACGAACTTCAATGTGAGATTCGCGAGCAAATGTCAGCGCTTCCTTGCCCTTCACGGTTTGAAGAGCAATAAAGCCGGCTACTGCGAATGCCACTACGACACCGATAGCACGAACCAATACGCTAGCTTCGCTATACATTTGATTAGCAATAATGGCAGCCGCCAGTAGAATCACTACTAGGCCCCATTTTACGATATCCAGAGAATTACCCTGGTTTTCAGTATTTGTTGTCATCGGTTAATTCCGTTACTCACTACGACCTGAGCTTAAGTCTGGCCAGTCTATAAATTCTTTAATTAAGCAAAAATTGATTTGACCGCCCACATTATGCCCGAAAATAAATTAATCTCGGAGCAAATAAAGTCAGCCCAGAGGGTCAAAAATCGGCCATAGATTGTATTCTTATTCGTTGCTGTTGGCAAGGCGACTCAGTCACTGTTACCAACAAAAATCTATCACTGAAAACAAAAAAGGCAGCCTAAGCTGCCTTTTTCAGTGTCTATTAAGACTCGCTGCGATTAAGCTACGATCTCTGCAACAACACCAGCACCAACTGTACGACCACCTTCACGGATCGCGAAGCGTAAACCTTCGTCCATCGCGATTGGGCAGATTAGTGTAACAGTCATAGCTACGTTATCACCAGGCATTACCATCTCTACGCCTTCTGGCAATTCGATAGTACCGGTTACGTCAGTTGTACGGAAGTAGAACTGTGGACGGTAGCCTTTGAAGAATGGAGTATGACGTCCACCTTCTTCTTTAGACAGAACATAGATTTCTGACTTGAAAGTTGTGTGTGGAGTGATTGAACCTGGCTTAGCCAATACTTGACCACGCTCAACTTCATCACGCTTAGTACCACGTAGTAGTACACCACAGTTCTCACCTGCACGACCTTCGTCAAGCAGTTTACGGAACATTTCAACACCAGTACAAGTAGTCTTAGTCGTATCTTTAATACCTACGATTTCTACTTCGTCACCTACGCGTACGATACCACGCTCAACACGACCAGTTACAACAGTACCACGGCCTGAAATTGAGAATACGTCTTCGATTGGCAGAATGAATGCACCGTCGATAGCACGCTCTGGCTCTGGGATGTAAGTGTCTAGTGCGTCAGCTAGTTCAATAATCTTAGCTTCCCACTCTGGCTCGCCTTCAAGTGCTTTAAGCGCAGAACCTTGGATAACTGGTAGGTCATCACCTGGGAAGTCATATTCAGATAGAAGTTCACGAACTTCCATTTCTACTAGCTCTAGAAGCTCTTCATCATCAACCATGTCACACTTGTTCATGAATACGATGATGAATGGTACGCCAACCTGACGTGAAAGCAGGATGTGCTCACGAGTTTGTGGCATTGGACCATCTGTAGAAGCTACTACTAGGATTGCGCCGTCCATCTGTGCAGCACCAGTGATCATGTTTTTAACATAATCCGCGTGACCTGGGCAGTCTACGTGTGCGTAGTGACGTGTTGGTGTGTCATATTCGATGTGAGAAGTATTAATGGTAATACCACGCTCACGCTCTTCTGGAGCGTTATCGATTTGAGCAAAGTTCTTAACTTCACCACCGTGAGTCTTAGCCAATACAGCTGAGATAGCTGCTGTTAGAGTTGTTTTACCATGGTCAACGTGACCGATGGTGCCCACGTTTACGTGAGGTTTGCTACGTTCAAATTTTTCTTTAGCCATGGTATTGCCCCAATTAAGAGATACTTGGTGATGAAATCTACATACAACAAAAAATCCGATGCCTGTAATGTCATCGAATCGATTAAGTTAAGATATTTAGGAAGCTTAGCTGGGAGGCTGAAGGCAGTCTATCGAGAACGGCCCCGAAGGGAATGGCTCTTAGATATGGGCACTATCAGCGAAAATTGGAGCGGATGGCGGGAATCGAACCCGCGTTATCAGCTTGGAAGGCTGGAGTAATACCATTATACGACATCCGCGCAACCTAACTAAGGTTACCTAACTACCTAGAAAAATGGTGGAGGGAGAAGGATTCGAACCTTCGAAGGCTGAGCCGTCAGATTTACAGTCTGATCCCTTTGGCCACTCGGGAACCCCTCCAGAGAAATGGTGCCGGCACCAAGAGTCGAACTCGGGACCTACTGATTACAAGTCAGTTGCTCTACCAACTGAGCTATGCCGGCGTGTCATTTCGGTAGCGGATATTAGGTAATCATGAGCACAAGTGCAATAGCTAATTTTAAAAATCTTTAAAAAAAATGGTTAAACGGCGTTTTTTCGGCCAAACAAGACGGTATCCGTATACTATTCAGTCAAAAATTACAGATTGATTCATCCTCATGGTGCCAAAGGTGTTTTTGCGGTTGTCCCCCTAAAGATGATGGTGTACTGTGCTTTTCCTAAGGGGAGATTTGTCCATGCAAGCCACAAACCAAATTCACAACGCGTTATATCTCGCTTTCGAGCGTCAACAATGGGCGGAACTCAGAAAATCTGTACCGTTAATGTTAAGCGAAACAGATCTAGCAGATTTACGCGGTATAAATGAGTCCATCTCCTTAGATGAAGTCACAGACATTTACCTACCACTGAGTCGATTATTAAATCTAATCGTGGGGGGGAAGCAACAGCGCGGATTGGTACTCAGTCAATTCCTTGGACGAAAGCCGCCAAAACGCCCCTATATTATCAGTATTGCTGGTAGCGTAGCGGTGGGTAAAAGTACGACTGCTCGTATCTTACAGGCGTTACTTAGACAATGGCCTGAACACCCAAAAGTAGACTTAGTCACTACAGATGGCTTCTTATATCCATTAGCGGAACTGAAACGTCGCGGACTATTGCAACGTAAAGGCTTTCCTGAAAGTTATGATATGAAGATGCTGGTCGAATTTATCTCTAAGATAAAGGCGGGAGAAAGTCTGGTTCACGCGCCAATCTACTCACATATTAGTTACGATAGAATTACCGATACAAATCAAATCATTCAACAACCTGATATTTTAATTATTGAAGGACTTAATGTTTTACAAACAGGACAAGATACTCATGTTGCAATTCAACAGCCTTTTGTCTCTGATTTTGTCGACTTTTCCATTTATGTTGATGCAGAAGAATCGCTGCTAAAAAATTGGTATATATCGAGATTTTTGAAATTTAGAAGCGGCGCCTTTAGTGATCCTAATTCTTATTTCCATCATTATTCTGAATTGGATGACAATGAAGCAACCAAGATTGCGGCCAATATTTGGGACAGTATTAACGGTCCCAATCTGAATTTAAACATATTGCCGACACGCGACAGAGCTCATCTTATTCTCCGTAAAGGTACTGATCATTTGATGAACCAGGTTCTCTTACGGAAATAGTATCGCTATTGGGCACGGAGTGATATTTCACCGCCGACATAAGCTTTAACACCTTGAGCCGTTTCCAGTAAAACGGCTCCTTGCTCATCTATACCGCAACAAATACCTTCAACGACATTGTCGCCCATTAATAGTTTAATGGGCTGGCCGTCAAATAGATCAACATCACGCCAACGCTGTTTAAATACTTTTAATCCATCGCTTTCAAACTGCTCAAGATCGATAACCAACTGCTGCTGTAACTGAATCATCATAGACGTTTTATCAGGCATTTCGGTTAATTCAGACAGATCGCTCCACGGCTGATCAATCTTTTCAGATTGTTGCTCTGGCATCGACATATTCACACCAATACCGATCACTACATTACAAAGACTATCGGCCTGACCGTTCATTTCAATTAACACGCCTGCTAGCTTCTTATGATTTAAATAGATGTCATTAGGCCACTTAACACCAACTCCAGCCACGCCCATGTTGCGCAATACAGTAACCAGTGAACATGCAACGACAAGACTAAGCCCCATGGCTTGCGCCATGCCTTGAGAAAACTGCCAATAAAGCGATGCATAAAGATGGCCACCATAAGGTGATACCCAGGTACGTCCACGACGTCCACGCCCTGCCGATTGATGCTCCGCGACACAGATGTCACCACTGGCTAGGTCGTTAACATGATCCAGTAGGAAAGCATTGGTTGACACAATGTCGTCAAAATAGAAACACCTCGCATTTAACGACTTCTTTAACCGCTTTTCATCAATCAAGCTTAGGGGCGTCGCGAGCTTATATCCTTTTCCCTTAACGCTAAAAACGTCAACGCCAAACTCTTCTAAACTCGCTATATGCTTGCTTACCGCAGCACGAGAAATGCCAAGGTTAGCAGCTAACACCTCTCCAGAAATGAAGCCCCCGCGACTTAATTCGGCAATAATTGCACGTTTACGCTGCCACTGATCATGCATCATCAATCTCCTTTTGCCCTGACGCACCAATAATTCGAGGTTCGACTTCTAGCACCACCATAAAATGCGTTTGTATCGTCGCGATAATATGGCGTGCCAATTGGCAAACATCGTCACCGGTCGCTTGATTTCTATTCACCAGTACGAGCGCCTGCAGTGAATGCACTGAAGCACCGCCTACAGAAGAGCCCTTAAGACCCGCCTGCTCTATTAACCAACCAGCAGCCAGTTTCACTTCATCGTCATCGACCACATAACCGACGATATCAGGATACTGCTGTTGCAACATTTCGAAGTGTGATTTACTAACGATAGGATTTTTGAAAAAACTGCCTACATTCCCCAATACCTTAGGATCAGGTAGCTTTTGTTGACGTGTCGCGCAGATGCAATCAAATACAGCCTGAGGGGTAACACTCTCACAATCAAATCCCTTTAAAGGGCCGTAGCTTAGATTGGGATTCCATTGCTTATCAAGCCGTAATCCAACACTCAAAATCACCGCCCTGTGCTTTAATACCTGCTTAAATATCGAGTCTCGATATCCAAAAAGGCATTCAGACTTACTAAGACGCTGATAATCACCGGTTTCCAGATCGAGATATTCAACCCACTCACAGTATTGGGCAAACTCGGCACCATAGGCTCCAATATTCTGTATCGGTGCAGCGCCAACAGAACCAGGAATTAATGCTAGATTTTCTAGCCCCGGCATCTTATTTACCAGACAAAATACGACAAAATCATGCCAACTTTCGCCTGCTTCAACGACTAAGCTATAGGCGTTAGCATCTTCAGTAACTTTGATACCCTTACTGCCAACCACCACGACAGTACCTTCGAAGTGAGTTGTAAGCACGATATTACTGCCGCCACCAAGCACTAGCAAAGGTACTTCGTTACATTTAGCATTGAGACAGGCTTCGACT
This sequence comes from Shewanella psychrotolerans, assembly GCF_019457595.1. Lineage (NCBI taxonomy): Bacteria > Pseudomonadati > Pseudomonadota > Gammaproteobacteria > Alteromonadales > Shewanellaceae > Shewanella > Shewanella psychrotolerans. The sequence goes on along the minus strand of NZ_CP080419.1, from coordinate 143,492 downwards.
ATCTGCTTGCGATCAGATGCATGGATCAGCTGATCACAATTAACGTCTACGCCTAGAGTATTTAGCTTAGCGAGTGAATGGTAAATGTTGGTATCCATAAGATCTGATTAACGACACAAAAATGCCATTGTACCCCATCAGCAGTCTGCTGCATAAAGCAAATGCTGACAAAAGAGATCCGCAATCCCGCTAGCGGTCTTCAGTGAAATCGACAGAGAAAAAATTCTCAGCATCATAGCTGATGATTTTCAGACGTAAAAAAGCCCGCTACATCGTAGCGGGCTTTTTCGTATTAGGCGCCTGGAAATGACCTACTCTCACATGGGGAGACCCCACACTACCATCGGCGCGATTGCGTTTCACTTCTGAGTTCGGGATGGGATCAGGTGGTGCCACAATGCTATGGTTTCCAGACAAAATTGGAAATTTGAAAAGCTGTTTAAAATTGAGTCACACTAAATCAAGTGCGGTATTCTTTCGCTAAGTATTCACTTAGTTAGAAACCCTTTTGGGTTGTATGGTTAAGCCTCACGGGTCATTAGTACAAGTTAGCTCAACGCCTCACAACGCTTACACACCTTGCCTATCAACGTAGTAGTCTCCTACGGCCCTTTAGAGAGCTTAAAGCTCTAGGGATGACTCATCTTAGGGCTCGCTTCCCGCTTAGATGCTTTCAGCGGTTATCGATTCCGAACGTAGCTACCGGGCAATGCCATTGGCATGACAACCCGAACACCAGCGGTTCGTCCACTCCGGTCCTCTCGTACTAGGAGCAGCTCCCTTCAATCATCCAACGCCCACGGCAGATAGGGACCGAACTGTCTCACGACGTTCTGAACCCAGCTCGCGTACCACTTTAAATGGCGAACAGCCATACCCTTGGGACCGACTTCAGCCCCAGGATGTGATGAGCCGACATCGAGGTGCCAAACACCGCCGTCGATATGAACTCTTGGGCGGTATCAGCCTGTTATCCCCGGAGTACCTTTTATCCGTTGAGCGATGGCCCTTCCATTCAGAACCACCGGATCACTATGACCTACTTTCGTACCTGCTCGACGTGTATGTCTCGCAGTTAAGCTGGCTTATGCCATTGCACTAACCGTACGATGTCCGACCGTACTTAGCCAACCTTCGTGCTCCTCCGTTACTCTTTGGGAGGAGACCGCCCCAGTCAAACTACCCACCAGGCACTGTCCTCAACCCCGATTCAGGGGCCAGAGTTAGAACATCAACACTACAAGGGTGGTATTTCAAGGTTGACTCCACAAGAACTGGCGTTCCTGCTTCTAAGTCTCCCACCTATCCTACACATGTAGGGTCAATGTTCAGTGCCAAGCTATAGTAAAGGTTCACGGGGTCTTTCCGTCTAGCCGCGGGTATACGGCATCTTCACCGCAATTTCAACTTCACTGAGTCTCGGCTGGAGACAGCGTGGCCATCATTACGCCATTCGTGCAGGTCGGAACTTACCCGACAAGGAATTTCGCTACCTTAGGACCGTTATAGTTACGGCCGCCGTTTACCGGGGCTTCGATCATGAGCTTCTCCGAAGATAACCCAATCAATTAACCTTCCGGCACCGGGCAGGCGTCACACCGTATACTTCCTCTTGCGAGTTTGCACAGTGCTGTGTTTTTGATAAACAGTTGCAGCCACCTGGTATCTGCGACTCCCGTCAGCTTAGAGAGCAAGTCTCATCACCAACAGGAGCGTACCTTCTCCCGAAGTTACGGTACCATTTTGCCTAGTTCCTTCAGCCGAGTTCTCTCAAGCGCCTTGGTATTCTCTACCCAACCACCTGTGTCGGTTTGGGGTACGATTCCTGCTAACCTGAAGCTTAGAAGATTTTCCTGGAAGCATGGCATCAACTACTTCAGTTCCGTAGAACCTCGTCATCAACTCTCAGTGTATGTGCACCCGGATTTGCCTAAGTGCACCACCTACTGCCTTAAACGCGGACAACCAACGCCGCGCTAGCCTAGCCTTCTCCGTCTCTCCATCGCAGTTAGCAGAAGTACAGGAATATTAACCTGTTTCCCATCGACTACGCCTTTCGGCCTCGCCTTAGGGGTCGACTCACCCTGCCCTGATTAACATTGGACAGGAACCCTTGGTCTTTCGGCGTGGGGGTTTTTCACCCCCATTATCGTTACTCATGTCAGCATTCGCACTTCTGATACCTCCAGCGTGGGTTACCCCTTCACCTTCAACGGCTTACAGAACGCTCCTCTACCGCACTAGCGCAAGCGCTAGTACCCATAGCTTCGGTGTATTGCTTAGCCCCGTTAAATCTTCCGCGCAGGCCGACTCGACTAGTGAGCTATTACGCTTTCTTTAAATGATGGCTGCTTCTAAGCCAACATCCTAGCTGTCTAAGCCTTCCCACATCGTTTCCCACTTAGCAATAACTTTGGGACCTTAGCTGATGGTCTGGGTTGTTTCCCTTTTCACGACGGACGTTAGCACCCGCCGTGTGTCTCCCGAGTAGTACTCATTGGTATTCGGAGTTTGCAAAGGGTTGGTAAGTCGGGATGACCCCCTAGCCTTAACAGTGCTCTACCCCCAATGGTATTCGCTCGAGGCGCTACCTAAATAGCTTTCGAGGAGAACCAGATATCTCCCGGTTTGATTGGCCTTTCACCCCCAGCCACAAGTCATCACCGCATTTTTCAACATACGTGTGTTCGGTCCTCCAGTTGATGTTACTCAACCTTCAACCTGCCCATGGCTAGATCACCGGGTTTCGGGTCTACACCTTGCAACTAAACGCGCAGTTAACACTCGGTTTCCCTACGGCTCCGCTATTCGCTTAACCTCGCTACAAAATGTAAGTCGCTGACCCATTATACAAAAGGTACGCAGTCACGGTCTCAAGAACCGCTCCCACTGCTTGTACGTATACGGTTTCAGGTTCTATTTCACTCCCCTCACAGGGGTTCTTTTCGCCTTTCCCTCACGGTACTGGTTCACTATCGGTCAGTCAGGAGTATTTAGCCTTGGAGGATGGTCCCCCCATGTTCAGACAAGATGTCACGTGTCCCGTCCTACTCGTTTTCACGTAAAGTTAGTTTTCATGTACGGGGCTATCACCCTGTGCCGCTGTGCTTTCCAACACATTCCACTAACACCCTCTACGCTTAAGGGCTAATCCCCGTTCGCTCGCCGCTACTAGGGGAATCTCGGTTGATTTCTTTTCCTGAGGGTACTTAGATGTTTCAGTTCCCCTCGTTCGCCTCATTAAGCTATGTATTCACTTAATGATGACAGCTTATGCTGCCGGGTTTCCCCATTCGGACATCGTTAGCTCAAATGCTTGTTACTAGCTCGCCAACGCTTTTCGCAAGTTACTACGTCCTTCATCGCCTCTGACTGCCAAGGCATCCACCGTATACGCTTAGTCACTTAACCATACAACCCAAATGAGTTTCATAAACTAATGTCTACAAATCACATCCTATCCAAGCGGGTAAGCTCGGACGTTGTATCGTAACTAATGGTGTTTACTTTCGCCAAAAGAATACTCATGAATCATCATCCTAATTAAAGGTAATGATTCGGCACTTGATTTAAGTGTTTGAGAACTCAATTTTAATTTTCGCGTCAATGCTACAAACCATAACCACCTACAATGTAAGTAATTACAGTCCCTTTCACATCAACACTATCAGCTTTCCAAATTTTTAAAGAGCGGGCTTAAAAAAGCCAAAGATAAATTTTTCATTTATCTTTGGCATCTCTATCCATGTGCAAGTAAATGGTGGAGCTATGCGGGATCGAACCGCAGACCTCCTGCGTGCAAGGCAGGCGCTCTCCCAGCTGAGCTATAGCCCCATTTACATGCAGTCAAACAAATATATCGAATGCCAAATAATTTTGGCGAAGCCAAATCGAGTTTAGTCAAGGCAACTTGTTGCGACGTTTAGTTCACTAAACGAGTAACAAGTTAACGTAGAATAAACGAAGATTTGGTGGGTCAGAGTGGACTTGAACCACCGACCTCACCCTTATCAGGGGTGCGCTCTAACCAGCTGAGCTACAGACCCATTCTTTTTGGTTATTTAATTCTTACTGAATTAAATCCCTCAAAAATTATCTTTCGATATTTTTGCTCTTTCTTTCTATCAAGTAATCTGTGTGAACACTCAACAAACATTAAGTTAGTCGTATAGGTAAGGAGGTGATCCAGCCCCAGGTTCCCCTAGGGCTACCTTGTTACGACTTCACCCCAGTCATGAACCACACCGTGGTAAACGCCCTCCCGAAGGTTAAGCTATCTACTTCTGGTGCAGCCCACTCCCATGGTGTGACGGGCGGTGTGTACAAGGCCCGGGAACGTATTCACCGTGGCATTCTGATCCACGATTACTAGCGATTCCGACTTCATGGAGTCGAGTTGCAGACTCCAATCCGGACTACGACAAGCTTTGTGAGATTAGCTCCACCTCGCGGCTTTGCAACCCTCTGTACTTGCCATTGTAGCACGTGTGTAGCCCTACTCGTAAGGGCCATGATGACTTGACGTCGTCCCCACCTTCCTCCGGTTTATCACCGGCAGTCTCCCTAAAGTTCCCACCATTACGTGCTGGCAAATAAGGATAAGGGTTGCGCTCGTTGCGGGACTTAACCCAACATTTCACAACACGAGCTGACGACAGCCATGCAGCACCTGTCTCACAGTTCCCGAAGGCACTAAGGTATCTCTACCAAATTCTGTGGATGTCAAGAGTAGGTAAGGTTCTTCGCGTTGCATCGAATTAAACCACATGCTCCACCGCTTGTGCGGGCCCCCGTCAATTCATTTGAGTTTTAACCTTGCGGCCGTACTCCCCAGGCGGTCTACTTAATGCGTTAGCTTGAGAACCCAGTGTTCAAGACACCAAATTCCGAGTAGACATCGTTTACGGCGTGGACTACCAGGGTATCTAATCCTGTTTGCTCCCCACGCTTTCGTACATGAGCGTCAGTCTTTGTCCAGGGGGCCGCCTTCGCCACCGGTATTCCTTCAGATCTCTACGCATTTCACCGCTACACCTGAAATTCTACCCCCCTCTACAAGACTCTAGTCTGCCAGTTCGAAATGCAGTTCCCAGGTTGAGCCCGGGGCTTTCACATCTCGCTTAACAAACCGCCTGCGTACGCTTTACGCCCAGTAATTCCGATTAACGCTTGGACCCCTCGTATTACCGCGGCTGCTGGCACGAAGTTAGCCGGTCCTTCTTCTGCGAGTAACGTCACACCTAAACGCTATTAACGCTTAAGCTTTCCTCCTCGCTGAAAGTGCTTTACAACCCGAAGGCCTTCTTCACACACGCGGCATGGCTGCATCAGGCTTGCGCCCATTGTGCAATATTCCCCACTGCTGCCTCCCGTAGGAGTCTGGGCCGTGTCTCAGTCCCAGTGTGGCTGATCATCCTCTCAGAACAGCTAGGGATCGTCGCCTTGGTGAGCCATTACCTCACCAACTAGCTAATCCCACCTAGGTACATCCAATCGCAGAAGGCCCGAAGGTCCCCTCTTTTCCCCCGTAGGGCGTATGCGGTATTAGCAGTCGTTTCCAACTGTTATCCCCCTCGACTGGGCAGTTCCCTAGGCATTACTCACCCGTCCGCCGCTCGTCAGCAAATTAGCAAGCTAATTCCTGTTACCGCTCGACTTGCATGTGTTAGGCCTGCCGCCAGCGTTCAATCTGAGCCATGATCAAACTCTTCAATTAAAGTTTTGTTGAAGCTAAAAGCTTCGGCTCAATGAATTCTGATTCCACATTAAAGACTCGGAAGAATCTCTAACATGTTGTACATATTGCTATGAACACTCATCTTACATTGAGTAAAATTTTTGATTGCTTTACATCCGAAGACAGAAAAGCAATTTCGAATAACTCAACACCTGCGAGTGTCCACACAGATTACTTGATAAATTGTTAAAGAGCGTTAGCACATCTCGGTAGTTCCAAGTGGCTAGGGCTGCGTATTCTACGCATTCCCGTGTTCGCGTCAAGCAGTTTTTGAAAACTTTTTGATGCGGCACTTTTCAGTGCCTGAACACCTTGTAAGCTAGGTTTATTAACTTAGCAACTTAGTGTTTCGACTTGTCTCTGCGAGCTTTGCCGTGTCAGTGGATGCGCATTATAGGGAGTTCTTGGATGGGCGCAAGTGCTTTTTCTGCGATCACCGATCGCTCGGCGATCTTTTGAACATTGTGATGTTTTTTGTATCGAATCGCTGATTTTTACGACTATAGATAGCTAGACAACTTTATATTATTAGTTAATTAAGTTCGTTTTTTCATCAATATACTAGTGTAATGATCAATAATTCATTACCATATACGAGCTGTTAACAGTTAATTATCAATTCTTCAGAGAACATATATATGCAAAAGCCATTTCTTATTGTTTTGATTGTCGCCGTCATTGGCGCATTGGCAATATCTCAGTTCGCGCCAGATCTCTATTCTGCAATCGCGTTTTTTACTGGTGCTATTATCGCAAGCGTTATTTTTACCCTTCAGTCTTCAAGTTCAACTACAGAATCAAATGAACAGTATAAAGGCCCCACTATGACACTTTATGTTGGCAACTTGCCATATCGTGTACATGAGGGAGAAGTTAAAGAGCTATTTGGTAAATATGGCCCTGTAAACTCGGTTCGTCTTGTGCGTGATCGTAAGACTGGTCGCCGCAAAGGTTTCGGCTTTATCGAGATGTCAGAAGCAGGTGCAAAAAAGGCGATGAGTAAGCTTAATGAATTTGACTTCCAAGAGCGTACTTTAAAGGTACGTGAAGCCAAATCTCAAGATGCTGATAAGTCCGACGCTGATCAGCAAGTCAGCTAAACCCTGTTTAACTTGTTATACAAGGAACATTAGTAGTCTATCTTTACTCTGTCGATGACGTTAGTTGCTCGATTACAGAGAATCCATATTCTGCTAGTGTTCTTTTTAATCCTATCGAAATATCCTTCGTAGTAAAGTATGCCTTACTCTCTATTGGTCCCACGTTAGAAGAAAGCTGTTGTAATAACACCTTCACTCTAGCCGCGATAGCTGCGGCAGAATCGAGTAAAGTGATACCATCGCCTAAACTAGCCTGAAGCTCCTCTCTTAATATAGGAAAATGGGTACACCCTAATACAAGTGTATCAATTTGCGATTGCTTAATCGGCAGTAGTATTTTCTCTATTAGCTGCTGTTCGACATATTCTTGGGCCATTTTAGCCTCAGCTAATAACACTAACTCCGACGAACCGAAACATTGCACTTCACAACCAGTGGCAAACCTCTGTATCAGATCATGGGTATAACTCCTGACGACCGTTCCAGGTGTTGCAAGCAAACCGATATGCTTATTTTTTGTCATTTCAGCTGCTGGTTTAATGGCAGGAACCACTCCGACTATCGGAATGGAGAGACTGGCGCGAAGCGCTGGTAGTATAAGTGTACTTGCGCTATTACAGGCAACCACAACTATATCTGCGTCCACTTGACTAACCGCGTTACCTATTATGTCAATGCAGCCTCGGATCAGTTGTTGCTCTTCCAACTCACCATAAGGCAGCCTGGCATTATCAAATAGATAGTAATAACTCTCGTTTGGCAGGGTTTGCTTAATTTCAGACAATATGGAGAGGCCACCGACACCGGAATCGAACACTAAAATATTTGCCGACAAACTGAATTCTCCAACTGTAAAATCATAAACGGGTAAAGGGATATTTTCCCATAGCAAGGGACAAATCAAAAGCTAGATACTGGACATCAACGCTGGGTAGTATACTATTTGCGCCCCCAATGATAGCAATGGTGTTTAAAAATGAATTTAGAAGCAATGGATCCTAACCAATACGATAAGCAACTTGATGCTAAACGTGAAAAATTAGCGCAACTATTTGCTGACTTTAACACGCCATCATTGGAAGTTTTCGCTTCAGAACCAGAACATTACCGTATGCGCGCAGAGTTTAGAGTCTGGCATGAAGGCGAAGACCTTTACTACTATATGTTCGATAAGGTTCTTAATCAAAAAGTACGTTGCGAACAATTCTTACCCGCCAGCGCATTGATTAATCAAATGATGCCAGCCTTAATGGCTGAACTTCGCCCCAACACCATATTACGCCATAAGCTATTTCAGGTGGATTTTTTATCGACCCTAAGCGGTGAAATTCTCGTCTCATTGCTATACCACAAGCAATTAGATCAACAGTGGCAAGATGAAGTGCAAGCCCTCAAGCAACGTCTGGGTGAGCAATTCAAGGTCAATATCATTGGCCGTGCTCGTAAACAGAAATTAGTTATGGATAGGGATTATGTTATTGAGTCATTGCCGGTCAATGGTCAAACGCTAACCTATAAACAAATAGAAAATAGTTTTACTCAGCCTAATGGCAGGGTTTCTATCAAGATGCTTGAATGGGCAATCGATATCACCCAACAGAGCACAGGAGATCTACTCGAACTGTACTGTGGTAACGGTAACTTCTCTATAGCCCTAGCGCAAAACTTTAATCGCGTATTAGCCACAGAGCTTGCTAAGCCATCTGTAGACTCGGCGCAATACAACATTGAAGCTAATAACGTCGACAACTTACAGATCATTCGTATGTCTGCCGAAGACTTTACCGATGCGCTAGCGAAAAAACGTAGTTTTAGACGACTAGAGGGCATTGATTTAGACACCTACCACTGCAATACCATCTTTGTCGATCCACCGCGTGCGGGCCTCGATGACAACACCTTGGCTATGGTTCAGGGTTATGAACGAATTATCTATATCTCATGCAATCCTAATACCTTGATGGATAACCTAAGCGTGTTAGATAAAACTCACAAAATTAGCCGATTCGCCCTGTTCGATCAATTCCCATATACCGACCACATGGAATCTGGCGTATTGTTAGAAAAACGCTAAATAGCGATTATTTAGATCAAAAAAGGGCCATATGGCCCTTTTTCGTGAAGATCCCACTAGAAGCGACTCGTGATATCAGCGACTTTCCATTTTTTGCTGCAAAGACTCTGCGCCTTTAGCCACCATACGCAACTGGATCACTAATCTGTCAGCCAATATTTTTCGATCAACACGTTTCATATCTAACGCAGCCGCTCCGGCATTAAATACCAAGGTCACCAAAGCTTCGGCCTGCGCCCTCGCTAGCTCTGGGGTTCTCTTTGCCGTCGCTTCAGTATAATGGGCCAATTCTGAGATAAAATGCTCGATCTCACGCGCAACCGCAGCTCGAAATGGCGCAGAAGTGCCAGAGCGTTCATGGAGTAAGATCCGAAATACGTTTGGATTTGATTCCAGTACCTCCATAAAAGTATCAACAGAAATGCGAATAACGCTACCACCAGCCTCAGCTCGTTGACGACCTTTACGCATCATCTGCCTAAGGGTTAAACCACCTTCATCAACCATAGTCAGACCTAACTCATTCATATCTTTAAAATGACGATAGAAAGAAGTTGGCGCAATTTTGGCTTCCCTTGCAACTTCTCGCAAACTCAGACTCGAAAAACTCCGCTCTGCGCTCAATTGATTAAATGCAGCATCGACTAACGCCCGACGAGTCTTTTCTTTCTGTTGTGCTCTGATACCCATCATGATGAATCCACTAGATAAAGTTAATCCCACGATAATACATTCTTTAGCAGAAAAACGCAGCCTACCTTGACCTAGGTAATGAAGCAGGTTAAATTTGCGTACAAGTGTACGCTCAATTATTGCTGTTGGATATTATAATGAAAAAACCTCCCCTGATCTGGACCAATATTTTACTATTTGCCATCACCTTCCTCGGTGCTGTCATTTTAGTTCCTTGGTATGGCATTACCTATGGTTACGGATTCGCTGAGTGGCTAGCCTTTATCGGCTTGGCTTTTGCTAGTGGCTTATCGATCACCGCTGGATACCACCGACTTTGGTCTCACCGTACTTACAAAGCACACTGGTCAATGCGATTCCTGTTTGCACTGGGAGGCGCCCTTGCATTGCAAAACAGTGCATTACATTGGTCATCAGATCATCGCATTCATCATAAGCATGTGGATGACAATGACAAAGATCCTTACTCAGCGAACATGGGTTTCTGGTATAGCCATATTGGCTGGATGCTCAGGGAGTATCAGTCGCAGCGTTATCACGATTACAAGAACGTTCGCGACTTACAAAATGAAAAAATTGTGATGTGGCAACACAAATACTACCTTCCGTTACTGCTGATCATGAATATTGGCTTACCCGCCTTGCTTGGTTGGTTAAACGGTGATGTGTGGGCAATGTTACTCATGGCTGGGTTACTCAGGCTAGTCGTGGTACATCACTGTACCTTCTTTATTAACTCATTAGCTCATATCTGGGGTAAGCAGCCCTACACAGACAAGAATACGGCTCGAGATAACGGCATTCTCGCAGTGTTTACCTACGGCGAAGGCTACCATAACTTCCACCACATCTTCGAAAATGACTATCGAAATGGTATCCACTGGTGGCAGTATGACCCAACAAAATGGCTAATTAATGCAATGGCTTGGACTGGGCTCGCAGCACAAAGACGCGTCACCCCTCAGGAACGAATCGAGAGTGCTAAGTTACAGATGCAACTCAAGCGCACCCAGCACAGAGTCGAACAACTAGCGAATAGAGAAGAGGTGCTAGAAAAATTACATGCTGAATATGAGCTATTGAAGACCCATATTGGCGAGTACTACCAAGCACAAAAAGAGCTACTTGAAGCAAAACGCAAGCAACTTGTCAGTCAACAGTTGATGGTTAGAGTAGAAGAACTCAAACAAGATCTGCTAGCACGTAAGAAAAATTGGAAATTACTCACGGCTAACTACGCCTAATATAATCAGTAACAGTCAATTGCGGATCAAGGTCACTCTAGCGAGTGACCTTTTCATTATTAGCCATATAGCTCACTAAGGTTCACATCACTAAAGAGACCTGATTGAAGTGGTCAATAGATGGGTCTATCATTGGCCGTTGTTCATTTCCTTATTAGAGTCTTCGAGTTCATGTCAGAAACAAAAATCAAACTCACCGAATACAGTCATGGCGCAGGTTGCGGCTGTAAAATTTCGCCTAAAGTTTTAGGCACCATTCTGGCATCACAGCTACCTCATTTCGACGATCCTAATATATTGGTGGGCAATAGTACCCGTGATGACGCCGCAGTTTACAAGCTAAACGCAGAAACCGGCATCATCAGTACCACCGACTTTTTCATGCCAATCGTTGATGATCCATTTACTTTTGGGCGCATCGCGGCGACCAATGCCATTAGTGATATCTATGCAATGGGTGGAACGCCTATGATGGCGATTGCAATCTTAGGCTGGCCAGTGAATATCTTACCTGCCGAGATAGCACAGCAAGTGGTCGACGGTGGTCGCCAAGCCTGTGCCGACGCAGGCATTATGTTAGCCGGAGGGCACAGCATTGATGCACCCGAACCCATTTTTGGCCTTGCAGTAACGGGACAGATCCCACTGACCGAGCTTAAGCAAAACAATACTGCCAAGGCGGGCGATAAACTCTATCTCACCAAACCTATAGGTATCGGGATTCTTACTACCGCCCAAAAACAAAAGAAACTCGCCGATGAAGATATCAACATCGCGCCCGATGCCATGTGTGAACTGAATAAACTTGGGCCAGCTATCGCAAAGATAAGTGGCGTGACCGCGATGACAGACGTAACCGGTTTTGGCTTAGCGGGACATCTTATCGAGATGTGTCTGGGGGCAAATCTATCTGCCAAGATAGCTATTGATACTCTCCCCTTATTGCCAAAAGCGAAAGCTTATCTAGAGATGGGGTGCATCCCAGGAGGAACTCATCGCAACTTCGACAGTTACGGCGAACATCTGCCGCAAGTAACCGAAGAGCAGAAAGCCCTGCTGTGTGATCCGCAAACCAGTGGCGGCTTACTTATCTCAGTGTCAAGCTCCCATGAAGCCGAACTAATTGCACTACTCAGCGCCAATCACATTGCAGCGATAAGTATTGGCCAATTGGTTGATAACACGGATTCAACTCAACTCGTGGAACTCATTTAATGATATCCAACATTGTGTCTAAGAGCACATATAAGCAGATCTTTCTCAACGACCACCCCATTATGGATGTTCGCGCGCCGATAGAGTTTGATAAAGGGGCTTTTCCGACCAGTACTAATCATCCTCTTATGCAGGATGAAGAACGCAGGCTTGTGGGTACATGTTACAAGCAAAAAGGGCAAGAAGCAGCAATAGCCTTAGGGCACTCTTTAGTTTGTGGGGATGTCAAACAACAGCGGATTGATGCTTGGATAGAATATTTCAACGCCAACCCCAATGCCTACCTATATTGCTTTCGCGGTGGGCTGCGTTCGCAGCTGACACAGCAATGGTTAAAAGAAGCTGGATTGGATATTCCTTATATCGAAGGTGGATATAAGGCGATGCGCCAGTTTTTAATAGACACTATCGATACAGCTCCCAGCGTGAAGCCCATGTTAATTCTGAGCGGTATTACCGGTAGTGGCAAAACAGAATTTCTGCAAAAGCGCAGCGAGGCTGTCGACTTGGAAGGTATTGCTCATCATAGAGGCTCTAGCTTTGGTCGATACCACGAAGTACAACCAACACAGATCAATTTCGAAAATGCCCTCGCCGTCGCGTTATTAAAACATCAACACTGTAATGCTAAATCATTATTACTCGAGGATGAAAGCTATCTCATCGGCCGCTCTGCACTACCACAAGTTTTTTATAAAGGTATGCAAGCCGCTGATATCGTGGTCCTAGAAGAAAGTAGAGACGCTAGGTTAAGCCGATTACTGGACGAGTATGTTCACAAAATGGCTAGCGGTTATATCGAACGTCTGGGGGAAGAAGCAGGCTTTATCGCCTTTGCAGAATATTTGTCCCAAAGTATCACAGGGATTAAAAAGCGGATCGGTGGTAAGCAGCACGATGAACTCCAAGCAATCATTAGTCATGCGTTAGCTGTTCAGCAGAGTCAAGGTGATACCGAAGCACATTTAGAGTGGATAAGTATTCTGCTCAATAAATATTATGATCCTATGTACCTGTATCAAATCAACAAAAAAAGCGACCGCATATTGTTTCGTGGCGATCATCAAGCGATGCACCAATGGCTCGATGAGCTAGCATTGAATTAAGTTCTTAAAAAGCCAGAGTTAACTTTCTGGCTTTTTAACTCTCGATAGCGCATATCTTGAAATCTACTCCGACTCATTGGAATCCGTCATTATAGCCGCCAGCTTATCGCGCAGTAGATGTCGATTCACATCTGCGCCATTGAGTGGATCATCGAGTGTCACCGAGACTTTTGACCAAAAACGCTTCGGCCGAGTGCTTAGAGCATGGCCATCTTTGTGACTAAAGTAAGAGCCCCACAAACCTTTTAGCGCCATAGGGATCACCGTAACGGGATCTCTAGCTAATATCTTATCAATCCCCGGCCTAAACTCCCCCAGTTGACCATCAGGACTCAAGCGCCCTTCGGGGAAAAGGCACACTAACTCCTCGTTGGCTAACGCTTGGTGGATAGACTCAAACGCTTGGTTATACGTAACTTCAGACTGTCTAGGTGAACAAATTGGAATAACCCCAGCGTGACGAAAAAGGGATTTAAGTAAAGGGATCTCGCTGATTGATTTATCCATGACGAAGCGAATGGGTCTTGAAGAGACCCCCATGATCACCAAGGCATCCACATAACTCACATGATTACACACTATGATCCCGGCGCCTTCTCTAGGCAGTTTATCTCTGCCTGTCACGGTGACACGATAAAATAGGTGGCTGAGCAGATAGCTAACAAAACGCTGAGTAAACTCAGGAACTTGAGAGTAAACATAGAGAGCAACAACTGAGTTAAGTATGGCTAGTAACAAAAATAACTCAGTAATACTCCAGCCAAATCCTTCAAGCAATAGCATCGACAACAGCGCCGAACAGACCATAAAGAGTGCATTAATAATATTATTTGCAGCGATAGCCTGGGCACACTCTCCCTTATCAGCCCGAGACTGAATAAATGAATAAAGGGGGACGATAAACAAGCCACCACTTAAACCAACCATAAACAGGTCAAACATCACCCGATAGTGTTGCTCATTACTTACAAAGCTGCCTAGGCTATAAACCGCTTGCAACTGAGCGGTAGGTTCAGGAATAGCCCACAACATATCGATGCCAAACAAAGTTAATCCCGCTACGCCAAAAGGTAGAATCCCTAACTCCACATGGCCATATGAAAAACGTTCACACACAAACGATCCGACAGCAATACCAATAGAGAATAGCGCCAGTAATAGCGAAACAACGGTAGCGTCAGAATGCAGGTGTAACTTTGCAAAATTAGGAAATTGGGTCAGATAGGTGGCGCCTAAAAACCAAAACCAGCTAATCGCCAGTATCGCCATCCATATACTCGGCGTCTGCTTAACCTTGGCAATACTGCGCCAAGTTCCAGACAAGGGCGTAAAACGAATTCTAATTACCTCACCTTGAGGCGGCAACGCTGGTATAGCCCTGCTAGACAAGTAACCACAAAGCGACAAAACAAAAACAGTGACGGCGGTAATGACAACCCCATGCTCATTGGCAACTAATAAACCAGCGCTTATGGTACCGATTAAAATTGACAAGAAAGTCCCCATTTCAACCCAAGCATTGCCTTTTACCAACTCAGTTTGAGCGAGCGCCTGAGGTAATAAGGAGTATTTTACCGGACCAAAATAGGCGGATTGACTGCCCGTTAAAAACAGTAACACCAGCATAGCCATATAGCTTTGAGAGAGAATTGCCATGGCGGCACAAGACATGATAACCACTTCTAACTGCTTTAACCTGCGTATTAATTTGGCCTTATCCATATTATCGGCGACCATACCAGCATGGGCGGAAAACAAAAAAAACGGTAAAATGAACACTCCCGCAGCAAGGTTTACAAACAGGTTAACGCTAATTGGCAACTCCCCTATCTGGGCATAGGTCACCATGAGTAACAGCACATTTTTGTAGATATTATCGTTTAACGCCCCCAAACACTGAGTCGCAAAATAGGGGAAAAAGCGTTTCGTTAGCAGCATATCAATTCCTTTTGGTATCCCTTTGCAGTTAAGAGCGAGTCAACATGATAGCGGAGCAAATGATCGAGTGTAGTGTCTTGGATAAAAAGCTTATCGTCTAACGCTAAACTGGTAAGTCCATCTATTCCAGTCCAAATCACCCGACGATCCTTTTACTGCAACGTTAAAGAGATACAGCTTACTAAGGCTCTAGATTAAGCAACATCAGCACACGGCATTCACCAGGGCCGAAATAATCCTCCTCGACGCAGTGTTCAATAAAACCTAGGGAGCGATACAGATGTCGTGCAGGATTCGTTGGCGCCACAGTCAGTTTAACTTCTGTAACATGCTTTGGCAGCGATGTGATCGCATCAACAATTAACCGTCTACCGACACCACGCCCTTGGGCAAGCGTGTCGACCACGACTGACAATATCCAAACACATTGAGCTTGCTCACTTGGCGCAACCAAAATATAACCAAGCAAATTATTGTGTTTATCTACCGCTACTTGTAGACCTCTAGGCCAACAGTCGAAGCTCTGACGAAAGAAAAAGTCAGGGTAACCATGATCACCGAAAAGCGATTTTTCAAGAAAATACACCGAATTTAGTTCGCCCTTTTGTATCGGACGAACTGAAAAACAGGTCAGACTATTCACTGATTAATAACTCGTCCCAAGGCAGATGTGTAGAGCCCACGACGATAAAATTGGGATTCTCTAACGTTTCACGTTCATTGTAACTTAACGGCTGCAGTTCAAGATCCATCACCTGACCACCGGCTTCTTCTATAATAATTTGCGCAGCACCTGTGTCCCATTCACCTGTAGGTCCAATGCGAACATAACAATCGGCACGCCCTTCAGCCACTAGGCAACTCTTCAACGCCGCGCCACCCAATACAATCAGTTCACAATGCCTAGATTGATTAAATAACTTCAACACCGAATGCGGATCCTGGCGACGACTGACGGCCAAGCGCAGCGAAGGTGTGTCTGCGTTAGTCAGCTGACGACTAGAGATACGCAGCTCTCCTTTACTCGACCGCTTATACGCTCCCAGTCCCGCAATGGCATAGTAGATCACCTCTGTCATTGGCACATAGACAATCCCCATAATAGGACGATTATGTTCAACGAGTGCAATAATGACCGAGAAGTCTCCACTTCCAGCAATAAATTCCCCAGTGCCATCCAAAGGATCCACTAACCAATAACGCTGCCATTCGGCACGTTCTGAAAGTGGTATATCAGCATCTTCCTCTGATAAAACGGGGATGCCAGGAGTTAATCTATTTAGCGCAGAAGTAATGATCTCATGAGCGGCAAGATCAGCAGAAGTCACAGGCGTATTATCGGCTTTGATCTCTTTATCAAAGCTGCCTTTTAAATAAATATCTTTTATCGCTAGCCCAGCCTCCACGGCAATGGCGATCACCTGTTCCACATAATCTTCTGGCTTCATCACAACTCCAACAGCCTAAACTGGCAATGCATATATGATAATTCTCATTAACTACTTTAGTTTTAGATGTTTCTGGGCCAAAAACAAGGCGCTTACACTTCTAGATTCAGAAAAATCTTCCTGCGACAATAAATCAAACCACTTTGCTAACGGCCAACTAACCACCTCGATTGGCTCAGGCTCATCACCTTCTAGCCGACTCTCATAAAGGTCTTCAGCAAGATAGATCTGCATCTTGCTAGAAAAATAGCCGGGGGCCAAACTTAACTCCATAAGGTGAGTAAGCTTATGGGCGCCGTAACCTATCTCTTCTTGAAGCTCACGATTCGCCGCTTGAACAGGCGTTTCACCAGGATCGACTAAGCCTTTGGGGAAGCCCAGCTCGTAAGAGTGCGTACCCGCAGCATATTCTCGACCCAGCAGCAATTGGTCATCTAGCACAGGAACCACCATAACCGCACCACGATTGTTGCCCTTCATACGCTCATATTGGCGCTCAACCTGATTAGAAAACTTTAGGTGCACTTGTTCAATCTGAAACAGACGGCTCTTGGCAACAACTTCTGCATGTAAAATCTGTGGCTTCTTGTCCGACATGAATGTCCCTGATAAAAATGACGTTTGCTTCACAGTCCAATCTTACTATGATGTGATTAATCCACAACTCTACCGATGGAATTTTTTCAAACCACAATATGTTTCCATGGAATAAGATAGATACAGTGCTACTCGATATGGATGGCACACTACTGGATTTGCATTTTGATAATCACTTTTGGCTCAGCCTAGTGCCTCAAACCCTTAGCCATCAAAAAAACTTGCCAATCGAGCGCGCAAGAACCCTAGTAGAAGCCGCCTATGACAAAGTCTTTGGCACCTTAGAGTGGTATTGTCTCGACTACTGGGAGCGTGAACTCCAACTTGATATCATCGCCTTGCACCGCTCGATTGTCGACAGAATCCAAATGCGCCAAGATAGTATGCCATTTCTAACCGCCTTAGGAGAGCAAGGAAAATCAAGAATACTGGTGACCAATGCCCATCCAAGCAGCCTCGCACTAAAACTTGAACATACTGATTTAGCTGCTGGGCTAGACCATATGCTATCGAGCCATGCAACGGGGTACCCTAAGGAAGCCCCCCAATTTTGGGAGACGCTTTTCACACAATATCAACTCGACCCAAGCCGATGCTTATTCATTGACGATAGTGAGCCGATCTTACAAGCCGCACAAAAAGCAGGTGTTGGTTATCTGCTTGGAATTAAAAACCCCGATAGCCAAAAGCCACTCAAGTCATTTAACGACTTCCCAGCAATCGCAGACTATCACGATCTATTAAATAGCCTTTTAACCAACAGATAAGCATAGGAACAAGTTAAATAAAATGAGATAGCTAATGGTTTTAGGCAAAAAGCTGGTTAATACTTGCACTACCATAAATACTGTATATACTAACAGTTACTGTATGGAAAGACAGGATAGATAATGAGACCACTAACACCCAGACAAGCTGAAATTTTAGAGCTAATTAAGCGCAATATAGCCGACACAGGCATGCCACCTACTCGAGCTGAAATTGCCCACAGATTAGGCTTTAAGAGCGCTAATGCTGCAGAAGAACATTTAAAGGCACTAGCGAAAAAAGGCTGTATAGAGATCATGCCAGGAACATCTCGAGGGATAAAGCTCCCCCAAGAAGATGAACCTGAAGAACTCGGTTTACCGCTAATCGGTCAAGTTGCCGCAGGTGAACCCATACTAGCCCAAGAGCATGTGGAGCAACACTATCAGGTCGATCCAAATATGTTTAGACCCTGTGCGGACTTCCTGCTACGAGTGCGGGGGGACAGTATGAAGAATATTGGCATCTTAGAAGGCGATCTACTTGCTGTACATAAAGTTGAACAAGCACGTAATGGACAAGTCGTCGTCGCTCGAGTTGAAGATGATGTCACGGTTAAGCGTTTTGAAAAGAAAGGCAACACCGTGTATTTGCATGCCGAAAATGAAGATTACTCACCTATAGTGGTTGATCTCGCTAATCAAAGCCTAAGCATTGAAGGCTTAGCGGTCGGCGTTATTCGCAACGGAGACTGGCAATGAACAATTTAATCGGTAATGCGCCACGTCATCCTGGTCTGTGGGTTGATATAAATAAGCAACTAAAACCATCCCACCCAAATACTATTTCCACCGTGTCAAGCAGCACTCAAGGCAGACAAGAGTTACAAGCGTTAACACCACAGCTAGCTAGATTAAGTCAACAAGGACAATGGGTCGTGCTAATCAGCCCACCGAATATTGGCTATAAACAGATGCTCGCAGATGCAGGGGTTCGTATGGATCGTATTCTACTCGTGCATACCAAAGATGAAGTCGAAGCACTTTGGGCGATGGAAAAAGCACTCACAAGTGGTACATCCAGTGCGGTGATTAGTTGGACTCAATCGCTCGATGCAAGAGATAATCGTCGCTTACAAATCGTCGCCAAAAACACTCGAGCACTGGGTGTCGTTATCGAAGATGCAAATAGTCACTTACCTGTAACAGCCCGTATGCAGGACGATCTAGGCATACAACAAGCCTGTTTATTTAGTTCATTGCATTAATCGATTTACTCCTCCTTTCCATACAAAAGCCCCGCAAGGGGCTTTTTTGTCGCTGTTTTGTTTAGAAAAATAAAATAAAAGTGATCTTGATCAATATTTGAACACCGATTAAGTTAATAGTAGATATCAACGATTATTTGTTATATCCGAACAATTTAGCTGTCGACGCAATTGAGCCCGTGAGAAGTCTTCTCTTGTGTCAATTCGTTGAAATTAGCCTGATATATTCAGCCGTAAGTGCAAGCGTGGTCACCACCAGCAATAACATTTACACCACCAGCGCACTTTGAAGTCATCGTTGCTTTTTTGGGAACCGAAGAGTTTGCATAGAGCCGAGACATACTGTGTGGCTCTTCTTTGTAGTTGCCTTCGCAATTGACAGAGGAGAAGTCTAGTGAAGCAAGTGTTGTATTATTTGCTGGCGTTGCTGTTTACGCCCCCCATACTCGCAGCCGATATGCCCCTCAACATGACAGAAGGGGTTACAGAGATAAGTGGAAGAGTGTTTGGCCTCCACATGACCATTCTCTACATCTGTTGTGCCATAGGCATTGTGGTCTTTGGTGTGATGATCTATTCGATCATCAACCATCGACGCTCTAAAGGTGCCGTTGCCGCCAACTTCCATGAAAGTACTAAAGTCGAAATTGCATGGACCATCGTTCCTTTCGTTATTTTAATCATGATGGCTATTCCAGCAACACAAACCCTGATAGCAATGGAAGACCCCAGCGATGCAGACTTGACCATTAAGATCACGGGTTCCCAATGGAAATGGCATTACAGCTATTTCGATTATGATATCGAGTACTACAGCCTGCTTGCAACGCCAAGAACACAGATAGAAGGTAGTGAAGCCAAAGGCGAGCACTATCTGCTTGAAGTAGATAAACCGCTCGTTCTACCAATTAATAAAAAAGTGCGTTTCTTAATGACTTCAGAGGATGTGATCCATTCATGGTGGGTTCCTGCATTTGCCGTGAAAAAAGATGCCAACCCAGGGTTTATTAACGAGGCTTGGACCCGTATCGATAAACCCGGTACCTACCGAGGTCAATGTGCAGAGCTCTGCGGTAAAGACCACGGCTTTATGCCTATCGTCGTCGAAGTGCTTTCTGAAGCTGATTTTGACAACTGGATACAAGACCAAAAAGCGCAAGCCAGCATTGCAGAGGCTCAAGCAAAAGCCTCTCTGAGCCAGACACTCTCAAAGGAGGAGCTGATGGCTCAAGGCGAGCAAGTTTACATGGCACGCTGTGCAGCCTGCCACCAACCTAATGGTGCGGGTTTACCTGGGGTATTTCCCTCATTAATTGGCAGTCCCATTATCACAGGACCTGTCTCAGATCATATTGACATAGTGTTGCATGGTAAAACGGGGACTGCGATGCAGGCATTTGCTAAGCAGCTAACGGCAACTGAAATTGCTGCCGTTGTCACCTTTGAGCGAAATGCTTGGGGTAACGACTCTGGCGATATTATTCAGGCCGCAGATGTCAGTGGCTCCGAAGAGGCAAGCGCTGCTGCAACGACTGATGCCACCCCAAAGACGCCAACCAACTTACCAGAAAACTCACCAACGACAGAAAACGTAGCGGCTTTAACCGAAGCACCACAAGATTCAAAGGCTGCGGTTTTAGATGACTTAACGATGGAAGAACTTATGTCCATGGGAGAGCAAGTTTATCTCAGCAGTTGCGTTGCTTGTCATCAGGCAACTGGCACTGGACTACCCGGCGCTTTCCCTTCACTTGTGGGTAGTCCTGTCATCAAAGGCCCTGTTTCTGGGCACCTTGATATAGTTATTAATGGTAAGCCTGGCACGGCTATGCAGGCGTTTGGCTCGCAGCTTACGCCACAACAACTTGCTGCAGTGGTGACGTATGAGCGCAATGCATGGGGTAATAACTCGGGTGATGCGGTTCAAGCTACCGATGTTGATGGTCACGGAAAGTAAGGGATTAAAATGAGCACTATTACACAAGATATACCAACCGCTCATGATGATCATCATCATGGTGCACCCAAAGGCCTTATGCGCTGGGTTTTAACCACAAACCACAAAGATATTGGCACGCTTTATTTGTGGTTCAGTTTCATTATGTTTTTAACCGGTGGTGCCATGGCCATGGTGATACGGGCAGAGCTTTTTCAGCCTGGATTACAATTGGTTGAGCCAAACTTTTTCAACCAGATGACCACTGTTCACGGTCTAATTATGGTGTTTGGCGCAGTAATGCCGGCTTTTACTGGGCTTGCTAACTGGTTAATTCCTATGATGATAGGCGCTCCAGATATGGCACTGCCACGAATGAATAATTGGAGCTTTTGGATCTTACCCTTCGCTTTTACCATACTATTAAGCTCGCTATTTATGGAAGGTGGTGGACCCAATTTCGGTTGGACCTTCTATGCACCACTTTCTACAACCTATAGTCCAGATAGCACGGCGCTGTTCGTATTCTCGGTGCACATAATGGGGATCAGCTCGATAATGGGTGCTATTAACGTGATCGTCACTATCGTGAATATGCGTGCACCTGGTATGACATGGATGAAGTTACCTCTATTTGTATGGACATGGCTTATCACTGCATTCTTGTTAATAGCTGTGATGCCTGTGCTCGCAGGAGTGGTCACTATGGTGCTGACGGACAAGTACTTCGGCACCAGCTTCTTCGATGCCGCAGGTGGGGGCGATCCCGTGATGTTCCAACACATATTCTGGTTCTTTGGTCACCCTGAAGTGTACATCATGATCTTACCCTCCTTTGGTATTATCTCGGCGATTGTCCCGGCTTTCAGTCGTAAACGACTTTTTGGCTACTCTTCAATGGTGTACGCGACAGCCAGTATTGCCATACTGTCATTCCTTGTGTGGGCCCACCATATGTTCACTACAGGAATGCCAGTATTTGCCGAGTTGTTTTTCATGTACTGCACTATGTTGATTGCCGTTCCAACAGGGGTAAAGGTCTTTAACTGGGTCGCGACCATGTGGCGAGGCTCGATTAGTTTTGAAACCCCAATGCTGTTTGCCATTGCGTTTATCATACTATTTACCATTGGTGGATTTTCAGGTCTGATGCTGGCGATTACTCCCGTCGATTTCCAATATCACGATACCTACTTTGTGGTGGCTCATTTCCATTATGTATTAGTAACAGGTGCCATTTTCTCGATTATGGCCGCGGCCTATTATTGGCTACCGAAATGGACAGGAAATATGTATGACGAGCGATTAGGTAAAATTCATTTTTGGTGTTCAACCATCTCGGTCAATGTGCTGTTCTTCCCAATGCATTTCTTGGGCCTAGCGGGTATGCCGCGACGAATTCCAGACTACGCGATTCAGTTTGCAGATGTTAACCAGATAGTCTCTATTGGTGGGTTTGCCTTTGGTTTATCGCAACTTATTTTCCTCGCCGTCGTGCTTAAATGCATTAAGGGAGGAGAGAAAGCCCCTGCAAAACCTTGGGATGGCGCAGAGGGATTAGAGTGGACAATACCGAGCCCTGCGCCCTACCACTCATTCTCCACCCCACCAGAGATCAAGTAACATGAGTCAGCACCCGGTGAGATCGAACCAGAAACTTATCATGCTGCTGATAGCGGGCTCTATTGGTATGTTCGGCTTTGGTTTTGCGTTGGTGCCGCTGTATGACGTACTTTGCGAACAGTTGGGTATTAACGGCAAAACTCAATCCACTGCGACGGCCTATACCCCGATGGCTATCGATACGTCTCGTATCGTTACCGTAGAGTTTATGGCCCACACACAAAGTGACATGCCTTGGCAATTTGTTCCTGAAGTTAAGCGAATGCAAGTTCATCCAGGTGAACTCATTCGCACCAGCTTCAATGCCAAAAGTCTGTCCTTAAATCGAACTGTAGGACAAGCCATTCCCTCCGTATCACCAGGACAAGGAGCGGCCTACTTCCATAAGACGGAATGTTTCTGCTTTAACCAGCAGGTATTAACCGCCAACGCAGATGCAGCATTACCCTTGATTTTTTATATCGATCCCGATCTTCCACAGTCGATATCGACACTGACACTTTCCTATACTCTCTACAATATCACCGATAATGGTTACGTCGGTGCTGTTGAACAAGGAGCAGCAAAATGACAACCAAACATGAACACTATTATGTGCCAGCACAGAGCGCTTGGCCCATCATAGGCGCTATTGGTTTATTCCTAATAGCATTCGGCGCGGGTAGTTACGTGCAACAGCTCAATACTCAGCAATCCAGTGGTGGCTATATTCTTACGGCCGGTATTGTGGTTATTATCAGTATGATATTTGGCTGGTTTCGAACGGTAATACATGAATCCATGTCAGGTTTGTATTCAAAACAAATGGATCGCTCTTTTAGACAAGGAATGAGTTGGTTTATCTTCTCTGAAGTGATGTTTTTCGCTGCTTTTTTTGGTGCCCTACTCTATGCTCGGACCATCGCAGTCCCTTGGCTCGGTGGCGCATCAAATAATGCGATGACCCATGAAGTGTTATGGCCAACATTTGAAGCGATGTGGCCTTTAGTGACCACACCAGATGGCACTCAAACAGAGGCCATGGGATGGACCGGACTGCCACTTTATAACACAATGATTCTGCTTACCTCATCTGTCACCCTCCACTTTGCCCATGTCAGCCTCGAAAAGAGCAAACGGACCGCCCTCACACTGTGGTTAGGTGTCACTATATTGCTTGGACTGGCATTCCTCATTTTACAAGCCGAAGAGTATATGCACGCCTATCAAGAGATGGGATTAACACTCTCATCCGGCATTTACGGCAATACCTTTTTCTTGTTAACTGGTTTTCATGGCATGCACGTCACACTGGGAACGGTATTTCTTTTTGTCCTGTTTCTTAGAGTATTAAAAGGCCATTTTACCTCAGAGAAACACTTTGCCTTTCAGGCGGGAAGTTGGTATTGGCACTTCGTGGATGTAGTGTGGCTATGCCTGTTTATTTTTGTCTACGTCTTATAACCCCTAAGGCTGATTTACGCTTTTAATATTTTACGCTTTTAATATAAGTGTTTTCACCACGCCCTAATAGGGCCTAGGATTTGGGGTGAGTGTCCCAAGTGCTAAAGCCAGCAAAAGCAATAGAACAACGAGTACAGAAAACAGGACTCGTCGCCCCAAATAACGACTCATCGGGGCCTTGTCCTCTCCCTTAACCAAGATGAAGAGCGCTTTCCCAAGATTAAATATAATGAAAAGCAGTAGTAGCACTAACACTAACTTAAACAACACTATTCCAGTCATGGGGGCTCCTAAGCGGCTGATATCCTGGGCTAGCATTTTTGTAGCCTGCCTTACTGTGCTGGTGTTTAGCATATTGGTCAAGTTGGGTTTTTGGCAACTCAGCAGAGCCGAAGAAAAACACGCATGGCAACAAGAATTAAATGAAAGACAAAATAAGGCTCCGATCTCATTCGATCAACTCTTAACACTCCCCGCCGATGACAGATTAACGGGGTATCGTTTAGAGGCAGAAGTAAATCCCATTAATCAGCAAATCATCCTACTAGATAATCAAATATATCAGGGCACCGTCGGATATTTGGCCTATCAAGCGGTACAAGTTAACCGGAATTCGCCCTTATTACTGGTGGAGCTCGGCTTTATAGCCAGTTCGATGGATCGACGTATTTTACCTAGGGTAGCCCCCATTACGACGACTCAATTGCTACATGGCAAGCTATATCAGAAATCGACTAATCCGCTCAGCGAGCATCTATTAGCGGAGCCGGGAAATCCACTGCGGATCCAAAATCTTAATCTGACAGAGCTTGGGCAACTATTACAACAAGAGCTCGCTCCTGCTGTGCTACAACCCGATCAGCTGGTAGGCAATACGCTCCCTAGACCGTGGCAGCCCATTCCGCTCAGTTCACAAAAACACCAAGGTTACGCATTACAGTGGTTTTCGATGGCGGCGGCATTTGCACTACTCATGCTTTATCTATTGATAATAAAAAAGAAAAACATAGACAAACCCGATAAAAACTCAACAAATTGAGCTGTTGCGTAAAGTAATAAGACCTTGTAGGTTAGAACATAATCGCTGTGAAATTAAGCAGCTGAAGAGATCACATTAATCACTTCCTAGCCGTCTCGGGAAGTTGGCATTTTTCGGTGTGGGCATAGATCCGCACTAAATGATCAACGAGAGGAGCTAAAATGAACTCCCTTAAGCCCAAAGGCGCAAAACCCCTTTTAATGCTATTGCTGGTATTCGTGTTACCTGTCGTCGTTGCTAAACTCGTTCTTAGTATGAACCTTTACCACGGTGGCGCCACGAACAAAGGCCAACTACTCACCCCCGATACTAGCTACAGCAGTTTGGCTATGGAAAATCCGCAGCCTAAATCTTGGCAGATCATCTATTTGCTTCCTAGCCAGTGTGATAACACCTGCTTAGACCGCCTCTATATCCTTCATCAAAGTCATATCGCATTAGGCCGAGATCAAAACAGGGTCAAAACAATCATCCTATTGCAACCCAGTAGCGATCTTGAAGCACTTGCACAATTTAAATTCGATACCGCAAATATCAGCCAACAGCTAGCCGAAATGATGCTCGAGCAAGAGTTAATCATCGTCGACCCACTCGGTTCATTAGTGATGCGTTATAAACAAGTCAATGACAAACAGGAGCAGATTTTATTAGGAAAAGCCATGGTGGCAGATTTACGCAAGATGCTTAAACTGTCGAGGGTCGGCTAATGCAACTATCTCCATTACTTAAACTCACGCTAGTTTTCACCCTATGCGTTATTTTAATGGGTGCTTATACACGCCTCTCTGACGCTGGGCTAGGCTGCCCTGACTGGCCAGGATGTTATGGCATGCTAAAAGTTCCTACCCAGAGTCATGAACTCAACCAAGCACAAATTGCCTTTCCTGAACATATTGTAGAGCCCGAAAAAGCATGGCTCGAGATGATCCATCGTTATATCGCTGGCACACTTGGTTTATTCGTTGTTTACATCCTATTTATTAGCTTTAGGACGCAGGATGCTCCCAAAAAGCTCCCCAGCGCCATTGCTGTACTTATCTTATTTCAAGCAGCGCTGGGGATGTGGACCGTAACAATGAAACTAATGCCGATCGTAGTGATGTCACATCTCATCGGGGGGTTCGCGTTAATCTCACTGCTCTGGATACTCTATTTACGTACTAAGCCACTACGAATCCCTGGTGGAGATTCAAGGGCCAGAAAACTCGCACCATTGGCACTGATAAGTTTAGTGATATTAGTCATGCAAATTGTCCTAGGCGGCTGGACATCATCCAACTATGCGGCGCTTGCATGTACCAAATTACCCATCTGCGAAGGCGACTGGATAAATAATCTCGATCCTCTACATGCATTTAATCCGCTACACAAAACAGAAGGCAGTTACGAGTTTGGCATTTTAGATTACTCATCAAGAATGACAATTCATGTGGCACACCGATTTGGCGCCATAATTACCGCGACACTACTGCTTTGGTTAGCCTACAAGATGTTAACCCAGTCGCGATCATCACTATTAAAACGCGCAGCATGGACGCTGATATCTCTTGTCATCATTCAAGTCGTACTTGGCATCAGCAATGTTGTCTTGCATCTACCTTTAGGTATTGCAGTTTCTCATAACGCTGGAGCGGCACTCTTGTTACTGACAATGGTTTTTATCAACTACGCCCTGTGGCGTAAAGCATAAGCGAGGCAAGGCAATGGCAAAACCTCTTACATTAACAAGCCAACAAGCCAGCAGCTTAGATTGGCGTGACTATTTAGAGATGACCAAACCCAAAGTGGTCGCATTAATGTTACTGACGGTATTGGTCGGCATGTGTTTAGCTGTACCAGGAGCCGTGCCGCTGCAACCACTAGTGGCAGGGCTTGTTGGCATAGGCATGATGGCTGGCGCTGCTGCTGCCTATAACCATCTAATCGATCGCCGTATCGATGCTCTCATGGCTCGCACCTATAACAGACCGCTTCCTAAGGGACGAGTCTCGATTGTCAGAGCGCTAACGTTTGCGACATCGATGGCGATACTCGGCTTTATGCTGTTATATCTCGCGGTAAATCCGCTTACCGCTTGGTTAACCTTCGCCAGCCTCATTGGCTACGCCGTCATATATACGGCATATCTTAAAAGAGCGACGCCACAAAACATTGTCGTTGGCGGCCTAGCTGGAGCAATGCCGCCTTTATTAGGCTGGACATCCATTACTGGCGAGTTCCATGGTCATGCCCTACTTCTGGTCATTATTATTTTCGCTTGGACTCCACCACACTTTTGGGCGTTAGCCATTCACCGAAAAGCCGAATATGCTAAGGTCGATGTCCCTATGCTACCGGTAACCCATGGCATAGAGTTCACCAAAACCTGCATATTGCTGTACACAGTGCTGCTCGCCATCGCCTCACTTTATCCTGTACTGGTTGGCATGTGTGGTCCACTCTATTTAGTTGGATCGACCCTATTAAGCAGTGCCTTTATCTACAAGGCATGGGAACTAAAGTATCGCGATAAACCCGGCCTCGCCATGCAGGTATTTCGATTTTCGATTTATCACCTGATGATATTGTTTATCGT
The DNA here is from genome assembly GCF_019457595.1 of Shewanella psychrotolerans. NCBI lineage: Bacteria > Pseudomonadati > Pseudomonadota > Gammaproteobacteria > Alteromonadales > Shewanellaceae > Shewanella > Shewanella psychrotolerans. The sequence continues at coordinate 115,710 of NZ_CP080419.1, read as the reverse complement.
CCTACTAGTGGATCACTACCTGTGGGGTTAGGCCAATGAGAATCACTCTGCTCATCTTAGGAATGTTACTCTTTGCTGGTTTAGGTAGCTTTGCTGCTATCTCCTACCATTCATCAGAGCCAGAACTCACCACTAGTTATCTGTATCCAGAGCAACGTAAACTATCGCCTTTTCAACTAACAGATCAACATGGTGAGGTTTTTAATAATGACCGCTTAAAGGGAAAATGGAGTTTGATCTTTATCGGTTACACTTCATGTCCCGATGTTTGCCCAACGACGATGGCAAAATTGGCAGCGGCTTATCAAAAACTGGCCTCAACCATGGATATTCAAGTGGTATTTGTTTCCGTCGATCCTGCTCGAGATACTCAAGCTAAGCTTTTAGATTACATTAACTTTTTCAACTCTGATTTTGTCGCAGTAACAGCATCTCATGCATCGCTGTTACCTCTGACTCGCCAGTTAGGTTTTGTTTATGCCATGGTGGGGGATGGGCAAAATTATCAAGTCGATCATAGTGCATCTATGGTACTTATCTCTCCCGAAGGGAGACGATATGCGACCATCAAACCTAAAGCTAGGGAGCTGGGTCAGCTTCCACAGATCACCACAACTAACCTGATCGCCGATATCACAGAGCTAAACCAACATTATCAACGTTAATTTTCACTCATTAAATCGTCAAAGAATTAGCACCAGCTAAATTACATCACAATAAAAAACTGATTGTTTTCATGCAAACCACTCATTTGCAGACTATCTTTTTATCGTATAGGGAGAATTAAATAAACTGATAAGGATTTCAACAGGAGCGATTTATGACACGAAGTCTAATTCAGTTAGATTCTGAGCTGACAATTCGTAACATTCAGCAAATACATCAATTGATCACCGAGCAACTTGTTGACGATCAACCTCTCTCTATCGATGCAAGCCTATTAACACGCGTCGACACTGCTGGTGCCCAATTACTTTATTTCCTCACCAAATACTGCCATACACACCATCAGAATATCGATTGGATCTATCCCAGTGAGGATATCAAATCGAATTTGGCGGAACTCGGAATAGAAGCCAGTGATATATTTTCACCACCACAGGAGAATGCGCCTCTATGAAAAAAATACTCGCGGTTGATGACTCAGCCTCAATGCGACAGATGGTTGGGTTCACCCTGAAAACGGCAGGATTTGATGTCACCGAAGCTTGCAATGGCGATGAGGCGCTAAATGCCGCTAAAAATGGGAGCTATGATCTGGTGATCTCAGACGTCAATATGCCGGTGATGGACGGCATAACCCTAATCAAAAATCTTCGTACCCTGCCAGAATATAAATTCACCCCTTTACTGATGTTAACCACCGAGTCTGGAACAGACAAAAAACAAGAAGGCCGCAACGCTGGTGCAACCGGCTGGATTATAAAACCTTTTAACCCTGATCAACTGTTGGCCACCGTCAACAAAGTCTTACGCTAACCCAAGCCAGGATGGTACTGAGATGGAAATCGATCTAAGTCAGTTTAGTCAGGTCTTCTTCGAAGAAAGCTTAGAAGGGCTTGAGAGTATGGAATCTGAATTGTTGAAATTAGATATTTCAGCGCCTGATCCCGAAGCCATCAATACCATCTTTAGGGCCGCTCACTCCATCAAGGGGGGAAGCGCAACCTTTGGCTTTGTTCAGGTCGCCTCCTATACCCATCTATTGGAAACCCTACTCGATGAAATACGTGATGGTCGTAGAAAAATGACTAACCATCACCAAGATATGCTGCTGTTATCGGTAGACCTACTGCGCAACATGCTTGATGCATTAATGCGTAAAATCGATTTTTGCGATCCGTTACTTGAAGAGTTGCAGCAGAAATTTTCGACCGAGCTTAATCAAGACTCAACACCGCTTCTATCAACCGAGGTCGAGCAAAAGGATGACTCTGCCGTATGGCAAATCACCTTCAAAGCTGGGACTGACATTCTTAGGTTTGGTAACGACCCAATCTTAATGTTTGCAGAGCTTAGAGCACTTGGTCAACTTGATGTAGTGTTGCTTGATACGCCAGTGCCCGACTTTACTCATTACGACCCCGAAGGCTGCTATCTTAGCTGGCAACTCACTTTAGCCACAGCTCAACCACTGTCTCAAATTAAACAGGCATTCGAATGGGTGGAAGATGAATGTGAGATCACCTATGAGGCATTAGATCAAAAATCTCTGGAGGTTACTACGCCAGAGTTAGCCATTGAAGTTGCCCCACAATTAGAAAATCTCACGACAGATACGCCAGCAACCAAAGCCACTAAACCCGCTGCAATCACTCAAAAAAATCAAGAGTCTGGGTCTATTCGGGTCAGTATTGATAAAGTCGATTTACTCATAAATATGGTTGGTGAACTGGTGATCACTCAAGCAATGTTAAGCCAACTAGGACAACAGGACGAAATAGATCACGAGTCGCTTATCTTGATGAAACAGGGCTTAGAGCAACTAGCAACCCACACTCGAGATCTGCAAGAAAGTGTCATGCAGATCCGTATGTTGCCCATTAGTTTTGCTTTTAACCGCTTTCCACGCTTGGTTAGAGATATCGGCCAGCAACTTAACAAGAAAGTTGAACTTGTCCTAAAAGGCGAAGACACCGAATTAGATAAGACGGTAATGGAAAAAATCGTCGATCCCATGGTGCATCTGGTTAGGAACTCTCTCGATCATGGTTTAGAAACCCCAGAAGATCGTAAAGCCAAAGGTAAGCGCGAAACAGGCACATTAACCCTTAATGCATATCATCAGGGGGGTAATATCATTATCGAAATCATCGATGATGGCGCGGGGCTAGATACGGCAAAAATACTCAAAAAAGCCAAAGAAAAAGGGTTGGTTAATCCTGACGAAGAACCAAGTGAAGAGGCAATCCATCAGCTTATCTTTAAGCCAGGTTTCTCAACTGCCGACCAAGTCTCCGATCTATCAGGTCGTGGCGTGGGTATGGATGTGGTACTCAGAAATATTCACCAGCTAAGCGGTAACATCGATCTCAAATCCGTAAAAGACAAAGGCAGCCGCTTTACTATCCGCTTACCGCTTACTCTAGCGATACTTGATGGACAGCTGGTTAGGGTCGGCAGTCATACCTATGTCGTTCCTCTAGTTTCAATTCATGAATCCTTGCAGGTGACACCCGACAGAATCAATCGTCTAAGCGAAGAGCATCAAGTTATCCGCCTAAGAGACGAGTACCTTCCTGTCATCAAGGTATTTGATCAATTTAATCATCGAGCCGATGCAAACGAGATCAAAGATGGATTAGTTATGGTCGTTGATGCCAATAACGACAAAGTGGGCTTGTTAGTGGATGAGCTACTGTCTCAACAACAGGTCGTCATAAAGAGTTTGGAAGATAATTACAGCAAGGTCGCGGGGATTTCGGGCGCGACTATACTCGGTGACGGCACCGTTGCACTGATTATCGATATTGCAGGCCTTGTCAGCTTAGCTGGGATCAACAACAAGCAAGACCACGCAGCCTAGTTAGCAATTAGAACAATGAAAATGGAGGGGGCTAAATGACACAGTTTGATGACGCGATAGTGCACAAAAACCTTAGCGAGAATGCGAGCGAACAATATCTGACTTTCATTATGGCAACCGAAGAATATGGTGTTGATATCTTATCCGTCCAAGAGATCCGAGGATGGCAAGCGACCACAGCGATCCCTAACTCTCCGGCTCATGTAAAAGGCGTGATCAATTTACGCGGAACCATAGTGCCGATAATCGATTTAAGGCAGCGCTTTGGGATCTCGGCACTTGAATACGGTTCAACCACCGTGGTGATTGTCGTCAAAGTGAATATCGCCGATGAACATAAAATTATCGGTATCGTCGTCGATGCAGTATCAGATGTATTTAGTGTCAACAATAACGACTTACGCGATGCTCCCGACTTTGGCGAAGATACCGACCTCAGCTTTATTAAAGGGCTGGCTAACCTAGAGGATAAGATGGTCATTCTGCTTGATATCAACACACTGCTAGGTAATGAAGCTCATTTTGAAGCAAAACAGCTCTCAAATATCATCAGTAATCTCGACGCTGAATCAACTCATGCTATCAGCGCATAATCTGCTTAAAGAGGACCAAAGGATGGATGCTATGAACTCGAGTAATCTCAAAACTAACAGCATGCCAATTATCGGACTGATGCTCAGCGTGCTGGCTGCAGGCTTGGCATTCACACAACAACCCTCCTTATGGATTGGCGCAACTCAATTGATCGCGATAGCATTTATTGCTGTAGGGATTCAAAAAGAGAGTCAGATCAAACGTCGTTTTCAACAAGGATTCAGCGAACTCCTTACCGCTGTCGAGGCGAAAACGCCCCCGTCGTTTTCACATATTGATCTCCCTCATTGGAGTCAATTAACCGAAGCATTAACCGAGCTTTGGCAAACCAACAGCACCAATAAGGCGCCAGCCCAAGCACTAGAGATATGCCAAGCAAATGTCATGCTCGCCGATCCTCAAGGCAATATTACCTTCTTTAATCAATCACTACGAAAAACATTACAAGACGCTGAAGAGGATATAAGGCAAGCATTCTCTTCTTTTAATGTAAAAGATTTAGTGGGAACCAATATGGATATTTTCCATAAGCATCCCTCTCATCAACAACAGCTCATCGCCAATTTAAAGCAGCCACACTCGGCACTAATCAGTGTGGGAACTCGTACATTTTCACTTATTGCCTCACCCGTATTTGATGATAACCAGCAACGAATAGCCACTGTAGTCGAGTGGGAAGATAAAACCGAACAACTCGCCAAAGAAGTTATCGAGCAACAACTCGCAGAAGAGAACAGCCGCATTAAACAAGCTCTCGATGTATGTAAGGCTAACGTAATGGTTGCCGACGCAAACTACGACATCATTTACCTTAATGACTCCGTTTTCGAGATGCTCAAAGAAAACGAATCGACCTTACAGCAAAGCCTTCCAAAATTTGCCACCGCCACATTAATTGGCAGCAATATCGACATTTTCCATAAAGATCCATCTCATCAACGCAAAATGCTCGACATGCTAACAACCAGCTACAACGCTAGCATCAACGTAGCAGGATTAGACTTTACCTTAATCGCGACACCTGTTTTTGAAAATGGCACACGTACAGGCACCGTTGTCGAATGGCAAGATGTTACAGCCAAACTGGCACAAGAAGCTAAAGAACGACAACTCGCTGCAGAGAATGCGCGGATCAGACAAGCGTTAGATAATGTCTCATCAAATACGATGGTTGCCGATGCAGACCTGAACATCATCTACATGAATACTGCGGTAAGTAATATGTTCAAACATGCACAGCAGGATATTGTTAAAGATTTACCAGACTTCGATGCCAACAATCTCATTGGCGTCAATATCGATAGATTCCATAAAAAACCAAGTCACCAGCGTAACCTATTAGGCTCTCTTTCCTCGACCTACACCAGCCAACTAAAAGTGGGCGGCAGAACATTCCAAGTAGTGGCTAACCCCATTACCGACGACAATGGTAAGAGTATAGGAACCGTTGTGGAATGGGCCGATAGAACTGCCGAAGTCGCCATAGAACAAGAGATTGATTCAATTATCTCCGCCGCGACTACGGGTGATCTATCAGGACGCATTAGCACAGAGGGCAAAGAAGGCTTTTTCCTCAATCTATCTAATGGGCTCAACCGCTTAGTGGGCATTGCCGATAACGTTATTGGTGATGTCGTTAACATGTTCGATGGCCTCGCCTGCGGTGATCTCACCAGACAGATTAATGGTGAATATCATGGCCAATTTGGCAAGTTACAACAGGATGCAAATGCGACAGTATCAAAACTGACCGAAGTGCTCGGTGGCATAAATCAATCGGCCAATACCGTAACCTCTGGTGCAGAAGAGATAGCTCAAGGCAACGCCGATCTCAGTCAGCGTACCGAGGAACAAGCGGCCTCACTCGAACAAACTGCATCAAGCATGGAACAGATGACAGCCACCGTAACCCAAAGTGCACAAAATGCCACCATCGCAAATGAACTCGCACAAGAGGCAAATACCAAAGCCGAGCATGGGGGCAAAGTCGTTGAGCAAGCCGTTACGGCGATGGAGGCGATAAATGATTCCAGTAAACGCATCGCCGATATCATAGGTGTTATTGATGAAATAGCATTTCAAACCAATCTTCTCGCTCTTAACGCTGCAGTTGAAGCCGCTCGAGCAGGTGAACAAGGCAGAGGCTTCGCTGTTGTTGCTGGCGAAGTGAGAAACCTAGCACAACGCAGTGCGGGAGCGGCAAAAGAGATTAAAGAGTTGATTAGAGATAGCGTAAACAAAGTCACCGACGGTACAAATTTGGTGAATCAATCGGGTGAAACCTTAGCCGATATCGTCCAAGCGGTAACGAAAGTAGCCGATATGATTAGTCAAATTAGCATCGCTTCCGATCAACAATCTTCTGGCATCCAAGAGGTTAATAAGGCTGTGTCTCAAATGGATGAAATGACTCAACAAAATGCAGCCTTAGTCGAACAGGTTTCAGCGGCAGGTGATGCTATGGCAGAGCAGGCAAGAAACATGAAAGCTCAATTGGAGTTCTTCCAAACCAAAGAGCTCAGTCACTCAGGTATCACCACCGCACCGCTAGCCTTAGTTGCAGGCGATAGCCATGGAAAATTGAAAATTAGCGATGAAGAGTGGACTGAATTTTAATGAAATATACCCCTCTGCATTAAGGCGCTTTAGTTAGCGATGCTAGCCTAATTCGACAAATAGAAATCGCTTCAACTAGGAGGCTATATTGGACAAGGGTAACCAAAAGGAATTTCCAATGACCATGCAAGATTTCGAATTTATTCGCAATCTTGCATATCAGGAGTCGGGTATTGTCCTTCCGGAAAGGAAACAACATATGGTGTACTCGCGACTCAGCCGCCGAGTGCGCCAACTTAAATTTAGTAACTTTAGCCAATACTGCGCCTTCATTCAGCAGCATCCTGAAGAAATGATTAACTTCATCAATGCACTAACAACCAACTTAACCGCCTTTTTCAGAGAGCAGCACCACTTCGATTATCTAGAGCAACACCTAGTGCCATTATGGAAAAGAAAGAGCCATCGCCGCCTAAGAGTATGGTCGTCCGCATGCTCTTCAGGAGAGGAGCCCTACAGCATCGCAATGACGCTCGCTCAACATTTCCCTCCCCCAAATTGGGACTTGAAAATACTGGCAACCGACCTAGACACAAACGTATTAAACAAAGCCAATACTGGGCGTTACAATATTGACAGCATAGCCAATTTACCAATCCGCCTACAAAAAGAATGCTTTGAAATTAACCCTAGAGAAAATTCTGCGTCCATTGTCGAACAGTGCAAAAAGCTGGTGCATTTTAAGCAGCTAAACCTACTTGGCGACTGGCCAATGAAGGGGTCATTCGATCTTATTTTTTGTCGTAATGTGCTGATCTATTTTGATAATCCAACCAAAGCAAAAATAATAGAGAAGTTTAGACAACTGCTGTCCGACGATGGACACCTATTTATCGGACACTCAGAAACCCTACACAATATATCCCAAGACTTCACATTGATTGGCCAGACGATTTATCAACCTATCTATCTTAATGCTCAGCGACGAACTTCAATTATATAAAGGTGGTGCCAATGAGAATCGTAATAATGGGTGGACTCGATGATTAAAGTGCTAGTAATTGATGATTCACCATTGGTGAGACAACTGCTCAGCCACATGCTAAACGATGCGCCCGATATCAATGTGATCGCAACGGCAGAAGATCCCTACGAAGCCCGAACCTTGATCAAGCAACACAACCCCGATGTGTTGACTCTCGACATCGAGATGCCAAAAATGGATGGCATCGCCTTTCTACGTAACTTAATGAAATTACGACCGATGCCTGTAATTATGGTATCAACCTTAACCCACAAAGGCGCAGAGGTGACACTTGAAGCATTGGCATTAGGGGCTATCGATTTTATTTCTAAACCCAAAGCTGATCTCACCAATACACTTTTAGAATATAAAGATGAGTTAATAGCTAAGATCAGAGTTGCAAACAAGAGTCATGTCAAAGCAACGACTAAAGCGCCGCAAATAAAACCAGCCCAGGCACATCTATCGCTCAAGACAGATAAAGTTATCGCCATCGGAGCATCTACTGGTGGCACCGAAGCCATTCAACGAGTCATTACGCAATTACCCGCCAATACACCACCAATCGTGATTGCCCAGCATATTCCCGCAGCGTTCAGCCTTTCGTTTGCCAAGCGTCTCAATAGCCATGCGGCAATTAATGTTATCGAAGCGCAAGGGGGAGAAACCTTAGAGGTGGGCACCGCATACCTTGCACCGGGTAATGCGCACCTTATTGTCGAGCAACGAGGCGGCAAGCTATACACCAAACTACTCGAGACCGACCCAGTTAACCGTCACAAACCTTCTGTTGACGTGTTATTTAATAGTGTCGCTGAATGTATTGGTCAAAGAGCAATTGGCATATTACTGACGGGGATGGGTAAAGATGGGGCTGCAGGACTACTTAACTTGAAAAAAATGGGCGGCTATAATCTAATTCAAGATCAGGCAAGCTCTGTAGTTTGGGGAATGCCCGGAGCCGCGGCGGAGCTGAATGCTCAGCATGAAAACTTACACTTAGATAAAATATCAGGACGTTTAATACAATTATTAAACACCGCAAAGTCCTCAGTTAAAGCCTAAACGACCTAAATCATAAGCGCTCCACGGAGCACCAACCTAGGCTTTGGTCAAATCAGGCTTACTCTTCTACCCAAGTCCCGTCATTTTTAGGCCTTACCCACGCTTGAGAAAACCAATAATAGCGACCCGTTGCTTTACTGGGTGCGGTGCAATTATAACGAGAGCGACCTGCAGGCAAATCTAATGCGGCCCGCACAGTAAACTCATTTTCGCTGGTCCACAGAGGCTTAACCGCCCCCTGTCCCTGCACAAAACACATTAGCTGGTGTGGATAGATATCACTCATATCCAAGGTGATTTTCAACTCTGGGCGCCAATTCCCCATGGATAATTGGGTATTGGCAGGCTCGAGGGCCAATACAGGCATGTTAAGGCTGTATAGCTTGGCTTGTAAACTAGAAAGCTCGGCATAAACACCAGCAACAGGAAACCGCGGTAGCGCAGTAAGGGATGAGTATTTTCCGGCCGCGCCCGATTGCTGCCCAAAACCGACAAAGCCATGACGTTTAAGCAGTGCCTCCAACTGCAGATTGTACTCACCATAAGGGTACGCTAGCATTTTTAGATGCTGCCCCGTTTTAGCCAAAATTTCAGCCTCGGTTGAAAGCAAGTTATCTTCGATGCGCGTTAACCATTCATCTTGGGTTTCATTGATGTCGTGACGAATCAGATGTTCATGGCCCCAGCTATGATTTGCCAATTCGGCACCCTCGCGACTCAAACGATTCAGCGTGTCCCAACTCATGACATCGCGATATTTCTGCTCAATCGGCTCAACAGCAATAAAAATGGCATAAGGAAAACCATATTCCTTTAAAATAGGGTGGGCGTTATCGGCAATGTTTTGATAGCCGTCATCAAAGGTGATGGCAACGGTCTTATCCGCAAGATCTTGTCCCTGTTTGATGCTCTCAACGACTTCAGAAAGCGGCTTAACCTTAAATCCATTGTCACTTAGGAACGCCATCTGTTGTCGAAATTGTGCTGGAGTGACGCTGGTAACGCTTGGTGTATCTTCAGAGACATGATGATATTGTAAAATCACCACGGCATGAGCAGATAAGCTCATAAAGAACATCAGTATAAGTAAAACGCTTTTTAACATAAAAAATAACCTCTGAGAGTCTATGTCACCACTTAATTTACTGTTGGATAAACAGAAAAACAGGCAGTTAATAGCGCTTGCTTTACCGATGATCTTATCAAACATTACGGTGCCACTTTTAGGCTTAGTGGATACCGCTGTAATTGGACATTTAAGTAACGCCTATTATTTAGGAGGTGTGGCTGTCGGGTCAACGATAATCACGCTTATCTTATGGCTTCTGGGGTTCTTACGTATGTCGACGACCGGTCTCGTCGCTCAGGCCTATGGCGCTAGAGATATCCAAGGGCAATACAGACTTTTACTGCAATCGGCCAGCCTAGCTATACTCCTCGGTACCAGTGCAATTGTATTTCAATCCCCTATCATCAGCTTCGCTACGGCCCTGTCTGATGCAAGCACCGAAGTACTGTATTATAGCCAACTCTATTTTAAAGTCAGGATCTGGTCTACTCCATTTGCACTACTTAACCTCGCCCTGCTCGGCTGGCTACTAGGTCGGCAGCAACCTAAAGCCGCAATGTGGCAATTAATCGCGGCCAATATGACCAATATTATCCTAGACCTACTATTTGTTATCGGTTTTAAATGGGGCGTTCAAGGAGCGGCATTGGCATCGGTTATCGCCGATATTATTGGTTTTATTGTCGCTGCAAGCATGGTCTACCGAGAGTTAGCTAAACAAGGAGGTTTTGACTTTATCAACCTGTGTCGCCAACTTACTTTAACAAGCTATAAAAAACTGCTTGGCTTAAATCGTGACATTTTCATTAGAAGTCTGTGCCTGCAACTGGCCTTCGCCTTTATGACATTTGAAGGCGCGAGCCTAGGTGATAATACCGTTGCCGCTAATGCCGTATTGCTTAATTTGTTATTGCTCATCTCCTATGCATTAGATGGCATCGCCTACTACGCAGAGGCTGAGGTTGGCCGAGCCTTTGGCGAGAACAATCGCCAGCGAATGACTGAATCGGTGACCTTAGCAACATTGTGGTCGGCAATATCCGCCATCTTATTCATGCTGTTTTTTAGCCTTTTTGGTAGTCAGATCATCACGTTACTTACCAGCCTAGAAGTAGTGCAACAGGTCGCCGAGCAGTACCTTATTTGGGTGGTATTCATGCCACTATTGGCCTTTGGTTCATACTTATTTGACGGGGTTTATATTGGTGCAGCAGAAGGGAAAATCATGCGTAACAGCATGATTGTTGCAACATTCGGCGTATTTTTCCCCGCCTGGATACTACTACAATCGTCTGGTAATCACGCTCTTTGGGCGGCAATGAGTCTGTTTATGGTCGCGCGAAGTCTAACCTTGGCATGTCATTATCATTACAGACTAAAGGTAAAGGTAAAGCTAAGTTAGTTGCAAACAAAACGGGATGACCTAAGTCATCCCGTTTTAATACTGATTAATACCACTCATATCTGCATTATTGATATGAGTGATCGCCATGTTCATGATCGGTCACATCTCTCACACCGCTCAATTCGCCTGGGAACATATCAAGAAGCTGCTTCTCAATACCATCTTTTAGTGTTACATCAACCATTGAACAACCGTTACAACCACCACCAAACTGCAGAACTGCAACACCTTCAGCGTCGATTTCAACGAGCATGATGTTGCCGCCATGGCTGGCTAGTTGTGGGTTGATTTCAGATTGAATGACATATTCGATACGCTCTTTCAAAGGTGCGTCGTTATCGACTTTACGCATTTTTGCGTTCGGTGCCTTCAAAGTAAGCTGCGAACCAAGCTGATCGGTTACAAAATCAATGGTTGCATCTTCCAAGAAAGGAGCGCTTTTTTCGTCGATCATGGCATGAAAACCATTAAACTCAAGCTCGATATCATCGGCTTCAACTGCATCTGGTGGACAATAAGAAACACCGCACTCAGCAGAAGGCGTGCCAGGGCTGATAACAAAAACGCGAATATGAGTTCCTTCAGGCTGATCAGCAAGTAGCTTTACAAAATGTGCCTGAGCTGCATCGGAAATGGTGATCATTAAGATATGCTCCGTCAGGTTAAACCCGAGTGATTTAGTAAGAATTAGCGCTATGATACTCTGACTGCGATAAGCTTTGTAGCCCTTATGGCGATTACTCGAAAAATTTTTACTTAAAAAGTAAAGCGCAAACCCATTAAATAATATGGTAACTGGGTTAACGAACTGTTAATTTAGCCTTTATATACAATAATTAAATAAAAATATCATGCTGCGACTGTGCATTTCTATACTGGCCATCACCTCTTTTTCTTACTGCTTTGCCTCAGATAATCAAAGCGTGGTCAGCGTCTTACCTGCAAGAGCCTCAGCACCGAATATCGAGTCTCCTGAGCAGTTTTTAGGTTACCCTCTTGGTAAATGGCATCTACGCCACGATCAAATTAACTTCTACCTCAAACAATTGGCACAGCAAAGTCCAAGAGTCAGCCTCGAAGCAACGGGCATGAGCCATGAAGCAAGAGAGCAACTAACAGCGGTCATCACCTCCCCCAAAAACCAAGCTAATTTAGGTCGAATACTTGCTGACCGTTCTCTCGTGAAAGCGGGGAATAAGCAAACGGGGCCGCTGATCATTTGGTTGGCTTATTCAATCCATGGAGATGAAGCAAGCGGGGCTCACGCCGCATTAGAAGTCAGCTATCAACTCAGCAGAAGCCAAGACCCCTGGATACAAGAGTTACTCGATAACACTGTCGTTTTAATCACCCCAACACAAAATCCCGATGGCTTTGACCGCTTTTCAACTTGGACCAACAATTACACAGGTAAGGTTAAAGTTAGCGATCCTAACCACAACGAACATAAGCAAAACTGGCCAGCAGGCCGCCGTAACCACTATTTTGCAGATCTCAATCGCGACTGGCTATTTCTAAGGCATCCAGAATCGCAGGGACGTATAGCACTATTTCACAAATGGAACCCTCATTACGTTGGCGACTTCCACGAAATGGGACACAATAAGAGCTACTTCTTCCAACCTGGTGTACCGAGCCGAACTCACCCACTTACGCCAACTGAAAATCAAGAGCTAACCAATAAACTCGCGACCTATCACGCTAAAGCGCTCGATGCGCGTAAGCAACCCTATTTCAGCAAGCAAATGTTTGATGATTTTTACTATGGCAAAGGCTCAAGCTATCCAGACATCAATGGCTCTGTGGGCGTACTGTTTGAACAGGCCAGTGTTCGCGGTCAGATTCAAGATTCCGATAACGGCACGCTTGTTTTGGCAGACGCTATCGCCAACCAAGTTGCCACCTCCTATTCGAGTTTGAAAGGCGCTTTTGCGCTCCAAAAAGAGTTAAAAGAGTACCAAACTCGGTTCTACCAACGAAAAGACAAACATCAACCCTCAGGGCGAGAAGCAGGAATATTAGTTAGCGCCAGTGATGATCCTGGTCGTCGAGATGATCTTGCCAATTTATTGCAGCAGCACCACATTCTTTTCTTTTATCTTAATGGCAACATCAAGCAGGGCAAGCATAGATACGAGCAACGAGACAGCCTGTTTATCCCAATTAATCAACCACAAAAAAGTCTGTTGCTGGCAATGTTTGATCAGCGCACAGAATTTGAAGATGCCACCTTCTACGATGTTTCAACATGGAACCTGGCTTACTCCTATAATCTAGCGCTGGCTCGCGATGTTAGCTTAAATGTTGATGATTTACTCACAACCGCCCCGAACTTTACGCCAGCAACCATTGATCTGAACAGTGTGGCGCTGCTGATTGATTGGCGCCAGCAAAATGCCGCGCCCATGTTGCAGAAGTTATTAACGGCGGGTGTTAAAGTAAAATTTGCCGCAAGCCCCTTTAGCATCAACACGGGTAAGCAGGTTACTCCATTTGCAGCAGGCACTTTGCAAATCCCATTAGGTAAGCAAAAGATGTCATCTAATGAGCTAACAGCCCTTATCTCTTCACTCGCTAATAGCTATCGGGTCACATTCTATAATGCCCCTAGTAGCCGTTCAGCAACAGGCATTGATCTAGGAAGTGCCGACTTTCATGGCATTGCGCCAATAAAGCCATTGATCATTACCGGAAATGGCACCTCGGCACCCGAGGTGGGTGAACTTTGGTATTTCATGGATAATCGCTTAGGTGTGCCGTTAACACAAGTGGATATCTCACGCTTACCTAGTTTACCGTTAGAGGAATATAGCCATCTTTTTCTAGCCGATGGTAGCTATAGAAACCTTGATGATATCTATGCGAGAAAACTAGGTCAGTTCGTCAAAAATGGGGGAGTTATCATCGCCCAAAAAGGCGCTTTAGAATGGTTAAGCAGAGGGAATGTACTGAAGAGTGATGTGAGAAGTGCTCGCTTCTTCAGCCAACTATTTGCTACCGAAGGGATGTCTTTTGCGGATAAAAGTAAGTTGAATGCAAGACAAGCAATTGGCGGCGCAATTGTTGCTCTAAATCTCGACCCAACTCACCCGATAACCTTTGGCATTGAATCAAAGCAGCTTCCTGTGCTGAAGAATAAAGCAATAGGGCTACTTAAAACTACAACACCGTTTATTACTGCAGCAACCTATGCAGATGAACCTCTGCTCGACGGCTACCTTGCAAAAGAATACCAACGTAGTCTAAGTCAAACACCCGCCATTATCGTTGAACATCATGGCAAAGGCGCTATCGTTGCCCTTACCGATAACCTGCTCTTTAGAAACATTTGGCTCGGTTCAGATAAAATTTACAGCAATAGCCTCTATTTCATCCCAGCGTTGCATTAATCACCTCATGACTCTTGATGGATTAATACCTAAATAAAACCAAAACGGCAGCTAATACCAATCGATATTAACGGCCGTTTTTTATGCTTCAAGCTAATACTAATTGGTATAACTAGGCGATAATGCTTAAGTATCCCTGCAAAATAATGGCATTGACTATATCAATAAAGAAAGCCCCGACGATAGGAACAACCATAAACGCCTGTGGTGATGGCCCCGTTCTCGACACCAAAGCCCCCATATTCATCACCGCTGTAGGCGTAGCCCCCATTCCGAAGCCACAATGGCCACCAGCGATAACTGCAGCATCGTAATTCGACCCCATCAATCTGAACGTAACAAAATAGGCAAACAAACCTAACACCACAGTTTGTACCAGTAAGATAATCAATAGCGGTATTGCTAAGTCAAAGATTTCCCACAACTTGAGATTCATCAGTGCCATCGCCAGAAACAGCGACAAGGATACCGTACCCAATACATCGACACTCTCACTGTTGATCTTATAGCCACGGGAAAGCTCGGTGATATTGGCGATCATCACACCAAAAAACAGCGCATAGACAAAGTCTGGCATCTTTAACCAGCCGATATCAAAATAGGCAATGAGAGAACCAAACCATTTGGCTCCGGCAACACAAAGCAACAAAATAAACATCACTTCAAGAATACTCTTAGCCGTGACGCGATCTTCCTCCAGCTGGTCATAAGTCACCAGATCTGGGTGATCTTTATGATGGTTCCCCCCAATACCATAGGAGGAAACGAGACCATTTTTGTGAATCAACCTTTGAGCGACAGGACCGCCGATAATCCCCCCCATGACCAAACCAAAGGTCGCGGCAGCCATTGCAAGCTCAAGGGTATTGATCCCATAATCCTCAGAAAACGTTTGCGCCCACGCAGCCCCAGTGCCATGGCCACCCGATAGCGTTATCGAACCTGCAATCAGCCCCATCAAAGGCTCTAAGCCTAACGCCGTAGCGATACTGACCCCAACTGCATTTTGAATCACGATGTAAAGGGAGGCGATTCCTAAGAACAAAAAGACCTTACTGCCTCCTTTCATCAACAGTTTATAGCTTGCGGCTAACCCGACCGTGGCGAAGAACATCAGCATCAGGGTGTTTTGCATCGACAAGGTGAACTCTAATGAGATCTGATTAAAGTGCAACAGGGTGATCACAGACGCGATAATCAAGCCGCCCACTATGGGTTCAGGGATATTATATTTCTTGAAAGCGGTCACATGGCGATTGACCGTATGGCCAATAAATAGTACTAAAATCGCGACTAAGAAAGACTCAAGCTCCCCGATGGCATATACAGTATTCATGAAACTCCTCTATTGGCAATATCACTAACAATTAGAAATAATCTATAGCGATTAGCCCATTCACGCTTGCTCAATTGGCACTGAGCCCACGTCTTAAAACAGTCACATTTGATCTCATTAAAGGCCAATTAACAGTTGAGTTAAAAACCATAAGTCGACCCGCTCACAAACAGTTTAAATCTGCGTTAGTCGGCCAGACGATGAAAAGATTAAAGTCACTATTTAGGTAAATGGAAAAATTGAAATTGGGTGTAACTAAGATTTCAGTGGAGAGAGCTCTTCAACTGAATGTTCAGTTTCTATCGCTAAACGTTCCCGCTCGGCTTTAGAAATATACTTGGGCTTACCCGTATTATGAAACTTAGCATTAGCTTTCTTAGCCTTTGCTTTAAGCGTTTGATTAATTTTTTTCTTTCTGTTCATCACGCCAGTATACCCCAAAACCGCCTATTTGTGTGTCTACACAGGCCTACCCGCACAACTATTAACCTATGTAAAACGAAGACTCTAGTCCTTTGGAAATTAGATAGGCCGAAAAAATGTAATTACTCATAAGTGATTAGCCACAAAAAAGCACAACCTAGGCTGTGCTTTTTTCTATCTTATTTAGCTATGACTTAGTCACAACCCATAGTGCGTGAAGTAAACCTGGCACAAAGAATAACAGACATAAGATGATGTTGATCAGCAAGTCTTTACCCACACCACTCTTCAAAAATACGGCAACTGGCGGCAGTAGTATCGCAATAATCACTAATAACAGTTTATTTGTATCCATTTAAGCTCATTCCTTGTTGATTATTTTCGCTTTGGCCACTCTAACTTCTCAGGCTTAGACCATGTTTGCAACTGGTTTTTTACCACCGCGTCGACAAAAAACGCTCCTGATGATGGCATACAGCAAAACTCGAATTGCTGACCATCTAACTCAAACTGCAACCCATAGGCATGCAGATAGCCGCGGTCAGCTGCTTCTCCCCCATAGAGGGTGTCACCTAAAATGGGCACACCAATACTGGCTAATGCCACCCTTAGCTGATGAGTCTTGCCACTTAAGGGTTTTAACAAGTAAAGCCTTAGACCATCGGCAATCGATTGAGAAAAAAACTGCGTGATGGCTGGATTCTCTTTACTACGCAGCAGTTTATACATACTGCGCCGCGACTTAGCCATGTCCCCAATGATAGAGCCCTGCTTCTTCTTCGGTTTGCCTTTAGCAAGCGCAACATAATATTTTTGCACCTGATGCGCTGTAAACTTAGCAGTAAAGCTCGCAGCCGCTTCACTGCTCTTAGCAAACAGCAACAACCCAGAGGTCATGGTATCGAGTCGGTGAACAGAATAAAGCTTTATACCCAGATCGAGTTCCAATTGTGCCATCACCCCAGCGGTACCGTCTTGGCTATGAAAATGCACTTTGGCAGACTTGTTGACCACCAAGAAGTCGGATTCATCAGCGATAATTTGATACATAATGGCCTACGATATTTAAGAAAAGGTAATGGTAACCAACAAACCGGGCTGATTATCATCTAAGGTAATAGCAGCATTATGACGCTGTAATATCGCTTTCACTAGCGATAGTCCCAATCCTGTGCCTTTATTGTGCCGGCTCGGATCGAGTCGCACTAAACGATCGAAAACCTTGTCTGTGGCATCACTTGGAATACCGGGACCATCATCGATAATCTGCACCCGTCTTCCTTGCTGCACAATCTTAACACTCGCGCCCTCGCCCGAATATTTAATGGCATTGTCGACCAAATTAAACAGCGCTTGGAATAACAAATATTTATCCCCCATCACAGTGTAATCATCGTCGGTAACCAGTGATAAGGTTTGTCCATTAAGCTCCGCCATGGCATCAGCCATCTCATACAAATCGCCACACATCGCCTGTAGGCTTAACGATTGTAACTCTAATGCTTGCTGCCCCTCCTCGATGCGGGTAAGCGATAACATAGCATCAAAAGTGGCCAAGCAATCATCTAGCTCTTCGGTTAAAATCGCGCAGGCCTCATTAAGTTCATCAGCACTCTTAGTCGGCAGTTGTTCAATTCCTATGCGCAGATGTGACAGTGGCGTACGAAGATCATGAGCAATATTATCTGTCGCTCCTCGCACCGCATTAAGGTTGTTTTCTAAGGTGTCCAACACGTCATTAAATTTAACCGCCAGCATATCGAACTCATCTTGACGCCAACTGATCGGCAGGCGGGTAGAATACTCACCCTGTTCGATGCGACGACTCAGGCGATTATATTGCACTAAGCGACGTAGAATCGCTTTCGAAAACAGATAGCCTAGCGCTAGAGTCAGCACAATAGTTAACATTAATGCCGTAATCGCGGCATTAACAAAGCGTTCGATAAGCGTCGCCAGCTGGTCGGTTCGCGTCGCAATAAGCACAGGTCCATAGCGGGTGATCGCTAAGCCGCCAGTCAGTATATGCAGCTTATCGGGCCCACCCGTCAAAATTGGAAAATCACGGGTATCAGGCAAGATGGGCATATCATCTGGCATCAAGCTTAAGGCGCCAACCAGATCTAAGGAGCTGCGCCATGCGACCAATGCGGTTTTAGGGTCGGCGTTACGAATTTGAGTGGCAAAACTACGTCTGTCTAAAGTCAGCGCCATCTGCTGATAACGCGTTTTCTCAGCCACCAAGTGCTGAATCGTTTGCAGTTCCTGTTCGTTAATCAACTGCCGATACATGCCAAACAGCAAGGTTCCGATAATCAAAGTCACCAGAGCAGAGAATATTATCGTAATGCGCCACGCACTACTTTGGTAAGGCTTAATGCCCTTTACGGAGGCGATAACCTGCCCCTCGAACAGTTTCGATCAGTTCACCATAGCCTAGCTCTTCGAACTTACGACGCAACTTGGCGATATGAACATCGATAACATTGGTGCGTGGATCGAAGTGGTAGTCCCAGACGGCTTCGAAAAGTAAGGTTCGGCTGATCACCTGATTCGGATGTTCCATCAAATACTTAAGCAACTGAAACTCTTTCGGTTGCAACATAATTTCACTGCCTTCCAAGGTGACTTTTCGCGTTAATAACTCCATCACCAAATTACCAACGGTTAACTCGGTATGGGCGGGTTGTGAATTACCCCGCTGCATCAATTTTTCGGCACGAACTAACAACTCTGAAAAAGCAAATGGCTTAGTCATGTAGTCATCACCACCAGCGCGAAGCCCCTTGACGCGTTCGTCTACATGACTGAGTGCAGATAAGATCAGCACAGGAGTCTGATTGCCTGTTGCCCGAATAGCGGCCAATACCTTGAGGCCATCGAGTTGCGGTAACATTCTATCCAAAATAATCAGGTCATATTGCATGCTTGTGGCTAGCAGCAGCCCTTGATGACCATCACTAGCAGTTTCGATATTGTGTCCCTGCTCTATAAATCCTTTTACCACATAGTCAATCGTGGTTTTATCATCTTCTACTAGCAATATTTTCATCAATTTAGTCCCACTTAAGCAGAGGTAAAGGTCGTTGCTGTTCGATGTCGAAGGCAAGTTTACGCTTACCATTTTCATTAATCAGCTTTAATTCGAGATAGCTAATGCCGAGATCATGATCGAGTTGAGCCTCGAGAATATGAGCCGTACTGTCTCCCATCGCATGCTTAATTAATTGAGAGAATGTCAGCCCCATCTCTAGCACGAGTTTGGTCGCCTTAAGTTCATCGCGGTCATCGGCTTCAAGCGCTTCTACTTTTTGACGGATTAAACGGCCATCTTTAGCCCAGAACTCAAACTCGGTTACGGTATCTTGCTTGGTATCTATGATACTGATCTCATATATCAGCTCCCCATTTTCCACATCGATATCGAACTCAGAAATCACACCTGGATAGTCTTTCTCTGCTTGAGCAATCAACATCTGTGGGGTCAGATTTTGGCTGTCTGATAGCAACTCTAGCACCGCAGGATTGGCGCAGACCACGCTTGGAATACTCGACAGCAACACCAAACTGATTAACCAACGAGCCATAGCTCCTCCATTAAAGTCTTCAATAACCGTATCTTAACCGCAGCAGTTGCGACCTTGCTAGCCTTTATCGCCAAGCCGTTCCATTTCATCTATTTCAATCTCGATGCCTTGCCATTCATCGTTTATGTCTCCCCTTAAGGTGACAGAGGTATTACTGTTAACCTCAATATCACGCCAAAGGGCATTATCTATCTCAACTTCGACGTCGCCACTATTGTCTCGAAATAGATACTTCTCGTCTCCCAAACTCTTAATTAGATGGCCAGTCAACTCAACGGGCATATCGTCTTTAACTTTCAAGGTATCGGCTGCGCGATTGATGGGCTTTTGTGCCCTAGGTTCATTGTCAGCGGCAAAGGCAGGCAGGGTTAATACACAAGATAGGATCAAGGTTCCAGTTAGTTTTTTGGGCATCGTTATCGTCTCCATAATATGTATACTCATTTTAGAGTTAGCTCAATGCAGGGGAGATGGAAGTAAGATTAACGATTGATCATTTAACCAGTAAACGCTTTATTGCGGTTCCAAAATGTGAATTAACTCCGATTTCAAGGCCACTTCGGTCTCGACGCCGGGAGCCAAAGCGAGTTTTTGCGCCAAATGCAGTGGGACTTCGGCATTAAGATGATGCTTTACCCCCTTAATGCTACCGACGATCCGCATGATTTCTCCCATCGCGAGAACGGATTCAACGGTGATCACTAGCTTATTAAAGCTGCGACATAGCCTACCTTTAGTGATGGAATTAAACCGAATACCTTGATTGGGGATCACCCATCGCACCTTGGTCCCCACTTCTAAGCTTTCAAAATAGGTACTTGCGATTAGATGCTCACCAAACTTTAACCAAGTGATCTGCCGCTCCTGCTCTTGCACTACAACATGGGCATCAAACATATTACGCAGCCCCATCTGCTTGGCAACAGCTTCATTGCGCGGTCGAGTAAGCACCTCTCTAGGCGTCCCCTGTTGCAGCATAATCCCTTGGCTAATGAGGATCATTCTATCGGCTAACAATAACGCTTCATTGAGATCATGGGTCACCATGATGACAGGAATAGATAACTGCTCTTTTAGTCTCGCCAGCTCAAGATATAAACGCTCTCGAGTTTCACGATCAACCGCAGAAAAAGGCTCATCGAGTAGCAAGACTGACGGCTCTCTGGCTAAGGCTCTAGCAAGTGCGACCCTTTGCCGCTGCCCACCCGACAAGTTAGCGGGTAACCTGTCGGGTAAGCCGTCTAAATTGACTCGCTCGAGCCACTCTTTAGCTCGTCGAACCCGAGCTGATTTAGGTATATGGTCAAGCGCCGCGACGACATTATCTAGCGCACTCATATTAGGAAACAGGCCGAAATGCTGCGGAACATAACCCAAATGACGCTGCTGGGGCGTGAGATATTGGGCATGCTGGCTACTAAACCACTGGCGTTCGCCATAACGGATCTCACCCGATTCAGGTTTACTCAGCCCTGCTATCATCCTTAGCAGAGTCGATTTCCCCCCACCAGAGGGTCCCACCACGGCTAGCACCTCACCAGCACGGCAAGTAAACTCTGCATCGAGCATGATCTCCCGGGTCTGATTCACCTTGCAGTAGAGATCAGCGACGTCTTGAGACATTTAGGCCCCCTAAACGACGAGATAAACTGGTGGTTAATGCTAAAGCGGTTATCGCAAACAGGAGTAACACTAACGACATCTGCCCCGCACTGGCAAAATCAAACGCCTGCACACTATCGTATATCGAAATCGCTATTGTCTTGGTTTCTCCGGCGATATTTCCGCCCATCATTAACACAACACCAAACTCGCCTAACACATGAGAGAAACACAATACTAAAGCGGTAAGCACCCCAGGCCACACCAGAGGCAGCTCTATTTTTGTCAGGGCTTTAATTGGGCTCATACCACAGCAAGCTGCAGCATCGCGGACCTCTTCGGGCACCGCTTCGAAAGCGCGTTGGATCGGCTGAATAGCGAAGGGAATATTAACCAATACGGAAGCCACCACTAAACCAGAAAAATGAAAGACTAACTGTTGGCCTAAAAGCTGCTCAAGCAGCTGCCCTAACCAAGACTGGCTCCCCAGCCCCACCAGCAAGTAGTAACCGATGACCGTTGGCGGCAATACCAAAGGCACCATGATCAAGGCTTCTATCCAAGATTTGCCACGAAACTGACGATATGCGAGGAAACGCCCCACCCAGATAGCAAAGGGAATCAAAATCAATACCGTCACCGCACTCAGCTTGACCGATAACCCTAGCGCTTGCCAATCCATCGACTATTGCTCGGCCAGCGTTTGGTTTGGTAATCCAAAGCCAAACTCACTAAATACCGCACGAGACCGCTGTTGTTGAAGATAATCATAAAACAGCTTTGCGGTATCGCCCGCCTTCTCGGTTAGCACCATGCGTTGATACATAGGTGAATGTAACTCGCTTGGCAGCGTCACATAATGACCTGCCGCTTGAAACTGTGGTGCCATTGCTAAAGATAAGGCCACAATTCCCCCTTCGGTTGAACCACTAAGGGCAAACTGCGCCGCTTGCGATACGTTCTCGCCATAGATGAGATAAGGATGAACTTGCTGCCATAAGCCAATCTTCTGTAAGAACTCCCGAGCACGTTCGCCATAGGGTGCGTGATCAGGATTGGCGATAGCAAAGCGATTTAACTCGCCCTTCTCCAATAAGGATTTCAAACCATTAAGTTGAGGGTCTAATGATAACGAGGAAGATTTCGGCGCGGCCAACGCTAAACGGCCAATAGCATAGAGTTCACCCTCGGTAGTCGTTACGCCCAATTTATGTAACTGATAAATATACTTATCATCGGCAGACAGAAACAGTTCGAATGGTGCGCCATGACGAATTTGGGCAACGAAATTACCCGATGAGCCATAAGAGATACGCACCTGCTTGCCTGTATCTTGGGTGAAATTGGTCGCTATTTTATCTAATGCAAATTTGATATTCGCCGCAGCGGCAATCGAAGGAACATCGGCTGCAAAACTAGAGAACGAACCGATCAACATCAAGCTCGCTACCGCAAGGCCTCTTAATAAATCCATCTTTTTGCTATCTCCAAACCCCTCATGACCTACACGAGCACTCGCCTATTTCTGCCACATTTTAGCGGCTTGCTCATCGGCATCTTTGGCTTCAACCCAATTTTTACCTTGATCACCCGCCTCAAGCTTCCAAAAAGGTGCCTTGGTCTTTAAAAAGTCGATTAAGAACTCACAGGCAGCAAACGCCGCCTTACGATGGGCACTGGTGACACCGATAAAGACTATCTGCTCACCCAAGGCCATGGTGCCGACACGATGAATAATTGTCACCTTGTTGAGCGGCCAACGCTCTCGAGCTTCCACAGCAATTTGATTCAGCACAGCTTCAGTCATACCGGGGTAGTGTTCGAGCGTTAAGTCGGTGACCGCACTGCCGTCATTAAAGTCACGCACTTTACCAATAAAGGTCACCACGGCACCATCACTGTTATCATCGGCAATCCTGGCATACTCATCTGGCACACTAAAATCTTGAGTTTGAACTAGCACTCTGTCTAAAAAAGCACTCATCTTAACCTCCAGTCACAGGAGGAAAGAATGCAACTTCATCACCGTCTTCAACTGGGGTATCCCAGCTGCTAATGGTCTGGTTAACGGCAACCAATAACTTATCAGACGCTAATACCTTGCCCCATTTATCATTT
This sequence comes from Shewanella psychrotolerans, assembly GCF_019457595.1. Lineage (NCBI taxonomy): Bacteria > Pseudomonadati > Pseudomonadota > Gammaproteobacteria > Alteromonadales > Shewanellaceae > Shewanella > Shewanella psychrotolerans. Next base: position 92,016 of record NZ_CP080419.1, on the reverse strand, counting down.
TTTGCCGCTAACTGAGCACGTAAATCTTCCGCAGTTTTAGTTGAATCTGACGCTTCAACCTTTAGTGCGTTTTCGCCAAGAAGCTCTCTGACTTGAGCAAAAAAAAGTACATTTATCATTTATCTACACCTTTAACACGATTGGCATTTATGCTTTGAAGTGGCCCGATTTCCCACCACGTTTTTCAAGTAAACGAGTCTGCGAAATCACCATATCTTTCTGTACCGCTTTACACATATCGTAAATCGTCAACGCCGCAACAGATGCAGCGGTTAGCGCTTCCATCTCAACGCCAGTTTTTCCCGATAATTTACATAGGCTGGTAATTCGAACGCGGTTATGTGCTGGTTGAGCCTCAAGATCGACCTCGACTTTGGTCAACATCAGAGGGTGACACAGAGGGATAAGATCTGAGGTTTTTTTGGCGGCTTGAATACCTGCAATACGGGCGGTGGCAAAAACGTCACCCTTATGATGGCTGCCACTCATGATCATCTCTAGCGTCGATGGCGCCATTTCAATAAAAGCTTCAGCGCGGGCCTCTCGCTCTGTAACGGCTTTCTCGGTGACATCGACCATATGGGCGTTGCCATCGGCATTAATATGGGTGAATTCATTACTCATCAATTGCTACCTTTTTTACGTGCATCACAAAGTTGCAAGGTCTATGTGTTGCATCGAGTTGTTCTTTAATGATGTTATTCCAACCTGTGCGACAAGCGCCAGTTGAGCCTGGCAAACAAAAAATCGCGGTTTTATTTGCAAACCCACCCAGCGCTCGAGATTGAACCGTTGAGGTACCCAGCTCGGTATAAGTGACATGACGAAACAGTTCGCCAAAGCCTTCTATTTCCCGATCAAACAGCGGTCTTACGGCTTCGGGTGTATTGTCGCGCTCGGTAAAGCCGGTTCCACCAGTGGTGATTACCACCTGTACATCATCGGTGGCGATCCATTGCGACAGCACTGAACGGATCTGGTATTTGTCATCTTTAATCAGTTTTCGGTCGATCAGAGTATGCCCTGCGTCCACCAAGGCATCGACTAGAAACTGCCCAGATGTATCTCGACTGAGATCACGCGTGTCAGATAGTGTAAGTACAGCGATATTTAAGGCTTTAAATTTTGAATTAGTACAATGACCCATAACGTCTCTCTTCGCCTAATAGTGAATTATCAGGAAAATCATGCCAAATAAAGGATGTAAGCATGAATTGGCTAAGTATATCCATGACCTAAAACATGATTGTTGAGTTAGGTCATAGAAGTCCGTTAACCACCAATGGATGCTAAATGTTGAGTGACACCAGTAATACCGTCATGGAGAAAATGGGTTTGCTTTTTGGTTTGTAGCTGCCCATGAAGCCTCTCGATCAACTCATCTCGCTGAGAACGCTGCTGTAACAGGTCTCTCAGATCAACACCATGCTCGGTAAACAGACACAGGTGCAACTTACCCTTAGCCGATACTCTAAGACGATTACAACTTGCACAGAAGTTTTTCTCATAGGGCATGATCAAACCGATACGCCCCTTGAAACCACTATGACTAAAGTTTTGTGCTGGACCGTCGTCGACCGCGGATTGATCTAATCCCCAACCATCTTCGAGTAATTGCTTTTTAATGTCAGCACCAGCCAAATGATGCGCATGAAAGTAATCTCGACCAAGTCCAGTTTCCATCAGCTCGATAAAGCGCAGATCGATCGGTGTATGCTTGATCCAGTGTAAGAAGCGAGGTAAATCTTTATCGTTAAGTCCTTTGAGCAACACGGCATTGATCTTAACGCGTTCGAAACCCGCCTCTAACGCCGCATCGACACCACGCATCACATCATCAAATTTGTTCTCACCCGTGATTTGATAAAACATACGTGGGTCAAGGCTATCCACCGACACATTGATCCGCCTTAAACCGGCGTCAAACCACTCTTTGGCATGCTTTTCCAAACGATAACCATTAGTTGTGGTGGCGATAGTTGAGATTTTGTCATTATCGGCAACGATACGAATAATATCGCTAAAATCTTTACGCAGAGTTGGCTCACCGCCAGTGATACGAATTTTTTGAGTACCGACTTCGGCAAAGGCGCCCACAAGATTTTCAATCTCATTAAGATCTAAAAACTTAGGTTTACCATCGGGGCGATAGCCATCGGGTAGGCAATAAGTGCATTTAAAGTTACAGACGTCTGTGACTGACATCCGCAGGTAATGAAACCGTCGACCAAAATTGTCTTGTAATTGAGACATGATCACCTTTCCAAGTAAGGGGAGGTGAGTCAATTTCTTTTCTCACCCCGGTGGCGTTATTGCCACGGCTGACTGCCCATATCTTTTGACGTAGGACTGAAAGCTCGGAGAACCGTCGTTTATCAATTATAGTCTTAATTCAATCGCAGATAATACCTTTAACCAATGATTATTTTCCCAAGATCAATTAACCGTTAAGATTATGTGACACCCCTCACGCTGATTAATCCTATCAATTAGTCTATCTTAACTGCTTAAACTCTGTGCCATGCTCAAATTTTAAGGTAAGGTGTTTAAAAGAATAAAACACCCGTTTCAATCAGGTGATAAGCAATAATAGAGGTGAAGTGATGGAACGCGAATCGATGGAGTTTGATGTCGTTATCGTTGGTGCAGGCCCAGCAGGCTTAGCTACCGCATGTCGACTGATGCAGATTTCTCAAGACAGCGGACAAGAATTATCCGTTTGTGTTGTTGAAAAAGGCTCGGAAGTCGGCGCACATATTTTATCTGGCGCGGTATTCGAACCCAAAGTGCTCGAAGAGCTATTTAGCGACTGGAAAGAGACTGGTGCACCTTTACATACAGCTGTCACTCACGATGAGCTATTTATGCTTAGCTCTGATTCCGCCTCTCGCGCAATGCCCAACGCTTTCATCCCAAAGACCATGCACAACGATGGTAACTATATTATCAGTGTCGGTAATCTCGCTCGCTGGTTAGCCGAGCGCGCTGAAGCCTTAGGTGTCGAAATTTTCCCAGGCTTCCCCGCAAGCGAACTGCTGTTTAATGAAGACAACAGCGTCAAAGGGATCATCATTGGTGATATGGGTATTGGAGCCGATGGCAAAGCTAAAGACAGTTTTGAGCCGGGCATGGAGCTTCATGCTAAATACACCGTATTTAGTGAAGGCTGTCGTGGGCACTTAGGTAAGCAACTGATTGAGAAATATCATCTCGACAATGGTAAAACACCACAACATTACGGACTCGGTTTTAAAGAGATCTGGAAAGTACCAGCCAAGCAACATCAGCAAGGAAAAGTAGTTCATACCGGCGGTTGGCCGCTAACTGATGGTGCCTCTGGCGGAGGATTCCTCTATCACTTAGAAGATAACCAAGTTGCTGTTGGCCTGATCATCGACCTCAATTATCAAAATCCACATTTAAGCCCATTTGATGAGTTCCAACGCTACAAGACTCACCCAGTGATTAGCCAATATTTAACTGGTGGTGAGCGCATCAGTTATGGCGCAAGAGCTATCACTAAAGGCGGCCTAAATTCATTACCTAAAATGAGTTTTCCTGGCGGGCTCATCATCGGCTGCGATGCCGGTACCCTCAACTTTGCCAAGATCAAAGGCACCCATACCGCAATGAAGAGCGGTATGATTGCGGCGGAAACCATCTGTCATGCTCTGCACGCAGGTGTCGAAGGTGGTAAAGATCTCGACTGTTACCAAGAAAAGTTTGACCAAAGCTGGCTAGCGCAAGAGCTTTATACCTCACGTAATTTTGGTCCAGCAATGCATAAATTTGGTGTTTATTTGGGTGGAGCCTTTAACTATATCGACCAAAACTGGTTCGGTGGTAAGTTCCCCGTCACCCTACGTGATGAAAAGCAAGATTACGCCCAAATGGCAGAGATCAGTGCCTATAACAAAATTGACTACCCCAAGCCTGATGGCAAGCTGAGCTTCGATAAGCTTTCATCGGTTTATCTGTCCAATACTTATCATGAAGAAGATCAGCTGTGCCACCTTCGCCTCAAGGATGCCGGTATTCCGCTAACGGTTAACCTTGTTAAATTCGATGAGCCAGCCCAACGTTATTGCCCCGCAGGCGTTTATGAAATCGTTGAAGAAGCGGGTGAAAAGAAATTTATGATCAATGGTCAAAACTGCATTCACTGTAAAACCTGCGATATCAAAGATCCTAGCCAGAATATTACCTGGGTTACACCTGAAGGTGGTGGAGGCCCCAACTACCCTAATATGTAAGATCTCAATGTGTTAACTCATTTAACGCGCCTGAATTAAGGCGCGTTTTAGCTTGCGCTTATAAACATTAATCATCATAATTGCTCACTATACCTACAAGCGTTATCTAAAACGCACAGTTTGAAAAATCCTACCTAAAGATCATTAAATGTTTGAGCTTATTGAATAAATAGCGACTAACCTTAAATGTAGCCAGTCAAACTACCGAATTACTATTCGAATATTGTAGATGTGAGTAAACACAATGAAGCTTAATATGCTAACGATCAAACAAAAAATATTGTTAACGGTAACCGTTGCGGTGCTGCTCTCAACTGTACTGGTAGGCGTACTCAGCCAGCGCAGTGCTAAAGAGGTTGTCGAACAGCGAATGCTGACTTCTGAGCTCCCCAACACTTTGCACGCTATCCGAAATAAAGTCGAAATGGATATCTCTGTGTTAATGAATGCAGCAGAGCAATTAGCCAACAGTAAAATGCTTAAACAGTGGCTAGTCGAAGGACGTCCAGAAAAAAGTGAGTCACTGGTCATCGACCAACTCAAAGGGCTGCAGAAGCAATATAAACTTGCACAGGCCTCCTATGCCGATCGGGAAACCGCGGCCTATTACACCCAAGATGGTTTCTTGCGAGTCTTGACACCAGATCAAGATGGCTGGTTCTTCGGTTATCGCGATAGCGGCCAAGAGCGTATGTTGAACGTCTTTACCGAGGCCAACGGCGAAGTAAAACTGTTTATCAACTATCAACAACCCAATGATAGAGGTTTAGTCGGCCTAGCAAAATCCCTCGATGATATGGTGCGCCTATTGGGCTCATTTAAAATTGAAGATAGCGGATTTGTCTACCTTGTCGATGCAAAAGGACAAGTAAAACTCCATCAAAATACCAGTCAAATAGGCCAAGCCAGCTTAGCTTCACTCTATCCAGAGGCAAATACCAACTCACTGCTATCTCGAAGCAATTTTAACCTCACCAGAACCGAAGTTGATGGTAAGTCGATGTTAGTGGCCAGTAGTTATATTCCCTCAATGGACTGGTATCTAATCGCAGAGGTTCCAGAAAGCGAGGTGTTCGCCTTACTTGAAGAGTCTGCTTTTAAAATCTTACTTTCGACCTTGGTTATCGCCGTTGTATTTATCGGTCTCTCTACGTTTGTCGCCAGTTCAGTCAGTAAGCCCATCGCAAAAGTCGCTGACATGCTACAAGATATCGGCCAAGGTGAAGGTGATCTTCGCCAACGCTTACCCGTCGAAGGAAATGATGAGCTCACGCAGCTAGCCAAAGGTTTTAATAGCTTCATAGAAAAGATCCAGCGCTCTATTATTGAAGTGACCGACACCAGCGTGCAGTTGAGTCAGGCGGCTAAAGATGTTGCCGAACAAGCACAACAGACTTTAGATGACAGCCAGCTGCAAAAAGATCAAACCATGATGGTGGTGACAGCGATAAATGAAATGGGGGCCACTGTTCATGAAATCGCTGGTAATGCAGCCCAAGCCGCCGATAACGCAAAAGAAGCTGACGACGAATCGAATGCAGGTCAGGTTGTCGTCACTCGTGCTCGGGATACCATAAATCAGCTATCAAAAGATGTTGAACAAGTTGGCAATGTTATCGAATCTCTTGCGACTCACACCACCTCTATTGGCAGTATTTTGGATGTGATTAGGGCCGTTTCCGAGCAAACCAACTTGTTAGCACTTAACGCGGCCATTGAGGCTGCTCGTGCTGGTGAGGCTGGCCGAGGATTTGCTGTCGTCGCAGAAGAGGTACGTAATCTGGCCTCTCGTACTGCTGACTCCACCGATGAAGTACAGAAGATGATCGATAATCTGCAAGCCGAAGCAGCCAGAGCTGTGCAGGCCATGACGCAAAGTAAGAGTCGTAGCCAAGAGGGCGTAGAAGCGGTAGATGAAGCGAGCCATTCTCTCAGCGAGATTACCCAACAAATAGGAGCCATTAGCGACATGAATATTCAAGTGGCCGCCGCGACGGAAGAGCAGTCTACCGTTGTTGAAGATATTAATCGTAACGTCACCGAGATCAGCGAAATCACTCAAAGAACCACTGAGACTTCGCAAGCTGTGGCACAAGCGAGTCAGTCGTTAAATCAATTGGCGCTTAGGTTAGATGCCTTAGTCGCTGGTTTTAAAGTGTAACTAAGATTAAAACTAAAAAAGCCCGCTTAACACGGGCTTTTTTTCTCTAACGACAAATCAAGTTCACTCGGGCTTAAAAAACTTTATCGACAGAGGATATTGATAACTAATCCCCTCGCTCGCCTTCATGGCGGCAATAATCGTCACTACAATATCAAAAATGGCCAAAATACCCAGCAAGAGAAAGCCAATACCGACAAACATTAAGATCATACTTATCATCGCATATATCATGACACTAATCTTAAAATTCAAACAGTTGCGACCACATTGATCAACAAACTCAATCTCTTCTCGCTTCATCAACCATACAATCAAAGGCCCCAAAATAGACCCTAATGGAATGAGATAACCTGAAAAGCTGGCAAGATGTACCGCCACGCCCATATTCTTATCATCTCTCGCTAATTCACCATACTCCGCCACGAATTTACCTCCTTGATTATTCATCTATTATTTGAAATATGTTACTCATATACCCTAGCTATCAGCACCAAAAAGGCGCATTTGCCAAGGCTCTATTTTTTTATTCTGCAAACGTCGCTGCAAACTCGTCACCCAAGATTGGGCCAAGCCTTCGCAACAAACAAGCCTGTCATATTCAACAGCATTAAATTCCGTAGCAAAGTAAATTGCCATAGCGTGACGCACGGTGATATCGCTGTGGCGTCCAACGAGAGATATACCATCGCTTGAGTTAATCACCCCTGGAGTTAAAATGCGATAAAACCAACCACATAACCCACTGGTCTGCATCGCCAAGGCAAACTCGGTATGGCCAAACTGGTGATTAAGCTTAAAGCAGGGGGAGCGGGGCTGGGTAACTTGCACAATAACCTCACCGATTGCCAGAATATCACCGATATTCACCATGGTTTCATCAAGCCCAACGGTACTAATGTTTTCTCCCATAGCTGGCGCATCTTTAAAGCCACTCATCATATCCCAGCGGCGATACTGACCATAATGCTCACGAGGAAAGTGATGTAATACGCGGTCGACACCACCATGATGCTTGGGATCTGATTGAGAGTCATGCTCAACGGTTAACTCACCCACAACCAATTGCTGCCGCGGTTGCTTAGCATCTATCATACTGCTGACGCCATCAAACTGCTTTGACTCATCACCAGCATACAATCCCGATATTCTTTCTATCATTGGTTTTATCATAAAGCATCCTATGCCACTACTTTAGCTATGGTCTAGCCAGACTCAGCCGCTATTCGCCATTGTCTCTTCGGTCTTATTAACCAAAAAGTAGAGGGCTACATTCCAATATGCAGGTATAGAAGATAATGATTTTATAGTGATTAATCCATCAATTCTTAGTCGGGTTTGTTGATCTTTCGAGCTTAGTTTTTATTTGAACTCGATAATACAAGTCCAAGGCTATAACTGTGGTTGAATAGATTTTCCTTGATGACAGTTTCAACGGCAAAGTCGGCACCCCACATACTCATCATCGTCGAGTGTCATTGACACAAAAAAAAGCCCCTAGGATATCGGGGCGAGAACAGAAAAAAATCAATGTTAGAAAGAAGCTATACATAACAAGGTCAGGGAGTGACTTGCGACCTATATAAACACTTTAATCACGCTGCGTGACACTATAATGACAATATCACCTTGCTTAAACAGATAGGTATTGCTTTAGCCCTTTGCCAGGAATAGAGCTTTGAGTGGCAACAGCGAAGGCGGCCCAACGAGCCCCCTCCTCCATCGCCTCAATAACACTCTCACCTAGCATTAAGCCATGGATTAACCCAGCGGCATACGCATCTCCAGCACCAGTGGTGTCAACCACGTCAGCGGGCTGTGCAGCAACTACCGCCTCACCGTCGGCTTGGTAAAGCATTGCACCAGATTCACCATCTGTGATGATAAAGCCGCACAAGCTTTCACCTGCGATGGTTAACCCATACTCCCAAGGCGATAGATCACTACGACCTGCCATATCAGACTTCGACGCAATTAAATAGTGACAAGGCCTAGGTCTATTATCTTTCGCTAATTGGGCCAATACTAAACAGTCATTTAGTGCCGTCTTAGCCCAGCTAACGGCCCCTTCTGCAGAGGAATTAATATAGAGCGCATCCCACTGAGACCATTTAGGTGGTGCTGCTAATTCAAATATGGGACGTTCAGGACGAATAATAGTGCGCTCGCCATCAGGGGTCATCACCAACAACATCTCACAAGTATTTTGTTCATAGCGCTGTATTAGGCGGCAATCGATCCCCATTGTGCTGGCCTCAGCAAGCAGCCAGTCACCAATTTTGTCTCGCCCAACTTGACTGACTAATCCAACATCATGTCCAGCCCACACGAGTCCAATACCCGTATTGGCACCACCGCCCCCGAGCCTCAGCCCACCATCTTGATAATGGAAACGTCCACCCATCTCTAACGGTTTATTGAGCCTAAGGATACGATCACAATTAAGATTGGCAACCAGCAAGATATTGGCCATGAATGCTCCGGGTAATAGCGGATCAACAGAAGATAAGATCGCCTAAACAAGAATGAGGTTATAGGCCCACAACCTAAATAAACGGGGCCTGCCGAGCTTCATTTATATCAAGGCCTGAAGGCCAGCTCAACTAATTAAGGCTGCTGCAGATACATGCCTTCACTCGCCGGTCGCGAGTATTCAAAGCCACATTTCAGGTAAAGGGCTGGCACATCAGCCATTAAGGTAATGTAGGCGCCCTTTGGCGTCTACATACGCCAATTCAAAGGTGCGGCAGAGCAGCCGCTGTGTCTCAAAGTAGATCATCTCTGTTGCCTTCGCTTCAGCTAAGCCAGCGCGTAATAGCTGCCGCTTGGCGGCGCGGCGAAGAGCGCCATGGCCTCTTGCATCTTGTCACTGGGGTAAGCCTGCACCGAGGCGCGGTGCTGCTCGGCAGACGCCCAACGCTCGACCACCACGAAGCGCCCTACTTCATCGAGCGGACACAAGACTTCGTAACTGAGGCAGCCGGGCGATGCGCAAATATAATCACTTAAAGATAAAAGGAAGGCCTTTAATTCGTCAGCCTGACCTGTGGCGGCCTGAAATTCACCTATACGTACTATCATCTGATTTCCCTGTACAAAATAAAGAAGTCACCAAACTACCCTATTCACAACGACGCTGCAAAGCCTAGTGATTATTCACCCTGACAGCCTAAAAAGCTTATTTAAATCTCCTCGGCCAACTGCGCGAGAAAGTCTTGCATCACTCTGGTACGATGCTTCGCCTCCTCTCTCGCGGCCGCAGTTTGCATGGTATCGGCTAAGGTATACAGCTTCTGTTTAAAGTGATCTAAGGTGTAGCGGCTATCATCCACCACTCTAGAGTGGCATAAGGGATCTTCCGAATGATACAGGGCTCGCCCCAAAGAGGTGCCCACCTGCAGGCAACGCACCACGCCAATGGCGCCCAGAGCATCTAGCCTGTCGGCGTCTTGCACTATCTTGGCTTCCAGCGTTTCGGGGGCGATACCAGCACTATAGCTGTGGGCTAAAATGGCATGATGAATCGCCGCCAAATACTGCTCTGGATAGCCAACCTCGGTGAGAAAAGCGATCGCCTTGTGGGCAGCCAAGGTTGAGCTGAGGTGACGCTGAGGATCGTCTTTGGCCAAAGCCACACAGTCATGCAACCAAGCCGCAGGCACCACCACTTCGGCGCAGGCAGATTCGCTTGCGCGCAGGCGCTTGGCCGTTTTCACCACACGGGTAACATGCTGCAGGTCATGGGCAGCATCGCTTGGTGTGATACCTTGTAGAAATTGTGCAAACAGGGATTCAAAGGCCTGCATTGGTAAGGCTCCGGCAATAAAAAAGGCTGATCTATGATCAGCCTCTTTAGCTCAGATGGCAAATGCCCCTTACATATCACAGGGCTTAAGCGGCTTACGCAGCTGCGCCCGCACGTTATCCATGCCTGAGTAGAACTCTTTCATCATCAAGAGGCCCATCATCTTACCATTATCTGTAACGATCAGGTTATCGGGATCGCTAGGATCATTCTTGATGGCACCGATCGCCTTCATCGAGGTCATCTCTTTAAACAGAGCAAAGTCGAGATTAACACCAAAGGTTTCACGGAAATATTTACGTGATAGACGCCCAGAGAACATGCCCAATAAGAAGCGATACTGCATCACATCTTTCTTGCTATAGTTCTTCTGCTGCTCAACCCCCATACGACCTGCGGCAATGTTTTCCTGATACTTGCGCAGAGAGAAGTTATTCACATACAGGGTGTCGTTCAGGAAACTAAATGATCCAGAGCCGACACCTAGATACTCGTCGTAATCGATCACATACTCATCGAAGCCTTCGTTGTTGGCCTTACCAAATGCCCAAGCTGACAACTGATTATATTGACCCGTCAGACTGTTTAGGATTTGAGTGTACTGACGCGTCATATCCCCCTGAGGCGCGGCAAGCTTACCTTTAACGCTCTTACGAGTTTGATGAGTGATCATCAAAGGATAGGTGGTAATTTGGCGAGGGTCTAAGCGTGAGGCCATATCCAAATCGTGCTGAATCACCTCATCGGTTTGACCTCTAAAGCCGAAGATTAAATCCACATTGATAATTGGAAATAGCTCTTTAGCCGCCATGATCTTGTCAAAAGTCTGTTGACCAGAACCGAATTTCTCTAAACGATCTGTCATCGCTAAAATGTCATCATTAAAGCTTTGAACGCCGATAGACATACGATCCACTAAGCCTTCGAGCAACTTAAAACCAGGGCTATCGAGATGCTGTGGATCTGATTCACACGACACCTCTTTAATGCTAGGAAAGAGCTTTTTCGCATGTTCTATGGTGCGTGCCAGCTCATCTTCCAATACGGTTGTCGTGCCGCCACCGATATACATAGATTCAAAGTCATAACCTAAGGATTTCACCATATCCATCTCTTTGCGCAGGGAGATGAAATAGGCACGCGCCTTATCCTCTTTAAACAGGAAGCGGTGGAAAGTGCAAAAAGAGCAGAGCGTATGACAAAAAGGCACATGGGCATACAACATGTACTTCTTGCCTTCTATAGGTGCAGGCATCATCGATGCAGATTGAGTATCGAGTCGCAAATTCTTATCGACATAATACTGCATCACTCGTTCCATCGAGCTTAGCATCCAGTTGGGGACGGTAATATTGGCTTGATACGGCTTGATCAATCCACCAGAAACCGCTTGAACAATTGACGACATAGTAATTCCTAACTGAACCAGACCTTGAGTTGCAAAGCCATTGAATAAATAAGACTTAAAAGAGATACACATCCTTTTGCGGAACACAAAAGTATCATTTACAAGACATATAAAACGTGAACTGGCTTCGAGTTACAACACCTAGCACCCGATTAACCAAATAATTGTTAAGCATGTCATACTTTAGGTAAAAATAATTAACAGTAATACTTCAAAAGTGTCACTCAGATGGGAGGAGGTAAAAAATGCTTACCTTGCTAGCGCGTCAATCCTTGCGGAATGGAAATGAATGGCGTAATTTAAGCTAATAAAAACAATAAAATAAAATTCATCTTCTCTGTTCTATGCTGGCGAAGATGGATCATACAAGGACGTCTACAATGAAATGGAACCTACTCTTTACAGTTATACTCACCGCGGCACTCGCGCTGTTTGGCTATCTAAAGTACACAGAACTACAGAAAGCCAACGTCGCCAATAGTCAACAACTTGCAGCCCTAAGTAAGCAGATAGCCAATGCGGGAAGCATCATTCCAACCAAGACTATCGCCTATTTCGATCTCGCGTCATGCCCAGAAGGTTGGCAGGCCTATGATAAAGGCCGCGGTCGTTTTCCGCTGGCGGTAAATAACCAAGACAATGACCTGTCAGTGCGTAAACTCAATACCATTGGCGGAACCGAGAAGCACAAGCTGACGATACAAGAATTGCCAAAACATACCCACGTCTACGATGATTGGTACTACTATGACTCGGGAAATGAGCCTGAGTACGCGACGGGAGAAGGTGATGATGTTGGTATGCGTCAACACCAAAAGCGCCGCACAGAACCAGAAGGCCACAGCATAGCCCATAACAACATGCCACCTTTCGTGGTGTTACTACAGTGTATTAAGCTGTGATTTTCATCCCACAGCAATAGGTCCAATCGTTACAACTAGAGCCGGGCACACTCGCCCGGACTCTGATTGAAATAGCGCTTAAACTCTCGACTAAATTGTGCTGCACTCTCATAGCCAACCTCTATAGCCACCTCTTTTACCTTCATTTTTTGCTGTTGGAGTAGCTCTCTTGCTTTGTTAAGCCGTATTTTCTTTAAATACTGAATCGGCGAAGAGGCTGTAACCTCTTTAAAACAGCGATGAAATGCAGAAGGACTCATGTTAACCAAGGCGGCAAGCTGCTCTACTTCGACGCTATCACCATAATTTCGATGTAAAAAGCTCAACGCCTTATCAATACGTGACAAGCGAGTATGACTTAACGCTAACGCATACAACGGTGCCGCATTAGGCAAACTTAAAAGACGATATAATAGCTCCAGCAACATAGGTTTACCCAAAACCTGCGCCTCTAGTGGCGATTGCAGCGCCAATAACAAGCGTTCGACACAGCACTCCATATCTTCACTATTAGCTGCGACAAAATAACCAGACTGACGCGACTCATTAAGATCTTTTGGCACCTTGTTATACTCGTCCATCACGCGAATAAGCTGATTAAGCTGAGCTAAATCGATATCGATCATTAGTACTAATACGGGCTCTTCGACCGACGCAAATGTTTCACATTCAACTGGCATCGGCACCGTCATCACCAAAGAGTTGTGCGGATCGTAGTCGAGTACCTTGTCGTCTAAATACACCCGCTTCTTGCCCTGACCCACAATCAGGATACCTTGGGAATAACACATAGGTCCGCGAGAGCCATAGGTTGAGCTGCGAAACACCTTGATCCCCTCAACGGCAGTATCATTAACGCCCTCTTTTGCCGCTAACGACATCATCAAATTTGCAATACGACTCATCACGCCCCCTATTCAATTGATAAAACCATATCACCAAAACAGGAAAATGCATCAAATTTACGGCAAATACGTCATTATCAAGTAATAAAGATAGGAATAGGCAAGCCAACTCCAGCAATAGGTATTTCTATTTACTCAAACTCAACTAACATTAACCTCAGATTTTACAGCTTGCTAAACAAGGTAATGACTATGCTTAATTTTGACTATCGCAACCCCACACACATCGTTTTTGGTAAAGATAGAATTGCCGAACTCGATAAGCTCATTCCTGCTGACGCTCGCGTAATGGTCACCTATGGTGGCGGCAGCGTTAAACGTTTTGGCACATTAGACAAAGTCATTTCTGCGCTTGGTTCGCGCACCGTCATTGAATTTGGTGGAATTGAAACAAACCCTAAATATGAAACCTTAATCCAAGCAGCAGAGCTCGCACGCAAAGAATCGGTTGATTTCTTATTGGCTGTCGGTGGCGGTTCCGTAATGGATGGCACTAAATTTATTGCCCTAGCAACCAAGTTTTCAGGCGATAGCAGCAGTTTGCTATTCCACGGATTAGCTCCGGCTCCAGTGGATGCTAAAGATGTGCTACCACTGGGTACTATTGCAACTTTGCCTGCAACGGGTTCAGAAATGAATGCCTTTGGGGTAATAAGCTACCAAAATGGCAAGTACTCTGTTAACCATCCAAGCGTCTATCCTACCTTTTCGATTCTCGACCCAACACTCACCTTCAGCTTACCTAAAATTCAAGTGGCTAACGGTGTTGTCGATGCATTCGTTCATGTGCTTGAGCAATACGCGACTTACCCAGCCGATGGCCGAGTACAAGACAGAATGGCAGAAGGGATTATGCGCACTCTGATCGAAATTGGCCCCATTACAGTAGCCGAACCAGAAAACTATCAGGCGCGCGCGAACTTAATGTGGAGCGCCACTTCAGCCCTTAACGGCATGATAGCTGTTGGCGTGCCATTCGATTGGACCACACACGTGATAGGTCATGAACTCACGGCACTGTTCCATATCGATCATGCACAAACTCTGGCAGCCGTATTGCCATCAGTTTGGCGTGTACGTAAAGCCCAGAAGCACGCTAAGTTACTGCAATACGCAGAGCGAGTATGGGACATCACCGAAGGTGATGAAGACAGCCGAGTTGAGCAGGCGATTGTAAAAACCGAAGCTTTCTTCCAGCAAGTAGGGCTCAAAACACGCCTACGTGATTATGATATAACCAAAGAACAGATTGACGATATCATTAACGCTCTGGAAGCTCATGGCATGACGGCGCTATCAGAGTCTGGCGATCTAGGGTTAGATATTAGCCGCGAGATTTTAGAAAAAGCTTGGTAAAACAAGCAGTCTAAACCACTTCAAAGAAGAGACTGATCTTAATCAGTCTCTTTTGCGTTCAGGGTTACTCGGCAAGCCCACCATAGGTCAGCCGCTGTGGATCGAGCAGCTTTGTTAACTCCTCACGGCTCAAATCGGTTAGCTCTTCTGCAACCTCAATGATAGGACGCTGTTGTTGATAGGCTTGTTTAACGATCTTCGCTGCCAGCACATAACCGACGCGAGGAGTTAACGCTGTCACCAAGATCGGGTTGCGAATCAAAGACTCCTCTAGTTTTGCCTGATTGACAGTAAAACTGGCTATCGCCTTATTTGCTAATAGCCGACTAACATTACTCAATATCTCAATACTATGTAATAGATTCGCCGCAATGAGTGGTTGCATTACGTTTAGCTCAAAATTCCCAGACTGGCCGCCAATGGTTATAGCTGTATCATTGCCCATCACTTGTGCCGCCACCATACAAGCCGCCTCTGGGATCACGGGGTTAATTTTCCCGGGCATAATGGAAGATCCTGGCTGCAGCGGCTCTAACACTATCTCGTTAAGGCCCGCTAGCGGCCCTGAGTTCATCCAGCGCAGATCATTGCTGATCTTCATAATCGCAACTGCAGTGGCCTTGAGCTGACCAGACAAGGACACCGCAGTATCATGACTTCCCATACGACTAAACAGATTGTCAGCAGGATGGAAATCCACTCGAGTCAGTACAGCTAATTTTTCACAGAAGATACGCCCAAAATCTTTATGAGTGTTCACGCCAGTGCCAACGGCAGTTCCACCTTGAGCAAGCGCCGACAAAGGCTGACGTAGCGTCTTTAACATATCACTACATTGCTCAATTTGACTCGCCCAACCATTGAGCACCTGATCAAAACGCACCGGCATTGCATCCATTAGATGAGTGCGCCCCGTTTTTGTATGATCACTCAACTGCAACGCCTTTTTCCTGGTCGTTTCTGCCAGCAATGTTAAAGACGGTAACAACGAATGCTCTAAGGCGAGTAAAGCACTAATGTGGATACTAGTGGGAATGATGTCATTGCTGCTCTGACCCATATTAATCACATCATTGGCATGTATCGGCCGCCCTAACTTGGTCGATACCAATGTGGCCAATACCTCATTGGCATTCATATTGGTACTGGTCGCTGAACCTGTTTGAAAAACATCGATAGGAAAATGTCTCATCATATTTGGGTCTGCCAGCAACTGCTGCACCGCTTCGGCGATAGCCTTGGTGATCTGCTGGTCCAGTAATTTTAGGTCCGCATTTGCCTCGGCCGCGGCAAGTTTCGCCAGCAGCAATGCCCGAATAAAATCTCGTGGCATCGAGTGGCCGCTAATGGGAAAATTACTTATCGCTCTTGCCGTTTGAGCACCATATAGTGCATCCACAGGGATCTTGACCTCCCCCATGCTATCTCGTACCAACTTATGTTCCATTTCGGCTCCTTTCCATGCCCTAAAGATACCTTGAGCTTAGGATAAAATGAGCCACCTCACCGCAGGCAGAGTTACTTTGCGATTTATAGTCATAATATTTAATGATTTGGAAGAATTGCAAACAGTGGCTTATAGCTGTTTTTGGTGCTTGTTATTTGTTGTTGGTGATGGTGGTGGTGGTGAAGAGTCTGGAGCTTAGCGATACTTTTGACACAAGATAGAAAAGTCATCTTGTGGGTTTAATAAAAATGCTTCGCCGACAATCGAAGCCATTTGCACTTCCGACACATGAGGGTTGTTGATTTTAAAGATTCGTCGTTCATTTAACTTACTTGCAAGCAAACTGTCGCAGTGATGTCGATAAAACAGTTGTTCAAATTGGCCATTATCAATAATTCTTTGAAGACCAATCTTTATCCTCTTAGCCAACCGTGGCTTGCTAGGTGAAACGTAATAATAGGTCGCTAGCGGTATGTGTAAAGCAATGTATTCATCAACGACAAAATCTGGATAGTACTGCTTAAATCGCTTAATTTCGAGAAAGACTTCATTCACCCCTCGACCAAATGTTACAAACCGCCCTTTAGACAACATATTGAACAAGCTATCGTATTGTGTACTTTCAATCACCTCAAACCCAGCCTGTTGCATGGCAACTTTAGTCGACCATTGGCTCCCAGAACCAGTTTCGAGCGACATTAGCTGTGTTAGTGTGGTGATGTCAGCCAATATAGCTTGATTTTCCTGTTTAATAATAAATAGCCTAAAGCCCTGAATACCCCGACGGATAGGAATCATTATGGGGATTAACTTCTCATTCCATAATGAATTAGCCGCTTCTGCTACGACATTAACATTCCCCCCCTCTTGCAGCTCTCTGAAGGTCCGATTTCTACTCATAACTATGTTTGAAATCTGCATAGAACCCTCGCCAAAATCGGAGTTGGTGGCTTCAATGATCAGCTCTAAAAGCTCATAGGAATATTGATATCGTTGATCATGTTTAGATGCTGCATTATTAATAAAAAAAACATCTTCAGCATAAGACTGCGGTAGGAACAGAGACGCCCCGAAAGTCAGATAAACGATAAGCCGCTTGACACTAAATATTAGAAAGTTCATTTCGATAAAAAAAAGTCCATCTCATTTATCCTCGTTAGCACGTAATTACAGTTTATTTTTTATTCAGAAAACTTACAATAAATACAAAAATACCACTTAAGAATCGAACAGTATTTGATCAAAACGCTCATTTGTGCTTAAAAAAAACACCTTATCAATTTTATGACAAGGTGTTTTATTTCTAGGGCTTGCTTAAGCAACTACTCTCTATATTTAAGCGTACCGTTTTCTTTGATCTCGTCATACCAAAGATTGTGATGTTGGCTTGCCCAGTTCTCATCACAGTAACCAGATACCATACACTCCATACCGCCTTCAGACATCACGGTTGCCATAAAGATATGTACGATAGAGAAAGCACAAATAACTATAGCACTTACAGAGTGAAGCACTAAAGCGATCAGACTTAGGGTACGGCTAGGCTCGAACAGGTTCGGGAACAGTAACAGCATACCTGAAGCTGAAATAATCAGACCAAATAATGCAAAGGCCCAGAACCACATCTTCTCACCGGCGTTAGCAAAACCAGCATCAGGGTGCTTACCTTTAAATGGACCGAAGTTGATGTAACCACCAACGACTAGGAACCATTTAACGTCATACATCTTAGGTAGCTGGTTCTTTGCCCAGAGTGTGGTCATCAGCGCCCAACCAATCATGAACGGAATCGCCATGAAATCGTGGATCTGCTTAGCGCCATACACTAAGCCAGCCCAGAAACCTTCACCCAGATACGGCTGGAAGAAGAAACGTCCCGCCAGTAGCGTCAACCCCGTGAGGATCAACAGCAGACAAGGGATCGCCCCTAGCCAGTGAATAGAGACATCAAATTTCGACCAGCGATAGACCATCTTGCCCGAGAAGCCATGATGCAACTTGGAGATACCATTCACCTTGATGAACAGTACAAAGATGATGATCATGCCAAACAGCGCCGCCATTAAGGCAGGTGCCAGCCAATCGCTACGAAGCTCAAGTACCCGCAGATCATAGCTGTTGATCGGCTGGTTATGGAACTCACCGTGAGAGGTAGTGTATCCCGTTGCGCCCGCCTGTAGCTCAGACCAAATCTGCCCTTCTGTCGCCTGAGGATTAGCCACAGGTGCATCTTGGGCAAACGACAACGCACTAAACACTGTCCCCACGACTAGAGCTAATACTAGGCCAAATTGTTTGAACCATTTGTTCATATTACATCCTTATCGTCCATACCGAGCCTTGCCTCGGTATGGATTATTGTGGTTTTATACAAGTTGAGGATTAACCCCAAATCGCATTTTTTGAACCACGGTACGCAACACGCTCACGGAAGATGTTTGAGATAACCTCAGCATCACCAGCAAGTAGCGACTTAGTCGCACACAACTCGGCACACATAGGTAGCTTACCTTCAGCAATACGGTTTGAACCGTACTTCTGACGCTCTGCATCTGAATGGTTCTCTTCAGGACCACCGGCACAGAAAGTACACTTATCCATCTTACCGCGGCTACCAAAAGCCCCCTTCTTAGGGAACTGAGGCGCACCAAACGGACAAGCGTATAGGCAGTAACCACAACCGATACAGGTGTCTTTGTTGTGCAGCGTTAGACCATCTTCTGTCTTGTAGAAACAGTTTGCAGGACAAACCGCTTGGCAAGGTGCATCGGTACAATGCATACATGCCACAGAAATTGACGCTTCACCCGGCATACCATCATTAATGGTCACCACGCGGCGACGTTGGATCCCCCACTCTAATGCAGAGTCGTTTTCGTTCTTACATGCAGTGACACAGCCGTTACATTCGATGCAGCGCTTGGTATCACATAAAAATTTCATTGTAGCCATATTGGCAAATCTCCCGATACTTAAGCTTTAGTGATCTGACAAAGCGACGCTTTGGTCTCTTGCATCTGCGTCACAGGGTCATAACCATAGGTCAATGCCGTGTTTGCAGACTCACCAATCACATAAGGCACTGTACCTTCTGGATAGTTATTCTCTAAGCTCTCACCGTGCATAACACCCGCAAAGTGATATGGCATCCAAGTCACGCCTGGTTTCACACGAGGTGTCACCATCGCCTTGATCTTGATGCGGCCGCCTTCAGCGCCTTCCAGCCATACAGTGTCACCGTTGCGAATGCCACGATCTGCCGCATCACCTGGGTTGATCTCAACAAACATCTCTTGTTGTAGCTCAGCCAGCCATGGGTTAGAACGCGATTCTTCACCACCACCTTCGTACTCAACCAGACGGCCAGAAGTCAAACCGAGTGGGTACTTAGCAGCCGTGTCATTCTGCTGGATTGACTTATACAGCGTCGGTAGACGGTGAACTTGCATGTCATCGTATGTTGGGTACTTAGACACAAGATCACGACGTGGTGTATACAGCGGCTCACGGTGTACAGGCACTTGATCAGGGAAAGTCCACACGATACAACGCGCTTTGGCGTTACCAAATGGAATACAACCGTGCTTCATGGCCACACGCTGGATACCACCTGAAAGGTCGGTCTTCCAGTTCTTGCCTTCCGCTTCCGCTTTCTCTTCAGCAGTCAGGTCATCCCACCAGCCAAGTTGCTTAAGCATCTTGTCGGTGAACTCTGGGTAACCGTCTTGGATTTCGCTGCCCTTGGAGAAGCTGCCTTCGGCCAAGATGTTCTTACCTTGGTATTCAACACCATAGCGTGCACGGAAGTTACCACCACCTTGCAATACGTGCTTGCTTGTGTTGTAAAGGATCTGTGTACCAGGGTGTTTCTGCTCAGGCGTTCCCCAACATGGCCAAGGAAGACCGTAGGTTTCACCTTTCGCAGGGCCGCCTTCTGCCTCTAGTGTCTTGTTGCTGAAAGTGCCCCAGTTTTGGGTGTGCAGCTTCAAACGCTCTGGGCTTTGACCAGACATACCAATGGTCCACATACCGCGGTTGATTTCGCGAGTAATATCTTCAATGACCAGCATATCTTTAGCATCTTTGGCGATACGTTTAGTGAACTCTTTATCGAAGCCTAATTTTTGCGACAGACGATACATGATTTC
Source organism: Shewanella psychrotolerans (assembly GCF_019457595.1). Classification (NCBI taxonomy): domain Bacteria; kingdom Pseudomonadati; phylum Pseudomonadota; class Gammaproteobacteria; order Alteromonadales; family Shewanellaceae; genus Shewanella; species Shewanella psychrotolerans. Next base: position 71,631 of record NZ_CP080419.1, on the reverse strand, counting down.
GATATCTGTCTTAGACTCAAACAATGGCTCGATAACTTTTTCACGCCACTGCTGGCTACGACCAGAGTTAGACACAGAACCTTCAGTTTCAAACTGTGTTGCCGCAGGTAATAGATACACACCATCTTTACGGTTATGCATCACACCAGCCATGGTTGGGAATGGATCCACAACAACCACTGTGTCCATCTTATCTAGCGCTTCACGCACATCACGCTGACGCGTTTCTGTGTTGACAGACTGTCCCCAGAAGAACGCCATACGCACACGATCTTTCTGCGCTAATTTTTCTGGTGTTTCCAGTACGCCATCGTGCCAACGAGAACACGGAATACCAGGAGTGTTCATTGGTACACGACCTAGGTATTCGTTTTGGTCGAAGCGACCCTTAACCCAGTTTATGTCGAGCTCCCATACATGACTCCAGTGCGCCCAGGCGCCAGAGCTCAAACCGTAGTAACCAGGAAGGTTATCGAACAGCAGACCTAAGTCAGTTGCACCCTGTACGTTATCGTGACCACGGAAGATGTTAGTACCACCGCCAGATACACCCATGTTACCCAAGGCTAACTGAAGGATACAGTAGGCACGAGTGTTAGCGTTACCGACGTGGTGCTGAGTACCACCCATACACCAAATAACAGTACCTGGACGGTTTTCAGCCATCAGCTTAGCCGCTTGGTAAACTTCTTCTTCGCTACAACCAGTGATGTTAGCCACTTCTTTAGGTGGGAACTTCTTCACTTCTTCACGAATAGATTCCATTTCGAACACGCGCTGCTCGATAAAGGCCTTATCTTCCCAACCATTTTCAAAGATATGCCACAACATACCGTAGATGAATGGAATATCGGTACCTGGACGCAGAGCACAATGCAGATCAGAGTGTGCTGCAGTGCGAGAGTAACGTGGGTCAACAACGATGATCTTAGCGTTGTTCTTCTCTTTCGCGATCAGAATATGCTGCATGGCAACTGGGTGTGCCTCGGCAGGGTTTGAACCGATAAAGAAGATCGCGTTCGCATTCTGAATGTCGTTAAACGAGTTAGTTTGCGCACCGTAACCCCAAGTGTTAGCAACACCAGCTACAGTGGTAGAGTGACAGATACGTGCCGAGTGGTCGACGTTATTGGTGCCCCACATGGCCGCAAACTTACGGTACATGTAGCAGCCTTCGTTAGAAAACTTAGCACTACCCATAAAATAAAGTGAATCTGGACCCGACTCCTGACGAATGCTTTGCATCTTGTCACCGACTTCATTGAAAGCCTGCTCCCAAGACAATTTTTTCCACTTACCGTCAACCAGCTTCATTGGGTACTTAAGACGCTTCTCGCCGTGACCATGTTCACGCAGTGCTGCGCCTTTGGCACAGTGACCACCAGCATTGAATGGGTGATCGAATGCTGGCTCTTGACCAGTCCAAACACCATTTTGTACTTCAGCGTATAGACCACAACCGACCGCACAGGCACTACATACGGTGCGCTTAATCTCAATAGGTGCGTCATGTGGAATATCTTTCGCTTCGGCACGGCGCATCATGCCGGTACCGAGAAGAGAGGCTGCAGCGATGCCACCAGTGGTGATACCTGCGTGCTTCATAAATTGACGACGGCTGATGCCTAAACTTGGCTTACCCGCGGTTGCTGCCTCATTTGTTTTGCGCGTTAACTTCATCGCTCAAATTCTCCTAATTAGCTACGCAAGCTATTGTAATAACTGCGGATATGTGCAGTTTCATGGTAGCCTTCGGTATGTTTTTCTTGAGATTTATTCTCTGTTGCATGAGCAACACTCACACCGCTGGCGGCAATGGCCACACCGGCCGTACCACCAATGGTGAGTGCTTTCAGCAAAGATCTGCGATTCAGATCGGGCTGTTGCTTCTTCATTCTTGCTCCTAGTGGATTTAGAAAAGTTCGATTACTAGGGATGATTCTATTCAAGCGAAGCCCCTAAACATTGGTTATGGCAATGTTATTTACAGGTGGCGATTTGGTAAAATTGCTTTATTTATTAAAAACATCCGATTAATTGCCGCGGCAATATAGGTAAGAAACAGAAAGCGAATATTGATCTAAACAGGGTTGGATAAGTAGAAAAAGTGAATAAATGGCCAAAGCGTTAAGCGTGTCACATTTTATTTGACACACTATGATGGCAAACGCCAAAAAAAGACAAAATCGGGATCCAGTAGATGTAATGAAGTTGTTGTTATTGAAAATAAAAATATTACTTAAAATTTCGTCAAAAGTGATCTAGGTCCACCTCTCTAGCTCAGTTCCCCATAAAAAAACACCCCACCTGATAACCAAGAAGGGTGTTTTTTCGATGCGCTTTTATTCAAGCTTAAGCGGCGACTCAGATCTACTCTTTGTAGGTCAGTGTACCGTTTTCTTTGATCTCATCATACCAAAGGTTATGGTGCTGAATAGCCCAGTTCTCATCACAGTAACCCGACTTCATACACTCCATACCACCTTCACTCAATACTGTCGCCATCCAGATGTGGACGATAGTAAAGGCGATGATGATGATGGCGCTCAGCCCATGGATCAGAAGTGCCGCCATCGACGCTTCACGTGGCAGATCTAGACCTGGCATAACCAACATAATACCCGAGACAGCAATAAAGAGTCCGAATAGTGTTAGTGTCCAGAACCACATCTTCTCACCCGCGTTGGCAAAGCCGCTGTCTGGATGCTTACCCTTGAATGGACCGAAGTTGATGTAACCACCTACAACCAGGAACCACTTAAGGTCATACAATTTAAATGTCTGCATCGGCATCCATTTAACCACACATAAAGCCCAGGCGACGATGAACAGCGGACCCACATAGTCGTGAATGGTCTTGCTGCCATAGATGAGCGATGCCCAAATACCTGTACCGACATAAGGCTGTAATACATGTTTACCCAGCATGATGTTGAGACCAGTAAAGATCAACGCCATGCATGAGATAGCCAGTACCCAGTGAATCCAAAGATCGGCCTTAGTCCAGCGCAGAACCATCTTGCCCGAGAAACCATGGCTTAACTTAGAGGCTCCGTTAACCAGATAGAAGAACAAGAAAGCACCAAAAACACCGACCACGGCCAGTGCCATAACGGGCGTAAGAAATTCATTCTTAATGTTTGTGCCTTCAATAGCCGAAACATTAATCATGACTCCACCCTCAGCACCTTGTGCCGTAGTGTATCCCTTGTCTCCAGACTTCACAGCTCGCCATAGATCGGCATCGCTGGTGTTTGCCATTTGTTGACTGGTTTGCTCATCGACCGCAACCGCCGCCGTACTCAACCCTAAGCCCATCGCCAAGACCAATGGCAATAACAACACAGTGAATAGGCTGCGCAGTGATTTTAATAACATAGTCACTCCTTTACAGACCGTAAGCCCGAGGGCTTACGGTACTATTCACTTTAAACGCCAGTCTTAGGGGTGTAACCCCAGATTGCATTAGGGTTACCACGTGCGGCAATACGCTCACGGTAGATGCTTGAAACGACTTCTGCATCACCAGCCAGCAGTGCCTTAGTCGAACAAAGTTCGGCACACATTGGCAACTTACCTTCGGCAAGGCGGTTAGCACCATACTTCTGACGTTCTGCATCGGAGAAGGTCTCTTCTGGGCCACCGGCACAGAAAGTACACTTATCCATCTTACCGCGGCTACCAAATGCACCCTGTTTAGGGAACTGAGGTGCGCCAAATGGGCAAGCATAGAGGCAGTAACCACAACCGATACAAGTATCTTTGTTGTGTAGCGTTAAACCGTCTTCAGTCTTGTAGAAACAGTTTGCAGGGCAAACGGCTTGGCAAGGGGCATCGGTACAGTGCATACACGCCACTGAGATAGATGCTTCACCTGGCTGACCATCATTGATGGTCACTACGCGGCGACGTTGAATACCCCACTCGAGAGCGGAATCGTTTTCGTTCTTACATGCTGTGACGCAACCGTTACACTCGATGCAGCGTTTGGTGTCACATAGAAATTTCATGACTGCCATAATGGCTTATCTCCTCATCAAGTTCAGTTAGGCTTTGGTGATCTGACACAAGCTAGACTTAGTCTCTTGCATCTGAGTCACGACGTCATAGCCATAGGTCAATACGGTATTGGCTGATTCACCAATGATGTAAGGTACAGTACCTTCTGGGTAGTTCTTCTCTAGGCTCTCGCCTTCGAACATACCTGCGAAGTGGTATGGCATGAAACACTCACCGTTAATAACCCGTGGTGTTACCATAGCCTGAACCTTAATTTTGGCGCCTTCTGGGCTATGAACCCATACTTCATCACCATCACGAAGACCACGATCCGCTGCATCACCAGGACTGATTTCGATAAACATCTCTTGCTGAAGTTCAGCTAACCAAGGATTAGAACGCGTCTCTTCACCACCACCTTCATATTCAACCAAACGCCCCGAGGTCAATGCCAGTGGGAAGTCTTTGGCGAAGTCTTGATCCTGAATTGACTTATACAGGGTTGGAAGACGTGCAACCATACGGTCATCATAAGTTGGGTACTTAGATACCAAGTCACGACGAGGCGTATAAAGTGGCTCGCGGTGCACAGGGATATCATCTGGGAAGTTCCAAACAATACAACGTGCCTTAGCGTTACCAAATGGAATACAACCGTGCTTGATAGCAACACGCTGGATACCACCAGAGATATCAGTCTTCCAGTTTTTACCTTCAGCAGCCACTTTCTCTTCAGCGGTTAGCTCGTCCCACCAACCAAGTTGCTTAAGCATCTTATCGGTAAACTCTGGATAACCATCTTTGATCTCACTGCCCTTAGAGTAAGAGCCTTCGGCCAAAATGTTGTTACCATCGTGCTCAACACCGTAACGTGCACGGAAGTTACCACCACCAAAGCGGACTTCACGGTCTGTACGGTAAAGGATCTGAGTACCTGGATGCTTCATCTCTGGTGTACCCCAACATGGCCAAGGTAGACCATAGGTTTCGCCTTTAGCTGGACCACCTGGCGCTTCCAGAGTCTTGATATCGAAAGTGCCCCAGTTTTCTTGGTGCATCTTGAGACGTTCAGGGCTCTGACCTGTGTAACCAATGGTCCACATCCCCTTGTTGAACTCACGAGTAATATCTTCGATCAACGGCTCATCACCGTTCACCTTGATATGCTTACAGAACTCTTTCTCTATACCCCACTTCTTCGCCAACTTGTACATGATGACGTGATCAGGCTTAGACTCAAACAGAGGCTCGATAACCTGTGAACGCCACTGCAGTGAGCGGTTAGAAGCAGATACTGAGCCATAGGTCTCAAACTGAGTCGATGCAGGTAACAGATAAACACCGTCTGTACGAGTGTGCATAACACCCGCCATCGTTGGGAATGGATCCACAACAACCACAGTGTCCATCTTATTCAATGCTTCACGCACTTCACGACCACGGGTTTCGGTGTTAACAGACTGGCCCCAGAAGAAAGACATACGAATATTATCTTTCTGAGCAATCTTAGTTTTATCTTCGAGTACACCATCATGCCAACGTGAACATGGGATACCGGTCGATGTCATTGGATCTTGGCCAAGATGTTGTTCCTGGTCGAAACGAGCTTTCACCCATTCATAATCCAAGTCCCAAACATTACACCAGTGCTTCCAAGCACCTGTCTTCAAGCCATAGTAACCAGGCAAGTTATCGAACAGTAGACCAAAGTCCGTTGCACCCTGTACGTTATCATGACCACGGAAGATGTTAGTACCACCACCAGACACACCCATATTACCTAGGGCTAGCTGCAGGATACAGTATGCACGGGTATTGGCATTACCAATATGATGCTGAGTACCACCCATACACCAAACAACAGTGCCAGGCTTAGTTTCAGCAAGCAGTTTAGCTACGCGATACATCTGCTCTTTTGGCACACCGACTACGTTTTCAACTTCATCAGGTGTCCACTTAGCTGCCGCTTCGCGGATGCGCTCCATACCATAAACACGCTGGTCGATGAAGGTTTGGTCTTCCCACTTGTTTTCGAAGATATGCCACAGCAGACCATAGATATAAGGAATATCGGTACCTGGGCGAATATGCACGAACTCGTCAGCTTTGGCTGCAGTTCGGGTGAAACGAGGGTCGACAACGATAATTTTCGCCCCGCGCTCTTTACCTTCCAAGATATGCTGCATTGAAACAGGATGTGCTTCTGATGGGTTAGACCCAATGAACATCATCGCTTTTGCATTACGAATATCGTTGAAAGAGTTGGTTTGCGCACCATAGCCCCAAGTGTTTGCAACACCGGCTACAGTGGTAGAGTGACAAATACGCGCTGAGTGGTCGACGTTATTGGTGCCCCACATCGCTGCGAATTTACGGTACATGTAAGCTTGCTCATTAGAGAACTTAGCACTGCCCATAAAGAATACAGAGTCTGGACCAGATTCAGCACGAATATCGAGTGCCTTTTGGCCAACTTCTTCAATGGCTTGTTCCCAAGAGAGACGCTTCCACTTACCGCCTTCCAGTTTCATTGGATACTTAAGACGCTTCTCACCATGACCATGTTCACGCAATGCAGCACCTTTTGCACAGTGACCACCAGCGTTAAATGGATGATCGAAGGCAGGCTCTTGACCTGTCCATACACCATTTTGAACTTCAGCATAGATACCACAGCCCACTGAACAATGAGAACAGATAGTACGTTTTACTTCAGTTGGCGCATCATGAGGAACTTCTTTTGCTTCGGCTTTGCGCATCATTCCAGCGCCAAGCATTGAGGCCGCGGCAATACCACCAGTTGCAAGACCTGCAGACTGAAGGAACTGACGACGGTTTAGACCTAGGGCTGGCTTTTTAGCACCTTCTGCCTGGTCTGTTTTGCGGGTTAATCGCATCACACACTCTCCTAATGTTATTGAATTACTGCGTAATTACCGTTTCGTAAACTAGCTAGTAGCCACTTACTTAGTACGTAACGACGCGTAATAACTACGAATATGATCTGTTTCGTGATAACCATCGCCGTGGGTTGACTCTGGAGTAGATGCTGGTGCCGCGGCCATCGCTTGACCACTGACTGTCGCAACTGCACCAGCAGCACTACCAACAGCTAACGCTTTTAGTAGTTGACGACGACCCATATCGGAAGCTTGCTTCTTCATAGTGTCTCCTAATGTTGTCTCAATTTGAGTCGTAACCTTTATCATCACAGTTAAGTCAAACTCAGTTTTGCTTAACCTTGTAAAAGCTACGATCCTGCTTGTGTTGAGGGTAACCCCTCATTTTCGCTATGCCAGTTCATATCAACGAACTGGCATAAAGGGTAAACCATCAACTTATGATGCTAACTCATTGGTTGACGGTTCAATCTTCACCGCTTCACTACCTGGGCAGTTCACCGGAATATTTAAACTTAATTGTTCAAACTCGTTAGCCTCGATAACAAAGAATGACTTTGCTAACTGAGCTACCGTCGCATAAAACGCAGCGCTTGGCGTACGCGCTAGATGATCGCAAAAACGCTCTATCCAGCTACCAATATGACGCTGATAAAATGCTAATTGGCGATAGCCAGGTGCTTCTAAAATCAAAGTGCCCATGACTTCGCAAAGCGCAGCAACATGATCTTCAGGCTCTTTGACATCGTCACTGCGCTCAAAGCCCAACTGCATTAAATCTTGACGTAGCAACGCAAGTGGCTTATCCATCAATGAGCCTGTCATAAACCAGCTGCCATAGGGCAAAATCTCACCACTGCCAACACCGAGGAAAATATTGAAATACTCCTCTTCTAGTTGTTCGGTCGTAAATTGCTCCGCAGCAAGTTTCAACCCAGACCAAGCTTTAGTCATGTCGCTGTCGTCATCGACATCGATTTCAAGGGTCGAAAGAAACTGCAATAGCTCGGCACTAGGCTGATGACGTAGTAGCGCCGCCAAAAGCTGGTAGATATCGGCTCTTAACTGATCGTTTTCTGATACTTCTCTTACTAATTCGGTCATGGCTAAACTCTTATCGCAATTGCTTTTCAGGATCTTGAAGGATGTCTTCAAACATGTCTTTTACCCGGCAGTCACTACACATCTTTAATCGTTCTGTGTTAGCGCTAAAGGCACTATGGCCTCCGACTACTTCCAGCATCCGTTGCACCATGGATTGGGTAGCAAAAGGGGTTCCACATCGAATACATTCAAATGGTTCCTCCTCGTTCAAGGTTTGACGCTCCTGACGTGCAGCAGCATCGAAATTCATTTGAGGTGTAAGGCTAATAACCTTCTCTGGACAGGCTGACTCACACAATCCACATTGCACACAATCTTGCTCAACAAAATGCAACGCAGGTTTGTCACCACCATCTGTCAACGCTTGCGTAGGACAGGTAGAAACACAAGATAGACAAAGGGTGCAGTTATCTTTATTAACGCTCACTTTACCGAAAGGTATATTGCTCTTACTTAAGCAAGAATCGGTAGAGGCCGCTTGGCTATTTAGGTGATCAATTGCCGCATACAAAGTTTTACGCTTAGTCGTTGCTGCAAACTCACCTGGTACTATCACAGGCCAGCTTGCGCTGACTTCAATTAACCTAGTCAGTTCACCCAGTTGATCTTGATTAAGTACGCTCACACGACGAGGCTGGCCCATCTCGTCGAAAATATCGTTAGCCAGCGATTGCTCACCGTTGAGCATCTGTGTCAGTGTCGGCGCTGTAGCATCGGTATTCAGGACGATTATCTGTCTTGCTCCCCAAGCCAAAGCCGACATCCAATGGTCCATACTCGCCACAGTGATCTCTTCAAGCTCTACTGGAATAATAGCCCCAGGTAAATCGTCATCAACTAAGCTGGCACCATTCGCGGCATCGTGAAACAGGATGACAGGCGCTATCAGGGCTTGATCACGAAAACGACTAACGATCTTGTGTAGATAGGAATGCAACGCCTGTGGTGTCGGTAGGTCATAACTAATGGCGCCTGTGGGGCAAGCATTAGTACAACTTCCTGCGCCATGACAAAGATAGGGATCGATCTCTATCTTCTTGTTAACACTTGAAATAGCATCTGCCGGACAAAAATTCAGGCAGCGATTACAACCATCGATACCGTTACGGTTATGAGCACAAATCTCACTATTCACTTTGACATAGCGCGGTTTATCAAACTCACCAATAAGATCGGGAAGTTGCGCAATAGCATCAGCGAGCTTAGCTTCATCTTGACCCACATAAAAATAGCCTGGTGGTAACATCTCAAGATTAATACAAGGAGATTGACTCAGATCGAGGATAAGATCGAAGTGCGCTTTGCGAATCGCCACTAAGCTTAGATCCGCAGAGCCGCTGTCATGTTCAACTTTGACTTGGAATTGACCAAGAAAGCCTTTAATTTCAATTAGCTTATTATAGTAACTCTCAACGCCTTCAGCGGCGGCCATCACCTTCTCAAGGTGGGCTTCATCTTGGCTAGTGATGGACTCATTTGCAAGAATGGCACGCTGGCCCATATTGGACAATTTGCCCGCAGCTAAGCGAGCCAAATCCTCGGGGCCAATGACTAACACATTGCCCTCGGTGGTATAGCTTACCGTTGGTGGGATCAGATTTTGAAGAATTTGTGTCTGCCCCAATACTTGCTGACGAACCTGCTTTAGGTCGGTCAGGTTCTCACTACTCTTTAAATGCATGCTCACATTGCGTTCCTGAACAGTTTTGGTTACTGATGTCAGCTAGGTGGCTGTCTTGCTCTTTGGCCTGCGCTTCAATTGCGCCAGCTTCACCTTATATATCAACAACAAAAACATTGTCGCTAATACGCCTCTAACACAGCAATTCACGTACCAAAATTATGGATTTAAAAACACTCTAAACTGACCTTAAGCAACAGGTGGTTTAGGTGCAACTTGTACTTCTTGTTCATTTTGGGGCAACTCACTGCCTGTGGCGTCCAAAATGTCCGAACCAGATTCATCCGCTATATTTTCAATGTCTTGTTCAACCGAAACCGTCATCTCTTCAATTTCTGGCTGAGCTTGCTCATCATCTTTAACTAAATGACGGAAAACCTTTTTTGCTAATTCAGCTGAAACTTCTGCTGATAACTTAGGCTGATTAGTGTAATCAAGCGCGTATTCGAGCAAACCGTCGATCTCGCTATAATGAGGCTGCTTCCATAAGGCTCTCAACGCTGCGTTTTTGGCATCAGGATCAACATTTTCAGCCATAAAACTAGCAAAACTGCCACCCACCTCAATCTTCTCTGGATCAGGCAGGTCCTCTGCCGTTAATACTTTCTCTTCGGTAGGCTCGGCAGCGCTAACCTCATTGGCTCGATCCGTGGTAGGAGCCGAGGCTTCAACTTGGCTCTCTTGCTCGCTCAGTTGCTCAGCTTGCTCTTCTTGTTGAACTTTCTGACGACGCAGATTCCAACGAGCAAGTAATCCACTAGGTTGTTCACTCATTATGAAACTAGCCCCCGGTTTGGATTGGTGCTTGGCCCCTCGTTTTTGCGGCGATTCACATGCTTACGTCTGTGAGCGCAGATCTCAACCTCGCCATGGCGAGTGATAAACGCTTCAATCCAACACGCAATAGCTTCGGGCATCGCAAAGTTAAGCACAGGAGTATCTCCTTCAAGACAGCCTGCAGCCACATTTTGATCTGCTGAAATCATAGTTGGTATCCAAGTACCATCTTCGAGCTCATCACAAACCACATAAAGCATGGCATTATCCATATCGAGGTTAATTCGATAGCTAGCACGCTCATCTTTATGTAACTCTAATGCGACCAATTTTGCGCCGTCAGGAGCATCTAATGATGCAGGAAGAACTTGGTCTAACTCCCAACTTTCAGCTGTCCAGCGCCCAACCTGTTTTTCCACTTTCTTCAGTGAAACATACATAGGCCATTGACTTTCGGTGCGTTGCATTGCGTCTCCGTTTACTTATAAGGAGCTTAGCCTTCAATACTCACGACCAAGCTACGGGTTAGCGATATATAGGTGGATAAGCAAAAAACATGCCAAAATATTAGCCGTAATTGTTTGAACTAGATCATCAAATCCTGTTCAAGAGTAGGACAATTTGTCCTAAATGCCATTTTAGACGGGACATAAAAGGGCGTTTTGTCACAGAGAATTTAACTAGATCACGCATTTCGACACCAATTCATCACCTAGGAATGAATATTGCTATGCTGCATTTAGCCCATTGCGAAAAGATGACATTCATGACAGTTAGCAAACAACCAAGATTCTTAAAAACTCAAGCAGATGCACCACTCACTATTGCAGTAAAGGCGATTAATGAACAAGGAGAGCTTGTCGATAAACATATCGCCTGCGAACGACCTCTCACCGTCTATCTTAATTGGCGACCCATCGTGACGTTAATGACATTAGGCGCTAGACCAGAAGCGCTAGCGCTTGGTTATTTGAAAAACCAAGGGTTCATTTCAGAGGTGAACCTGCTTGAATCGGTGATCGTCGATTGGGACATTAATTCCGCAGCGGTTATCACAAAGGAAGCAACAGAGCATTTAGACGAAAAGCTCGCCGAAAAAACCGTAACAACGGGATGCGGACAAGGCACTGTTTACGGCGGTTTTATGGATGGCCTAGACGATATAATGCTGCCGAAACCACTGCTGAAACAAAGCATGATTTATAGCCTACTAAATAATATTAGTGCCTATAACGAGACCTACAAAAATGCTGGCGCTGTTCACGGCTGCGGATTATGCGAAGGCGATCAGATCAAAGGTTTTGTCGAAGATGTCGGTCGCCACAATGCCGTTGATACACTGGCAGGCGAAATGTGGCTCAAGCAGGAAATGGGTGACAACAAACTATTTTATACTACAGGTCGATTGACCTCAGAGATGGTCATTAAAGTTGCCAAAATGGGCATCCCGGTGTTGTTATCTCGTAGCGGTGCAACCCAAATGGGCCTAGAACTGGCTCAAAAGTTAGGTATCACTATGATCGCTCGAGCCAAGGGACGCCATTTTCTTATTTATAACGGCGCCGAAAATGTAGAGTTTGACGCAACTCCACCCAAACGTAACATCAGTTAATTAAAGGAATATTGATGACCGAGCCAAGTGAACTCATCTACATGAGTGCCAAGCAGGTGGCTGAATATTTAGACCTTAATGAAAAGAAGGTCTATGCCATGGCAAATGATCGAATATTGCCAGCAACTAAAGTTACTGGGAAATGGCTGTTCCCAAAAATTCTTATCGACCGCTGGGTTATGGATTCTTGTCATAGCGGCATGTTATCGGATCGTATGCATATTACTGGCAGTGATGATCCCCTACTATCCATGTTGGTTGCCCGTTTGATGTCACGTATTGGAAAGAGCGACCTCGTTAGCTACAGTTCAACGGGATCACGTATGGGACTGGATCTGTTATCCCGTGGATATGCCGATGTATGCACCCTACATTGGGGCAATGTTGAAGAACGTAATATTCGCCATCCAGCCCTACTTAAAGGTTACCCAAACCACCAACAGTGGGTCATGGTTCACGGCTATACTCGTCAGCAAGGGCTAATGATGCGCAGCGAAATGCACCATAGATGCCAAGAAGAAGATAAAGTCATTGGGTTACCATGGCGCTGGGTCGGCAGGCAATCGGGTGCTGGTAGCCAACAACATTTAGAGCATTGGCTTATGAAAAAGGGCGCTTCGCTTGAACAGCTAAATGTGTCGATAACCGCCTATAGCGAACGAGAGCTAGCTGGGTTTATCGCCCGAGATGAAGCTGATATCGGCTTTGGTTGCCAATCGGTCGCGATGGAAAGTGGCTTAAGCTTTGTGCCATTGGTCACTGAGTCGTTCGATTTTGTTATGCCTCAAGGTATCTATTTCCGCCGCCAGCTACAGGCATTATTTGATATGTTAGGCAGCACTCAAACACGACAACTGGCCGCTCAACTTGGGGGTTACGATTTGAGTCAATGTGGCCAGATGTTATGGACGGCCCACTAGAACAGACTAGACTTATACCATCGCTTTTGCGCTGATGTTTTTAGCTACTTAGCAAAGTCGAAACGAAGACGTTTCTTTACTCTGTAAAAGTCACCGTTAATAGAGCCATGATGCATTTAATTGAAATCACATCGATAAATATGAGCACAAAAGTGCAGCTAGCCTTAATGAAACGACAATATGTGGTGTGATCTCTCACGAAACAATAGCGCAATAGGGTAGTATGTCCTCAGTACGAGTGTTTATGCAACGGCATGAAAGGAGATAACGTGGAAGCAGAGTTAAATGAGATCCAAAACTTCTTAGTACAATACCCACCTTTTGACTCGCTACCTGAAGAGGTTATCACCTACGCCAGTCGTCATATTGAGATCGCTTATTACCGTAAAGATACCCCTATCATTCACGCTGGCGATCATATCAATGACCTTTATATCATTCGCAGTGGAGAGGTCGAAGTATACCGCCGCAAAGGGGAGCTCTATAACCGACTCGACACGGGTGATCTTTTTGGCCAGATGGGCTTACTGACAAATAATAAGATCCGCTTTCCAGTTAAGGCCATTGAAGACACATTAGTTTACTGCCTGCCTGAAAATATATTTCAAGAACTTTACGATCAACATGATGTTTTTGCCGACTTTGTTGAGGTGGAAGATAACGCCCGTTTGCGACAAGCGGTTTCTAACTCGACCAGCCACGATGATCTCACGTCACCGAAAGTGCGAACCCTTTTAACCCGCGAACCTCCTTACATCAATAAAACGGAAAGCATACAAAGTGCTGCCATCCTAATGGCTAAGGACAATGTGTCGGCACTACTCGTGATAGATCCTGATGTGTTAGAGGATGAAGAGAATGAAACCTCTCCCTTAATGGGCATAATCACCGACAGAGATCTGTGTACGCGGGTATTAGCCGAAGGAATAGATCCGAGTGATAACGTTGGCTCAGTGGTAACCGCAGATGTGGTCAGCTTAGATCATAACGCCTATGTCCATGAAGTGATGTTAACCATGCTTAGGTACAACGTTCATCATCTGCCGATATTGAAAGGACGCACACCCATTGGGATTATCGAGGCTACGGATATCGTCCGCTACGAATCTCAAAATTCACTGCTCTTAGTGAGTAGCATTTTCCAGCAACTATCTATCGACGATCTCGTGGTATTGTCAGAACAAGTTAAAGACAGTTTTGAGCGTATGGTTAATGAAGATGCTAACTCTCATATGGTGGGCAGTGCTATGTCGGTAATTGGCCGTAGCTTCAAACAGCGTCTACTAGAATTAGCCGAAGAGACATTTGGCCCGCCACCGATCCCATACTGCTTCTTGGCATTAGGCTCAATGGGACGCGATGAACAGCTTATCGTTACCGATCAAGATAATGCCATTATTTTAGGGGATGAATTTGATAAAGAAAAACATGATGAATACTTCGCTAATCTAGCTAAATTTGTTTGTGATGGACTCGACCGATGTGGCTACAGTTATTGTACTGGCGACATTATGGCCACTAACCCTATGTGGCGTATGACTCGCAAAGAGTGGGAGGAATGTTTCGCTGATTGGATAGATGATCCCAACCCTAAAGCCTTACTAAACGCCTCGATTTTCTTCGATCTTGATGGGGTATATGGCAGGTTAAAATGGGCTGAGCAACTCAACGGGTTTATTGTCCGCCGCGCGAGAAAAAACAACCGCTTTTTGGCTTGCTTAGCCAGAAATGCGCTAAATCGAACCCCGCCGCTAGGGTTTTTCAAAGATTTTGTGATGGAAAAAGATGGTCGCCACAACAACTCTATCAACCTTAAGCGTCGCGGTACCGCGCCACTTGCAGATCTCATTCGAGTACACGCATTGTCCGTAGGCTCCCGAGCAAGGAACTCTTTCGAACGACTCGATGATATTATAGATGCCAGCATACTCCCTAAAGGGAGAGCTCAAGATCTGCGAGATGCGATGGAGTTCATCTCCATGGTGCGTATTCGCCATCAGGCCTTCGATGTCAAACTTGGAATCGATCCCGACAACAATATCGAACCGGAAAACCTATCTGACTTCGAGCGACGCAATCTAAAAGATGCGTTTCAAATACTCAGTAACGGCCAGAACTTCCTGAAATTCCGTTATCAAGCCAATAGTCAATTCAAGTGAGTGCATCATGCTAAAAAAACTGCTTTCGCCCCCAACCATTGACTGGCCAGGCAAGTTTAAGCAAAAGCTCAATGTGATTAACAACGATACATTGATCGCATATTATTCAACCCCGTTACCTGAAGGCAATAAGCCTATTGGTGAGATTGAATTTCTATCGATGGACTTTGAGACAACGGGGTTAAACCCAGAAAAAGACGATATTATCAGCGTCGGCACGGTCCCTTTCAATCTACAACGTATCTTTGTTAATCGAGCTAAATATTGGACTGTTAGACCAAGAGAAAAATTGGAAGAAGAGTCAGTGATCATTCATGGTATCACCCATAGTGATATCTTAGATGCCCCAGACCTATCCGTAGTATTCGAACAGATATTGAATGAGATGGCAGGCAAAATCATTGTGGTGCATTGCCAACAGATAGAGCGTCAGTTTTTTGAGCGCGCCTTAATGACCAGAATTAATAAGGGCATAGAATTCCCCGTAGTCGACACTATGGTGCTTGAATCGAAAATTCAACAGAAATTACGCGGGGGAATTTGGCACCGGCTTAAAGGGAAAAAACCGCAGTCGATAAGATTAGGCGCCTGCCGCCAACGTTATGGCTTACCAGCTTATCCACCTCACCATGCTTTAACAGATGCCATAGCGACAGCAGAATTGCTGCAAGCACAGATAGCACATCACTATGATTTACAGCAGGCTATCGAAAAATTCTGGCAATAAAAAAGGAGGTTAAATAACCTCCTCTTTACTAGACCTAACCTTTAAAACCGTTCGGTACGCATCCCTTTGATCAAGCTGACACACATCAATAGTAAGATCAAAGTAAATGGCAAGGCGGTGGATATGGCAGCAGCTTGCAAGGCCTCAATAGCCTGAGTCCCGCCAATCCACAATAATGCTATCGCAATTGCCCCCTCTAATACTGCCCAGAAAATGCGCTGAGGAACAGGTGCATCAATCTTACCACCCGCGGTAATACTGTCGATCACTAATGAACCAGAGTCTGATGAAGTAATAAAGAACACCAGAACTAAAATAACGGCAATGATAGACAATAGATTACCCAATGGCAGTACATCGAACATCTGGAACATGGCCAAAGAGACATCGGTAAGTCCATTTGCACCGAGCTCGCCAACCTTATTTACCACCTGATCAATAGCCAAACCACCAAATACAGACATCCAAATAAGTGTGACAAAAGTCGGCACCAACAATACAGCAGTAATAAACTCACGTACCGTGCGCCCTTTAGATACACGGGCAATAAACATACCGACAAAAGGCGACCAAGAGATCCACCACGCCCAGTAGAATACCGTCCAACCTTGGAACCAAGCTTCATCGGTTCGTCCATGTGGATTACTCAAAGGGATAATATTCTCGATATAGGCCATCAATGTGGTTGGAATTGTACCAAGAGTAACCGCGTAACCTATCATCGCCACCAAAAGGAGTAGCAAAAATGCCACGATCATATTGATGTTACTGATAACTTTTACACCGCCGTCGATGCCACGTATCACAGAAACCACGGCTAATAAGGTCACAGAAACAATCACGATGATCTGCAAGCCAATGCCAGCATCGACACCAAATACATGGTGAATACCACTAGCGGCCTGCTGCGCACCTAAACCTAGCGATGTTGCTAATCCAAACAGGGTTGCCAACACTGCTAAAATATCAACAATATGGCCAGCCCAGCCCCAGGCTCTATCACCTAAAATGGGATAAAAAACAGAGCGGATCGATAAAGGCATACCTTTGTTATAGGCAAAGAATGCCAACGACAAGGCCACAACACCGTAAATAGCCCAAGGATGTAATCCCCAATGGAACATCGTTGCCCCAAGCGCTAACTTGGCGGCTTCGGGAGTATAGGCTTCAACGCCTAACGGCGTTTCATACCAGCCGGTGTAGTAAGCAGTAGGTTCTGCCACGCTCCAGAACATCAAACCGATACCCATACCTGCAGCAAATAGCATCGACAGCCAAGACATAAAGGAGTAATCGGCGGTCGCTTCCTTCCCTCCCAAACGGATTTTGCCGTAAGGTGAAACAATTAAAAACAAGCAAAACAGTACAAAGATATTACCAGCCCATATAAACAACCAATCAAATGAACCGATAATTTTCCACTTAACGCCATCTAATACCGACTTAGCCACTTCAGGATCGGTCAATAACGTCGCAAGTAAAAAGACAGCGATAAGCCCAGCGCTGACACCGAACACGGGGTTGTGAACATCGAAACCCCACTTCTGTACATTGTCCTGACCAATTGTATAGTCGGTACTATCGATACTGTATTTATCAATACCTTTCGTCATCGATTCTCTCCGCTAAAAAAACAAAATAATCATCAGTAGGAAACCATTCCATCTCGCCAAAAATGATTTCAACTCATAATAATATAACAACTAACATAATCATCCATTGTAACCTTATGTATATCTACGTCCAACAAAAAGCCTGATTTTAAGAACTTAAATGGTGATATAGCGCATCAACTGGCTCTGATACGGATTTCACCATGATATTTAGAACGACACTCATTGTTACAGCACTAACTAAAGCGCTATTTTTATGCGTTAATTTATTAACAGCCATCAAGGTTACAAACTAAGCATAGCAATGATCTCGACCGTTACTTACTGCGTATTGCTGTCAAATTGAAAAGGAACAAACATGAACATCAGTCACGCCAAAATTAAAATAACCAACCTGAGATTAAGAACCTATATCGGCTTTAATCCCGAAGAACGCGAAAAGCAGCAAGATGTAGTGATCAATATCGAGATCCATTATCCAGCGTCATTGTCAGCGCAAACCGACAATGTAAGTGATGCACTCAATTACAAGGTGATCACTAAAAAGGTCATCCAGCATGTTGAAGAGGGCAGATTTTTACTGTTAGAAAAATTGGTTGCAGACATTCTTACAATAAGCGGTGAGCACCCATGGGTAAGCTACTGTCAAGTCACTGTTGATAAGCCTCATGCACTGCGCTTTGCCGATTCTGTATCGCTTTCTCTAGAAAGCTATCTTAGCGACAAGCGCTAATTAACAGCGTAATCACCGGAGAAATCATGATGCATATTGCAGCAGAGCAAGTTAAAAACGCGCTAATTGAACAGGGACTAGAGACTCCCTTACAAGACTCACAGCTAAATAGCCAACAGAAATATGAACGCATCAAAGGCTTGATGACCGAGGTCGTCGCCACATTAGGTTTAGACTTAACCGATGATAGTCTGTGTGAGACACCACATCGCATCGCCAAGATGTATGTCAACGAGGTGTTTGCCGGGCTTGATTACGACAACTTTCCAGCAATCACTCAAATTGAAAATAAGATGGGTGTCGATGAGATGGTCAAAGTCAGTGATATCAGCCTGACTAGTACCTGTGAGCACCACTTTATTACTATTGATGGCATAGCAAAGGTGGCCTATATTCCTAAATCCACCATCATAGGCTTATCAAAGATAAACCGTATTGTGCGTTTCTTCTCTCAGCGACCACAAGTCCAAGAGCGCTTGACACAACAAATTCTGGTGGCTATGCAAACATTACTCAACACCCAAGATGTTGCGGTGTCGATATCCGCTACCCACTACTGCGTTAAGTCTCGCGGCATTATGGATAGCCAATCTACAACCCAAACCACAGCATTGGGCGGATGTTTTAAGTTAAACCCACATACAAGAGCTGAGTTTCTTGGTTAAATAGCATCAAGACACTCATGACTCATAGGTCAATTATGCAACCAACCATTTTAATCACAGGTGTAGGTAAACGGATCGGGCTCTATCTCGCTAATGCCTTTATCGCAAAGGGCTACCACGTGATAGGTACTTTTCGTAGCCACTATCCAAGCTTAGATACCTTAAGCGAAGCTGGTGCGGATCTCTATTGCTGCGACTTTACCAGCAATGCAGAAGTGAACTCTTTTATTGAAGCCATAGCACACAAATACTCGCAGCTAGATGCCATCATTCATAACGCCTCACAGTGGCTACCAGACAAGAGCCCTATGCCGGCAGGAGACATCATGACCACCATGATGCAAGTTCATGTCAGCGCGCCCTATCAGATAAATCTTGGGTTAGCGTCTTTGCTAACCCAGGGTGATCGCCTTACCGACATTATTCATCTAACCGATTACGTGGCACAAAAAGGTAGCAAGAAACATATTGCTTATGCTGCCAGTAAAGCGGCATTAGAAAACATGACCTTGTCGTTTGCGACCAAGTTAGCCCCTAAGGTAAAGGTCAATAGTATTGCACCGGCTTTGATCTGTTTTAACGAACATGATGATGATGACTATAAAAAACAGGCATTAGCCAAGTCGCTACTCGAGCGAGAAGCGGGCGAGATAGAGGTTTTAAATGCCGTCAATTACCTAATGGGAAGTCACTATATTACTGGACGCTCATTGGCATTAGATGGCGGACGCCATCTTAAATAACACCAAAGCCGTCTATATGTGGTTATGGGAATGTTGAGTTAAGGGGCTGAGCCCCTAACTTGTTCAAAAAGCGAGCCTTTACTTACTGCAAACGCTACAAGATTTCTGCTTTGTAAGTTTCATCTCGCGAAACTCCATCGTCATTGCATCAATCATCAAAATTCTACCGACTAATGGCTTACCCATATGGGTAATCACCTTTATCGCTTCTACCGCTTGCAAACAACCTATCATGCCAACCACTGGGGCCAAGATCCCAGATTCGACACAGGTAAGTTGTTGATCACCAAATAACTTGCTGTAGCAGTGATAACATGGACTATCACTATGATAATCGAATACGCTTACCGTGCCTTCCATACGGATGGCTGCTGCTGAGACAAAGGGCACTTTATGACCAAAGCAGCTTAGGTTTAATTGCTCACGCACACTAATGTTATCGGTACAATCGAGTACCAAATCATGTTGGCCGACTAACACATCTAACTCAGGATCATCGAGCACCGCATTAATGGTCGTAATCTCAACATAAGGGTTAAGCTGAGTGAGGGTCTCCTTGGCCGACTCGACCTTTGGCTGACCGACATTATGATCTTGATGTAACACCTGACGCTGCAAGTTAGAAGTTTCGACCGTATCGAAATCCACTAAGGTCATTTTCCCTATGCCGGCAACCGCTAAATATTGCGTTGCCGCACAACCTAGCCCACCAGCACCAATCACCAGCACCTTGGCAAGTTTTAGCTTTTCCTGCCCTTCAAAATCCATTGCCTTAATGGAGATCTGCCGACTGTATCTCAATATCTCACCATCAGAGAGAATATCGTCACCTTCAACGCTCGATGTCATCTCGCCCACCTAGTTAGCACAGCACTGAATTAAAAGGTTCGACGGTAACGAGCGAGCCAGCAGCTGTATCACCCTGCTCCTGAGGCAAAATAACAAAGCAGTTAGCCAGGCTCATCGAGGTCAACATGCCAGAACCTTGCCCCCCAGTAATGGTCACTTCAGCTTGCCCCTCTGCATCGTGACTCAAGATCCCGCGCTGATATTCGACACGACCAGGGAATTTACGTAAGTCACTGGTAAGCTTTGCTTGTATCAATAACGGCTTTGCCTGAGGTAAGCCCTGCATCTTATTAATTAACGGCCACACCAACTTATAGAAGGTCACCATAGAGGACACTGGGTTGCCAGGAAGACCACAGAAAACCGCCTTGCCTAGACGCCCAAACGCAAAGGGTTTACCTGGCTTAATAGCCAATTTCCAGAAGGTGATTTCACCCTCCTCATCTAAAATCTGCTTAGTGTAATCGGCATCGCCAACAGATACACCGCCAGAAGTGAGCACCATATCCGCTTGCGCTGCCGCAGAACGAAACGCGGCGCGAATGGCCTCAGGATCATCCTCAATTACGCCTAAATCAATCCACTCAACATTAGCGCGGCTTAGCAAACCTTGGATGCTATAGCGATTAGAATCATAAATCTGTCCCGGAGCCAAATCACTCCCCACTGGGCGCAGTTCATCACCGGTGGAGAAGAAAGCCACCTTAACCTTACGACTCACTCGAACCTGACTCGCACCAATAGTCGCCAGCACGCCCATTTCGGCAGCACCGATTTGAGTACCTGATTGCAATACTTTACCGCCTGTTTTCACCTCTTCACCACGATAACGAATGTTCGCACCAATGGCTTTTGGCGCTTCGATAGTGATCTCATCATCTTTAACAGTGACTTTCTCTTGCATCTGTACCGTATCGTAACCTGGTGGCACTGGCGCCCCAGTCATAATACGCACACAAGTATTGGCTTTGGCCTCACCTTCAAAAGGGTGACCAGCAAATGAGTGTCCAATCAGAGTAAAAGGCGTATCGTTAGCTAAATCTTCATACCGAAAGGCATAACCATCCATTGCAGAGTTATTAAATGGAGGGAGATCGATACTCGATGCCAAATCTTCCACCAATACTCGCCCCAACGCATGAGGTAATAGCACCATTTCAGACTCATCGAGCGGGCACACTTGATCGAGTAGTTTGACGATAGCGTCATCGGGATGCATAAGGCTTGGTTGAGAACATGGATCGACTTTCATTGGCATCGGTTACCTTAGATATCAATAGCAGCAAAAATGACATTCATTATGCCATGCTGATATCAGAAGACTATGATCTTAACGCCAGTTTTTCTTCACGATTATTGATAAACTTTATAAGCAGTATCATTCCAGCACCATTTTCTTAATACGATACCTATGATCTTACGCTAATAACGATAGTATCAAACCCACCAAACTGACCTTACCACCTAAATAATAACCATTTGTATTTAAACAATAAAACTACGTAAATTTGGTTGCATTTACTAGTAGGCTTTTACACAATAGCTCAGCAAAAAAATGAACTTAAAAGGATCTACTATGCTGGCACAGACGATGATTGATCAGTTGAACGCACAAATTAATGTGGAGTTCTTCTCCTCAAACCTCTACCTACAGATGAGCGCTTGGTGTGAAGATAAGGGTTTCGAGGGTGCCGCAAAATTTATGCGTGCCCATGCCGATGAAGAGATGCAACATATGCATCGCCTGTTTACTTATGTGAGTGAAACAGGCGGTATGCCACTACTGGGCGCAATTGAAGCGCCACAATCGGAATTTGACTCCTTACTGGCCTTATTCGAACATACTTACGAACATGAACAAATGATCACCAGTAAAATTAATGCATTAGCTCATGCTGCCTTTACCAATCAAGACTACTCAACATTTAACTTTTTACAATGGTATGTCTCTGAACAGCATGAAGAAGAAAAACTGTTTAAATCGATCGTGGATAAAATTCGTTTAGTCGGTGAAGATGGTAAGGCACTCTTCTTTGTCGATAAAGACTTAGCTCAGATGGCAATTGAAGAGTCTGCCAGCGTGATGACAGCCAGCGTATAGAATTATCTCTGATTCAGTAATAAGGGCGGCCTCCTGCCCTTATATTGGTTCACAACTCAGCTCACACTCCTCAAGCTGCCGCGCGCCATTCTCAGCCAAAAACACCTGCAAATCATCACTTTCAAGGGGTCTAGAGACGAGGTAACCTTGAGTGTAATCACAGCCTAACTTTTGTAAAAACTGCAATTGAGATTCATCCTCAACCCCTTCTGCCACGAGCTTCATATCTAAACTTTGTCCCATGGTGATAATGGCTTTAATTAAATTAGCATCGGCGGGTTCATCTAACATGTTGTCGACAAAACTTTTGTCAATTTTAATCACAGATATAGGAAAGCGCTTGAGGTAACTCAGTGAAGAATATCCGGTGCCAAAATCATCTAAATAGATTTCTATACCAAGAGAACGAATACTATTTAGCGCATTGAGTGATTTTTCGGTGTCATCCATGAGCATCGATTCGGTGATTTCAATATGCAATGACTGAGAAGGTACACCAAACTTCTGCAGTAACCCATTTAGAAGGCATGCGAAATGATTGTCTTTGCTTTTAACCAACTGGCGACCAGAGACATTAATGGCCATATTGATCATATAGCCTTTGTCGTGCCACTCTCTTAAATCGCTCAACGCCTGATTAAGTACCCATTCGCCTATCGGTTCAATTAATCCGGTCTCCTCAGCGATAGGGATAAACCGATCTGGCGAAACAAGCCCATTTTTAGGATCTTGCCAACGAATAAGCGCCTCTACCGCAACCACTTGACCTGTCAGCGTATTAATAATCGGCTGATAGTGGAGACAGAATTCATTTTGCAATACAGCGCGACGTAGAGCCTGCTCTAATGATACTCGTGCAAGCATACTGGTATTCATATCGGCAGAGAAAAAACTAAAACCGTTTCTTCCCTCCTGCTTTGCTTGATACATGGCAGTCTCTGCATTACGAGTCAAAGACTCGACGTCACTACCATTATCAGGATAACAACTGATACCGATACTCGCTGAAATCAACAGGTCATTACGGTTAATCCCAAAGGGAGCTGAAAGATGCTGTAAAATTTCATTAGTTCGGGATTCAATACGCCCTTGATGTTCGGTGTGACCGATCACGACAACAAATTCATCCCCGCTTAATCTCGCCACAAAATCATGTTGCTCAAGCAGAGATTCAAGCCTTGCCGCAACGATCCGCAATAACTCATCGCCAGTCGCATGACCATAAATGTCATTGATATATTTAAACCGGTCTAAATCAATAAACAGCACGGCAATAGCGCAACACGCTTGCTCCGCCAACTGTAACATCTGCGATAAGCGGACATGGTATAGTTCACGGCCAGGCAAATTAGTCAAAGCATCGTAATTGGTTTTGTACCAGAGATCCTTTTCATATTTTTTACGATTACTGATATCAAGGAATAAGCCAATATGTTGTATCACCCGACCTTCATCATTTTTAACGACGGTGATGGCAAGATACTCAGGATAAATTTGACCATTTTTACGTTTGTTCCAAATCTCTCCCTGCCACTTTCCCTGTTTGGATAGTGATTCCCACATATGCTGATAAAAATGCGCGGGTTGATGGTTGGAGCTTAATACCGATGGTGAACGCCCTTTAACCTCATCAAAACTGTAACCGGTAATGTCAGAAAAAGCAGGATTAACCGCTTCAATCAAATTATCTTTATCTGTGACCACAATTCCTTCGGCACAATGTTCAAATACCGCAGAGGCAAGATTTAACTGACAATGAGCCTTCAAACGTTCGGTCAACATACGATTTAGCGCCATCGACATTTTTGCCACCTCATCGTTACCATCAACCGGTACGGTGAGCTGCAAGTTAGTGTCACAGCTCATACGATGCATAAGGTTAGAAATCGTCGAGATGCGATCGCTCAAGTTATTGACGACATAGCGCCCCATAAAGATTAAAAGTAGAAAGTTCACTAACCCAACAACAATACCTAATAGCAAATAAGTTAGCGCCTCTCTCTTCTGTTTTTCACCAATCTGCGCAATGTCATCTGTGAGTTGAGAATTGAGCCGAGAAAGCTGATCCATAGCTTCACTGGAGACTTGCCACCATAGCTCGGCACTGACACTCGGAGCCTGTTGCTGCAACTTTGATAATGCCGTAATAATCAGCGAATCATCAATCCGCACCAGGCTGTCTTGCCGAGCTAACGATACTCCTTGCTCTTTGAGCAAAAATAATTTGTCCAAGTTTTGCTGATACTGCTGGATGCCAGCCAACAACTGACCGATAGAATTCGATTGCCCAACAGATAATGGCACTAGGGAACTTCGACTGTCTAAAATCGTCCCAATTTGCTGCATTGCGGCATTAAAGCGATCTAAATATTGCTCTTCTCCACGTAATAGGTAATTTTCAAAACTATGGATTAACCCGCCATAACCTAAAACAGCACTCAGCTGGTTCGCCATCGAAACTAACTGTACCTGTCCTCGTATATCATCTCGCATAGTTTGCAATCGATGAGTAAACTGATTATCTAAACTCTTTTGAATTAACGAGCGATATTGCGGCGATGCATTTAGCAGCACGTCATCAAGGGCCACATTAAGATTTTTTTCTATCTCGCTAACCCCCATATAGGCCTTCACATCAATATAATCGGCAGAGATAAACTGATTCATCAAGCCACGCTCTTTAGCCATGAGCTCCTGAAATTTGAGTATTGAAAGAAGGTTGCCATAGGCTTGTTGCTGCTCAATATCTTGTGACAATATTTGTAACTGAGCAATCAAGGCAAAAAGATGCTGATTAAACTTATTATAAAATGAGAAAAACAACTGTTCGCTCTGCGAATCGACCCATTGCCGCGCATTGACCAACCGCCCCCTCATCAACTTAAGTTGTTGAATATTATGTTGCAAATTGGCTTTCGCAGATGTTTGTGAATTAGCTAATTGTGGTAAATCCGCTAAAAAAGGGGAATCTAATAGCGCTTGTAAGTCACTGTCGGTCGCTTCTCTTTGGCTAACCAGTTGTTGGTACCTGTCGTCGCCATTACCACTCATATAACCCGCAGAAAGCGTACGCTCAACCTGAATATCAAAAATAACAGCCTCTACGAGCCTAGAAACCGAGACGCCGATGGCATGACGCTGCGCAATCTGATACTGCATCACCAGATCGAACATTCTTAAGCTGCCAAATATCAAAAATAGCAACATAGGAATAGCCGCGAGCAGGATCAGTTTTTGGTTAAGGCTAATCCGATTAAGGACTGGAGACATTTTCTAAGCGCTCCTTGCTTAATAATCAAGAGCAGACGCAAATTCTAGGTCTGAGATAAGTACCATAGCTGATACCTAAGGTCACGCCTAGTTCACTAAAGTCTAATCTTGGTCACGAAAATGAAGTTAAAACAACTTAGATAGCATAAGTCATTATTTTTTATTCTTATTTTGAGAAAACGAAAAACAAGTGACCTCAAAACTGCCACTAAAACTAGCGATAGCCACAGTAAGAAACACTTTAAAAAATAATATGAGATAGAATTATATTTATGCATATAAGTTAACAAAGAGCCAATTTAAGACCCTTTGTTAACTAGTTAGACTATTAGCAAGCTTCGGCCATGAGGGATTTACGATAAACAACAATATCCTCAATGGTTAATACTGGCATTTTATGTTGATGACCAAATTCGATAATCTCTGGCAGTCTTGCCATAGTTCCATCGACATTGGTGACTTCACACAATACGCCAGCAGGCTTTAAACCCGCCAATTGCATTAAATCGATAGTACCTTCGGTATGACCACGACGGGTAAGCACCCCACCTGGTTGAGCCCGTAATGGGTAAACATGACCAGGACGGGCGAGATCATTTGCAGTGGCACCATCTGCAATCGCGGCCTTAATAGTTGTCACACGGTCAGCCGCCGAAACGCCTGTGGTTACACCCACTTTCGCCTCAATACTTACCGTGAAAGCTGTACCATATTGGCTAGAGTTATCCTCAACCATAGGCGGTAATTCAAGCTGTTCGACCTTTTCTGCCGGTAAACAGAGACACACAATACCGCTACATTCACGGATAAGTAGTGCCATCTGTTCGTTGGTTAAATGTTCTGCAGAATAGATAAGATCGCCCTCATTCTCACGATCTTCATCGTCAACAACGAGAACCCCATTACCAGCTCGTAAGGCTTCAAGCGCAGTTTCGACGCGTGAAATTGCGTCACCAAAGGGAGAAAGTAAAGACTGATTCATGGTTAAATCCTTAGTAATACTAATAAAATGGTTTTTTTCCAGAATCAGGGCATACAGAAAATAACACAGCACAAGCTATCGCTTCTTGTTGCGTTGAATAAGAATGGTAATAGACCTAGTCAGCTTTAGCTCCAATGAGGTAATGCTGCACAATCACGACATCTTATATTCTCTTTCATCCGGACTTAGCGCACCTATAGTGCTCATTACCGTCGGCTCTGGAATGACTTTACATGGCGTAAAGCGCACCAGATCTGCTGACCCTATATCTTTGATGATTTAGGCGCTCGCGGGCTTAAGTTCTATAACAAACTATCACCGCCGGTGGGGAGTCACACCCCGCCCTGAGAATTGCTGTCTTATAATAGACAAGCACGATAATGGTGCGCCAAATTGTATTAAATGACAAGCTAGAGGGTGACAAGTCTTAGCTAGATCACCTAATCTCAACGGTGAGTCCAAAACCCAATAGTTAAATTTCGACAAAAGGTTAAATTTGATGTCATCAATATCCCCGCCCATTGCAGCAAAAATGCCTCATTCAATCACCCTGCATGGTAAAACTCGAATAGATAACTACTATTGGATGCGCGATGATGAACGCCAGTCGCCCGATGTAATAGCTCATCTCAACCATGAAAATGAGTATTATCAAGCGCAGTTTGCGCCATTTAAGCGCTTGCAAGACGAGCTATTTCAAGAACTAATTGGCCGACTCGACAAAGATGAGTCAAGCGCGCCCTACTACTGGCACCAGCATTGGTATTTTAGCCGCTACCAGCTAGGGGGCGAATATCCCATTTTTGCGCGCAAAAAAACCATAGATGCTGATGAAGAGGTGTTACTCAATGTCAATCAGCGCGCTGAGGGATATGAGTTTTACGGCTTGGGGGGCTTTAGTATTAGTCCAAACGAGCAATTACTCGCCTTTAGCGAGGATAGATTAAGTCGCCGCATTTATACCATCCAAATAAAAGATCTTAACAATCGCAGCCTGTTATCAGACACCCTTAACGATACCGATGGAAGCATGGTGTGGGCTAATGATAACCAACATCTTTTTTATATCAGAAAGGATCCGCAAACCTTACTTGGGTTTCAGGTCTTTCGTCACCGACTAGGGCAAGCTCAAGCTGATGACCAGTTAGTTTACGAAGAACAAGATGACAGCTTCTATCTCTCTTTAACCAAAAGCTTAGATGAAACTCGCATCCTGTTAATTCATGAAAGCACGGAAACCAGCGAAGTGTCGGTTATCGATGCCAATCAGCCATTAGCCGAGTTCAAACCATTGCTGACAAGAGAAGTTGGTCATGAATACTCGGTCGCTAAACATGGAAACGACTATTACATTCTCACCAATTGGCAAGCCGTTAACTTTCGCTTGATGAAAGTCTGTGAAACGAAATTTGCCAACAAACAACACTGGCAGGAGCTGATACCCGCAGATGATCAAAGGCGCATAGAAGATCTCTTAGTACTTAAAAATCATCTCATTGTTCAACATCGTCATCTAGGATTAAGCCATATCACCGTTTATCCATTTAGTGACCAACCTAGCTATCAACTTTCCTTTGATGATGAGGCTTATGTGGTCGGCTTTGATGTTAACCCGAATCAAGAGAGCGATCAGCTTAGGGTCTACTATTCTAGTCCATCCACGCCAGAGTCTATCTATCAATACGATTTAAATAACCCATCGAATAAAAAGCTGTTAAAACAAGAGAATGTCCTCGGAGATTTTGACAGCAATAATTACCAGACTGAGCGCCTATTCGTTGATGCCAGAGATGGAGCCAAAATCCCTGTCACCTTAGTTTATCGTAAGGACCACTTTAACAAAGATGGCACTAACGCCTTATACCAATATGGCTACGGCGCCTATGGTTACACGATAGATGCAGACTTCGACAACTCAATATTAAGTTTGCTCGATAGAGGCGTGGTTTATGCGATTGCCCACGTTCGAGGTGGCGAGATGCTTGGTCGCCCTTGGTACGATGCTGGTCGGTTAATGAACAAGAAAAATAGCTTTAATGATTTTATCGATGTCACCAACGCCCTCATCGACCAACAATATGCTGACCCAAACAAAATTGTTGCAGCTGGAGGAAGCGCCGGAGGTTTATTGATGGGGGCAGTGATAAATCAAGCGCCGCAACACTATCTTGCTGTCGCGGCTCATGTTCCCTTTGTGGATATTGTTACCACCATGCTCGATGAGTCGATTCCACTAACAACCAATGAGTATGATGAGTGGGGTAATCCTAATCAAAAAGCCGCTTTTGACTATATGTTGAGTTATTCTCCTTATGATCAGGTAACCAGCCAAAGCTATCCTCATCTACTCGTTACCACAGGCCTTCATGATTCGCAGGTTCAATATTTCGAGCCAGCTAAATGGGTGGCTAAACTTAGAGAATACAAAACTGACGATCACTTATTGTTATTCCATATCGATATGGAGGCTGGCCATGGTGGCAAAAGTGGCCGCTATCGCCGCTACCAAGATACCGCAGAAGAGTACGCCTTTTTTCTTGGCCTAATAAACCAACAGCAAACGGGTAGTCGTTAATGCCAATAACAGAAAAGCCTTGGTTCTTGTATATCATTGAATGCTGCCAAGGTCAGCTCTACACCGGCATAACCACTGATATAGAGCGTCGTTTCAAAGAGCACCAACTTAGCGGCCCAAAAGCTGCTAAATTTCTGCGTGGCAAAGCTCCACTACGATTAGTTTATAGGGAGTCTGTCGGAAACCACTCACAAGCATTGAAAAGAGAAGTTGCAGTGAAAAAGCTTAAGAAACAGCAAAAATTAGCTTTAATACAAAATGATGCAAATAGTCACACTCTCAAAAGGGTCGACTAAACCTCAGTTTTATTAGGGACGAACAGCTAAATAATACGAGACATAACGCTAAAAAACTGTAAAAAGCCTGTTTATCTAAAGTTGTTGACTTTACTTCCCTGCAACAAGCATCTATTGTGGGCTACCCCGCTTATTTGAGAACAATATGAGCATATTTTTACAAGCTAAGGCAGAGGGATGCTCTAGGCAAAATAAACACCAAGGACGGGGATTTTTAGGTTTACTCTTTATATTTTCGATCGGTTATCTATTCACTTTAGAGTCTTCGATCAACCTATACCTTTTTAGGCAATTTAATGGTATTGCACCATATTTCCCCGACTGGTCGCTGACACTACTTACCGATTTGGGTAATGGCGTTACATTGGGGCTCATCACCCTTTGCTTCGTCATTAAACGCCCGGAGCTAATAATAAGGGTGTTAATTGCCAGCGTATTGTCACTAATAATTGTCCCCACCTTAAAACAGTATTTTGATGCTCCCCGACCAGCAGCACTGTTAGAAGTAATTAATATTGTTGGTGAAACTCGTTTAAATAACAGTTTCCCATCAGGCCATACCGCGACTGCCTTTCTGTTTGCTGGGACCCTATTTTTTGCCTATCAATGTAGAAATATCAAAACATTAGCCATTGGCTTCGCCGCTATTGTGGGGCTATCACGTATCATAGTCGGAGCACATTGGCCTCTGGATATTATAATGGGTGCATTTGTCGGATTATTTTGTGCGTACTTCGCCGCTTATTTCCCATATACCAAGTTATCTAAATTCCATAATGCCATCATGGTCAGTTTTCTTTGGCTAGTGCTACTCGTCTGTGAGTTAGAGAAGAGCTTTGATAAACAGCTCATCTGGCAAGTAATGGCGCTTAGATGGGGGCTTCTTGCCACTGCTGCAAGTCTCATTTGGTATCAATATGACATCAAAGATTTGGTAAGCCAAAGAGTTAAAAATAAATTCATGGCAGTCAATAAAACTTAATCGTAAATTCTGCGCCATGAGTCAAACCTAGACTCGTGGCAATCAGCCTTTATTCACGCTTTCTTCACATCAATCTAGATAAACTGGCGACTCATTTATAAAAGAGATGCTTTACGTCCCCTCAAACTAACCAAATTCACTAATACCCATTCTGCGACAATAAGGGCATTTGGAGCTTGTGTTTTTTTCGCCCCCCCCCTCTATTTTGTTCATCGGCAATCCAGAGACCCATTTAGCCATCTTCCCGAGCATAAATGGGGCGTCACCCTAAATAGCCGACTGACAGCAATGCTGCTAACCAATCGAGGCAATGAGCAGGCTTTAGGCATATTGATGCTTTGTTGCCTTATTAAGCGACCAGAACTCATTATCCGCCTATTTATCGCCTCTATATCGTCTCTAATTTTGGTGCCGTTGTTGAAGCGATGCCCACGTCTCGTAACTGTACTTGAGATACTTACTGGCATCGGTGACAAACGTCTAACACACCGTTTTCCATCGGGACCACTAGTGCATTCTTATTTGTTAGCACTCTATTCTTAACTTGCCAAGTCTCACAGCGCGCAAGGCTAATTCAACTCAAACGCCAAACGAATAAATCACCTTGTTCTTAGGGTGGGCATTGGCTAACACTATCAAATTTATAATTAATAAACCTGATAGTGATTAGCCGCTGCGCCGGGAAGAGTATTTAGTTAGCGACCCTATTAACCCAACTAGTCCATACGAACAGGGCCATTAATGTTATCAAAGCTTAGGTCTCCCGAGCCTGATTCAACAATGTGTAATCCTTTGCTGTTTTCAACGCGAATACCACCAGAACCATCATCGACAGTGACCTTACCGACAATGTTTTGGATAGTCATTGAGCCAGAGCCATCCTTTACGCTCACATCACCATTAACCTGATTAATCTCAATCGATCCCGAACCATCTTCTAGGTTAATGTTACCGTCAACATTAGCCAATACAATGCTGCCAGAGCCATCGTCGATAGTGAGCTTTTTGCCACCGTCGATATCTATCGCTCCAGAACCATCTTCAATCTGCATATCCGCCAGCACGCCGCGAATAGCTATGGCACCTGAGCCATCATTAATATCCAGCTGCATGTGGGCTGGCACCTTGACCACGAGATCGATGTAAGGAGAACGGCTGCTCGAAAAAGAGAGTCGGCTGAAGGCGTCGAAATTAGCAACCAGCTTAGCCTTGTTACCAGAGCGAACTAAGGTTAATTCTGGCTCGGCGCCATCATAACCATAAATGTCTGCATCCAAAGTAATACTCTCTACCGACGCATCTCCGATCACCTTCAGGGCGCCTGCCCCGGTGTGCGCCATCAGGGTATCTAATTCACTCGCTGCCAATGTCAGTTGCACCTGCTTGTGATAGTCGAAGTTATCCCTTCCCGCGCCATTCACATTCACAATACATCCTGTGAGTCCGAAAATCAGAGCCGTAATCATAGCCAGTGAGCGAGCCAACATAAAAACCTTCCTTAATATCTGCTAAAAATCCCAAACGCCGCAGCGCTTTGCTAGCTCATCTAAAGCAGATAACATGCCAAAAGTTATCTGGTTGTTTTTTATATGTTATTATCCACAGAGTGGCATTGCGCTAAGGATATATCACCATCTCAATCGTGGGATTAGTTACTATTTAGTGAAATACATCATCAACTTATAAGGCAAAGGCATGGACTATTTAACCCTCAACCGAACAGCCTGGAACCACAGAACCCTAGAGCATCTGGACTCAAGCTTCTACGATGTGGATGGCTTTCTCGTCGGCAGCAGCTCGCTGCAGGAGATAGAGCTAGCAGACCTAGAAGTGAAGGAAAAAAGCCTACTGCACCTGCAATGTCACTTCGGCTTGGATACCCTCTCCTTTGCGCGCATGGGTGCCAAGGTAACAGGGGTGGATCTCTCCGATACCGCCATCCATCACGCAAGACGACTGGCCGATGCCTGCCAGCTAACCGCAGACTTTACCTGTTGCGATCTTTACGAGGCCGCCGATCGACTGCAACAACAATTTGATATCGTCTATACCTCCTATGGCGCCCTCTGTTGGCTACCGGATCTCAGCCGCTGGGCCAAGCTGATTCATCAGTCGCTAAAGCCCGGTGGCCAATTTTATATGGTGGAGTTTCACCCGGTGCAGGCGCTGATGGAAGGCTACAGCTACTTTGCCCAGCAAGAGCCAGATGTGGAGGAGGAAGGCACCTATACGGAAAATGCCAGCGACAACAAACACACCATGGTGACCTGGCCACACTCTCTGGCCGATGTGATAAACGCTTTAGTTGGCGCAGGGCTGAGAATCGACGCTATACAGGAATATCCCTTCAGCCCCTATGACACCTTTGACAATCTGGTGACGGGTGAAAGTCTAGGGCTGACTAGCGACAGACCCAGATATTATCAATTGCATCAAGGCAAGCCCATTCCTCTGGTATTCAGCGTGTCGGCGACCAAGCCAACTATCTAAGCTAAAACATAAAAAAGCAGGCTAAGCCTGCTTTTTTGTTTAGTCTCTCAGCACGGGATAAACCCTGTACTGCTTGTCATAGTAAGGGCTACGCTCATAGAACCAACGCAGTCTCGCCTCGGCGTCCTTGGCGAATTCAGGATCTTTTAACGCGGCCTCAAACTCGGCCGCTAGGGCTGGATCTTCTTTCAGCATCTTAACCGCCAAAGGCTCTACCGCATAATGCTCGATATATTCGGTACGGGTAAAGATGGGATTAAAGAAACCCCACTGCAGCAGCGAATCCGGTGATTGCGGCTCCAACAAGAGAATGGCCAGGTCACCGAGTGGCTGCTGTGTGCTGATCTTTACAGTGCCAGCAGGCAGCTCAAGCTTCGTCTTATGACTCAATACGGGCGCAGAGACTCGCTGGCGTCCCTCGTAATCCTTAGCGGCAAACGTCGGCTCTCCAAATTGATATTGGGTCAGGGTCAACTCGGTAGGCTGCTCCAAACGCGTCATGCGTATGCCATGAATGTTCAGGCGCTCGATCACCTCTTGCCACTGAGGTGGAATATAGTAAGCCGAAGGGCGATTCACCTTAATCTCTGCCTGGGTATTACCGATAACGGGTAAATTCTCATATAGCTTGGGCTCGCCAGTCCAACGCACCACCGTCTCACCACTAATGGGACTCTGCTCCAGGCGATAGTCGATCCCCTTGAAGTCCCATCCTTTAGGCTGCTTCTCCGACTGCCAGGTCAGAGTGATACGATCGCTATAGCGGTAGCTATCCTGCTTGATGGCACTGCGCAGGGCCGTGCCCTGCTCAGCTAAGATATCCAGAGTCGATGCCAGCATCACATAGGTGCCGAGTACCCGCTGCTTAAAGGGCTTAAGGCTGTGATTTTCGATCAGTATGGTGGGCAGATGGCGTGCGTCACCATAACCGTTTGAGTAACGTGGGCTCGCATTCCACAAGGACATGCCCTGACTCATGTCGCGATTGTCGATGGCAAATACCAAGGGGCCGGGCACATGCCCTTGAGCTGTCAGCGCCTGTTCGACCAAAGGTCGATACTTATCATTGAGCCAGCGATAACTGGCGGGGCTAAGTCC
Organism: Shewanella psychrotolerans; assembly: GCF_019457595.1. NCBI lineage: Bacteria > Pseudomonadati > Pseudomonadota > Gammaproteobacteria > Alteromonadales > Shewanellaceae > Shewanella > Shewanella psychrotolerans. The sequence continues at coordinate 37,355 of NZ_CP080419.1, read as the reverse complement.
CTGAGCCAGGTTGTAGCCAAAGGTGACGTCATATTGATAGTCGATACCGTCAGTAACATGCACATCAATATAGAGATCTGGTTGCCAGCGATTAATCGCCGCCAACATATGCTGCATCTCTAAGCTATCGGCCTTGGCATAGTCACGATTGAGGTTGAGGTTGTTGGCCGTGGTGCGCCAGCCCATCTCCACCGGGCCTCTTTGATTCACGCGATTAAATTGCCCGCTACGCTCATGGGCATCGACGCTGAAGATAGGTACAAACAGAAGATTCGCCCCATCTAGCAGGGCCTGCTTATCTCCCATAACCATGTCGCGCAGCAACATCATGCCCGCATCCTTGCCATCAATCTCACCCGAGTGAATACCTGCCTGCACCAGCAAGCTGGGCTTGCCGTTAGCCTGCAGCTCCTCAGGAGTATTAACGCCCTCTTGCGATGCCACAATCATCCAGATATCCCGCCCCTGAGGGCTCTTGCCCAGCGAAACCTTGTGCAGCTTGTCACTGGTGGCAATCAGCTTGTCGAGCCAAGCAAAGGTTTCATCATAACTCGGACTGCTCTTCAGCCCTTGTTGCTCAAATGGGGTAGCCCATGGATCATCGGCGGCCATCAACAGAGACTCACTTTCACCATGCCACACAATGCTTGGTGGCAGAATCGTATCATTGACGTAAGTATCGACAACTTGAGGAGTCGATGCTGGCACATCAGAGTTGGCCGCAGAGACACTAAAGCATATAAAAAAAACAGCGGAGATATAGGAAAATTTAGGGCGCATCTGTTATTACCTAATGGCTTATTATTAGGCAAACATCTTTAATGAAAATTCTTTTAAGTGCAACACCTTATACATAATAAAAAACCCAGCTTGCGCTGGGTTTTCGATTTCAGATCGCTGACCGATTAGTCTTTTATTGGTGAGTCCACTTTGGCTGCATCGCTACCGCCATTACGCTCTCGTTTACTAAAAATTCGTTCAACGATAACAAAGAAGATCGGAATAAAGAAGATCCCTAGGAATGTCGAGCTCATCATGCCGCCCAATACGCCTGTACCGATAGCATTCTGACTGCCAGAACCTACACCAGAACTAATCGCTAGCGGAACAACCCCGAGACCAAAAGCAAGTGAGGTCATCAAAATGGGGCGCAAACGCACACGAACCGCATGTAAGGTTGCTTCAACTAAACCAGCACCTTGATCGTAGAAGTCTTTGGCAAATTCAACAATCAAAATAGCGTTCTTAGTCGCTAGACCCACAGTCGTTAATAGACCCACTTGGAAGAATACATCGTTGGGTAAACCACGGCCATTCATCGCCAGAAGTGCACCAATAATTCCCAAAGGAACCACTAACACGACCGCAAATGGAACCGACCAACTCTCATAGAGCGCAGCAAGTACCAAGAACACGACCATAATAGACAATGCATATAACGCTGGCGCTTGGTTGCCCGATAAACGCTCTTCATATGATAGGCCATTCCATTCAACACCAAATCCAGGTGGTAACTTATCCACCATAGCTTCGATATCTGCCATAGCAGTACCAGTACTGTAACCAGGTGCTGTTCCGCCTTGGATATTCATAGCAGGAAGACCATTAAAACGCTCTAGGCGTGGAGAGCCAAACTCCCAGCTACCGGTTGCGAATGCCGAAAACGGAACCATCTCACCTTGAGCATTTCTCACGTACCACGAGTCAAGATCTTCAGGTTGCATACGATATTGTGCATCACCTTGAACGTATACTTTCTTAACACGACCACGATCAATGAAGTCATTCACATAACTACCACCCCAAGCAGTTCCGAGGACACTGTTTACCGAATCAATATCGACCCCCAATGCTCTAAGCTTGGCATGATCAACATGGATTTGGTACATGGGCGCATCTTCTTGGCCATTAGGGCGAACACCAACTAAATTAGGATTCTGTGCAGCCATACCTAACAGCATATTACGTGCTTCGAGTAGCTTTTCGTGACCTTGACCATTTCTATCTTGCAGATAAAAATCAAAACCATTGGCTGTCCCCAGCTCGATTACCGCTGGCGGTACAAACGCAAATACAAAGGCTTCTTTCATCTGAGAGAAGGCCCCCATGGCGCGTCTGGAAATAGACTGTATATCTTGACCTGGATTTTTTCGTTCAGACCAATCCTTTAATCCGACAAACGCAAGACCCATGTTTTGACCGCTACCAGCGAAACTAAAGCCTGAAACGCTGAAGACCGACTTAACATTGTCTCCCTCTTGATCGAGATAAAAGTCTGTGACTTTCTCCATCACTTTCTTCGTGCTTTCTTGGGTTGAGTTTGTTGGCAAAATCGCCTGAGTAAACAAAATACCTTGGTCTTCATCAGGCAAGAAAGCTGTCGGCATGCGCATGAAGATCCAGCCCACAGCAACGGTCAGGGCCAGATAGATCAACATGACGCGTCCAGCGCGCTTGATCATCGCCGCGACACTCGCCTCATAACGCGAAGTCATCTTATCGAAGCTACGGTTAAACCAACCAAAGAAACCGGTTTCGATTCCATGGTGCCCTTTAGCAATAGGTTTCAACATGGTGGCACACAGGGCCGGCGTCAGAATAATCGCTACCATCACGGAGAGCGCCATCGCCGATACGATAGTCACTGAGAACTGACGATAGATAACGCCGGTAGAACCCGACATAAACGCCATAGGCACAAATACCGCCGACAGTGTCAGACCGATACCAACAAGTGCTCCAGTGATCTGATCCATCGATTTACGTGTGGCTTCTAACGGGCTTAACCCCTCTTCTTGCATCACACGCTCAACGTTTTCGACCACCACAATGGCATCATCCACCAGCAAGCCAATAGCTAGCACCATCGCGAACATTGTGAGTGTATTGATAGAGAAACCGGCCGCAGACAAAACTGCGAAGGTACCAAGTAACACAACGGGGACAGCAATGGTTGGAATTAGGGTTGCGCGGAAGTTCTGCAAGAATAGGTACATGATAACAAATACCAACACCACAGCTTCTATTAACGTGTGAACAACACCCTCAATCGACTTATCGACAAATGGCGTCGTATCATAGGGATAAACCACATCTAACCCTTGAGGGAAGAAGGGCTTCATCTCATCAATTTTTTCGCGCACAAGCTCTGCGGTAGCCAATGCATTAGCACCAGTGGCGAGCTTAATCGCCAAACCAGCCGCAGGCTTACCGTTATAATAAGATTCTACCGCATAACTTTCGGCACCGAGTTCAACACGAGCAACATCTTCAAGAAAAACCTTAGCGCCAGAAGTATCAGACTTAATGATGATCTTCTTAAACTCTTCGGCCGTTTGCAGACGACTCTGTGCAGAAACGGTCGCATTTAATACCTGCCCCTTAATTGCTGGCGCGCCACCCAATTGACCGGCAGAAACTTGAGCATTTTGCTCACGAATCGATGCTAGAATATCTTGGCTGGTGAGGTTATATTGAGTTAATTTCAGCGGATCTAGCCAAATACGCATTGCATATTGCGCGCCAAATAGCTGGATCTCACCCACCCCTGCAACACGGCTCATAGGATCTTGAATATTTGATCCCACATAATCCGAAATATCATTCTTGTCCAGAGAACCATCTTGAGATACGAACCCGAGTACCATCAAGAAACCCGAGCTGGATTTGTTAACCTTAACCCCTTGCGCCTGCACTTCTTGAGGTAACAGAGGCATAGCAAGTTGTAACTTGTTCTGCACCTGAACCTGAGCGATATCAGGATCTGCCTCGGCATTAAAGGTCAAGGTGATCTGAGCATTACCAAAACTGTCACTGGTTGACGAGATATAACGTAGATGGTCAATACCCGTCATACGCTGCTCAATCACCTGAGTAACGGTATCTTCCATGGTCTTAGCTGATGCGCCTGGATAAACAGCACTAATCGTCACTGTTGGCGGTGCGATACTCGGGTATTGAGACACGGGGAGGTTCATAATAGAAAGCACCCCGGCCAACATAACAATAATTGCAATCACCCAGGCAAAGATAGGGCGATCGATAAAAAAACGAGCCATAATTTTACCCTACTTTTGTTGTTGCTTATCTGATGTCATATCGCTTATAGGCTTACCGATAACAGCTGCTCCTGGACGAATTTTTTGTAGTCCCTCAACAATCAGTTGATCACCTACAGCCAACCCATCGGTTATACGCCACTGATGATCAATAACCTCGGCAGTAGTGACAACGCGTGGTTCAACTTTGTTGTCAGCACCAATGACCATAGCAACGGCTTGGCCTTTGGTATTGCGGGTTATCGCCTTTTGAGGAACGAGTATCGCTTTCGGATCTGTACCCGCATTGAGCACGGCACGTACATACATACCAGGTAGCAATACGCCATCAGGGTTAGGGAATTCAGCACGTAAAGTGACCGACCCTGTATTTTCATCAACACTCACCTCAGAAAACTGTAGCGTACCAGAATGAGGGTATTGGCTGCCATCTTCCAGAACCAAGGTCACGTCAGCATTTTCTGTAGCCTGCAATGAGCCCTGTTTTAGCTTGGCTTTTAAACGGAGCAGTTGCGCACTCGATTGCGCAATATCGACGTTAATAGGATCAAGCTGTTGAATCGTCGCTAAGGTTTGGCTTTGATTCGCCGTAACCAATGCACCAGCGGTGACACTAGATTTACCAATACGGCCAGAGATCGGCGCTTGAACTTGAGTATACTCAAGATTAATTGTTGCAGTATTTATCGCAGCTTTAGCAACGGTGACACCCGCTAATGCTTCTTTATAAGCCGCATCCGCTTCATCAAAGTCTTGTTCACTAATTGCATTCGTTGTTAGCAGCGCCTTATAACGGGCAGCTTTCGCTTTAGCCGAAGCTAAGCTTGCATTTGCACGAGCGAGATCCGCTTCAGCACTCACTAAAGCAGCTCGATAAGTTGACGAGTCAATTTGGTACAGCGACTGTCCTTTTTTAACCTCAGCGCCCTCAACGAAGCCGCGCTCGGTAATGATACCGGAAACCTGAGGTCTAACCTCAGCCTCTAAGAATGCCTTGCTTCTCCCTGGCAATTCGACTTGAATTGCTTGTGGTTGAGCAACAACCTTGATCACACCGACTTCGGTACTTCGTGGAGCCGCAGCTGACTGACTTTGTGCCTCTTGCTGACCACAACCCGTTATCCATAACGCCACACCAATAACTGAGGCAATTTTAACTATTTGCCGCATGAGAACTCCTAATCAAGGCCACAACAAAAAACGCCCATTGATAGCAAATGCTATAGGGCTGTCTTTTGGAGGCATAATTTATTTTAAAAATTGAGATAGTATTTATCTCACACCTAGCCAATGCCGACAAGAACAATACACGGCCAATTTTGTAAGTTAATGCAAATTATTATGTTAAACCACTTACCAATATTACTCTTGGGTTAAAAAAGCAACGAAAGACCACCAAAAGAATAGCTAATGTTTTAAAAATGTGATCACCACGATCAACCATATACATCATCACATCAAGTAAAAATCAGTTAAAAGTACGATATAAAAAGCCCAAGAAGAGTGAATTTCAAGTCACACTGGGCGATAACTGATCTTAAATGCTATATATCAACAGCGTAATAATGCCAAATAAACAATATCAATCGACAGCTAATCAAGACTAAATACGGTTATCCCCGACGCTGCACGCGACGATCCTGCTGATCTCGGCAAATGATAACCCAGACTCTTGCTGCCAAGCATTAAACACAGCTTGAACCTGCTTTAGCCCACTCTTCGAGGTAAATCCATAATCAATGAGATTATGGGCCTTCAAGTAACCTTTTATGTCATCAGTCAGTAAAAAGGTGTCTTTTCCTATCGCTCTTAAAAAATAGGGGCCTGTATTGCCGCCAAGACGATTGCCAAGACGTTTAAGCTCACTCCATAAGCCTATGATGTCATCACTTGGCCAATCGGCAATAAACTTGGCAAAGCTACCATGTTTCAATTTCACCTCATGTATCATCAAGGCGTTATCATATATCGCCATCGTTTTCTTGAGATGACGAATCAAATTCTCATCACTAGCACGCTGCTGTAATTGCTCAGGCGATAGCATTAACACTTTATGGGGTTCAAAATTAAAAAAGGCTTGCTCATATGCAGGCCACTTGTTGTCTACAATTCGCCAAACAAAACCACACTGAAACACTTTCTTGCTGATCTCAGATAACAATTGTGCGTCGCTATACTGTTCAATCGCTTTGTTATCGACTAGCCGTGGCATTAGAGCCTGCAACGAAGCTTCGCCCCCTTTGCGTTCGCATGCGCGATGGTAAATTTGTTCAAAAGATTCCAAACGTAATTCTCTGCATTAATTATTAAATAACATCCATAAAAATGATGTTCCAAATCTACAAGTACAATACCACTCAAAACGAAAAAACGATCAAAAAGCCCTGCAATAAATCCCACACAATCGATAGACCACTTTGACACATTGCATAAAATGAATAATAAATAATCATAAGATTGTTTGTTTGATAACCTCAACTAAACAATTGGGGCGCAATGAAGGAAAAGAAATATGGATCCATCACAACTTTACCGAATGTTGGTTTTTGCCAGTGTTGTGGAGAAAGGTTCACTCACCGCAGCCGGAGAGGCGCTTAACATTAGTCGCTCTATGGTGAGTCAGCATCTAAAACGATTAGAGGCTCACTGCCAACTCAAGCTACTTTATCGCACCACACGTAAGCTCTCTTTGACTCAAGAGGGAAAGCAATTCTATTACTATTGTGCAGAGCTACTAAAACTGGCAAAACAGGCGGAAGCATCAATAATACCAAGCGATGATCAATTGCATGGCACAATAAAGATATCCGCACCTGTAGCCATAGGTGAACTCGCTTTGGTGCCGCTATTTAGGGAGTTTACGAAGCACTATCCTCATATACATCTCTGTTTGTTATTTGAAGACCGTAAACTCGACTTACTCGAACATAATATCGATATTGCTATTCAGGTAGGTCAGGCCGATAACGAACAACTGGTCGCTGTTGAATTAGCTGAATATGATGAATATTTAGTTGCAGGTCCCGAATACCTTGCAACCCATGGCTCACCATCACACCCCGATAGCCTGCCCCATCACCAATGGATAATGCATAGCACTCATCAGCTACCGCGCAATTGTCAGTTTGAGAATAGTGAAGGCGACAAGTTTAACCTGCAACTAACGCCCTTTATCAACTGCAATACCCTTGTTGGCACCTTAACTTTAGCCAAAGAAGGGTTAGGCATAGCCATGTTGCCAGAGCATCTGGTTAAGCAACCAATACAAGAAGGTTTGCTGCGCAGAATAATGCCTGATTACCACTTAGGAAAAGGCGGAATTTTTGCGTTGCATGATTTTGAAGATGTTATCCCAGCAAGAGTGCATGCGATGCTCACTTTTTTACAGCGACGTCTTTATCAATAAGGCCCACTAAGCAGTAAAACTAACTTCACCAAGTCACCATTTTTGATGAAAGTTTCTGCTAAAGCACTAAAGTCACGCTACAGTTAAGGTATCAAATTGAGACATACGGAGACTGATAACGATGGAATTGTTCTACCATCCCCTGTCTCGGTACTCTCAAAAAGTACTCATTGCGCTTTATGAGAAACAAGCTAACTTTTATCCAAGAGTAATAGATCTAAGCGACCCATTCTCGCGGCAGCAATTTAAGCATCAATACCCACCCGGAAAACTCCCATTGCTCAAAAATAGCGTGGGCGAACTACTGCCAGAATCAACGATTATTATCGAATATATAGATCACCAATTTTCAACCGGAACACGATTGATTCCACAACAATTTGAACGCGCTCTCGATGTCCGGCTATTTGATCGACTGATTGATAACGATTTAAACAACAAACTCTATTTAGTTGAACAAATACAAGCCAGAGCGGAGCAAAATCCGATCAAGCTAAAGCAGCTTGAAAAAGAAGTGTTGGCAACGATTAACATGCTAAATGATAAACTGGCTGTTAATCACTGGATATGTGGAGATAGTTTCACACTAGCAGATTGTGCTCTGATACCGTGTCTCATTGATGCAAAAATTGAATTTAAACTGTATGAATTTGACGAGATCGATAGATACCTATATCAAGCAGAAACCCGTGGTGCTTGGATACAAGTTCGAGAAGAAGTCGAACTACAAAAAGCGGCTGTACTCGCAGGTTTCCGCCCTATTCCGTAAAATTCAACCCGAAAAATCAACGAGCCCTAGATATTGCGCTCTTTTTTAAGCTGAAGAAATTCCTTCCATTTTGCAACTTCTGGTGGCAAAACTGGAGTCTCACCTTCAAATCCCGCTTCTTTAATCATCTCTGTTATCGGAACTTGCTTACGATTAGAGACAAACACCCCGCGGACATGAACGATGCAGCGTAAAGTACCATCGCTAACAAAGCGCTGCTCAACATAAAAATATTTCTCATCCCAGCCAACAACCTTACTCTCTATTTGAAACTTATGTAGTGGCTTAATATCACGAATATAAGTAAATTCAGCAGCGTTAACGATAGGCATCCACTTGAGTTTTAAAAATCGTTTTAAAAGCCCCATTTCTGCCAGCATATAAGTACGAGCCAAATCCATAAACGCAGGATAACGAGAATTAGTCAGATGAAAGTTGATATCGCAATCTAATGGCAGCGCCCGATAATCAATTCTACTTGTACCAAGAAAATCGATCTTACGGCAATGGCGCACGCGCCAAAACATCAGCCAAAACAAGCGAAAGTAGAGATTCATAACATTAACATCCGTATAAATGGGGGCAGAAAAGGCTAACAGAGGTCTTACCAGATGACAAGCATCAGTAACAGCTCAAAAAGGCTAGCACTCTGGCAAAAATGCGTTCTCCTAGAAAAGAAAAAGAGCCATATAGGCTCTTTAGGAAATCAATCGTTATTTGGGTAAGTCTATCAAATGCTCCGCATACACATTAACATCCTGCCAGTCAGTGTAGTCGATTACCGCCTTAGGATCGGTAGGTCCATCGGTCATCTTCATGATTAACTGGATCATCCAACGGTCATACCAACGCCATGAAGGATAGTCCACCTTACCCGCAATCACTTTAACATCTTTAGGTTTCCAAGCAGAAAGTTCGATAAATTTCTGAAGATACTTATTATTTTCAGGGATACGTTTCTCAGGATTACGCGCGACGACATTAACGCTAAAGAAGCTGTTAGGTTTGGCTTCAAGTTGCTGCTGATATTGGTCTACAAATGCAAAAACCGACTTGTCGTAAGTGCCGTAGAGTACGCATGCACCCAGAGCAACACTATCGTACTTATCCCAATTTATGTCACCTGACTCACCAATCCTAAAAAGATCACACTCATGCCCTTGTTGGCGTAGGTGTTCGGCCATAGCTTGAGTGATTTTAGCGGTATGTCCGCCACGCGAGTAATAAACAATAAGTACCGAAGCCATAAAGCGTCCACAATAAAAGAAGTCTAATAACATTGTTACAATAAAGTGCATCTAAAACAGGCCTGTGGATCACAAATTAGTTAAGGGTTTTGTGAAATACACCACCAAATGCGACAAAAAATAACGGTAGAATAGAAACATAATTGAAGTAATGTCGTTGTTGAGTTGCCCATTTTCAAGTTTGAGCACTTTCTACTATCTGAGTATCATTGCTTTCACCACACCACTCAATTAGAATTAGCTAATCAAGTAGAATACAAGAGAGTCATCATATGCAAAAAGATATTGATGTAGATACAATGGTCACTAACGCTCAGAGCGCAGCCAAATGGCTAAAAGCGATTGCGAATCCATACAGATTGATGATCTTGTGCCAGCTATTAGACAATGAATTAAGCGTCACTCAGCTCAATGAGACAGTGCCGTTAAGCCAATCAGCATTGTCACAACACTTAGCCGTTTTACGCGCAGAAGATTTAGTAGCGACCCGAAAGAGTTCTCAGATCGTCTACTACACCTTAAAAAATGAGCAGGTTACCGAAGTGATCTCTATTCTTTATAAGCGCTACTGCGCATAACTCTGTACCATAAAATAAAGCCTTTAGCGCTCACTAAAGGCTTTCGCAAACTCTTCAACTTTATCCCAATCTGTAAATTCATAAGTTCCTGAGGTATCAGTTGGTCCTTTGGTGATCCACATAATAAAACGGATCATAAACTTATCGAAGAAACGATACTTTGGATAATCAATTTTGCCAGCAAATACACCTAACTGCTGCGGTTGCCATAATGAAAGTTGAATAAACTTTTTCATATAGGGATTCGTCTCAGGGGTGTTTTTCTCAGGCTTTCGCGCCACAACATTAACCGTGAAGAAAGCGTTCTTCTTACTGGTAAGCGCTGCGCGGTGACGATTCACATACTGAAACAGTTCGGGCCTATGTTTGCCATAACGAATACTGGCACCGATAATCACTTTATCGAAATAAGATAAATTGACCGACTGAGCTTCTTCTAGCGAAACCATAGTCACCATCTGTGTTTCTGTTTTACAAATCTGCTGGATCCGATCACAAATCGCTTTTGTTTGACCATCAACAGTTGAATAAATAATTAATGTACGGCTCATCAATTCTTCCAAAAAGTCGGTGTAAACAGCACCAGTAAGGTAAACACTTCTAATCGACCGAATAACATCGCTACGACCAAAACCCATTTTTCACCATCACCGATACTTGCATAGTTACTCGCCACTTCGCCAAGTCCCGGGCCAAGGTTGTTTAAACACGCCGCAGTAGCGCTAAAAGCGGTAATATTATCCATACCCAGCGCCATCAAGATCAACATGCAAACCACAAAAACTAACGCATAAGCAGAAAAGAATCCCCACACAGCGTCGATAACACGATCCGGTAATGCCTTACCATTAATACGGATAGAGAACATGCCTCGAGGATGTATTAAACGTTTGAGTTCTCTAGAACCTTGCAGCAGCAATAAGATCATCCGCATCACCTTAATGCCACCAGCTGTAGAACCACCACAACCACCAATGAAACTGGAAAAAATCAACAACATAGGCAAGAATAGCGGCCACATATGAAAGCTTTCTGTACCGAAACCGGCGGTGGTAGATATTGATACAGCTTGGAATAACGCAAAATCAAAGGTTTCTTCAGCACTATCATAGATGCCAGAATGATATAACGTCGCAAAACAGATAAGAGTCAACGCCAATTGAATCACGATCAACGCTTTAAATTCAGCATCTCTAAAATACACTTTCAGATTAATACCACGCCGAGTAAAGGCGGCAAAATGAAGGCTAAAATTGAGGGCTGCTATCAATAAGAACACCACACAAACCATATTGATGGCCGTACTGTCAAAATACCCCATACTGGCATCGTGAGTCGAAAAACCGCCAATAGCAATAGTCGAAAAAGAGTGACAGATGGCGTCAAACACATCCATTCCAGCGATCCAATAAGCAAACGCACAGGCAATGGTCAGCGCTAGGTAGATATACCATAACGCCTTAGCGGTTTCGGCTATTCTGGGGGTCATCTTACTGTCTTTAACTGGCCCAGGTATTTCTGCTCGATAAAGCTGCATCCCCCCAACGCCCAATACAGGTAAAATAGCGACGGCAAGCACAATGATCCCCATCCCTCCTAACCACTGTAATAGATGACGATAGAATAAAATTGCTTTAGGCAGAGTGTCTAGGCCAACTAATACCGTGGCCCCAGTCGTAGTCAGCGCCGAAAAGGATTCAAAAACACTGTCTGTAATAGATAAATCTGGCTGACTCGAAAAAATGAAAGGAACGGCACCAATAGAGCCTAGAACGCCCCAAAACAATACCACCAGCAAGAAGCCCTCTCGAGTTCGTAGATCTTTCTTATGGTGACGGTTCGGATACCAAAACAAAAATCCAAAAACTAAACTCAGAAAGAATGCCTGAATAAATGCCGTACCTCCACCATCTTTATAGATCACGGCAACAAGTGCTGGTGGGAGTAATGACAAAGAAAACAGGCCCATCAACAAACCCGTTATTCTTATTATTGTTCTATATTGCATCTAAGCTTTCTATTCATCCATATAACGGCATCATGCAGACTTCGGCATTTTCGCACATATTCATCACGCAGTTGTATAAAATTTATTGTTACATTGTGAAACCATGCAGATTTAACAATCACAATAACAGATCGTGCTCTAAAATTTAGTTTCAAATTGTGGCTTAAGCGAGCCTTGGCTCATAGTTGCTAGCTCTTGTGAAAGCTGCAATTGTTGGTTTTTAGGGATAATAAAGTGAAGTAACACTTTATCTGTAAACTCCTTGTCGACGACAATAGCCTCGCAACGAGTCAAGAAATGCTCGACATCTTTGAGTTGGTGATAGTCGCACATCAATTTAGCGGGGTAACGAAGTAACTTTGTCTCGGTTTCAAGCTGGGTAAGGCCCTGCTTAATACCCGAACTGTAAGCCCTAACTAAACCACCCACGCCAAGTTTAGTCCCACCAAAATAACGTACAACAATCGCCCCTAATTCGCCGATATTAGCCCCTTGCAGCATCGCTAACATTGGACGTCCTGCACTCCCCGCGGGTTCGCCATCATCACTCGACCCCATAGCAACAGTATTACTAGGATCACCAGCAACAAAGGCATAACAATAATGGTTTGCCCCCGGGTATTCACTCTTAATGTTAGTGAGCGCACACTTAAGCTCTTTTTCTGATGAACAGTGAAATAAGAAAGAGATAAAGCGACTATGCTTTATCTCTTCTTCAACCATCAACGATGCCGATGGAATCAAATAGCTTTCACTCAAGAGTCATCTCCTAACTATTCAAACCAAAATTCCGTGTCATGTTTTCATTGTGATCACTATGAACAATCACGTTATCTTCGATGCGAATACCGCCAAATGGACGTAAAAGGTCAACCGTATCCCAGTTAATCTGCTGACGAGCATCTTGTTTCAATTCATTAAGTAGGGTGTCAATAATATAAAGCCCTGGTTCAATGGTTAGCACTTGATTGGCAGCCAAAGTGCGAGTACAACGCAAGAAAGGATGGGCCTCAGGCGGCGATATATGAGTACCACGTTCGTCATGGAGGAAGCCTCCCATATCATGTACCTGCAAACCCAACATATGGCCTAGTCCATGGGGGAAAAAGGCGCTGGTGATCCCTTGATCAATTAATCCTTGCTTGTCACCTGTGACAAGGTTGAAATCCAATAATATTTGCGCCAACTTCTGGTGAGTCGCGATATGAAGATCTGGGTATTTAACCCCAGGTCGCATCATATCGATAATCTCCAGTTGCAGTGTATCCATAGCCGTGATCAACTCACCAAAGAGATTCTTCTCAAATGCATAAGTTCGCGTAATATCCGCAGCGTAACCGTGAAAACTAGCACCCGCGTCAATTAAAAAAGACAATCGCTGAGCAGGCGTGTCATGCTCAAGTGCGGTGTAATGCAATATCGACGCATTTTGATTAAGGGCGATAATATTGCCATAAGGCATCTCATTTTCCCCCTGATCCGTTGCTGCTAAGTAAGCCTGCTGGATCTGAAACTCACTGGCGCCGCTATAAAATGCACTTTTTGCGGCATCATGCCCTTTAACCGCAATGTCGTTTGCTCTGCGCATACATGCCAATTCGTACTCAGTTTTAGTGGCTCTGTGATAATGCAGATAGCTCATGATCGCCTCAGGGTTACGAGACTTAAAGCCTAACACTTCAGCGACCTCTAAATGCTCACCGATATACGCCCAATTTCCTATATCTTTTGGCAATAGCTCGGCAACCTTATCGGCCTTGGTCAATAATTTAATATCAAACTCTTGAGTCCAAAATGCATCAGGAAGATCAGCGACTTTGTGCCAAAAATCAACAGGACGATAAAAAATTAGCTGTGGCTTATCTTTACCATTCACCAACAACCAACAGTGGGGATTATCAAGCACTGGTAACCAAGCTTTAAACTGCGGATTGACCTTAAAAGGATAATCCAAATCATCGAGAAACTGGCGATGGGGTTGTCCCGAATGAATAACCAAACCGCTTACCTGCTCACGAGCCATGATCTCAGCAACACGACGATTTAATTCAAAGATATGGTTTGGATAAAGAGGCGCTAAGTTTTCCATCTCTCGGTTCCTATTATTGTTCTAATAAAGATGACTAACCCTAACAATATCGGGTTAGGTAGTGATCCTGTGAGTCTAACATAAAGGACAAAATTCAGCCTAACTGAAGAAAATTAAACAACCGTTTAAATTGGGTGTTGAAATTTTCTTAATTTAGACGCACACTGAGCAACAACTGGTCAAATGATGGCCTGCTGTAAAATAGGGATTTACCTACGCCATACAAAATCAATAGTAGGTAATGCTCTTTAAGCAATAAGGAAGCAAGCAATGATCTATCAAAGTCCTACAATTCAGGTTGAACTACTTGAAGACAATATCGCTCGGCTCTGTTTCAATGCCGCGGGCTCAGTCAATAAGTTTGACAGAGAAACCCTCGACTCGCTCAACACCGCATTAGACAGCCTAACGCAAGCAGATAATATTAAAGGTCTAGTGCTTACTTCAGGCAAAGACGCTTTTATTGTTGGTGCCGACATCACCGAATTTTTAGGCTTATTCGCCCAAGATGATGCCGTACTCCTTAAATGGTTAGAAGAAGCCAATAGCGTATTTAATAAATTGGAAGATCTTCCCTTCCCAACCATCTCAGCTATTAAAGGTTTTGCGTTAGGCGGTGGTTGCGAAACGATTTTAGCAACCGATATGCGCGTTGCGGATACGACCGCACGCATCGGCCTACCCGAAACCAAACTAGGGATAATTCCAGGCTTTGGTGGCACAGTACGACTACCTCGCGTCATTGGCGCAGATAACGCACTTGAGTGGATCACCACAGGTAAAGACCAACGCCCAGAAGCGGCATTAAAAGTCGGCGCTATCGATGCTATTGTTGCACCTGAAGCACTAGAAACCGCTGCAATTCAAATGCTAAAAGATGCAATTGCCGAAAAGATTGATTGGCAAGCGCGCCGTCAACGTAAACTATCGCCATTAACACTGCCAAAACTTGAAGCCATGATGTCATTTGCCACTGCTAAAGGCATGGTGTTCCAAGTTGCCGGTAAACACTATCCAGCCCCAATGGCTGCAGTAGATGTGATTGAAAAAGCTGCAGGCGCTGAGCGAACAGAGGCCTTACACGTTGAACATCAAGCTTTCTTAAAGCTAGCGAAGACCGAAGTTGCTCAGGCACTTATCGGTATCTTCCTTAACGATCAACTAGTAAAAGGCAAAGCGAAAAAAGCCTCAAAACAAGCTCAGCCGGTGAAGTCTGCCGCTGTATTAGGTGCCGGGATTATGGGTGGCGGTATTGCATATCAAAGTGCGAGTAAAGGCACACCTATCGTAATGAAAGATATCGCCCAGCCAGCACTTGAGCTTGGTTTAGGTGAAGCTTCGAAATTGCTTACCGCGCAAATCAAGCGTGGCCGTTCAACGCCAGAAAAAATGGCGGCGGTACTGAATAACATCACTGCCACCTTAGATTACAGTGCGCTCAAGCAAGCCGACGTTGTTGTCGAAGCTGTTGTCGAACACCCAAAAGTGAAAGCGACTGTTTTGGCTGAAGTAGAGCAACATGTTAGCGAAGATGCCATCATAGCCTCTAACACCTCAACCATCTCAATCAACTTGCTAGCCAAGAGCCTGAAGAAACCTGAGCGTTTCTGCGGTATGCACTTCTTTAACCCAGTACACAAGATGCCGCTAGTTGAAGTTATCCGTGGTGAGAGTAGCTCAGAAGAAACTATCGCATCGGTTGTCGCCTATGCCGCTAAGATGGGTAAGACGCCTATTGTAGTTAACGACTGCCCTGGGTTCTTCGTCAACCGCGTGTTATTCCCTTACTTTGCAGGCTTTAGTGGCCTACTCGCCGATGGCGCCGACTTTGCCGCTATCGATAAAGTAATGGAAAAGCAGTTTGGCTGGCCAATGGGTCCTGCTTACCTACTTGATGTAGTCGGTCTAGATACTGGTCATCACGCACAAGCGGTGATGGCTGAAGGTTTCCCAGACAGAATGGGCAAAACCGGTAAAGACGCAATTGATGTGATGTTCGAAGCCCAGCGTTTCGGACAAAAAAATGCCAAGGGTTTCTATCAATACTCAGTCGATCGTCGTGGTAAACCGAAGAAAGAGATCGATGCCGTTAGTTACGAGTTACTGGGCGCCGCCTTTGGCGAGCTAAAAGAGTTCAGTAAAGACGACATTATTGCTCGCACCATGATCCCAATGATCATCGAGACTGTACGTTGTCTTGAAGAAGGGATTATCGCTACGCCAGCTGAAGCCGATATGGGACTTGTTTATGGTCTTGGATTCCCTCCATTTAGAGGGGGTGTGTTCCGTTACATCGACACTATGGGCGTTGCCAACTTTGTCGCATTAGCCGACAAATATGCTCACCTTGGCGGACTGTACCAAGTAACAGACAAGATGCGTGAACTTGCAGCCAACAACGGTAGCTACTACCAAGCCTAATCATCGGGAAGGAATAGAATAATGAAACAAGCAGTTATTGTAGATTGCATCCGTACTCCCATGGGCCGTTCTAAGGCTGGGGTATTTAGAAATGTACGCGCAGAGACTCTCTCTGCAGAATTAATGAAAGCACTTTTGGTGCGCAATCCACAACTCGATCCAAACACCATCGAAGATGTTATTTGGGGTTGTGTTCAGCAAACCTTAGAGCAAGGCTTCAATATTGCGCGTAATGCTGCCCTACTGGCTGGCATTCCTAAGCAAGCTGGCGCCGTCACCATTAACCGTCTTTGTGGTTCATCAATGGAAGCCATGCACCAAGCCGCACGCGCCATTATGACAGGCATGGGTGACACCTTTATTGTGGGTGGCGTTGAACATATGGGCCATGTACCTATGAGTCACGGTGTCGATTTCCACCCAGGCCTTGCGAACAATGTGGCTAAAGCCTCTGGCATGATGGGGCTTACCGCCGAGATGCTAGGTAAAATGCATGGCATTACTCGCCAGCAGCAGGATGAGTTTGCTGTACGCTCTCATCAACGTGCTCATGCGGCGACCATTGAAGGTCGTTTTGCCAATGAGATCCATGCTATCGAAGGGCATGATGCCAGTGGTGCGCTTATTAAGGTTTACCATGATGAAGTTATTCGTCCAGAAACCTCTCTAGAATCACTAGCAAGCCTGCGCCCCGTATTTGATCCCGCTAATGGTACAGTTACTGCGGGTACCTCTTCTGCGCTATCTGATGGTGCTTCTGCCATGCTAGTGATGGAAGAAGAGAAAGCTAAAGCACTTGGTCTGCCGATCCGTGCGCGTATTCGCTCTATGGCAGTTGCTGGATGCGATGCTGCAATCATGGGTTATGGTCCAGTTCCTGCGACCCAAAAAGCATTAGCCCGAGCAGGCTTAACCGTTAACGATCTCGATGTGATCGAGCTTAACGAAGCTTTCGCAGCACAATCACTCCCTTGTGTTAAAGATCTTGGTTTGATGGATGTTGTCGACGAAAAGATCAACCTCAATGGTGGCGCAATCGCATTAGGTCATCCACTAGGCTGTTCAGGTACTCGTATCTCTACCACCCTAATCAACCTTATGGAAAGTAAAGATGCATCATTAGGTCTCGCGACCATGTGTATCGGTCTAGGCCAAGGCATCGCAACGGTATTTGAACGAGTGTAACGCCTCCCTCCCATGAGCGTTTATAGAAATCGAGTAACGAAGAGTTACTCGATTTTTTTTCGCCAACTTTTACGACTTACGCCCATCGAGTAAAACCTCGCCCAAACACAGCTTGTACTCAGTCCAGTTTTATGAAAATAATCAACAAAGCGATTCAAACGAGATCAGCCAATGCACTGTCAGATACTTGCCGACAACCCTAATGCGACCAGCACGATTGCAAGTTGGTATTATCACCAGTGGGGACACTTAAGCGCTGATCGCACCTTAGAAACCGTGCAATCATCACTCTCTGACTATTTAAATCGCGATACACTACCGTTGATTTTAATGCTGTGCCGAGACGATGAACCAGTCGCTGTTGCTCAGTTAAGATTTCAGGAAAATCCTGACTATCCTAAAGACTCTCACTGGCTTGGTGGTGTTTTTGTCAAACAGAGTGAGCGAGGCAAAAGGCTGGGCAATAAGATTATTCAGTTAGCGATAGAGAAAGCTCGCACGATGAATATCACCACGCTCTACCTTCAAACTGAGAGTCATAATATCAAGCTATATCGTCAACAAGGCTGGCAGCAAATAGATACTCAGGACAACCACGGCATTACAATATCCATCATGGTAAACCAACTGTAAATATCGGAAACAACAAGTTATGACTCCCGCAACCAAAGCACTAGATAAAGCAAAAATCAATTACACGGTTCACGAGTACCAACACCAGGCAGGCAGCGGTGCATATGGGCTAGAAGCCGCAGAAAAACTTAATTTAGATGTGGCCTGCGTATTTAAAACTCTCGTTGCCGAAGTCGATAACCATAAGTTAGTGGTCGCAATTATTCCAGTAGATAAAAAGCTTAATATGAAATGCCTCGCCAAAGCTGTAGGCTCAAAAAAAGCGGCCATGGCATCACCGGAAAAAGTTCAACGTTCAACAGGTTATGTCTTAGGTGGTGTTAGTCCTTTAGGTCAAAAGAAAACCTTAGAGACCTTTATTGATACCAGTGCTCAACAGCTAGCACAAATGTATATCAGCGGTGGCCGCCGCGGCTTAGATATCCAACTCTCGCCCCAAGATCTACAAGCTTTAACTCATGCAACAATGGTAGATTTGACATAGACAAGGAAACAGCTTCATCCAACGTTAAGTTAGCTATACTATAAAAACTGAAGTGTAATTTTAAATTATTGATGGCAAATTCAGAGCAAATGGAATTGAAATGAATCAAACTAATCAAACGCTTTTTGAGCAGATGCGAATTACCGACCTAGAGATAGAGTTCCGTAAATCACTGTTTCTGCTTACCACACAAGATACCGAACTATTAGCGTCTTGCCAGCCGACGATTCAATTATATATCGATGATATTGTCGAAGAGTTTTACTCGATGCAAACCGATGTGTCTGAGATAGCATTATTAATTGGTGACTCAGACACTTTAGACCGTCTGCGGGCTGCGCAAAAACGTTATGTACAAGATTTATTTCTAGGGGAATACGATCTCGAATATGTTAATAATCGATTGAGAATAGGCCTAGTACATAAGCGTATAGGCGTTGAACCAAAGCTCTATCTCTCCGCAGTACATACCCTTAAAAACTTAATTAATAAGAATATAAATAAGGCATTTAAAAAGGATCAGGCTAAAGCTGAAGCCGTTATACTTGCTCTGGACAAATTAATCCTCTTCGACGTTAGCCTGGTTTTCGATACTTACATCAGAAGCCTAGTATCAGAAATAGAAACGGCAAAACAAAAAGCAGAGAAATATGCCAACAACATGGAGGCTAAAGTAAAAGAGCGAACCCAACAACTTGAAGAATTATCACGTACAGACCCGCTTACAGGATTACTAAACGTACGCCATCTAAACGAGATAGTAACCAGAATGCTTAGAGCTGCACAACGTCGATTAGAGGCCGTTAGTATCTGTTATATTGATATCAATGATTTCAAAAAGATAAACGACACTCAAGGACATCAGGCTGGCGATAATATTTTGCAAAATATTGCCAAAGTTATTGCAAGCTCGGTACGAGGAGAAGATTGTTGCTTTCGTTACGGTGGAGATGAGTTTTGTATTGTATTACCAAATTGTAATGCAACAGACGTTCAAAATGAATTTATAAACAGGTTAGAAAAAAAACTTAAACAAGAGTTAGTTCCTGTGACGCTCAGTTATGGAATCGTAGATACTGGCCCACAACACTATATGGAAGCCAGCGAAATAATTAACCTTGCAGACAGCAAAATGTATCAACATAAGCGAAACTTGAAATCTGTACCGGCAAGTACAGACAAAAAGAACCTCGTGAAATTAGATTCAATAAAACGTTAATCCAATGTTCCACGTGAAACACTCCGTAATGATTTACACCTATCAGTATTAGCTCACAAAATCCTTAGCGCAACTTGGCACAACCCCGTGGCTAGCGTAATATTAGCCCTCACTGTTTAAAGTGGTCTTTTCATCATCCAAGGTTATTTTTATGAGCAACACTTTTTCTGACGCACAACACCAACTCGATGCCCTAGGTTTAAGATGCCCCGAACCTGTGATGATGGTTCGAAAATCTGTGCGCAAGATGCAAGATGGTGAAACCTTACTTATCATCGCAGATGATCCTGCCACAACCAGAGATATTCCAAGTTTTTGTGAGTTTATGGATCACACCTTGATTGCTAGCGAAACTAGCGCACCCCCCTATCGATACCTGATAAAAAAAGGCTTATAACCATATCTTGCATCCCCGCCAAGGAGCGGTTTACACTGTAAACAGGCATTCAAATGGACGGGAACAAAATGGCGAGTTTACAAGGTATTAGTTACAAGGTGGTCAGGGGTGGTCCGATGCTTGAAACATCAAACGCACTCGTCACCACAACCACTGGTGTCGCACAGGATGTATTTGGTAAGCCCAGCAAACGCCAAGTCACGGTGCTCTCCGCACAGCAATGGCAACAAACCTGTCACGAGCTAAACATTGAACTGCCATGGACAACTCGCAGGGCAAACTTACTTGTTGAGGGGCTGGAGTTCGGCCCACAGTATATCGGCAAAGTACTTCATATCGGTGATCTACAACTACATATCACAGGCGAAACGGATCCTTGTAAAAAGATGGAGATGGCCCAGCCAGGACTCGAAGCGGCATTAACCCCGAACTGGCGTGGCGGTGTCACCTGCCGTGTGCTAAACGATGCTAATATCAATATTGGCGATTCAGTTCGTATTACCGAACAGCTTGAACTGATTTAACTCCTACTCTACAGCCTGCATCTGCAGGCTGTTCCTCTCCAAACACACCAACTATTCACTAAATGTCACAGAATTATGGTTTTACTGTTACGCAATTTATGCGATAAATAACCGTTAAAATGTGACCACTATCACCAGCGAACGCTTAACTCAACCCCTCAAAACAAAACGAAAAAACGGGAAAATAATGTTTAAACAAAGACTCACCCCACTCTGTGCCGCTATAGCCTTAAGCCTTAGCCTTCCTGCATGGGCAGAAGATAAAGCCGAAGCAGGGACTTGGCAGGTCAATGCGCCTGCAAACGCACCACTTCAACAAGTTAAGATTGATGTATCCGAAGGGACTTGGATGAACGTCAGTGTCAGCCCAGATGGTAAAACGGTAGTATTTGATCTGCTAGGTGATATTTATCAAATGCCCATCGAAGGCGGTGAAGCTAAGGCAATCGCCAAGGGTATCGCATGGCAGATGCAGCCGGTTTATAGCCCAGATGGAAAGTCTATCGCTTTTACCTCTGATGAAGATGGCGGTGACAACATCTGGATTATGGATGCCGACGGCAACAACCCTCGCCCAGTCACAAAGGAAACGTTCCGTCTGCTTAATAGCCCTGCGTGGAGCCCAGATTCACAGTACCTGATCGCCCGTAAACACTTTACTGGTAGCCGCAGTTTAGGTGCTGGTGAAGTCTGGTTATATCATGTTGCTGGTGGCGATGGGGTTAAGCTCACTGAGCGACCTAACGAACAGAAAGATTTGGGTGAGCCAGCCTACTCTCCGGATGGGCGCTATGTTTACTTTAGTCAAGACGCCACACCAGGAAAAACCTTCCACTACTCTAAAGATTCGGTGAAAGGCATCTATAAGATTAAGCGCTACGATACTCAAACGGGTGATATTGAAGTTCTCATCGAGGGCACTGGTGGTGCGATTCGTCCAACACCTAGCCCAGATGGAACTAAGTTGGCCTATATAAAACGTGATGGTTTCCAGTCGACACTTTATCTACTCGATCTAAAATCGGGAAAAAAAACCAAGCTATACGATAACCTCGACCGCGACATGCAGGAGACTTGGGCTATTCACGGCGTATATCCAACAATGAGCTGGACCGCCGATAACCAAGAGATCATATTCTGGGCCGGTGGCAAAATAAACCGTCTAAAAGTAGATGACAAACAAGTCAACCAGATCCCTTTCTCGGTTAAAACAGAACTAGCTGTACAACCATCCGTGCGCTTTAAGCAGAATATCGACAAGGATATCTTCGATGTCAAAATGCTACGAATGGCACAGGTGTCTCCAGATGGTAAAAAGGTCGTCTATGAAGCCTTAGGTAAGCTATGGGTTAAAACCTTACCTGATGGCAAGGTCACTCGACTCACTAAGCTAGATGCGGATCTACGTGAGCTATTCCCTCAATGGTCTCGCGATGGTAAACAGATAGTCTTCACTACTTGGGATGATGACAAACAAGGAAGCGTGCGTGTTATCAATGCTCGCGGTGGTAAAGCAAAAGTTCTCACCCAAGAGCCAGGTAAATACGTTGAACCAACCTTTTCGCCAGATGGGGAATTAGTCGTTTACCGTAAAATCAAAGGCGGTAATATCACGCCAAGAACCTGGTCTCAGGAACCCGGTCTGTATGTGGTCGACATCAAAGGCAAAGCTAACACAAAGATCACACCTGATGGCTATCAACCTCAGTTCGGCGCAGAGTCGGACCGAGTATTCTTTTTAGACCATGATGAGACACCACAGCTGTCCTCAATTAATCTCCATGGATTTCAAAAGCGAGTCCATTACACCAGTAAGCATGCAACTGAATTTAGAGTCTCGCCGGATGGCAAGCAACTGGCCTTCGCAGAACGCTTTAAGGTCTGGGTCACCCCATTTGCTAAACATGGCGAAACCATAGATATCGGTCCGAAAGCCAGCAACCTGCCTGTTACCCAATTAAGTGTGCGCGCAGGAGAAAGTATCAGCTGGAATAACAACAGCGATCAACTTTACTGGACCCTAGGCCCAGAGCTGTATCAAGTTAACGTGGATAACAGCTACACCACAGCAGAGAAAGGCGCTAAATCAAAGATTAGCGAACCTAAGATCACTGATATCGGCTTTAGCAAGAAAGCGGATGTTCCACGTGGAACTATCGCCTTTGTTGGTGGCCAAGTGATCACCATGGAAGATGATAAGGTTATCGATAACGGCATAGTGATAGTCAAAGACAACAAGATTGTCACTGTAGGTGATGCAACAACGGAGATTCCGGCTGGCGCAGAGGTTATCGACATTAAAGGCAAGACGTTAATGCCGGGGCTATTTGATGCCCACGCTCACGGCTCACAAGGTGAAAGTGAGATTATTCCACAACAGAACTGGGAGCTCTATTCTAACCTGTCCCTAGGTGTCACCACGATTCACGATCCTTCTAACGATACCACTGAAATTTTTGCCGCCTCAGAGCAGCAAAAGGCGGGCAATATCGCCGGACCGCGTATCTTCTCTACTGGCACAATCTTGTATGGTGCCAATGCACCGGGATATACCTCGCATATCGACTCACTCGATGATGCAAAGTTCCACTTAGAGCGACTCAAAAAAGTCGGTGCATTTAGTGTTAAGAGCTACAACCAACCTCGCCGTAACCAGCGTCAGCAAGTTATTGCCGCAGCGCGTGAGTTGGAGATGATGGTCGTGCCAGAGGGCGGCAGCTTATTACAGCATAACCTCACCATGATCGCAGATGGCCACACGACCATTGAGCATTCACTACCAGCGGCAGCTATCTATAACGACATTAAGCAATTCTGGAGCCAAACTGAGGTGCACTATACTCCAACCTTAGTGGTTGCCTATGGTGGTATTTCAGGGGAAAACTATTGGTATGATAAAACAGACGTATGGTCGCACCCTCGCCTGTCTAAATATGTGCCCGGTGACTTATTGCAAGCTCGCTCAATGCGTCGCCCAACAGCACCCGATGAACACTACAACCACTTTAACGTTGCACGGGTTGCTAATGAGTTAAACCAACTCGGTGTTAAACCTAATATTGGCGCACACGGACAACGCGAAGGTTTAGCTGCTCATTGGGAAATGTGGATGTTCGCCCAAGGTGGCATGAGTAATATGGAAGTCTTAAAAACCGCAACCATCAACCCTGCCATAACCTTCGCGATGGATCATCAACTCGGTTCAATTAAGTCTGGTAAGCTTGCCGACTTGATCGTAATAGATGGCAATCCACTCGAAGACATTCGTGTTACCGACCGAGTGACTTATACCATGGTCAACGGCAAACTTTACAATGCCGAGACCATGGACCAACTGAATGGTGATAAAACCAAGCGTAAGCCATTTTTCTTCGAACTTTAATCAAAATTAAATTTTAAAATCTGCCAGACTTTAGCCGAAAATTTTAATTTCATGAAAATTACAAATTAGGCCAAAAATAGGCTTTATCAAAAAAACAAAAAGGGTGTTCCACGTGGAACCCCCTTTTTGTTAATACCACAAAGATATTTGGTGAACTCAACTTTAGAAATGACGAATATAATTAGTACAGGTCTATATAGCTAAACGATATCTGGCTAAACCTGGCATCACTTATCACCCTGTTGATAGCAAAAGCAATCGACCAAGTGATCGTTAACCATACCGACCGCTTGCATGAAGGCATAACAAATTGTTGGACCAACAAAATTAAATCCAAGCTTTTTGAGGGCCTTTGACATCGCTTCTGACTCTGGTGTTTGCGCAGGCAATTGTTCTAATGAATGAAAGTGGTTAATGATGGGCTCGCCACCGACAAAACCCCATAAAAATGTAGCAAAATCATTCCCCTGCTCTACATATGCTAGATAGCCTTTGGCATTTTTAATAATCGAATTTACTTTTAGTCGATTACGCACAATACCTGGATTTTGCAATAATTCTTCTATCTTTTCCTCATCAAAAGTAGCGATAATCTTAGGGTCAAAATTAGCAAACGCCGCCTCATAATTTTGCTGCTTCTTTAAAATAGTGATCCAAGATAAGCCCGCTTGCTGACCGTCTAAACAGAGTTTAGCGAACAGCTCCTGGCTGTCATAGACAGGCCGTCCCCACACATCGTCATGATAAGCTTGGTATAAGGGATCATTACTCACCCAGCCGCAACGTTTAACTTCCATGGTATTTTTTCTCAATTTTCCACCGTTAAGATAAAAAATAACCTACATAAGCCGTTTTCAACAAGGTATAATCGAAACCATTTTCTATCACCAGCTGACAGTAGTAGACATGACGACGAAACACGACGTAAAAACATTTCAGGGATTTATCTTAACCCTGCAAGAATACTGGGCGCAGCAAGGTTGCGCTATCGTTCAACCGCTGGACATGGAAGTGGGTGCAGGTACATTCCATCCAATGACATTCTTGCGTTCATTAGGCCCAGAACCAATGAGCAGCGCCTATGTCCAGCCGTGTCGCCGTCCAACCGATGGCCGTTACGGAGAAAACCCTAACCGCCTACAACACTACTACCAGTTCCAAGTGGTATTAAAGCCTTCACCAAGCAATATTCAAGAGCTTTACTTAGGGTCACTTGAAGCACTTGGTGTCGATATGGGCATCCACGATGTGCGTTTCGTTGAAGATAACTGGGAATCACCAACCCTTGGCGCTTGGGGCCTTGGTTGGGAAGTTTGGCTAAATGGTATGGAAGTGTCTCAGTTCACTTACTTCCAACAAGTAGGCGGCCTAGAGTGTAGCCCTGTCACAGGCGAGATCACCTATGGTTTAGAACGACTAGCCATGTACATTCAAGAGGTTGACAGCGTTTATGATCTTGTTTGGACCGATGGTCCAATGGGCAAGATTATGTATGGTGATGTTTTCCACCAGAATGAAGTTGAACAGTCTACCTACAACTTTGAACACGCCAATGTAGAAGTGCTTTTCAAGCAGTTCGATGACTGTGAAAAAGCCTGTAACCACCTACTCGCACTTGAAACACCGCTACCACTGCCCGCTTATGAGCAAGTAATGAAAGCCTCTCACGCTTTTAACTTACTCGATGCCCGCCATGCGATTTCGGTAACCGAACGTCAGCGTTATATTTTACGCGTTCGCACCATGGCAAAAGCCGTTGCAGAATCCTATTACCAAGCCCGTGAAGCGCTTGGTTTCCCAATGTGTAAGTAGAGGATTATTAAAGATGAAATTTGAAAACTTACTCATTGAAGTAGGCACCGAAGAGTTACCACCCAAAGCACTACGTAACTTAGCTGAATCGTTTTTAGCTAACTTCGAAGAAGAGCTAAACAAAGCAGAACTCAGTTTTGAATCGGCAACTTGGTACGCCGCTCCACGTCGCTTAGCCATCAATGTTAAGCAACTGGTATTGGCACAGGCCGACAAGGTTGTAGAGAAGCGCGGTCCAGCCATCGCTCAAGCATTCGATGCCGATGGCAATCCAACTAAAGCCGCAATGGGCTGGGCTCGCGGCAACGGCATTACCGTTGAGCAAGCTGAGCGCCTAAAAACCGATAAAGGCGAGTGGCTATTACATCAAGCTAAAGTAGTTGGTGTTGAAACAAAGTCACTGATCACCGACATGGCGCAGCGCGCACTAGACAAGCTCCCCATTCCAAAGCCTATGCGTTGGGGCAGCAGCAAGACTCAATTTATCCGTCCTGTGCACACCGTGACCATGCTTATGGGTAGCGAGCTAATTGAAGGCGAACTACTTGGCATAAAGTCTGCCCGTACCATACGCGGTCATCGCTTTATGGGCGTTGATACCTTAGAACTAGATCATGCCGACAACTACCTCAGTGCGCTTAAAGAGCAAGGTAAAGTGTTAGCCGATTACGCTGAGCGTAAAGCGATCATTAAAGCGGGCGCCGAAGCTGCTGCCGCTAAAATTGGTGGTGTGGCCGATCTTGAAGATGATCTACTAGAGGAAGTGACCTCACTGGTTGAGTGGCCAGTGGTATTGACCGCCAACTTCGAAGAGAAATTCCTCGACGTGCCAGCAGAAGCCTTGGTTTACACCATGAAAGGCGATCAAAAATACTTCCCAGTATTCGATAAAGCTGGCGCACTGCTACCAAACTTTATTTTTGTCACTAACATCGAATCTAAAGATCCAGCGCAGATTATTGCTGGTAACGAAAAAGTGGTTCGCCCACGTCTTGCCGATGCTGAGTTCTTCTTCGAAACCGACAAAAAGCAGTCGCTTGAGTCTCGTCTTGCTAGCCTTGATACCGTGGTATTCCAAAAGCAGTTAGGTACCATCAAACAGCGCGTCGAACGCATTTCAGCTTTGGCAGCCTTCATTGCCAACAGCATTGGTGCAAACAAAGAAGAAGCCGCTCGTGCCGGTCTTCTATCTAAATCAGACTTGATGACCAATATGGTGATGGAGTTCACCGATCTGCAGGGCACCATGGGCATGCACTATGCGCGTCTAGATAGTGAAACCGATGCCGTAGCGGTTGCACTCGCTGAGCAGTACAAACCTAAATTCTCTGGTGATACAGTGCCAACCGCACCGATCTCTATCTGTGTTGCGTTAGCAGAGAAGCTCGATACTTTAGTGGGGATTTTTGGTATTGGCCAAGCACCAAAAGGCGCAGCCGATCCATTCGCCTTACGCCGCGCTGCCATTGGTGTGCTGCGTATCTGTTTAGAGAATAACTTACCGCTTGATCTTGTTGATCTGATAGCAAAAGCACAAGAGCTTCATGGTCAAAACCTCAGCAACGACAATGTCGCCGAGCAGGTACTTGAGTTCTTTATGGGTCGCTTCCGTGCTTGGTATCAAGATCAAGATGTGAGTGTCGATGTGATCTTAGCCGTGCTTGCACGTCGCCCAACTTCACCGGCCGATTTTGAAAGCCGTATCAAAGCGGTTGCTCACTTTAGAACTCTTGAGCAAGCTCAAGCACTCGCTGCAGCCAATAAGCGTGTATCTAACATCCTAGCTAAAGTTGAAGGTGAGCTTCCAGCCACTATCGACGATAACTTGTTAGTTGAAGGTGCCGAAAAAGCTCTAGCCGCTAAGATTAATGAGCTACAGCCTCTGCTTGCACCGCTGTTTGCTGCAGCTAACTATCAAGAAGCCCTTTCACTGCTGGCAAACCTACGTGAAAGCGTGGATACCTTCTTTGAAGATGTGATGGTGATGGCTGATGATGAAGCACTGAAGAACAACCGCCTAGCCTTGTTATCGAGCCTACGTGAGCAGTTCTTACACGCGGCTGACATCTCGCTACTGCAATAAGCATAAAGTTTGCTAATAAAAACGCACCCTTAGTGGTGCGTTTTTTTATGACCGAGGATAGTAATCCCAATGAATATAATACATCCTCAGCACACAATTTCGAATTCACTCATTTCAGTGCAATGCTTGAGCGATGATACAAAGCCAAGTTAGACTTAACCTTATCGTTCCCGCAACTAGGTCTAAATTGCCATGGTATCTGAAAATATCATCTATCCTCTAGGTGAAAACTCCTTGGTGCTGGACCCTGCACCACGAGCTGCTATCGATTTTGCCCTGCAAAACAAGCTTTGCTGGATAGCTGACAGCTGCCGAAATCTAGCAGATGTGCTCAATGCGGTTCCCGGGATGAATAACCTAACTCTCTATTTTGATAACGCCGAACGGCTTAAATCTGGTGAAGCGATACTACAAAAATTATGGGATGAGGCGTCGCAACATTCATTACCCCAACGAAATATCGATATCCCCGTGATATATGGTGGTGAGTATGGCCCAGATATCGACAATGTCGCCAAAACCCACCAGCTTAGCGTCGAAGAGGTTATTAGCCAACACAGTAGCGCCAAATACCAAGTGTTTTTCATTGGGTTTCAACCCGGTTTTGCCTATCTCGATGGCTTACCAACCTCATTACACTCCCCAAGATTATCAACACCTCGACAGCAAGTGCCCGCTGGTTCAGTTGGGATAGGTGGTGAGCAAACGGGTATCTATCCAAGCCAAAGCCCAGGAGGATGGCAACTTATCGGCCAAACCAATCTTAAGTTATTTAACCCGCTGCAGCACTCTCCCAACCTATTACAGCCTGGTGATATCGTTACTTTCGTTCCAGTCAGGTCATTTACATCATGATCCACATTGAGCAAGCCAACAGCCATATTACGATCCAAGATCTAGGCCGCACTGGTGTCGCCCATTTAGGTGTTCCTATCGGCGGTGCAATAGACAGACAGGCATTGATCCTCGCGAATAGCTTAGTGGCAAACCCCGATAACTGCGCCGCATTGGAGTTTAGTGCTGGAGAATTTACTATCCGCTTTGAAACCGACACTTGGGTCGCCCTATGTGGCGGACACTTTGATGCCACCATCAGCAACAGACCCCTATGGAATGGCTGGCGCAGTAAAGTTAATAAAGGTGAGATACTGCGCGTGCGCGGCCCGAAATACGGGATGTACGGCTACCTCTCCATCATGGGAGGCGTTGAGTGTCCGGCGGTTTTAAATGGCAAAGGCACCGACATCACCAACCAGTTCGGTGGACATCATGGGCGCTATCTTGAAATTGGCGATAGATTGAACATAGGCGCAGCGGAATTTGGTAAATTTAGTCGTCCTATTGGCGCGGTACAACGCGCTAACGACGGCATCTTAAGAGCTCTTCCTGGTCCAGAATTGCCGCTCTTTAGTCCATCGAGTAAAAAAACGTTTTGGCATACCTCTTGGAAAGTGTCAAATCAGAGCAATCGAATGGGAACTCGGCTTACAGGCCAAACCCTATCAACCGATACAGAGATGAGCTTACGCTCGCATGGCGTGATGCCTGGGGTGGTACAAGTGCCACCTAATGGCCAACCCATTGTATTGATGGCAGATGCGCAAACCACAGGCGGCTATCCTAGAATAGCCTGCGTGATCGAAGCCGACTTATGGAAGGTGGCGCAGATGAGACCGGGGCAAGATCTTATGTTCCAGCATATCAGTCCGAATCAGGCACAGAGTGCTAACTATGAGTGGCAGCAGTATCATTATCGTTTAGCGAGGGCAATGGATGGCTGCTAACACAAAGCAAATTGGGCGGCGTTATCCAATCGATCTCAATGCCGATTTGGGTGAGGGAGGTGTAAATGACGCAGCCTTACTGCACATCATCACCAGCGCCAATATCGCCTGTGGTGGCCATGCGGGCGATCAAGCCTCCATGTGCCAAACAGTTACACTCGCCAAGCAATGTAATGTACTGATAGGCGCTCACCCAAGTTACCCTGATAGGGCTAATTTTGGCCGTCAAACCATGGAGTTAAGCCCGAATGAGTTATTGGACTCGATAGTCGATCAAATTAGTGCTTTAAAACAAATCTGCAATACCTTAGAGGTGAAACTACACCATGTTAAGCCTCATGGTGCGTTATATAACCAAGCGGCTGAAAATAGCGATTTGGGACAAATCATTATCGACGCGATAAAGTTAGTCGATCCAGACCTAAAACTCATGATGCTAGCCGGCAGCTCTCTCGTCCAGCAAGCACGTGCGCAAGGTATTGAAGTTATTGAAGAAGCCTTTGCCGACAGAGCCTATTTAGCCAACGGCGCACTGGCATCACGCCGCCTTGTTGGCGCCGTTATCGAAAACCCTCAAACCGCAATGAAACAAGTCGAAAACATTATCAATAGCCAACCTATTGCTACGCTAGATGGAAAATCGGTCATCATAAAGGCGACCAGCATTTGCCTGCATGGCGACAATGAGCACGCACTAGCCTTCGCTCAGCTTATCAGCCGACATCTATCCCAACCAACATAAGCTACGAGCTTTATAGCAAACGAATACTACTCGCGCTCTGATGAGTCCGAGGGCAATGGATGATGGCCAGCTTGTCCCACCTCCAACTCATTCTTTATCACGATCGTTATACCAATCAGTATAAGAAAGTGATCTACTCAGCGTGTTTTTTGGTAACTAATTCAAGGCGAATGGATGATGGAATGGTTGTTCCCTTGTGAGGCCATTCAACGCAGAAGTAGGAAGGTAAAAAACACGCCTAACAGGCGAGTTTTAGCACTTTTGATGCAGTGTTAACGAGTTTGATCGTAGAACAACTATGCTCTTCACTCGTTGCCTTGCCTCATAAGCGCTAAATTCTCACTGAGCGATCACATCTTTATACTAATTGGTATTATTCAAAAATGAGCAACAAAAAAGCCCCAGATCTCTCTGAGGCTTTTGCTGACTAACGGTCAATAAGACTTACACGTCTAAGTTAGCCACGTTAAGTGCGTTTGACTCGATAAAATCACGGCGCGGCTCTACCTGATCACCCATCAAGCAGGTAAACAGCTGATCGGCACCAATCGCATCTTCAATGGTTACTCGAAGCATACGACGCGATTCTGGATCCATGGTGGTTTCCCAAAGCTGCTCAGGGTTCATCTCACCCAATCCTTTGTATCGTTGGATATAAAGACCACGCTTTGAGTCACTCATCAACCAATCTAATGCTTCAACGAAGGAAGTGATCTCTTTAACACGTTCACCACGCTTAACATAGCCACCCTCTTCGATTAATCCATCAAGCGCTTCAGCAAGCTTTGACATACGCTGATAGTCGCTAGACACTAAGAAATCGTAAGAGAACAGGTAATGGGTATCGATACCGTGTTTACGAATAGTGATCTTAGGTAGATACACTTGACGCTCAGGGTCAAGGAACGCTTCGCCACTAAAGATGAATCCACCAGACTCAGCTTCTTTCAACGCAGCAACGTAAGCATCACACCACTGCTTTACTTTCGCTTCGTCAGCCATTAACTCACTAGTTAACGCTGGTTGATAAAGCATACGCTCAGTCAACATAAGTGGATAACGCTTCTCTAGACGATCAAAAATTTGCTCGACTTCGCGATATTGATAAACCAACTTCTCTAACGGTGCTCCCGACATCGCAGGCGCATCTTTAGAAGGATGAATTTCACCACCGTCTAACGCTAAGTTAGTTAAATATTCAACCAATGCTGGATCGTCTTTCAGATATTGCTCTTGCTTACCTTTTTTAACTTTGTACAGCGGTGGTTGAGCAATATAGATATAACCACGCTCAATCAGTTCAGGCATTTGACGGAAGAAAAAGGTCAACAGCAAGGTACGGATGTGCGAGCCGTCGACGTCAGCATCGGTCATGATAACGATGTTGTGATAACGAGTCTTATCTGGATCGTACTCGTCACGACCAATACCACAACCTAATGCGGTGATCAGTGTCGCAACCTCTTGTGAAGACAGCATCTTATCGAAGCGGGCCTTCTCAACGTTGAGGATCTTACCTTTAAGAGGCAGAATGGCTTGGTTCTTACGGTTACGTCCCTGCTTGGCGCTACCGCCAGCAGAGTCCCCTTCCACTATGTATATTTCAGAAAGCGCAGGGTCTTTCTCTTGGCAATCGGCAAGTTTACCTGGCAGACCACCTAAATCTAATGCGCCTTTACGACGAGTCATTTCACGCGCTTTACGGGCTGCTTCACGAGCACGAGCGGCATCGATGATCTTACCCACAATTAACTTAGCTTCATTTGGATGCTCCATTAGGTAATCACCTAACTTTTCACCCATGGTCTGTTCTACCGCTGTTTTCACTTCACTAGAAACCAGTTTATCTTTGGTTTGCGAGCTGAACTTAGGATCCGGTACTTTAACCGAGATAACTGCCGTTAAACCTTCTCGCGCATCATCACCCGTAGCACTGGTTTTACCTTTCTTATTGAAACCTTCACGGTCCATATAAGTATTTAGGTTACGCGTCAATGCGCTACGGAAACCCGCTAAGTGAGTACCACCATCGCGCTGAGGAATATTGTTGGTGAAACAGAAGATGTTTTCTTGGAAACCATCATTCCACTGCATCGCAACTTCAACGGTAATGCCGTCATCACGCTCTTGAACAAAGTGGAAAACCTCTTTGTTTACAGGCGTCTTGTTAACGTTTAAGTAGTCAACGAACGCACTAATACCACCTTCATACTTAAAAAACTCATCACGGTCATCACGCTCATCAACTAAACGAATTCCCACGCCTGAGTTTAGGAATGACAGTTCGCGAACTCGTTTAGCCAGAATATCGAAATGGAATTCGACATCGGTGAAGGTTTCGCTGCTAGGCCAAAAACGGATCTCTGTGCCAGTGGTTGTCGCGTCACCAATCGCCTGAATCGGTGCATCAGGTACACCGTGAGTATAAAACTGCTCGTAAAGCTTACCTTCACGACGAATGGTCATCTGTAGTTTTTCTGACAGTGCGTTTACAACCGAAACACCCACACCATGAAGACCACCAGATACTTTGTAAGAGTTATCATCGAACTTACCACCAGCATGCAGTACAGTCATAATAACTTCAGCAGCAGAAACCCCTTCTTCCTCATGGATAGAAACAGGAATACCACGGCCATCATCTTTAACTGATACCGAACCATCTGCATGGATTTTGATCGTAACGTCACTACAATAGCCAGCAAGTGCTTCATCGATAGAGTTATCGACCACTTCGAATACCATGTGATGTAGACCCGTACCATCATCGGTATCACCGATATACATTCCAGGTCTCTTACGTACCGCATCAAGGCCTTTTAGAACCTTAATACTCGAAGAATCGTAACTATTCTCTGACATATTATTCTCTCGTCGGTTATTCAATTACCGTTACACGCCCTTGTTCCACATGAAACACCTTTACAGGTGGCGTGTTTAACGAATCTATTATTGCCGCTGGCTCGATAGCAGTCACAAATACTTGCGCCCCTGTATCGCTTAGCTGCTGCAGCAACAGTTGTCTGTGTCTTGCATCCAATTCCGATGGCAAATCATCCACCAGATAAATACTGTTTTTATCTATTTGTTGTTTTAGCAACTTTCCCTGTGCAATGCGCAACGCACACACTAACAATTTCAATTGGCCTCGGGATAACGCATCCTGAACAGGCAGTGTGCCAACACGCAGTCTTAGGTCAGCCTTATGAGGCCCACTTGCTGTGTGTCCTGCCGCTAAATCTCTGGGATATTGTGCCTGCAACAACTCATCATAATGAGTTTTGCTATCCCAACCTCGAGTAAAGGAAACTTTAACATCAACCTGAGGTAAAAACTCTTCGATTATACCCTTAAGTCGTTCATTTAACGAGCCTACATATTGCTTTCGTATCTCGGTGACAATTTCGGCATAACGCACTAATTCCTTGTCCCAAAATTGAACTTGGTGATAAGGTGTTTCACTTTTAAGCATCTGATTTCTATGCTTTAAAATTCGTCTAACATTAGCCCATGCCGAATGGAAGTTTTTGTCGGTATGAAACGCGCCCCAATCGATAAACTGTCGCCGAGATTTTGGCCCTTCAAAAAGCAGAGAAAAACTCTCGGGAGTGATCACTTGTATGGGTAACGTTTCCGCTAATGTCGATAACCTTTTGACCTTATCGCCATTAATTTTCACTTCGGTATCCCCTGAGCGAAAACGGCGTAAACCAATTTTTTGCTCTTGATCGCCTTGGCTTAAGTTAGCAAATAGGGTGAGTTTATCTTCACTGTTTTGAATAACACGCTGAGACAGATGACTTCGAAACGAACGCCCCATTCCCAGAAAATAGATAGCCTCTAGTATACTGGTTTTACCGCTACCATTTTGGCCATAGATAAGATTCAATCCATCGCCTAACTGCAATTGCGCGCTAGTGATATTACGAAAAGAGTCGATATGAAGACGAGTTAAACTCATTAATTACTCAGTAGTTCAGCCTAAGCAAATAGACTAACGCCACAGGGCGTGGCGTTAATAAGGACCAAATTAGAGGCGCATTGGCATAACAACGTACATGGAATCTTCTTCGATATGGTTCTCAATCAAGGCGCTGGAGTTGCCATCGATTAAGGTGATACGCACATCATCGGAAGGTAAGTTGTTCAATACATCCAGCAGATAGCTCACGTTAAAGCCAATTTCTAACGGCGTATTGTCATATTCGATATCTAAGATCTCTTCCGCTTCTTCCTGTTCAGGGTTATTGGCGGTGATCTTAATTAAATTCTGCTCTAGCTGTACACGCACACCACGGAACTTCTCATTCGACAGAATAGAGGCGCGCAGCAATGCCTGTTTAAGGTGGTTACGACTTGCGATAACCACTTTATCGCCACCTTTAGGCAGTACGCGGCGATAATCAGGGAATCGACCATCGACAAGCTTACTGGTAAATACCGCACTCTGTGTCGTTGCACGAATCGCGTTATCACCAATCGCTATGGTCACATCAAGATCTTCACCTTCAAACAAGCGTTGCAGCTCTAACACGCCTTTGCGCGGTACAATGACCTGTTTTTCAGGTAAGGACTCTTCAATCATACGATGGCTTAATGCTAAGCGATGACCATCGGTGGCAATCGCGCGTAATACGTTGCCCTCGGTTTCTAACAACAAACCGTTCAAGTAATAACGTACGTCTTGGTTTGCCATTGAAAACTGAGTCGCATCGATAAGTGACTTAAGCGTACCTTGTTTGATGGTAAATTGAATGTCGGCCTGGAAGGCTTCTACGTTCGGGTATTCTTCGGCAGGTAGTGTCGCCAAAGTAAAACGACTGCGACCAGAACGCAGCAACAGGCGGTTTTCCTGCTGCTCAATTTTAAGTTCGACTTGATCGGGAAGTGATTTAACAATATCGAGAAATTTCTTAGCCGGAACGGTCGTTCGTCCTTCGATGACCTCTCCCTCAAGTTGCGCTTGGCCGACGAGTTCGACCTCTAAATCGGTACCGGTCAACTTAAGTGAGTGACCACTTACTTCAACTAAAAGGTTTGCCAGAATAGGCAAGTTATGTCGTCTCTCCACCGCTCCACTAACGAGTTGAAGCGGCTTTAATAGGGCATCCCTATCAATTGAAAATTTCATTAGTTTCAATTTCCCAGATTTTATGAAGATAACGTACGGATCAAGTTAGCATAATCTTCTTTAATGTCATGGCTTTCTTCACGAAGCTGCGCAATTTTACGACATGCGTGCAACACAGTGGTGTGGTCACGACCACCAAAGGCATCACCAATCTCAGGTAAGCTTTGGTTAGTTAACTCTTTCGACAGTGCCATTGCCATCTGTCTTGGGCGCGCCACACTGCGGGAACGACGCTTAGACAACATATCGGCCATCTTGATCTTGTAATATTCAGCTACAGTTTTCTGAATATTGTCTATAGTGACCAATTTTTCTTGCAGAGCCAAGAGATCTCTTAGTGCTTCGCGCACAAAATCGATAGTGATCGGACGACCTGTAAAGTTTGCGTTAGCAATAACACGGTTTAATGCGCCCTCTAACTCACGCACGTTTGATCTCAATCGCTTGGCAATAAAGAAAGCAACTTCATCCGGGAGGTTAATACCACTCTCTTGCGCTTTACGCATTAAAATAGCAACACGGGTTTCTAATTCCGGAGGCTCAATTGCAACGGTAAGACCCCAACCAAAACGCGACTTAAGGCGATCTTCAACGCCGTCAATCTCTTTTGGATAACGATCAGAGGTCAAGATGATCTGATGATTCCCTTCGAGCAAGGCATTAAAGGTATGGAAAAACTCTTCTTGTGATCGATCTTTATTAGCAAAAAACTGAATATCATCAATAAATAATGCATCGACACTACGGTAGTAACGCTTAAACTCTTCAATCGCATTATTTTGCAGGGCTTTAACCATATCCTGTACGAATCTTTCAGAATGCATATAAACCACTTTAGCATTCGGATTATTCTTGATAATGCCATTACCCACAGCATGTAATAAGTGGGTCTTACCTAAACCTGTACCACCATAAAGAAATAGCGGGTTATATGCGCCACCGGGATTTTCTGACACTTGCAGCGCTGCCGCTTTACCCAGTTGGTTAGATTTACCCTCAACGAAGTTATCAAACTGATACGTGGGATTGATATTACTTCTATGATTCGTGCTAACCGAAGGCTCATTGGTATTAAAAGACGGCTTACTCGGCGATTTATTTGCAGATGGCGCAGCAGGCATTCTCACCGACGCTGCTGGAGTGGCTGGTTTATTCGCTGGACGACTACCAATATCAAAACGCAACTTAGGCGCATTACTGCCCATTTGCTCAGTAAAAAATTGATTAATGGTATTAAGGTACTTATCTCTAACCCAATCGAGAACGAATCGATTCGGTGCATATAACACTAGAGTATCCCCGTCCATTTCGGCTTGTAACGGTCTGATCCACATACTGAATTGCTGAGCCGATAGCTCGTCTTGTAGTCGTCCGATACATTGCTGCCAAAGTGAAACCGCCAC